>CAYFFG010000004.1:153016-154864 GCA_964342355.1 uncultured Hyphomonadaceae bacterium
TCGGTGACAACCACACCGCATCGTTCAACCTGACACACCACAAATACGACCGTCACATTTCAAGCCCGGACACTTTCACAAACCGCGTACAGCTCGCTCTTGCTGGCTTGGGCGGCGAAGATTGTGAAGGCGTTGCAGGCGCAGGCAACTGTCTGTGGCTCAACCCATTCAGCTCCGCACTTGAAATCGACGCAAACGGCAACATCAGAAACACAAACTCTGCTGAAGTGTTTGAGTGGATTTCTGGTGAAGCAGCGTCTTCTAACCGCACAGACCTGACTGTTCTTGAAGCCAACTTCGGTGGCGGAACAGGCTTCGAGCTTCCAGGCGGTGAAGTCCTGTTTGGTATCGGCGCTCAATACCGTGACGGCACTTTTGAAAGCGAGAACGCGCCTGACAGCAACCTTGCGACCACACCGTGTCCGCTGACACCTGTTAACGGTGACACGTCATGTTCGAACCCATCAGGCGCCCTGGCCTTCCTCGGCACCAACGCTGACAGCTACTCTGAAGGCGATGTCTACGCGCTCTTCACAGAACTTCAGTTCCCATTCACAAATGACCTGAACGTTCAGCTTGCTGCACGTTTTGAGGACTACGGCGGCAGCACCGGTTCAACTTTCGACCCGAAACTGTCCGCTCGCTGGCAGGCAACCGACAATATCGGTTTCCGTGGTTCAGTCGGTACGACCTTCCGCGGTCCATCCAGCGTCCTTCTTTCAGAACGCAACCTGACCAGCCTTCAGTTCATTCTGGGCTCCTTCCGCCCTGTAGACGTGAGCGGCAACCCTAACCTTCAGCCAGAAACAGCAGTAAACTACTCTGCTGGTGTCCTGTTTGAAGGCGGTGGTTTCAAAGGGTCCCTGGACTACTGGCGTTATGAACTGGAAGACACGCTGATTTCTGACCCAGTTGGCGGTCTGGTTGACACATTGTTCCCAGATGGAGCGACATGTGCGACGACACCAGAAGCGCTTGCTGTTCAGGACCGTTTCCAGTTCACCAACGATGTCTGTGGCGTAGCAACACTAGAGCGTATCCAGACTTTCTGGCAAAACGGACCAGAGATCACCACAGACGGTCTCGACCTGTTGCTCTCTTACGAGCGTGACATTGGCGAAGGCGTCCTCGGACTTGGTACGACTGTGTCTTACATCATGTCATATGACACAGCCGCAGCATCTGTGAACGGCGTTGTTGTTCAGGACGCGTTTGAAGCTGTTGGTAGCCTCAACAACCAGTCCACAGCCTACCCACTCCCAGAGTGGAAAGGTCAGTTCTATGTTGAGTACCAGCTCGGTGACTTCGACACTCGCCTGACAGTGAACCACATCGACAGCTATGAAGATCAACGTTTCACAGGTCAGCCAGGCGGCACAATCGACGCCCAGACATTGTTGAACCTCAACGCACGTTACTATGTAACCGACACAACACTGGTATCTCTGTCGGTCTCCAACCTGCTTGACGAAGACCCAAGCTTTGCGCGTCTTGACTACAACTACGACCCGTTCACCGGCAACGCTGTCGGTCGTGCGATCAAAGTTGGCGTGAAGCACGAATTCTAAGCGAAAAAAATTCCCGACCAGTGACACCTCATTGGTCGGGAAACCCAAATAAGAAAACGGCGTGTCTTTGGAAGCAAGACACGCCGTTTTTGTTTGTTTTCTATTTGTCGCTTTATTCAGGCACGGGCGCAAACAGTCCATGCGTCAGAGTGGAGGCATAAAGGTGCACTGCGTCTTCGCGCGACATATCCTCCGCCCAGGCGCGCTGATCAAAGGCGGTGTTCAGCATCGACATAATCATCTGACTGGCGATTAATGGATCAACAGCCCGAATTGTCCC
>CAYFFG010000004.1:154964-222021 GCA_964342355.1 uncultured Hyphomonadaceae bacterium
AGGTGGTGATAAAAGCTGCCTTTGGTGACATTCAGCGACGCCACAATCCGCTCAACAGATGCGCCATGATATCCCAACTGGTTCATCAGGCGGGTCGCGGCGCCAAGGAATAACTCCGCACCGCCTTTCTTTTCCGGATCTTTCTCCGAGATATTGAGTAATTCGGGAGTCCAATTGCCCCCATCAATCGCCAATCCCTTTTCCAGCACTTCAAACATGCGCTCTTCTACACGCTCAAAATCCTGTTGGGAGTAATCGTGGATCCATGCGGCAAGCCATAAACTGGTTTCCATCAACACGTGGCCTCGCGCATGATTCAGCGCCGCCTCGCGTGCATTTTTCGGCGCATCAAAGAAACCCGCTAAGCGCGCCACAACATCCTTGTATTGCGTGATGACTTCCGTGCGCAACGGCTCTTCCAGCGCTCGCATATCCGCCAGACTGACAAAAGGTCGGTCCTCGCCTTTGCGAACACGTTGCCAATAATCAAAACGCGTCCTCAACAGCATCCGCACACGCTCTCGCGCTGTTGTGCCAGTTTCAGCGTTTCTCGCCGTTGAATCCAATCTCTCGATCGCCCGCTTGAATGCGGCCGCCGCTAAGAATTCTTTGCGCTTGAAATAATAAGTGACGCTGGTCGAACTTAGCTCAACCTGTTCGGCAACATCGACAAAAGTCAGCCCTTTAAGGCCATTTCTGTTTATGAGGATTGAAGCAGCGTCGATAATACGCTCACGTTTTTTGGAAAAGCGATCAGACATCTTATGCTTCTGTTCTTCCCTTGTTCAAACACCCGTCCTGCATGACATTTTCAGCCTGCGTCACACACACTCGCAAACTTTCTGCAGGTCACATCGTGCGACAACAAAACCGAAATCATATTCAAATCAATTATAAATCTAAATCAAACCGCAAATTTACTGGCTCCCATTTGCAACCAACATGATATTCTAGCCTTAACAACCAATCTCACACAACCTAATTTAGAATATATGGTATGTGAATTGCCAAGGCTTGAATCTCTCACAAAATACTTATTTGACATCAGCCTGATTGAGTTTTTATTTCGCAGCTAAATTTGAAATATAGTTTGGAGGGTATCTTCGGATTTCTTCCTATAAGAGCCGCAAATCTTTGTCGGCTAAACAGAAAGGACATTTACGTGCTCAACCTAAGTGAGGACTTCACAGGCAAGACCGCCATCATAACAGGCGCAGCATCAGGTATCGGCCGCGCCAGCGCTGAATTATTCGCAAAAGCAGGCGCAAACGTTGTGGCTTGCGACCTGTCCGATTCACTTAACGAGGTCATTGATTCGATCACTTCAGATGGCGGCAAAGCGGTTGCGCTGAAAATGGACGCAGGCGCTGAAGCTGACGTCATCAAAGCCATAGACCTTGCATGTGATACTTACGGCAAACTCGATTTCTTTTTTGCAAACGCTGGTATCACAGGCGGTCACGTTGATTATTTCGACGCCACACCTGAACTGTGGGCGGAAGTGCTGCGCGTCAATCTAATCGGCCCTTTCCTGGCCATCAAACACGCTGCACCTAAAATGGTCGAACAGGGGTCAGGCGCTATCGTCTGCACCGCATCTGTGGCCGGCATTCGCGCGGGCGCGGGCCCTGGCTGCTATTCCGCTTCAAAAGCAGGCGTCATGAACCTGACTGAAACTGCCGCCTTAGCTCTTGCCGGAACAGGCGTACGGATCAACGCGATCTGCCCCGGACTTATTGAAACCGGCATGACCAAACCGATTTACGACTTTGTTCGCGCATCAGGTCTGGATGACAAACTCGGCATCCACAACCCAATGCGTCGCGGCGGCCAGCCTGAAGAGATAGCATCAACCGCCCTGTTCCTCTGTTCTTCAATGGCAAGCTATATCAACGGGCAGTCAATCGCTGTTGATGGCGGCCTCTCCTCATCTCACCCAGGCGCATCAGGACAATCTGAAGCGCGCGAGAAATTCATGAAGGCGGTTGAGAAAAACAGCCAATAGCAGCCAAGAAAAAAGACCGGAGCCCTCAAGGTTCCGGTCTTTTTAATATGTTGATAAATTAATGGACTAACCGGCCGCATCCTCATTGATGAAAAGCTTTTTAAGCTCGGTTTTGAGAATTTTTCCGTTCGCGTTTCTTGGTAGCGTTTCTTCCGAGAAGAGAATCTTTACGGGGGTCTTGAAGATCGCCAGACGCGATTTCACCCACTGCTTCAGCTCCTCTTCCGTGGCTGACGTGCCTGGAGCGAGATGCACCACAGCTCCTGGCTCTTCACCAAGCGTGCGGTGCGGGATTGGCACGAGCGCCGCATCTGTCACGGCCGGATGGTCATAAAGAACGTTTTCCACTTCGCTGGAGTAGATGTTCTCACCGCCGCGAATAATGATGTCCTTGGCCCGGTCCACGATGAAGCAGAAGCCTTCATCATCCAGACGCGCCAGATCTCCAGTTTTCACCCACCCATCGATAAAGGTTTCTTTCGTGGCGACAGGTTTGTTCCAGTATTCCTGAACAACCATAGGGCCACGCGCCCACAACTCGCCAACTTCGCCAAGCGGCATTTCCTTTTGGCCGTCGTGATCCATGATTTTAAGGTCCGCAACAGGCACTGGCGGACCACAACTGTCGGGACGGTTTAAATAATCTTCTGCGCTATGACCTGTGACGGTTGCGGATGTTTCTGTCATCCCCCAACCGCTTCCCGGTTCTGCGCCAAAGACTTCCTTGATCTTGCGCACCAGTTCCGGCGCAGCTGGCGCACCGCCATATCCGATCGCCTCGAGCGAAGAGAGGTCATACTTGTCGCGGTCCGGGTGTTCGATCAATTGCCATGCAATCGTCGGCACGCCACCGGTCGCATAGACTTTTTCATCCTGAATGATCTCAAACGCTTTGATCACATCCCACTTACGCATGAAGACGAGTTTGTGTCCGCCAAAGATTGTCCCCATCAGTCGCGCGCAACATGCGGTTACGTGGAAAAGTGGGATAACCAGAAGTGTCGTGCGTGGTTGCGGCTCTGGCAGCGCTTCGCCGCGACGCAGAGCCGCCCGCGCAACACCAAACGCAGATGAGAATATGTTGGTCGTCGAATTGCGGTGGGTGCCAAGCGCGCCTTTGGGATCACCCGTCGTCCCGGACGTGTAAAAGATCGTCGCATAATCATCCGCGACCACTCGATCTTGTGGAATTTGTTTTTCAGGCAAAGACGGATAGTCGTTCGGCGCGCCGATAATGTCTTCCAGCTTAAGCACATCGCTTGGCAGCTCATTCATCGAGCGGGACACAATCGTTGTTTCCAAAGCATCCAGATGACGCACGCGCGGCGCGATTCTGTCCCAGCGCTGTTCGTCACACACCAGAACTTTAGACCCGGAATTCTCCAGGCCGTAATTAAGTTCGTCTGTCTTCCACCATGCGTTTAAGGGGACGACGATGGCGCCAATGCATGTCGCAGCAAAGAAGATAACAGGCCATTCCGGCAGATTAGCCATTGCAAGCGCAACACGATCACCTTTCTTGACGCCTTTGCTTTCAAGGAATGCTGCAAAATTGGCAGTCGCACGATAAAAACCCTCAAACGTCATTCTGTCGTCTTCATAGACGATGAACTCACACTCGCCGTGCGCACGGGAGTGCTCTGCCAGGGCTGGCAAAGTTGCGACACAGTTCTTCCATACCCGCGTCTGCACACCGCGAATATCGATTGTATCCATTTCAAAATTTTCACCAGGCGCGCAGAGTGTGTCCTCTATCTGCTGATTGGACATAGCGGGCCACTGGCCGGATTCCGACATATGAGTTCCTCCCTTGAGTAATTTTTCGCTCTCGACCATCTGACGGGCCTTTGTGAGAACAGAGGCTATATCGGAAGATACGCTCCGACAACTAGAAAGATCGTTCTAAAATGGCTCAATGCCCACATTTCGGGTATTGAGTATGTTTTATCCGCCCAACGCAATCAAAAGTGAACGCCAAAGGCTGAAATTTTGGAATTCCTCGTCGCCTGTCTCTTTTCTCACAAGCAAAATTGCGCATAAATACCCATGAATGCGCAGCAAAAATATCTACAACAATATAGCTTGCGTAATTGAGGAAGGCACATCAAACACTTTTTTCTGCGATTTTAGGAGCCTTTTTACGCTCACTTTGCGGAATTTCATTGGGAGAAATAAAATGTTCCGTATGCTTGTTAACGGTGAACTTATCTCGTCATCTCAAGCGCTTGACGTGGTTAATCCGGCCACTGGAAAGCCCTTTGCACAGGCGGCGCGCGCTGATCTGGACTTGCTTAATCATGCCGTCGCCGCCGCACGTGACGCTTTCCCGGCATGGTCAGCGCTCAGCTTTGAAGAGCGTGGCGAATACCTGCGTAAACTGGCTGCTGCAATCGAAGAAAAGAAAGAGGATTTCGCACGCACGCTCACCCAGGAACAAGGCAAACCTTACAAACAGGCATTCGGCGAAACGCTTGGCGCAATCGGCACGCTGAAAGGCTGGTTTGTTATGTCCACGCCTTCCAAAACGCTGCGTGAAAACGAAAAAGAACGCGTCATCGAGCACTATACGCCACTCGGCGTTGTCGCCGCGATCACGCCATGGAACTTCCCATTGGTCATTGCGACGAGCAAGATCGGCCCTGCTCTGATCGCTGGCAACACTGTCGTCCTCAAGCCTGCGCCAACGACACCGCTGACAACTTTGATGATCGGCGAACTTGCCGCAGACATTCTACCCAAAGGTGTTCTCAACATTATTGCCGACGAAAACGAATTGGGCGGAGCGCTCAGCTCTCACCCGGATGTGGCAAAAGTCAGCTTCACCGGCTCCACCGCCACAGGCAAAAAGGTCATGCACAGCGCCGCTGACAGCCTGAAACGCCTGACACTTGAGCTTGGCGGCAATGACGCAGCGATCCTCCTGGATGATGTTGATGTTGACGCAATTGCACCAAAACTCTTTGGCGCGGCGACATTGAACGCAGGTCAGGTCTGTCTTGCTGTTAAACGCGTTTATGCGCCACGCGAAAAATATGACCAGGTCTGTGACGCACTCGCCAAACTGGCAAATGAAGCCGTCGTCGACTCCGGTGACAATCAGGGCGCACAGATCGGCCCAGTCCAAAACGCAATGCAGTTTGAGAAGCTCAAAGGCTTTCTGGAAGATGCCCGCCAAAACGGTAAAATCATCGCAGGCGGCGAAGCTATGGATCGTGACGGCTACTTTATCCGTCCAACAATCGTACGCGACGTACCAGACGACGCACGCATCGTAAGAGAAGAACAGTTTGGCCCGATCCTTCCTGTTCTGGCCTATGACGACCTTGATGACGTGATCGCGCGCGCCAACGACTCCGAATACGGTCTTGGCGGCTCCGTCTGGTCTTCAGACATCGACAGAGCGCAGGAAATCGCCATGAAGATCGACAGCGGCACAGTCTGGGTCAACAAACACATTGACCTTCCGTTCGACGTTCCATTTGGCGGCGCCAAACAGTCAGGTATTGGCCGCGAAAAAGGTCAGGTCGGACTGGAAGAGTTCACCCAACCGAAAATTGTGAACATCTCGCTCGCTTAAAACAAAGTGAGGGTAACTTGCGTTTACCCTCTGATGTTCCAGATGTATCGTGGCGTCACGACACTGTGCGTGTCGTTGACGTTACGTGCTCTGGTATTTTCAATTCTGCACATGCAGAATAAGCAAGACTCAAAATACAAACGATACGCCTGCACACCGCTTGGTCTGCGCGACACAAGACATTAGGAAACGCTCCAAAATGGAAAACACAGATAAGTCAGCCGCTGAAACCAAACCACGTCGTCGCTTCACACCAGAAGAACTTGTGACAGGCCTGAAATACCTGCTGACCACCGAAAAACTCGAAGACAACCGCTTCAAGGGCGCAGCCATGGGCAAACCCGGCAAGCCAACGCGTCAACGCGCATTTGGCGGCCAGGTCATCGCGCAGGGCGTCAACGCAGCAATGGCGACCATAGAAGACAACAAAACTATCCACTCGCTGCACGCCTATTTCATGCGTCCAGGCGATGACGGCCAGCCTATCGAATACGCCATCGACCGGGATTTTGACGGTCGCTCATTTTCCAACAGACGCGTCACCGCGATCCAGGAAGGCAAGCCAATCCTGACAATGGCGACATCTTTCCAAATTCAGGAAGACGGCTTCACGCACCAGACTGACATGCCGGATGTGCCGCCACCTGAAGATCTAAAAACCGACGCAGAGCACCTTCAGGAAAACATCGACAAAATACCCGAGCACATTCGCCGTTTCATCACACGCCAGCGCCCGGTGGAATTGCGTCCGACAAAATTCTCAATGCCAGACGCACCTGAAAAACGCGCACCTCTGCAACATACATGGTTTCGTTTGCCAGCGCCCGTTGAAGCCGATCAGAACATGCACCGCGCCATGTTGGCCTTTACCTCGGACATGGGCATTCTTGCAGCGTCCATGCTGCCTCATGGTGTCAACTGGTGGACAAAGAGCATGCAGGTCGCCAGCCTGGATCACGCCGTGTGGTTTCACGAGGACATCAACATGAACGAATGGATGCTGTACGTCATGGAAAGCCCCTGGGCGGGACATGCGCGCGGCATGACACGCGGTACGATCTTTACGCGTGACGGCCGACTTGTGGCGTCAGTCAGTCAGGAAGGTCTGACCCGCCAGCACAAAACCTGACGCGGCGTTATTTTTTGAACCTATATACATTACAGTCAGCGATCACAGTTTCGTGAACACTGACTGCATAGTGCTGCCCAAATTCGTGACTAGCTTAACTGAACCAATCACTCTGGGAGCAAACAATCATGTTGAAATCCACCGTCGCGGCACTTGCCAGCGCCTCTTTTCTTGCGCTTGGCGCGACAGCTCACGCTGGCGACCATAAAGAAGCAAAAGTCGATGCAGAAAAAGTTGCAGCCCAACTCGCAGAAACAGCTAAAGGCACTTATTCCGTTGATAAAACCCACGCTTTTCTTTTTTGGAAAGTGAGCCATTTCGGTCTTTCAACTTACACAGCCAAATTCACGGACTGGGATGCGACAATCGACTTTGATCCGGCCAACCCAGCCGCCTCCTCCGTCACTGCTTCCATCAACCCGACAGCTGTTCAGACTGACCACCCGTCACAAGCTGAAAAATGGCACGGTGAACTTGCTAACGACTTTTTCAAAGCTGAAGAGTTTCCCGCCATCACGTTCAAATCCACCAGCGTGGAAACAACGGGTCCAAACACAGGTAAAGTCACCGGCGACCTGACTTTCCTCGGTGTCACCAAGCCAATCACACTAAAAGTGAAATACAATGGTGTTGGCAACGTTCCTTGGTATGGCGAGCGCGACATCATCGGATTTGACGCGAAAGCGAAAATCAAACGTTCAGACTTCGGCCTCACCCGCATGATCGACAATGGCATCGGCGATGAAGTCACCATCGTGATTTCCGGTGAGTTCCTTCAGGACGAAGCTGAATAAAGCTGAAATAATATAAAGAGCCCGGTCAAAGGCTGGGCTCTTTTTTCAGCAAATCAATTGCTTGTGGAAATAATCAATATGCGCGCACCGCTTAGACAGAGCCTGTTCGGGCTAGCACTTTCACTTGGGCTTTCTGCTTGCGCGACAGCGCCGGCGAAACAATCATTTGCTGCAGTAGAAGCTGGAGATTATTCGCTCGATAAATCCCATGCTTCATTGATTTTTCAAGTCAAACACATGGGCCTTTCATGGTACACGATGCGGTTTGACGATTTCGACGCCAGCTTGAATTTCGACAAGGAAAATCCAGAAAACTCCACAGTCTCTGCTGTCATCAACCCACGTTCCATCAACGCCAACCATCCTACAAAAGATGATTGGGACGAGGAGCTGGCAATGGACGAACGCTTTTTGCTAGCTGGGCAGTTTCCGGACATTGTTTTCAAATCCACAACGATTGAGCGCACAGGTGAATTTACTGGGATCATGACTGGCGACCTCACTTTGCTAGGCGTCACAAAACCCGTTTCAATGGATGTCACCTTTAATGGCGCAAACACACCGCCTTGGGCGCCGGGAAAAACCTATGTCGGGTTTTCAGCAGAAGGTAACTTCGATCGTACTGATTTTGGCATGACATCCATGGCGCCAAATCCTGTCAGCGCTGAAGTGCGTTTTCAGATTGAAGTTGAATTTGCCGAAGGCGGCTAAAGCAAAAGCCAATTGCGCTGTGTGCAATTGGCGACAATGTGTTTGTCGCGTAATGAGTTTCAAACCACTGCAACAAACATTGCCCATAAGAACCACCAGAACACCGACCGGTATGGAGTTGTCCTCTCATGACCTTGCTGAAACACCGCTACACTGCCGTCGCTATCGCACTGCATTGGGTTATCGCTCTGGCAATCATCGGCATGATCGGGCTTGGCTGGTATATGGGCGACCTGCCAAATGACGCCCCCAACAAAGGCGCGCTTTTCCAGCTTCACAAATCTATTGGGATATCCATCTTCGTTTTGACGCTAATGCGCATCTTCTGGCGCCTGATGAACCGCCCGCCAGAAGAGCCGCCAATGCCACACCTGCAGAAGATAATTTCCAACTGGGTGCATGTGCTTTTCTACGCGCTGATGGTGCTGATGCCGCTCACCGGTTGGATACTGGTGTCCGCCTCACAGCGCGGCTTACCCACAATCTTGTTCAACGTCTTAGAATGGCCCCACATCGCTCCTCTGGCGCAATTGTCGTCCGACACAAAAGAGATGCTTTTTCCATTCCTGGAGAACGCTCACTCCAAGCTGGCCTGGGTCGCAATCGTATTACTCGCGCTCCACGTTGTTGGCGCGCTCAAGCACCAATTTATAGACAAGGATGGACTCATGGCGCGCATGTTACCTGGCCTGTTTGGCCGCACAGATGGCCCTCAACAATCAGGACGCGGCGGGCTCGTCGCCTTTGGCGGCGCACTGGCGGTGTTTGCAGTCATCGTGGGTATTGGCATGATCCCGAGCAACGCTGAAACACCTGTTGAAGAGGTCGCGGACGTCTCTGAGCCGGTTGAAGAAAAACTTGTCGTCACTCCCAACTGGGCGATCGACATGGAAAACAGCAAGATCGGCTTTTCTGGCATCTACAACAAAAAGCCATTCGAAGGCGTGTTCAACGAATGGGATGCTAGAATCCAGTATAATCCTGATGCGCCCGCCAAGGCGGCGATCATCGTCACCGTCAAGACGGCGACAGCTGAAACGGGTGATACTTATTCAGACAAATCCCTTCATGGCGCTGACTTTTTCAATACGAACGAGTTTCCTGAAGCTGTCTTTGAGGCAAAAGGCGTTTTCGTTGTGGACGACCACCTGGAATTGACTGGCGTGCTTGCCCTTAAAGGCGAAGACTATCCTGTGCGTATGCCCTTTAATCTGGACATCACAGATGGTAAGGCAGTCATGACGTCATCATTTGCGATGAACCGATTGGCGCTGGGGTTGGGCGAAGACAACGACCCAAACGCCGAATGGATCTCTGAGGACATTCAGATGGACATTCAGGTTCAGGCGACACGCACCAACTAAGAAAGCCTCTTATGGCAACGAAAGAAGCAGGACGCATCGCGCCGCCTGATCATCAGGTTATGACACAGGCGGCGGATATCATCCGCCGTGGCGGGCTGGTGTCTATTCCAACGGAAACAGTCTACGGGTTGGCGGCGGACGCTACCAATGGCGAAGCCGTCGCGCGTATTTACGCCGCCAAAGACCGCCCTAACTTTAACCCGTTGATCAGCCACATCTCTGACCTGAACATGGCCAGAAGGTTAGCGGTATTTTCCCCCATGGCGGAACAGCTCGCTGAGGCGTTCTGGCCTGGTCCGCTCACATTGGTTCTGCCAAAAGCTGAGCGTTGTCCTGTGAGCGACCTTGTCACCGCAGGGCTGGGCTCGATTGCTGTGCGCATGCCAGACCACCCTGTCGCGCTCGGCCTAATCCGGGCATGTGAATGCCCGTTAGCAGCGCCATCTGCGAACCCCTCAGAAACGCTCTCCCCCACGACGGCGCAACATGTTGCAGATGGTTTGGGGAATAAGGTCGAGCTCATACTTGATGGCGGGCCATGCCGCTCTGGCCTTGAATCAACGGTTGTGTCTTTAGCTGGCGATACGCCAGCTCTCTTGCGCCCCGGGGCGCTGGAACGTGAAAAACTGGAAGAAATCTGCGGCCCATTGGCAGCGCCCGGCGATGAGATAGCAAGTCCGGGCATGCTCAAAAAACATTATTCGCCTGCCGCCAGTTTACGCTTAAATGCGGAACGCGCAGATCCGGACGAAGCTTACCTTGCATTTGGAGAAGTCGGTTTCAAACATGAAGCCAATCTCTCACCTTCAGGCGATTTGATCGAAGCAGCGGCCAACCTCTTTTCCATGCTGCGCATTCTGGATATGCGGTTTGATCGCATCGCTATTGCGCCCATCCCGCATGAAGGCCTTGGCGAAGCCATTAATGACCGTTTGACCCGCGCTGCAGTTGAATAAGCGCTTGTCGCTTTTACGCCCTGTCTTTGCCTGATTTGGAAAACAACGTGGTTGACGCAGACCAAGGTCTGAGCGCACCTCTTATGAGACAAATGGCTGGAGCGGGCTTATGCGTTTATTATCGACACTCTTTGCACTCATCGCAGTCGCACTGATCGGGATATATATCTGGCTGCGATACGATGCGTTGATGGCCAATATTTTCATTGCGCCTCCCGAGGGCGCTCAAACAGAGGAGGCTCTTAACACAGAAGCGCCTCCGCCCCCCGCCGAAGCGATCGTGGAAGACGCGCAGCATGAAACAGAAGAGCCATTCGCAAAGCGCGCCAGCTCACCTGATGGGGGCCCATCACGAGCTTTGCGCGAAGCGCTCAGCGGCGGCGGCGGCGGCGCGTTTAGCACAGAAAGTGTCGCTCAACCACAATCCCTTCAACCCACTGAGGACGACCTTGCATCACAGTTTGAGTCCCGTCCGATCGCTTATAATCGCCCCCCATCTGTCTTAGCGCTCAATCGCCCTGTGGACGTCTCTCTGGTGATCGACGCCACCGACAAGGCTGCGCCTGAAGACGCATTAGAAGGGTTTGCTGGCGAAATCGTCACGCGCGACGTTGAGCTGTCTGACCAGGTATCAGCTCAACTCACGGGCGCTGCATTTGACATTGAACTATTGTCTGTTGAGCGCCAACAGCTTTCCAAACGTGTTCAAAACCGATGGCAATGGCGTGTGACGCCAATTGAGACTGGCGAACATGTTCTGGTGCTGGAAATCTTTGGTTACGCCAGTAACACCGCCGCGGCTGAGCCGCTGGACGCCTATACAGATCGCATATCAGTTGAGGTCAAACAGCTCGACAAACTCATCGGACTTGCACGCGCCTATGAGCCGGTGATCGGTATCGCAGCAGGTATCGCGGGACTTTTTTCAGCTTTCTTTGCAATCATGCGTCGACGCAAAAAGACTTAGCTTTTCGCGGGCGGCTGCGGACGCGTGAATACAAATTTTGTCGCGCTGGAAAGTTCAGCATCGAATGTATAGTCATCGAGGTGAAATGCCTTCAGCGCTTCGACGTCTTTGATGCGGTTTTCAACGATGTAACGCGCCATGAGTCCCCGAGCGCGCTTGGCAAAAAAGCCTATCACTCGCACTTTCCCGTCTTTTATGTCTTTGAACTCACACGTGATAATTGTGCCCTTGAGCGCTTTTTTATCGACAGATTTGAAATACTCATTCGACGCCAGATTGATAACAACGCCATCATCAAGGTCTTCGTTCAATTTGCGAGAGATCTTGTCACCCCAGAAGGTGTAAAGATCCTCGCCCCGTCTTGTTTTGAGCTTGATGCCCATTTCCAAACGGTAAGGCTGCATGGCGTCAAGCGGGCGCAACAGACCGTAAAATCCAGACAAAATCCGGATGTGATCTTGCGCCCATTCAAGGTCATCATTTTTGAGTGTCTTGGCATCAAGCCCAAGGTAAACATCGCCATTGAACGCCAGCACAGCCTGTTTTTCCTTTTCAGGATTGCCGTCCGGTTCAAATGCTTTGAATCGCTCAACATTGAGCTTTGCAAGATCGTCAGAGATACCCATCAACGTCTTGGTCTTGCTGGCTGTCAGATTTCGTGTGGTTTTTGCAAGAATGGCCGTTTGGTCCTGCATGATCCGCTCAGTTGGCGCAGGCGGCGCACCGGGCGCAGGATCAAAGTTCAAAGATTTGGCAGGCGACAGCAACACCAACATGAGCAAAACTTCCTCAATGCGAATCAGGTTCTTAAATTTTGCCTCAGTTAAACATGAGACATGCCCCCGTCACCCGTTTAACGGATGATATTGCGTATCATCGCATCGCAAATAACGCTAAAGACACCGACTGCGTAAGTGACTTGCAGGACCAATATGGCGTGGACAAAGACATATACGGGCGAAGAACCTCAACGGGTCAATAAATGGCTCGCCCAATCCGGAGTTTGTTCTCGTCGCGAAGCCGAGGCGCTAATCGCTCAGGGCGCTGTCTCTATTAATGGCGAAAAAGTTGCAGATCCAGGACGAAAAATTGCTCCAGGAGAGACACTAACCTTGGCGCAAAAGGGCGTTGAGAAACTGGAAGCATCCGTCACTGCCGTCTTGAACAAACCTGTAGGCTATGTGTCCGCACAGCCTGAAAAGGATCAGATTCCCGCCGCACGCCTGATCTCAAGCGATAATCTGATCGGTCAGGGCGATAGTCCAGACAGATCTGCGCGCTTAGCACCAGCCGGGCGCCTGGATATGGATTCGCGTGGCTTACTTATTCTCACGCAGGACGGGGTTCTTACAAAATCAGTTATCGGACCGACGTCTGGTGTCGATAAGGAATACTTGGTCACGGTGAATGGAAAAATCACGCCCGATAAAGTCGCCAAGCTTTGCCATGGATTAAAACTTGACGGTGTGGAGCTACGCCCAGCCATTGTTACTCATGAAGAGGATCAACTACTCCGCTTTATCCTCAGGGAAGGTCGCAACCGCCAGATCAGACGCATGTGCGAACTTGTTGGCCTTCATGTGATCGACCTTTTCCGTATTCGCATTGGCGGTGTAAAAGTCAAAGACCTGCCAGAAGGAAAGTGGCGACACATCACACCGGCCGAGCGAACGTCTCTGTTGAACGCCTCCAAGGACGGCCCAACCAAATCACCAACAAAAAGACGCCGTCCATCCGCACATCGCTATGCGCGCACCCGACGGAAGAAATCCACTTAAAACCCGCGTGAAACCAATCTTTGCGGCGCTAACACCGCATCCAGTTCAAATTCGACCTCCGGGTAATTTTCACCCTCAACTGTCTTGAACGTGGCATGCGTGCGGAACGCTTCTGTCATCGGTTCATGGCGGCCGCCATTAGGATCAATAGCAACCCATTGCAGACACCAAAGTTCATTGACCGGCTGCAAAGTGAACTCCTCTTCGACTGAGATGTTCTGTTCAACATCTTCCAGACCGAGCATTGGCTTTAACTGCTCGACTGTGCCCGGCTCCATCACAATCGGGTCGATGCGCTGGCCAACCACAAAGTCCGTGGGTTCACATGTGTCCATATTCGTGGATTTCACCAGCTTCATATCTGTGAGCACAACAGGGCGCGTTCCACGGTTTGAAATGATCATCAGGGGTTCGACATAAAATCGATAGTCGATGTTCTTGGTTTCGCCATTGGAGCCATAACCGCGGCTTGTCTGGGTCTGCACATTCGCGATTGTCGCCGTGAGCGTATATCTGGCGTCAAAAAAAGTGAGATAAGTCGTCAAACTCGACAGCACCATCGCCGCCAGTGACAACACCGTGCTCGACACATTCCGCATTCAAATCCCCTTTATCCGAATGGAAGGCTTAAGTCCCCGCCTGCCGTGTCTTGATCTTCTTCAACACATTCTTGGCGAACTTGCGAACAGAATTCTGTCCTTCAAATGAAATTTTTGAGGTCATGTCCGGCTGTGTACCCTCACTAAAATAAACCAGCCGTCCTTCCGGATCGTCCTCAGGCAATACAAATCCATGATCAAGAAAGACCTGGCGCACGCCAGCCCATTCAGCAGCAGGATTATAGGTTTTGTTGGCTGCGCCCATATGGTTTGGCGGGTCTACGATGATTGTCCGCCTTACAGCGCCTGATGACAGGACATACTCAACTTCCCAACTGGTTCCCGGGCGTGGTGACGGCAAAAGCATTATCAATTGGGCGTTATCAATGAGCTTTTTGATTGCGTCCTGCCACACATCGTCAGCCACTTTGATCCGGCCTGCACCCCAATGTTCTAAGGGCTTGCCAAGCGCTACGACAGAACCGATTGATCTCAGAGCCTTTTCGACAACACTTTCAAATTCGACCCGCTCTTCCACGTGGGCAAAATGCGATATTTGGGATGGGTCGGTCGACATGCGAACAATGTTGTTGGTGTGACCAGCTATCTGATCGGTCGAATGAAATGGCCGCAGATACAGCGTGAATGGAACAGGCCTTCCCTTCCCATCCAGGCTCTCAAAAATCTTCTGCGCTTCCAGGTCACGTCCGCGCTGCTCAAACCATCCCTCAAGATCAAAGAACAACTGCGCAAGGAGAATAGACACCACTATCGCGGTGGAAAAATACGCCAGCGCAATCCATGTGTCGTACTGAGGGCGACTAGCGCCAAATACGGCAGTTACCGCCCCTGTCACCAGGACAAAGATCAAAGACACCGCGCTCAGGCGCTTGCCCCAGCTCACGCCATTTCTGGTAACCGCAAGTTTAGAGATGCTTTTGAGCATGTGTCCCCGCGCTCAAATACTGTTGTCTCCTGCGGACACTAACAGAGGTTAATTGAGAGGGCCACGTTGTTTAGCTGTCAGCGGAAGCGAACCCGCTTCAACATGCTTTTCGCCCATGCGCGCATGGCAATAAGGGCATTCGGGTTTGAGAAACGGTCGCAACACTAAATTTGACGCATCCAACCGGTCTCCGAATGGGGGGGCTGAGAAAATTGCCAAACCAGCCCTTTCTCCACAACGTCGACAGGGCGCGCTTGCCATCCACATGTAAAATTCAAAACTTGACGCTAGTAATATCGCGAACGCCATAGTGCGCAACATGTCTGGAAGAAAGCAAAGGCTGACAACAGACAAAGACACGATCACTCCCAACACCAATAAGGTGTTAAGGTAGTAATTCTGCCAGTAATCC
Organism: uncultured Hyphomonadaceae bacterium; assembly: GCA_964342355.1. Classification (GTDB taxonomy): domain Bacteria; phylum Pseudomonadota; class Alphaproteobacteria; order Caulobacterales; family Hyphomonadaceae; genus Hirschia. The sequence goes on from CAYFFG010000004.1 coordinate 170,203, forward strand.
TGGACGTCTATTGCAAGTTTCCAGCGATGTTTCATTTCCCAGCCTCAAGAAGTCATCCCACGTTCCACGCCGTTAAGGATAACGCTCTGAAGCGTAGTAAATTGGCTGGCTTTTTCTAAAGTGCAATTCCCAAAGGGTGATCTTTACTCATTATTAATAAAGCAACAAAATGTTCATCTAGTCCGCAGAGCTTTTTTCTTTCAGCGAGTTTGCCTTTTTGGACGTTTTTTCTGTGGCTTTTATCTGCTTTTGTTGCGCCTTGCGCAGGCGGTTCGCTCGATCCGCTTTTCCTGAAGCCATCCACTTGATTAGACGCCAGAACTCCCCGGCGGTGAAAGGACGCTCCACGCGCGCCAGACCTACTTTTTCCTTTGGCGGCGACTTGGCTTTTTTACGTCGCTTTGGTTTGACTCTCTCTTTGCCAGCTTTGCCATCCGTTTCAGCTGGCCGCGGCGGCACATAAAGCGCGTAATCTTTTTCCAACTGTGCTGGCTGACTTTCCTGTCGGGCGTCTTCGCTTAGAAAGCGGCCAAGATATTCGTCAGAAAAGTCGATCGCCAGCTCCACCCATAACGGCAGGTGGTCGGACATCTGCCAGGTCCGCCAGCGTTTAAGATAATAATCCTTGTCACGCGCTTCAGAGATCGGTTTCTGCGTCGGTCCTAGCTGGCGATGACGCTCAGGCATCGCCGTGTGATAATGTTTGTAATCTTCCTCGCGATAGACTGACTTGGTGAAATCGAAAACACCAGCCGACAGGAAAGTAATCATGTCCTTGCGCGTGGAGAACGCAATCTGATCATAGTATTTGTCGCCTATGAGATTTGATGGAAACAATTCGGGAGGAAGCTGAAACCCTGCCTTGGTGAGCGCATTCATTGTCTCATCCATTGGGTTTTTGATGTTGAAGTCACCTAGAATAACGTAATTCTCATTGTCGCGTTCTGCGCGGTTCGCCAGATCCGTCGCAATGTAGTCAATTTCCTCCACACGGCGCTTATATCCGTCAGATCCAGGTGAATCCTCACCGAAATATATGTGAACCGTACACAGTGAAAAGCGAAACCAGCCAGCCTGAAACGACACCAGAAACGGTGTGCGCGCAAATTGTTGTTCATCGGCTAAAAGCTTGTGCTTAGGGATCACCACTTCTCCGGCGATATTGCGGAATTTGACCTTTCGTGTGTCGAACACAAACGCCATCCGCTCCCTATTGCCGCCCGCGCCCTGTGTTACGTCAGTGGTGATAAAATCCCATGAGGGCCCCAAAAGCCGCACAATCTCTTTTAAAGGACCAAGGTCTTCATTGATTTCCTGCAGCGCGCATACATCAAACGAGGACAATATCTCAGCGATATAGTGCAATGACTCACGCCGACGCGGTCCATGGCGAAATTTATTGTTGTCGAAGTCGCGTATATTCCAGGTACCGACAATCAAAGAGGAAGATAATGTCCTGGCGGGCACGCCAAGCGGCGCAGGCGACTTTAACTGATTTCTAAGGTCGAGAAGCTTTCGAGCAATCCAGTCAGCTTCATCACGCGAATAAAGCCGATGCGTTCTGAGGTCATGATAAAACGGCATTCTGCCCGCTCCCGCCCTGATGGTGAATCACTTTCTGTGCACCCTCTCATATTCCAGCATTCTGGCTGTATGTATTACCCAAACCTTAACGCGCCCTTTAAAATTTGAATGATCTGACAACAGTGTTTTATGCAAATGCGCGTCCGCAAACTTGACCATTCATCCGTGCACGCATATCTCAACTGCCGTGGTGATTTGGTCGGCCGGATTGCAGCCACGTTAAATAAGTCGCTAAAAAGCCCTTGGATGAAGTTGCTCTTGTCCACCTCGGCGAAGACTTGTTTTTTTAATCCACGCCGATTTGTTTCTGACTTGGAGCTTTGTCATGCCCATTCGTATTCCTGATCAATTGCCCGCGCGTGAAATCCTTCAACGCGAAGGCGTTATGATCATGGATGCAGAGACAGCTGAACGGCAGGATATTCGCCCCCTTCAGATTGGCCTGCTCAATCTGATGCCAAATAAAATCCGCACCGAAACCCAGCTTGCTCGCCTGATCGGCGCTTCGCCGCTACAGGTTGACCTAACCTTGGTGCGGATCGGCGCGCACACGCCTAAAAACACACCAGAAGAGCACCTGATCTCTTTTTATCAGACGTGGGATGAAATAAAGCATCGCAAGTTTGACGGTTTCATCATTACCGGGGCGCCCGTGGAAACGCTGGATTATGAAGACGTCACCTACTGGGATGAAATGAAAGCGATTTTTGAATGGACACGTACGAATGTTCATTCCACATTTTCAATCTGTTGGGGTGCTATGGCCGCGCTTCAGCATTTCCATAACGTTCCCAAACACACGCTCAGCAAAAAGGCGTTCGGTGTTTTCCGTCACCGCAATTTAAAGCCTGAATCACCCTATCTCTCTGGGTTTTCTGATGATTTTCAGGTGTGTGTTTCCCGATGGACGGACATCAAACAGGACGACATCCCCGCAACAAGCGGTTTGGACATCCTGTTAGATTCAACTGAAACCGGACTGTGTCTCTTGTCTGAAACGGATGGGAACCGCCTCTACATCCTCAACCATGTCGAATACGATTCCACGTCGCTGGGAGAAGAATATTTCCGCGATGAAGCGGCAGGAGTCGATATAGACATCCCATATAACTATTTCCCCCAGAACGACCCTAGCCAAGCGCCATTAAACAGGTGGCGCGCGCACGCTTTTTTGCTTTTCGGCAACTGGATCAATCAGGTCTATCAGTCTACGCCTTATAATCTTGAAGCAATTGGCAATAAAAACTCATAGGAGGCATAGCTCATGCTGCAATCATTTATAAATCGCCTCACTTCCAAAGAAGAAGACACCACATTGCTCAATGAAAGCGATGCGCGCACCGCAGTTGCCGCCTTACTGGTTCACGTCGCCAAGATTGATGAGAATTACACGCAAACAGAGCAACACCTTATCGAAGCAATTCTAGCTCATCGCTACGAACTGGCCGATGCTGACGCCTCCGCTCTGCGCATTGAAGGAGAAGAGGCAGAAACACAAAGCGTGGATAATTTCCGTTTCACCCAAGTCATCAAAAGCGGCCTTGAAGAGAACGAGCGCATGACCGTTTTAGAGGCGATGTGGAGCGTTGTTTTGTCAGATGAAGAACGAGACGACAAAGAAGACAATCTCGTCCGCCGTCTGGTGGAGATGCTAGGACTTTCGCCTCATGACAGTGCGCATGCGCGTCAACGCGTTGAAGCGGCGATGAACAGTTAACCGCAACGTGTTGCCAACTTACAATCTTGTCTGATCGCCTGTCATGGCGGTAACATATCTGCATTACGCGTAAGGGACGACGCGGAGGGGTGAAATGCAGTCGATAAGTATTGGTGACCTTGAAGGCAAAAAGCGCTTCAAGGCGAAAACACGCATGGACGTGCAGCCGCATGACAGCACCTATTGGCGGCGTAGCGCTCCCTCTGCTGAAGTTGAAGACATCTCACCACTGGCATGGTTTGCAGCTGTCATCCCGATTATCCTGATTGTCCTCGTCAAAATATTCGAAAACAGCACCAACACATTCGATTTTTTCGGCGCGAATAATTGGGATCTAAGCGTAGAAGCGCAAAACTTGGCGCATGACAAAAACACGATCCTGGCCAACATTGCGCCTGCAATTTTGACCATATTGATGTGTCTTGCTCTTTATTTTCCTGCAGCAAGCGCCCTTAAGAGGGCCGGACGGCGTCATTGGGACGGCTTTTTGATCGCACCATTTGGTGTCCTGATTATCGGCGTCAGCTTTATTCTCTTTTACGACACCGCGATTTCCGCTTTATCCGCGTGGCTTGGAGGCAGCAAATCGCTTGGTATAGACTCTCCGTCCGACACAGGTGAAATTGATGCTTTGTGGCAGATCGCCTATTCCACTCAGGAAATCACCTTATCATTTGCTTGCGCGATAGTTGTCGCATTCATGTTGGCTGGAACGGAAGGTCCCTTTCCTGCTCTCATCGTGGGCGCGCTTAGCCGCCTTCCATTCTACGCCACGATGATGTGGGAAGATTTCCGATATGGGGGCCTGCGCTTCCCAATGTCGGTTTTCAATTCTCTGTTTGAGCTTATTCTGTTAGCGTTGATTGGGCTTGTGGTTGCTGTTGTCGCATGGCGATCAAGGTCAATTCTTTTGGCCGTGCTGGTTGGCTTTTTGGGCGATTACTCGCTTTATTATTTCGGATTGATCTAAAAAATCGGCGACCGAACAAAACCGGTCGCCATTCAATTCGACATGGCGGTTTTCACGTTCAATCCAAATCACGCGCCAACCGGATACCAATCATTGGCGCACGCTGAGAAACTGAGCCTCTAAACCGCGCAGCAAAACGTGCGCTTAACGTATTGTCCTGCCAGCTAGCGCCACGCACCACACGCATCGACCCATCGCCACTTGTCCAGGCCGCGCCATCAGGATGCGCATAGACATAGTTATTGTGCCAAAGGTCTTCAGTCCATTCGCGCACATTGCCGATCATATCGACCAGACCAAACGCGTTGGGCTGTGCAAATCCGACAGGCTGCGTGCGCTGATCCTGGCGCCGAATACAATATGCCGATCGGTCAAAATCTCCTTCCGGCAGAGCGGCTTTAGATCCCGCGCGAGCGCAATATTCCCACTCGGCTTCGCTCGGCAGACGGTAATGCTCGCCCGTCACACCACATAGCGCATCCACAAAGGCCCGCGCATCTTCCCAGGATACGTTTATGACAGGACGGTTGCCCCGCCCCCAACCTTCATCAAAAGGAGAATGATCCACGCGTCCCGGCGCAATCAGATCCCATTCTTCAAAGGTCAACGGATAAACACCGATCGCGAATGGCTCTAAAATATTGACCCAGTGATGTGGACCTTCATTTTCACGTCGTCCGATTTCAGAATCCGGTGACCCCATTTTAAACCGACCTTCCGGGATAACCCGCATCACAGGACCGTTTTCAATATCGCGAAAGGCAGTTCCGGGAGCAGAGTTCACACCGATACGGATACCGGACATGACTTTTTCCCCGCCCGGTAGCTCACCCATGGTTTCATCCCAGGCAGCGGCTTCTGTTGCGGATGCTTCTCCACTTTCCAGGCGCTTCTTGGCCGTGACAAGGTCTTTGACCCAGGTCAGACACTTGACCCACTGGCGATCGTTGGGATCGCCCTTCCATTGCTGAAGCTGTGCCGCTTGGGTGAGCGTGAATGCAAGCGGGATGGTACAGTTTTTAACCTGCGCCGGAACAAGTTTTTTGTTGTTACTAGCAAAATGCGCTTCAGTGCGCACCCATTCAGACGAAACTGAGAGCGGGCTCCACAAAACCACAACAGCCGCCGCTTCGGTGATTTCCCGTTCAATGGTTTCGTCCCAAGAGCTGGCCGGATTGATGCGATCGTCCCACCACACCGTAAATCCAGCCTGTTGAAAGAGCTCGACAAACTTGTTTGCGATCTCTTTTTCTTCACGCTTGTAGCTAATGAATATATCCGCCATTCCGCGTCCCCTACGCTTGTCTGGTTAAGCAAAGTATAGACGTCACAACTTCAATTGTCTTCTAGATTTCTTTGGTTTTAACGGTATATTAAACACAATGCTCAGCGACAGAGGGGACGCCGTCGTGGATCGCAAGACATTCAAAGCCTGCATTCATCCAAAAGAGTTTCCGCGATTTATACTCGCGTGCTTTTTTGCCGTGCCTTTGGCGATCGCTGTGGTTCTGGCGTGCGTTTTCACCTTCGGGATTGTCGCGCTTTATATCGGCTTGATCGTCCTTTTTGTTTGGATCGGCTTTCGCACCCTTTATGCGGTGTTCGTCGGCAACGCAGTGTTGGTCAGCGAGCTCAATTATCCGCGGGTGAAGCGATTGCTCGACGAGGCGCGCGATACAATTGGCGTTAAAAAGAAAGTGCACGTTTTCGTCTTTGATGAATCTTCTTTCAACGCCGCGTTCAGCTATATGTTCGGCCGTTATGCGATCTTTCTGAATTCCGCCCTGCTGGAGCAAGAAGCAAACGATAAAGAACTCCGCTGGATTATGGGACGGTTTATCGGCCGTATCCGCGCCAAAAAACGCCTTGGCATCTTTAACTGGGCCATTGAGATGACCGAGCGGATCTTGATCTTCAACTTTTTCTTGCTGCCCTATGAACGCGCCACTGTATATTCAGGCGACAGGATCGCACTGGCTGACATTAATGGCGATATCTCTACTGCCGTTGAAGCCATGAACAAACTCTACACAGGCGCTAAGCTGGGCTACGCCATCAACCCGGCTGGAATCGTCGAACAACGCCGCCTGATTAAGGGATCGTTCTTTTCATTTCTGGCGCGCATCATGTCGCCTATGCCGCATATGACAGATCGGTATGTGGATCTTATCGCCTTTGCCCGTCGCGCCTACCCAGCTGAATATGCGCGCTTTGTACAGTCCAACCCGTCATTCCCACCGCCAGATAACATGATGGGCATTGCTGACGAAGCGGCAAACGACGACATCAAGGCTGCTTAAGGCCTTTTATTCAAGCGTCCGGATGCCTGACAACTTTGCCGGGGTTCATGCGATTTTCAGGATCGAGCGCTTTTTTAACAGCGCGCAACATATCCAGCTCAACGGCGCTGACCCGTTCTGCAAGTTCGTCACGTTTTTGCACGCCGATCCCATGCTCAGCAGAGATAGATCCATTCATGCCGCTCACAACATCATGCACGGCTTTGGTCAGCACAGGGCCAAATTCCTTGGCAAACGCAACTTCCTCTGCGCCCTCTGGCGGAGCGACATTGTAATGCATATTCCCATCGCCAACATGGCCAAATGAAATGATATTCGCCTCAGGTGCGATCGATTTGACCGCAGCATCCGCTGTCCTGATAAACTCTGGCAAAGCTGAAACCGGGACCGAAACATCATGTTTGACGGCGCGCCCAAAGGCTTTTTCAGCAAGCGGCACACTTTCACGGATTTTCCAAATGCCGGCAGCCTGAGCATCTGTTTCAGCTAATACTCCGTTCGTTATGAGATCCGCACTAAGCGCTTTTTCAAACATAGCTTCGATAACGTCACGCGCACCTTCTTTGCGACCAAACGAAATCTCCATCAGAATGCGCCAGGGCGCTGGCTCGTCAGGCAGCGGATCGTGGATGTCTGGTATGTATTCTTTGACGAGTTCGACCGCATAGCTCGGCACCAATTCAAACGAGGTCACCGCACCGCCCGTTTCCGCCTTGGCTAGCGCAAGCAACTCCACCGCCTGAGATGGTGATTGCACGGACAGCCAGGAGACCGCCTTTAGCGCAGGCTTGGCAAACAGTTTGAGCGTGGCCCCAGTGATGACGCCAAGCGTGCCCTCAGCGCCGATGAATAACTGTTTGAGATCATAAGCCGTATTGTCTTTGCGTAGCCCCGTCAGTCCGTCCCAGATGCGCCCGTCAGCTGTGACAATTTCAAGCCCCAGCACCAGGTCACGCATCATCCCATACCGCAGCACCGCCACGCCGCCTGCATTTGTTGAGATCAGGCCGCCAATCTGAGCCACACCTTCAGCGGCAAGAGATAGCGGAAATAACCGTTCCACCTCATCAGCGGCGTCCTGCACCTCTGTGAGGATGACCCCTGCATCAACAGTGATTGAATCATTGAGCACATCAATCGCGCGGATGTTTTTCATACGGGATAAAGACAGCAAAACGTCGCCATTAGGCAGTCCGCCAAGCACAAGTCCTGAATTACCGCCCTGAGGCGTCACAGACACTTTGTGTTCAGCACACAATGCCATGAAATCAGCCACTTCCTGTGTCGACGCAGGACGCGCCACAAAAGGCGCATGCCCTTTCTCGCGGCCGCGCCAGTCCTCCAGAAAAGGCGCCATGTCTTCCGGTGTGTCGAGAAAGCCTTTTTCTCCCAGAAGAGATTTTGCTGATGACAAGAAAGCTTTGCTGGGTTGAGCCATATCAAGTGTCCAAAAATTCAACCTTTGTCCCATCAATATTGAGTAGTGCCTGAAATAAGAAGCTTCTGCAAAACATTCGCGCTCCCCGAATAGGAAGCGGTATCAAATACACATAATCGCGATGGTATCACTTGCTTTCAGTGGTAAGCAGATAGATGTTGAGCGCGCTCATCGCCTGTCAGGAGTTGTCGAAAATTGCGTATTTTGATCAGCCTCGTTTTGACTGTCGCCACCTCCGCATTGGCGCTGAGCGCGCAGGCGCAATCTGACCGTCTGGTGTCTCAAAAGCGCGACCTTGCAGGCATACTTGGCGAAGTTCATTACATCCGAACAATTTGCAATGGGAAATCTGACCAATACTGGCGTGAATACATGCGCGATTTCTTAGAGCTAGAAGGCGATATTGCTGAGAACCGCTCTCTTTACATCAAGGCGTTCAACCGCGGTTACACATACCAATCAAACCAAATCCGGTACTGTGATCGCTCAGCCGCTCAACTTGAAGTTAATCTTGCTAATAAAGGTCGCAAACTCGCCGAAGCGATCGCTCAAAATTATCTTCATTAGAAAAACCCTCCATATGAGGGGATGTTCCATCACTATTAGATGTTATTGTCTGACGAAATGGTTATTTCGACAAGATCTCCTGTATGTATCGGCCTGTTGAGAATCAATTTGCTATGTTAATTTTCAACTCAAGATAAAGAGACTCACGTCTCGACACAGAAAATAATAGGGTACTGGAATTTCAGTTTGTTGAACCAATCTGAACATCGCAGTGAAGCAATCACTCCCCCAACACAAGGGCGAGTGTCCAGTATTAAAGCCGCTTTTGAGATTGTACGCGCCACTATTTTCGGCGGCCTGCCACAGCTGATCTTGAAAGAACTTTCACCTTCCCAAGAAAACGAAATTGAAGATCAGAAAATCCGTGCATTGTCTGCTCGGTATTTTGTTGTTTATGTATTTTTTATTCTGACAATTGGGGTCACTCTGGCCACTATGCTGCCAGACACAGATAAACGCATGATTCCACTGGCGCTTATCTGGATAGCAAGCTGTATCCCTGCGTTTCACATCATGCACAAGCGCACGCGTGATACCTTCCCCGCATTTGTCGTTATTTTGATTAGTCTAGTGTTTTTCGGGACTGTGATTATCGCGAACACGGGGCGATTTCCGCCCGGATTGATCATATTGCCGCCCATTTCCCTTTACTCATTCGTCATGTTCACCGGGAAACGCCAAGCTGTTGTCATTGTTGGCACTTTCATTCTTGCCGCGATGGCGTTGATATTTTCCACCCAGCCACAAGTGCCATTCGCGTCAAATTTGGCGCCCGCATCTGGAAAAACCATCGCGGTTTTCATCGGCATTTCAATGATGCTGTTCGCAATGCTGATCCGGCTTATTCGCGTGCAGCAGAAGGTGGTGACGTCCTTCTTAAAAAGCCAGAATGCGCAATTGGTCAGCCTGTCTAATGCGCGCAATGATTTCATCGCCAATGTCAGTCACGAACTACGTACGCCCATGAACGCCATTTTAGGCGCAGTAGATGTTTTAGAGCGCAGCGAAGACGCGACCTTAAAATCTGAAATGTTGAATATCACGCGCGACGCTGCTCGCGGCCTGCTCGCGCAGTTAGAAGACGTTCTGGATCTGGCTAAACTGGAAGCGAACACACTTGTTCTGTCACCATCGCCCACAAATGTTCAGCTGTTCATACGTCGCACAATAGCCCTGTGGGAAAACCAACTGATCGACAAACGATTAAAGTGTGATCTGGATTTGCCAAGCGAGACAAATGAAAATCTCGAGCTTGATCAGGTGCGAGTTCAACAGATTTTGTCCACGCTAATCGCAAATGCGATCAAACACACGCACATCGGCGGCATAACGATTGCCGTCAGGCGAACAGAAGATGTCATTAACAGCAACTATGTTAAGCTTGAAATCACCGTCTCAGACACAGGCGATGGCGTTGCATGGCGTGATCGTGACCAGTTGTTTCAGCCTATGGCGTCAGTGTCCGGTTCAAAGCAAGTTCAGCATTCCGGGTTAGGCTTGTCGCTTGGCAGACGGCTCGCACGCGCCATGAAGGGGGATTTGAGGCTCTTGGACAGGACGCCGGGCGCCCATTTCCAGCTCACTTTGCTTGCTAAAAAATCGACTCAAACACTTGGCGTCTCACAAGCTATCACACCACAAAATCAAGAAAATCTGGGCGCGTTGCAGACATCTGACGGTGCGCCTAAAAAGGCGCACAAGCGGATCCTTTGTGTCGACGATCATCCGGCAAACCTGAGGATTGTATCGTTACTTTTGGGAGAATTGGATTTTGACCTGGATGTCGCCATGTCCGGTAAAGAAGCGATTGAATTATGCAATTCGCGCCCACCATATGACGCCATTCTGATGGATATTATGATGCCTGAAATGAACGGTATCGAGACCACGCGCCATATTCAAAATCTGCAATCTCCAAACGCGCATGTGCCAATCATCGCGCTGACAGCAAATGTGAATCCGGAACAGGTGTCATCCTATCTGACAGCTGGCATGCAAGGCGTTGTCGCCAAGCCGATTGAATCACGTTTGTTGATTGTCGAAATTGAGCGCGCACTGCGCCTGCAACGTGCCAGCTAATCAATCGTTGTGATCTATTCCCGCCCCACAAAACTCACAAGTTTTGTAGCGACCGGACAGTCACAGGTTCAAAAACCATCCGGCCGCCACACGGAAAGCGAAATCGCTCCGAGCGGGGGTAATCAAGGGGCTGGTTGTTATCAGACTTCACCGAGTGGGAGGAGAATTATGTCCACGAGGACAGCCTGATAACATTCGCTTTCCTTATGTGTTCAAACGCACAGAGTTTGCGTTTCCGTCGCAGAAAATCAGATTTCTTCAGAATTTTTTTCCGACACCTTTTCCGCGGTGTTTTCCACGGTGTCTGTTTCTGGTTTGGAACGCTTCAAAGTTGCTCCGCACCGACGACAAAAAATCGCGTCTGGGTCATGCCGTGTCAGGGAACAAGACTGGCACTCCATTTTTATCTTTTCATCGCCCGAGACGATCGACTGCAACATGCGGACAAACAGCGTCAGCCCCAAGAGCATGATGATGATCGCAAGCACACGCCCGCCCTGCCCCTGCATTAAGATATCGCCATAGCCTGTCGTGGTGAGACTGGTCACAGTGAAATATAGCGCATCCAGTTGTGTCTTGATTTGAGTGTCAGGCTCATTGACCTGATTGACGTAAACCAACGCCGACATAATGAACAAAAACACGACGAAATTCGTCACCCGGTCGATCACCATACGGTGTCGGGCTAAAAAACCAGAAATTTCCTCTGCGCGCGCCAGAAATGTGAAGGCCCGCACAATTCGAATGATACGCAACACCCTTAAGAAAATGAGATTCTCAAAGAAGAACGGCGCCACAAGCGTCAATACGACAAGCACGTCCGCGATATTGTGGAGCTTGCGAAAAAACAGCAGTTTCTTGGGCGCAATATAAAGGCGCGCCGCAAAATCAATTGCGATATAACACGCGATAAAGATGTCGATAGGCACCGCCCAAGAATGGCGCAGCGTGTGTTGCCAGGAGTGAAACGGCTCCCAAAGAAAAAAGGCGATCGACACAAAGTCGAGCACCAATAGCGACCAACGGAACAGAAACGGCGCTTTTCCTTCGCCTTCATAAAGCCAGCGCAAAATATGCTTTACGCCGATTTTCCTGATTTTTCCGTCACCCATTATTACCTCAACTTACACCAATCATCTCACAAATAAGCAGATTTTGCGATTTTGTGGACTCATCCAATGGCCGCACGCCCGCGCACAGAAGATTGAGATGGCGAAATGCGGCAGGACATATTATCTAGCTCTTTATGAATGATCCGATTTTACTAAGAGACCGCGTTGTCTTGCGCGTGACCGGTGAGGACGCCTCCAGCTTTCTGGAAGGCCTCATCACATCATCCATTGTGAATTTGCAAGCAGGCGAAGCAGGATACGGCGCCCTGTTGATGCCTCAGGGCAAGATCATCTGCGACATGATCGTGCTTAAACGCGACGACGGATTCTTGCTGGACGTGCCCGCCCAGGCAGATGAGTCACTGTTTAAGCGCCTGAAAATGTTTCGTCTGAAATCTAAGGTCGATATCGAACTTGCAGACAATCTGCATGTCTATGTGAATGTCGAGGATGGTTTTGCCGACCCCAGATCGCCAGACATGCCCAAGCGCATAATCACAACACAAATGGATTGGGAGTTGGCGTCTGAGCGCCATTATCACTTAAAGCGCATTCAAGCGTGTGTTCCTGAACAGGGGTATGATTTTGGCGAAAACGAGGTTTTCCCATCTGACATCAATATGGACCTCCTTAACGGCGTAAACTTCAAAAAAGGATGCTTTGTCGGCCAGGAAGTTGTCTCACGCATGAAACGCCGCGGCACCACCCGACGCCGCACGCTGGCTTTCCGATTTGAGCAAGGCGCGCCCGCACCTGCCAGCGCATTGATGGCGAATGACGTTCAGGTCGGCGAAATCTCATCTGTCCAGGACGAATATGCTCTTGCCCGCGTGCGTTTGGATCGTCTGATCAAAGCGCAGGAAGAAACGGATTTGAAGCTGACAGCCGAAAATCGCGACGCTGACCTGATTGAACATGATTGGCTTGCAGAACAAATTGCGATCCTGCAAAGCTAATCAAAACGAATCAGGAACATCATACCATGAGCAATGAAATTGATCCCACAGAGCCGCCCTGTGGCTGGGCGCCATTGGGCGATGAGCTGTATCGCAGTTATCATGACCATGAATGGGGCGTTCCTGAACGCGATAGCCGCGCGCTGTGGGAAAAGTTCCAGCTAGACGGACATCAAGCAGGCCTCTCCTGGATTACAATTCTGCGCAAGCGAGAGACGATGCGGGATGAATTTGACGGTTTTAATCCTGAAAAAGTCGCACGCTGGGATGATAAACGCATTGAAAGAGCGATGCAGAACCCAGGCATTATCAGAAGTCCCAAGAAAATAGCAGCCACAATCAGTAACGCGCAGATCTATCTGGACATGCGCGACAAAGGCGAAGATTTTGCGCAATATCTCTGGAATTTTGTTGATGGCGTCCCGATACAAAATTCACTGGATCATTGGAAAAATGCGCCAGCCAAAACAGCGCTTTCAGAAACCATTGCAAAAGACATGAAAAAACGCGGTTTCAAGTTCTGCGGACCTGTTATTGTCTATGCGGCTATGCAAGCAGTAGGCATGGTCAATGACCATGAAGTGCGCTGTCCCCGCCACGCACAGATAAAAGCGATGGGATAACCTATTCGCCCAACCCAACAACAGGAGCCAACCTGAATGTTGAAAGTCATATTATTCGCTATATCAGTTACCACCCTTTCGGCATGTGCGATTGGCAAAGAAGCTCACACCAATGCCGCACTTAAAGAATGCCGTCATGAAGTCGGCGTAGACGAACGTCGCGCATGCGAACAACAAGTGCGTGAAGAACGTCAGGCGCGAGACGAGAAAGAACGCTATTCCAAATGAAATTGAAAATCCTCATCTCATGCGCCGCTCTTGCCGTTACAGTCAGCGGATGCGCCACCAGCGCTTTGACTGAAGAACAAAAGAATGCCGCGATCGCAAAATGCTTCAAGGATTTTCAGAATTATCCGGCTGCGCGTGAAGCCTGCATCAATCGCGCGCGCACCGCAGACAAGAAACCAACCGAGGCGAACGCTTCCTGATCAACGAAAAACGGGGTGGAGCAATTGCTCCACCCCGTAAATCACCCAAGTCGCCTTGAACGGGACTTTTTACTATTCAAAAGACTCATCACCAAAGATATCGCCCCAAAGAGCGTGATGACTTGCCTTGTATGCCGCCACACAACCTGCAAAAATTGCAGCACCGAGAACAATCCACAGCACGACTGGTTGCTGAGCAGCTTCCACCATCTTTTCGATCATTATTAGTCTCTCTCTTTCGGAGTGGAGACAGTATGCTCTGATCCCTTTAAAAAACTCTGAGTCAAAGAGAGAAAGAGGTAAAAATATCGAACATTTTCATTAACCAAAAAGGCGCTAATCGCCCTTCAATCAGCATCCCTTAACAAACCCTCTCACAACACGGTTTATTTTTTGCCTGAATGTCCAAAACACCGTTAAAATCATCAAACGCACCGCGCGTCTGGCAGCGAATGTTATCAGGACGCAGACTTGACCTGGTCAATCCATCACCTCTTGATATCGAGATTGAAGACATAGCGCATGGCCTTGCTCGGGTTGCGCGCTGGAATGGACAGACGTCAGGCGATTATGTTTTTTCAGTCGCTCAACACTGCGTCATCGTTGAATTTATTTGTCAGCATACCGCGCCTCGACTTAGCCCCGCTGAAAAGCTGATGGCGCTTTTGCATGATGCGCCAGAATATGTTGTCGGCGATATGATATCTCCCTTTAAAGCTGTCTTGGGAGACGGGTATCGCGATATAGAAAACCGTTTAGAAACAGCTATTCACATGCGGTTTGGCTTGCCGTCCAAGACACCGGCAAAATTAAAAAAAATCATCAAACGGGCTGACTTGATTTGCGCATATTATGAAGCAGTCATGCTTGCAGGGTTTTCCTCTGAGGAAGCGGAAAAACTATTTGGCGCGCCGCCAACGGGCGTTGAAGTGCATGTGACGCCACTGGATACGCCACATGCACAACAAGTCTTCCTTGATCGTTTCTTCCAACTGCTACATGAGTTGGATCAGGCCAACACCTAACGGAGTCGTCTGATGCCTATCTGGGTCTCCTCGCTGTCCAGTGTTCACCACGTCGCACAATTGCGTCGTCCGGACAAAATTCTCTCTCTGCTCGCGCCAGAGGATGAATTTCCGGTGTTTGAAGGCGTGGCGAACGATGCGCATACCCGCATTGGGGTGGATGATATCTTTCATAAAGACGATCCAGAATTAACTTCTCCAAACGAAGCCCATGTGCATGAAATCATTCGGTTTGCTGACGGTTGGAACCGCGCAAACTGCCTGGTTATTCATTGTTGGGCCGGTATCAGCCGCTCATCCGCTTCAGCTTTCATTTCGGCATGCGTGCTCAATCCGCGCACAGACGAACATGATATCGCCGAGGCTATCCGCGCCGCCTCACCAGTCGCCAAACCCAACCGGCTATTTGTCGAGATTGCAGACGATATCCTTGGTCGTCGTGGGCGTATGGTCGAAGCTTTGAATGAAATTGGCGAAGGCGCATTTGCTGAGATCAACACACCGTTTGTCATCCCCAGCCAATTTGACGCGAAGGGCGGTCATATTTGAGCAATAAAACCGCCATCACTGTGGGCCTGTCCGCCGTGATCGTCGCGGTGGATGAAGATGCGCCCTACGCCCTTGTGACGCGCCATAATGAGGAAGCGTCCAGCCTGCCTTTTGGTCCTTTTGATCCGGTCGGTCACAGAACAATGGAACTCGGCCTGAGAGACTGGGTGCGCGCGCAAACCGGCTTTGAGCCCGGCTATGTCGAACAACTTTACACCTTCGCCGACAAGGGCCGCGAACTGCCTCGCGCAGACATGGCGGATGCGCCTGACAACGCCCGCATCATATCCGTTGGATATCTTGGCTTAACGTCCGAACGCACCCCCATTGGCGGCGCATTTAACGCGGTCTGGCGCGACTGGTATCGTTATTTCCCATGGGAAGACCACCGCAAAGGCCCGCCTGCCATCATCGAAAAAGACATTGCGCCCGCACTCAGAGACTGGGCGGATGGACATGCCGAACGTCTGGATCGCGCACGTTTAGGTTTCGGACTGGACGGACGCCCCTGGATCGAAGAACGCGTCCTTGAGCGCTATGAACTGCTTTATGAAGCTGGCTTGGTCTTCGAAGCCATTCGCGATCGGCAGAGCAGCGCGCCTTGTGCTTATGCGCCAGTACGCAGCGAAGCAATGGCCTCAGATCACCGCCGTATTCTAGCCACCGCCATGTCGCGCCTGCGTGGCAAAATTAAATACCGCCCGGTGGTCTTTGAGCTTACGCCTGAGAAATTCACTCTGTTTGACCTGCAACAGATCGTGGAATCCATTCTCGGCCTTAAACTCCACAAGCAGAATTTCCGCCGCGCGATTGAAAAATCAAAGCTGGTTGAAGGTTTAGGCGCATTCGCCACCGGCACAGGCGGGCGCCCTGCTGAGCTCTTCCGTTTCCGCCACGAAACGCTGCGCACGCGCGTTGCGCTCGGTGTGTCCGCTCCAGTCAAGCGACAGGACTAAAACCTAACATGGAATGATTTTTGCCTCGTTTCGCTCAATGACCTTTGAGCAGATGGCAAATTCACCATGAACCAGCTTTCCAGCCTCCAGCTAGTCCGCGCAATCGCCGCTATCATGGTGGTGGTGTTTCACATCAACATCTTCATTCTGCCGGCCAGACTATATGATGGCGACAACGCGTTCCGGTTCTTGAATATCGGCTATTCTGGGGTGGAGTTCTTCTTCGCCTTATCAGGCTTCATCATGGTCTATATCCACCAAAAGGATTTCAACCACGCTGAGCGTCTGCACAATTTCATGAAAAAGCGGGTGATCCGCCTCGTGCCGCTCTATTGGCTGATATTGGGCGCACTCGTCATCGCTTCAGCGTTAGTGCCTACCATCGGACCAGAACAAAAGCCCGACTTTCTGGAGCTGACCCAAAACTTCCTGCTTGCGCCAAGCGAAAAGACTATGCTGCTAGAGGTCGCCTGGACCTTGCGCCATGAAGTCTTGTTTTATGCCGTCTTTGGTCTTTTGATTTACAGCGCTCAGATCGGGCGTACGGTCATGACTTTTTGGTTTGTGGGCTGTGCGACCGCGCTGCTTTTCGCCGACATGCCATTTCCGGCGTCTTTCCTGTTTTCCGCCTACAATCTGATTTTCCTTGCCGGCATGCTCGCTGCAAAATTCTGGAATCAATTAAGTCCTAAAGCTGCTGTAACCTGCGTCGCAGGGGGGCTTGTGTTCTTCATCGCCATTGTCGCCGGAGAACTTTACCGCGTTCTGCCAATCGCTGAGAACTGGCGCACTGTGGGCCTGGGTGTTGGCGCAGCCACAACAATTGCTGGTCTTGTCGCGATGGAAAGCCACGGCATGTTTAAGTCTCCACGCGTTTTATCTTTGGTTGGGGACAGCTCCTATGCGCTCTACCTCATCCACTTGCCTGTGCTCACAGCAACAGCTCCGATCATTGCCAAACTCGGCTTAAACCAGTTACTGCCACCTCAAATCATGGTCGTGCTTCTCGCAATCGGCTGTGTCGTAGCCGGACTGATTACGCACTTCATCATCGAGAAACCGCTGATGCGCGCCTCTGGTCGCCTAGCAGAGAAATACGCGCCGCGTACGTCGTCAGCATCCGCCAAATCCAGCGAAAACAAGTTCTCGTCTTAAAACGAAACAAATCCAGCTTTCCGCGATAAATTCGTCCGGAATTGTCACAAATTCGAAAAATTCCTTGCGTTTTCGAGTCGTTCACTGTATTTCCACTTATGCTCAGGGTGGGCATAAGTAATTATTCGGCGTGTTTTTTCCCGAAATTTAGGGCGAATGGTTGAATAAGCTTGATTGCATACCCATATAATACTCAGATTGAGCAAAAGGTGTGAGTAACACTCACGGCTCGGAAGGAGGGCTTTAAAATGGCTCGTATTATTGATGCAGGACCTGTGTGTGAGGTTCCTAACGGTTTAGACGCTCGTATGCCTGACCCATCACAAGCGCGTGGGCTGGAATACAATGACGAGGTTAAAGCCGCCGTCGACCACCTTTATGAGGACGTGAAAGAGTTTGTGACTCCAATGGAGTGGCCAACGATTGCGCCGCTGATCCACGCGATCAACAAACTCAAGCAAGAAAAAGACGCTGTTGTGCTCGCGCACAACTACATGACGCCAGACATTTTCCGTCTTGTTGGCGACTTCCGCGGCGACAGCCTTCAGCTGGCGCGCGAAGCAGCAGCCGTAGATCAGAAAGTCATCGTCCAGGCGGGCGTGCACTTTATGGCGGAAACATCTAAAATCCTTGCGCCAGAAAAGACAGTCCTGATCCCGGACCTGCGCGCAGGATGTTCCCTCGCCTCTTCCATCACAGGGGAAGATATCCGCCTTGTGAAAGAGAAATACCCAGGCATTCCTGTGGTCACTTACGTCAACACAACAGCTGACGTGAAAGCTGAGACAGACATTTGCTGCACCTCCTCTAACGCCGTTCAGGTTGTTGAACAGGCTGCAAAGGATTGGGGCACAGACACAGTCATCCTGATGCCGGACCAGTATCTGGCGCGCAACGTTGCCGCCAATACTGACATCAAGATCATCACCTGGGCCGGCGCATGTGAAGTGCACGAGCTCTTCACCGGTGACGACGTGAAAGACCTGCGCGAGGCGCACCCTGGCGTTATGATCCTGGCGCACCCTGAGTGTCCGCCGGATGTGCTGGAAGAATCTGACTTTGCTGGCTCAACGTCTGCGCTCGCCAACTATGTTAAGCAAAACAACCCGAACAAGGTTGTTCTGCTGACAGAATGCTCCATGAGCGACAATGTGGCGGCGGAAAACCCTGACGTGGAATTTGTCAAACCATGTAACCTCTGCCCGCACATGAAGCGTATCACTGCTGAAAACATCTATGACTGCCTTGTCAGCATGAAGCATGAGGTCAAAATCGACGAGGATGTCCGCATCCGCGCGAAAAAAGCGATCGACGCGATGCTGGCGCTGCCAAAGATGGAAACACCGCCAGACTTCAAGACTGGTCTTGCGCCGGTCAATATCGAAGTTCTGTCTCGGTAAGATCCACGACTTTGAACATGGCGAGGGTTTGGCGCGTCAGCGCCATATTAAGGCCCCCATCGCTTTGCAGCTTATGTGGGCGCGCCATGTTCAGGTCCTGGAGATTCGTTATGCAAACTTTCGTCCGCACGTTCCTTTCCGCTGCATTCGCCGCATCGGCGCTGACATTCGCCGCCAATGCGCAGTCGAACATCACAGGTAATTGGACGTTTGAAACGGGTCAGTACAATCGCGGTCAGTGCACCATCACTGGCTTCATGACGATCTGGCCAGACGAAGAAGCAAACCGCTACACTTGCAGTTTCACCACTTTTGAAGATTGCGGCGTCGTCTCCGCTGAAGTTGAACAATCCTGCGTGGCGCGCGTTGAAGGTGACCAGGCGGCGTTTGTCTCCAAAATCGTCAAGTTTCACCGCCAGGAGCCTGGACCATACGGATATGCTCCCGACGACTGGCTTTTAACAATCCATTCCTCTGACGAAATGGTCGGCACGCTGGAAAGCGCAACCAACGCCAACGTCATCTTCCGACGTCAAAGCGCGCCGGTCTCTTAAAGAACAAGCTAAATGGCTGAAAACACGATAAATGACCGTGACATTCTGATTGTCGGCGCAGGCCTGGCGGGACTGTTTCTCGCGCTCAAACTGGCGCCGCGTAAATGCACTGTCATTTCGCCAGCCCCACTGGGCGAAGCGGCGTCCTCAGCCTGGGCGCAGGGCGGACTTGCCGCAGCGCTTCATCCGGCCGACAGCCCGGAACTGCACGCCAAAGACACGCTTGCTGCTGGCGCAGGCATTGTGGAGCCTGTCGTCGCCAGCCTGATCGCTCAGAACGGCCCAGATCGCGTGCGCGACCTTCTTGCTTTAGGTGTCCCGTTTGACCGCACAGAGAATGGCGCGCTGGCTTTATCGCTGGAAGCTGCGCACTCCCACCCTCGTGTTGCGCGTGTCGCCGGTGATCTTGCCGGAAAAGCCATAATGCAGGCGCTAGTTTCTGCTGTGCGCGCCTCAGACCACATCACCGTCCTTGAGGGCGTCAAGGCGCTTGCTTTGCTACAGGACGACAATGGCGTCGTAGGCGGCATTCTGGCTGAATATGTCGACACACGCGCACAATTTGAAATGCGCGCCCGCGAGACCGTCATGTGCGCCGGCGGCAGCGGCGGGCTATATGATGTCACCACTAATCCGCGCTCATCACGCGGCGACGCCATCGCCATGGCATATGAATGCGGTGCGCTGATCGCTGACCCTGAATTTGTGCAATTTCACCCCACTGCGATCGACATCAATAAAGACCCGGCTCCGCTAGCTACCGAAGCGCTGCGCGGCGAAGGCGCCGTCCTGCGTAATCGTGACGGGCGATTGTTCATGGCGGATTATCATGAGAAAGGCGAACTTGCCCCGCGTGACGAGGTCGCCCGCGCCATTCACGCAGAGCGCCTCTCTGGTCGCGGCGCCATGCTGGACGCCACAAAAGCGGTCGGCGAAGAATTTCCCAATCATTTTCCGACAGTTTTCAACGCTTGTATGAGTGCAGGCATTGATCCGCGCACCGAACTTATCCCTATCGCACCCGCCGCGCACTATCATATGGGCGGTGTCGTCTCTGATATTTGGGGACGCACAACGCTGAAAGGCTTGTCTGTGTGTGGAGAAAGTTCTTCGACAGGCGCACACGGCGCAAACCGTTTAGCATCCAACTCATTATTAGAAGCCGTTGTTTTTGCAGATAAAATTGCAAACCGCCTACGTGAAAGCGAGCTAAACACCACCGGAACACCAACCGGAACAGCCCCCCTAACACTACCAGAACACCACCTGGAACACTTACGGCGCCTTATGGGGCGCCATGCTGGGGTGTCGCGCAACCATGAGGGGCTGAGCGAATTGCTGACCTGGATTGACGAAGCCATCAGCCAATTTGGCCATGCGCGCGGTCTGATTGCCGCACGTATGATCGCAGCTGGCGCACTGGCGCGTCATGAAAGCCGCGGCGGTCATTTCCGCAGTGATTACCCCGAGGCGCTACCGCCTGCCCGCACTTTCGTTCACATCGGGCCTTCCGGTCAGATGGTCGTGAATCTTCAGCCTCTGCGTATTGATGCAGACCTTCCCGCCGCCTAATACAATCTGGCCGCCGCAAACTCTTTTTTGAAAGCCCTGCGCCCATGAGCAAGCTGTCCATTTCGCCCCTGCCGGATGTCATTATCGAGCCGCTTGTTCGCTTAGCGCTACAAGAAGATTTAGGCCGCGCTGGCGACATCACGACTGACGCGACAATCGCGCCAGACACCAAGATGACAGCGCTCGTCAATGCGCGCGAACCTGGCGTGGCGGCTGGCTATGACGCCGCAAAACTCGCTTGCAAGCTTGTCGACCCGAATATCGTCTGGACCGAACTTCATCCTGAAGGCGCGCCATTCAAAAAAGGCGCTGAACTTATTCGGCTGGAAGGTCTTGCACGCTCTATCCTCACAGCTGAGCGCATGGTGCTCAACTTTATTGGCCCATTGTCCGGCGTGGCCACGCTCACGCGTCGATTTGTCGACGAAGTAGAGGGAACAAACGCACGCATCGTCTGCACACGCAAAACCACACCCGGTTTTCGGGCGCTGGAAAAGCGCGCTGTGCGCCTTGGTGGCGGGGTTAATCACCGGTTTGGGCTGGATGATGCGATCCTTATCAAAGACAATCACATTGCAGCAGCTGGCGGCATCGCAGCAGTCATGGAGCGCGCAAAAGCTGCTGTTTCTCACCTGTGCGCTATCGAAATCGAAGTCGACACGCTCGACCAGCTCAAAGAAGTTATCCCCTATCTTCCTGATGCGGTTTTACTGGACAACATGTCACCAGACACACTGCGCGAAGCGGTGAGCATGATTAACGGTCGCATCAAGTCTGAAGCTTCTGGCGGTGTGAACCTGTCCACCGTCAAGGCGATCGCCGAAACTGGCGTGGACTTTATCTCCGTTGGCGCACTCACCCATTCAGCGGTCAATCTGGATGTCGGACTGGACTACGCCTAACACTCAGGATCACCGCGCAACAAAAACGGGCTCCTGTTAAAACACGGAGCCCGCTGAAACTTTGTTGAAGTTGTGTGTCGCTTTAAACGTCTTTGTCTTCCACAGACGACACACTGTCTGTGTCTGTCAAAGAGACGTTTTGAAAGCCTCTGATGCTGGCCTGCATCTTTTGAGCTTTCGCCTGACGCACAGTGGTCCACTCGCGCCCTTGAGGGAAGCGATAGAAAATGTGCGTACCAATCGTTGTGGTGTGGATCAGGCCCGAGCGCCAGTAAGGCGACACGTAATTTGTGTGATAGTGGGTAGCGCCTTCTGTCAGCGGCTTTTCGCTAAGGCCCATCATGACATAGCCCGCCACTTCAACCGCACGCGCCCAGGCGTCGCCACGCGGCTTTCTGCTCATGGACCCGTCACACGTAAAGGAGAACTGACACCCAGTTACTCGGTGCGCGCCTTCATACACCACATCACAGATACTGTCCGGATAATGTTCGGACTCAACGCGGTTTTGAATAACCTCAGCCACAGCCAGCTGTCCTGTCAGGTCTTCGCTACGCGCTTCGTAATAGATCGCTTCAGACAGACAATAGTGCTGAACACGCATCGTCTCAGCGTCTTGCACGGTCTGGCGCGGCGAAAGATTCGAAAGGATATCTATAAAGGAAGACTCTTCATCGTCAGACGGCGAATACGTCAAGCTTGCCAGCATTGTGTCCGGCGCAGCTGTCGCCGACACCTGTTCGCGCCAAGGCTTGGTAATGTCCAACGCAGCAACACCGATCTGCCCGTCCTGAGACTCGCTGATCAACGTGGCAAGTTGAGTGGCCTGAGCCAGAAAAGCTTCTTCGTCTTTTTGCACACTTGCGTGGTCCGCAACCAGCGGCGCACCGTAAGCGGCGGCGGCAGCGGCGCATGCAATTCCTACCGCGCGCTGCTGCATTAAACGTTTTTCTTCTGCCGACATCTTAATCAATCCGACAACGACGTTTACAAAAAACGCCAGACAGGTCGAAACGATACGCAATGTCGCTTTCGAAAACATTAACAACAAAGAACCCCAGCCTCAGCCTGATAACACTTAAATCGCCGTTACAGGCTTCGATCACTCCCCTAGAAGAACGACCAGCGCGCGACGAATTTAATTGTTTGTTAATCGCGCTTCTGGGCTGAAATAGGGTCAAAACATGAGCGAAGGCAAGGTTTTGACCACATTAATTAAAGGAAAGCGTTAAATAAGACACACCGAATACCGTCCCCAAATACGCGAATCCCACTCGTCCGAACAAAGAGTTTTTCAACCGCTTCAATAGGACAAACATTTAATTTTTCAGCAATAAAGTATTAACGATGATTGATGGCAAACGCGAAATAATGCGCTTAATTTGGCATCTCAATCGGTGCGAAATTGCGGCATAAAAAAAGAGCTGGAAATATTAATTTCCAGCTCCTAATTCGCTAATTTCGCACGACGCTCTATTTTGATTTGAGCGCGGCATGTGCAGCCGCCAAGCGTGCGACCGGCACACGGTAAGGCGAACAGGATACATAATTCAGGCCCAATGAGTGGCAGAATGCGATGGATGCCGGGTCACCGCCATGCTCGCCACAGATCCCCAGCTTAAGGCCAGGTTTCGCGCTACGGCCACGCTCAGCGCCGATCTTCACCAGCTCACCGACACCGTCGATGTCGAGTGTCACGAATGGGTCTTTCTCGTAAATGCCCTGCAATTCGTATTCGCCAAGGAAGCGCGCAGCATCGTCACGGCTGATGCCCAGCGCTGTCTGCGTCAGGTCGTTTGTGCCAAAGGAGAAGAACTCAGCTTCTTCTGCGATATCCGCCGCACGGATGGCCGCACGTGGCAGCTCGATCATTGTTCCAACCAAATAGTCGATCTTCGTGCCCTGCTCTGAGAAAACAGCTTCTGCAATGTTCACAATGCGCTGACGCATCAAAGACAGCTCTTTGCGGGTCGCAACCAGCGGCACCATGACTTCAGGCACAGGGTTCACGCCAGTTTCTTTCGCCACAGCTACTGCCGCCTCAAAGATTGCGCGCGCCTGCATTTCGTAGATTTCCGGGTAAGTCACACCCAAACGACAGCCACGGTGGCCCAACATTGGGTTACTTTCGTGAAGTTCGCCAGCGCGGGCTTTGAGCGTTTCCACGTCAACTCCAGCCCCTTCCGCCACTTCCTGCATCTCTTCTTCAGAGTGTGGCAGGAATTCATGAAGCGGCGGGTCAAGCAAACGAATGTTGCATGGACGGTCGCCCATCAGACGGAAGATTTCTTCAAAGTCTGAACGCTGCATTGGCAACAGCTTGTCCAGCGCCTGTTGGCGGCCCTTTTTATCAGAAGACAGGATCATCGCACGCACAACCGGGATACGGTCAGCATCAAAGAACATGTGCTCTGTCCGGCAAAGGCCAATACCTTCGGCGCCAAAGTTACGCGCTGTTTCAACGTCTTTTGGTGTTTCGGCATTTGTACGCACAGACAGTGTGCGGGCATTATCCGCCCAGTCCATGATATCAGCAAAATCACCGGAAAGGTCCGGCTCGATCATTTTGACTTCGCCTTTAAAGACTTCGCCTGTCGCGCCATCCACGGTGACAATGTCGCCGCGCTTCAGTGTGTTGCCAGCAACAGAGACTTCGCCCAGTTCGCCGTTGATACGCAAAGAGCCCGCACCACACACACAAGGACGACCCATGCCGCGCGCCACAACAGCAGCATGGCTTGTCATGCCGCCGCGCGCCGTCACAATCGCTTTAGCTGCGTGCATGCCGTGAATGTCTTCTGGGCTTGTTTCTACCCGCACCAGAATAACAGCTTCGCCTTTAGCGGCTTCATCAGCTGCTTCGTCAGAATCAAAGACAATCTTACCGATCGCAGCGCCAGGGCTGGCTGGCAGGCCTTTGACAAAGACGCGGCCTTCGCTGGTTGCAACCTTCTTGGCGGCCTGGTCGATCGTCGGGTGCAGCAACTGGTCCAGTTGGGCCGGCTCAAGGCGCAGCACAGCTTCTTCTTCTGAGATCAGACCTTCTTTTTGCATGTCCACCGCAAGCTTCAGCGCTGCTGGCGCTGTACGCTTACCGTTACGGGTTTGCAGCATGTAAAGCGTGCCTTGCTCGACCGTAAACTCGATGTCCTGCATGTCGCGGTAGTGTTTTTCGAGTGTCTCAGAGACCTCGATCAGCTGCTTGTAGACCTCAGGCATCGCCGTTTCGAGCGGCGCATCATCAGACCCCATCTTTTCAGCGCGTGCTTTAGAGATCGGAGCCGGCGTGCGAATGCCCGCCACTACGTCTTCACCTTGTGCGTTGATCAGGTATTCGCCATAGAACAGATTTTCACCAGTCCCCGGGTCACGGGTAAAGGCCACACCGGTTGCAGATGTGTCACCCATATTACCAAACACCATGGACTGAACGTTCACAGCCGTTCCCCAGGATGCTGGGATGTCATTGTGCTTGCGATAGAAAATCGCGCGGTCATTCATCCAGGACCCGAAGACAGCGCCAATCGCGCCCCATAGCTGGGCTTTCGGGTCTTCCGGGAATTCTTCGCCGCTATTGTGCTTTTTCACAGCGTCTTTGTATTTGACGATGACTTGCTGCCAGTCGTCAGCGGACAATTCCGTGTCCAGCGTGAAATCGTTGAAGTCTTTGAACTCGTCCAGGATTTCTTCAAAATGGTGATGGTCGATGCCCAAAACCACGTTAGAATACATCTGGATGAAACGGCGATAGCTATCAAAAGCAAAACGACGGTCGCCAGACAGCTTTGCAAGACCTTCAGCTGTTTCAGCGTTCAAGCCAAGGTTCAAAACCGTGTCCATCATGCCCGGCATGGACGCACGCGCCCCTGAGCGCACAGACACCAGAAGCGGGTTTTCAGACGAACCAAATTTCTTTCCGGCTTTTTCTTCCAGAGCCGCAAGAGATGTTTCCACCTGAGCCGTCAGATCGTCAGGGTATTTGCGGCCAAGGTCATAAAAGGCCGTACAAACTTCGGTCGTGATCGTAAAACCGGGAGGAACCGGCAAACCCAGACTGGCCATTTCAGCCAGGTTAGCGCCTTTGCCGCCCAAAAGGTTCTTCATGCTGGCGTCGCCGTCTGACGAACCGCCCCCGAAGTCATAAACCCATTTTGTGCTCATATGTCCCTCGACCCTGTTTAGAGGTTTGTATCTTCTATCTAGCCTTCGATTTTCGAAAAGTCTGCTACGCGGCCCATCACATCGCGGATCTGCGCGAGCAGATTTAAACGATTTACGCGTGTGTTTGCGTCGTCGGCATTGACCATGACATCGTCAAAGAATGTGTCCACTGGCGCGCGGAGCTGGCTAAGCGCTGTCATGGCTTTTTCGAAATCCTCTTGATCTAACGCGGCAACCGCATCTTTTGTTACCTGTTGCAGACCAGCGTGCAAATTGCGTTCCGCATCGTCAACCAGCAGGTCAGATTTCACGTCGCCTGCATAGCTGGTTTTGTCTTTCTTCTCTTCGATGGAAAGAATGTTCACCGCGCGCTTGTACCCCGCGAGCAGGTTCGCGCCGTCTTCCGTCGCCAGGAACTGCGTCAACGCCTCCACGCGTTTTACAATCAGCACAAGGTCATCCTCACCTAACTCGAACACAGCGTCGATAAGGTCATGCCGCTTGCCCTGGTCGCGAAGGTAGACTTTCAGGCGGTCGGCGAAGAATGAGAGGAGGTCGGTGGTATGAAAAAACTTGTGCGCCGAACCAGAGCCAAACTGGAATCCTGCCTTGTTCCAAATCCGCTGAGCCTTTGCTCGGCGATCTTTGAGATAAGCAGTTGAGGCAATCAAATCCCCATTTGCATTGATGAAATTTGCGACCCTTTCATCACTCATCGCAGAAGAACTGGGGGGCCATGACATTGGCAAAACCTCGAGCGCCCAATGCTCTTCAGCGATATGATTCATTCCCAACCGCACCCCATTTTCCAACACAAGCCGGATCACGCCGAGCGCGGCGCGGCGCAGCGCATAAGGGTCTTTCGAGCCCGTGGGCTTTTCATCAATCGCCCAAAAGCCCACCAGTGTGTCTAACTTGTCCGCCAGCGCCACAGCCACAGCGGTCGGTTCAGTTGGCACCTCATCCGACGGCCCTTTGGGCTTGTAGTGGTCGCGGATCGCGTCTGCGATGTTGGCCGGGCGCTTTTCTTCCAGCGCATAATAGCGCCCCATCACGCCTTCCAGCTCTGTGAATTCAAACACCATCTCAGAGACAAGATCACATTTGGAAAGTTTCGCCGCCAGCTTTGCGTCATCAACTTGCGCGCCCACGGTTTCCGCCAGTCCGCCTGCCAGCGCAATCACGCGCTGAGCTTTATCTTTCACAGTGCCCAGCTTTTCGTGGAAAGTGATCGCGCCCAACTTGTCAAAATTGTCTTCCAGCGGGCGCGCTTTGTCATTTTCCCAGAAGAAAACTGCATCCGACAAACGCGCGGACAAAACCTTGGAGTTACCCGCCGCAATCGCTTGTCCGCCATCTTGAGCCTTCAAGTTCGCTACGACGACGAATTTTGGCGCCAGTTTCCCGGTCTTGGGATCGCGCACAGCGAAGTACTTTTGGTGCACACGCATTGAAAGGCGGATCACCTCTGGCGGCAGCGATAGGAATTTAGGGTCCATATCGCCCATGATGACGACTGGATATTCTGCAAGGCCGGTGACTTCCTCTAAAAGGCCAATATCCTCTACCAGCTCCAACCCTTGAGCTTCACATAAGGTCTTTGCGTCCTGTGCGATGATTTCCTTGCGCTCTTCTCGGTCAAGAACAACAAAACCCTTGTTTTTCAAGACATCGGAATAATCATCCCAGCGACGCACTTTAAACGGGCCAGACCCCATGACACGGTGCCCCTGTGTCACGTCATCGGCTTTAATGCCATCAATTTCAAGATCAACAACTTCGCCGTCAAACGTGCACAAAATCCGCTGCAATGGGCGCACCCAGCGCAGATCGCCTTCTCCCCAACGCATGGATTTTGGCCAGTGGAAATTGCGGATAATGTCCGGCAGGATTTCAGCCACGACATCGGTTGTTTTACGGCCTTCTTTTTCGATGATGGCGACGTAAAACTGACCTTTTTTATCTTCCCGAACTTCAGCTTCTTCGATTGAGGAAAGGCCCGCGCCGCGCATAAAGCCTTCAATGGCTTTGTCCGGCGCGCCAACTTTGGGGCCTTTTCGCTCTTCGCGCACGTCAGCTGATTTTTCAGGCAAACCTTCAACGACGACTGTCAGACGCCGCGGACCAGAAAACGCCTTCAGTCCCTCAGGCAACAATCCGGCTTCGGTTAGCTTGTCCATCAGCGCTTTTTCCAGATCAGCTTGCGCCTTGACCTGCATGCGAGCGGGAATTTCCTCGGTCAGAAGTTCAATGAGGAGTTGGGGCATGAATAGTATTGCCTGTTGCGTTCTGTGTTCTTGGTGCGGCGATGAAAGTTAGCGGCTGACGCTGACTGACACCGTGCGAATGTTGAAAGTAGTTTCTGGTTGGTCCTTACGCCCAGTCTCTTCGGTGATCAGCGCGTCAAGGTCGGCTCCGATGTCAGCGCGAAACCCAAGTTCCACGCCAGGTCCAGTGCGAACTGTTTCGATAAGGCCCTGCATCGCGGATGGCGGCACGTTCACATATGCCAACAGAAAAGGTTGAACGTCCAATTCCTTTGGGAAGGTAAAAACACCCACCGGGCCGTCTGATTTTTCAATCGGTTGAAACTCAACGCGCCCGGAACAGATACGCTGGGGATTTAGCGCGCCCGGCACTTTGCGCTGAAAGATCTCACCAAATAGCGACAAGCACATACGCGCGCCTTCGCCAAATGCGAGCGCTTCTGTCACCTGGAGCGAGCGGAAGGTAAAAACGCTTGGGTTAACGCCTGCTTTCTGATCAGCAGTTTCAGGCAGCAGCATGGGCATTTTGTCAGACATAAAACAACCCTTCTCTATGCGTCTTCTTTTTGGCTTTCAGCCCAGGCTTGCGCCGCGCCTTTAGCCATGTCGCGGACGCGGCCGATAAAACTTTGACGCTCAGTCGGCGAAATCACGCCGCGCGCATCCAGAAGGTTGAACAGATGAGACGCCTTCAGCGCTTGCTCATAGGCTGGCAACGGCAGTGGCTTTTCTAGCCCCAGCAAGTGCTTGGATTGTTTTTCGCAGTCTTTAAACCAACCCAACATCGCTTCTGTGTCAGCGTGTTCAAAGTTAAACGCAGATTGCTGGCGCTCATTTTCCAGAAACACGTCACCATAGCTCAGCGGTGTTGGGCTATCAGGGTCATTGTATGGCAGATCATATACGTTATCGACGCTGAATACGTACATTGCGAGCCGCTCAAGACCATAAGTCAGTTCACCAGAGACCGGACGCACATCTAGCCCGCCAACTTGTTGGAAATAAGTGAACTGTGACACTTCCATACCGTCACACCACACTTCCCAGCCAAGGCCCCAGGCCCCCACTGTCGGGTTCTCCCAGTCATCTTCAACAAAGCGGATATCGTGCACTGTGGGATCCAGACCGATTGCGTTGAGGCTCTCCAGGTACCAGTCCTGAATTTCAGGCGGATTGGGCTTTAAGATCACCTGGAACTGGTAATAGTGCTGCAGTCGATTGGGGTTCTCGCCATAGCGTCCATCAGTTGGACGCCTGGATGGCTGAATATACGCCACATTCCACGGTTTCGGCCCCAGCGCACGCAAGGTTGTCGCCGGGTGCAAAGTCCCCGCGCCAACTTCCATATCGTAAGGCTGCAGAATTGCGCACCCTTTTGACGCCCAGAAAGTCTGGAGCCTCAGGATAAGCTCCTGAAACGAACGTGGTTTGCCAACAAAATTTGCTGACGCTTCATTATGTGACTGCGAACCGGACATTAAAAATTCCCATAAATCGCGCGGACGCTACTCGTCTCACGCGCTGCAATCAAGTCGCAAGATAGTGGCAAATGCGCCTATCGGTAATGTTTGCGCTAAAGCGTCTTCATAAACAGTGCAAAAGCGGTGAGACCTTCCGGCCAGGGGCCCTGTCCGCTGGCTTCGTTTATGTGAGCCGCATCACCTGCGTCAATGACAGTTGCCCCCCATGCAGCGGCAAATTCGCTTGCGCGCTCGAATGTACAAAACGGGTCAGTACGGCTAGCGACTAACTGCGTTGGAAATGGCATTTTCTGTCTCGGGATCGGCGCAAAGTCGTGGTCATCAAATCCGGGAATCAATCCTTCACGCTCCCAGTCAGAAGGCGTTACCAGAAAAGCGCCTTTAACTTTGCCAGTATCCATGCGCCCGATTGCATGTGCGATAGCGATTACACCAAGCGAATGACCGACCAACACGACCGGTCTCGTCGCGTTTTCGATTGCCAAAGCGATATCAGCCACCCAGTCGTCTTTTTTAGGCGAAATCACATCAGCATGGTCTATCATTTGCGCTGTCGTCATCTGCCGGGCCCAACGACGTTGCCAGTGATTATCTGTGCGCTCGCCATAGCCTGGAGAAATCAGAATGTCTGCTTCGGCAATTTTCACAATGCGCTCCTGAACCAATTGATCCGGGCTGCATAGCTTCATCCGAAAGAAGAATCAAAAAAGCGCCGGAGGTGAAAACCTCACAGCGCTTTTTTGAACTCTACAAAACTTTTAAACGGTCTAGTCGTTTTTCTTGAGCAACGACGCAGGGTCGAAGCGATAAGCGAAATACACACCAGCGCTAAGTGCTGCCAGAATGTATATGAGCGTTTGTGTGCTTTGTTCCATAACAGTTAAATTGCTCTGTTTTTGTTAAATTGACCTTAACGCAACTCACGGGACCAACCCGTGTTTCTGTGCATAAAAATCTACTGAAAAAACAAGAATGAGCCGATAAACAGACTTTCTTGTTCACTTGAAAGACAGAAACAGAATATGCCGAACGTACCGCAATTTGCGATGAAATCATAATGTTTCATGCACGCAGCTTTGTAAGTTCGACAGAATCGATTGATCCGCCCACCAAGGATTGGGGCGCGGTGGGTAACCAGATTGAGTGATTGTGTCAATCGTCTTTAGACTGACGATGATCTTTTATGGAACGAACATTGTTCGATCCATCGCCTTTATCGTCCAGATCATCATCCGGTTTCTTTTTGAAAAAAAATGGCGCGAGAAAAGCGGCAATAAGGGCGATGACAATCGCAAAGAAAATAAGGCGGCCTACCATTTTCTATCTCCACTCTAATTCCGCACCATCCATCAGCGCTGCCGCCCGAGACGTAAGCGTACGATCAGGACCATCGTATAGCGTCAAACCATCATAAAGCACGACATCACCTTTGCGTAGACTCTTGCGCGCTGTCACTAGGATTCGTTTAGCTGGTTGGCCCGCATAAGGCTTGATGGGCATCACCTGTATTTCGCCAAACCTTGTCAGCATAAACGCCAGAATATCCCCTAAAGCCGCTGCTCTGTGCACCAACGTTACCCGGCCTTTGGGACGAACAGCATGCAACATGAATTTCAACCACACCTCCAGAGATACGTCCGCAAGGTACGCCCCATCTTTGCCTTCTCCTAAGGTTTGAATCGCATCAGGATCAAAATATGGCGGATTGGCAAAGACGTGATCATAGGCATTAAGAAAATCATCTGGGCGAAAAGAAACGTCTCCCTCAAACACCTCGACACGCGCTTCAAGGCCATTCGCAGTAACGTTTTCCTTCGCAAGCGCAAGCATGCGCCCATCTCTTTCAAGACCAGAAAATCGGCACTCTTGCAGTCTCGTGGCGGCGCATAAAAGCGCTGCGCCTGCTCCGCAGCCAGCTTCTAAGAGTTTATCTTTTGGTTTTGCCATGATCGACCCCGCCAGCAATACGGCGTCCAGCCCTGCTCGATACCCTCGTTTTTGCTGTTTCAAAGATATCGTTTCGTTCAACAGCCAGTCTGAAGTCGTCTCAAACGCCCCCGTATCAGGTGTCATATTCATCTAGCTCTTTTAAAACGGACTTTGCGAGGTGCAGCTTATCTGAAGGCACCATAATCCTGCGCGGTATGGCGCCGATTGAGCCTTCAACAGAAGAAGTAAACTGGTCTGCGACAAATGGCTCACATCCGGCGTCTTCAAGAAGAGCCGCTGCATAACTAAGTCGTACAGGGTTGTTTGTGCGGAGAACTTCTTTCATCTGAACCATCTGAGCTACGATAAGAAAAACAAGTCACGTCTTCGCGACCTTTGCGTCAAATTCTTGACGCCAAAGTCGCTCGGCGAATAACTTGCGCAAAATAAGATTCCAGCGCAAACAACACGCCAGAAACGTTATGATACACATTGCATCCATCAAGGGAGCCGTATTTGGCCTTTAACGCACAGATCGCTGAAGGGTCGCAAGAGAAGATGTCTCCTATGGATCATCTCTCCTCAATGTTGTCTGACGACCTTCAGACTGTTGAAAATTTACTCCAATCACGTGCTGCAAGTCCGGTGGAAACCATTCCGAACATGTCGGGATATCTGATTGGCGCCGGCGGTAAACGGTTGCGCCCACTGATTACGATCGCGTCTGCGTACGCGGCTGGAGGGACAGGCAGTGACCCGCTGCACAAACTGTCTGCGGCGGTGGAGTTTATCCATACCGCCACTTTGCTGCATGATGATGTGGTCGATGAAAGCGATCTGCGTCGCGGAAAAAAAGCCGCCAAGAATGTATGGGGCAACTCAGCCTCTATTCTAGTCGGTGACTTTCTGTTTGCACGCGCGTTCACTTTGATGGTGGAAACACGCTCTCTTCGGATTCTCGACATTTTATCCAATGCGTCATGTGTCATTGCAGAAGGCGAAGTGAAACAGCTGGCCGCGATTGGTCGCGCTGATTTGCCGGTTTCAGAATACATGGACATTGTTGAAGCAAAAACAGCAGCTTTGTTTGAGGCTGCCGCGCGGGCAGGCGCTCTTACGGTTACTCCTGAAGGCGCACTTTCTGATTCTTTAGCAGAATATGGTCGCCGTTTGGGGCGCGCATTCCAATTGGTCGATGACGCTCTGGATTATGGCGGCGTCACCAGCATTATCGGAAAATCGGTTGGCGACGACTTCCGCGAAGGCAAACTGACATTACCCGTTTTGATCGCGCGTGAACGTGGTGGCGCTGAAGATAAATCCTTCTGGGATCGCGCTATGGTTGTCGCTACTCAGGAAGAATCAGACCTTGAACAGGCAATCGCGCGCATCAAGGAAACCAAATCCGTTGAAGCAACACTGGATGCCGCCCGCGAGGAAGCAAATCTTGCTAAAGCGGCATTACTGGACATGCCAGGAAAAAAACACGCAAGAGCATTATCTGATATTGCTGATTTCTGCGTTGATCGGGCCTATTAGGCTAACCTATTCTGCAGCGTCCTGAATTTCAGATGTTGCTTTAGGAACGTCCAACATTCCAACAGCAATTGCCGCGCGCCGTATGCGAACGTGCATCCAGCACCCAAGCAATGCCACACCAATAAAAATGACCAGCGGCGCTTCATACCCTATAATTGCGCCCGCAAATGCTAAGGCGGCACAGTTTGCAGCGATCATCCAATGACCGACTGCAACTTGCCAATGTTTGAGTAAAAGGGGTGGCTTAAGTCCGAGTTGATAGACGTGTTGGGAATGCGCTTCCCAGAAGTTTTCTCCCTTTTTGACCCTATAGTTCAGGGTGAGCAGAACATCGACTAGGAAAGGCGAAAGCAAAATTGGCGGTATCCAAACAAAGTCTGGACGCGCCTTTATCAAAAGAATGGAAAAACCTGCCAGCAAAACACCGACAGCAAGAGATCCAGCATCTCCAGCAAAAAGTTTTCCAGCGACATTCCAGATCAGAAATCCAAGCAGCGCGCCAGTCAGACCGGCTGCCGCCAACGCTATTTCCCACTCCCCGATAAAAGCCGTGATCGCGCAAAAGCCCATGGACGCAAACATAGCCATGCCCATGGAAACACCGTTTGCGCCATCCATGAAGTTAACTGCATTGACCAACAACAACATCCAGCACAATGCCAAAACACCGCCTATCACCGGCCCAAAAGTTCGAATTTTTCCAAACCCAGGTTCCAAGCTTTCAATATAAACGCCGGAAAATACAATGGCGACGCATATAGCAAGCTGAAGCCCCAGTTTTATTTTGGCGTTGATATCCCAAAGATCATCGCTCAAACCGACCAGCATCATCGCCAGCGCTCCGACACTAAGTCCTAGAAGCGCAGGATCATTAAACGGCGAAGCCGGAACACATGCGAGCCCAACTGGTATAGCTGCTAAAAAGCCAACGCCGCCAGAACTTGGCACAGCTGATTTTTGAGCTTCCCTTTTGCGCGCATTGATTGGCGAATCCATCAATCCGACTGCGATCATTGCGCGGCAAAAGATAATCGCAGCGGCGAGCGCAATCAGGCTGACTATAAATATGTTCAATGTCATTGGTGAAACTCTCGCCTGCTCATTTACAGGTTCATAGAGGGCATTAGCGGGAACCGGTCAGCATTGTCGGCTTCACCCACCATTTCTTCTTTTTTGACGAAATTGACACAGCAGCCTGTTGAGCAGCTTCAAACGTCTCAAACAAAGCAAAACAAGTTGAACCGCTTCCAGACATTCGTGAAAGCAGTGCGCCCTCTTCCGCCTCAAGTATCTGGATCACTTCCTTGACCACGGAATTTATAGCGAATGCGGGCGCTTCTAAATCATTTCCGTAGCGTTTCAGAGATCTCGCCAAAGTGGCGACATCAGTCTCTCCCACTGGCGGATCACGTTCAACAAAGTTACCGCCTAACCCATGCATGTCGAATTTCTTGTAAACGTCAGCTGTGGACAGCTTAACGCCCGGATTAACCAGAATTGCTGGAATGTCATGCATGTGCGCTTTGGAGAGATGTTCACCCTCTCCGCGCATTACAACAGGTTCCCCCATAAGGCAGGCAGGCACATCAGCCCCTAATTCACCAGCAAGCCCGATCAGCGCCTGGTCTCCAAATCCGATATCCCAATAGTGGTTGAGCGCTTGTAACGTGGCGGCAGCATCCGCAGAACCGCCGCCAATGCCAGCAGCCGTTGGTAACTCTTTTAATAAGGATATCGCGGCGCCAAGATCTGTGCGACCAGCCGCCTCCCTTAAAAGCGCTGCAGCCTTGAGAACAAGGTTCTGCTTTTCCCCCTTAAGCGCTTTAGACAAAGAGCCCTCGACCGTCAGTGACAAACCTTTCTGAGGACGCACAATAATCCGGTCTGCACAGCGCGCATCGGCAAACATCACCAGGCTATCCAAAGGATGACGACCGTTTGCGTTTGGCTTTCCCACGTGGAGATAGAGATTCACCTTTGCTGGCGCCCAGGCAGACGTCAGGCTCGTCGCTGAATCGATCATATAACTACTCGAAGTCTGATTGCGTGCTGTAAGCTTCCACTAACGTATCTGGCGCATTGAGG
This sequence comes from uncultured Hyphomonadaceae bacterium, assembly GCA_964342355.1. Lineage (GTDB taxonomy): Bacteria > Pseudomonadota > Alphaproteobacteria > Caulobacterales > Hyphomonadaceae > Hirschia. The sequence continues at coordinate 205,552 of CAYFFG010000004.1, forward strand.
CCATCACGAAGTTTCACTTGGCTTTGTGCTTTTAGCGCGTCATCGCGAGAATACTCCACCACACGCCCCCACTGGAACTGAGCTTGGCGTGTTTGGCCAATCTTCCAATAAGCGTCGCCTAAGTGGTCATTGATCGTCGGATCTGCCGGATCAAGCGCAGCAGCTTCCTCTAGAACTTCAACTGCCTTTTCAAAATGACCAAGGCGATAATACGCCCATCCCAAACTGTCACGAATGTAACCTGCATCTGGCCGCTTACTGACAGCCTGCAGGATCATCTGAAATCCAGCCTCAACATTTATGCCGCGATCTACCCAGGAATATCCAAGATAATTTAATAACTCAGGTGTCTCAGGCGCTAAGGACAACGATTCCATCAAATCATTCTCAGCCCCAGCCCAGTTACCCTGTTTATCGCGCACGCCAGCTCGTGCAAACAACACGCGCCAGTCTACAATCCCGCGCGTAGCGTCTTTATCTAAAACGCTAGTATATGTGATTTCAGCGTCCTCATATCGACCCAGCAGAGCGTAGATTTCGCCGACCTTCATTTGCAAAGACCGCCCTGCGCCGACATCCATAGCCTTGCGAGCAGCTTTAAGCGCAAGGTCATCTTGCTGCATATCATAAAAAACCGCAGCCTGACGGGCCTTTGCAGCAGCAAGATAAATTGATTTGTCACTTATCTCATTCAGGATGTCGTTGGCCTTTTCAAACTCACCGCGCGATGACAAAAGATCCGACAACAAGATAGCGACAGGCTCGTTTTCCGGGTCCGCCATGCGCGCAAGGACCAGATATATAGTCGCCATTTCCTGTTGGCGACGCGCTAGGTGTTGAGAAGCATAAGCGAAGTAGATGGTGGCGGCGCCCTGTCTGGAATTAAGGCGTGACAGCTTTATAACTTCACCAGCTTTGATCTGCCCACTCAGGTAATCGATAAGCGGGTTATCGCCAATACTGATATAATATTCTTCGACCAGTTCACGTGCCTTTTGGTGGTCTCCGTTACTGGCGACCAAGCGAATATAGGTGTCCGCTCCGTGAGCAAAGCGAGCGCCATTCTTCCAGCCTTCTTCAAAGGCTTTGAGGGCAATTTCATCCTCGCCACGCGCGACAAGTTCAAGCCCTAGAAGGAAATACCCTAGCCCATCTTTAACGGGCGCGTTGAAATCAGTTTGAGAGCTATGGTTATCTATCGTCGCCCAGATCGTCAGGTGTTTATCCAACCCCGGATCAAAAGGGGTTTTTTGATTGTCCTTCAGGATCTGTAATGCTTGATCCGGTTTTTCTTCTGCAAATGCTTTAGCAGTCAGAAGAAGGCGAATTAGTGGGGCATTTTCAGACGTTTCCCTTGGCGCTTCCAGCGCTAGCTCCACCGCTTTTTCAGGACGAAGCGCCGCAAGCTCATAGGCGACCGCTCGTTCTAGAAGGTCAAGGCTTTCAGGTTGCCGCCCCAATGCGCTGCTGTAAAAATGAGCGGCAGCACTTTCGTCTTCAACTAATGACGCGTATCGGGCGCTAAGATGATCTGAATAATTGTCAGCATTTAAAGGGCGTGACTGATCGGAAAGTGCAGACAGACGTTTGGAGTCGGCGCCAAGGAGGTCTCCCCCAAGACAGCCATAAAGCCCCAATACCGCAATGATCGCCATAGCGACATGCGGTTTTATAACCAAACGATGCGTCATAAATCTACGTCCTGCTCCATCGGGCGATCAATTTTGACAACGCCAGCGCGGAATAAGCGCTAGATGTCCTGTGTCGGTTCAGGAGCTTCTTCCGTAGGCACAAAAGGTGGCGCGCGTTTTTGCGGTTCCGGGAGATTTAACCCGTTCTGCAATCGGTCTTGTAACTCTGCAGTTTCTTTCCGTGGCGGACGGGCGTTCAAGCTCTTCTGCCATTGCGTCATAGCATCCTGCTGGCGTCCAAGTCGCCAGTAGATGTCACCAAGGTGCGCATGAAGCTCCCAGTTTGAGAAAGGCTTATAGAGCTCCATTGCCTGTTCGACTAGTGTTTTTGCGCGCTCATACTCACCGTACTGATAATACGCCCATCCAAGACTATCCAATAAATTAGGTTCAAATGGCGTGATCCGGTTTGCGCGACGAAGCAATCTATAACCACGATCAAGCTCAGCTGTGTTGCGCGGTCCATCGACTAGAGAATATCCATAGTTATTCATAATGCCTGCGTCGTCGGGTGATTGCTCGAAGAGATCCGCGTAAATTTCTAATCCCTCATCCCGCGTGTCCGATGTCTCGGTCAGAAGCGAGGCTAGGAAGCCCTGTGTCGCCGTGGAATCCACAAATCCAACAGCATTACGCGCCGCTTTTTGAGCGCCCTTCACATCTCCATGTTGCATGCGTGCGTCCGCCAATCCCATCATAGCGAATGACTGATCTTCCTCACTCAGCTCCAGGTCTTTGCGCTTAAGCGTATCCAGAAGCAGGTCCTCTGCTTCTTCTGATTGCCCTGATCGCACCCACAGGTCAGCGGCCATCAGCGGCCCATAAACATCACCTGATAATTTAAGCGATGTCGCAATCAGCTCATTCATTCGCTCAACGTTGCCCGCTTCAAGGTGAGATTCCGCTGCGCGCAGCATCAATCCCGCTTTTTCTTCATCGCTATTGGTCACTGTCTGCAACGCCAACTCAGCAGCGGCGCTAAAATAGCCGTGGGCGTAAAGATGACGCGCTTCTGAGTCACGTACGGAGCTGTTGAGAGGATCCAACAAAAGCGCACTTTGACGAAGGGCGCTCACAAAATGGTTGAATGGCGCTTCAGCTCCTTTGGCCAGCACCACACCTGCAACCATCTGACGTTCTTCAAGTAATGCTGCCTGATCATTCAAAGCTGCCGCCAATGCTGTTTCCAGCGTGACAAAAGCAGGCTTTTCCCAGTCGTCGTCATCAATAGATGTCAATTTGTGACGAGTATAGGCATCGTTTTCGTGCGCTTCTAATAACGCATTATAAATCGAAACTGCTTCTTCAGTGCGATCTAGTTTGATGAGTAATTCTGCATGACGGAGCGCCAGCAAACGTTCCGTACTATACACGATATAACGGGTAAAAGTCTCTGGCGAGCTTTCTTCTTCGTCGTCAGGTCGGTCGAAAGCTTTTGGTCCGCGCGAATAAATCTCTAACGCGTCATCATAACGCCCTAAACCTTCCAGAAACAAAGCGCGATGACCGCGGTAAAGATGGTTGGGCATTTGCAACGCGAGCCCATCAAAGGCTTTTAAGGCGGCGTCTTCTTGCTCATTCGCAGCCATTACCCAAGGACGAAGATAATTGGCAGACATAACTGTCCACTGTCCCCGGCCAGGCATCGCATCAATGACATCCAGAGCTTCTGATGTCTGTGAAGCTAGCAGCATATCCACCGCAGCAAATCCCCAAGCACCGGAATTGGCCTTATCTTCATACGATTTGCGAGTCTGAAGCATGAACGCCGCCATGTCGGCGTTCTCTAAGGCAGCTTCAACATTGGCATAACTTTCTGGCGGACGCTGAGCGGTAGCGGCGGCAGCAAACGATACGCCCATGGGTGAAACCCCCATTTTATGCGCATTGGGCGAAACTGGCGATATAGAAGTCGACTGAGTGTCGGATGATAATGTCGTTGCGCAACCAGCTGTTAGAACGATTGCCGCAATACCAGCGCTTAGAACGCTGTTCAAACCACCACGCATACAAAACTCCTATGTCTTCTGCTCGAGAAGGTATCAGACCTCAATTTATGAAGAATAAAAGTCTAACAACAAAGGGGCCGAGATATGTTTTTATGACAGTTTGCAGTCAAACTCGCTTGATAATGTCGTTTTCATTTGTTTCGAGACGGCTTTTTTTCTCGTGTAATTGCTGGCGGATCACTTGCTGGAAACGACTCGTCCAAGCCTTCATCCAATTGCTCATCACGATCTCTCTTATCCTGTCGTTCAGGTGTATCTTGATGATCTTCTTTCCGAATTTTCTCGGTCATTACATCCTCCAATGAACATGTATGGAGAAAATAAAACGTCTGCCGCGCAGCCAAGTTGCAGCACTGACTGCAAAAAGAAACGCCGACGAATCTAATCGCCGGCGTTTTTGAATGAGCAGCTATTCAGAAGATCTGATCACATGTTCGGGTAGTTAGGTCCGCCAGCCCCTTCAGGCGTTGTCCACGTGATGTTCTGGTTTGGGTCTTTAATATCACAAGTCTTACAGTGCACGCAGTTTTGCGAGTTGATCTGGAAGACCTTCTCGCCATCTGGCTGCTCAACCCATTCATAAACACCAGCAGGGCAATAGCGGTTAGATGGTCCAGCAAATTCACCAAGCTCTGATTGAAGCTGAAGTTCCAGGTCCTTCACCTTTAGGTGGATCGGCTGATCTTCCTCGTGGTTGGTGAAAGAGTAAGACACGTTCGTCAGCTTATCAAAGGACAGAACGCCGTCTGGCTTTGGATAATCGATTGGCTTGTATTTTTTAGCTGGCTGCAGACTGGCGGCGTCCGTTTTGCCGTGGCTCAAAGAACCGCCAAACGGCGTAAACGGCGACCAACCGCCAAATAGTGACGTACACCAGAGATCAAAACCAAACAGCGGCATGCCAACCCATGTGCCAAACTTTGACCAGAGTGGTTTTGCGTTACGCGCTTTTTTAAGGTCTTTCGCCGCCCAGCTGTTGTCGAATGCAGTCTGGTATTCCACCAATTCGTCACCCTCGCGACCGGCCTTAATGGCATCAAACGCGGCTTCAGCTGCAAGCATGCCTGTTTTCATCGCGTTGTGGCTACCCTTGATGCGCGGCACGTTCACAACACCAGCAGAACAACCGATCAGCACACCGCCAGGGAACGTCAGTTTCGGCAGGGATTGATACCCCCCCTCGGTGATTGCGCGGGCGCCGTAAGAGATACGCTTTCCGCCCTTGAGGTGTTTTGCAACGTCATCATGATGCTTCATGCGCTGGAATTCATCATAAGGAGATATGTATGGGTTTTTGTAATTCAGGTGAACCACAAAACCGACAGCAACATAATTATCACCAAAGTGATAAAGGAAAGACCCACCGCCTGTTTTGGAATCCAGCGGCCAACCGAATGTATGCTGAACCAGGCCCGGCTTGAAGTTTTCATCTGGCACCTGCCAGAGTTCTTTTAGACCAATACCGAATTTCTGTGGTTCTTTGCCTTCGCTGAGATTGTAGTCCTCGATGACGCGTTTCGCGAGCGAACCACGCACACCTTCAGCAATCATTACATACTTACCGTTCAGTTCCATGCCGGGCTCAGCGCCAGGCTTTTCCGTTCCGTCACGGCCAATACCCGCCACACCTGCTACAACACCTTTAATCGTGCCATCTTCACGGTAAGTGAAATCAGAGGCGGCAAAGCCCGGATAGACTTCCACGCCCAGCGCTTCAGCTTGTTCCGCCAACCAGCGACAAACGTTACCAAGAGAGGCAATGTAGTTGCCGTGGTTCTTGATCATCGGCGGGAATGCAAATTCTGGAAGGCTGATTGAACCTTCTTCGCCAAGGATTAGGAATTTGTCGCTTTTCACAGCTGTTTCCAGCGGCGCGCCTTTTTCTTTCCAATCAGGAACCAATTCATCTAGCGCGATCGGATCGATCACAGCACCGGATAGAATGTGTGCGCCTACTTCAGAACCTTTCTCCAACACGACGACGGAAAGCTCTTCTCCAGTTTCCTGTGCGCGTTGCATCAAACGGATAGCCGCACTCAAGCCGGCCGGTCCGCCGCCAACGATGACGACGTCAAAATCCATAGACTCGCGATCGGCTGAGTCGAATGCCATTTCTTTCTCCCGAAACACCTAGCGTGTGTTTGTATTTGTCTACTAAACTGTCTTCGTGACGCTTTAGACGTTATTGCACTGCAAAAAAAGAGGCGTATAGATCTCAAAATGTCGCGTTCTCCGCAAGAGTTAGCACTTATGGCGCTTACCGAATGGTGGGATGACGCCGGTGTGCCGGGAGATATGAGGGTCAAACCGCCTGTTGCTGAGGCTCAGCCAAGCGCCCCCACATTCACCAAGAAACCTGATGAACCGCAGAAAGTTGAGCCGCGCCGCCTCAGAATCGACCCCATTCGTGAAGCGACAAAACTTGCCGCCTCTGCTGATTCGCCTATCACGCTAAAAAATGCTGTGTCCGGCTTTAATGGATGTGACCTAAAGCTGACAGCGCGTAACACGGTTCTTTTTGACGGCGCACCAAACGCCGACATCATGTTGATCGGCGAAGCGCCCGGCGTGGATGAGGACAAACAGGGTAAGCCTTTTGTCGGTCGGTCCGGTCAATTGCTCGACCGCATGTTTGCAACAATCAGCCACAATCGTCAGACATCGCTTTATATTACCAATGTCTTGCCATGGCGTCCGCCTGGCAACCGTGATCCTTCCCCTGATGAGATTGCTGTGTGTAAACCATTTCTTGAGAGACAAATCGAACTGGTTTCGCCAAAACTGATTGTGACTGTAGGTCGAATTTCAACACAGGCGGTGCTTGGCGGCACGCAGTCTATTCTTAAAGTGCGTGGTAAGCAGATGACATACAGGCAGCCAAGTCTTGGCGCAGATCTGCCCTGTATCCCCTTTTTGCATCCAGCTTACATACTTCGCCGTCCTGCAGAAAAATCAAAAGCATGGCGTGATCTTCTGATTATCGACAAAATCGCTAGTGAACTTGGCGCGCAGAAGGCGAAATAATCTCTCCAGTCTTAAGCGACCTTACCTCTTTGTGTCACATACACCTGAGACAATGACTGGTGCAGCATGGTCCAATCAAATGGCTTTGCGAGCACATCATCAAATCCAGCTTCTTGGCATTTTGTGTAAGCTGTTTGTGTGGTATCCGCACTGCATGCGATCAGACGCGTCGAGGAGGTGTATTTTCTGACCTCTCGCGCAACCTCGAACCCGCTTTTGATCGGCATGTGTAGATCTAGCACAATAACGTCAAATGAGTGCTGGCGCGCAGCCTCAAGCGCTTCTTCGCCATTTCCCGCCAAAGTGACCTCACATCCCCAGGAATGCAGCACTTTTTCAAGGATGAACCGGTTCTGAGCGTTATCATCAGCAACAAGCAGTTGAATGCCATCCAAACCGTCTGCTGAAACATCCTGAAGTTTTGTCGGCTCAATAGGCTCTGGGTCTTTTTTAGGTGTAGCAACCCAACTGTCGTCGACAGGTTGAACCGGAATCTCAATCTCGACACGTGTTCCGTATCCAGGCGAAGAACTGACGCTGACGCTGCCGCCCATTCGTTCAGTCAGTTGCTTGACCATTGTCATGCCAATCCCGGTGCCCTGATCGGCGCGCTCTTCTTCATCATGAGATTGCTCAAACGGCTCGAACAGACGTTCAAGTTGCTCCGGCGTCATCCCCACGCCAGTATCATTGATAGCAACCGTCAGCTGACATCCTGACTCACTCTTAGTTAGCTCAAGATCACAAGACACTTCGCCAGCCTGTGTGAATTTCATTGCGTTATGGATGACGTTAAACAGGATCTGGCGCAGCCGTTTAGGATCTGACGTAATTTGTTCGCACAGGCTTTCGTGGATATTCATGCGTGCATTGAAGGTAAGCGCTTTGCTCTCAGCGACCACACTAAAATGCCTGCGCAAGCGATCCATCAACTCGCTTAAATCCATTTGTTGATGAGAAATATGCAAGCCGCCCGCTTCGACTTTCGCGCTATCAAGAGATTCATTGAGCAACTGGTGCAGATCGGACGCGCTAGACCAGATTGTCCGCAACAGCGTGCGTTCTTCCTGAGCTTCCGGTGTTTGTAGTTGAGAGCGGTTGAGTTTGTTGATCAGCATATCCGCCGCGCCCAGAATGCCTGTAATCGGCGTACGTAGTTCGTGACTTAAGGAAGACAAAAAACGAGACTTGGCGTTGAAAGCGCGCGAGGCTTCCATCCGCAAGTTTGTTTCTTCCTGCGCCATGATCAAAAGTTTGAGTTCGCTTTCCACTTGATCAGCAAAGCATCGCAGCATTGAACGCTCTGACTGGGTCAGCTTTCGCGGCGCCACACCTCCAATGATCAGCGCGCCGCAGGCGAATCCACTCGGGTCGTGGATCGTGGCTGACGCCGAAAAGCGAATACTTGGCACTCCCTCAACAATGGGAAGATCAAAATAAGCTGGATCAACTTTTGCGTCATTGACCTCATACACTTCGGCATCACCTTCAGCGTGCATCAGAGGAGCCATGCCTTGAGCAACCGTGTCGTCTCCAAGACCAACATCATTACGCGCCCAATACCTCTGGCCATTCAAGAGGGTAATCAGCGCAATGTTAGGGGTAAGTGTCTGCGACACGAGCCAGCAGATCCGATGAAACGCCTCACTCGCTGTGGTGTCCAAAACACCTGATGAGAGCACGCTTTTTAAAGCTGAGGATTCTTCGCTTTCGATTGGCGCGAACATCAAATAACCACCCCATCCCAACCCTGCTTTTTGGCAGATTTTCTCGTCAAAGTTGTTCTCAACGGCTGGAATTTAGCAGAAAGAGGCAAAAACTTACTTAACAGCAACAATTGTTCACGACCGTGCGAACAGGCTAGCTAATTTAGACACATCAGATAATTTCAAGCCTATGACTCGCGCCGACCTATCCATCGTTATTCCGACGCTCAACGCGCAGGCACACCTGCCGCGCTGTCTAGATGCGCTCAGTTCCGGATTAATGGCTGGTCTGATCAAAGAAGTCGTGATTGTCGACGGCGGCTCTACTGACGAAACTATCACACTAGCGGGATTGGCAGGATGTCGCATTATTTCATCTCCCAAAGCTGGTCGAGGAAGACAGTTGCGGGTCGGCGCATCCAACGCCAAAGCTGAGTGGTTGTTGTTTCTGCACGCAGATTCAACATTAGAACCCGACTGGGTAAAAGATGTGGCTGCGCACATGTACTTTCCGCAATTCGCAGCTTCCTTCACTTTGGCTTACGATAGCCCGACACCTGAAGCGCGTTGGCTGGAAAAGCGGGCGGCGCTACGTGTCAAAACACTTGGCCTGCCGTACGGAGACCAGGGTCTTATCATTCATCGCGACCTTTACGAGGAAGTCGGCGGATTTGAAGACGTGCCTTTAATGGAGGACGTATCAATCATACGCCGAATTGGTCGGCATCGCTTGAAACATTTTCAAACACGCGCGATTACATCTGGCGACAAATATGCACGAGATGGCTGGCGCAAACGCGCATGGCGCAATGCAATATTGCTCGCGCGATATTATCTTGGCGCAAGCCCCGAAAAACTAGCTCAGTCATATGACTAACGGCACGCTTTTAGTTTTCGCCAAGTCTCCGCGAATGGGAACAGCCAAGACGCGCCTTGCACGTGACATTGGTCCTGTTGAAGCCCTGCGACTGAACAGGACATGCCATGCTCGCGCCATGAAAGCCGCCGCGCCTGATACATGGCGCACCCGCTTATGTATTGCGCCTGACAATGATATCAGTGCGCATCACGGGCATTTATGGCCAACACATTTTGAACGCGTTCCACAAGGCAAGGGCGATCTAGGCGATCGGCTGAGAAGAGCTTTTCAAACTGCGCCTCCTGGCCCTGTTATTGTTGTCGGCGTAGATGCGCCTGACATCAGCGCCGCACTCATCAAGCAAGCTTTCAAGACCCTCAAAAGGGCCGATGCTGTATTTGGTCCTGCGGTTGATGGCGGTTTTTGGCTCTTCGGCGCCTCGCGGACTTTGAGACGCAGTTTTTTGTCTTTTTCACCCGTCAGATGGTCAAGCAAGCACGCACTCTCAGACTTGAAAGCGACTTTTCCAAAAACGACCCGTATTGAGTACATTTCAACACTGGTTGACCTTGACGATATCGACGCGTTGAAGCGTTGGAAAAACAACAAGAAAGCGTAGCCAGCTCACCAAAAACACAAACAAACGGTTAATTTATACCCCTCAAGAGCTTTGTGTTCTTCTTTTGTTCTGTTATTGTTCCCGCTCCTGTGGAAAGTTTACCCTAAGAGCAGATGAACGAATGACGAACAGACAATTTAAGCACCCCCGCAAACCTAACCGTCATGATGATTCAGAGACTGAAAATCCATTCTCGCCAGATGCAGTCGGCTGGTCACCGGTTTCCAGCGTAGCCCGTGGGCGTGGCGCACAATCAAATGCCTCAGGTAAGTTTGAGCCTTATGGTCGTATCCCATTTGACGACGGCTGGAGTGGTCTGGAGATGGACATAACGCCACTGCGAACAGAAACCATCCCAGAAAAGCCAAAAAAAGCGATTACTTATAATTCTTCGCCCGACATTTCCTTTGATCGTACAGTCAACCCTTATAAAGGGTGCGAGCATGGCTGCATCTACTGCTATGCGCGCCCCACTCATACCTATTCTGGTTTGTCCGCGGGATTAGATTTTGAAAGTCGGATTTTCATTAAACCCAACGTGCCTGATCTTTTAAGACAAGAATTATCTCGTCCACGTTATCGCCCTCGTATGCTTGTGTTGGGCGGCGACACAGACATTTATCAGCCAATCGAACGTGAGCTGGAAATCACACGCAAAATTCTCAAAGTCCTGCAAAGCGCCAATCATCCATTTTCTTTTGTCACTAAATCAGCGCTTGTTTTGCGTGATTTGGACATTCTTGCGCCAATGGCTGAACAGGGACTTGTGCGTGCCTGCGTGTCTTTGACATCGCTTGACAATCGTCTGTCTCGCACGATGGAACCTCGAGCCGCCGCTCCTCACCGCCGCCTGGACGTTATCAGACAACTCACGCAAGCAGGTGTTCCTGTCACCGTGATGACCGCCCCTATCATTCCCAGTATCAACGACATGGAGATTGAAAGGCTAATAGAGGCCGCCAATGATGTTGGCGCAGATACGGCCCGTTATGTGCTTTTACGCCTCCCTCTTGAAATTGCGAACCTGTTTGAAGAGTGGTTGGACACGTATTTCAAGGATCGCAAATCCAAAATCATGCGCTTAATGCGCGACATGCGTGGCGGATCAGCTTACCAATCTGAATTCAATTTACGCCAAACAGGATCAGGCCCATATGCCGACCTTATTGCGCATCGATTTAAGACTGCAGCAAAACGAGTGGGGTTAAATCAGCGCTCAACACCGCTTCGAACTGACCTCTTTTGCCCACCGCTTCCTGATAGCAACCAACAATTGGATCTTTTTTAGTGATTCAGCCCTCCTTTAAGAGATTGACTCATCCATTTGGAAACACTCGTGATTTTCCCATTCGTTAACTTAACGGTAACTCAAATTCTTACGAACCCATTGGAGTCGTTAGGTTTTTTTAACCAGAGCACGGCTTCCTAGTAGCGAATCACTTATTCGCTCTAGGAGTTCAAACACACATGTCGAAGCTGGATTTTCCCAAGGACCATATCCTTATCGGCGACTGCATTGAATTGATGAATGCGTTGCCCGAAAAGTCCGTCGACCTAGTGTTTGCTGACCCACCATATAACCTTCAGCTCGGTGGCGACCTCGTTCGACCAGATAATTCCAAAGTCGATGCGGTTGACGATGAATGGGATCAGTTTGCCTCTTTCGAAGCATATGACAATTTTACGCGTGAATGGCTGACTGCCGCCAAACGCGTTCTGAAAGATGATGGCGCGATCTGGGTAATTGGTTCCTACCACAATATTTTCCGTGTCGGCTCACAGCTCCAGGATCTTGGATATTGGATACTCAATGATGTGATCTGGACCAAATCCAACCCTATGCCAAACTTCAAAGGCACACGCTTTACCAATGCGCACGAAACGCTGATCTGGGCGACAAAGACAAAAGAGCAGAAGAAATACACCTTCAATTATGATGCGCTTAAAACAGCAAATGATGATGTTCAGATGCGCTCAGACTGGACAATTCCTATTTGTTCTGGCGGCGAACGCTTGAAAGACACGGCGGGGCGCAAGGCTCATCCGACGCAGAAACCAGAGGCACTGCTTCATCGCGTAATACTCGCGACCACCAAACAAGGCGACACTGTTTTGGATCCTTTCTTCGGAACAGGAACAACAGGTGCAGTCGCAAAAATGCTCGGTCGCCATTTCATCGGCCTGGAACGTGAAGAAGATTACGCAGCTGTCGCTCAAGCCCGCATAGACAATGTGCGTAAAGCTAACGATGCCGACCTGCAGGTAACTAAGTCCAAAAAAGCTGAACCACGTGTCCCTTTTGGCGCCTTAATCGAACAAGGTTTTTTACGCCCTGGCGATCAACTTTATTGCGCAAAAGAGCGTCACATCGCACGCGTGCGCGCAGACGGTTCGCTTGCTAATGGCGATACTACCGGGTCAATCCATCGTTTGGGCGCTCAAGTCCAAAATGCGCCATCTTGTAATGGTTGGACCTTCTGGCACTATAAATCAGACCAAGGCTTAGCCCCTATTGATCTGCTCCGTCGGAAATTCCGCGCAGAAATGGGACTCAATTAGCCCCAATCTTGCCAAAACACATTTGTATCCTACCTGATATTCGGGGCTTTGTTTAAGGCTTGAACAGGAACAAATGAATTTGAACCATCTTCGCACTTTTGCGCTACTTGCAGGGCTGATGGCTTTGTTTGTTGGCGTTGGATATCTCATCGGCGGACCAACTGGTATGGTGATCGCGCTTGTGATCGCTGGTGTGATGAATGTTATAAGCTACTGGAACGCCGACAAAATTGTCTTGTCCATGTATGGCGCAAAAGAAGTGGGGGCAGATCACCTTAACCCGGTGATCGCCGCCTATGTCGCCGATGTGATAGAAATGGCCGAAAACGCAGGCATGCCACGCCCGCGCATTACAATCATCGAAAATGATCAACCAAACGCTTTTGCAACCGGGCGCGATCCAAAACATGCGGCAGTCGCAGCCACAACCGGGCTCCTCACACGCTTAAATCGTCGCGAAGTGCGCGGGGTTATGGGACATGAGCTAGCGCATGTGCGTAACCGCGACACCTTGACGATGACCATTACAGCCACGATTGCCGGCGCCATTTCAGCACTTGCGAACTTCGCTCTGTTCTTTGGCGGCAACAGAGATCGTGCAGGTGGAATTATTGGCACACTTGCGCTCATGATTCTGGCTCCACTAGCTGCCAGCTTGGTTCAAATGGCGATCAGTCGCGCCCGCGAATACAAAGCTGACGCAGGAGGCGCGGAAATCTCAGGCGACCCTCAGGCGTTAGCGTCTGCGCTGGAAAAAATTGACCGCATGGCGCATTCAGGCCGCGTAAATGAACAGGCTGAACGGAATCCAGCCACAGCGCACATGTTCATCATCAATCCGCTTAATGGAAAAGGCGCTGACAATCTTTTTTCAACGCACCCGAACACGCAAAACCGTGTTGCAGCACTTATGGAAATTGTCGGCCGCAAAGTTAGTCCAACCCGACCGTCGCCAACACCAAACAAAGAAGCGTTAGTTACGACTCCGTGGGCAAAAGCCTCCCCAAAACGTCGACGGAAAAGCGGTCCTTGGAGTTAAGAAACGCACATGACTACTCTGCGTGAGAAACCGGCACCGGACCACGCATGTTCTGGCGCGGTTTGGGCTCCAACAAGCGATTTACCAAATCCGAGAACCGCTGTTTAAACACCTCCCGATGGAAGGTTTCTGCATGGCTGCGAATAGCAGCATGGTCGAACTGATTTGAGATTCCCTCATAGCGCTCGATAAGGTTTGCGAAGTTTTCAGGCGACTGTTCATCATGGAACATGCCTGTCACGCCTTCTATCACATAGTCTCGCGCTCCACCGCGATTGTAGGCCAGCACAGGCGCGCCAGCCGCCATGGCCTCAACAGGCACAATGCCGAAGTCTTCTTCTGTGGGAAATAGCAGCGCTTTACAGGTTGCATAGCTCTGAGCAAGCAATTCATCCGGCGCTCGGCCAAGGAAAGTGACATTGGGGCCCGCAATGCGCCTTAGCCAAGCCTCGTCTGGCCCTTTTCCTATTACAACAAGCTTTCTGTTGAGCTTATTGCAGGCCTCGATAGCGATATCTGCGCGCTTGTAAGAAACCAATTCTCCAACATAGAGATAAAAATCATGACGCCGCATCGTGGCGTCAAATCGATCAACCTCAACCGGAGGCGCGATAACATCTGCGTCTCTACGCCAGAATTTATTGATACGGCTCGCAACAGCGTTGGAGTTTGCGACAAAATGATCAACGCGCGCAGCGGAAGTAACATCCCAGTTCCGCAAACTATTCGTGAGCCACGGCATCGCCAAACGCGCAGACAGGCCAGCGCTCTTTTTGTAAGCGTGATACTGATCCCATAAATAGCGCATTGGCGAATGGGTGTAGCAGATGTGCAATGCTTCTGGATGTGTAATTACACCCTTTGCCGGACCGGACTCACTTGAAATAACAAGGTCATATTCGCTCAGATCCAGTTGCTCTAACGCGACGGGCATCAGCGGCAGAAAGTTGCGATAGTATTTTTTTGCAAATGGTAATTCGTTGATAAAGGTGGTTTTGACAGTCTGCTTCCTAATTGAAGCTGAAATACGATCCGGATCATAAACGTGCGTAAAAATGTCAGCTTGTGGGAATAATTCGAGGATGGCCTCGATGACCTTCTCTCCACCCCGCATATTGACCAGCCAATAATGCACAATCGCCACCTTGAGATCCTTAGGATCCTTTTGGCCTGATATGCTTTTTAGCATTGTGATTTTGCCCATACGTCGCACCGATGCGTTTTGCATCGTCCCCTCGCCCGGATTGCACCAGCCTAACTTCGTCCCACAAACTTTATGCACTCAAACAAACGCTTGAGTTTTCCCCGACAAACATATGCGCTAGCGGTTTATGTCAGACTCACCTGTCAAGGCATACATTCGGCGACTCCGTATGATCCCTCAATCAAACAGAGCCAAATTTCTTGCATGTCCTATATTCTGCTAAGTAAAAGAGCAACCTGCTAAGAAGAAAGACATAAACGAAGTTATTCTTTTCTAAAGGGAAGTTATCATCTTTAGCGTGAACCCAGCCTCGTTTTACATCGCTTTCCGCTAGCACGCTAACAGATTGCGACGCCTTATCACTCTCTGAACTTTCGAGTGAGAAAGAAAAAACAATAGGTGATGATCAAAAAATAAGCATGGCGACCCCTGCAGGACTTGAACCTGCAACCGTCGGATTAGAAGTCCGGTGCTCTATCCAGTTGAGCTAAGGGGCCATATGCTTTGCGAGAGATGTGCACAAAAGAAGATTAGTGCGTCCAGGGAAACTTCCTGTCAGCAGAAAAATTATCCGCATAGGTTTTGATAATTCTTTTGGCAGCGCGCGGCTCGGTAACTTGAAACGCCATACCTTTGCGCTTGGCAAAGGCAATCGCATCCTCGCGGGTGTCAAAAGTCAAACGAACTTGCGTTTCTGTATTATTTGCGCTTGTCCATCCCATGAGCGGATCCACGCTTCTAGCGACTTCAGCATCTAACTCCAAAATCCAACTATTGGTTTTGGCTTTACCTGACTGCATGGCGTTTTTTGCAGGTTTATAGATTTTCGCGAGCATGAACCTACGGCTCCTACAAATCGTTCGTTCAATTCAGTTTCTTTGGGAATGCCCGGTTTCGAGCAGTTTTTCAATTCCCTAAATTAATCTGTGTCGCCTCAATCGCCTTGTTTGCGCATAATTCGGCTAACTCCTGCAACTCTCCCACGACGAAAGCATCCAAAACAGGGTGAATTGGCGCAGAGACCGCATCTTGAAAATCAGTTTTTCCATGCAAACCCTGCCCAAAAAACAATCCAACTACGCAGACAGCTTCTGTTCGGGCTGACATAAACTCTTCTGCAAACGGAGGCTCTTCCAGATAACACGCATCCACCTTGCGTTTGAAACACCGTGAAAGTGTGTTTCGAACCCGCTCAGTGCTGTCGCGCGAAGCACTAGATTTCTGAGAGCCATGTGCGATCAACACGACAGGCGCTTCATCAGTTACTTTTTTATCGATCAGTTCGCAGAGCTCTGGCCATTCAGCTAATGGCGGCACAATCACGCAATCACGATCAGAACCTTCAACGACCTGTTTGATCTTATTATAAAAATATCCATCGGAGAAAAATATCGGCAGAATGCAAACTATCTCACCGATTGTCGCGTGGATCGCTGTTTCCAGCTCATCTTCCTGCGATAACCGCGCCGTTACAATCTCAACGTCTGGGACGAGTTTCTGGATATCTTCTTGAAGGCGGTAAAGATGTCTGTCGCGATCCTGTCCACGCCGATCACCGTGCGAACAGATCACAATACTTAAGGGCTCGCGTTCGCTCACAGTCAGGCGTCCTCAATGCAAATCTGAAAAGAAATGTGGCAGGTATCCGAACATCACGCAAGGACAGCTTTTCATAAGCAATTGTCAGGTGATTTTAATCTCACAATGGTCGGGGCGGAGAGATTCGAACTCCCGACCCTCTGGTCCCAAACCAGATGCGC
>CAYFFG010000005.1:0-110338 GCA_964342355.1 uncultured Hyphomonadaceae bacterium
CGTCCCGGCCACTTTGAAGTCCATGTCGCCGAGGTGATCTTCATCACCCAGAATGTCTGAGAGAACCGCCACGCCTTCAGGGTCTTTGATCAGGCCCATCGCGATACCGGAAACCGGACGCTTGATTGGCACGCCGGCGTCCATCATGGCGAGCGAGCCGCCACACACGGTCGCCATAGAGGACGAACCGTTGGATTCAAAGATCTCAGACACGATACGCAGCGTGTATGGGAAGTCTTCAGCTGTTGGCAGAACAGCGTTCAGCGCACGCCATGCCAGCTTACCGTGACCGATCTCACGACGGCCAGCGCCACCCATACGGCCTGTTTCACCGACAGAGAATGGCGGGAAGTTGTAGTGCAGCATGAAGCTGGACTTGGATGTGCCTTCCAGACCGTCGATGAATTGCTCGTCATCGCCTGTGCCCAGCGTGGCCACACACAGCGCCTGTGTTTCACCGCGGGTGAAGAGGGAAGACCCGTGCGTACGCGGCAGGACAGACACCTCAGACACGATCGGGCGAACCTGATCGAGTGCGCGACCGTCGATGCGAACACCTGTCTTGATGATGTCGCCACGAACAACTTTGGCTTCCAAAGACTTGAACACGTCTTTGAAGAGAACGTCGCTCCAGCCGTCTGGCTTGTCTTCAGTCGCAAGGAATTCAGCGGCCGCTTTTTCGCGGGCTGCGCCGACAGCACCGTGACGCTCGCCTTTGTCCTTGATCTTGTAAGCGGCTGAAATGTCGTCGCCGACGAGGTTTTCAAGCGCTGCAAGTTCTGAAGAACGGTCTTCTGGTTCAAAGTCCCAAGGCTCTTTGGCGGCGCGTTCGGCCAAGTCGATGATCGCGTTGATCACCGGCTGGAAAGCGTCCTGACCTGCAATCACAGACCCGAGCATGACTTCTTCAGACAGCTCTTTAGCTTCTGATTCAACCATCATCACCGCGTCAGTCGTCCCGGCGACAACCAGATCAAGCTCTGTGTCGTCCATCTGGTCGAGTGTTGGGTTGATGATGTATTCGCCGTCTTTATAGCCAACGCGCGCAGCGGCGATTGGGCCCATGAACGGCACGCCGGAGATTGTCAGCGCAGCGGACGCAGCCACCATCGCCACCACATCCGGGTCGTTTTCCATGTCATAGCTCAGTACGGTGAGCACGACCTGGGTTTCGTTTTTAAAACCTTTGACGAAGAGCGGGCGGATCGGGCGGTCGATCAGACGAGATGTCAGTGTCTCTTTTTCTGTCGGGCGGCCTTCACGCTTGAAGAAGCCGCCTGGGATGCGGCCCGATGCGTAGTATTTTTCCTGGTAGTTTACGGTCAGCGGGAAAAAGTCCTGACCTGGATTTGCGGTTTTTGCTGCGACCACTGTCGCAAGAACGGACGTTTCGCCATACGTGGCGAGGACGGCCCCATCGGCTTGGCGCGCCATGCGACCCGTTTCCAGAGTCAGCGGACGGCCCGCCCAATCGAGTGTGACCTTTTGGATATCGAACATATGTCTTTCTTCTTTCCTACATACGAAAACCCGCCGGACCCGAGGACCGGCGGGGTTGGAAGGGAACGTCTATCGACGCAGCCCCAATTCCTTGATGACCGCCTGATAGCGGCTTTCGTCTTTGGACTTCAAATAGTCCAGCAACCGGCGACGCTGAGAAACCATTTTTAGAAGGCCGCGACGCGAGTGGTTGTCTTTCTTGTGCTCTTTGAAGTGCTCCGTGAGCGTCAGGATACGGTCCGTCAGGATCGCAACTTGAACTTCAGGTGAGCCTGTGTCGCCTTCTTTAGTGGCGAATTTCTTGATGAGCTCGGCTTTGCGCTCAGTAGTAATCGACATCGCATTACTCCGTATTAGAGATTGAACACACGAAACGGTTTAAGCCGTCCCGCTTTCACCTCACCCAGAGCCACCGCCTGTCCGCCTTCGGTCGCTAAGCAAATGCGGGAGAAATCCTCCCCGTTTACGATACGAGGACGACGCTTCTCCTGAAACGCCTCGACTTGATGGGGCAGAAGGACGATTTCACGGCCTTGCCTGAGGTGTGAAGCCTCGTCTCCTTTGACGGCCAGCGCCGGGATGTCGTCCAGCGCGGTCTCAATGGCGACCAATTCAGCTTCAAGGGCGTCTCTATCGCCGATTTCTGCAAACTTTTCCAGTGTTATTGCGATATCTTCTGAAAAAGCGCCTACGCGGGTCCGGCGCAGCGCGGCCACATGGCCCTCAGCCCCCAGGGCGGCGGCGATATCGCGAACCAGCGCACGGATGTAAAAACCCTTGCCGCAGCTAACTGAAATCACAGCCAGATCTTCAGATGGACAGGCGTCTAATCTGGCGTCAAACAATTGCACCTTGCGTGGTTTCAATTCGACGGTCTCACCGTCACGCGCCAGATCATAGGCGCGCTCACCATCGACTTTGATAGCTGAAAACTGAGGCGGGACCTGATCAATCTCGCCAATCATGTCTTCCAGCACAGCTTCTATTGCGTCTTGGGTCGGACGCACGTCAGAGGTGGCGGTCACATCGCCTTCGCGGTCCTGTGTGGTGGTGGAGGCGCCCCAGCGGATGGTGAAGCGATAGTCTTTGTCTGCTTCCATCACAAACGGCACCGTCTTGGTCGCTTCGCCAAACGCGATTGGCAGAATGCCAGAGGCGAGGGGGTCCAGCGTGCCGCCATGACCGGCCTTTTGGGCGTTCAAGAGCCAGCGGCATTTGCCGACAGCTTGTGTGGATGTGATTTCTTCGGGTTTGTCGAGGACCAGCCAGCCGTGAACCGGCAAGCCCTTTTTACGTTTGCGACCCATGAAAATATCTCCTGCCGCAAAGACGGTTCGGACGCCATTGCGGGGCATGCAAGTGATCTGAAAATGTGTGTTGTCTTCTGCGCTAGTTCTTTTTGAACTGAGCGACCGCTGTTGCGGGGAAGTCGGTAAACACGCCTGTGGCGCCTGCGTCAACCGCTGCCTGCATTTCATCTTCAGCAGAGCCAAAGGCAGGCAGATCGTCATCGCGGAAGGTCCAGGCGTGTACGGCAAGCCCTAACTCCTTCGCGCGCGCGCCATAATCTGTGGCTTGGCCGGTCTTTGCGTCAAACAGCATGTGTTTGAAAATGCCGACCCCATCCGCGTAAGTTGCGATGTGTTCAAGCGGCACAGTTGGCGCGCCGTGGATGCTGGCGTCCGCATAGTCGAGCTGGATGAGGGGCGTGTCGACCTTCTTGTCCAGATCCATAAGGAATGGCGGCTCAAAACACTGCACATAAACAGGGGCGTCTTTGCCCGCATATCCGGCGTCTTTCAGCGCTTTGACGACAGCGCCAAGCATGTCAAAGCCCATCGCTTTGTGTGCGGCTGGCGCCTTGGCTTCCGGATAGAGACCGATGGTGCGGCCTGTGCGGACGCTTTCAGATTTGGCCAAAGCGATGATTTCTTCAAAAGTGGGGATGTCAAACTGGTCGTCATACGCTTTTGAGCGACCTTCGCGTACCTGACGAGCTTTGAGGGTTTTTAGTTCAGCAAGCGTGAAGTCAAACGCCCACCAGTCGGTGATCGCACCACCATCGGGTGTGGAAATGGTGCGCTTGCGGTCTGCAAATTCAGGTTTGTCGGCGACATTGGTGGAATCTGACAGCCACGGATCGTGGCGAGAGACCAGCACGCCGTCCTTGGTGAGAACCAGGTCAGGTTCGATAAAGTCTGCGCCTTGTTTGATCGCGAGGCGATAAGCTTCCAGCGTGTGTTCTGGCCGTTCGCCAGATGCGCCGCGATGAGCGATGACGATGAATGGCAACTGGGTCGGATTGATAGCGGCGGGTGTGTCGTCCACGATGCGCTCCGGTGCGCTTAATGGGGCTGTCGCACATGCGGACAGTACAAACGCCAGACACGCAAACAAGCATGCCGACACAAAACCAGAGTCAGTCTTCTGCATCTTTTTTGTCCACCAGATCCCGCACCACGCTGGGTGACGCCAACAGTCGATCTATCTTACCAGCTTCTTCAAAAGATGCATCCGAAAGAAAGCGTAATTGTGGCGTAAATTTCATGTCAATTTCGCGACCAAGACGCCCGCGCAGGAATCCCGCCGCCCGGTTCAGACCTTCAGCGACTTCTTTTTGTTTGGTTTCGTCTCCGCCAAGCGGCGCCACAAAGATTGAGGCGTGCTTTAAGTCAGGTGACATGCGCACTTCTGATACGGTCACAGATACGCCCTCCAGCGCAGGGTCATCAAATTCCTCGCGCGAAAAAATGTCGCTCAGCGCATGGCGCACTAATTCGCCTGCGCGCAACTGGCGCTGTGTCGGACCCTTTGCAGATTGAAAACGGCTTTTTGACATGGCGGTTCCTTTCAAGGGCAGGAATTTATGCGGAATCCGCGCAGCAAGCGTATCACATACTGTGCTCAGTGTCGCCGAGGGGACCGATTGTCAAGCAAACGGCGGCGGACGAAGCGCGGCAATCTTTTTAAGACTTGCTTCCATGTGTTCACGACCGTCGAACCAGTCAAGCGGCATGAAGACATCTTGTGCGCCATCCGCGACAATCACGAGGTATTTTGACGTGCAGCATATGTCTGTGACCGCACTCCACTTAATGTAGGTCGTCACCCCGCCATTGGAGACTTCTACGCCGCGCGCATTGATCGTGACGCGCTGTTGATGGGTGCTCTCGGTGTCACGGGTGGATTTGCCTCGTGCGGTGAGGCGCTGGAAGATCAGATACCAGCTGATCCCGCTTGCGGCGGCCATTAATGTGGCGCCCAGCATGACATATTGAGGCGTCATCTGGATTTGCATGAGGGCGTATTGCGCCAGTGCGTAGGCGCCCGCGGAAATTGCCGGAGCGGTGACGCCGGCATAATAAACCGTCATGGAGCTGAACACGCCCTTGCGCCGGGCTTTGACGAATTCTTTGACGTGTTTTGGCGTAATGGTTCCGGACACTGCGACACTGGCCTGAAACTCCAGATCAGGTCCTAACGCGTCGGTCGGGAAGTATGAAATTTCGCTTGAAGATGCCATGTCGCCGCCGCCCGGATGTTTTCTCTTTGCAAAAGAGCTAGCAGATCAAGCTAAATATATCGTTTGGACCGGGTGATGATTTGTATGCATTCAACAGATTGTTGCTGGTTAAAATGATATCGCCAGCGCTTTGCCGCCAGCTTTCACCGCAGGTGCGTTGGGTGGACGTCGGATCAGGATGTTTGCATCGGCCAGCGTGATCTGGCTGCCTGAATCCTGGCTGGCGCAAATGGTGATTCCGTCCGGCGTGCGTCTGGCGCGCATGAATTCTTCGCGGTCGCCGCCCTGGGGCAGATCGTCAAGACATGTGACCTCTTCAAACGCCAGCGCAGCTTCAGGGGTCAGGCCGGACAAGCCAAACACGAGCGGTTGCAAAAGCAGGCGCGCGGTCACCAATGCGGAGGAGGGGTTGCCCGGCAGTCCCATCACGTATGAGCGGCGCACTTTTGATAGCCAGACCGGTTTGCCCGGTTTCATGGCGACCTTGGAAAACACCTGTTCAGGCGCATGATCTTCAAACATAGCTTTGGCATAGTCGCGCTCGCCCACGGATGCGCCGCCGGTCACCACAACAAGATCAGCGTCCGCAAGCGCTTCATTGGCCGACGCCTTCAAGGTGTCCAGATCATCCACGAGGCGCTGCGTGCGTAAGACATCCACGCCGTTTTCAGAAAGAAACGCCGCCACGCCATATGACACGCTTTCCGGGATGGCGCCGGGCGTAAGGTGGGCTTGGCCAGGCGCTTTTAATTCGTCGCCAGTGGTCAGGACGACAGCTTTGATCCGGCGATAAACACTGACGTGATCACGATCAGCGGCGGCGGCGGCTGTCATTTTGCGCCAGTTGAGCTGATCGCCCTGGGAAAGCAGCGTGTCGCCAGCGTGAAAGTCAGAGCCAGACTTGCGAATGTTTGGCTTGCCTGTCTGGGCTTCTGAGATAATCGCGATGTCGTCCTCGCGGGTGACGTTTTCCTGGATCACTACACGGTCAACGCCTTGCGGTACGGGCGCGCCGGTGAATATGCGGATGCATTCGCCATCTTTTAGCGCGTCCGGCATGGGCGATCCGGCAAAGCTTTCGCGTGTGACTGGCAGGCGCGCAGGCAGGGCGGCGATGTCCTTGTCTTTAACGCCATATCCATCCATCGCGGAGACATCGTAAAACGGCGCATTGCTGCGCGCGACAATATCCTTGGCCAAGATGCGGCCATTGGCGTGCGCCAACACAATGTCTTCTTCGCCAAATGGTCTGGCGATGGCGGCTATTTTGGCGAATGCCTCGTCAAAAGAGATCATGTCTTTCCCGGAACGTTTAAAAGACCAAGGTCAAGCAGAGATTGCCACGCCTCTTCAGGTGTGTCCGCATATTCAAACAGCGACAGATCGTCTGGTGAGATCGTGCCAGCCTCTGCCAGTTTGTCGAGGTTAAGGATCGAGGTCCAGAAGGATTTATCGTATAGAACAATCGGCACTGGGTGAGGGATTTTCAGGGTTTGCCTGAGGCATAAAATCTCAAACAATTCGTCCAGCGTGCCAAATCCGCCCGGGAAGATCACAAGTCCGTTTGCGCGCTGGGCAAAGTGCATTTTGCGGATGGCGAAATAGTGGAATTGGAAAGTGAGTTCCGGCGTTGAATAAGGGTTGGGGCGCTGTTCTTCGGGCAAGGTGATGTTGAGCCCGATAGAGGGCGCGCCAACATCAGCTGCGCCGCGATTAGCCGCTTCCATCACGCCGGGACCGCCGCCTGTGATGATGACGTTTTCGCGCGGCATGATTTTTTCGTTTTTCGCGCCGCCGCGTTCAGATGCGATACGCCCAAACTCTCTGGCGTCATTATACCATTTTGCGTGTTGTTCTGAGCCGTCTTCACGGAAGCGGGCCGACCCGAAGACAACAATGGTGGAGCGCACGCCCCATTCACGCATGACCTCTTCGGCTTTTGCATATTCCAGCATAAAGCGCGCGCCGCGTGTGGAGTCTCCTAAGAGGAACTCTTCATCCAGCATTGCCAGCTTGTATGAGGGAGACAGCATGTTTTGCTGTGGGTGCGGCTTGGGGGTGTTTTTATGTGTTTTAGCCATGAGCGATATTATTCTGATTTAGACAGTCTGTCACTTCAAATCCGTTTCTTTTCAGATGGTTCGTGCGCGAACCCGGCTGCCGGCAGGGGTCTTTTCGATGTCGAAACCATGCGGGATCATCTGTTTGACAAGGTCAACGTGAGAGATAAGGCCGACCATGCGGTCGCGCCCGGCCAGTTCCTGTAAAATCGCCAGAGCAGATTCCAAGCGTTCAGAATCAAGGCTGCCAAACCCTTCATCAATGAAGATAGCGTCCAGACGCACGCCGCCTGCATGGCGCTGGACGACATCGGACAAGCCCAGAGCCAATGCGAGGGCGGCCTGAAAGCCTTCGCCGCCTGAAAGAGATGGGGTGGGGCGTAGGGTTTGGGTGTAAGCGTCGAAAATCTGGATGCTGAGGCCGCGTTTGCCGCGCCCGCCAGTGGTGTCTTCTTCACGGCGCAATTCGAAACGTTCGCCTGTCATTGGTCCAAAGCGCAGGTTGGCGCTCTCCAGCACCTCATCGAACATGGAAGCGATGGCAAAATCGACAAGGCGTAGGTTGTACTCATTTGAACCATTTGTGAGATCGGCC
Source organism: uncultured Hyphomonadaceae bacterium (assembly GCA_964342355.1). Lineage (GTDB taxonomy): Bacteria > Pseudomonadota > Alphaproteobacteria > Caulobacterales > Hyphomonadaceae > Hirschia. The sequence goes on from CAYFFG010000005.1 coordinate 7,679, forward strand.
AGCTCGCCGATTGGACCAAATTCGGCGCGCATTTTATCCAGCGCCGCCTGAGCGGCTTTCGCGGCTGTTTCGGCCGTTTCCAACGTGTTGAGTGTCTGTGTCTGGGCGGTAAACGCATCCAACGCTGTTTGGGCTGTTGCTTTGGCTGTGGTGAGCGCTTCTTCCAGTGCGCCAAGATCAGGCCGGGTTTTATCTTTAAGTTTATCTGAGGCGCGTTTCAGACGTTCCTGAGCGGCGGCCAACGCGTTGTCATGGGCTTTGATCTCTTCTTCCAGCGCGTTGATGTTATCGGCATCGTCGCGGATACGTTCAAACGCATCCGGTGTGAGTTTGGCTTTGGCCAGGGCCGCGTTGAGCTTTTCAGCGTCAACAAGCGCAGCTTTTTCAAGGCGTGATGTTTCTTCTTCGGCGCTCTTGGCGGTGGATTGCGCGGCGGTGAGCTGGTTCTGCGCCTCTGTCTGTTGTTTGCGGGCGTGGTCGAAGCGGGTGCGTTTTTGCGCGATCAGTTGCGTGGCTTGCTGGCAAGCTTCTTCAAGTGAGGAGACATCTTTCACGCCCTCTGGCGCATCAGCCCACAATGTGTCGCGCTGGGCCGTGAGCAGTTCCAGAGATTTCTGGGCGTTGGCAAGATCCTGTTGCAACGCCTCGTATGCGGAACGCGCTTTTGCAAGATCAGCTTCCTGCGCGTCCAGTTTCTGTTCGATGGCGTCATGGTCTGGCTGTGCTTTAAGTGCGTCGATCTTTGCGCCTGTTGTTTTGTAAAGCGCGCGCAAATCCTCAAGCGTTGTTTCTGGCGCTTTTTGACTTTCCAAAACCTGATCAGCGCTTTTAACGGCCTGTTCTGCGGCGGCCCGTTTTTCACGCAGGACGGCTTCTTGCTGGCGCGCATTATCGAGTGCGGCGCGCGCACGTTCAAAGGCTTGGTTCAGCCCTTGAGATTCAGCGTTTCCAGATGCGGGGGATGGATGATCGCTTGATCCGCACACCGGGCAGGGCGCGCCATCTGTGAGTTTATGAGCAAGGTGCACGGCCTGAACGGCGGCAAGATTTGCTTCAGCCTGATCGAATTCGGATTGTGCTGTCTGGGTGGCGTTAGCGGCAGCTTTTGCGGCCTTATCCGCGGCGTCAAATTCAGCTTGCGCCAGTTTTTGCTTTTTGAATGCGTCATCATATGCGCGTGCCGCTTCACCGTCGCGTTTTGCGTCCTCAAGCTGGCGATCAAGCGTGATGCGCTCCTTATCACGGGCTAACGCGTCCTTTGCGGCCTGTTTTAACGCAGCGATGCTCTCTTCCAGCGTTTTGATGTCTGTTTGTGCGGATGACGTCTTTGAGGCGAGGCTTTCAACGCTTGTTTTTATTGTGCTGAGTTTTTGATTTAGATCGCCTGCGTCTGTGAGCTTGTCTTTAAGTGCGTTGAGTCGATCCAGTTTGCGGTCGAGGTTGGGTAAGTCTTTTGCGTCCGTCTCCGCTTTTTCCAGCGCGGACCTGGTGTCTTTTTCTTTTTCAAGACCGGCGCTTAAAGCAGATTTTGCGGTGGCAAGACGCTGCTGGCTTTCCTGAAGTGCGCGATTAGATCTCTTTTTTGCATCATCCATCTGTGTGAGTGCGGTGGCGTCTCTGACTGCTTTTGCGCGCCGCTTCAGCGCGTCCATGGTTTCAGCTTTGTCTTCCAGCGCTAAAAGGCCTGTTTCGGCATCGGAACGATCGTTAAATTCCTGTTCCAGCAGGTGAGCCTGGTCGAGCGTTTTGGAAGCTGTTTCCTGTGTGGTGACAGTGGTGTCCCAATTAGCTTTGTGCGTAGCGCATATCGCCTTTTGATCGGTTATTGCAGAAGCGATACTTTCTAAATTCTGGAATCCGGCATTTTCCAGCGGTATGTCGCGCTGGCGGGTGACTTCGTTCAGGCGGTCTTTAAAGTGAGCGGCCCTGTCTTTGAAAATCTGGGTCAGCCGGTCATAGATCGACACGTCAAACAGGCGGCGCAGAATGTCTGAACGCTCTTTGGTGTCCGCGCTCAAAATCTTGCGGAACTCGCCCTGAGGCAAAAGCGCGATCTGGCGGAATTGCTCCACCGAATATCCCAGATGTTCGACGATTGTATCTGTGACAAGGGTTGGTTTTCGCTCCGCGATCACGCGGCCAGTTTGTCCGGCGGCGATGTCTTCGGCGGTCAGGCCCGTCGCGTCAAAGAGCGATGCGGTATGGGCTTGTTTGGTCTCGCCGCCGCCGCGCTTTGCCGGGCGCATCTGTTCGGGCGTGCGCTCTACCAGATAGCGCTTTTCGCCCAGATCAAAGATCAGCTCGACCTTCGTTAAAAGGTCTGGCGCGGCATGGTGCGAGCGCATATTGGCGCTGTCGCGTTCATCGCCGGACGGCTTGCCAAACAGCGCAAAACACAGCCCGTCGAATATGGAGGTTTTGCCTGCGCCCGTGGGGCCATAAATCCCGAAAAGACCGGCCAGCGCGACCTGTTCAAAGTCGATGACTTCGTGCTTGGCGAATGGCCCGAAAGCCTGAAGGGTCAGACGGATAGGGCGCATTTAGTGGTCCTTATCCGCAAGAGTTTTATCAAGCGCATCTTTAATCAGCGCAGCCTCGTCTTTATGGGGCTCGCTCTGGCGCACATAGGCGAGGAATTCATTCATGACCGCTTGAGGGTCATTTAAATTGGATGTGGCGCTGTCTCGGCGTGTGGCGGCGGATTTTGCCTTGCGCTCGCGGGTTATCTCCAGCGTGTTCGGGTAAACACGGCGCAAGCGCGCCATGGGATCAACCAGTGCGCCGTCATCGGTTAAAACCGCGCGGATGAAATCATCGCTCGGATTGGCCGCGCCCTGTTTTTCCAGATCGTCCAGCGCGCCTTTCATCTCGATCACGCGACGGCGTGGGGAGAGCGCGATGGTTTCAACGCCCTCAAACCCGTCTTTATTGAGCGTGACCATGGACACTGATTTTTCCAGTCCGGCTTCGTCAAATCCAAAGGCGAGGGGAGAGCCTGAATAGCGGATGTGGGGCGCGCCAGCTGTCTGAGCCCGATGCAAATGTCCCAGCGCGACATAATCTGCGCCTTTAAACGTGTCTGGCGGGGTTGTTTCCACACCGCCCGCGCTGAGCATGCGTTCAGATTCGCTGGATTGTCCGCCAGCCACAAATGCGTGGGCGCTGACAACCCATCGACAAGAAGCCGGCAGGTCTTTGCGTGCGGCATTGACCTGTGCGGCCATGACATCAGCGGGCGAGGCGATGGTTGCGTCACCGAAACAATCTCTGGCGGCATAGGTTTCGCCATATGGCAGGGCGGAAAAAGCAACCGGGCCATGGGCGTCTTCAAGGATTAGCGGTGGCTCGTTTTCAAGCACGCGCCCGCGGATCAGCGCGCGTTTTGGATCGGCAAAGACAGCGTTCATGCCGATGCGTTCGCCGGAATCATGATTGCCTGCGATGACGATAATCGCTGCTGTCGTGTCGTGGTAGGCGCGCTTTAGGAAGTCATCGAACAGAGCGACAGAGGTCGCAGGCGGGGCGGCGCGATCAAAAACGTCGCCTGCAATGATCAAGGCGTCAGCGCGCTCGCGGACGAGGATATCCAGCACCTGATCGAGAATATGGGCGTGGTCGTCATGCAGAGAGGCGCTTTTGAATGTGCGCCCTAAATGCCAGTCAGAAGTGTGCAGGATTTTCATTTATTTGGCGCGTCACCTTTAGGGGAGTTGGTCGAACTTACGTGATTCGCGACGAAACCGGCCAGCAGGCGGTTTGCTCCAGGGTTGGTGAATACATTGTGAGTTGTGGAGCGCGCAAAAATTATGGAATGGTTTTTTAGACATGGTATTTCATCGTTGCGCCCTAATTTGGGCTACAACACCGCAAGAATGGGTTTGAAGACTGACACGTCTCTGACTTTGTGCGGCATTTAGGGGGATGGGCATGCGCCTGACTAAGCTTGGTTCGATCAGTGTTCTGGCGCTTTGGGCGGTTGCCGCCTGTGGTGGCGGAGGTGGTAATGGCACGACGCCAACGCCTGTGCCCGTTGTCACGCCTACACCTACGCCTACGCCTACTCCGGCTACCTTTACCGTCACGGGTTCGACCACGACAGCCTCGTCTTTCAAGGTGGACTCCGACATTAATGACTCGGTGGCCTCGCCTGTTTCCAACAACAGTTTTGCGTTTGCGCAGCCGATTTCAAACGATGCGCGTGTGACTGGCTTTGTCGTCAATTCAGTTTCAGGCGGTACCGGGTTTGTTGATGAAGACAATAATCCGATTGGTAATTTCCAATCGACGAATGACTCGGCTGATTTTTTCGAAGTCGAACTATTTGAAGACCAGGTGGTTTTTGTTGAGTTTGTCAGGGCCTCTGAAGTCAATTCCCTAATCGACGTAGACTTGGTGCTCTATGATGAGAGCGGTAATCAAGTGTCGGCCTCACTGTCCGCAAACAATCCGTTTGAACAGATCATAGTTCCGTCTTCAGGCACATATTTCATCGAAGTGCGAGCCTTTAATGGTTCTGAGGGCGCACTTTATTCGCTGTCTGTGCAGACCGAACTTGGAACGGCGCAATATACGCAGGTGAATACCAATTCCTTCATGCCGGGGGAGGCGGCCCTGAAGGGCAAGCCGCGTTCGGTAGAAGGCACGTCCATGCTGCGCGATGTGGCGGAAAAGGGTGTTGCGAGCCTGTCAGCTGAAGGCGTGGCGAACTCAACGTTCAAATACGGTGATGTGGTGCGCTTTAAAACCGATGTGAGCGCGGATAAAAACGACGCCTCCATCAAAGCCGCCAGCGAAGAAAAAACACTTTATCAACAGCGTATCGAGACACTTGAAGCGATCAAGGCGTTTAACGCGGCGGAAGGCGAAGACCTGGCTGTGCCAATGTTTATCCCGCAGATTTCTGCATCTGACCCAACGCCAGATGTCGGCTTTCAGTGGAATATGTATGATGTCGCCTGGCCGCAAATGCGCCAGAACCTGGCGCAGGTGACATTGGAAAAAACACCCGTCATCGCTGTTATCGACTCAGGCTTTTTTACCTCTCACCCGGACCTTGCGCCACGTATCATCGACCAGCGCGAATTTGTGCCAGCCTCGGTTGATGGCGACGGGTTTCAAGCGGAAGCGGAAGAGGAAGTTGATCCGGGAGACTTGAACCCGAACGAATGTCACTCATTCCACGGCACGCACGTCGCTTCGACGGCTGTGTCGCCAATCAACAATGAGGGCATTGTCGGTGTTGCGCCGGAAGCTGATCTGATTGCGATCAAGATTGGCTATTCGATTGGCGATGAATGTTCCGGTCTGCCTGGCAATCTTGCGGATGCCATTCGTTACGCGGCGGGCTTGCCAACCAGCACAGGCATTCAATTGCCCACAGCCGTGCCGCGCGCAGATGTGATCAACCTCTCTCTTGGCGCGCTTGGCGAATTGCCAGCCGCAGAAGCGGCGATCAATGACGCCGTTGCGCAGGGTGTGGTCGTGGTCGCGGCGGCAGGTAATGATGGCGACGGACCAGACGCGCAGGTACCAAACTTTCCGGCGGCTTATGACAATGTGATTGCTGTTGCGGCGACAGATTTTAACCGTGAGCGGTCTTACTTCAGCTCTTTCTACCCACAGGTCGCTATTGCGGCTCCGGGCGGGGACGCGACAGTGGACGCCAATGGTGACGGTAATGGCGACTTTATCGTTGCGGCCGGCGCATCGTTGGAAAACGGAAGTTTCGTTGCGGATTATCTGGGGCTGCAAGGCACATCCATGGCGACGCCGCACGTGGCGGGCGGGATCGCGATGATGCGGTCTGTGAATGCAGGCTTGTCGCCGTCAGACATCAACCAGCTGCTTGTGGCGGGCTCATTGACCAATGATGTGGGCGATGCGGGACGTGACCCGGAAACGGGATATGGCATTATGTCTTTGACCAAAATGCTGAATGCGGCTGTTGAAACCGCAGATGACCCGGGCGCCATTCCGACGAGTATCTCTGTGAGTCCCTCTGCGGCGAACTTTGGTCGCAGCGTCAATGCGCTGACATTAAACGCAACCCGGTTTGGAACGGGCGATCTGTCCATCACATCAGCTGATACAATCGGGACAGTTTCCTGGTTGTCGATTGCGCCGGATGATGTCGATAGCGACGGGCTGGGCAGTTATGTCCTTACTGTTGACCGGACAGGTCTGGCCAATGGTCAGTACTCCGCCACCGTTCGGTTTGTGTTGTCAGACGCTAATGTCATCGACATCAACGCATCTGCGCTTGTGACAAGTGTGTCTGACGAAGCGGAAACCGGGCCTTATTATGCGCTGATCCAGCGTCGGGATGACAATGATGAGTTTGAAACGGTCGAACAGTTCAACGGTATTAACGGTGTCGGTCAGGACTTCCGTTTTGGTGATCTGACAGAGGGCGAATACCGCATTCTGGCGGGAACTGACCTTGACCATGACAATCTGATCTGTGACCTGGGCGAATTATGTGTCAGCCACCCGGGCCCTGAAAGCCTGACAGGGACATTCTCCCTTGATGGCAATGAGTTCGGGCTGCGCCTCAACTTCCTTTATGAAGGCCGGACGAATATTTCTTCCACAGCAGCGAAAGAAGCAGAAGAGAGCGAAAGCCCACGCGGGTATGAACGCCTGTCTGTGCCGCTGGAATAGGCAAAACGGATGGCGCGCTAATCCTTTGGATAGGCGCGCCATTCACCATCCCGGCCACGCACGCTTGCCGTGTCATCACGAATATCTAAATCGCTTGGGCTGGCATTGGCTTTGGAGACACCCCCGGGAATGTCCACGACATAGGTGGGAACGCACAAGCCGGATGTCTGATCGCGCAGGGCCTGAACCAGTTTCTGGCCTTCTTCGACAGGCACGCGGAAATGCGATGTGCCAGGCGCAAAATCCATCTGGTGCAGGTAATAGGGCTTCACGCCTGCCTCCACGAATGCGCGCATCAGATCCTGAAGCGCTGGCAGGCTGTCATTGACGCCGCGCAACAGCACGCTTTGTGAGACCAGGCTGATACCGGCTTTTGAAAGGGTCTTACAGGCCAGGCGTGCCTGAGGTGTGAACTCGCGCGCGTGATTGGCATGAACAGCGACGAATACGCTGGTGTCAGTTGAGGCGATCGCGTCAGCGAATTCATCGGTGACACGATCAGGGTCCGCGACCGGCATGCGCGTGTGCCAGCGGATGACTTTGACATGATCAATCAGGGATAGGGCGCGCGTAATCGCTTTAGCGCGCCGCGGCGACAGCATGAATGGGTCACCGCCGGTCAGGATGACTTCCCAGATTTCAGAATGTTCGCGGATGTAAGCCAGCGCTTTATCCAGCGCGTCTGGCCGGAGCGTGTCGTCCTTGCCCGGACCGACCATTTCGCGGCGGAAACAGAAACGGCAATAAACCGGACAGACGGAGACGATTTTTAATAACACCCGGTCTTTGTGACGATGCACCAGACCCTCGCATGGGGCGTGGGCGTTGTCGCCAATCGGGTCGGCCAGTTCTTCAGGGCGATGCGACAGCTCCGCCATATCAGGCACAAACTGGCGATAGATCGGGTCTGAATAGTTTGTCTCGGTGATGAGCGCGGCAAGGTCAGGCGTCAGGCCAATGGCGTACCTTTCCGCAACTGCTTCAACGCCAGATGTGTCGCCTGAACCGATAAGGCCAGCTTGGGCCAGTGCGTCAGGCGTTTTAATCAGGCGGTGAGGAGACATATAAAATCAAACCAGCAGAGGCGGGATATCCGCATAAAGCAGGGGTTTATGGGTCAAATGTCCATGGGCGTCCATATCACGTCATTGATTGTGCGGGCGCGGGTGGCCAGCATGACGAGACGATCAAACCCCAATGCGACGCCACAGGCGGGCGGCATTTGGCCCAACGCAGCGATGAAGTCGTCGTCTATTGGGTAGCTTTCGCCGTAAAGGTCTTTTTTCAGCGCCATGTCCGCTTCAAACCGGGTGCGTTGTTCGTTAGCGTCGGTCAGCTCATTAAAGCCGTTCGCAAGCTCAACGCCGCAAGCATACATTTCAAATCGTTCGGCAAAGCGCGGATCGTCGGGTTTGGCGCGGGCAAGGGCGGCTTCGCATACCGGATAATCATGCAGGAAGGTGAGGCTGTCCCGGCCCAGCTGATGCTCAATGCGCGCTGTTAACACGGCGGAGAAGATGTCTGACCAGCAGGCGTCTTCCTGAATGCCGATACCGGATTTTTCAGCGGCGGCTTTAAAGGCGTTGCGATCATCTAAGACCACTTCTAAGTCGATGTCCGCGTAGGTTCTGAACGCATCGACACAAGAGAGCATTTCTGGCGGGGCGAATGGGTCGCACTCAATCTCTTTCCAGACGAGCTTGCCCGCTTCGACCGTGTCGGCCGCCTTGTGGGCGAGCATCACACAGTCCTGCATAACGTCAGTGAGTTGGGCGCCCGCGCGATACCATTCCACCATTGTAAATTCAGGGGCGTGCAGGGCGCTTGCTTCCCGGTTGCGATAAACGCGGGCAAAATCGACAATCTGGGTTTCGCCCGCCGCGAGCAGTTTCTTGCAGGCAAATTCAGGAGAGGTGTGAAGATAGAGCGGTGTTTTTGAACCGTCAGTGTCAGAGACAAACTGCGTTGCGAAAGCGTGTAGGTGGGTTTCATTGCCGGGCGAGACCTGTAAGGCGCCGCATTCCACTTCGATAAAATCCTGGCGTTCAAACCACTCGCTTAAAGCGCGCCGGATCTGGCGGCGGCCCATGAGGAAAGGGCGTTTGTCCTGATAAGTGTCTTTGCGCCACCAGCTGTTTTGGGTTCTGTCTGACATCAATTAAGGCTCCGAATGCGGATTGTTTCCAACTGGGCGCATCAAGCAGTCTTGGCGAAATGGTTCAGGCTCGCTATGGGAGGGACGATTTCGCATCAAAAACCCGCGCACCTCTTAAGGGACGCTGCGCGCCTACGCAACAAAACCAACGCAACAAAGGGGACTCCTTTGGCAGTCGAAACCGCCCAGAACATCCGCAAAGGCAATGTCGTTCAACATGAAGACGGCCAACTCTACGTCGTCCTGAAGGCTGAGTCCTACCGTCCGGGTAAGGGCACGCCGACAACAACGATCGACATGCGCCGTATTTCAGATGGCATCAAAATCCAGATTACCTGCAAAACACAGGACAAGCTGGAAAAAGCCTTCGTTGAAGACACCGACTACACCTATCTATACGAAGACGGCGACAATTTTATTTTCATGCACCCAGAAAATTTCGAGCAGATCATGGTGCCTGCTGCGATGGTCGGTGATTCCGCGCCCTGGCTGCAGGAAAACATGACTGTGATCCTGCAAATGTTTGAAGACAACCCAGTCTCTATTTCGCTGCCAAAATCCGCAACTGCGGTGATTGTTGAGACAGAACCAGTTGTAAAAGGTCAGACCGCCTCTTCTTCATACAAGCCAGCGATTCTGGACAATGGCGTGCGTATCATGGTGCCGCCGCACATCGGTGTGGACACGAAAGTTGTCGTCAACCTTGAAGACAATTCCTATATGGAACGCGCTAAAGACTAAGCCGCGTTTTCTTCAGGAAATAAAGACAAAAAAAACCCTCCCGGCAGATGCGGGGAGGGCTTTTTTAAAAATGCTGATCTTCAGCTTATGGGCGCTCAAACGCTGCTGCGATACCCTGACCGCCGCCGATACACATGGTTTCGATACCAATTTTCGCACCGGTACGCTCCATTTCGTGGAGCATTGTTGTCAAAATACGCACGCCTGTACAGCCGATTGGGTGACCAAGGGAAATACCTGATCCGTTCGGGTTCAAACGGTCAGTCACATCTGTTCCCCATCCTTTAAGGACAGAAAGAACCTGGGCAGCGAAGGCTTCGTTCAATTCAACAAGGTCAATCTTGTCCCAGTTAAGGTCGTTGCGGGCAAAGAGCTTCTCAACCGCAGGAACAGGACCCCAGCCCATTGTGCCCGGGTGGCAACCGGCAACGGCCCAGCCGATCATGTAGCCCATAGGCTCCAGGTTAAGTTCGGCCAGCTTGTCTTCCGCCACTATCAGACATGCAGACGCGGCATCGTTTTGCTGGCTGGAGTTACCAGCCGTACATACGCCGCCTGCCATCATCGGGCGCAGTTTGGCCAGCGTGTCGACTGTGGTTGTCGGGCGCACGCCTTCGTCACGGTCAACAACAATCGGGTCGCCTTTGCGCTGTGGAACAGACACCGGCACGATTTCTTTTGCAAATTTGCCTTCTTCCCATGCTGCGGTAGCGCGTTGCTGGCTCTGTGCGGCGAACGCGTCGGCTTCTTCGCGGGTGATGCCGTGCTCTTTGGCAAGGTTTTCCGCTGTTTCGATCATGCCAGAGATTTTGCCAAAGCGCGCTTCAGGTTGGGAACGTTCGCGGCCGCGGTTGAGGCGGTCGTAAAGCTCAACATTGCCGGCTTTCTTTCCGCCACGCATCGCGGTGGTGTAGAATTCAGCGTTGGACATGGATTCAGCGCCGCCACACAGAACAACGTCTGCTGCGCCTGTTTGCACCATCATGGCTGCGTTGGCGATTGCCTGAAGGCCACCGCCACAACGGCGGTCTAGCTGATAGCCCGGCACTTCCAGCGGCAGGTCAGCCGCAAGCGCCGCCCAACGACCAATGGCAGGCGCTTCACCGCTTGGATAGCCTTGCGCAAATACGACATCGTCGATACGCGCAGGGTCAACGCCAGAGCGTTTGACAACTTCCTTAACGACAATTGCGGCAAGTTCTTCTGCGTTTAGGGCCTGCATGGACCCAAGAAATGCGCCGACCGGGGTGCGGACGGGGCTGACAATAGCTGCGCGACGCATGGGTTAATTCTCCTCGAGGTCTTTGTTTTGTTGGCCGGAGAATACCGTTTTAAACGCAAGAGGCTAGGGGAAATTCGTGTGAAGTTTACGCTGCGGCGTCATGCATCAGGGAGGGGATTAAAGAGGCCACCAGCAAAACCGCCATGACGATGTTGAATATGCGCAGTTTCAAAGGCTCGCTCAGGAAGCGGCGCATCTGTGTGCCAAGCAACATCCACGTGGTGATGGCGGGTAAGTTCACGATCATGAAGACCACAACAATCGCGATGACGCTTAAGGTCGGCGCGTCTGGCAGATTATATGCGCCAAGCGCGGTGAGGCCCATGCTCCAGGCTTTGGGATTGACCCATTGAAAACTGGCGGCCTGCAGGAATGTCATCGGTTTGCCGCTGGTCGCAGCGTCCTGACGCCCCTCTGCCAATGGCGCGGCGGTTGCGATTTTCCAGGCCAGATAAAGCAGGAAGAGAATGGAGGCGACACGCAGAATGATGAGCGTGACGGGAAAAGCGTCAAACACGCGTGTCAGGCCAAGACCGACCAATGCAAGCATGGCGGTAAAGCCTAGGTTCACGCCAAAAGCATGCGGCAGGGTGCGCATTATGCCGAAATTAGCGCCTGACGCCATGAGCATCAGATTATTCGGGCCGGGCGTGATGGACGACACCAACGCGAATAACGCCAGCGCCGTGATGTATTCAAAAGACATTGTGCTGTGACCTGTTCCCCAGTTCTTTAAGCAATGTTCTTCGAAAATGTAATGAATTAGATTGCAAACTGCGGCGCAACGGAGTCAATTTGTCAAACAATGACGAAAATAGACGACATAAACCGAAGAATATTGCGTACGCTCTCGCGAGAAGGGCGTTTGAGCAATGCTGACCTGGCCGACAAAATCGGCTTGTCGCCTTCAGCCTGTTTGCGCCGTGTTCAGGATCTTGAGCGCAGCGGCGTTATCTTAGGTTACCGCGCTGTTTTGAACGCCAAGAAGCTGGGTGGCGGGTTTCTGGCCTATGTCACTGTGGGGTTGTCTCGTCATACGAAAGCAGATCAGGAAGCTTTTGAAAAGGCGATGGAGCGCGCCGCGCAAGTCAGGGAATGTCACAATGTGACGGGTGCGATCGAATACATTCTGCGCGTCGAAGTGGAAGACATTGACGCCTATAAACAATTCCACACTGAAATTCTGGGCACACAGCCAATGGTGAATTCCATCACCAGCTATATCGTCATGGGATCGCCCAAGGATGAGCGGGCTTAAGCGACGCGGAATTGCATTCCGATAAGGTCTTCGCTCATTTTCCAGAGCTTTGCGGCTGCCTGCATGTCCAGCCCTTGCGGTGCGATCGCGGCGTCGCCGACAGGACCTGCGCAATCCATAAAACCGGTTGGACCATAATAATGGCCTGTCACTGCGCGCGGTTCGGCGGCGGCTAACACAGTTGGCCAGGCGCCGCGTTCAGCAGACTGAGCCAGCACTTTATTCGTGATGGTGTAAAGGCCTTTGAAAAAGCCGGTCGGGCCCGTGGACTGTAGGCTTGTGTCTGAATAGCCGGGGTGACAGCAGATAGCGTCGCGCCGGTCGCCCACTTCCTGAAGGCGGCGGCTTAATTCCCAGATGAACAGCATGTTGGCCAGTTTGGACTGACAATAGGACTTTGTTGGCGTGTAGTCTTTTTCCAGCATCAGATCGTCAAGATGGATGCGACCAAATTTGTGCGCATTGGAGGAGACGGACACGATCCGGCCGCCTTGTGGCCGCACGCGATCAAAGAGGAGGGCGGTCCATAAGAAATGCCCAAGATGATTGACGCCCAGCTGAAGCTCGAACCCGTCTTCCGTTTTTTGCTGTGGGGTCTGCATCAGGCCCGCATTGTTGATGAGGCCATCAATCATTTCATTGCGGTTTTTGATATCTGCGGCGGCTTCTTTGATGCTAGCCATGCTGGAAAGATCAAGCATAACGGCGTCAACCGACCCATTGCCCGCAGCGTTGATCTTGGCGACAGCGCCAGCCGCCTTGTCCGGATTACGGCAGGCGATTGTGATGTTCGCGCCTTTGCCAGCAAGAATAAGCGCCGCTTCCAGACCGATACCGGAGTTTCCTCCCGTAATGACATAATATTTGCCGCTCTGATTAGGCAGAAGTGTCGGTTTCCAATTGGAAATCTTTGCTGGCATGCGTCAGGCTCCCTTGCTTGGGCACACTTGGCCTGACGCCTTTGGTCAAATCAAGGCACAACATAGAACGATCGTTCAATTCGATGTGAGCCCTGCAAAGATGTGAACGGATTACCCGTTCGGGTTAGCTTTTGCGGCGCGTTTACGTTCGTTCGGGTCGAGGTGAACTTTACGCAGGCGGATATTTTCTGGCGTCACTTCGACGAGTTCGTCGTCTGCAATGTAGGCCAGCGAACGTTCCAGCGTCATCTGCATCGGAGTGGTCAGGCGGATGGCTTCATCCGTACCGGATGCGCGCACGTTTGTGAGCTTTTTACCCTTCAGAACGTTCACTTCCAGGTCGTTGTCACGTGTGTGCTCGCCGATGATCATGCCTTCATAGACCTTGACGCCAGCGCCGATCATCATCGGACCACGGTCTTCAAGGTTGAAGAGCGCAAAACCAACAGACTCACCGGTGCCGTTGGAGATCAACACACCTGTGTGACGGCCTTTGATCGGGCCTTTGTGCGGTGCGTATTCATGGAAGATACGGTTCATTGTCGCCGTACCGCGCGTGTCGGACAGCAATTCGCCCTGATACCCGATCAGACCGCGGGAAGGGGCGTGGAACACAAGACGCGTACGACCGCCACCGGACGGGCGCATTTCCACCATGTCGCCTTTGCGCTCTTGAAGCTTTTGCACGACGACACCTGTGTGCTCGTCGTCCACGTCGATCACGACTTCTTCGATTGGCTCCAGCTTGTTGCCGGCCTCATCTGTTTTCATCACCACTTTTGGACGGGACACACCCAGTTCAAAGCCTTCGCGGCGCATGGTTTCAATGAGAACGGAGAGCAGCAACTCGCCTCGGCCGGACACTTCAAATGCTTCAGCGTCTGTTGCGCGCTCAACTTTCAGCGCCACATTGCCTTCGGCTTCTTTTTCCAGACGGTCCCAGATCATGCGGGACGTGACTTTCTTGCCTTCCGTACCTGCAAGCGGTGAATCGTTGACGCGGAAAGTCATTGTGATGGTTGGCGGGTCAATTGGCTGGGCCTGGATAGGCTCGCTCACGGATGGGTCACACAGCGTGTCCGCCACGGTCGCTTTCGCCATACCCGTCAAAGAGACGATGTCGCCAGCTTTGCCTTCATCGATAGCCTGTTGTTCCAGACCACGGAATGCCAGCACTTTGGAAACGCGGAATTGTTCGATCAGCTCGCCGGTGCGGGAGAGGGCTTTCAGCGTCTGGTTTGGCTTAACCGTGCCTGATGCGATGCGGCCTGTCAGAACACGGCCCAGGAAGTTGTCAGCGGAAATTGTTGTCGCCAGAAGACGGAACGGGCCATCGTCAACCTTTGGCTCTGGCACATGGTCGATCACCATGTCGAATAGGGCGCCCATGTCTTCAGCCGGGTTTTCATAGCTTGTCGCCATCCAGCCGTTTTTCGCTGATCCGTAAAGGATCGGGAAGTCCAGTTGCTCGTCGGTAGCGTCCAGAGAGGCGAACAGGTCAAACACTTCGTCGATCACTTCGTCCGGGCGGCGCTCTGGCTTGTCGATCTTGTTGACCGCAACGATTGGCTTCAGGCCAACTTTCAGCGCTTTGGAGACAACGAATTTTGTCTGTGGCATCGGGCCTTCAGCGGCGTCCACAAGCACGATACAGCCGTCCACCATGTGCAGGATACGCTCAACTTCACCACCGAAGTCGGCGTGTCCGGGTGTGTCGACGATGTTGATGCGGGTGTTTTTCCAGACAACAGATGTGTTTTTCGCCAGAATGGTGATGCCGCGCTCACGCTCCAGGTCGTTGGAGTCCATCATACGTTCGGACGTTTGTTGGTTGTCGCGGAAGACACCTGACTGTTTGAGAAGACAGTCAACAAGCGTGGTTTTTCCGTGGTCAACGTGTGCGATGATGGCGATGTTGCGCATCGAAGTGGTTTCGGCGGTCATTTTGGGAGCTTTCGGATCATTCAGAACCGACCGCACTTGGCTAAAAGCACGGCCATTTGGCGCGCTCTTACATGAAACAAAAGCATTTGGCGAGGGGGTGAAGCGGCTCTATCTGTTTTGACTAAAGACTGACCGCTTCAAAGTTCTCGATCATGTCCGTTAAATGCGCTGGAATGTTTTCTGGCATCTCGCTGAAGTATTTGGGCAATTTGTCAGCCCAGTTCGCATCATAACCGTCGCTGGAAGGGATGTATAACAGGCGCATCGCCCAATCAGGAAAGATGCGTGTCGTGGCTGCGACATCTTCCACAGTTTCTATTTTGGTGTGGCGTTTGTCTTTCAAAACGCTGTCGTAGATCGTCTGGACAGCGTGGTGATCGCCTTCGAGAACCTGAAGAAATCCTGTTCCGTTAAAAAATAAAGCGCCGGTGACATTAAAAGCTGTGTTGAAAGCGTAGGCGGAGGAGAGGATTTTATCCATGTCCTCTAGGACAAGGCCTGGATGCGCTACGCTTTTATAGATTAAACGTCTTTCCATTGTGCCATTCCAACTAAAATCTGAGACTAAAATTTTGCAAGGACACAATAAAAACGGCGTTAAAAAATAACGCCGTTTTCTTTACATCTTTATTTTCAATGAGCTGAAACTTTGTCTAAGCAACGGCTTTGACGAATGTTTCCATCTCTTTGTTAAGCTCATCTGCGTGCGCGGCCAGTTCGTCTGCGCGCGTTAACAGGTGACGCGCAGAGTTTTGCGTGTCCGCAGCCACGGACTGTACGTTTTGAGCGGTGCCGACAACTTCGCTTGTGCCCGTGGCGGCGTATTGCGCGTTGCGGCTGATCTCGTTGGTCGCTGCGCCTTGCTCTTCCACAGCTGCGGCGATGGCCTGTGTGGTGCCGGACACTTTTTCCATTGATTTGGTCATGGCCTGAATTGCGCTGACCGCTTCGTTGGTGGACGCCTGAACAGCGGCGATCTGAGAGGTGATTTCTTCGGTCGCGCGTGCTGTCTGGTTGGCGAGGGTTTTCACTTCGCTTGCCACAACGGCAAAGCCTTTGCCGCTATCGCCTGCGCGCGCTGCTTCGATCGTTGCGTTAAGCGCAAGGAGGTTGGTTTGTTCGGCAATGTCGGAAATCAGGCTGAGCACTTCGCCGATTTTCTGTGCTGAATTTGCCAGTTCCACAACTTTGGAGTTGGTTGCGGCGGTTAAGGACGCGGTCTCATTGATTTCCTGAGACGTATTGGTCACGTTCGACATGATTTCCGCAATAGAAGCGGAAAGTTCTTCTGCCGCCGCCGCCACGGTCTGAACGTTGGAAGAGGCGTCGTCTGACGCGCGCACGGCGTCTTGCGCCTGAGTGGTCGTGCGGTCAGACGCTCAGACAGATCTGAAGATGCGCCGCGCAGCGCTTCAACGGTTGCCAGCACCTGTCTGAGGACATTTTCTGAGCGTTCGCGGAAGGATGTGATGGCGGAATTGACCTCTTGGCGACGCGCTTCGTCTTGTTGGTGCTTGATGCGTTGAGCGTTTTCCAACTGTGCGCGTTCGGAAAGACCGTCCTTAAACGCTGAAAGCGCGCGAGCCATCGGGCCGAACTCATCTTTTCGGTCTACGCCATGCACTTCCGTTGAAAGATCACCGCCCGCAATGGCCTCCATGGAGGCTTCCAGATCTTTGAGCGGTTGGGTCACAGAAGCAATGATGCGCATGATGAGGAATGCCAGAATACCGGCGACAACGGCGATAATCACAAGTGTTTCAAGGAATTTGCCAATAGCGATATCGCGCAGGTCGTCAATGAACATGCCGGTTCCGACAATCAGCCCCAGCGGTTCTGATAATTTTACATAAGCAAGTTTCGGATCGACATCGTTAGGATCTTCAACGCCCGGCTTCGCCCATTTGTATTCCAAGAAGCCGGAACCCTCATTGACCGCCATCGGAATCAGCCGCTCAAAAATTTTCTGGCCTGTCGGGTCAGGGATTTTTGCTGAGTCCAGACCTTCAAGGTCAGGGCGGAAGGGGTGCATGACGAATGTGCGGTCTGTCGCCTGAATGAAAAAGTATCCATAGCCGCCATTATACCTTAGCGGGCGCAGATTATCGTGCGCCTCAGCCCAGGCTTGTTCCAAAGTGTATTCGCCAGCTTCATACTTCTCGACAGTATTATTCATCAGCGACATGGCGTTGTCGGTGAGATTGATCAGCTCATTGCTGCGATTTTGAACCTGATCCTGATAGGCTCGCCAGTTCGCCCATCCGGTCGCAAGTGTCAGCCCGAGCACGACAAATGCGATCACAGCCATAAGGCGTGTTTTAATGGACAAAGATCCGATCATGTGGGTGTCTCCCGCCAGTATTTCTCATGCAAAATAAGGGCAGAAGATTAATCGAAGTTTTCTGAAAACACGGTTTGGAACAAATAATCCGACTATTCCCAAAATACGCAAATGTTCAATTCAATGGCAAAACTTAATAGAGTGACGGTTACGGCTAATAAACCAAGTAAAGACGCTCAAGAGCGCAATTTGGTTTGGATTTGCGTCAGTGACAGCAATATGTCCTGTAGCTTTTTCGACTGAATATCGAGATTGAAATTTTGTTCAGCATGCTGTCGACCCTTTTGGCCCATTGAGCGGGCTTTGTCCGGGTTTTGGAGGAGGGCAGTCAGATTGGCGGCAAGGGCCACATCGTCTTTTTCCTCTGATAATAGACCTGTTTCGCCATCAATCACGGCTTCAGGAATGCCAGCATGGCGTGTGGCGATGACGGCGCATCCGGAAAGCTGGGCTTCAATCGCCACCATAGGCAGGCCTTCCGCATCTCCTGAACGCGCGCGTTGGGAAGGGATGCACGCGATTAACGCACGCGCCATATACTCTGGTATGTCCTCAGAATTAATCCAGCCTGGCATCTCAGCTTGAACGCCCGCATTGCTAAGAAGCTTGGAAAGTTCTGGTTTTAGAGGGCCATCGCCCAGCAATTGAATGCGCCAGCTGGAAAGTTGGTCCGGGATCCGGGCAAGGGCGCGCACAAGCGTTTCAATGCCTTTTTTCTCAACCCATCGGCCCGCAAACAGGATTATGTGTTCCTTGTCGCCCGGTGAAAATTTTTCTGGCGCGACCGCATTACGGTGCACATGCAGTTTTTCAGGCGGACATCCTTTGGCCGTAAGTTCGCCGCGGATGAAGTCAGAGACTGGCAACAATAAAGCCGCCTCTCGCCAAAGCTGGTCGCGGCGACGATTATAAACGCGGATCATGGATTGCTTGGTGTTGGAATGTTTTGTTGCGTCCCCGCCGTGATATGTCACTGCCAGCGGGATATCCAATGCTTTGGCTAGCGGCAGGGCGTATGCGCCTGATTTGCCAAAATGCGCGTGAATGAGTTGTGGATCATATGCGTTGAGCGCTGATGCCAATCGCTTGGACACAGCGCCAAACTGTTTAAACCCCCATTCGCCAGTCCATCCATGCAGATCATTTAAGAGCAGATATTCCGCGCCTTCAGGGGCGGGCCCACGTAATTCATGGCCGATATAGAGCGGTTTTAAACGGTCAAATGCGCAATAAGCGCGGTGAATAAAACTCTCAGATGGCGAAAACAACTTGTCCGCATAAACGATGCAACGACCCGGCGCAGGCATTGGGGACGGATCGGACATGGTTTGCTCTGCTCCAGACAAGGCGGCATGGGGATAAACGCGTTATAAGATAATTCGATACGGTTATGTCCAGCATTTGGCGCGCAAATACGCCAAGACCTTGCGTTGAAACCGATCTCAAAGTAGCGTCCGCAGCGATTTTCCAGGAGATTTTATATATGAGCGCGTCCTATCGCCTCTTTGGGGCGGAAACATCCGCTTTTTCAACGAAACTACGCAGCTTTATGCGCTACAAAGGCCTTGAGCACGAATGGGTCGCGCGCACGCAGGAAACAGAAGAGGCGCTGCAGGAAGCCTCTCGTTTCACGACTTTGCCGGTTTTGGTGACAGCGTCCGGGTTCGCCGTGCATGATACGACGCCAACCATGGAAGCGCTGGAGGCTGATTCGCCAGAGCCTCAGGCAACCCCGGAAGATAAGGTCTGTGCGTTCTTATCTGTCGTGCTTGAAGACTATGCGGATATCTGGCTGTCCAAAGCGGTGATGCAATACCGCTGGGGCCGCAAGAAAGACCGCAAGGCTGCGGCTGCGCGCGCGATCGACGAATATTTCGTCTCACAAGCGCCTGACAATCGCAAAGAACTTGAAGAACAGTCCATTGAACGCATGGAAAGCTCATTTGCCAAAATGGGTCTTGAGAATGATGTCGGCGCCGCGGTCGAAAAAAGCTTCAAGCGCTTTGTGAAACTGCTCAACGCGCATCTTGAAAAGCATCTTTACATCTTTGGCGGTCGCCCGTCCTTTGCTGACTTTGGCATTGCTGCGCAGATCGGGCAGCTGTTGAAAGACCCGACATCAGCTACAATCATCGAAAAAGACGGCCAGTTCATCAAAGCGTGGGTCGACATGATGGACAACCCAAAGCCTGGCGGTCCGTTTGAAGCGTTCGATGCGCTTGAGGAGACACTCAAGCCGCTGTTCAAGAAGGAAATCGCAGTAACTTTCCTTCCGTGGGGCGCTGCTAACCTTGAAGCGTCGCTGGCGCGCGAAGAGGAAGTGGTTGTTCTGGCCGGACGCGATGAGCTCAAACATGCGCCGCTGAAATCCGCCGCGCGTTCCTTTAAGGACACTCGCCGTAAGTTTTCGGCTCAGGATGATGAATCAGATCTGATCGCATTTCTCGATGCCGTGGGCGCCACACAATACCTTCGCCGTCCTGAGCGTGTGCGCGCTGAAGGTGAAGATGGTGACGGCGACGATGGTAATCGCCGTCGTGGTCGCCGCGGTCGTCGCCGTGGCGGACGCAATCGCCGCAATGATCGTCAGGATGCGCAATCGGGCGACAATGGCGCAGAGACTGTGTCTGATGCGCAAGGGTCAGATGATGGTCAAGCCAGTTCAGACGCTGACACCGAAAACGCCTGATCAGATCGTCTCGATTGAAATAAAAAACGGCGCATCGGGGGAGGGTCCGATGCGCCGTTTCTGCTTCCCGAACAGGCGCGACGCCAGGGGTGTGCGGCGCGCCTGTGATATGGCCTAGGCCCTCAGCCGGTTAGGCGGCGTTGCCTTTCTTGGCTTTGGTTTCTGCTTTGGCTTCAATGGTTTTTGTGTCGTTGCTTTGCTGGGATGCGCCGATCGCAATCTTGCGCGGCTTCATCGCTTCAGGCAGCTCGCGCAGGAGCGAAATGCGCAACAGGCCGTGTTCGAGCTTGGCGTCGGTCACGAAAACGTGATCAGCAAGCTGGAAGCGACGAATAAAGCCGCGTTCCGCGATGCCCTGGTGCAGGAATTTGCGCTGTTCGCCATCAGAAGAAGTGCGCTTGCCGACAACTGTCAGCTGGCCTTCCTTCATTTCGATGTCGAGGTCATCTTCGGCAAATCCGGCCACAGCGATCTCAATCGCGTAAGAGTTCTCGTCGACCTGTTCAATATTGTAAGGGGGATAACCCTGAGCGCCATCAAGGCGTTGCGCCGTGTCGATCAGGTTCGCCATGCGGTCAAAACCGACCATGGTTCTGTAGAGCGGAGAAAAATCAATCGTACTCATTTTTGCTGTCCTTTCAAAAGCAACAGACGCAATCCGAATATAAAATCATCCGAACTGCGCATTCAGTTTTTGGGTCGGCCGCAACTTCTGTCCGACAGCGTTCCCGAATGAGGCCCGATAACGGCGCCTCACAAATCGATTTGGGTATTCATTAGGGGGTGGTCAAGACCTATAAATTCAGTACTCATTTCCAGAACATATTTCGTGGAGGGAAGATCATGGCGCTTAAACAGGCATTGCTGGTATGTGCGGGTTTCTTGGCGATCGCTGCTTGCGAGCCAAAAGAAGCTGAAACAACCACCCCAACAGAAACAGCATCACCGACTGAAACAGCCACACCTGAAGTTGTCGAAGTTGCCCCATTGGAAGCAGCGATCGCTTCTGAAAAGCGTGTTGCGCCAGAGCGTGACGAGTGGCGTAATCCAAAGGAAACACTGGAATTTTTCGGTGTTGAGCCTGGGCACACTGTCGTAGAAATCTGGCCGGGTGGCGGCTGGTACACATCCATCATCGGCCCATACCTGAAATCAGGCGGCGGTAAGCTTTATGCAGCCGGTTTTGATACTGAAAGTTCAGAGTATGCGCGTGCAGGCATGGCGCGCTTTACCGAAACTTTCGTTGATCACCCTGAAACATATGGCGACATTGAAGTCACCGTGGCTTCCAAGGACAGCGAAGGCATTGCGCCTGAGGGGTCTGCGGATGTGGTCCTGACTTTCCGCAACGTACACAATTGGGTGTCCGGCGACTTTACTGAGAAAATGATTGCGGACGCTTACAAGGCGCTAAAGCCTGGCGGCGTTTTGGGCGTGGTTGAACACCGCTTGCCGTCTTCCGTTGAGCAAGACCCGAAAGCCTCAACAGGTTACGTCAAAGAAGCGTTTGTCATTGAGCTGGCAAAAGAAGCAGGCTTCCAGTTTGACGGGTCTTCAGAAATCAACGCCAACCCGAACGACACTGCGGACCACCCATTTGGTGTCTGGACGCTGCCGCCAAACTCACGCAGCGCGCCACGCGGACAGCAACCAGCGCCAGACTTTGACGCTGCAAAATACCTGGCTATCGGCGAATCTGACCGTATGACGCTGAAGTTTGTGAAACCGGCTGCGCCTGCTGAGCCAGAAGCAGCTGAAGAAGCATCTGAATAATCAGGCAAGGATTGCGTGGCGCGAGGGGTTGCGCCACGCAATCTTTGTTTTGTGAAAGAGGGCACGGATGAAGAAATCTCGTTTAGCGTTGTCTGTCGCAATTTGCGGATTGCTGGCGGCTGCCTGTTCCAGCCCGGAATATGCGCCTCCGCCGCCAGCCCCTGTGGAGGATGAACCGACTCGTGGTCCGTCCGAACAGCATTATGGTGATCGTGACAGCACTGATAAACAGGATGACGCATCTGATCCTGATGTTGGTCTAGACATGCCGACACCGCCGCTAGAGGCAGAAGAATATCCTTCGGACATTTCGCCAACCATGCCTGACGAAGCTTTCGGCGACGATGAAGAAACAGGCTTTGAAGATGTCGCAAACTTGGAGGTCGTCACTGATTTTCTGGCGGCGGATGCGGATTTTCGTCCCAAAGCAGGCGAACTGCCTGTTGGTCTGGTTCTCTTTGACCGAAACGAAGAGCTGAAAAATGCGATCCTTTGTGATGCGTACACAAAGGAATTGCGCACACATGCTGAGGCGAAGGCCGCTAGCCCTGAGCAGGATTTCTTCGTCACCTATTGGATGTTGAAAGAAACGCCCGCCGACTGGGAAAGCTGTGACGCCTTGCGCGCCGCCTATGACTATGACCGTGCAGCAGCAATTAAAGCTGAATATGGTCTGTCTGGAACAAGCGGTCCTGTGTTTCTGGCGGTGGACAGCGCAGGGGACAGCGTGTTCCTGGACTTAAGCAACGCTGATCTTGCCACAGCGCGGTCAGCGGTTGAGAAGTGGCTTGTGCTAGCGCTTGAATCCTCAGAAGAGGGTGATGCTGAGACAATCGACCCGGAAACGGGAGAAGAAAACACCTCAACAACGCCGTCCCGTTTCACGCTGGCCTCATTTTCGGCCTCGGTGCGGGATCGCGTGATCAGCGGTCAGGGTGTCACCTCTCAAAGCCAGATGGCGAATGGGGCGACACTGTTTGCGTATGCGGATACGTCGTCCGGCGTTCGCATGGGCACAACCATCCGTTTCTAGCGGTAAGATTTTGATCGATTTGGCGGGTGCGCACGTATCCCGTCAGATAAGAAGAAAGAATTCCAAATGGACTTGAAATCCCTTACCGAACGCGTGTCCGAAGCGATCAAGGACAGCGATAGTTTTGCTGACTCAGTTGCGTTTGATTTTGGCGCGGATGGGCGTCTGCATGTCGATGGCAAATCCAAAGACGTATCCAATGATGTAAAAGATGCTGATGTGACGATCCGGGTCAGCATGGCTGATTTCAAACGCCTCGCGCAGCGCGAGTTGGATCCTATGTCCGCCTTCATGCATGGCAAGCTGAAAGTCACAGGCGATATTGGCGTCGCCATGCGTTTGCAGACCCTGTTTTCTCAGTTGGGATAGGGCTTTTTTTCAAATTTTCTTGTGACATGAGCCAATCTGGGATTTTATGATCCAAAAGGGTGGCGTGGCGCGTATGGACAATCTTGTTTTTATTCCGGAAAATCCGGCTCCAGAACTCGTTGAAGCGATCTGGTATAAGGATGGCGACGGACGCAAGCTGCGGGTGATGTTCGCCCCGGTGTCATCAAAGTTCAACCCTGGGCGCGGCACGATCATTTTGTGTCCTGGGCGCACGGAATACATCGAAAAATATTTTGAAGTTATCCGTGACATGCAGGCGCGCGGTTTTGCGGTCGTCTGTTTTGACTGGCCGGGTCAGGGTCTGTCTGACCGGTTAGTGTCAGATCCGCTGGTCGGACATATCGACAATTTCAACACCTATGTCGGTGCGCTGCGGGCGGGCCTTAATGCCGTGGGCGACAGGGCGATTGGTCCGCATGTCCTCTTGGCGCATTCCATGGGCGGCGCAATCGGACTGGAAGCGATGCGTCAACATGCGATCGAGGTTGAAGCAGCCGCATTTTCCGCGCCCATGTGGGGATTAAAAACGCCGCCTCTGGCCGGGTTTATCGCGAAAGTGATGTTTGCCATTGGCTCAGCTGGAAAATCACTTTCAAAGACAAGTGAGCAGGGCGTTGAAGCGTTTGAAAACAACCCTGTGACCAATGATGAAACGCGTCACGCGGTCAATAATCTGCTCATTGCCGCACAGGGCAAACTAGCGCTTGGCCCGGTTAGCTGGGGCTGGGTTGCAGCAGCGCTTAAGGTCACAAAAGGTTTTTTGCGTCCGGGCGTTCTTGATCACATCAAAACCCCAATACTGGTCGCGTCTGCTGAAGAAGAATTGCTCGTGGATAATGCAAGTCACGCTGAGTTGGCGGGACGGATGAAGGGCGCACAGCATATTGTTGTGAAAGGCGCCAAGCACGAAATCCTGATGGAAACAGATAAACGCCGCGCCGCGTTTTACAGCGCTTTTGATAAATTACTGGACCGCGCCAATATCTAAGTGTTGTAGGCGCGTGCGGAGCGGCGCAGCGAAATCAGGGCTTCGTCGAGAATGTTCTGATTGGCTGCTGCAACGATCTGGCCGCCTAATGAGGCTGGCGCGCCAGCCCAGTCAGTCACCACACCGCCAGCATTTTCAATCACGGGGATAAGCGCCGCCACGTCATAGGGCTGAAGGCCAGTTTCAGCCACCATATCAATCGTTCCAGCCGCAAGACGCGCATAAGCATAAGCATCCAGGCCGTATCGCGTCAGTTTTGCGGTGGCGCGCAGGTGTTCAAACGCCCCGCGTTCAGGCGCATTCATGATGAAATAGTCTGTTGTGGACAAAATGGCCTGGGTCAAACGCGGACAGTTTCGCGTCGTGATCGGCATGGGCGCTGAACCCTTGCGGGTCAGTGTCGAACCACCAGGTGCGCCGATATAGCGTTCTTCAAGATAAGGCTGATCAATGACGCCAATAACGGGACGCTCATTGCGCACCAGACCAATAAGTGTCGTCCAGACGGGCAATCCGGCCATAAAGGCGCGTGTGCCGTCGATCGGATCTAAGTACCAGGTCCAGCCATTCTGGCTTTCTTTGACACCAAATTCCTCACCGAAAATCCCATCCTCGGGCCGTTCTTTGTCGATGATGGCGCGGATAGCGGCTTCGCCCGCGCGATCACCTTCCGTTACAGGATCAAAGCCGGTCTCGGCTTTGTTGTCTGCCACGGTCGCGTCATCCCGGAAATAGGGGAGAATGGCCTTGCCAGCTGCGTCAGCGAGACGACTGGCAAATGCGGTGAGATCTTTAAGGTCTTGAGCATCGTTCATGCGGTGGAAAATGCAGTCCGCCGCATCACGATGCAAGTTCTTTTAATGCTTAAGCGACGCCAGATTCTGTTGAATCGTCTTCAAGCGCTTTTGCAAGGTCCAGAAGGCGACGACGCGGGCGTTCGCCCAAGCGGTAGTAAGCGCGGACCAGTTCCAGTGTTTCTTTTTGTGAAAGAACATCACCGGAGATTGTGTCCGGACCGTCATTTGCCGCAGCCTGCTTGCCATCTGGCGCTAGGCCGTCAAAGAAATAGCTGACATTCACAGTCAAAGCGTTTGCAAGGTCGAAAAGACGGCTTGCCGTGATGCGGTTCGCACCACACTCATATTTTTGGATCTGTTGGAAACGCACCCCAACTTCGCCGGCAAGGTCTTGCTGGGTCATGCCCAAAAGGCGACGACGGCGACGCAAACGCTTGCCTACATAAATATCCACATCAGTTGCCATAACTCTACTCTCCGTCAAGAAGGCACATAAGTGGCGGCGTGCCGTTTGAAGACTAACTGAAGGGTCAAGAGCAAAGCCCGTGCCGGAATTGGGTGATTCCCGGAAAATGCTCTCAATTATTTTATGTGCTAACGAAAATCTCTCTCCGCGCCCAAAAGATTGGCGGGGCTGATGCGGTCTTGTTCAGGCAGGTCGCAGTTGCAGCAATTTAATGCGCGACCGCAGCATTTTCTTGCAATCGAAGATTTGAATCATTATAAAGAAGATGTGGGCGCACCTTGCGCCCTTGCCCTATTTTTGGGGCGTTTCCTCCCTATTGACTTGGCCGCGCCTGTTTATGGCGCGGCTTTTCTTTTTCCGGGAGCGCGGGAAACCAGCGATTTGAGTTTTCGGCCCTGCGCCAGTTCGCCGGCAAAGACATGTAACTCATTGAAAATTTTATCAAGATCCTGCTGAAGCGCTTTAAAGCCATTGGTAAGCATCACGCGATGCTCATCCAGATACAGTCTGCGATTGATCTCGATTTGGACCGCATGACGTTGCCTGTCCGGCCGTCCATGCATCACTGTGACATGTCCGCCGGCATAAGGCGCATTGCGCGCCACCTGGTATCCGCGTGTGCGAAAGCTTGTTTCCAATTGCTTGATGATCTGTTCTGAGCAGGCTGCGCCATAGCGGTCTCCCAGCACAATATCAGCCACCGGCGCGCCTGTTTCGGTTTGTGACGGCATAGAGTGACAATCGACCAGTATCGACATGCCAAAAGTCTTGCGTGTCTTGTCGATCAGCGTTTCAAGCGTGTTGTGATAAGGGTGATAAACAGATTCCAGACGCTCAAACACATCTTCAGGGGCAAGTTTGCGCCCATAAATAGGCGAACCGGCGAAGGCGACGCGCGGAATACATCCTAATCCAGCAATGACACGTGGTGTGCGGTGTGGTCTTGGATATTCAATCGGCTTACTCAGCATGGCCTGATCGATTTCATTGGCCGCCCGGTTTAAATCAAGACAGGCGCGGGACACATTGGCGGCGATCAGCGGCGCGCCCAGCTTTGTCGCATTCCCTACCAGCTGATCGACATAGGCGTCTTCGATGCGGCGGATATCCATAATGTCCGCAATGCAGGCATCTGAAAAATCAGCGGTAAACGCCTGCCCAGAGTGCGGAGAGGCAAACACAATCGGAGACGTCAGCGCCTCGGGCCGCTCCACCCTGAAACTGGGCGCGTCATTGGGTAGGATCAAAGGCGTGTGCAATTCTTTTTCGTCCAAGCGAGCGGCGTGGCGCCGATGCTGCAATACTCTTTCTTTAACTAGCCAGTGGTCAAGTTCACTCTGACATTCATTTGAGGTTTACCCGCGATTGAGAAACTGGCTTAATAGATATAAACGGGCGATCTGGTGAGAAAAGCGGTTATGGCCAAAATCCTCCTTGCAGAAGACGACAATAGTTTGCGTGGTTTCCTCGTAAACGCACTGAAAAAAGCGGGACACACCGTCAAAGACTACGATGATGGCGAAACAGCGCTTACCGCGCTTGAAAGCGAAGTGTTTGATCTGCTTTTGACAGACATTGTTATGCCTGGAATCGACGGTATCGAACTGGCGCGCAAAGGCGCAGAGCTCGACCCGGCGATGAAAATCATGTTCATCACCGGGTTTGCCGCTGTGGCGTTGTCTAGCGGCAGCCCGACACCAGCCGGCGCGAAAGTTTTGTCCAAGCCTTTCCATCTGCGCGAACTGGTTGATGAAGTTGACCGCGTGATGGCGGCTTAAGTCGTCTCTATTGCCGCAATTTAAACCTAACAGGTCGCCGCGATGACGCCGCAGAAGACAGATGTTCTTGTGCTTGGCGCAGGCGCGGCGGGCCTTTTCTGCGCGATTGAAGCCGGACGTCGTGGGCGTCAGGTGATCGTTCTTGATCATGCGCGCAAGCCAGCTGAGAAAATCCGCATTTCCGGTGGCGGGCGTTGTAATTTCACCAATCTGCACGCGTCTGCGGAAAATTTCATTTCCGCCAATCCGCACTTTTGCAAGTCGGCGCTGAAACAATTCACGCAATTTGATTTTCTGGACCGGGTCGAGGCGCGGGGCATTCAGTGGTTTGAAAAGACACTCGGGCAATTATTCTGTGAAAACTCGGCCAAAGACATTATCCAGATGCTGTTGGATGATTGTGCTGCCGCTGGCGTTGATATCCAACTTAATACCAAAGTGAGCGCGATCCGTCGGGAAGGGGAGACATTCACTGTCCAGGCGGGGGACAAAGGGATTGAATGTCAGTCGCTTGTGGTGGCGACAGGCGGTCTTTCCATTCCCAAAATGGGCGCAACTGGTTTTGCATATGATGTCGCTCGCCAATTTGGCGTGAATGTCACGCCAACGCGGGCCGGTCTTGTGCCATTCACATTCAATGGCGCGACTTTGGAGCCCATCAAAGCCTTGGCTGGCGTATCGGTTGACGGCAGGGCGGCAACACAAACAGCCTCATTTGACGAAGCGATTTTATTCACCCACCGCGGCCTTTCCGGTCCAGCTATTCTTCAGGCCTCCTCCTACTGGACAGAAGGCGAAGACGTCATCATCGACCTTGCGCGCGAAACAGATCTTTTTGAGCGGCTAAAGTCTGCGCGCTTGGATGCGCCTAAAAAGACATTGGCGAATGTGCTTACGGACGTTTTACCGTCGCGGTTGGCGCAGACTGTGGCGGGGGACACATTTGACGGGGCGCGTATGGCGGATTTGTCTAATGACAAACTGCAAACCGTGGCTGATCGGGTGAAAAGCTGGCGCATCAGACCAGACGGAACAGAAGGCTATCGCACTGCTGAAGTGACCCTTGGCGGCGTGGATGTGGATGAGCTGTCATCCCGCACGATGGAGGTGCGTTCTGTTTCGGGACTTTATTTTGTTGGCGAAGCTGTGGATGTCACGGGCTGGCTGGGCGGATTTAATTTCCAATGGGCCTGGTCGTCCGGCTGGGTGGCCGGACAAAACGCATAACCCTGAATTAGTTTGCCCGCGCCAGATGAGCGGACAGTGATTCAATGCGCACAGCCGCGTCTGTCAGCGCTTTTGCGGCGCGACGCTCGACCGCCAGAATGCGTTCATCAAGAGATTTGACGCCTGCGCCTTGTTCCAACTCGTCAATTTCATCCAGCAGTGACAAGGAAGCGGCGAGAAACAAACGCTCTACGCCAATGTCGCCCATGTTTTTGGACATTTCCGTCACGCGGCGATCCAGTCGTTGCCCAAGTTCGGACAAGCGCTGCTCCTGACCATCTTCGCACGAGATGACATAGCGCTTTTGATTAATTGTAATTTCTGCTTTCGTCATTGCCCATGAACCCCTCATGTTTATCGCCCGGCCGTTTAATTGGCCTGCCCTCGGACGATTAAACTTTTCCCAGAGCCTCCCTGACTTCTTTGATGGCTGCCCCTAGCGCTTCTGATGCTTCGTCGGCAAGCCTTTGTAATTCTTTTTCTCTTGCGCGGGCCGCGTCCAGGTCCATTGCCAGACGCGCGCGGTCTCGGCGCAACGCCTCTGCCTCACGTTCGGTCGGTTTGACAGCGTCCAGGCGATCAAACAGGCCATCTAAATCTTTTTCTAAAGATCTGATCGCCTTGTCGAGTCGTTCCGCTGCAACTGCGATACTATCTTCAGAAGGTCTATTCATGTCGCGTATTTTGCTTGTTTACGTTACGCGAGGCAATCCCGATCAACTCGTCAAGCATAAGATTCATGGCGAGTGTGGCCTAGAGGACCTTGACGTTCTCAGGGATCGCGTTAACCCCTCGACGCGAACTGACACATAACAAGGCTAAAAAGAGCTATGGCGAA
The DNA here is from genome assembly GCA_964342355.1 of uncultured Hyphomonadaceae bacterium. Lineage (GTDB taxonomy): Bacteria > Pseudomonadota > Alphaproteobacteria > Caulobacterales > Hyphomonadaceae > Hirschia. Next base: position 36,959 of record CAYFFG010000005.1, read on the forward strand.
CACGGACATTTCGAACAGGGATATGGCAAATGCGGTTCGCGCTTTGTCAATTGATGCAATCGAAAAAGCAAAGTCAGGCCATGCGGGACTTCCGCTGGGCATGGCGGATGCGGCAACAGTTCTCTTTACGAAATTTCTGAAGTTTGACCCCCAGACTCCGAACTGGCCGGACCGTGACCGTTTCGTCCTGTCTGCAGGCCATGGGTCCATGCTGATTTATTCTCTGATGTATCTTACCGGTTATCAGAGCGTTAGCCTCGACGAGATCAAGAATTTCCGCCAGATCGGCTCTAAAACGCCAGGTCACCCTGAAAACTTCGTCACCGAAGGTGTTGAAACCACAACAGGTCCTTTAGGGCAGGGGATTGCAACGGCTGTGGGTATGGCCATGGCGGAGCGCTCCATGAATGCGCGCTTTGGCGACGAACTTGTTGACCACTACACTTATGTGGTTGCGGGCGATGGCTGTTTGATGGAAGGCGTAAGCCAGGAAGCGATCACACTGGCCGGTCACCTTAAACTCAACAAATTGATCGTTCTTTTCGACGACAACGCGGTCACGATTGATGGCGGCATCAGCATTGCTGACTCCACAAAACAGACCGCACGTTTTGCAGCATCTGGCTGGGATGTGGAAGAAGTCGACGGTCACGCCCCGGAAGCCGTTGCAGCGGCGATTGAAAAAATGAAGGCGACAGACAAGCCGTCATTGATCGCTGTCAAAACCATCATCGGTTATGGCGCGCCGAATGTGGCGGGCACTGGCAAGGCCCACGGCGGACCTTACGGCGCTGAAGAAGCGGCCGGCGTGAAGGAAAGCATTGGCTGGACACACCCAGAGTTTGAAGTGCCAGAAGACATTCTTGGCGCATGGCGCGCAGCTGGCGCACGCAGCCAGGGCGTTCGTGAAGAATGGGAAGGTCGTCTGGCCGGGTCCGCAAACGCTGAAACGTTCAAAACAGCCGTGGCGGGCGCACTGCCGGCTGATTTGGCAGCAGCGGCGAATGCCCATAAACAAGCAGTGACAGAAGGCGCAGACAAAAAAGCGACTCGCCAATGGTCCGGTGCGGCGCTGGAAGTCCTGACAGGCGCTGTGCCTGAAATGATCGGCGGGTCAGCTGACCTTACAGGCTCGAACAACACCAAGACATCTCACACGACAGCATTTGGTCCGGATGACTGGGCTGGTCGTTATGTTCACTATGGTGTGCGTGAACACGGCATGGCGTCTGCCATGAATGGTATGGCGCTGCATGGCGGTGTGATCCCATATTCCGGGACCTTCATGGTGTTCTCTGACTATTCCCGCGCAGCGATCCGTTTGGGCGCCTTGATGCAACAACGCGTCGTGCATGTCATGACGCACGACTCCATCGGTCTTGGCGAAGATGGGCCGACCCACCAGCCGGTCGAGCACTTAGCGGCATTACGCGCAATGCCAAACCTTTACACTTTCCGTCCCTGCGACGGGGTAGAGACCATGGAAGCGTGGATGGCGGCGCTCTCGTTTGAAAAGTCTCCATCTGTTCTGTCCTTGACCCGTCAGGGCGTGCCGTTGGCGCGTACCACACACACGGACGAAAACCTCGTCATGAAGGGCGCATACGTCATCAGCGAAACTGATCTGGACGAAGAAGTCGTTATTCTGGCGACAGGATCAGAAGTTGGCGTGGCGCTGGAAGCGCAAAAGAAACTGGCTGAACAGGATGTCGGCGCACGTGTTGTTTCTGTCCCATGTATGGAACTCTTCCTGGCCCAATCTGACGCATACCGCGAAGAGGTTCTGGGTGGTTCTCTACCAAAAGTCGCAGTGGAAGCTGGCGTGCGCTTTGGCTGGGACGCGCTGATCGGTCCGGACGGCGGCTTTGTCGGCATGGACAGCTTTGGCGCATCAGCGCCTGGCGGCGTTCTGTTTGAACATTTCAACATTACAGCTGACGCAGTAGTGGACGCGGCGTTGAAGCGGGTCTAAGACCCCTTCAGAATAGATTTGAAGCGGCGCCAATCCTGCACGGGCGCCAGGATGTTTAGGGAAAGCAAGGGATACGCACTATGACAGTTCGCGTCGCAATCAACGGTTTCGGACGTATTGGCCGTAACGTACTTCGCTCAATTCTGGAAAATGGCCGTACAGACATCGAAGTCGTTGCGGTGAACGATCTGGGTCCTGTTGAAACAAACGCTCACCTTCTGAAATACGACTCCATTCACGGCACGCTGCCAATGGACGTTTCAGTTGACGGCGACACGATCAAGGTTGGCGACCAGTCTTTCAAAGTGACAGCGATCCGCGACCCGAAAGAACTGCCGCACGCAGCTAACGGTGTTGACGTGGCGATGGAATGTACAGGCATCTTCGCTGACAAAGAAAAAGCGTCCGCTCACCTTGCGGCAGGCGCCAAGCGCGTTCTGGTGTCCGCACCAGCTTCCGGCGCTGACAAAACCATCGTTTACGGTGTGAACCACGACTCACTGACGAAAGACGACCTGGTTGTTTCCAACGCATCCTGTACGACAAACTGTCTGTCACCAGTTGCTAAAGTCCTTAACGACGCCATCGGCATCGAAAAAGGCATGATGACGACCATTCACTCATACACTGGCGACCAGCCAACGCTGGACACAATGCACAAGGACCTTTACCGCGCACGTGCGGCGGCAATGTCCATGATCCCAACATCAACGGGTGCGGCCAAAGCTGTTGGTCTGGTTCTGCCAGAACTGAACGGCAAGCTGGACGGTTTCGCAATGCGCGTGCCGACACCAAACGTTTCCGTTGTGGACCTGAAATTCATCGCTAAGCGCGAAACAACTGTTGAAGAGATCAACGAAGCGATCAAAGCAGCAGCAGATGGCGCACTGAAAGGCGTTCTGGGCTACACAAACGCACCGAACGTTTCCACAGACTTCAACCACGACAGTCACTCATCCATCTTCCACATGGACCAGACGAAAGTCATGGACGGCACAATGGTGTCTGTACTGTCTTGGTACGACAACGAGTGGGGCTTCTCCACACGCATGTCTGACACAGCAATCGCAATGGCGAAGCTGATCTAGTCACTAAAGTTTGCGGGAGGATCCTTGATGTCGGCGTATATGCTTGTCGAAATCATGATCAAGGATCCTGCTCCTTACGAAGAGTATATGGACCGCATCCCAGCGGTGATCGCGGCAAAGGGCGGGCGCTACGTTGTCCGCTCAAGTCGTGTCACGCCTGTTGCTGGTGGATGGTCTCCGGATCGAATCATTATGATGGAATTCGACGACATGGATGCGCTACGCGCCTGTTTCGGGTCTGACGAATACAAACAGCTCGCCACGTTGCGCGAAGCTGGAACAGTCACGCGGTCAGTCGTCATCGAACCCTGACAGCAGGCTGCACATTTTAAAGCCTGTCAGTCAGAAGAAATCTAAAGCGGATCAACGATTTTTGTTTGTTCCGTCTCAAGAACAACAGGATGAGAAATATGGCTGACTTCAAAACCCTTGACGACGCTGGCGACCTAACCGGCAAAACCGCGCTGGTTCGCGTAGATTTCAATGTTCCCACAAATGACAAAGGCGAAGTGACAGACGACACACGCCTTAAAGCTGCGCTGCCGACAGTCAACGCGCTGACAGAGAAGGGCGCTAAGGTTGCCTTGATGGCGCACTTTGGTCGTCCAAAAGGCAAAGTCGTGCCTGAGATGAGCCTGAAGCCTGTGGCTGAAGCCTTCTCTAAAGTGCTCGGCGCGCCTGTGTTTTTTGCGGAAAACTGCGGTTTCCACGAAAAAGCGCGCGCTTTCGTCAACAGCCGCGGCGCTGGCGAAGTCATCCTGATGGAAAACACACGCTTTGAGCCGGGCGAAGAAAAGAACGATCCGGCGCTGGCGGCTGACATGGCGAAAATCGCAGACATTTATGTCAATGACGCGTTCTCAGCCGCGCACCGCGCACACGCTTCCACTGAAGGCGTCGCCAAGCTGATCCCGGCTTATGCGGGCAAGTCCATGGAATTGGAGCTTAAGTCTCTTGACGCAGCCCTCGGCGCGCCTGTTCGTCCGGTTGTCGCCGTTGTGGGTGGCGCAAAAGTGTCCACCAAGATCGACCTTCTCAAAAACCTTGTCTCCAAGGTGGATGTGCTTGCGATTGGCGGCGGCATGGCCAACACTTTCCTGCATGCTGATGGCGTTAATGTTGGAAAATCCCTTTGCGAGCCAGACCTGGCGCCAACCGTAAAAGAAATTCAGTCCGCCGCTGAAGCGGCTGGGTGTAAAATCATGTTGCCGAGCGATGTTGTCTGCGCCAAGGAATTTGCTGCGCGCGCGCCGTCTCGCATCTGTGACGCGGGTAGTGTGGAAGCTGACGAAATGATCCTGGACGCTGGTCCTGAAACCGCCGCCGCACTCGTCGCTGAAATGGGCAAGTCCAAGACCGTGATCTGGAACGGACCACTCGGCGCGTTCGAGATTGAGCCGTTCGACGAAGCAACCGTGGCCGCTGCAAAAGGCGCCGCTGAACTTGCCAAATCAGGCGCGATCACTGCGGTTGCTGGCGGTGGCGACACTGTGGCCGCGCTCAACCACGCTGGCGCGGCGGATGATTTTACATTCGTCTCAACAGCAGGCGGTGCGTTCCTTGAGTGGATGGAAGGTAAGGCGCTTCCGGGTGTGGAAGCACTAAAAGCATAAAAAAACAAAGCGGTGGCGTGCATCCGGTTGCGCGCCGCCCACCAAACACAATCGGTAACACGACCAGAATACCTACCAGAACACATCCGGTAAGTTGACCCGGCCTAATACCTGCATAAAACCGGTGTCAAAATCGAAAATGGGACAAGGATTTTTCACTATGGCGAACGAGCAAATGGCTAAACAGGCCGCAGAAAAAGACGGCTTTATTGCAGCTCTGGACCAATCTGGCGGTTCTACGCCAAAAGCGCTCCGTCTCTACGGCGTTAAAGAGAGCGCTTACTCAAGCGAAGCAGAGATGTACGGCCTCATCCACGACATGCGCGCACGTATCATCAAATCACCAGCTTTTAACGGTGATAAAGTCATGGGCGCGATCCTGTTTGAACGCACAATGGACGGCGAAATCGACGGCGTTCCAACAGCGACTTACCTTTGGGAAGAGTGCGGCGTTGTTCCATTTCTGAAAGTCGACAAAGGTCTGGCGGACGAAGAAAACGGCGTTCAGATCATGAAGCCGATGCCAGAACTTGACGCACTGTGTGAGCGTGCGGTCGCGAAAGGCATTTACGGCACAAAAATGCGTTCCAACATCAACGCAGCTAACGCTGAAGGTATCGCAGCTGTTGTCGCTCAGCAGTTTGAAGTTGGCAAGCAAATCCTCTCTCACGGTCTCATGCCAATCATCGAACCTGAGGTGAACATCAAAATCGCTGACAAAGCAGAAGCAGAAGACATTCTGCGCGACGAAATCACAAAGCAACTGGACGCGCTGACTGGCGACCAGAAAGTGATGCTGAAACTGTCTCTGCCAACAAACGCCAACCACTATAAGTCACTGATCGACCACCCGCGCGTGATCCGCGTTGTGGCGCTTTCCGGTGGTTACTCACGCGAAGACGCCAACACGAAACTGGCTGAAAACACAGGCATGATCGCGTCTTTCTCGCGCGCTTTGACGGAAGGCCTTTCCGCTCAACAGAGCGATGAAGAGTTCAACGAGATGCTTGCTAGCGCAATTGATGGCATCTACCAGGCTTCAAAAGCTGGCTAAGCTTTAGCTTATGACACGAAAAAAGGCGGCTCCTTTTATAAGGGGCCGCCTTTTTTTATCCGACAGCTTGTTCTGTCCGGTTAGTTTGCAGATGGCAAAGGTTCAAGGATCTCGATGAGATAGCCATCCGGGTCACGTGCAAAGCCAACAATTGCGTTGCCAACTTCGGGCGCAGGCACGGCGTCACGGACGATTGTGTAACCAGCGTCGCGGATTTTTGCGACCAGACCAGCAGGGTCGGGTGTGCGCACAACGATTTTGATCGGGAGGTTTTTGTAATTACGCTCGCTTCCGTCCGTCCAGTGCATCAGGACAATAGCGCTGCCGCCAAGTGGAGCGACAAGAATGATTTCATCCATGTGGGCGAGTTTAAAGTCCATGACCGGGCGCATGCCGAGCAGGTCGCGGTAAAAAGCAGCTGATGTTTGAAGGTCGCTGACGCCAATCCCCATCGCTGAAACAGCAGTTGGAATAGTCGTTGATACGGTTTGTTTTGTTTCTGTGTCTGACATGTGTCGTCCTCCCAAGACTTTCCAAGGGAAAGTCACATGAAGTGCAGGCAACTGCAAGCGGATTAAGCGCTTAGTCCGGTACGACCGGCGTTAATAGTGGTTTGCCGCTGAAATGATTGTCGATGTTGCGGTATGTCAGATCGCCTTGTGCAAACAATGCCTGGAAAGTTGCGCCGCCCATGTGGGGAGAGAGCATGGTGTTGGGCACATCGCGCCATTTTTCGCCAGATGTGGGTTCTGGATCAAAGACATCCAGGCCTGCGCCCGCAATCGTTTCAGTTTTCAGCGCTTCAATGAGGGCGTCTTCATCTACAACAGTCCCGCGCGCGACATTGACCAGAATGCCTTTCGGACCAAGACGCTTTAAGATGTCCGCATTGATCAGGTGATGCGTGCTGGGGTCCGGGCGGCAACAGAGGATCAGGCCGTCACACTTGTCGGCTAGCGCTTCGACTGTGGGCGCCATGGGATAATCAATATCGGGTTTTGGGCGCGGCCCCCACCAATGAATTTTGGCGCCGAAAGGCTTTAGGCGATCCGCAACGGCCCGACCGATTGACCCCATGCCGACAATGCCGATTGTGCGGTTGCGGATGGAATGACGAAGCGGTTGACGGCCATTGCGCCATTTATCGTCCAGAATGAATTGATGATATTTGTGCAAATGCATCGCCAGCGCGTTCATCATCGTCACAGCCATATCGGCCACATCAGCTGAGTTCATGCCAGGGGAATTTGTGACCGCAATATTACGCGCATGGGCGGTGTCGACATCAATCTTGTCATATCCGGCAGCCACAGATGCGATCATTTTGAGATTGGGCAGACGATCCATCAACGCAGCGTCTATCTTTTCGATGCTTGCCGACAAAAGAACGTTGATCTCATCAGCATGCGCCTCGATTGCAGCGTCCAGCTTGTCGCCGCCTTCAATGAAACGCCAATTGTCAGGCGCTTCGGGCAGAAGGCGTGTCATCTGGTTGTGCATTGTGAGAATGGTGATCGTGGCGCTCACAAGGAATCTCCCGCTTTTTTGAAACCATGACCTCAACTGATTTGTTGTTCAAGGCAATTACCGTCTGTGTGGCTAAGTAAGAGCCTTGACGGAAGGGGGGAGGCTCGGCATTTGACGTTATGTCTCATCGTTGCCGCCTGTATCTTATCACCCCGCCTGTCGTTTCTGACGCAAACGCCTTTGCGGATCTATTGTCTCAAGCGCTGGCTGCAGGAGATGTGGCGTGTTTGCAGGTGCGCTTGAAGTCTAAAGACGGCGTTTCAGCGCCGGATGAGGATATTCGCGCGCTGTGTGAGAAAATTATCCCCATCGCACAGGACAATGATGTGGCTGTGCTGATCAATGACCGCCCTGATCTTGCGGTGGATCTGGGCGCAGATGGCGTACACATCGGTCAGGACGACACGCCATATGCAAAAGCGCGCCAGATTGTGGGAGATGACGCCATTGTCGGCGTGACATGCCATGATAGCCGGCATCTTGCTTTGGAAGCAGGTGAAGCAGGCGCAGACTATGTGGCTTTTGGCGCTTTTTTTCCAACAGAGACGAAAGATCCAAAAGCAAAGGCAGACCCGGAATTATTGACCTGGTGGCAACAGATGATTGAGTTGCCATGCGTGGCGATTGGGGGCGTGACTGTTGAAAATGCAAGATCTCTTGTTGAAGCTGGAGCCGATTTTTTAGCGGTTTCGTCAGGCGTTTGGGGCCATAAGGATGGCCCAGCTGCCGCGGTGAAAGCGTTTAATGCAATCTTTGATGCGGTTGCAGAAGACTAGTTCTCTGCGCTATGCGCAAAGAAAAACTCGACTCTTGGGCGCTTTTGGGCTTTTAACGTCGACCGCTCAATCCTCTGAGTACTTTTCCACGCTTTCAAGGAGCGCATTATGCCAGTCCCCTCACCAACGGTATCCGTCATGATCGAGGCGGCGCAGGCGGCTGGTCGTAAATTGCTGCGTGATTTTGGCGAAGTGGAAAATTTGCAGGTTTCAAAAAAGGGTCCTGCAGACTTTGTCTCTAATGCCGACAGAGCGGCCGAACAGATCATTTTCGACCGTCTCTCCAAGAAGCGCCCAGGATATGGTTTCGTCATGGAAGAGCGCGGCATCGTGGAGGGCACGGACAAATCCCACCGTTTCATCGTGGACCCTCTGGACGGCACGACGAACTATCTGCACGGCATTCCGCATTTTTCTGTGTCTATCGGGCTTGAGCGTGATGGCGCCTTACATGCGGGGCTGGTCTTTGATGTGGTACGCAATGAATTGTTCTGGGCGGAAAAAGGCGAGGGCGCGTGGTTGGAAAACCGCCGCCTGCGTGTGGCTCAGCGCCGTAAACTGGGCGAAAGTGTGCTTGCGACCGGCATCCCTTTCATGGGGCGCCCCTCTAATCAGCACAACACATTCTTGCGCGATCTGAATGTTCTTATGGACCAGGTTGCGGGCGTGCGTCGCTTTGGATCTGCTGCGCTGGACCTTGCTTATGTGGCGGCTGGCCGGTTTGACGGTTTCTGGGAGCGCGGACTGGCGCCTTGGGATATTGCAGCCGGTGCTGTGCTGGTCATGGAAGCGGGCGGTAAGGTTGAAGGCATTGGAGGCAAGGACTTTATGGAAACTGGCGATATCGTGTGCGCCAACGTCAGCCTTTGCCCTAAAATTCACGAACGTTTGACAGGGGATATTAGCGCAAAATCATAAGATTTCGCCTAATTCCCATTTTCACCGCATTCCCACGCTAACGTCAGTTTAATTTGTCGATGCAAGAGTGTTGATTACACTTGCATGAACGGTCGAATTTCTGGCGAAGGAGCGGCAATTGCTGCGAATGCTGATTTCAGCATGCGTGTTGGCGACAGTCGGTACGCAGAGCGTGTGGGCGGAAAGCCCGACAACTTTTTCTTCTAACATTAGCGCTGTGCCAAACAGTGCGCCAAGCGTCAAACCTGTTCCAAATTACAGGATTGACTACATGCGCCTGGACAGCCTGGCGGCTCGTCTTTCCAAGGAAAGCGAGATGGTGGGGCTTGCCGTCGCCGTTGTTGAAAAAGGCGAAATCACACACCTTAAAGGCTATGGAACGGTTTATCCGGGCGGCCCTGCTGTGGATGAAGACACAGTCTTTCGCTGGGCGTCTTTATCTAAAGGTGTCGCTGGAACTGTTGCGGGCATTGTCGCTGCTGACGGACAACTGTCGATCGACAAACCGGTGTCTAACTACAAATCAAGTTTGAAACTGGCCGGGCAGGGTGAAAAAAAGATAACAGTTGCGCAAATCCTGTCGCATCAAACCGGCATCGTGCCGAACGCCTATGATAATTTGCTGGAAGCTGGTCAGGACCCGAAACAAATTCGGGGCAAGTTATCCGGTCTCAAGCCGATCTGTACGCCAGGTGAGTGCCATACTTATCAGAATGTCGCTTTTGACGCTGTAGCCGAAGTTCTAGAGGCAGCGACGACTACGCCTTACCCAGATCTTGTAAAATCACGCCTGTTTGAACCCCTGGGCATGACGAGTGCGAGTTTGAGCCGGGCGGAATTGACCGCAAATGATAATTACGCGCGTCCTTTCCGATGGTCTTCGCGCACCGATACGGTCTTTCCAGATAAATTGAACGACGCATATTACAACGTGCCAGCAGCAGGTGGTGTGAATTCCTCCATCAAGGATTTAGCGCTTTATTTGAAAGCGCAGATGGGGGGCGCGCCAAATGTTCTCCCGCGCGAAATACTGGAAACAATTCATACGCCGCGCATCGAAACACTGAGAGAGCGTAACTCTATGCGGCGGCGCTACGGGCGCATCAATCGCGCTGATTACGGACTTGGCTGGCGGATCTATGACTATGAGGGCCGCCGTGTCATCGGACACCGCGGCGCTGTGCGAGGCTATCGCGCACTGATCCTGTTTGATCCTGAACTTGAAACCGGTATTGCCGCGCTATGGAACTCCTCCAGCAGGAGACCGGTTGGTCTCCAGTTTGAATTCATGGACATGCTTTACGGGCTTCAATCCGAGGACTGGGCCAAACTTGGGGGTTAATCCGTGATGTCTGAGGCGAACTGAAGACTGGCCAGGCGCGCATAAAGCCCACCTTTAGCCACCAGTGTGTCATGAGCGCCTTCTTCGACAACCGCGCCCTTGTCCATAACGACAATCCGGTCTGCCTTTCTGACGGTCGCGAGCCTGTGGGCGATGACGAGCGTTGTACGGTTCTCTGAGGCCTTTTCCAAAGCAGCCTGTACCAGACGCTCGTTTTCGGCATCCAGCGCGCTTGTAGCCTCGTCTAAGAGCATAACTGGCGCATTGCGAACCAGTGCGCGGGCAATTGCAACGCGCTGGCGCTCACCGCCGGACAAATTTTTCCCGCGCCCGCCTAATTCGGTGTCCAATCCCTGTTTTGTTTCCAGGAACCGCCAGGCTTCACTCAGGCGGAGGGCTTCGCGCACGTCCTCATCACTCGCCGTTTGGTTAGCAAAGCGGATATTGTCCGCAGCGTTTCCTGAGAAAAGCGCCGCTTCTTGAGGCACATATCCGAATTGTGATCGCCATTCAGCGGGATCTGCAGTTCGGGCGTCAAACCCGTCGAGCAGAATGGCGCCTTCCTCCGGGTCGTAAAACCGGAGCAATAGACGAAAGACCGTTGATTTTCCCGCACCTGATGGTCCTACGAGCGCGACTGTTTCGCCGGGCTGGATGGTCAAAGAGAAATTATTGAGCGCGGGACCTTCGTTCGCGGTGGGGTAGGCGAAAGAGACATTATTGAATGTCACTTCACCTTTGATGGATGCTGGAAGCGCGACTGGGTTTTCTGGCGCGCGGATGTCAGGTTCTTCTGCCAATATTTCCGCACAGCGTTGAATCGCCCCAGATGTGCGCATAGCGGCGTTAAACACATCCGCAAGCATGCCAAATCCGGAAACGCCAGACATCGCATAAAGCGAAAATTGAGTCAGTTCCCCGGCAGTCATCAGACCCGAAAGGACAACCTGAATGGCAACCCAACCCATAAAACCGATGCCCATAAACAGGGCGAAAATGACTGACGCAGTCATAGCGGTTTGGGCTAATATGCGTCTGCCAGCAGCTCTAAATGCTGTTTCGCAAGCGTTCCTGAACCGCTGAGCGCGAGTTTTTTCCTGGCTGTAAGCTTGAACCAGCTCAATCGCATCAAGGCTTTCTGAGGCTTCGCTGGCGGCGTCTGCTATCCGGTCCTGAACAGCGGTTGAGAGTTTGCGCACGCGTTTGCCGATCGCAAACATTGGCAACATGACCAAAGGCGCCGCGATGAAAAGAACAGCGGTAACTTTCCAATTGATTATAAACATCAAAATGAGCGCGCCCGTGAGGGACAGCAAATTCCGTAGGAAAATTGACGCTGAAGAACCAAGAAAACTCTCAATCAGAGTGATATCCGCTGTTAGCCGGGAGATGGCTTCTCCAGTGCGCTGCTTGGAATAATAGCGTGGTGAAAGAGTGATCAGCTTGGCGTAAACATCTGAGCGAAGATCAGCGGCCGTGCGCTCGCCAAGCAAAGACATGAAGTAAAATCTTGCGGAGGTTGCGAGCGTCATCGCGACGACAACGCCTCCAAAAATCATAAATCCGCGATTGATGGCGTCGATGTCCTGATTGGCCAGACCATTGTCGACGATCCCGCGCAATACGACAGGCACAGATAGCGTTAGCCCCACCGCCAACAACAGTAAAAGGATCGCTGGCCAGAAGATTGTTCCGCGCCTTGCCACATAAGGAACCAGTTTTACGAGTGGCTTTAGGTCTCGGCCGGGGGGCCGATTAGGCAAACCAGCTGCGCCGCGTCTGCGTGTTCCGACTTTGCGATCCAGGTCTGTTTGAGTTTGGGTGTCCGCCATAGAAGCTGAAAATCCTATATTTATGCCATTCTAATGCTTGTCGGGGTTGCATTTCACCCAACAATCCGGTAAACGCGCTGCTTCGTTTTCAAAAATACCGACTAGGGCGCAAGGGCCTCGACCAATGAAACAAGACGGACATCCGGACTATCACTTCATCACTGTCAAGATGACCGATGGCACGTCCTATCAGACTCGTTCAACTTATGGCAAAGAGGGCGACTCTTTGCAGTTGGACATCGACCCAAAAACTCACCCGGCATGGACTGGTGGTAACCAGCACCTCATGGACCGTGGTGGTCGCGTGTCTCGCTTCAATGACAAGTTCTCTGGCTTTATGAAGAAGAAATAAGCCGAAACAAGTTCAGTCCTAAAAGGGCATAAAAAAACCCGCACGCTTTTAGGCGCTGCGGGTTTTTTGTTTTGTCAGGTCGTAACGCTTATTTGAGGTCGCGCCAGATGGCGAGCGGATCAAACGCGCCCGTGTTAGCAGCGTTTTGAAGACGCTCAATTTGAGACATGACTGGGTTTTCGGTTGGTTTCTCTTCTTGGGCGTAGAGTGTTTCGTCCAGGCGCCACACGCGATCATACAGAGCGCGAGATCTTGAAATCAGGCCAAGCAATGCATCTGGAAGCGCTTCTGTTGATGCGCCGCGAGGGTCTGAAGGCGGAGACAGGCGGAATTTGTCGTCGCCAGCTTCATCCGCGCTCATGTCGCCTTCGCGAACCGCGCGCTGAACAACCAGCCAGGATGCGGCTTGCATGAGACGTGTGGTCACTTCCATGCTTTCAGCCGCATAGGTGAGGGCGTCTTCGCGCTCCAGCTGACGGCTCTGGTCGCGGCCAGTTCCATCAAGATAGGTGGCGGCTTCCTCAACGAGCGACATGCCTTCCTTAAAGAGGCGGTCAAACACCTCTGAAGCAGCAAATTCAGCTACGCGGGATTTCCAACTCTCTCCAACGATCGACACGGTTTTCATTCAACTACCTGGCAAACTAGATCTGTCAGTGTTCAAGCTTTCACTGAGAACGCACGAACTCAAACATAATATCACAATAATGCATACAGAGTCTTATGTGACGCTGATGACTTAAGATTTTCCCAGCAACAACGGGGCCAAGTGCAATTGGATTGGCCCAAAATCATAATAATTACCCGAAAATATCGTCTGCTGCCGCTTTGACGGCTTGTTTTTTTTCAATTTCCTGTTCGCAACGATGAATTTCATCTTTCAACAGGTCAATACGCTTGGCTAATTCTTCGAGTGACATGTCCTCAAGGGCTCTTGGTTTCGGCGAAACCGTCTCGTCTTCGAACATCAATGCCTCCCACAATGGTTATCTTTCAAAGCGCAACCCTTGCCCTTGCGCAGATACTTTTCCAGATAGGAAGAAAGCAGCGACAATAAAGGCAAGCCAATGAGCAACCTAATGAAAGCTATCGTGGCAAAGGAAGGCCAACCTTTGCAAGTGGAGGAAGTTAACAGACCCGTACCAGGTGATGGGCAGGTTCTGATTAAAGTCGCTGCGGCGGGCCTTAACAGAGCAGATATCCTTCAACGTAAGGGGATGTATCCGCCGCCAGAGGGTGCGATCGACCTCATGGGGCTAGAAGTATCAGGCCGGGTAGAAAGTGTTGGGGATGGCGTCAGCGGTCTTTCTGTTGGTCAGGAGGTTTGCGCCCTGTTGCCGTCAGGCGGATATGCGTCGCACGCAATCGCACATGCTGGCTCTGTCATGCCTATTCCGGAAGGTGTCTCGCTCATAGAAGCAGCAGGCCTGCCAGAGACAGTTATGACAGTCTGGGCGAATATTTTTCAGCTAGCAGCTTTAAAACCCGACGAAACCGTTCTCGTTCAGGGCGGTGCGTCGGGCATTGGCACGACAGCCATTCAAATGGTCAAAGCGTTCGGCGCTAAGGTTTTTGTGACAGCTGGCAGTGATGAAAAATGCGCAAAATGTGCGGAGTTGGGCGCTGACGGCGCTTTTAATTACAAGTCTCAGGATTTCGAACAGGAAATGACAGCTGTCGGTGGCGCTGATGTCGTACTCGACATGGTCGGCGGCGACTATTTGCCAAAGCATATTAATCTAGCAAAACCCAAAGGCCGGATCGTTCACATCGCCATTCAGGGCGGTATGAAAGGCGAGGTCAATATTCTGAAAGTGATGGGCAAACAGCTTAACGTGACGGGGTCAACTTTACGCGGCCGGACGGACGCGGAAAAAGCCGTGATCGCAGATGAAGTCGTAAAAAATGTCTGGCCCTGGGTGGCGACAGGTAAAGTGAAAACAATTGTCGATACCGTGTTTAAAATGGAAAACGCAGACGCAGCGCATGCGCGGCTGACCAGCGGAGATCATGTTGGCAAAGTCATTTTGGATATGACAGACGCTGAATGATTAGTTGCAATAGGCACATTCACAAACCTGATAAAAAGCCTTATACTGAAATCTGGATCAGGATTTTCTCTCTTAAATTGAGATGAATAATCGCCCGGCCGAAGCGCCGGGCGAAACCGTTTTTGGAGAAGCACTATGGCGAATATTCTCATGCCTAAAGCGACGGCAGTCTGGCTTGTTGACAACACCAGCCTGACCTTCGAGCAAATCGCCGATTTCTGCGAACTTCACCGGCTGGAAGTGAAGGGCATTGCGGACGGGGATGTTGCTGAACACATCCGTGGCGTGGACCCGGTAGCGCGTGGCGAGCTTTCACGTGATGAGATCGAACGCGGTGAAAAGAACCCAGAGTATAATCTGCGCCCGGCTTCGCCAAAGTTCGATAAAGTTGTCGCGCCGCCTAAACGCAAGGGTGCGCGGTACACGCCAGTCTCTCGTCGTGGAGACCGTCCGGATGCGATTGCCTGGTTTCTGCGTCACCACCCGGAAATTTCAGACGCTCAGATTTCAAAGCTGATCGGAACGACAAAAAACACGATTGAATCTGTTCGTTCTCGCCAGCACTGGAACACGCCAAACATCAAAGCTGTTGACCCTGTGACATTGGGGCTTTGCAGCCAGCTTGAGTTGGACGCCATTGTGTCCAAAGCAGCTGCAAAACGAGCTAAAATGGAAGAAGAACGCGCTGCGCGTGAGGGCGGACCGGGACTTGATGCAGTCACAACGCCTTCGGATGAGCCGGAAAACGCTTTTTCTGATGACAACCCATTTGGCGACATGGGCGCCTCGTCCAGATCGTCTTCTAAGGAAGATGAAATCAACGCAGACGATGTATTCGCGAATTTCAAAAAGTCTGACGAAGGCTAAGGATGCTGCTTGAGGGCGGGTTTTACTCGTCCTCAAGATCAATCGTCTTGGGAATGATACCGTTTAATGCGGTTCTTCCGCCATCCATGACGATATTCTGACCAGTCATACTGGAAGCGGCGCTGCTGACCAGAAACATTGCTGCGGCTGCAATTTCTTCTGCATGGCTGTGACGACTTAATGGCGTGCGCGATTTCAACCAGGATTCTTCTACTTCCGCGCGCGGGCGCACCGCGATAATCGCGTTGTTTCGAATTTTATATGAGGCCAGTTCAAGTGTTGTGGCGCGACTGGCGGCGAGCGCCATAGATTGTGAAGCGGTCGCTGAATAGTTATCTGTGTCACCCTTCAGGGCCGCCATACTGAACACCTGAACGAAACTTTCGCTCGCATCAGCATGTTCTGAGATGTTTTTCTGATCGCGTTGCTTGAGGAACATTTTCGCAAACAGGCGGATAACGGATGTGACACTGCGGGCGGAGGCGATGATCTCATCCTCAAGGACTTCGCCATCATTTTCCAGGAACAGTTTTTTTTCCGGGATTGGGGGGATGTGAATGACCGCATCAGCCCGCCCAAATGCTTCTCTCACGCCTGACAGAGCGTTTCGAATACCAAGCTTTGATGTGATATCGCCACAATAAACGCTGCAGTTTTCACCCAAGCTGTGTTTTAAGTCTGCAAGGGCGCGGGCGTCTGCATCTGCGACAAAGCAGTTCCAGCCATCAGCAACAGCAAGACGCGCGCATTGTTCTCCAATACGCTTTGCGCCGCCGATCACGACAAGTGTTCGTAGAGTGCTCACGAGATGCGCCTAACTGACTTAGTCAGACTTCTTTGTGGACTTTTTCATAGCGGCGTCAACTTCCGCTTCGATGTCGTCTGTCTGATCTTCTGCTTCAGTTTCTTCGGTCTGCGGTGTGACAGGTTCGGAGGCCTCTTCCGCTTTTGTGTCTTCAACAGGAGCCGGCGTTTCCTGGGCTGGTTCAACAATTACATCAGCGTCGTCAGCTTGTTTGCCTTCTGTCAGCAGTGTCAGACGGTCGTTGAGCGTCTGCTGCGTGATAAGGATCTCTGTGAGCAGGCGAACAATCAACCAGACAGCCAAAGGAATCGCGATAGCGCCCGCAGCTTGGATGAGCCCTGTGATTGGCTTCCAGTTAAAGAAATTGATGATGTTGAACGCGGCGTTTAGCAGGCCAAGACCAGACAAAACCGCCAAACAAACCGTCAATGTGGAATTGGCGGACTTCAGCATGCTCGGCGAGAGCAACTGCTCAGGTTCAAGTAGTTTCATAAGAATTGCCCTTTCATCGTGTGACGCCTGTTGGTCAAGCTACGCTAACTTGATGAATATAGAGCAAATACGAGGCCATTTGACCGAAAAGAGACAGCCGCTTCTCTTATTAGGCGACTGTCTCGTCTGGATTTTCAATAATTCGCCATCTAAGCGAAATTAAGCTGACTTCAGGGTCGCAATTTCGTCTTTTATTCGGAGCTTTTTGCGCTTGAGCTCATGGAGCTGCGTATCAGTTGAAGAGGGATGTTTCATTTCGTTCTGGAGAATTTCTTCCAGACGTTTGTGACGTTCGCTCAGTTCACGAATGCGTGCATCTAAGCTCATTGCAGTCCTCCTTCTTGCTGGGAATGGCTAAATTGAAACACAAGCTTGGACTTGAGTCACGGAGATGTGGGCCATGTTCGTTTTATTTTTTAGCAATTTCATTGTTCATCGTTTGCTGAATTCGATTAAATTTGGCATATTGCTGCTTACAGGGTTCAAAATGGGGTCCAGTTTTGCGGTTATGGCAAAGCTGGTGCGTGCATTTGGAGTATCCGTATGTCGGATGATTTTGATGAAGCGCTGGATGACCCCGAGGAAAAACTGGCGCAGCTCAAGGCGCATCACAAAGAAATCTCAACCAAGATCGACATGCTGCAGGCGCAGGGTGGAAACGAGTTTGAGATCATGACGCTGAAGCGCAAGAAACTTCGCCTGAAAGACGATATTTCCTGGATGATGGATAATTATTTTCCGGACATCATCGCCTGATTTTTGGCGATTAGCCCGCGCGCTCCGATTTCCGGCGGGTTTTTGCAGCGTACATCGCTTCATCAGCGCGACTGATTTGTTCTTCTGGCGAATATGTGTCGTCCAGGGGCGCAATGCCGATTGACGCTGAAACGCTCAACTCCTGTCCGTCGTGACGCACACAGATGTTGGCGATCGCATCTGATAGTTGTTCAGCCTTCTGTTTGGCTGTGTCTGGTGACACGCTTGTGAGGATAGCGACGAATTCATCGCCGCCGATACGGCCCAGGAGATCTGATTCACGCGTTTGTTGCACCAAAACATCTGCAACAGCGCAAAGCACCTTGTCTCCGGCCGCATGGCCATACGTGTCATTGATCGACTTAAATCCATCCAAATCGAAAAAGACGATGCTGGCGTCCAGGCCATAACGGCGTGCAAATGACATTAAACGTGACAACTCACGCATGAAGGCGCGACGGTTAAACAGCGGTACCAAAGGGTCGTGGTCCGCCATACTCTCAGCGTTGGATAAGGATTCATCCAGCTTTTTGATCTGCGTGCGCAGGTCGGTTATCTCACCAGTCATCGCTGCGATGGCCGCACGAACGGCTGGTGTGAGCTCAGCTTCGCTTAGACCAAACACGCGAGATGCGTGCTCCACACCGATGTCTCCATCGACCGGGTCATAGCGGGTTTCGCCGTTTGGGCCCCGCTTGGCGGAAAAAATCGAAAGAAACTTCATCACCGATCCAAGGCTGTTTGAGCGTTAAGAATTAGCGGTTTTACCTTATCGTATGGTTAACAAGTCCATTAATCTGTTAACACTCCCTGAATACGTCAAATCCACACGAGCGGATTTAGGCTGCTAATCTTGCTCATCAGAGGTGTTCGCATATAATCCGGCGCTTTCCAGCAAACGTGGCAAGGGGATTCGGAGATTTGTTCAGCCTCTCGTCAAATAAATAAATGAAAGTCCGCAAATGACTTCATCGAAGGACGCAAATTCATCACCGATCGTTGGGGTTGTGATGGGCAGCCGCTCAGACTGGCCGACAATGCAGCGCGCTGTGGAAATGCTGGAAGTGGCTGGCGTACCTTATGAAACAAAGGTTGTGTCCGCGCACAGAACGCCCGACCGATTGATGGAATACGGCAAGACAGCGCGTGAACGTGGTCTGAAAGTGATTATCGCAGGCGCAGGCGGCGCGGCTCACTTGCCGGGGATGTTAGCGGCGACAACCATTGTGCCTGTGCTTGGCGTGCCTGTTCAATCGCGTGCGCTGTCAGGGCTGGATAGTCTGCTCTCCATCGTTCAGATGCCAAAAGGCGTGCCGGTGGGCACATTGGCGATCGGCGAGGCGGGCGCGGCGAATGCCGGACTTTTGGCTGCATCCATTATCGCTGGCGAAGATGCAGGTGTGGCTGAACGGCTTGAGACTTTCCGCAAGGAGCAGACACAGTCTGTTGTGGAAACAGTCGAAGACTAACCCTGGCAGGATACGATAAATGAAAACAGTCGCTCCAGGCGGTGTCGTTGGTATATTAGGCGGTGGCCAGCTGGGTCGCATGCTGTCCTTGGCGGCTGCGCGTATGGGGCTAGATGTTGTGATCTATGCGCCTGAGGGGGATAGCTGTGCCGCACGTGTGAGCGCTGAAGCGATTATTGCGGCATATGAAGACAAAGAGGCGCTGAAGGCGTTTGCGAAAAAGTGCGATGTCATCACTTTCGAATTTGAAAACATCCCACACGACACGCTGGCGCTTCTGGAAAAAGAAGGCGCGCCTGTGTTTCCAAAGGCAAATGCGCTTGCCTCTTCACAAGACAGGCTGGTGGAAAAACAGTTTCTGGAGTCCATAGGGGTCGCACCAGCGCCGTTTAAAGCCATCGATAAAGCCGAAGATATCAAACCAGCCTTAGAGTCACTGGGTGGGAAGGGTATCTTAAAAACGCGGCGAGACGGATATGACGGCAAAGGTCAGATCCGGTTGTCATTAGAGTCTGATTTTCAAACAGCGTGGACTGATATTAACGGCGTTCCGGCGGTGTTGGAAAAGTTTGTGCCGTTTGAACGTGAAATTTCTGTGGTGACAGTGCGTAGCCAGTCCGGTGAGGTGGCGTTTTATGACCCACCTGAAAACGATCATTCCGGTGGAATTTTACGCCAATCCAAAGTGCCAGCCCAAATAAGTGATGAAACACACAACCAAGCGCTGGCGTATGCTGGTAAACTCGCAGAAGCGCTGGATTATGTGGGCGTTTTGGCCCTTGAGCTGTTCGTTCTGGAGGACGGAACGCTGCTTGCCAATGAATTTGCGCCACGCGTCCATAATAGTGGTCACTGGACGGAAGATGTCTGTCTGGTCGGTCAATTCGAACAACACATGCGCGCTGTGTGTGGCTGGCCGTTGGGGCCAACTGAACGGCTATGTGACGTAAAGATGGACAACCTCCTTGGAGATAGCGAGATCGCAACTTGGAACGCGTTGTGTGAAGCAGGCGCTGCGCCACGCATTTACGGCAAACGTGGCGGCGGCGAGGGGCGTAAGCTGGGTCATTCGTCCAAAGTGGTGCGGTAGGTTTAGTCTTCCTCCAAATACTTTTTAAGGGCGACTGACACATCCGCGCTGCCGTCAGTTTTTTGGAAAAGCGCGGCGATATTGTTTTTATCTGCTAATGCAAGGCCTTCATGACCGGCGGCATATAGCGCTGTCGCCCAGCCATCCGCCTGCATGCAGGTCCTGGCGATCACGGTCACACTTGATGCGTAGGCTTGCTTATATCCGCTAAAACTGGGGGCGTGGATGTGTGTGGTGTCGCCAATCCGTTTGTAGAGGTCACCGCTCGTGGCGATAGCGACATTGCAGGCCGCAAGGCGGTAACAGGGCGCGTTTGCGGCGGCGGTTTCAATGTCGAGCCAGTAGGGCGATGTGTCAGGGTGAACACCGCGCGCGACATATTCCCCGCCAATTTCCATGAGGAAGGAAAATATGCCAGCTTGTTCAAGCGCCTGAGCGCAAAGGTCGACCGCAAAGCCTTTTGCAATGGCGGAAAGGTCAAGCTCAACACAGCCGGGCTGTAAGAGGTTGCCATTGTCCTGAAGCGCAGGATCGCCCGTCCAGCTTGTTGCAAGGGCTGAAGAAAGGGCAGGTCCTGTTTCCGGGCCAAATCCAAGCGACCGGGTCAATCCGCCCAGACAGGGATTGAAAGCGCCATTGGAGGCGTTGGCGATGGCGACAGCTTCTTTCCAGACAGTGAGGAATGCATCAGGCGGGGTGAAAACCGTGCCCGGATCCGCGCAATTATACTGGTGAATGAAGGAGGTGGTGTTCCAGGTGCTCATCTGGTCAATGACCAGGTCAAAACAGGGTTGGAGTACGGGTGTTGTTTGGTTGGGGACAAGTGAAGATGGTAAGTAAGCTGTTAGCGACCAGTTTGTGCCCATAATCGCCCCTGAGAGGCTGGTTTTCGCCATGTCAGGCGCAGGCGGTTTAAGGTCTGCCGGCGTTAATTCCGGCGGGATAAGAACGTGAATTTGGGCCAGTTTCAGTCTCTTTTTTTATCCAAACGCGCTACCAGGGCGTGACAGTTACCGTGACATAACCCAATTCGACTTCGCCTTTGACGGCAAGAGACGCAGCGCCTTTATCAGTCCATTCAAACGGAATGCGAATTAGTTCGCGTTCGCCCTTTTCTCGTGCGGCTTCGACATGCAGCACATAGTCGCCATGCGGCAGATCTTTTAGCGGTCCATCCACATCATTGAATTGCACACGATAACGCCCGGCAGGCTTTGTTGGACCTGTTACGCCAGCAGCGCTGACTTTGTTACCTTCTTTGCGCCACCAGCGGCGG
Source organism: uncultured Hyphomonadaceae bacterium (assembly GCA_964342355.1). Lineage (GTDB taxonomy): Bacteria > Pseudomonadota > Alphaproteobacteria > Caulobacterales > Hyphomonadaceae > Hirschia. Next base: position 58,239 of record CAYFFG010000005.1, read on the forward strand.
ATATCCTTGAGCCATTTTTCGCCGGGCTCGCCTTTAGGGCCTTTTCCCTGCTGGTACCAAAGCGCAAGATTGGCGGCGACAGTGTGGTCGGGGTGGGCGACCCAGATCGCGACATAGGGCTTGTGGTATTCCGCGATCAGATGTTCGCGGATTTCCACAATCACTTCGATTTCGCTGGCGTCAGCCGCGCCAGTAAGGGTGGTCGCTGTGGCTGCGGACGCAAGAAAAAGTCGGCCCCTCATATCTTCCCTTTCCTGACGTGCAGAGCATTGTCATTTTGCGCGAAGGCGCAGGAAAGGCAAGTAGTTGGTTAGATTGTCAGACGTGTTGGCGGCCTAAAATGGCTTTTTGGGAACGAATTTCAGAATATCGAGCGGGTCAGGCAGTTTGTCGGTGAACGCGCGCATTTTGGCTTTAGCCTTTTCAATCTGCATGACGTTTTCAATGCGGTCGTCCAGATAGGCCCAAACGGTATCAAGGTCATCTTCAGCCAGCCAGGTGGAGAGGGTGGAAGCAATCACGCCTGAAAGCATTGTGCGCTTGGTGTACCAGTTGAAGTCGGTGGATTTATCGCCGAGCGCGGCCCAGATCGTGTCGGCGGCGGACCATAAGAGTTTAGGACCCAAATCTGCGCGCCAGGGCGCGGCCACAGCATGAGCGGCGCGGCGGGCGGCTTCTTTATGCGTTTCGAGAAACTCAATACGGGTGCGCACGCCGAAAGCGACTTTTTCGCGAATTTTCATCTGCGACATATCGGTGGTCGCCATGGTTTTAGCGACATGTGCGTCTGCTTGCTCGGCCCAGGCCTCCAAAAGGGAGGTAATACCTTTAGGAGCCGCCATCATGACTTCGCCTTCACTCATCCCGATGCGTTTTGCGGCCGCGTCCAATGAAGCTTGATTCCAGCCGTCGTAATCAGCGTCTTCAAGCACTGCTTCCAGAAGCTTTTCGCGCATTTTCTGCGAAGGAGATGATTTTTCGTCTGACATAAGCTATACTCCAGCTCATATAGAGGTAGGCGCCTTGCATAGTTTATGCTAGAGCCCCCGCTTCCGGGCGTTAAGCCCCTCAGTTTTAACAAAGATCGTCCGCTGTGACGCCCCTAGCAGGGTGCGACATAAGCGGCATCGGCTTTAATTCGGGAGATTGAGCCATCGTTCAGATCGTCGTCCGCGACAACAATGTCGACCAGGCATTGAAAGCGCTTAAAAAGAAAATGCAGCGTGAAGGTCTCTTCCGCGAGATGAAACGCCGCAACCATTTTGAAAAGCCGTCTGAGAAAAAGGCGCGTGAGAAAGCTGAAGCTGTGCGTCGTGCGCGCAAGCTCGCTCGCAAACGTGCTCAGCGCGAAGGTCTTCTTCCGCGCAAGTAAGACGTTAGGTTTTCGGACCTGTCTTAAAATATCTTCCGCTGAAAGCCGCTAGGGAACTCCCATAGCGGTTTTTTGCGTGTCTTATTGGGATTTGCGACCGATTTTCTGAGCGATCCAGCCGCGCAGGTCTGCGACGCCTGCGCCGTGAACAGCGCCTGCGTGATAGATGCGGGTTGAGGCGCGCAGGATGACAATTGTCACTACAGCCATCAATAATAATTGCCCGCTCACTTCAAGAAGGCCCGGCTGGAGCGGCGCCCGCAGGATCATCAAAAACGGTGTGAACAATGGGAACCAGCTCATCGTGTGAACCATGTCTGATGAGGGGTCCTGAATCGATATAGCGATTATCAGCATGGGGGTCATCAAAAGGATGATGAGCGGGCTTAAAAGCGTTTGCGCTTCCTGAATGGTGTCGCAAAGCGAGCCCAGCGCCAAAAAGATTGCGCCATACATTAAATAACCTGCGATGAAACCGGCCATAGCCGGGAGCAGGATGGATGGGTTGAGCGCTGCGGCCAGGATGGTCAGGATTGAAGGACTGAGGGTGTCAGCGAGCTGTAAGAAGCCCCACAGACCCATGAGGCTCCATGCGCCGATTAGAGTGGCGCTTAAAAGCGCGACCCCTAATAGTTTGCCAGCCAACAACTCCTGCAAACGGATACTGGTCAAAAGCGAGTCAAATATCTTGTTGGAGCGCTCTTCGATTGTGCCGGTCAAAAGGAAGTTGATCACTGAAAATATGATCAGCCACAGCGAAATTGCGACAAAGGCGGCTGTGATATAAGGGGCGTGGTCGGTAAGATCGACTTCTCGCGCTTGCTCGACATTCGCGATATTTCCACCAGCTCTGCGATGGTAGATTTCAGGTGCCAAGGCTTCAGCAGCGCGCATTTCTTCCGGTGTGACGCCAACAGAATGCATGAGTTTTAAACGCGCCATGTGTTTTACCGCGCCTTCCGCGGCTTGTTTCAGATCGGGCACGATCACTTCTTCGGATACATAATCGACCGCGGTCACGTTGCCTTCAGCATCATTGCGGACATAAAAAACAGCAAACAGGGGGGCGGGTCCTAACGGACCATCTACAAGAACGCGCGCGCGCAGAAACTGATCTGCGTTCTTAAACGTGATCTTATCTGAGCTGACATTGTAGAATTTCCGTGGCGGGGCCGAGAAAACGGTCAAGAGATCCGGCGCAACGTTTTTAGCGGATTCTACGGCGTCTTCAGGCGTTCCGCCTTCTGCCCTTGAATGCTCAAAGGCGTTGATCGCGCGCCGAGAGCGTTCGGGAGCGACGCTTGATAAAGCCTGCCTGAGTTCGAACAGCGTGCGGCCAGCGCGGTACGCTTCTAATTGCCAATCCAGCGATTCTGAAAAAGTGTCATCTTCACTGATGATTGCAAAATAGCGCGAGGGCTGCGCCTCTTCGAGGAATGTCGTGATGAATATCCCAGCGCCAATACCGATCGGCGTTAGGATCAGACCCAACCAGAAACCCCAGGCGCTGACATAACCAAGGTATTCGCGTCGCGCGATCAGCCAAACGGATCGAAACATCACTCAGTCTCCTTTGCGTCGGGCTCATCAACAAGCGACACAAAGATATCGCGCAAGCGTGGCTGGTGGGGAATGAAGGACAAGATCGGCGCATTCGCCTCGATAGCTGCGCGCAAAACATCCTGAGCGGAGCCGCCTGGCGGCGTTGTCACGCTCCAGCTCATTTCATTTTCGGATTGGGAGGCAGGTTCAACTGCAAACCCTTTAGGTGTCAGGGCTTGAATAAGATCAAATCCGGGGCGGGTGGCAAGCTGAGCCTGCGCAGGCGCCAAAGCGAGCGCGTGATCTAATCCGCCATCAAACTTTTTTTCACCCTTGCCGATAACGACAAGCCGATCGCACAGACGTTCGGCATGTTCCATCACATGCGTGGAAAACAGAATGGTGGCGCCTTGTGCGTGCTTTTCCCGGATCAGGGCTTCCAGATCATGCTGATTGACCGGGTCCAGACCAGAAAAGGGTTCGTCCAATACAATCAGTTCAGGGTCATGGGCAAGCGCCGCCAGGATTTGTACTTTCTGCGCCATGCCTTTGGAGAGGCGGGAAATGCGGGATTTGCGCGCATGGGCCAGACCGAAGCGTTCTAGTAGCTCGTCAGCTTTTTTTAGCGCATCGCTGCGTTTCATGCCTTTAAGGCAGGCAAAATGCGCAATCGTGCTGCGCGCAGACATTTTCCGGTAAAGGCCACGCTCCTCGGGGAGAAACCCGACACGGCGCAAATGGCTTATTTTAGGTGCGTCCCCGAACAACAAAGCTTTGCCGCTGTCGGGCTCAAGCACGCCCAGCGCCATGCGAAGCGAGGTCGATTTTCCTGCGCCATTGGGACCTAGAAACCCTAGGATTTCTCCAGGTTTGACCGCCATGGAAAAATCTTTGACCGCTGGGCGACCATTAAATGCTTTTGAGGCGTTTTCCAGCAGGAGCGGGGGATGTGACGTCATAGCCGTCCTTCAGGAAGATGAAGCGTATTGACCGCCAGCGCTGCTTATCTTGTTTGCGCGCGGACGGTCAATTCCAGTACGGCGGGATTTACCCAAGAAGTCCAGGCGTTTTAGGCTGCGTCTTCTTCCTCTTCACGGACACGCAGGTCGTATTCGCGCACTTTGCGGTAAAGCGTTGAACGGCCGATACCCAGCTTGCGGGCGACTTGCGACATGTGACCGGAATAAAGGTCGATTGCATATTGGATCAGGTCGCGTTCAATGTTTTCCAACGGGCGCAGTTCGCCAGTGTCATCAATGATCGCAACCGGGCCGCCGACCGGGCTGGTTAGCTCTTCGATCTGGGCCTGTGTTTCCTGTAGCGCTTCCGCAGTTGAGAGCGCGTCATAGTTTGGTGTGATGCCGGAGATTTGCGGGAAGTCTTCAGGCTGAAGCTCATCCTTGTCGCAGAGCACCATTGCGCGGAAGATCGAGTTTTCCAACTGACGTACGTTACCTGGCCAGTCGTAAGCGGCTAGCTGGGCGAGCGTCTCGCGGCTGGCGCCGCTGATGGATTTGCCTTCTTCGGCGTTGAAGCGGCGCACGAAGTGATCGACAAGCGCTGGTAGGTCTTCTTTACGTTCGCGCAGGGATGGGATTTCAACTGGGAAGACATTCAGGCGGTAGTAAAGGTCTTCACGGAAGTGACCTTCGGCAACTTGCTGGGCAAGGTCCCGGTTAGTGGCTGAAATGATGCGGACATCGACCTTTGTCGGGCGACGAGAGCCAACAGCATCAACTTCGCCTTCCTGAAGGACGCGCAGCAGTTTGACCTGCATGTCGAGCGGCAGTTCGCCAACCTCATCGAGGAAGAGCGTTCCCTGGTCGGCTTCCACGAATTTTCCGAGTTTCTTCTCGTGTGCGCCAGTAAAAGCGCCTTTCTCGTGTCCGAACAGGATGGATTCAACAAGGTTTTCCGGGATCGCGCCACAGTTGACCGTCACAAACGGTTTGCCAGCGCGTTCTGAAGCGCCCTGAATGCAGCGGGCGACAACTTCTTTACCGACACCGCTTTCACCTAGAATGAGGATCGGAATGTTGGATGCGGCGGCGCGTTGACCCAGACGCACAACAGGCTTCATCAAGGGCGCTGAGGCGATCATGTCCTCAAAACCCATTGTGCCTTCGGATTTTTTGGTGAGGCGTTTGACCTCACCACGCAGGTCGGACACTTTCAAAGCATTGCGCAGGGAGACCACAATACGTTCGGGGGAGACCGGTTTGACGAAAAAGTCGACTGCGCCGGCGCGCATCGCCTGGACCACCGTGTCGATGCCGCCAGAGGCGGTCAGCACGATGATTGGGAGATCAGGTCTGCGCTCCATAAGGATTTCCAGCGTTTCCATTCCGGAAAGGCCGGGCATAATAAGGTCGAGAAGAACGACGGAAACACCATTCTTAGGGTCAGACGCTTCTTCCAACGCACGCTCGCCGTCTTCAACCAGACGGGCGCGGAAGCCTTGTCTTTCGACAGCGGCTTGCAACAAGCGGCGTTGAGTGGGATCGTCATCGACAATAAGAACAGTTTTGGCCATCATCTTAACCATTGTTTTATCGGCCGTATAACGCGACCTCGTTTTCATGCGCCAACTTGGCACGAAGAAATGAAAGTCCGTTTAAATACTGTCATTGAATTTGTAAGGACTGGACTAAAATGGCGCCAAGTTGGCTCAAAATGTACCGAAATAGGCGCAAGAGCTGGTTGTCATTTCTTTACCAAAGTCCGGTTGATGTTAATCTTGTTCAAGACAGGAAAAGACTTGCGACGTCTGTACAAACGCTTGTAACCGCCCAGTTGAGCGATAAAGAAGGCGAACGCAGCCAGTTTGATGAATTGGAAAGAACGACCAGCTTACTCAACCGTATAAGATTATTCCTGCACTTATACTTATCTATCGGCGGTTCGCATAAAAAAGAGCATAAAGACGCCGCTCTAAACATGCTGGAAAGCTTAAACGCGGAGCGAACACAGCTTCAGGCGCTGTCTATATGGTCGGTATCCAGCCGTGCGGATGCGCCCGCAGAATGGAAAAGCGCGCAACGTCGGCGTGGGGTGTCGTCGATGCCTTGGCGTAGCGCAGTGAGTTATGCCGAACATGATCGCTATGCGAGCGATCGTCATTGGATGATGCAATATCACTATGATCAGAGATTGAGCGTGGCCGCGCGCGAGCATGGCGGTATGTCGCAACTGACTTCCGGCCTTCGCGCTTTGGATGCTGATGTGCGTCTGGCGGCGGCCGAAAGCATGTGCGCCTGGCTAAACACCATGGGCGATGAAGGCGAGGCGATTTTTCGGAGGCAGGCAAAATTAGCGACGCAGCAGAGATTTAATTTTGCCAAGATTGACGCCAGCGAACGCGCTCTGGAAATGGCGCGACGTGTGGCGATGGAGCGTGCGCCTGAACTTTCGCGAAATTACTTTGCGATGATCGGGTCGCGTAACGACAAACCGGCCTGGCATGACAGATATGCTGTAAACGCTCGATCTGGCGAGGATGTGACGTGGCGCGTGGCGCGCGGACATATTGAGAGTCTCTTGGCGCGGCTGGGGCCAGTTGCTGTGAAAACGGGTCAGCGCGTCATCGAAAGCAGTCACCTCATCCAGCCGAAGGGGCGGGGTGGCGGGTTCACCACGCCGGTGTTTTTCAATCGCAAAGGTAAAGTGGACGCAGGTCCCTTTGTGTATGCGCCGTTTGACGGCTCGTTTGAAAGTCTGCGCACGCTGGCCCATGAAATGGGTCATGCGGTACATGCATGTTTGTCGGCGCCCCGTGGCGCAATGTTGTGTGATGCGGGATGGGCGGTTGCGGAAACGGCGGCGTTTATCTGCGAGCAGCTGTTATTGGAAGACGATCAGCGTGCGCGCGCGGATCAGGATTTTGCTATGCTGGTCCATCAGCCGTCCATTGCAATGTTTGAGCGCGAACTTGGCGACAGTGAAAAAGAGCCGGCTGATCAGGTGTGGCTGCGCGCGCTTACAGCACATTATGGGCATGGCGTAAGCCTGGACGGGTATTCAGCCTTTTGGCGCAGGCATTCATCCAGCATTTCGGCCATAGGCTATCCGATGGCGTATTTACTCGGCTGGGCTCTCGCTTCGCGCGTCTGCGACAATCTTACAGTTGATGAAACCGCCACACGCGCAAATATCATAACAATGTTCAAGCAGGGCGGTGCTGTCGGGTTTGACGACGCAGCGGCTCTGTTTGGCGCAGACGATATTCATGCACTCATGCATGCGGCATATGACAAGGCGGAGATCCGGCTTGCAAAGATGCAGGGCAAACGAAAAGAGCGCTTCGATGGCGACAGACAATCCTCCAAACGCACCGGGTACGCCGCCGCGCAATCGTGATCCTGAACGCAATCGGTTTTCGGCGCGAGCAGGCCGGGCGGCGAAGATCGGCGCAAACCTTTCAGGCGCAGCATTCAGTGTTGGCGCGGCGCGCCTATTCGGCGGAGAGACGGCTGACCAACAGGCGGCGCGCGCGCTGAAAGAGGCGCTTGGTCGGTCTAAGGGGCCTTTGATGAAGGTCGCACAGATGGTGTCGACCATCCCTGATTTTTTACCACCTGAATACGCAGAGGCGTTGTCGGGCCTTCAAGCGCACGCACCGTCCATGGGGTGGAATTTCGTTCAGCGCCGCATGCATGCGGAGTTAGGGCCGCAGTGGGGAGAGATGTTTGCTGGATTTGGCCGTGACGCGTCCCACGCCGCCTCGTTAGGTCAGGTCCATAAAGCAAAACTGCATGATGGACGTCTTGTTGCTTGTAAGCTGCAATATCCTGACATGGCTTCCGCAGTGGAAAGCGATGTGGGTCAATTAAAGATGTTGCTTGGAATTTTCAGTCAGCTGGAAAGTTCCATAGATGCATCCGAAGTGATCGAAGAGATCACTGACAGATTGCGTGAAGAACTTGAGTATGGCCGCGAAGCCAAACACATGCGTCTTTACGCCGCAATGTTGAACACCGAGTCCGATATCTTTGTTCCGGAGGTGATTAAGACCCATTCCACAGACCGTCTTTTGACCATGACCTGGTTGGATGGAACGGGCCTGAAATCTTATGAGGACGCCCCTCAGGATGTGCGCAACAAGATTGCAGATTTATTGTTCCGAGCATGGTGGGCGCCCTTTACGCAATATGGCGTAATCCATGGTGACCCGCATTTGGGTAACTACCTCCTCGATAAAGAAGGCGAGGCGCTCAATCTATTGGACTTTGGATGTGTTCGCATCTTTCCGCCGACATTTGTAAAGAGTGTGATTGACCTTAAACACGCACTTGAAAAAGATGATTTCGACGGCACGATGGACGCTTATAAAAGCTGGGGTTTCAAGGGCTTAAATAGAGAGTTGGGCGAAACGCTGAACATCTGGGCGCGCTTTATATATGGGCCGATTATGGATGACCGCGTGCGTACGATAGCGGACGGAATTGCGCCCGGAGATTATGGCCGAAAGGAAGCGTTTGAGATGCGCAAAAGGCTTAAGGCGGCCGGTGGCGTGCGCATTCCGCGTGAGTTTGTGTTTATGGACCGCGCTGCAATAGGGTTGGGCGCGGCTTACCTCAGGCTGGGGGCGGAGCTGAATTTCTATGAGCGGTTTGAATCCTACGTTCAGGGTTTCGATATTGAGCAACTTCAAACAACACAAAACATTGCGCTCACATCCGTTGACCTTGCCCCAGAAGTATGACACCGGTGTCATGTGATTGTTTTCGTGTCTGGACGAGACGGCGGGCAAGCGGTATTCCCTTGCATGATTTTAACGGACGATGCGGAGTTAAGCGTCTTACGAGCAATTTTTTTGCGCACTGTGTCGAAAATATGATTGCGTTACCGTGATATAGCCTGTTTATATTGCGGCTGCGAAATCAAATGCTGCCAGTGCGAACAAACAATTGCCGGGCGTCTGATTTGGATCGTCAGGTAGGGAGAACTCTGATGAGTGAAGCCAACGACTACGTTTTGGGCGAAATGGACGTCACATCTCAGAAAGCCATGTTTTCTGGTTTTCTCAAGACGACCGCTTGGGCGTCTCTAATCCTGATTATGGCAATCGGTTATGCAACCTTTACGTTGACCATGGGCGTCAACTGGCTGGTTGCGCTGGTTGGTTTTGCGCTGGTCGGTATTGTCGGCGGTGCGTCTATGGGGCTGGGCGGTGCGTGGATCGCGACCGTGATCGGACTGTCAGTGCTGGCTGTCTTTATTCAAGTCCTGGTGATGCTCGGGTCGGCTCTCGTCTAAGCACACACTCATTCAATAGGTAGGACTTCATCCATGAAAATTGCCGTTCCCAGCGAGCGCATCGACGGTGAAACGCGCGTCGCTGCATCTCCAGAAACTGTCAAGAAATTCGTCGCTGCAGGCCACGACGTCATTATTGAGCAGGGCGCTGGTCTGGGTTCCGGCGTTCTGGATGAGGCCTACAAAGAAGCTGGCGCAACATTAGGCGCAGACGCAAAGTCGGTTATTTCCGGCGCTGACGTCGTCTTGAAAGTGCGCAAGCCAACTGCTGAAGAAAATGCTCTCTTGAGCAAAGGGCAGGGGCTGATCTGCCTTTTAGAGCCACATAACGCGACAGACATGGCGCAGGGCTATGCTGACATGGGCGTGACAGCTTTTGCGATGGAGTTCATCCCACGCATCACCCGCGCACAGTCAATGGACGTTTTGTCTTCTCAGGCAAACCTTGCGGGTTACCGCGCTGTGATTGACGCGGCGCACCTTTATGGCCGCGCGATGCCGATGATGATGACGGCGGCTGGCACGGTTGCGCCTGCACGCGCCTTTATCATGGGTGTTGGGGTGGCAGGTCTTCAGGCGATTGCAACAGCACGCCGTCTGGGTGCTTCTGTTTCAGCAACAGACGTACGTCCGGCGACGAAAGAACAGGTTGCGTCTTTGGGTGCGAAATTTGTCGCAGTTGAAGATGAAGAGTTCAAGGCGGCTGAAACAGCTGGCGGATACGCCAAGCAGATGTCTGAAGAGTATCAGAAGAAACAACAGGCATTGATTGCCGAACACATCGCTAAACAGGATCTTGTGATCACCACTGCGTTGATTCCAGGCCGCGAAGCGCCTGAGCTTGTTACTGAGGCGATGGTCAAAACGATGCGTCCAGGCTCTGTAATTGTTGACCTGGCTGCTGCGCAGGGCGGTAACTGTAAACTGTCCAAGCCTGATGAAGTGGTCGAAATCGACGGTGTCAAAATTTTCGGACCGACCAACCTGCCTGCGTCAATCGCAGCGGATGCGTCAGCGCTTTACGCGAAAAACCTGCTCAACTTCCTGCCGCTTCTGACGGCTGAAGACGGCGCTTTCGCACCGAACTGGGAAGATGACGTCGTTAAGGGCGCAGGCCTGACACGCGACGGAAAAGTTGTGCACCCAAGCCTGGTTAAAGAGCCAGCCTAGGTCCAACACATAAGAGTTTGAATACGATGTGGCGCGGTGAAGACGATACAGCCAGCGCCTTCGGAAGGGAGAAGTGAAGATGAGACGATTGCTCGCCGCCGCCTTTATGCTGGCGCTACCGATTTTCGCACCCGCTGCTTACGCTGCAACGGGCGACGCCCAACAGATTGACCCAATTGTTTTCCGCCTTGCGGTTTTCATTTTGGCGGCTTTCGTTGGTTACTATGTAGTCTGGGCGGTAACGCCCGCGCTGCACACACCGCTGATGTCCGTGACCAATGCGATCTCCGGGGTGGTTGTCGTTGGTGCGATCATCGCGGCCTCTGCGTCCGCGCTGGACGCAAATGACAGCGAAGCCCTGAGCAAAATTTGGACGGCCAAATGGCTTGGCGCGGCGTCGATCGCTTTCGCCGCGGTCAACATTTTTGGCGGTTTCCTCGTCACGAACCGCATGCTCGCAATGTACAAGAAAAAAGAGCGTCCAGCTCAGAAAGCCGACGCCGCTTAAAGCGGCGTATCGCAAGCTCATCAGGATATCCAGATCATGTCTGTCGTAAGTATCTCGGCTCTCTTGTACCTCGTTTCGGCGGTGCTCTTCATTTTCTCAATTCGCGGCCTGTCCAGTCCGGAAACAGCGCGCCAGGGCAACATGCTCGGTGTGTTGGGTATGGCGCTGGCTGCGCTCACAACTGTTTTTCTTGTCAAAGATCATCTTGACGGCGCAACGCTCGGTCTGATCGCAGGCGGTATTATCGTCGGTGGCGGTATCGGGTCGGTTCTGGCTCAGCGCGCGCCGATGACGGCGATGCCGCAAATGGTTGGTATGTTCAACGCACTTGGCGGTATGGCGTCTCTGCTTGCGGGTATGGCGGCGTTCTTTGCGCCAGCCGCGTTTGGCCTTTTAAGCATTGAAGGCCTTATGAGCTCGCGCTCTCTTGTTGAGATGTCACTGTCTGTGATGATTGGTGCGATCACTTTCTCCGGGTCTGTCATCGCGGCGTTAAAACTGAACGGATCAATCCCGGGCGGTCCAATCCTTTTGCCTGCGCGTCATTTCATCAACCTGTTGATCCTGCTCGGGTTGATTGGCCTGACTGTAACGCTTGCAATTTCCAATGCGGCGCAACAGGGCGAAGGCATGTTGCTGATCTGGATCGCACTGCTGGCTTTGGTAGCGGGTATCACATTGGTGATTCCCATCGGTGGCGCGGACATGCCAGTTGTGATCGCGATGCTGAACTCCTACTCAGGTTGGGCGGCGGCTGCGCTTGGTTTCACACTGTCAAACTTTGCTTTGATCGTTGTGGGCGCCATGGTCGGTGCGTCCGGGGCCATCCTCTCCTACATCATGTGTAAAGCGATGAACCGCTCGTTTATTTCGGTGATCGCAGGCGGATTTGGTGGCGACGACGCTGCAAGTGGCGGCGCGCGGGCGGATAACTCAGACCGTCCGGTCAAGATCGGTTCTGCAGATGACGCAGCCTTCATCCTGAAAAACTCAGCAAAGGTTATCATCGTGCCGGGTTACGGTATGGCGGTTGCCCAAGCTCAGCACGCGCTGAAAGAAATGGCCGACAAGCTCAAAGCTGAAGGTGTGGATGTCTCATACGCGATCCACCCTGTTGCTGGCCGTATGCCGGGTCACATGAACGTGCTGCTGGCTGAAGCGCAGGTGCCATATGACGAGATTTTCGAGATGGATGACATCAACTCCTCGTTCAAACAGGCAGATGTCGCATTCGTTATCGGTGCGAACGATGTGACGAACCCGGGCGCAAAGGACGACCCAGCATCTCCGATTTACGGCATGCCTGTGCTTGAGGTCTGGAATGCGGGCACGACAATGTTCATCAAGCGCTCGCTCGCATCTGGTTATGCAGGCGTGCAGAACGATCTCTTCTATCGCGACAACACCATGATGTTGCTGGATGACGCAAAGAAAATGGTCGAGAACATCGTGAAGGCGCTCTAAGCGATCTAGCGCTCAACGCCAGCAAACAAACGCCGCTCAAATCTGGGCGGCGTTTTTTATGGGGTGTCTTCCTGGTTGATATACACTTGGTGTGTGATCAGCTGTTCGATGACTTCTGGGGAAATATCATCCTTCAGGAAGACAGCGGAGATCATGACGTCTTCGTCTTTCTCGCCCAGATCCGGTATCTTGTCGCCGGAAAACAGGACAGCTTTTCCGCGCCAGCCAACAGACTGCATTTTCCTGATTGTATCCCTGAAGTCGTTTACGGGCGGAATGCGATTGTCGAGAAAGATGGCTTCATATTGATTTTGGCGAACCATGTCAGCCGCCTTTTCGGCGGTGTCGGCATATTCAAAAACAGCATCGGCGTACTTTGTAGATTCAAGATACGCTTTGAAGATCACTTTCATTGCGTGATGATCGTCTATGAGCAATATCTTCATCGTGAAACACTTGATAGAGACGCGTTGAACCTGCAAATCCCAAAAGAGGGATGAGGGAAAGCCTTATGCTACCAAGTCTGTATTGATACAAGGTGACTAGCTAAAAGCATGCTAACGATTGTCAGTATCAGCTAACCTGAGTCACATCTCTGATTGTCGATTGTATGAAAAACCGGCGCTCAATCAGCAGACTTGCCACCCTTGATCACACGAAACGCAGGCGCATGTTTCGTTTTTGAATGAGCTGGGGATTTTGCCTTCGCGATTTGCGTGGCGGTGTTGACCGCTGCAAGCTTTGGCGTTGCGGGCTTTTCCGGGAGCGGGGCGGAAGTCATCTCATCGATGTCCTCGTTAATGTCGCGACCGTAAGATGATGTCTGCTTGGTTGTTTTTCGCAGATTAGGTGTCTTTTTGCTGAATGAAGACCGTTTCAGAGGCGCGCGCGGCTTTTTCGCCTTTTTATCTATCTCGCGGACAATCTGGGTCTGACGGGCTGAAAGGGCTTCGTCCAAAGCGCCTTTCTCCGGATCATTGAAAGCGGAGCCATAGGTCTCAAGTCGCTTTTCAACCCCGTCAACGAATTCCTTTTCCCATTCGGTTAGTCCGGGGCCTTCGTCTTGGGTCGCACGATCCCGCGCCTTGCGCAGTTTGCGCAGAGCTTTGCGTGTCTTTTTATCGTCGATCTCGCGGGCCATAACGCAAAGAATCTAGCGTGAGCGTTAAATTTCTCCAAGCGCGGATAAATAAGTCCCAAGGACAAGTTCGTGCTCTTCGCGTTTATCCGGGTCCTGCTTGCGCAATTTGACGACTTCACGCAGCGCCTTCACATCAAACCCGAAGGATTTTGCTTCGGCGAAGACTTCCTTGATCTGACCGGCGACTTCCTGTTTTTCGATTTCAAGACGCTCGATGCGCTCAATTGTCTGGCGCAGTTTCTCGCGTGTTGTCGGGTCCATTGAGCCGGATGCGCCGAGCGCAATGCCTTCATCGTCCATGGGAGCCTCCAGATGCGTTATGGTGAACGAGAGGCGAGACACTATCGGTTCGCGCAAATACGTCCAGCACTCATTGTGCGGATATCACAGGAAACTGCATGAGTTGTGGATAAGTTAGAGCGCGCGACCATCTACGAGCGGAGCAAGGCGCCGCTCCGCCTGAATAGCGTACGGTGAAAACGGGTGAATTGCGATAACGCGGCGATAAGCTTCTAGTGCGGCAGAGCGGTTTTCAATCGCTTCAAATATAACCGCTAGGCCTAGCCAGGCTTCAAAGTGGCGCGGTTCATAGCGGATGGCTTCTTCAAAGTCTTTGATCGCTTCATCAAACTTGCCATCACGATAAAAGAGGGCGCCGCGGCGATACCAGGCCTCGGCAAGTTCCGGTTCAATCAGAATAACACGGTCCAGCATGTCGCGCGCGAGTTCGTGATCCTGGGCGGCGTGAGCGTCTATCGCGCGTTCCATCAAAATGTCGCAAGTGGGTCCCCCAGCATCCACCCATGCGTCTATAACGTCTTCTGCAATGTAGAAGGCCTGTTGCTCTGTTTCTGCCATGGCGAGCTTGTCCAGCAGCGCCTGAGAGGGCGCTGTGGGGACATTTGCCTGCGCGAAGTACAACACAGCGCCGAGGGCGGAGGAAAAGAGCGGACTTACCATTTGTGAACTATGTGCAGCCCGGATGGCTAAAGCAAGACGTCATAGCGCCTTAAAGGAGGCCAACGTCTTCAAGATCGCGTTTCAGGGTAGGGGCGTCGATGAATTGGCGGGCCTGAAAGCCAAGCGCCTGCGCCGCGCGCACATTGTCCAGCCTATCATCAAAGAAAATGACAGTTCTGGGGGAGGGGTTCCCCATGCGCGCAAGCGTGATCTCATAGATTTTAGGGTCAGGTTTGACGCATTTTTCAACACCGGACACGATGACATCATCAAAAGCGCCAAGATATGGAAATGCTGCGACGGTCTCATCCCATTTTTCCGCCGGAAAATTGGTCAGCGCATACATGGGTGTCGATTTTTGACGTAATGCGTCCAAAATAGCGGGCACTCCATCGACATAGCCGTGAAACATTTCAAGCCAGCCGGATTTCCAGGCGCGGATATAATCTGCTTTGTCGGGATGGTGTGCGATCAGCGCGTCGATGTTTTCGTCCATCGCCATGCCGCGATCATGATTTGTATGCCAGGCGAGCGTACAAATATCGCGGAAGAAGCAGTCAGCTTCTTCGCGCGTGTTCATCAATTGTCGGTAAAGTCTGGCAGGTTCCCAGTCGACAACAACATTTCCAAGATCAAAAAGCGCGATCTTGGCGGTCATCAGAACCTCACGAGGGTAGGCTGTTCAGCTTAGCCTTGCTTCGCTTTAAAGCGTGGGTCAGTCTTGTTGATGACGTACACACGACCTTTACGACGCACCACTTTACAGTCTTTGTGGCGGTTCTTCAGGGACTTGAGAGAGCTTTTAACTTTCATTGTTCTTGCAGCTTTCTCGGCAGGGCCGTGGCAGTTGTTTCTATAAGGAGCGGGGGACATACACGTTCATTTTTATGTCGTCAACGCTGATTCCTGTATTGGCGTACTTTTCCTGTTTTTTACCCTTAAATTGCCGCGAATTAAGCGTTTCCTCATGCGGTCGATCGTAGAAATTGGGTTCGATTGCGGTTAACGATAGCTTTGGGGCCGGCTGATGAGCTTGGGCGAGGGACTAATGAAGATTTTCACACGCTGGATGTTGGCAGGCGTTGCGGCGGCGGCAACGCTAGGGGCATGTGCTGTTGCAGATACGCCGGATCGACGCCCCGCGCCAGGTGAGCCTGTCAAAACGCCGACGCCAACACCACTACCAGCGCCCACAGCAACGCCGGTTGTTGAACTGCCCAAGTTTGAACCTTCGGGGAATACGCGTTTCGATACCTGGCGGGCCGAGTTTGGCCAACGAGCGGTCAATTCAGGACGCAATGTTGATGTGGTTCACAGCGTGCTGGCTAGTGTTCAGCCTATTCCGGAAGTGCAAGCGGCGGCTATCGGCGAAGATCAGCCTGAGTTTGTAAAGCCTATTTGGGATTATGTCGCATCAGCCACCACGCCTGCGCGCATCGAGCATGGCATCAAGCGCATGGCTGAGGAAAGCGCGCTTTTCAGCAGGGTCGAAGCCGAACATGCGCCGCCGCGTGAGATATTGTCCTCCATCTGGGGCATGGAAACCAGTTTTGGGCGTATTCTGGGAAATGAAGACGCTGTGCGGCAGCTGGCGACATTGGCCTATACCGGACAGCGCGTCGTTTTTGCTGAAAAAGAGCTGCTGGCGATTTTCCAACTGCTTGAAAAGGACGTTTTGAACCGTGACCAACTTAAACGCGCTAGTTGGGCGGGAGCTGTCGGTCAGACCCAGTTCATGCCAACGACCTTTGTGGCGTTTGCTGAAGACGGTGACGGTGACAACCGTATCGACCTTTGGGATTCAACGGCTGACGCTTTAATGTCGGCGGCCAATTATCTGTCCGAATCCGGATGGCGAAAAGGCGAGCCCTGGGCGTTGGAAGCTGTGTTCCCGGCTGACTTCAATTATGCGTTGGGTGATGGCGCGAAGCGCTCGATCGCTGAATGGCGCGCTCTGGGTGTGACGCCAGCGAACAACCGTCCTGCGGCAGATGATTTACAGGCTGAATTATTCCTGCCAGCGGGGTCATATGGACCGGCATTCCTGTTGTTTGATAATTTCTACGTCATCCGCAAATACAATAATGCCGACAGTTATGCGCTGTCCATCGGCCTGTTGGCTGACAGGCTGGCGCAGCGTCCTGCGCTGACGAAACCATGGCCGACCAACATAACAGTGCTTTCCAAAACACAAGTGATGGAGCTTCAAGAAGGCCTCAATAAGCTAGGCTATAAGGCCGGACCAATTGATGGTCTGCCGGGGCGGACAACCCGTGCGGCGCTTCAGTCTTTTCAGGTGGCGCAGGGTGTGACAGCTGACGGCTTCCCCACGCTTGCTATGCTTAATCGCGTGAAGGCTGCTGCGTCTTAGGCGCATCTTTTGAAGCGGCGTCTTCTGGATCGAGATCATTTGCGGCGGCGATAGGCATTGGGCCTTCGCCATCGTCCTTTGCTGCTTTAAGACCAGCATAGACCGTCATGACGCCACATACGACAACAGCAATGATAAACGGCGCATATCCTGAGACGTTACCGTACATCCAGAGGCCGAAGAAGGGTGAGATAACAAATCCTGCGCCATTCACAGCTGTCGACAATCCAGCAATAGCGCCTTGTTGATCGGGGCCTGCTGCGATGGAGGCGCCGGCCATGAAGCCGGGGCGGGCAAGGCCCTGGCCAAGGCCAAACAGGATTTGCGATAGACAGAATATCGCGAAACTGTCCGTCGTGATCATGATAGCGAACGCGAGCGACAAGAGTGCGCCGCCTGCAACCATCAAGCCGCGCGTTGGCAGTTGAATGCGCGGGATCAGAACCAGTTGAGCGAGCAAGGTCGCCATGGCGCTAAGAGTTGTCGCGGCGGCGATAAACTGGGATGCGGTCGTGCCTTCAAGGCTCATCCGGTCCATCATTGTATAGGGGAATGTCTGGACCATGATGCCGCTAATGAGTGACAGCCCCAAACCAAATACGAGATAGGGTAGAATTTTGGGATCTTTCCAGATATCGCCAATCTTTCTGCTGGCGACTTCCGCTGCGCGGGGCAGTGTTTTTTCCGGCAGTTTGACCAGAACATAATAGCCTGTTGCGGCGGCTAGCACTGCGGTGATCCAGACAGGGGAGAGTAGTCCAAGCCATACGACCAGTGCGGCGGCGATGGCCGGCCCTAGCGCTGAACCGAGCGTAAAGCCTGCCGTTAGGTTTGCAATCTCAGTCGTGCGCTCTTCAATTGTGGTGCGGTCAGCCACATAAGCCTGTGCGGCGGGATTGGCGCCAGATCCTAACAGGCCAAACAAAGAGCGCGCGAGTAAGAGAACCACAAACAGCAGGGGCCAATAGCTGATGACGTCCATACGCCCCAGCCAGGCAAAAAATCCAAACAGCGCCATACTGATGGAAAACCCGAACATGCCGATGGCGACGATGCGCCTGCGGCCCCATTCGCCTGACAAACGTCCCCATACCGGGCTGACGACCGCCCATAAGAGCGCTGAGAAAGAAAAAATTGCGCCTGCAGTCCAGTCAGGGAACCCCAACTCGCGGGTCAGTGGCGGCAACACAGCTGTGATCAGCATTGTATTGCCTGCGCCGATCAGCAGGAGGCAGCCAAACAGCAGCAAAAACGCGCCGCGCCGGTCAGGCCTTGACGCACCTGCCGTGTAATTATCGCCAGGTCCGTCTGGAGAGTAAGGAAGCATGGAATGCATTTGAAGGCGGACTGAAGATTGGTCAAGCTGACGTTAAGGGCAGCTTGGATCATTTTTTATTGCATATGCAGAATTGTCGTTAGCTGAGCTTTGCTAAGGAGCCAATAGAGCCACATTTATTGAAAGCGTAAGCAAAAGCTTAAGCCCAGTACGCTGATTTTCTTGAAGAACACACGCAGTGTTAAGGTTGACAAGGCATAAAGGAGACAACTGTAGCCATATCTTTTGTTGGGTGAACTCATGTTTCAGATCATCGGCATTCTGGTCGTGATGGGGATGGTGTTCGGGGGCTTTGCGCTCGCCGGGGGCCATTTCGATGTGATCATTAAAGCTGCGCCATTTGAAATGATGATGATCGGCGGATCAGGCGTTGGCGCATTCCTGATTGGTAACTCCATGGGCGCGATCAAAGGCGCGATGGGCGGATTTGGAAAGGCGTTTGGCGGACCCAAGTGGAACGCAAAGGATTATAAGGATCTCCTTGCCTTGCTGTTTGTGCTTACCAAGACGATGAAAACCAAGGGGGTGGTGGCGATTGAGCCCCATATTGAGAATCCGAAGGATTCCCGGATTTTCCAGAACTACCCAAAGATTTTGAAGGACCATTTCGCGGTCGATCTCATCTGTGACACGCTGCGCATGATGACGATGAACCTGGAAGACCCGCACCAGGTTGAAGACGCCATCGAAAAGCAGATCGAAAAACACCACCACGAGGCGCATGCTGGCGCGCACGCTGTTCAAAACCTGGCTGACGCTCTGCCGGCGCTTGGTATTGTTGCGGCGGTGTTGGGTATTATTAAAACCATGGGTGCGATCAACCAGCCGCCAGAATATCTGGGTAAGCTGATTGGTTCGGCGCTTGTGGGGACGTTCCTCGGGGTGTTCCTGGCTTATGGTTTCGTTGGTCCGTTCGCTGCGCGTATGGGCGAGGTGATGGACGAAGAATCCCAGTTCTACAAGATTATCAAGGACGTGCTGGTGTCTCACCTGCACGGGAACGCCGCGCAGATTTCTGTTGAACTTGGACGTGGTTCTGTTCCATCGCACCAGCAGCCAACATTCGCACAGCTTGAAGAGGCGCTGAACGCTGCGCCAATGGACGTATAATTCTGAGTGATATCGTTCAAGCCGCCTAGTCAATCTGATCAGGCTCACGCTAGTTTCTCCCCATAAGTGGGAGAAACAAAATGACAGATAATAATCAAACAAATGAATTAGGCGAAGCGTCCCCATACGGACTGCCCAACACGCTTGGCATGCACATTGTCGGGCATGGCGAACAATGGGTTCATCTTGCTCTGGAAGTTGAAGAAAAGCACATGGCGCCAAATGGATTTCTGCATGCGGGCACAGTGGTGTCACTAGCAGATTCTGCATGTGGTTTTGCATGCGCAAGATCGCTTCCTCCTGAGGCGTCCGGCTTTACAACGGTGGAGCTGAAATCCAACTTCATGGGCACAGCGCGTGAAGGCGTTATCGAAGCTAAAGCGCAGGCTGTTCACCTTGGTCGCTCGACGCATGTATGGGATGCAATTGTCACTCATCGCGATACCGGTAAAACAATCGCCATGTTCCGTTGTACGCAGATGATCCTGCGCAAACCTGGCTAATTGTTTTGACGTCATCTGAAGTCCCCCGCTTGCCGCCGCGTCCTGACCTCGATTGGGGTGAGGATGCGGTCCCGCGCGCGCGGGAGGCGGACGACGTATATTTTTCTGTCGCCGACGGTTTAGAAGAAACACGCGAAGTTTTCTTTCGCGGATGTGGTCTGCCTGAAAGGTGGATGGACAAAGAGATATTCACTGTTGCTGAATTAGGGTTTGGAACAGGGCTGAATATAGCTGCGCTATTGGACCTGTGGGATAAGTCGGGGGCAAAGGGGCGTCTTGATATCGTCAGCTTTGAAGGACGGCTGATGAGGCGCGATGATGCGGCGGCGGCTTTGTCCGCCTGGCCTGAACTGGCTTGGGCGGCAGGGAAATTACTGGCGCAATGGCCAGAAAGAGCGCGTGGCGTCCAGCGATTGCATTTATCTGAGCATGTACGGCTAACCCTGCATCAGGATGACATCGGCGAGGCGATAAAAAGCGCTTCTTTTGCAGCTGACGCCTGGTTTCTGGACGGATTTTCCCCTGCCAAGAACCCTGCCATGTGGACCGAAGAGGTGATGGGGCACGTGGGGCGATTGTCAGCGCCGTGCGCGGTAATCGGCACATACACTGTCGCAGGTCATGTGCGCCGTTCTCTGGCTGCGGCAGGGTTTGAGGTGGCTAAAAAGCCGGGCTTTGCTAAAAAACGCGAGCGGTTGGAAGCCATTTTTCCGACAGACAAGATCGCGCGGTCCGCCCCTGATCCCTTGCTGATTGATTATCCTCCTGAACGTCCCAAATCTGCGATCATTGTCGGCGCTGGCATTATGGGCGCTTGCCTGGGTTTGGCGCTGCAAGGGCGCGGCGTGAAGGTGACTATTGTTGGTCGCGGGGAGGATTATAGCGCGAGCCAAAACCCTGTCGGATTAGTTATGCCGCGTCTTGATGCGGCCGACACGCCGCAGGCGCGGGCGCTGATTGACGCTTACCTTTATGCGCGCCGGTTTTACCTCGATCAGAAAGACGCTCTCTTTAAAAACAGCGCCTTTGAACTTGATGTTTTACAGCCCGGCTCAGGAGAGACGGACCGTCAGAAGTTTAGCGCGCTTAAAGCTGATCCGCCGTTGGATGAAGGTCGTCTGAAAGTCGAAAAGAACACCCTGTTTCATCATGGTGGTGTGGGGGTGAAGCCCCGGTCTATAGTCAGGGCATTGTTAGGGCGTTGTTCTGGTCAAGTTACCGGTCGTGTTCTGGAGGTGTCCGGCGGTCAAAACCCCCATGTGACGCTGGAAACAGGCGAAAAACTGGGCGCAGACATCATTATCATTGCCGCAGGCGCATATGCGGAACCTCTTTTAGATGCGTCGGACATCCCGATTGAGGGGAAAGCCGGCCAGATCGAGAGTGCGGATTGGGCTGGCGAACGCTTTGCGCGCGCGGGCGGTCGCTATGTGGTCGGACTAGATGATAGGATCGTGTTTGGCGCAACATTTGAACGCTGGTCAGATGATCAAAATCCTCCTGTGAGTGAAGCTTCACGGAAAGAAAATATCGAGGAGTTATACAAGTTTGCCCCTGACCTTAGCGGGCAGCTTAATGGGGCGGATTTAAAATCTCACACAGGTGTGCGGGCGACCACGCAGGATAGGTTTCCATTCATTGGACGCGTACCGGATAGAGCTGCTTATAGTGCTGCATTTGGCGACGATCTGCGGACGGGAAGGGCGCTTGTGGCCAACACAGACGTGGCGCTTGAAAACATCTATGCGGCAGGCGGGTTAGGCGCGCGCGGCTTCACCTGGGCGCCATGGCTGGCGCAGATTGGTGTGTCGATGATGTTTGGGGAGGTGACGCCGACAGAACACCGGACTTTAGAAACGATATCGCCCGCGCGGTTCCTGATGAGGCGATTAAAGCGCGGACGTTAATGGAATGGTTGGCGGCGGCCTGGTGTTTTTAGCCAGCCATTTTTTCGAATTTCTTCTTTAACTCTGCGTCTTCATCTGTGGCGATCGTTTCCAATGCCTCAAGACGTGAGACGATCTTGTCGAGTTTGGCTTCAATCGCGTCCAGGCGCTGATCGCCCTTGAAATTGCGTTTCTTGGATTTGGCTTTGGTTTCGATGTAGCTGATGATGACGCCTGTCGCCATCGACATGCCAACAATTATGAGAACGAATATCTGACCGTCAGACATATCAGTTCGTCTCCCTTCTTTAACTTTGGAATGATTGCGAGAGGTTTTTGCGCGCTTTTTCAACGTCCTCTTCAAGGTCGGAAAATTTGCGTTTCAGCTCTCTGTCTTCGTCAGTGACAATGGTTTCAAGCGCCGCGAGACGTTCGGTGATGCGGTCCAGCTGTTGGTTCATTTTTGCAAGCACTTCAGTCTGATCTGGCGTAATTGGTGTCTCACTGTCACGGCGCCGACGTCGGCTACGTTTTGTGTAAGGTCCGCACCCCCACATGTTCCAGGCGTCACCTTTGCCTGTCACGGCGGCTTTGATCACCTGCGCTGTCATCACGATAGCGATGATAGCGACAACCATAATTTGCCCGCCTTCCATCAGCTTTTCTCCTCGTCAGTTTGGGCCACTTTAGCAGATTGGCCAGTTGTTTCATCGAATTTGTTTGAGCATTGTTGCGCTGGCCTGCGCTGTGCGGCGGGTCCAGTCGATATCAAACGGGTTACATTCGGGCGGACAGCTCCTGTCGCCGATCTCAAGCGCGACGCCCGTGTCTGCGTTATAGGTCATACGCATTTCCAGATCGCCGGCTCCCAGCTCCAAATCCCCAAACTGAGCGGCCAGCACCATGGCTGTGACGCCCGTGACCAGAACGCCTGCTGCGGCGAAGGCCTTAATCTTAAAAAACTGAGCCATGATGCACCCCTTATTGCTTAGGCTCTTTATGGTTGTGACCCCGGTAAAGACTGGTGATCCGGGATCGGGCGGATAGTCGTTAGTTTTCCAGGTCGCGGAACTGACGGCGCAGGCGCCACTCGTCCGACGTGACGGATTTTTCAAGGCCCTGTAGACGGTCTTCTAAATCCATGAACTTGTAGCGGATGTTGGCCAGCGTGACGCGTGGGCGGTCCGATACGCCGCGCCAGAACGAGTCCTCTTCTTCTGACAATGGGCGACCGTTTCTGCGGGCAGGCGTGACTGCCCACACAATCAGATAACCAAAGAAAAGCGGTCCAGTGAGAAAACCTGTGATAAATGCGAGCACGGCAGCGATCCGCAGCAGGGCCAGATTCCAGCCCATACGGTCGGCCAAACCAGCGAACACACCGGCGACCAGCTTGTCATCTGTGTGGCGGTAAAACCGTTTCGGGTTTGGGGAGCGGGAATATTCGTCCATTTTCTATGTCCTCAGTAAATTCGATTAGTCGCGAATATCGCGGTGATTTGTGGGATCGTGGGGAGGCCGGTGAGCCTCCCGATCATCACCCACCAGTCGCTCAAGCGCTTCGATCCGGCGCTCCATCCTGCGGGCGGAATGCCAGAGGTCTTCCAGCATTTTTTCATTGTCCGCCGTAAGGTGTTTTCCGGTCCGCCACTTGGTGATGTAGTGGAGGATCATGCCGGGGAAGATCACGAAGATCGACAAAATGGCGACGAAGGGGATGAAATCATCCATGATTATGAATCCGCCCCACTCTTACGTTTCGCCTTTTTGAGCGCAGCTAGTTCCTTTTCGACACTTTCTTCGTCTTCAAGGTCAGCAAACTCATCTTCCAAAGTCTTGGAGCGTACATCGTATGTGTCGGCGTAAGCTTCCAGTTCATCCACCTTGCGTTCAACGGCTGCGTAACGGTGCAGGGCGTCATCGACTTTGGATGAGTCAATCTTGGAGCGAACCTTGATGCGCTCTTCGGCGGCCTGGCGGCGAACCATCAGTGCGCGGTGCTTGGCTTTGGCTTCATCCAGCTTGGCCTGAAGCTTAGAGAGGTCATCCTTGCGCTTTTCAGCCGCTTCGTCAGCCGCAACTAAAGCAGATTTGCGAGAGTCGATCTCACGCTGTGCGCGTTGCTTGGCTGAAAGAGCGCCACGGGCCAGATCTTCGCGGTCTTTTTCGATCGCCAGTTCTGCTTTGGCGGCCCAATCATTCCGCGCTTCTTCAAAGGTGCGGATTTCACGCTGGATTTCTTTTTTGTCGGCCATAGCGCGGGCGGCGGCTGTACGCACTTCCACCAATGTGTCTTCCATTTCCTGAATGATCAGGCGTGCGATTTTTTCCGGGTCTTCCGCCTTGTCGAGCATGGCGTTGAGGTTGGAATTGATAATGTCGCCGAAGCGAGAGAAAATTCCCATGGTCTAGGTCCTTTCCTTAAAGTGTGACTGATTAAAAGAGGATGCGTGCGATGATCACGCCGGCGGCGAAAAAGCCCCAGCTTTCGATCGGGCGAGAGGACAGCCACCGCATGAAGCGGCGAAATGTCGTTCTGGCGTCGTCCGCACTGTCTATGTCCCTTTGCGTTTGCATTCTCTTTGCTTCTCCAAACTGGTTTGCGACCCCTATGTCGCTGTGCTTGCCATAGAATACGCAAACAGCGTGCCAGTTTTTTGTTAATTTTATAGTGCTTTGTAAAATAACGAATAAAAATATTTTCTGGTAGTCGTGTTAATCATTAGTGGTGAAAAATAATAATTACGTAGTGAAAAATAAATCCATATAAAGTATAAAAATAACAATGAACATTATTGATCCTCCCGAAATCATTGGCGTTTCTCCTGCGTGGCTGGAAAGTCTGGAGCGTGTGTCTGACGCGGCCCCAATTGACCGACCATTGCTGGTGGTGGGGGAGCGCGGATCAGGTAAGGAGCTGATCGCTGAGCGTTTGCACTTCCTATCGCGGCGTTGGGATGGGCCTTATGTGAAGGTCAACTGTGCGGCGTTATCTGAGGAGTTGCTGGATTCTGAACTCTTTGGGCATGAGCCGGGCTCGTTTACCGGCGCTGCGCGTCGGCGTATCGGCCGGTTTGAACAGGCTGACAAAGGCACGTTGTTTTTGGATGAAATCGCCACTGCCAGCTTGCCGGTGCAGGAAAAACTGCTGCGTGTGATCGAATATGGTGAATTTCAGCGTCTTGGCGGCGAAGAGGTTCTGCATTGCGATGTGCGGGTGATTGGGGCGACAAATGTTGATCTGCCCGCCAAAGCGGAGAAGGGCGAGTTTCGCGCAGACCTGCTCGATCGGTTAGCGTTTGATGTGATCACATTGCCGCCACTGCGTGCGCGCGAAGAAGATATTGCGATACTTGCCGAATATTTCGGAACGCGTATGGCGCGTGAAATGGGGGTTTTCTTTCCCGGATTTACGCGTAGCGCCATGACATTGCTGGAAACCCATGATTGGCCAGGCAATGTGCGGGAATTGAAAAATGCTGTGGAGCGGGCGTTTTATCGAGAGATTGCTAATCGTACAGAAGATCTGATGGATCGTCCGATCAATCTGCCGAACAATGCGTTGGACCCGTTCGTTTCGGCTTATCGCCCCGGAGCAGAATTGACAAAGAAGGCGCCAGCGGATCCACAAGGCGATCTGAAGTCAAAACCCGTCATTCCTTTGCCGGATGCGCCAAGGAGCGATCAGCATATCGAGTTTGAATTGCTGACGTCGCGCTATGAGCGTCAATTGGTGGATGCCGCCCTGGCGGCTACGGACGGGCATCAAAAGCGCGCGGCGGCATATCTTGGATTGAGTTACAACCAGTTGCGCAATCTCCTCCGCAAATATGGCTATCAGCGTAATGCGCCGCGGCGCGATGATGAGGAAGAAGAAACACCTGCTGCGGGCGAGGGGTAGCCAGAACCTGCGGATTCAACGAAAATCAACCAGCATTGAATCGCATGGGCGAAAAAGGGCTTTCAGAACATGGATGCAAACCGGCATCTGACATTTGTGCGCCGCGACGTGGAAAGAGAGATCTTTGCTGGTTTCCAGAATCTGCTCCAGCGGTTTGGCGTTGCGATGAAGGAAGTCGACATCGATTTTTCGCAAGGCGCGCCTGATCTCATCCTGTTAAACGCCAAAACCCCGTTTCATGTGCCGTCTGAAATGGAGGCGACCTTAAAAGACACGCAGGTCGTGTTTTTGGATGATGATCCGCCTGAACATGTGGATGACGGATGCTGGGCGATTACAACGGCAGACCTCGCGGGCGGGACAGAAAACTGGCGGTCGCTGTTACAGGCAATCGGCCGGGCGGCAAATATCCCAACACTGCGCCTGAAAGCGCGTCAAGTCTATGATGAAATGGGTAGTGAGATCAGTTTGGATGGCGATCTGGCTGTTGAGCTTCAACAAGCGACAGCTGAAGCTGATTATAAGAGTAACGAACGATACACGCTCAACTTCGTCAAACAGGTGGGGGCTGAGTTTGCGTATCTGGTTGGTGAGGAAAGCTATAATGACCAGAATGGCTATGCTTATATTGCGGCAAGCTATGCGCAGCGCACAGCAGAGGCAGCCGCTGATTACGCCAGAGAGCAATTGGGCAAGTCGTTCTCCCATTCTGAGCCAAATTATGCAGGCGTGCGTTGGGGACGTATCAAGTGGCCGGACACGAAAGATGCGCGCAACATGTTGTATGAAGGTGAAACCAACGGTGTGAACCCGCATGGCTATGGTATTCTTACGCTTGAGGATGAAGGCGGGGAACAGACCTATCTGGGCCAGTTCCATGATGGCGTGCGCTCAGGCTTTGGCATGGGACAGGACAAATTTCTCGTATGGCTTGGCGCATGGCGCGATGACCAGCCAGAAGGCAATGGCGTGTTAATGCAGGGTGCGTGGCGTGAAGCGGCTGTTAAGCTTCAGGGTCGGGTCGTGACCGAGCAGGAAACCGGCGAGCGCAAGTTCTTTATGACGCGCAACGCAAAAATGTCTGCGCGCCAGTCGCCCCGTAAAAAGTTTGCAACGCCAAGCAAGGCGCCGCCGCCGCCAAAACCATCTGCAAAGCAAGAAGGCTCGCCGACTGAAAAAACAGTGTCAAAGCCGGCAGCTGAGGTCAAAACAACAACGGAAGACGAGTTGTTCGATTAGTCGGGCAGTTACGCTGAAGGCTTATCTTTTTCCAGTTTGCCGAACTGATATTCCTGTGCGGCTTCGCGCACATCTCCTAAACGCATTGGCGTCGGCCTGCGGGCGGCATGCCCACGCAAGAGGCGCGTTTCCATGGCGGCGCGCACAAGGGTCAGGAACAAGATACCAAGGTCGACAGCGATACTTGCGAAGAGGGCGATGAATTCCTTTTCGCCGAAAGTAATTTCTTCGCTTTTAGATAGCTTGGCCGGGATGCTGGCCAGCTCAAAGAAAGCGGCGCGTGTCGCCTTTGGCCCTTCTAAGAATTCAAATTGCGGTGTCGCCATATCATCCAGTGAGCGCAGGGATTGCGCGGATGTTTCCAATTGCTCGGTGAGGACTGTGTCCCAGCAATAGGCGCTGTCGCTGGCGCGGGCAGGATCAGGGCGGCTTGGATTATTTGGATCAGGTCCGACGAGTGCGGCAAGGTCATCCAGACGGCTGGCGTAAAGCGGCGCATTTGCGGCGCGCAGGGCGTTTGCCTTAGCGGTAAAGGCGCGCGCGTCATCAAAGACTTTTGTGAAAATGCGTTCGCGCTCCTTAGAGGTGAGCCGTGGCGCAATAGCCAGCTTTTGTAAGAGCGCTCTTTCTTCGTCTGTGGCGTTTTCAACTTCCGGCGCAAGACCTGTGGTGAGCGCCTGAAGGCGGAAAGCAAGTTCCCTACGGTCGCCGGACAAACGATTGAGCCAGCGCGCAGATACGTCATCCCGCAATGCCTGCGCCCGGTCGGCAAAGGCAAAACGGGCGCGGGTAAGGGGGCCATCGCCGGGAACAGAATTGGGTCTGTTGGAGCAGGTTCCACCCTGGGCTGCCTCGACCTCAGCGCGTTCACGTGCGGTCGTTGCCGCCGCGATGACAGATGATTCAACTGTTTCAAGCGCATCGGTGGCGTTTGCAACGGATGCTGACACGTCCTCAATCGCCAGGCCAAACTGGTTGCGTGTGTATTCCTGACCGGCCAGTTCCTTCCAGAAAAATCCATACCCAAAGCCGATCGACCAGAAGGCGAAGAAGAGATAAAAAACGAGTGCTAATCCGCGCAAAGTCAGGACAGATTTGCTGATACGGCCTTTCAGTCCGGCCTGTTCTTCTTTGAGGGAAACTGTTTTGCGGGTGCGCATGCCAACACCCAGGAAAGCGTTGAGCGCCGCTACCATGGTCAAGATGACAAAAACGGTCACCAGCCAGATAGGAATGGCTTCAGCAAGGCTCAAACTGTCCTTGTCGCCATTGGCCATGCGCAGGTCGGAAAAACCAAGCGCTGTCGCGATCACTGAGACGGTCATAAAACCGCCCAGCGCTACGAGGCTTGCCCCTTGTCCTGTCAGGAATGACCAGAAACGGCCGAATGACTTTTGAACCACTGGTGTCGTGACCTTTTATTGTCGCATCCTGCGCTTTGAATGCCTGACCAAACAGCAAGCTGTGAGTCGCATCAAGCTTTCGCCTGCCAATTAGCACAGGTCAAAGCTTGATTGCACCGGTTAGCACACTGGCGAAGAATGAGGGACTTACGCCTGTGACATCGCTTTGCTAAGTTCAATTCCGCATGCGAGGGGAAGCGCTATGACACAGGACACACCAGCAGAACGCCGCGATGACACCGCCGCTTCAGCAGACGTATTTATTTCTTACAGCTCACACGACCGGGACAAGGTAGCGGTTCTGGCTGACGCCATGACCAAATCGGGCCTCAATGTCTGGTGGGACAGGTCGTTGCTGCCCGGCGACAGTTATGAGGCGACGATTGAGCGGGCGCTAAAAGAAGCAAAGGCGGTCATTGTTTGCTGGACGCCCACAGCGGCGGCGTCTGATTGGGTGCGTTCTGAAGCGGACGATGCGCGGGTCAATGGCAAGCTCGTGCCCGTGATGATCGAAGCCTGCCAGCCGCCTAAACCGTTTGATCGTATTCACTTTGAGGACCTGTCTGGCTGGCGCGGCAATCGTGATCATCATGCCTATCAGGAATTAGAAGAAGCAGTGCGCGCCCGTGTTGAAGGGCGTGTGGCCAAGACCATTCCATGGAAGCGTAAGTGGATTACACGCGGCGCGCTCGTGTCGCTTCTGGCGATGATTGGTGTGGCCGCGGCGAATGTGTCGCTCATCCGCGACATGTTTTTTGATAATGACGTGTCAACGGATGAGGTTGAGGATCTGGTCGCGCGTGAGGTGGCCAAGATCCTTGCTCAGAGCGGCGGGCAGCTGGATGCGCGAAGCGAAGACAGTTTGCGTGATGCGTTGAGTTCGGTTTTGCGATCTTCAGATGCTGAAAAAGCGCAGGCGCGTCAGGCCTTGGCGCAGGGCGATGTGGAAGGCGCGGCCGATTCACTGGCGGCCGTGGCGGCGCAACAGGCTGAAGCGGCGACAGGCGCTGTTAAAGCAGCTGCGCAAAGCTGGCGGGAGGCAGGTGCTTTATACGCGGCTTCTGATACTCACAAAGCAGTTGACGCTTATGAAAAAGCGCTGGCGCTCGATCCCGACAACCCTGAAATTCTTAATGGTCTTGGCCCACTTTATGAACGCCAGGCCCGTATGGATGAAGCACAAGCGCTTTATACAAAAGTCCTGGAAGGGGCGGGGGCGACTGATCCGTCATGGAAAGCAAAGGCGCTTGGCAATCTGGCGCTGATGGACGCAAATCGCGGTCAGTATGAAGAAGCGATTGAAGGCGTAAAAGAGGCGTTGGCTATCTTTGAAGCCCAACGTGATCAGGAAGCCGTTGCCAAAGCATATCTTAATCTTGGTAATATCTATGACTCAGCTGGAGACCGCCAAACAGCTGAATCCTATGCCAAACGCTGTTTGACGCTGGCGCGCGAACTGGGTCTGCGCAACATCGAGGCGGCGGCGCTTGGCAATATTGCTTATGTGCGCATGCGTGGCGGTGACTATGACACAGCGCGCGCCACGTTTGATGAAGCCATCGCGATCATGGACGATCTTGGGATGGAAACTGAGAAAAGCTATGCGCTGCTCAATCTTACCTTGATGCTGTCCAATGAGGGCAAGATTGACGAAGCTGAAGCCATGGCGCGCAAGACGCTGGCGCTAGCGGAAAAGCTGGATGCTAAAATCACCGAAGCGGGCGCGCTGAACCATCTGGCGATTATCGCACGCGAACGCGGCGAGTATGAAACAGCCGAAGCGCGCCACAAGGAAGCGATTGCGCTTTTCCAGTCCTTACAGTCACCAGAAAATCTTTATCGAGAATATACGTCGTATGCCCGTACGGCTGAAGCGATGCAGGAACCCGAATTAGCGATTGAACGATATAGGCTTGCGTTGGAGCAGGCTGATATTCTGAGCAATGTGGCGAGTAAGGCGTCCACAACGGAGTCTATTGCGCGTATTCACGCTGGTGGCGGCGAGCTAGACAAGGCCAAAGCGCTTATTCTGCAAAACCTGGAAATGTGCGACCGGGCGAACGAGCCATATTGTTATGGTTCGGCGTCCAGCTTTCTTGCTAAAATCCATCTTAACTATGGTGAGACACAGGAAGCCGTAGACTCTTTTGAGCAGGCAGCGCTGTCATTTGCAGATGCTGGCGAGGCGGAAGCGTCCGCTGAAAGCTATCTGGAGATTGGAAGTCTTGCACTGTCCGCCAACCGTCCTGACATTGCGCTGCAAGCAACTGAGGATGCGCTAAGCGTTATTGGCGACATGCAATCGTCCCGCCTGCGGGCGACCGCGCTTTCCTACATTGCTGAAGCTAGCCTGATGGCGGGAAATTTTGACACCGGGATTGAAGCGGCGCTGGAAACGGTGGCGTTCGTCAATAGCCAGTACGAGGCTTTTGGTCCGTTACAGCTGGCTGAGGCGCAATACTTGTTGGCGCGCGCATATGAGCAGGCTGAGCAATATAGCGATGCGGTTGTTGCTTATGATGCGCTCATTTCCACCATGCAGGGCGGGGATGCGTCTATGATCTCGCAAATTCCCGATGTGCAGCGTGCGCGCGACGCCGTGGCGGCGCGTATCGAGCCATAAAAAAAAACGCGGAGCTTTGGTGAAAAGCTCCGCGTAAAAAAGTGCATGCCGGAAGGACTTAGAAGTCTTTAGTCAAAGTCATCATAAAGCTTCTTGGGCGCGCATACACGATCTCAGCATAGCCAGATGATGTCCCAAGTGAGGACGTACCGGCGACCGGGTAACGCTCGTCAGTCAGGTTTTCACCGCTGAAGGACAGGGTGAAACCATTGTCGTGCGCAAACGTGATTGAGCCGTTCAGCAATGTGATGGCGTCTGTCTGCGCGATGATGGCGGAGTTACCAGCGTCAAAGAATTGTGAGTCTGTGTAGCTCACATCCAGACGTGGGGTGAGGGTCACATTATTCCCCACTTGCCATTCGTAAGACACACCAACGTGCGCCTGAAGGTCCGGCGTGAACGGCAAGTCGCTGTCCACTGTCGCAATCGCTGTTGGTGTGACGCCGGAGATTGGCGCCGGGTCGTTGATCGAGTTGAACTTGGCGTCCAGGTATCCAAGGCTGGCGTCGATGATCATTGACGAAACCGGCATATAGTAGAGTT
Organism: uncultured Hyphomonadaceae bacterium; assembly: GCA_964342355.1. Taxonomy (GTDB): domain Bacteria; phylum Pseudomonadota; class Alphaproteobacteria; order Caulobacterales; family Hyphomonadaceae; genus Hirschia. Next base: position 89,566 of record CAYFFG010000005.1, read on the forward strand.
CAAGTTCGGCGCCTGAGATCTCTGCTTCACCGGCGTTAAACAGCAATGGCACAACGCCCAGACGGTAAGTCATCTGAATGTCGTCATATGTTGTTGTGAAGATCGAACCGTTCAGGCGAACATTAGCTGCCGGGTTGGATTTGAAGCCCAATTCCCAGTTCTCAGCTGTTTCTTCGTTGAATGACAGCGGCAGGTTTCCGGGAGGCGCAGCGTTGTAGCGCTGGTTGAAGCCACCACTTTTGAAGCCCTGAGAGAAGGACACGAATGTCATCAGGGATTCGTTCCAGCGGTATTGCGCGCTGGCGGAACCTGTAATGGAGTCAAAACTGACCTCGTGTGGGCCAGGGGTGATGAAGAGACATTCTGTCTGGCCTGGAGGGCCTGATGGGTTACAGAGCGTGTCCGCTGTTGGGATAGCAGGCTCTGGCGTGTCGACACCGCCAACGTTGAAGAGCGTGCCGCCGATGGTTTTTTCTTCTTCAGTGTAGCGCAGGCCACCTGTGACGCTGAAGGCGTCGCTGAAATCGTAAGTCCACTCGGTAAACGCAGCGAACGCTTCTGTTGTGAGGTTGACGCGCTGGGTGTCGTAAGACGTGCCCGGTGTCGCCAGTTGCACGATCAGGCGGTCGTTTGTCTCTTCATCGAAGTAGTAAAGACCAAACACACCATTGAGGCGGTCATACTCAAACTGCGCTTGCAGTTCCTGTGAGATCTGCTCGCTCTCACTTTCATATTGCGTGTGCAAAATGAGGATTGGCGTGTTGTCGGCGTCGCGAGACCCAGACCATTCAAGGTTACGCGCTGAAGAAATAGATTTCAGCGTCAGGTTTTCGTTGACGTTCCATTCTCCGATCAAGGAGAAGCCGTAGTTTTCGAGCGTGGAAACAGCGGGGAATGTGCCGCCGTTCAGTTCATCGCCTAAGTCCTGGAATTCGTTCGCACAGCGTGGGTCATCCAGTGTGGCGTTCGCTGTTGGCGGCGGGAATGACGCGCCCGGACATCCAGCCACAATAGAGCCGATGATCGGGAAGAGGGCGTTCGGGTTGATGTCCGCAAAGACAAATGGAGACCCGTTTTCATCTTCCTTGGCGTAGTCTGCGCGCAGGGTGAAGTTGACGGCTTCTGATGGCGTCCACTCGGTTGTGACAAGACCGGAGATGGTGTCGTCATTACCAAGGTCGACACTGTCAAAGACACGCTCGACATAGCCATCGCGCTGACGCGTACCGACAGCGACACGGGCGCCAAATTCATCAGTGGCCAAGAGGTCAAACGCACCGAACGCTTCAAACAGATTGTCTGTGCCAAGGCCGACACGAACTGTGTTGCCTGCGCCTGGACGGTTCGATGTCATCAGGACCGCGCCACCAATGGTGTTACGACCAAACAGCGTGCCTTGCGGACCACGCAACACTTGTACGTTGGCGATGTCGCGGAAATCCATCGCGCCACCTACTGAGCGGCCAATGTAAACGTCGTCGATATAAAGGCCCACACCTGGGTCAACCGCGCCGGTTGCGTCAGTCTGACCGATACCGCGGATAAAGACCTGAGCGGATGAGTTGTTACCTGTCAGCGTGCCGTAGCTTGTGAATTGCAGGTTCGGCACGATCTGGTCGAGGTCTGTTGTCGCGGTGATGCCCTGACGCGCAAGCGCTTCTGCGGACACGATGGACACAGACACCGGCACGTCCTGAAGGCTTTCTTCGCGGCGACGCGCAGTTACAGTGATAACGTCTAACGTGCGGTTTTCTTCTGCCTGGGTTGGTGTGTTTGCGTCTTGCGCGCTTGCTGTCCCCGTAAAGATCGACGTGAGCGCTGTTGCGCCAGCAAGCAAGCCGAGCTTTGTCTTTTTATTATTCATTTCTACTTCCTCCCGATCGATAGCTTTCACATCCGGTCGCGTAACGATCGAAATCGCGCCGGAGCGGGTCAGCTGCCCAATCAGGGGGGTGTCGATGAGTGCGGCGTCGAGCGCTTGTTCCAGAGTGTAGTCACCGTCGAGCGGTCTGGACTTTACGCCTTTTGCTGCGTCTGCCGGAAGAATGAGCGAGACATTGTACTTTTCTGCAATCACGTTGAGCGCATCATGTACGCTCATGGACGGCATATTGACGTGGATGCGCGCTTGCGCTTCCTCGGCAGCACTTGGTCCTGCGCCGGACATTGCCAACACCGCTGTCATGCATGTGACTGCGAGTATTTTCTGTGACCGGCCTGTGTTTCCTCCCGCACAGGTTACGTTCCTGATTTTTGGCCTCCCGCTCTTTAAGATCCAGCGCTGGTTCAATTCCCCTATATCGCATAACGATCTTTTTTTATTTTTTCTCTTCCAGCCTCACAAGATCCATCTGATTTTCGCCGCGATAAACTGCTTTCACCCCAAAGGTGACATCTAACGCCTCGATAAGCGAATCCACAGCGCCAATCTCAAATCGGCCGCCAACACTGAGTTGTTGAAGTTCAGGGTCAGGAATATTGATTTTCATATTCGTATAGCGACTGACTTCGTCAACGATAGAGTGCAGTGGCGCATCCTCAAAGACGATAAATCCCTGCTTCCAGGCCAATTGACGATCCAGTTCCGGGGTTTGAACGACATCGAGCAGAAGGGGAGAACCCTTTTTGACAGTGACTTTCTCCAAAGGTTCGATACGAACCGGTTGGGGCAGCAGCGGCGCATCCGGCGCTTTGAAGTGTTGGAGTACGTCGCCCAGCTCTACTGCGCCTTCAACGACAATGACCGAGACTTCATCGTCCAGAGCGCGAACGGAAAAGGCTGTGCCGACAGCACGCACCACTTTGTCACGCACATGAATGACAAAAGGTCGGTCCGGGTCGTGAGCGACATCGTAATAGGCTTCGCCCTCCAGCATTGAAATTGTGCGCTGCGTATCGCTGTAGTCCACCTCAACCACGGTTTTGGTGTTCATCTGGATGGTTGAGCCGTCTTCAAGCGTCAGCGTGCGCTGCTCGCCGACATTGGTGGCGAAAAGGGTGGGGCTGTCGGATTGGGGCGCAAGGACACGGACAGCTTGTGGCCCAATGGCGACAAGGGCAAAGGCTGCAACAAGGCCAGACAACACCAGGCGTCTTTTCTGTAAAAAACTGCTTGCGCGTGAGGCTGATTGGCAAGGTGCGAGCGCGTCTCGCACATGCTTGCTGACATGAGTGAAGAAATCATCTGCGCCATCCCAGACGCTGGCCCATTTCAACAAAGCGTCTTTGTGAGCGACATTGGCATTCAACCAATTGCTTAGTTTGCGTTTATCTCGCGCTTTCAGGCGACCAGAATCAAGTTTGATGACCCAGTCAATCGCTTGTGCGTCAATTTCGCTAAGCTGTTCCTGATCAGGAAGATGCAGAATGGAGGATGAGGCGTTATCTTTTGTCACGGGCTTTTCTCAGTGCTCGCTTTGTCTGGAGTAACGACATTCCCTCCCGTCTGCCCAGGTCTGTTCGGGATATCTGTGTATCCTCTTTCCTGTAGCAGTCGTCCGCAGCGCTTAAGCGCTTTCGTTAAATGGTTTTCGACGGTTTTCACCGATATGCCGAGTTCTTTGGCAATTTGCTTGTTTGGATAACCGTAGAGTTTGCGCATGATAAACACCCGCCGGCATTGCTCCGGCAGGGATGACACGGCTTCGGCGAACACGCCAAACTTATTGCGTTCATGCAGAGCCGTATCAACAGAGGTGTCCGCGTCCGGTAGCTCGTGCAGGTCGATTTCACTAAACCGCGCACGGGCGCGGCGCTTGAAATTTTTAAACACGATATTGCGCGCAATCATGAAGAGATAAGCGCGGGGGTTATCCATTCTGCCGCCGCGGCCTTCATTCTCCAACGCCTTCAGATAGGTTTCCTGGAGGATGTCGTCGACCTCTGTTTCATCTACAAAACGTCGGACCAGCCATCCGGCGATAACCGCACGGCTGTTTTCAAACGCTTCGAGAAGAGACGTGTCCTTAGACAACATCGACCCCTTAAATCAGAAACTGGCGTCACAATGCTATTATTTATAGCATTTCACACATGTTGCGCGCCTTGCAAGTTTAAGAGGCGATGATGGGTGTTTCCCCCTACAAGGAAAGACGAAGAATCTATCCGTCTGTGAAATTTCCTTCCCGTTTTTCCATACCGGCCATGACGGCCTCCACCTGATTAGGCGATCCGATGAGTTCTTCCTGTGCGGCTGCCTCAGCGATCAGCGCTTCTTCGGTCGTGCGGTCTGGCAGAGCGTTATAAAGCGCTTTGGATTTTTGCACGGCGTCAGGACTTCGGCTGGCAATCTCCGTGGCAAGTTTCATGGCGTCTTCATGTGGTGTTTCGCTGACATGAGTGGCGAAACCATATGTCTTTGCTTCTTCGCCAGAGAATACGCGCGCTGTGTACGTGAGCTCCCGGATCACATCTTCACGCGCTAGATAGCGCATGATGGGGGTGGAACTCATGTCGGGCACCAATCCCCATTTGGATTCCATGATCGACATCTTGGCTTGTGGATGAACGATGCGGATGTCTGAGGCGAGCATAAGCTGGAAACCGCCGCCAAGCGCAGGGCCATGGACGGCGGCGATCACAGGCGCTCGCAATTCACGCCAGCCCCAGATACACTGTTGGGGTTTATTGGTGATGCCGTGTGTACGTTCGGTGAGGTTACGCGTGGACTTTTTGCGCTCCCCGCTCGCCATCGCAGAGAAGTTCGCCATATCCAGTCCGGCGCAGAAACCACGCCCTTCGCCAGACATGACGACACATCGAACAGACTTATCTTTGTTAAGGTTTTCCGCTGTCTCGATCAGCGCATCCATCATGGCGTAATCTAGGGCGTTGAGCTTGTCGGCGCGGACGAGTTTGACATCAGCGACGCCATTTTTGATGTCGACTTTAATTCTTTCTTCCATATTTCATGAACGTGTGAAACACGGTCCTCCCAGCTGGCTGTTGTTACCGGAATCCTTAAGAGATTAACCTTAGTAATTAACGGTCTAACAATTGGTTTTTGTTATAGCTGTGCGGGACTGAGAAAAGCAACGCGAGGCTATCCCGTGAAATCTGCCAAGCTTTTGACATGCGCGCTACCATCTTTGCTTGCGGTGTCCGCTCATGCGGAAGAGGGGGGCTTCATCCAATGGAGTTCGTCCAATATCCAGGTACTACGCGGCAGTCAGTTTGAAGTGGGCCCGGAAGAGCGTACGATTGTGACGCTGGAACACGCCAACAGCTGGAAGTATGGCGACTTTTTTGCGTTTGCTGACCTTATTTGGCCGGATGAGGGCGACGCCACACAATATGCTGAATTTTCGCCGCGCTTTTCATTGTCGAAAATGACGGGTCAGGAATTTAAGGCGGGACCGATCAAGGACTTGTCTGTCTCCACGACAATCGAAACACCAAAGGATCGCAAGGCGCGGTTTTTGTATGGACTGGGTGTTGATTTTGACGTTCCGGGTTTTGCGTATTTCAAAACAAATTTCTACGTGCGTGACGATCCCGCCTTAGATGATTCCACATGGCAGGCCACATTGGTCTGGAAGAAGCCATTTAACATTGGAAACACCAAATGGGTGACTGAAGGCTTTGCTGATTTTTCCGGGGCAGAAGGAACATCTGCGGCAAACCAATTCATCGTCCCGCGCGTGTTGATGGATGTTGGCGCAGCGTCGGGCGGCGCCAAAGATACGTTCTTTGTCGGCGTGGAATACTCTTATTGGCGCAACAAGTTCGGCATTGATGGCGTCACTGAATCCAACCCGCAACTACAAGCAAAATTGGTCTTCTAATGACGTTTGACTACACCAAAGCTCTCAAGGTTGCGTTGTTGGCGCTTGCTTACTTCATCGTGGGCAAGTTCTCGTTGTTGTTGGCAATTCCGCCGGGTTTTGCGACCCCAGTCTGGCCAGCGGCCGGGATCGCGCTGGCGGCGGTCCTCATCTGGGGGCGGGCGATGCTGCCGGGCGTGTTTGTGGGATCTTTCGCTACTAACATGCTGGTTTCATCAGAAGCTGGCGCAGATATCTTTGCTTTTGGCCCGATCATGGTCGCGCTTGGTATTGCGGTTGGCGCGACAGTTCAGGCCGCTATCGGCGCACGGCTGGTGAGCCGGTCTGTCAATGTCACAGACACGCTGGAAAACCCAAAATCGGTCATATCGCTCATACTTTGCGGCGGGGCGGTAGCGTGCTTGATCAATGCTATTGTTGGTCCGCTGGTCTTGATCACTGCCGGGTTTATCTCGTTCGGACAGTTGGGCGTCAGCGTTATTACCTGGTGGGTGGGCGATGTGATCGGCGTCATCCTGTTCGCGCCAGCTTTGTTGCTCCTGTTCAATGACCGCGTGTCGTCCTTCAGAAAATGCGTTGTGACGCTGCCAATCCTGATTTTTTCCAGCATTGCGATCTTTGTGTTCTTCAACACCAAGGAGATTGAAGAGGATAAGAGCCAGCGCGCATTCGATGTGGCCGCACGGGAAATGTCCTCTGAGTTTGAAAAAGATATTGAAGTCTATCTCAATATTCTGTCGGCCAATGAGCGTTTCATCAAAGCGTCCAGTTTTATCACCGCTGATGAATTCGTCACGTTCACGCGCGGCTTTACGTCAAAGTATGACACGATCCAGTCCTTGTCCTGGAACCCTAAAATCACCCACGATCGACGCGCCGAACACGAACAAAATGTGCGCGCTCAGGGTTTTCCTGATTATACGGTTAAAGACCGTTTTGGCGTTGGAAAGATCGAGCCAGCCGACACGCGCATGGTATATTTCCCAATTGCATATCTTTCCCCAGTGGAGGGCAATGAAGCCGCTCAGGGGTACGACACATATGGCCCGGATATTCTGACAAATAATGTGCGTCGCCGCGTCCTCAACCAGGCGCGGGACGAAGCGCGCCCCATCACAACGGGCCGCATCGCATTGGTTCAGGCAGAAGATCAGTACGGCATGATCATCTATCACCCTGTGTTTGAGGGTGAACTGGATGGCGTATCTGTCGAAGATCGTCGTGCGCGTCTTACCGGTTATGTTGCTGGCGTGTTTGTCATGCCAAAAATGCTCTCCGGTTTACAGGAATTGGCTAATGAGAACGGCGTGGACCTAGTTCTGAATGACATCACTGCCGGACAGCTGATGTATGATTCACGCACGCCTGATTTTAAAGAACCAGCCAAACCGATTTCGCCCGCGCCGCACCTTTTAACGAGCAAGACCGAATTGGATGTTGCCGGTCACAAGTGGGAACTGACTTTCGTTGAGCAATCGCTTTCCGGGGCGTCGCACAAAAGCTGGCATCTCTGGTATCTGCTTGTGCTCGGACTAATCGTGTCAGCAGCTTTTGGCATTTTGATCATTGTTATTTCTGCGCGCACTGATGCGATGCAGAAACAGTTGAGCGAAGAAAAAAGCCAGTCTGATCGTGAAGACAGAAAAGCGACCCTGATTGCGCCAGTCCTATCATCGCTGGTGGTGATGATTGTATCTCTTGGGGTTTGGCAACAGTTCAAAGCGCAAGAACAGAATTTGGTCAAAACAATCATTGATCAGGAAAAACAAACGGTTGAGCAGGTAATTGCCCAGAAATTTGAAAATAGTGTCGTTGCGATCCAGCGCATGGCGCAGCGTTGGGAGGCGGCGGAGGGCACTCCGAAGGCGCAATGGATTGCGGACGCCAGAAACTATGTGAAGGGGTTTGAACCGCTGACCACTGTGGAGTGGGTGGATGACACCTACCACGTCCAGTGGGTTTATCCTCTGATCGGCAATGAAAAAGCTATTGGATTGAACATTGCTTTTAATGACGAGCGTAAAGAAGCGCTGAAAGGGGCGGCGGAAGCTAACAAGATTACAATTACGCCGCCGCTGGATCTGGTGCAGGGATATCGCGCCGTTATCGCTTATGTGCCGATCCACGTGAATGGTCAGTTCGATGGCTTCATGGTGGGGATATTCGATCCGGAAATCATGTTGATGGAAACCCTGCCTGAAGAGCAGCTGAACCAGATAGACGTTGTGGTTCAGGACGCTGAGAAGGTCATTTTCCAGAACAGTCTTGAACAGGGGGTGACTGAATTCTACGCCGAAGGAGAGATCCCACTTTACAATCGGTCCTGGAAGGTCGGCATCAACCCGAAACCCAGCCTGATGAACGCACATAAATCGTCGTTGCCGGAGCTGGCGCTCATGGGCGGTCTGTTGATTTCGCTTCTGGTTGGTTTTGCAGTTTACATGTTTATCATCTCGCAAAAACGCAGCGCGCTTCTCTTTAAGCGGACCAATATCCTGCGCATTAGTGAAGCTGAATTGCGCCGGACCGGGGAAAAATTATCCCTCATTCTGGATAATGCAGGTGAGGGGATTTACGGGCTTGATGTTCATGGCCGCACCACCTTTGCGAACAACGCCGCGCTTAAGATGCTGGGGTACGAGCTGGAAGAAATGCTCAACGAGTCCCAACATAAACTGATCCACCATCACCATGAAGACGGATCAGTTTATCCGCGCGAAGAGTGCAATATCTACAGGTCGATGATTGACGGAAAAGTCCGCACAGAAGACAAGGAAGTTTTCTGGACGAAGGATGGCGACCCAATCCCGGTCGAGTATACCAGCAAGCCAATACTTGATCGAAACGGTACGGTAACAGGTGCGGTGGTGGTGTTCCGCGACATCACAGAACGCAGGCAAATGGACATTATGAAGAATGAGTTCGTGTCCACTGTGAACCATGAATTACGCACGCCGCTGACCTCAATCAGAGCTGCGCTCGACATGTTGAAAGTGAAGTCGGAAAATCAGCTGGACGCCTCAAGCAAGCGTCTGCTTCACTTATCTCATGAGAACTGTACGCGTCTGTCCAACCTGGTGAATGATATTCTCGACATGGAAAAGATCGCGGCTGGGCGCATGGAATATTTCCGCGAAGACGTCGAGATAGGCCAGTTGGTCGAGCACATCGTTGAGCAGAACCAGAATTTTGCTGACAAGCATAACGTGCGGCTGCGCGTGGATAAGCAGATTGAGGATGTGACCTGTTATCTGGATGAAGGCCGGTTTAACCAGGCGCTGTCCAACCTCTTGTCAAACGCGGCGAAATTCTCTCCAGAGGGTGAGGTTGTCACGGTGACGATTGCAGAAGAAACAGATCAATCCATCCGTATTTCTGTTTCCGACAACGGACCGGGTATCGCTGAGGAATTCCGCTCCAAGATCTTCGGCAAGTTCATGCAGGCAGATACGTCGACCACCCGTTCCAAGGGCGGGACAGGGCTTGGCCTCAACATCACTAAATCCATTATTGAGGCGTTTAAAGGATCTGTCGGCTTTGACACAGAGATCGGGAAAGGCACGACATTCTACTTTATCCTGCCGAAGCGATCCCAATCTATGCTCAACGCGGACGAGCGCCTGTCAGCGGTTGGGGAGTAGGCTGTAGAGCGTTTAGGCGCGCTTACGGTCGCCTTCAGCAGCAAGAGCCGATTTGACCGCTAGCACCAGCGTTTCTGCGCCCACGGGCTTGGGCAGAACGTGGGTGACAGGGCTTTTTGACGACAGTCTCGCCCATAGGTTCTGCTTTGGCGGACTTGAGGAGACAACAATAGCAGGCGGTCTGTTGTCATCTGGAAATGACATTATTTCACTGATCAGCTGAAAACCGTCCATTTCAGGCATCATCAGGTCAGTCACTACAAGGTCAACGCGGATTTGGCGGATGATCGCCAGCGCTTCTTTGCCATTTGTGGCTGTAAGGCATGTCGCGCCAATGGCTTCCAGAACGGCGCAATGCATATCGCGGTAATGTTCGGAATCATCGACAATTAATACGGTTGTCATTGTATGTGCTTTAAAGTTGTTTTTTCATTCAGAGGGGCTTGTTTTGCTCTTAACTATACTGGGCGCGACTTTACTTCTTGGCGGAATGCGACAATCTGTTGACAGTAGACGACAAGTGGCAACTATTAGGTATGCGTTTACGCATAGGTTGATGGCGAATGGCTGACATTGTTCGAGCAGGCGCCTGGCGGGCGATCCGCGACGTAATCCTTGAACTGGGCGGCAGTCCGGAAAGGATATTCAGTGCGGCCGGCATATCTGAATCAGAGCTGCGCAATCCGGAGCATTATCTGCAGATTGAGCTTTTGGTAAGAACGCTGGAAGTTGCCGCCGACGTATTGAATTGTCCGCAGTTTGGATTGTTGAGCGAGCGCTCCGGTTCATCTCCCTCTATCATTGGCGCCATGATGCTGGCGGCGTCCAATGCGTCCACCTGCCGGGAGGGGATTGGCGTTGTTCAAAGGCACATCAAGCTGCACAATCCAACACTCGATGTAACAGTGACGCCCGGACCATTAGAGGGGCTGGAGCGGGTTTACTTCTCAACAACCTGCGAGCGCGCCGCCAATTCAAAACTTTACGCAGAGCGTGTGCTTGGATCTACGCACATCCTTTTACAACGCACCTATGCGCAGGATTACGGACCATTTGCTGTTTATGTGCCGCATGCGCCGTTAGCGCCGCTTGAGGTCTATGAAAAACACTTTGGCTGCATGCCCCAATTTGAACAACCTGTCAGCGGAATTGTCATTGAAAGCGAGAAGCTTGACACGCCAGGCGACGGTCGCAATGCGCCATTGCATAGCATTGCCGAACAATACCTGATCAATCTCACTAATCAGACCGAAGACACCATGGTGGCGCGGGTCAAGGAAATCACCCGTGACTTTATCTCCAGCGACACATTCAGCGCGAATTTTGTCGCCGACACGCTGAATATTCATCCGCGCACTTTACAGCGACGCCTACATGAAAGCGGCGTGAGTTTTGAACAACTCAAAGATGATGTGCGCAAGGAAATGGCACACGAAATGCTGCAACAATCAGATGTGCCCATCACCCATATCGCATTTGTGCTGGGATATGCGGACACGTCCACATTCTCCCGCCGGGCCCGGTCCTGGTTCAACATGTCCGCCAGCGATTATCGCAAACACCTGACTGGGAGCGGGTAGGGACTGGCGCGAAGTAGATTTATGAACGAATACCACACCACAATGACTGTTGAGCGGATAACGCCTGCTTACGAGAAATATGAACTGAAAATTTCAAATGGCAAATCCACAAAGTATGCGACATGCAGCGATATCCAGATGACGCCAATCTGATTGATGTAAAAAGAGTTTTTCAATTTCAATCAGATGAGATGCATTATGAGATCCTCGCGGACCCGTTATCGCCTGACCATGTTCAAGTTGTGATTGGCAATGAAGTTGAGACTTGGGCAATTGAACGAAAAGAAAAACGTGACGCAGCGCTCTTAATTTCCGGGGGGACAATTTATCGTTCGGCTCTATTTGTGAGCGACGACAGTTATTGGTTTGAATTTTTTGTGGGTGATGAAATCTTTATAACTTACTGGGGCGACAAAGCTGTGCTGCGCAAAGACATCGGGGTTGAGCTTCCCTCTTAAATTGTGGGATGTCCTCACAATAGTCGCCGATAAAAAGCGACTTGAGCGCGTTTTGTCAGCTTCCGCCAAATCATTTTGGCACAAGGCGGTGCGTAGCGTATCCCGATTACAGAGGACAATTCAATGAAACTAGATTTGATATGGATTCTCCTCATGCAGGAGATGGTGCCAGAAGATACAATGGTAATTCGACTTGAGGATGTTGATTATGACATGCTCGACTCTTTCTTTGAGGGATTGAGTGAAGGGGACAGAAACTCAATTCTCGATAGTTTCAAGCAGGCTGAAAATGCAGTTGATATAGATGTTGATTACGTGAACTGTTGTCAGAGTATGATCTTTGATGAAATCTATCAGGTTTTATTGGATGCTAGTTTAGAAGAGTGCAGATATTTTTATTTGGAATTAGAATATAGATACCGTTTATCCAATTACGGAAACTAGTTTCACCTCTAATTAGAATGAGGCTACGCAAGTAAAGAATTAATCCCATCATAATCATGCTTAGATAGAAGAAGTAAAGAGATGGACAATTACAATGGATCAGATCCTTGTATAGTGGTTATGCTTGAATTTGTGGCATCTATGTTTGTTGTGATGATTTTGTGTGTTGTTTTGGAGAGTGGTTTGCCGTTTTTATTGTCTGCCCCTTTTGGAATGTACAGAGTTTATTCTAAATGCAAAAAATGACTGAATGTGTTATGATGTCAGGACTTACTTTCAAAGATAAAACGGACTGTTGATTTTACGGAGGGGCGTTGATTGATGGTTGCTGCGATATAGATATCAATTGCAGGATTGACCAAAACATGGTGCCGCTGAAGGGCACAGTGCTTTAGTTTCATTTTGTCTTATCTTGTACTAATAATGATCGAATTAGGCCTTTATACAGCACTGTAGTGCTTCTATCTGTGCCAAGCTGTCTCACTAAATCTCATGCCAAAGTGTATATAAGAATGTATATATATGTGTATTTTGGAGTTTGAGTTTTGGGTAGAGGAAGAAACAGGCTCACAGTAAAGCAGCTTAAGTCTCTTCCTAAGGGGACTCATGCTGATGGAGTCGGGCTTTGGTTTAAGGTCAACAGCCCGACTAGTCGCCAATGGATTTACCGCTATACGTTTGCAGGGAAGCAGAGGACAATTGGGCTTGGTTCTTTTCCTGAAGTAACTCTGGCTGAAGCACGCCAGTCGCGGGATAAATGGGCTACAGTGGTCCGAAAAGGAGAGAACCCTGTAGAGGTCAAGCGTCGAGAAAAGGCGCAGCTGTTGCATAAGGCACAAGATACGTCCCTTAAAGTCATTGCGGACGAGGCTTATGAGGCCATAAAGCATACCCTGAAGGACGACGGAGGCGCCGGACGGTGGTTTAGTCCTCTCAAGGTGCACGTTTTGCCCATGCTCGGCGATCTTGCGGTTGAGGACATTTCACAGGTTGATATCCAACAGACTCTGAAGCCTATTTGGCATACCAAGCCGGACACCGCCAGAAAGGCCATAGGGCGTCTCCAAAAGATCCTAGAGTACGCAGAAAATAAGGGTCTTTCAGTTGATGTCGATGTTATTCGCAAAGCAAAAGGCCTGCTTGGTAATCAGTTACCAGTCGTCACACATCATAGCGCAATGCCTTGGAGGGATGTTCCTGATTATTACGCGAGTCTAACGGGCGAGACTCAAACGCAGCTCGGTCTGCGCTTTTTGATTTTGAATCCGGGGCCGAGGACAGGTCCAATCCGCTTTTTGCAACTGTCTCAAATTAAGGATGATGTTTGGACAATTCCAGGGGAGACCATGAAGGGCACCAAACACAAGACGCCTGCTTTTAAAGTCCCATTATCGTCTCAAAGCCTCAGCCTATTAAATGAACTCAAGCCGTTTGAGCGCAATGGTTATTTGATGAGCAACAAGCGTGGAACGGGTGTTGTCTCAGATGCCATCTTCAGCAAGTACATGAGGGATAGTAATGTTGGTTATGTTCCACATGGTTTTCGTGCGTCATTTAAGACGTGGGCGCTTGAAAATGGACACAACAGGGACATCACAGAGTTGTGCTTAGCTCACAAAGTATATTCTAAAGTCGAGGCTGCTTACGTTCGGACTGAGAGTCTAAAAGAGCGTCGTGAATTGATGCAGGCTTGGTCTGATTATGTATCATCCAAGGTTTGAAATTCGGCGTTGAGCGTCAGTGTTCTTACCGGATGCTTTACAGACCTCACGCCGTAACATTCTTGTTGTATTGTGAAATATTTATAAAATATTGCAAAAAGGCCGAAATCTACTGACTCAAAACTATAAATACCTTCGTCTCACAATGGTGTGAGGCATTTCATCCAACGTAAGAAGTGGAGAAGTGTATGGAAAAATTGCTGACGATAAACGAAGTGTGTGAGCGGCTGAATGTTAGTCGAGCAACCTACTACAGATGGTCTGAAAGTGATTTAGATTTTCCCCCAGCCGTTTGCCTTGGGCCGCATTCGAAAAGATATCGGCAGGAGGACATTCTTCGGTACGAGGGACTAAAGTCCGGTAATCCTTCCAGTAACTATACCTACCACTGATAAGTATATGCTTGTACTTGAAGAGGGGTATTACTCTAAAGACCTTGAGAAGGTTTTTAGAGATAATCTAGCCAAGCGCCTAAAGCTGATGAAGCCTAATTGGTTTATGACGATCAGGTTGTTCAAGCCGGGTACCGGAGTGAGCCCAGATACACTTCTTAGGCAAAGAGCTGAAGGTTTAGATGGGCTTCATCGGGAAATCATCAATCGAATAGATCGATTGTTGTATGGGCCTCGGCATAACAGTTGGCCTGCCGATGAAAAATTCGCCTACTTTTGTAGGTTGGAGACCAAGGCGAAGAACTACTATTCGACAGAGCCACATTTTCACATTGTATTTAGAATTCCTCTTGAGCGTTACTCAGATTTTGAGGGCATAAAAGAGAAATTACTGGTGAAGCTGGAGTGTTTGATGCGGCTAAGAGGCTTCGAGCCTGATATCGATCTTATTCGTCACGACCGTAAGAATCTAAGTTATATCGCTAAGCATGCGGTTAGTGATGTGCTGGGAATTAATACAAGAAACCTTCCAGTCTAAGAGAGCTGGGAGCCAACATATTATGTGCTTGTGACGTAGTCAGTCTCGCACAAGAGTGATCCCTGAATTCAAACCTTATGGCTCTCTTGAATTTTTCCAGGGAGTGTTTGTCATGCGAGATTTTCAAATCTGACCAGCATGACACAATAAAAAATATAAGAACAATTATACACAATACCATTTCTAGTTAAAATTAGAACCGTCACAAACTATTGAAAAATTTCTGGTTGTGTTTTCTGGGTTTGAAAATTAGATGGATGTCTAAGTTGAGCTTCCCTTCCGGTATCAATCCACTTACTAATCGGTTGTCGTTTGCTATAAGTCCTTTATGGTACAACGTAAGTCATGAGCTTAATAGATGAAAATACTAAACGGCATTGTAGCAGTTTGTATAATTCTATACATAAAGTTTGCGATTTTATCAAATTACCCTGAAGTTACTAGAGATATAAGATATAGCATTATATTGTATTTTGGCTATTTTTTGTTGCCTATTGTGTGGTTTCAACTCCACGAATTTATAAAGAGATACATGATTGTTTGTGGTTTGAGTTTTTTGTGTTTCTTTATATTTGATATGCTTTCTTATTTTTACGCCAACATTTTACTTGATGAGCATTTGAAACATGACGTTGGAATTTTGGCATTTGTAATAATTATGTTGCCGTGGGCTATAACATTTACACTTTTAGGTGGTGTTGCGCTGAGCAAATTCAAAAACGTTTTAAGCCGCTGACTGTGCTGTTTTGGGGTATTGAAATGCCAGCTTAGTAAATAACAAAGTGGATAGTATTTCGAAGAATGTTGGGTCTCGGCGAATTTATGAACGAATACCACACCACAATGACTGTTGAGCGGATTGCGCCAACTTACGAACAGGATGAACTAAAGCCGAGCCATCAGGCTTTCTAAGTCAGTTTGTAACCCAATTGAGATTCTTTCAATGACGGTAATTGTCGGGTTTCTAACTCCGCGCTCGACTGCAGAAATATAGGTTCGATGTAAACCTGTACGATCCGCCAGTTCCTCCTGGGACCACTTCTGAGCTTCTCTCAGTTCTTTCACTCGTGCGCCAAATTTTTTGCAGATATCCATATACGCAGGCAACGATTGCGTAGCCTATTTATCTACAGACTATAAGTCTCATTTTTGGTTGCCTTAGTTCTTTTGTAGTCCTATATGTGACTTATAGAGTGCGTTTTGCCGAGCTAGTTAACTCGCTCGATTATCGGCGTGTGATTATAAAAGAGTTGGGGGATGAATGAGTTGGATAACTGCCTTGGTTATCACGGCATTGATTGTGGCTTTGCTCCGTAAAGCGCCAGTGGTTGGGCGTTACTTTTTTAAACCACTTTTCGATCTCATTTGGTTCCTCATAGCTCTGTCTGTGCTGATGGCGTTGGCTTGGCTTGTAATTCAAATGATGCCTGATGGAGCGTTCACCGACAGCGTTCCAAGCGTATTAGCGAGTGATGCCTATCCGCCTGAAAATAAGGCTCCAAATCCCAATATTGAACCTTTAGAATAGGTGGTCACAATTCTCCTAGATAACGCTGAGCTTATTGAGGCAAGAACAGCTTCAGATGGCACCAAGATTGAAATTCTATCGGTTAAATCCTTAGCTGGATCTTCCAATATCTCACTTGCTCAAGACCTGTTCTTTGCAAAGGAAGTTGATCTCAGTTTGAAGCTGGTCAGGATCACGTTACAGGGCTCGTCCATTCGATTGGAGCCTGGTTCCCTTTACTACATGCATGGAGACCTTGAAATCGTCGCATCGAGTGGAGGAGGCGTTCTTAAGGGATTATCTCGCAAGATGTTGGCGGGTGAAACATTCCTGGTGAACGAGATTAGAGGGCATGGCCAAATCATTTTGGAACCAACATTCGGGCACTTTCTCCTGCATGAGGTAAAAGCAGACGAGCGAGGCATCATCGTAGACAAGGGGACATTCTTTGGAGGGACCAAGGACCTATCTGTCTCAGCGGCGGTTCAGAAGAATATATCAGCTGCAATGTTTGGTGGAGAAGGTCTTATCCAAACTTCCATCCATGGCGATGGAATTGCAATCCTGTTTTCCCCTGTTCCATTCAGCGAGCTTGAAATTGTGGAGCTAAATGCGTCCCGCCTATCTGTTGACGGCAATTTTGCTTTGGTACGGAGCGCCGGAGTGAAATTTTCAGTGAAGAAAAGTAGCAAAAGTTGGATTGCTACCAGTGTGTCGGGAGAAGGGTTACTGCAAACGTTTGAAGGAACTGGCGCTGTTTGGTTGGCGCCGACACAAGGGGTTTACAAACGCCTCCAGACTCCAAAAGGCATACTAGAAATGTCACTTCCGCCAGGCGCTCTTAGCATTGGGGAAATGCATAAGCAGGACTGAGCTTGAGTTCGCATTGGGTTGTAAGGTTTACAAATTCGGCCCGCTAATGATTAGCAAGCATTGCTACAAAGTCTAATCTCATTCCTCGTCGATGTAGTTACCGATCAGTCAGTTCTTCTAAAACCGGCTCTTCAGAGTTAATGAATAAGTCCCCAAACATTGTCGGTGATATTTAAACCTACATCATATGCCTGGCTCCAAGCATCTGATATCCTAGATCGTAACGTGGTTGGTGTCGGTTTCACGCAAACGTCTTCCCCCGCCCCGAATGTTCTCCCCAACCCATAATTTCCAACATCGAAAACTTCATCTGAAGGTATAATTCGTTTTCCGGCGAACAACTCACCCTGATCAATATCACATACCGCGGCGATAAGAAGATCAGTGGGCGAAGCGGCAACAAAATCCACTGCCTTGCGAGACCAGACTCTTGAAGCTGAATTGACCCTCTCAACAAAAAAATTCGGACTTTCAATTTCCGAACCATATTCAGAAATCGTCGTGCGCTGACGAAGAACCTCTCCAGTGTCTGGATTGACATAAGAAATCAAATGTCCAGTTTTGACGATAAGTGAGCCAGCGTCATCCAATTCAATTTTATTGAGATGCCCATCGTCTTTTGGAAAATCTAGTGTCCAAATTTCCTGGCGAGAACTGGTGTCCACGGCGCTGATTTTATACATATCCTTTTGGGCACGCATAGTGAACACTCTTGATAAGTCATCCGCAGGAAGGGCCAACCGATAATTTTTGTCAGAGGTAAAAAGCGAGCCATTTTTGAGGTTAATAATAGTCCAGTATCCACCGCCTTTTTCCCAATTCTGAACAAATGCTTGCGACCCATCGTGATCCAGCGCCAAATTACTTATCTGGGATAACTCGAAGTTATCTGGAAGGTTTGTGATTTTAGTCTTTTTGCCAGAAACAGTGTTACTGATTTCAAAGCCGCCTGTGGTCGACTTAGTTAGTAATACTTTTCCGTCACCGCTTAAGACATAAGTGGCATGTTGGCTTTGATTTGGTATTTCAATTGAACTCAGCTTGTTGGCTAGCTTCCCTTCTGAGGAGATTTGCCAGCTAGTTATATACTTAGGTGAATACTGCTTTGGGCGATTTGGATTTAGCGGAGCATTGGGCTGATCAACAAAATTTAGCAGTGGATCCGCTTCACCACTCACCACGACCAGTGTGTCGCCATCTTTATCAAACATCATTTTTTGAACAGGCTTTCCTGTCGAGAACAGTGACAGTGCGTCCCCATAGGTGAGCTTCTGCAAGCCCTCTTCGGTGAATGATGTCGAGGGCGTTTCCTTAGCCGGATCAGTGCCGAAAACTATAACATTTCCGTAGCTATCCCCAATTGCTAAGTGCTTGCCATTGGAGCTTAAGGTTGTTTGCGTGACGGGAAAGAGAGGCTGATAAATCAACTCCTTTTCACCATCAGAAAGTCGCCATATAGAGATTTCGTTGTCAGACCAGCTGAGTGCGCGATCCTGTTTGGGCAGCACGTGAGACACCCGGTTAGGAAAGGTTCGCAACATAGAAGCAGAAGGGTTCCATTCGGGAAAAAGATGCCAGATCAACCCAAACCCTTCTTCGTCCACGCCAAATATTTGGGTATCGTCATTGATAAAAATCAAGCTTTGAGGTTTTGAAGCAAACCCATCAAAACGTGCTAATTCTGCTGTCGTTTCACTGTCTAACACTACTATTTGGTCATTGATTGAGGCAGCAAGCATTTCACCGTTTGCGCTAGTTGCGTATGCGTCACCATTGTATATCGGCATCGAGCTAAGAGCTCCGGTTTGGAGATCGACTTTTGCACGAGTCGATAGCAATGAAAGTCCGTCTTTGCTGATATTCGGGCGTTTGCAGGTGTTTGAAAGTGATCTGATATCAGTTTGATTAGCTATGTTGTAGATTATTGTATTTTCGACATCGCAGGAGTTGATTGAGAGCCCTCCTGCCGGTGTCTGATGGATTACCCCAGAAGGAGAGTAGTGAACGATCAGGCGCTCGTCCACTTGTGCGAATTCCAAAGCAAATATGTCTCGATTTGTGCTTTTTAGGGTGGCGATTTTCATCAGTTGGGCGACATCAAAAATTTGAATGTCACCAGATGCATCCACTACTGCAATACGGTTGGTTTCCTTGGCAAACACAGCATTGATTGGTGTCTCCGACATTTTTGGAAGGCATCCGGTTTCACTGCCGGTAGTCATATCATAAAAGCAGTTTCTTCCGTCCTGGTGTGCCAAGAAAAGGACAAGCCCATCTGGTGAAATGGCATGAGCAGACACTTGTTGAATTGCGGCCAGTTGTTGTCCGCTGGGAATGTCGATTACGACTACATCGTAGAGGTTTGACGGGTTATAATCTGGTGGAAGTGCAATTGGCTTGTTCACGAAAACCGCAACAAAACCTCCCTCCGTTACGGCAATATCGCTAGCGCGTTCTATGTTCGTCGCAACGGGCGTATATTTAAGATACTGCCTGTCAAACAATGCACCGCCGGACGATGTTACGATGATCGCAAATCGCTCGTCATGGGTGAACTTGGCGATTGGCTGGCTTGATCCAAAACCTGACTGTAGTATCCGATGAAATTTGCCCTGCGTATCCGGTCTGCCAGAGAACAAAACTGAATGTGGGATGTGGTAAGCATCCAGCTTTGATAGAGCATCTTCGAGTAAGTCTCGGGAGAACCTGTGCTCGCCCAATTGCAAATTGCGTACAGTCAATCGAATAGCTTGTTCTAGTTTGCCTTCTGCAATTGCATTTTGTGCTCTTCTGGCTGCATCCTGTTGTCCGAAACGCACTGATTGCTGGCGAAAGTTGGATTCCAATAGTAACAAGCCAGCAGCTGTGGCCGCTAATCCGGCTGCTGTCCCCATTGCGGTACAAGCCAGACGAAACCGTGCACGCTTTTTATGGCGTTGCCACAGGGTGTCAAAATCAACATTGAGAACGCCTGCGGCCAACCGAGCTATCATGCGGCCTCGGCTTTCTTTGCGCCAGTTGAGGCCTAAAGGCTCTACTGGCTCATCGCTCAAATCTCCATTTTGGTCTAACGCGTAGCGAAGCGCTGGCGGGAAGCACTCTGTCTGCGTATCGTTGGAATTGGGAGCGCCATCCACAATCACAGCGAATATGTTTTGTGCCCGACCCGTTCTTTTGAAGTGTAGAATTTCTTCATTGACCCATTTCGATTGAGCTGATCGAGGCGAGCAGATGACAATCAGGCACTCTGCATCTGAAATAGCGCCTCGAAGAGCAGCTCCTAAATCCGTGGCGGCGCCCATTTCTTCATCGTCCCGAAAGAACCGACCTAGTCTTCGTTTGCTATCTTTTGGAAGATTGGCGGTTAAGCTTCTGGGAACTCGATAGGCTTCGAGCCATTTATGTAATTTGCGAGCATATTTTTTATCGTGCTGCGAGTAGCTGATGAAGCCACGATATCTCTTGGTGTTGCTCATCAGCTTAAACTATTCCACATGATAAAGGCATCAATGAAAGAAAAATAGTGTCCTTGAATAGGTGCAATTGTGCGTCTGGTCCGTCAAGTTAACAGTGTGCTTTGAGATAACATTCTGAACTGCGTTGTGGTCTGAACAGTTTAGATCAGAGGACTAGCCATTGTCGTGTCATAACCAGGTGTGTGGGAGTTTGTTCCATTTGGGCTCTGTCGAACGATCTGCTAAGACACACCAGCTGCTTAGGCTTATAAAGTCGGGGTTCCGGTTGGGCTCTGTCGAATGATCTGCTAAGACGGCAGTTCCGGTCCGCCTTTTCCTCCAGAAGTTCCGGTTGGGCTCTGTCGAATGATCTGCTAAGAC
>CAYFFG010000005.1:110438-208917 GCA_964342355.1 uncultured Hyphomonadaceae bacterium
GCGGTAGATATTATCCGTGTTCCGGTTGGGCTCTGTCGAATGATCTGCTAAGA
This sequence comes from uncultured Hyphomonadaceae bacterium, assembly GCA_964342355.1. Classification (GTDB taxonomy): domain Bacteria; phylum Pseudomonadota; class Alphaproteobacteria; order Caulobacterales; family Hyphomonadaceae; genus Hirschia. The sequence goes on from CAYFFG010000005.1 coordinate 110,492, forward strand.
CGTTGTTGAAAATGTTGTTGTCGCTGATGTTGTTCCGGTTGGGCTCTGTCGAATGATCTGCTAAGACTGTTTCTTGCGGCTTCTGGACTTCCGTTGCGTTCCGGTTGGGCTCTGTCGAATGATCTGCTAAGACTGACCTTTCATACCATATTGATATGAAAGGTTTTTCTTTTCGATTGGAAGAAAGAAATTGCAGCATTCCGGCTTAGAATAATTCGAGCTGAGGTGGTTTTTCTCTATTTGCACGGCTAGATTTCCCCCGGTAGCTCTGTATGAGCTCGTACTGTTTGTCTGTGAAAAACAGGATATCGACTTTACCATCAGTTGGAACCAGCTTTCCGACTTGTTGCGCCAACGCTTCTGCTCGACGTTTGCTTGCGGCGAAACGAGTGTAGACAGAAAATTGAACCATCTCGAAGCCCAGATCAAGTAACTCTTTTCGAAAACGCGTTGCACGTTTTCGTTCAGCAGTCGTGGTCACTGGAAGGTCGAATAGAGCCCATACCCACATAATTTGATAAGCAGAGACTACGGAGAAGCGCTGTCCCATGCCTCCCCCATAGTTGCAATATCAGTTGTCAGAATCGGCATATCGCTGTGCGGCCAGTCGAGAAAACGGCATTTTTTCATGTAAACCCGGGCAAGTGATTGTGTTAGTCGTACAAGCACTTGAGACATTGGCGTTCGACCATTCTCGGTAGCAAAATCAGCTTGCAGCACGGATGCAAGATCGGTCTTGATTGCGGGTGTCAATTCATCCTGCGCACCGATTTGCATGTCTTTCACAGCCATATCAAAGCTAGGGCGAAAGGGTTCCATCAAGTCATCTGCAAGTCTAAGCGCATCGCCTCCGCTGACGTGATAAATGGAAAGTGAAGGGTGAAGGCCAGCAGCTACAATAGCACGTGCAGTTGCGGCTCTGAGAATAGCGTAGCCATAATTCAAGGCGACATTTACGCCGGGACTTACTCTATCCCGTGTAAAGTTTTTTCCAAACAAGGTGCGCCAGTAATATTGAGCAGCCAGGGCTTCACGGTTGTCTGTGTCGCCTGACTTAACTTCAGATTTTAACCTGTTCAGCCGCATATGGTCTAGCTGGTAGTGCCTAAGTATAGCTTCTTGTGCGGAAATCTTGCGACGAACAATATCCGCCCAAATTCGTTTCTTTAAGGGCAGGCCAGCGTCAGCCTGGGACTGAATGATTTCGCCTTGATTGTGATGCGCCGCTATCGGCAAAATATGAGAAACTGGCGTGAAATTTTTCCCGACAAACACAATAGGGACCGAGCGTTCAGCCAGAGCAGCTAGACAATTGCCGGACCAGTTTATCCCTTGTGATGCAGCAATGACAGTGTCTATGTCATCCAGTGGTATTCGTCCAAGCGTATGCCCATTATCACGGACAGCCAGAAATCCTCGATCCTTATGAATAGATCGCCCCGGACTGGTGATTTCTACAATGCGCCCCATATATGCCCCCATTGCAATTTAAACGGGAGGGATGCAGCTTTTGGGCCAAATCAAATAGACCCGTGTGGTACGGTGCGCACTTTACCTGCATCGTCAATGCGAACCCTTCTTGGTCGCCTGGCTTTAAATTTACTGATATTGGCGAAATCCCACCGAAATGAGTCATCTGGATCGTCATGACGTTTCTGGAGTGTGCCTGCTTCAAAATGTTCTGCTAGTTGGACTGTGTTGAAAGAAGCTCGAAGGCTCGCGACTATCTTGATTCTGTTTATGCCATCCTCGTCAAACAATTGTAGCGCATCGCCTTTGTGGAGGCGCATAACGATGCGTGCATTGGGATATTCAACTTTCCATTTAGAGCCGATAGGTTCACCTCCATCCTCCGCTTTTGCTTCCTGGTTAGCTTCAAAAATATCGACCCAAACAGCTCGCCAGCTACCATCTTCTAGCTCCACTATGTCTACATGGTGGTTCTCAGCAGGGATGGCGTATTTGTAGTGGTGCCCGTGTTTGTTGCGCCCGATGGGAATGGCGTTTTCTTTGGGATAGAGGCAGCGCACACGGCGTGTGCCGGTCTGACGAGAGTACTCAGACAGTTTCTCCGACAAAGCTTTCTCAAATGCCGTTTTGTTTGTTCCGCCGATCTGGTTGGCTTCGTATAAAACCTGTTGTAGTGCCTGACGGATTTTCTCATCTCTTACCTGTTCAATCATTTTAGGTGTGAGAGTAAGAATATCACGGCGGATAACGAGATTACCCCGTTCTGGCTCGCGTCGCTTAGTGTTTGTTGGGTTGTCCTTCACTTTCCCATAGGCGCCGTCCAGATGAAGCTTACCTGATGTGCGGTGATTAGGGCGGTGGGAGACGATGACCTTCTGAACTGCAGTGTTCACCTGATCTGCGTACCCTGGATAGGGTTCAGGAATGTCCGCTAGAATACGACCAAATGCTTTTTCCTCGTCCTGGGCCGCAGCATTGGCTAGGCGTTGTACGAGGCTGCGGTCTGTTACGCCGATCACCGCAGCATCGAGCGCATGATGACGATGATCATTGCGGTTTTTCTGGTTCGTGCCGGTGTGTAGGCCCCATTTGCGTCTGAGTTCCGACGTCAAACGACCAGACGTCACCCAGACGCTCATTTCTTTTTGATTGGTGTCCGCAGGGGCGAGCTTCTTCAGATAGTGAGCTGCAACCACACCAAAATGCTGCGTTTCTTTGAGAAGTCTATCTTGCCATTTGTTGTCTTCGCCAAGTCGTTGTTGAGCATTTAGGCCAAAGCGCCATTTTTTGTTCAGCGGCATGTTGCGACTGCGGTAAATCATGTCTTCTTGATTAAATTTGTCAGGAAAATGTTGTGCAGCTTCGGCGGGCGTGAAGTTACGTTTCAGCCTGTTCCATTCTCGGAAGGCGACTGTTTTATTTGCTGGACTGTCATCCAGTGATTTCGAACGGGGAAGTATATGTTCAATCTCGATCTCATCTGAGAGGAGTATGGCAAGGCTTTGGATCGGTTTCCCGCTGTATGGGCAGAGCCGGTCATTTGGATTGCGGCCAAGCTCTTCCCAAAGTCGAATTCGATCCAGCGCTTCACGAGTCCGGATCCTGTCGCCCTTTGTGTAAAAACCGATGGCTTCCAGTTCCTTACGACGAGCATCGTTTGCCTTGCGATTTTTCTCATTGTTGCGTTTGGCCAGATCTTTCTGTGCTTTGTTCTTTTTGATCTCCCGTGAGAGTTCAAGAACGATTTCATCTGGTCGCCCGTATTGGGTAATGAGCTCATTGATGACACGCCGAAGCTGATTGAGCCCAATATGCACCGTGGGGTTGGCGATGCGTCCGTAACGCACGTCGCGAGGATCATCTGGATTGCCGGTCCCGTGCCCCAGAAACCGTTTCATACTGTCGATTTCGTTGTAATAGGGAAGGGTGTCGAATATCTCACCATCACGCTTGTCGCTATGGTGCAGCCCGGCAAGTCTGCAAGCTTCGGAGTACGTGATCACATCGCCTTTAAGATGTGGAAGGATCAGTTCAACAGCCTTCTTTGAAATCATCAGATGGCCGTCTGGCAGGCTGCATTTCTCAGCCAACAACTGCTGTTCTTCTGAAAGTTCAAACGACGCCAAGGCTTGGCGCAATTCCATGTCGGTATTGGCGGTCTTATAAGCTGCTAGCAGCGTCTCAATTTTCTGAGAGTCCTGTCGAAGATCGTCCCATTCATCAGCGAATGGGCCAGGGTTTTTGTTACCCTTGAATCGATAAGCCATCGAAGACCCTTGTAATTTTGTTTCGCCGCCATCTTCTAGACTTATCCTGCCTGCGTTTTTTCCTAGGCCAACAATGCGTCGAAGTTGCGCCCAACTGACGTCTTTTCCTGATAGCAATTTGTTGACAATTTGATCGCGCACCTCCTTGCTGATCTGTATGGGGTAGCCCTGATCATCATCAATTCGCAGCTCATTTACTTTTTGGTATATGATGAATTCCTCGGCCCAAGGATGCGCTTTCATCATGCGGATCTCTTCGGGAAAGAAACTGCAAAACCCTGGCTGTACGGGTTTTAAAGGGCGTTGCCAAAAAATTGCTGCACGGAGGCGTTCGATACTTGCTTCATCGGGAAAGTTTGAGTTGAAGTGTCGTTGTCGTTCACAAATCAAATCGAATTCCTGAACAAGCAGGTCCCTGGTGGGGTAGAACTCATACAGTTCTTCTTTGTTTTGACTATTTTGTCTGATGCGAGTGGGGTTGCGCTCTCTTACATTCTTAGCTGCTTGGCGGGATGCTAGAAATGCACCATAGGTCTCATAATTCATAGACTTCATCTTCTGGTCCAGAAGATCAGCAGCCACGGCTATCTTTCCCTGTTCATCGGGGGTGTCTGTCTTTCTGTTGCTTTTGAACCCACGGTGTTTGTTGATGTGCCAAAAAGCGCGTCCGATATGGTGCAAAGGTAATGCTTGTTCTAGGGCGGTGGCTCTGACTTGGTATGGAGAAAGTTCGGTCAAAGCTTTTCTTGACGCAGCATCAGTAGGCATCAGTTGCATTTCTAACAGTAGATGCATGACGTGCTCATATCGCTGTATGCGTCTGTCATAACTCCGCCGCATCGCCCTGGGTTCTCTGCGTGCCTGGGCGTTCGACGCACCGTTCTTAGGATTGCGACCATCATCAAAAATGCGGCTGCCCATACCTAAAAGGCAGTTAGAATTCCCATTCGCAACTTTAAACACCGCCCAGCCGATTGAGCTTGACCCAAAATCAAAAGCAAACCGTAATCCCATAAATTTCCCCACTTATAATGATTCCCATTGACTTAATCGCGGTTAAGTAGAAAAAGAAAGAACTTAGCAAATCATTCGACAGAGTCTTCACCGATAATAAGTGAGTATTCGCACCAGATTGAGGCGGCCTGCGGGCCGTCTTTTTGCTGTCTGTCGGCTGGGGCAACTATTCTTCCAAGTGCAAAACAGACAACTCACTGACCGCTAGCTGGCAGAGCTATATGAGAACACCTTGGAATCGAAATCCATGTGAGTACATCATTTCCGCTCTCGCTTTCTGCGTAATCGAGTAAGAGTTTAGATCCAATTGAGATTGGCTGTGTAACCTCATCCACAAATGTATATAAATGTGTATATAGATCTGCAAATGCGGGCAAGAATGTCCCGTATCAGGGGGTATTTTGCCAGTATTATGGTGCCGCTGAAGGGACTCGAACCCCCGACTCCATCATTACGAATGACGTGCTCTACCATCTGAGCTACAGCGGCGTACCAGTACGTTTAGGAAACGGGCATATACCGCCAGAGAGAAATTCAGGCAAGAGGGGAATTCCGGCGCGTAAAGCTGTGTCTATACAGATGAAATCTCAGGCACGGACTGTTTCAAACGGCCGCCTACGCGGATAGGCTCAATACGCATAGCCAGGCCGGTTCTATCGTCCGTTTCCACATAGACACCACATAGCGTGCCTTCGCCGTCGGCTGGCTCCATACGCGGGGCGGGCAGGCGCGTTGTCTGGCGCTGAAGGATGATTTCCTTCTTCATGCCGATCACACTGTCATAATCGCCGCACATGCCGGCGTCTGTCTGAAAGGCCGTACCGCCAGGATAAATCTGAGCGTCGGCGCTGGGCGTGTGGGTGTGGGCACCCACAACAAGGCTGGCCTGACCGTCAATTAAGTGGGCGATAGCGGCTTTTTCCGAACTGGCTTCGGCATGCACTTCAACGATTACTGCGTCGGCCACGACGCCAAGCGGGGCTTCGTCGATGGCGCGCAAAACACCCTGAAACGGATCATCCAGCGCGTCCATAAACACGCGGCCATGGATCTGGACCACAAACACGCGCCGTCCGTCCGGAAGCTGAAACAAATTGCTGCCCTTGCCGGGGATTTCCAGGCCTTGGGGATAGTTGTACGGACGAATAAGGCGTGGCTCTCGCTCAATATAGGTCAGGACTTCGCGCTGGTCCCATGAGTGGTTGCCAAGGGTGATACAGTCCGCACCGATATCGAATATTTCGTTGGCGATCTTTTCGGTGATGCCAAATCCGCCAGCTGCGTTTTCGCCATTCACAACCACGAAATCGAGGAGAAGTTTCTCGCGCAAGCCGGGGAGGTGGTCGATGACGGCATTGCGTCCGGACTTGCCGACAACATCTCCAAAAAAGGCTAAACGCATTTTATTCTACTTCCAGTTATATCAAAACTTGAGCGTTGGTAGGCGCTTAGCGCCTCAATGAAAAGGGATGAGACGCATTTTCACCTGAATGTGTGGTCTTTTAGGTGTTCTGGTTCTGTGGATTTTGCGCGGCGCGAGCCAGAAACAAAGGCACAGAATTTAAAGGTGTTTCCACCCAGTCCAACGGGATGTCGTGGCGCTCGGATGGCACAGCGTCCACTTGTTGCTGGGCATAGGATAAACCGACATAAAAGCAGGGTCCGTCTTCGCGCAAACCAGCCATGGTGCGGTCGTAATGGCCTTTGCCATAGCCAAGCCGCGCGCCACGCGCATCAAAGGCGAGCAGCGGCGCAAGCACCAGTCCGGGGCGCGCTTCAACCGCGTCAGAGGCTGGCTGTAAAAGACCAAAAGGACCTTTGACCAGATCCTCTGGCTTTTCATGAATGCGGAACGTCATCTCGCCACTGTTTTCAACGCGCGGCAGGACAATGGTCGCGCCTTTTTTGCGTAGGCGGTTCAACAGCGGCAGCGGGTCCAGCTCGTCTTTTATGGCGCGATAGCCGGACACAACAGGTCCAAACCGGTCCAGCAATTTGAGGGGAAAGCGCTTTGCCAGTTTCTCGGCGGCGTCCGGGTCGCGTGCGGCGGCTTCGGCGCGCACTTCGTACATGTGGGCGCGTAGAATCTGTTTTTGCTGGTCCTGGGGCGAGGTCAATAAAAAGCTCCGTCTGGCGAAATGAACGGAGGCGGCGCCGCCTTCGCCGTGGGACATCTATCATTCCCATCGACCCAGCAAGCTAGGTGGGCGCCGGAAGTAATAGGGATCACAATCCCAGTCAGAGCCAGCTCCCTGATGAAAATGTAAGGTCGCTGGAATAATTGGTCCTCACGAACGAGGCAGCAAACCGCCAAGCGCTCATTTAAGCGTAGTGGCGGTTCACAACAAGTGAAGGATTGGTCGGGAAATGCGATTGTTGCGATTTCCTGGATGTTTATGCCTTGTCAAAGGCCTCCGGGAAGATGAGATCGACCGGCGCTTTGTCTGTTTCCATACCAGTTGGCGATGGTTGCTGACCATTAGACCCTTCGCCAAACCAGTAAGCGCCAAGGGCGTCACCTATGGTTTCTAGGCGCATCATGTTGGTGTCGGCGGAGTTCGCCAATTCACGCAGATCCTTGATGAGACCTTCGGGGCCTTCTTGCGGATAGTCTTTTAAGAAGCCGTCGCCTTCGAAAATGTCGTCTCCCAAAAGCGCGCGCAGGGATTTTTCATCCAGATCCACGTCAATACGCTGGAAATGCAGGAGCGGGTCCTGGCTGATTCCCATGTCGAGCATGTCGTCAATTTCTGAGTTGATTTTGACCGGGAAGGGCGGGTCCGAGATTGCTTGCAGCCAGGTCAGCCCGTTTGTGGACGTGTCCGGGATCATGCCGCGCAGCGCGTCCAGCGCTTTCATGCCGGCCATGCGTCCACGGAAGTCTTCAACGGTGAATGTGGGCCTAAAAGCGCCTGTGCCCAGAGACACCATCATGATCTTGTCAGCGCCAGTCTCCCAGCCAAACCCCCATGGCGAGCGTGGCATTCCGGACCAGCCTTTCCAGGGTTTGGCGTTTTTACGCCATTTGGCGGTCGCAACCAGAAAGCCCTGCATGGATGGGTTGTTGTGAGGGCTGACGCCGCCATCAAAGAACAGGCCGGTTTCATCTTCAGAGATCTGTTTTTCAACGGGGCTCAAATAAAACGGAGCAGAGGCGGAGGCCTGAACCACTTCCTGCAGGTTATAGAATTTGTTGGAAATGTATTGCGCGCCCGGACCGCCATTTTCTGCGTAATAGCCCTGCCAGACCGGTGAATTCCATTCCCAGTATTTGGAATGCGGGTTGTTGGTCAGAACCCAAGGGCTGCCTTTGTCGATCCGCTTTGAACAGATCAGCAGGCCCGTTTTAAGATAATCTGTGCCCAGCGGCACCCGTTGGGAAGGGTCGCCGCCATGCGTGCGTTGAAAATCCTCGAATGTCTCGTTGATGACGCGTGTCAGGTTTTTAGAGTCAAAGATCGGCACAAAGCCGACAATGCCGCGGCGTTTTTTGCCAAAGACCTGCTTGGCTAGCTTGCGGTAGAGCTGTTTGATCTCGGAGACGCGATAGCCCATCGCCAGCAGGGTCGACATGATCGCACCGGTGGATGTGCCTGCGATGAGGTCGAAATAGTGACAGAGGCGAAAGTCGTCACGCTCATTTTCAGGCAGGCGCGCCGCGAGCTGTTTTTCCATCTGCTCTAAGACGCCGCATGTCAGGATGCCGCGCACGCCGCCGCCATCCAGCGCCAGAATACGCTTGGGACCTTCCCCGAAAAAGTGCTGGTTGAGTGAGCGATCCCTCAGCGCAGTCGTCATGGCGTTTCCCCTTGGCCTTTAGACAGCAAATTCATGTCAGCAACAGCTATACATTAACTATGACGTATCGCCAGACGTCTTGAAAGGTAAGGACTGCAAGACAGTGTCGCCCTTTTTCTTGTTGCAGACTGCGTGCGCGAGCTGGAGGTTTGATTTTTCGTCCTTGCCGCCTTTTGAAACGGGATGGATGTGGTCGAAAGTTGGTCTTTGCTTTTTCCAGACAGTTGAGTGCGGCGTATCAAACCGCTGACGCGGCATGGTTTCCCCGCAAAGCGCGCAGACGCCTTGTTGGGCGTCCCATAATTCGTCAAACCACGAGGACAACAAGCGTTGACGCGGAGTGGGCAATCGCCGCTTCGCCATAGGGCTTAAAGACCCTGTGGCGCATCCCAGCCACGGCGCGTACATGCCGCGAGCACAGTGTTGCGCAGGAGGCAGGCGACAGTCATCAGGCCAACACCGCCTGGAACAGGGGTAATGGCGCCAGCAACCTGACGACACTCTGCAAAGTCGGCATCACCCACAACGCGCGTTTTGCCTTCGCCTTTTTCTGGTGCAGGGATACGGTTGATACCCACATCGATGACACAAGCGCCGGGCTTGATCCACTCACCCTTGATCATGTTCGGGCGACCCACTGCTGGGACCAGAATATCCGCTTCACGGCAGACCGCCGGCAAATCAGCGGTGCGCGAATGTGCGACCGTCACCGTACAGTTTTCAGCCAGGAAAAGCAGTGCCGCTGGCTTGCCGACAAGGATGGAGCGGCCGACAACCACGACATTTTTCCCGGAAAGGTCATCGCCCAGGGCGCGTTTTGCCATGATCACACAGCCTGTTGGCGTGCACGGGCGTTGTCCGGGTTTGCCCAGCACCAGCCGACCGGCCGATGTTTCCGTCAGACCGTCAACGTCTTTTTCCGGGCTGATTTTTTCAATTGCCGCATCTGAATTCAAGCCGTCCGGCAAAGGTAGCTGTAAAAGGATGCCGTCAACTTCAGGATCAGCGTTCAATGCCTCAATTTCGCGCTCGACTTCTTCCTGAGAAGACGTGGCGGGCAACCGGCGGCAGATGGAGCGCATGCCTGCCGCTTCAGTTTTTTCGATTTTGGAATTGACGTAGATCTGGCTGGCAGGGTCTTCGCCGACAAGGATAACTGCTAATGTTGGTTGTCCGGGAAGCTTGGAAACGGCTGCGCCAACTGCGTCGCGAACATCCTGAGAAATGACTTTGCCGTCGATAATCTGCGCCGTCATGCCTTACCTCCAAATTCCTTGTCTAACCGGTCAGCCAGATAAGCGCCGCCTATGATTTGCAGCGTCTTTACACGATCCGTATCGCCTTTGACTACAGTGACAGAAGATTTGGTCACGCCAAGGGTTTTTGCGACCAGCGCAATAACAGATTTATTGGCTTTTCCTTTTTCTGGCACAGCCCGGACTTTGACTTTCAGATAGGTTTTCAGGCCCGCGTCTGTGAACGTTCCTTCGATGTCATCCCGCGAGGCGTTCGGGGTAACCCTGACGCGCAGAAAGAGGTCGCTTAAGACGACCTCCCAGAAAGAATCAAGTTTGGGCGTGATTGCCTAAAGTCCGGCGCTAACGACCCAGCCTACGACATACTGTCGGGTGAAGATTTCTATGAACATGATCACAAACCAGAGGACCAGGAATGACAGGTCCAGACCATTAAACATCGGCACGATGCGGCGAATAGGTCTTAAGAATGGTTCGGTCAGCTGCTGGGTGAATTGGTAAACCTGCGCAACGAACTGATTGCGTAAATTGATAACGTCAAAGGCAATCAACCAACTCATAACAGCTGTAATGATCAGGATGAGCTTGAATAAGCCGAGAATGGCCAAAAAGACCTGAATTACAGCCAGCATGTTGGTTTTGCCTTCTGTGTTAACTTGGATGCGCTCAATAAAAAGCGCCGGAATGGCGTTCTATTATTGACTAGCGCAAATTGCTTTCTCTGCAAATCTAATACGGCTTTGCCTTAATAAATCATGGATTTTTGGCAAAATGTTCGGCGATGAATTGTGCTGTGACGACAATCTCGCAGCAACGACAAGTGGCGCTAGCTCCACAACCAGAGCGGACGAATTGGTTAATGGCCTGCTGCTCGTTTTTAATTTGCTAAAAACAAGAAAAATGCAACGGGCGTTATCCTCGTTAATCCACTGTTATAAATTTGAGTGCAGTTTCTTTCCGAAACGGGCTGAAGTCTTAATTCTTTTAGATAAAATTCATCTTCTAAGTGAGATTTTCGAGTAATCAGTCAGAAAAATATAAGTTCTGTTAACCAAGATTTACATGCGCGGTACAGGGGAGCGGACGTAATGACTGATGAAGCTGAAGTTACTACTGCAGCGTCCGAAGTTGTTCTGGGATCTCGTATTTCCAGCGCAGACATTGAATCCTTACACGCAAGTTTAACAGACGCAGCCGCGTCCGACGCCGACATGACTGTCGATGTGTCCGGCGTCACGCTTATCGATACGCCAGCCATTCAACTTCTCATGTGTGCTGCGCGTGACCAGGCCCGGCGGGGTCGGCAGTTTTTCCTAAAGGGGGAAAGCGGCGCTTTCTCAGAAGCAGTGTCGCTTTTGGGGTTAACTCAAGAAGTAAATAGCTGGAGCACACAGTAATGTCTAAACGCGCACTCGTCGTTGATGACTCTAAGACTATGCGGGACATGGTGACTTTTACTCTCAAGAAAGAGGGTTTTGATGTCACTGAAGCTGAAGATGGTATGGGCGCTTTGGATAAGAGTACGTCTGGCGCCTACGACCTTGTGATTTCCGATGTGAACATGCCGCGTATGGATGGCATCACGCTGACGCAGAAACTGCGACAGAACGGAGCGTTTAAAGCAACGCCAATCCTGATCCTCACGACAGAAGCGGACGCCAACAAAAAGGCTGCGGGTAAGGCGGCTGGCGCCACAGGTTGGATCGTGAAGCCTTTTGACCCGGATCAACTTCTTGGCGTGGTGCGCCGGGTTTGCCGCTAACGCGACGAGGGTTTCCCTGTGAACGATTTCGAACAGTTTCGTCAGACATTTTTTGAGGAATGCGACGAGCTTCTACAGAAGTTCGAAGAGGTCGCATCCCGACTAACGCCAGGTATGGATGATCTGGACGAGTTGAACGACATGTTCAGGTCTGTGCATTCCATCAAGGCTGGCGCTGGCGCATTCAAACTCGACCGCCTGGTCAATTATGCGCACAAGCTTGAAAATGTGATGGATCAGCTGCGCTCTGGCGAGCTGACCCTGCAGGCTGATGATCCGGACCTGATTGTTCAGGCCGGTGATGTTCTGCATGTTTTGGTCGAACGTGCGCGGGCGGGCGAAGAAGCAGACGCAGGCGTGGAAGACGAAGTTCTGAGCGCTCTGGAAGTTATGTCGCGCGGCGGGGCTGAGCCCGTTGAAACCGCTGCTGAGTCAGATGCCGGATCGCCTGAAACAGAAGGCGAGCTAGCTGTTTCAGACTTTAAAATCACCTTTCGTCCATTGCGGGCAATGTATGAGACGGCCAACGAGCCTCAGCTCCTTATAGCTGCGCTAAAGGAACTGGGTGAGTTGGAGTGCGACATCAAGATTGATGAGATGCCTCCGTTGGCGAACATCAATCCGCTTGATGGCTTCATTACCTGGACGCTGGTTCTGCGTGGTTGCGACAGTATCGGAGATATCGAAGAGATTTTCGAATTTGTCGAAGGTGATTGCGAGCTTTCGATCACGCCTTTTGGCCAACCCGAGGCATCGACCTTTACAGCTGACATTGAAGAAGGCGCAGCGGTGGATGTCAGCGAGCAAACAACCGCAACGCTCGCATCGGAAACGACTAAACCAAATGCGTCAAACACGTCCAACACATCCGGGGGCGCGCCAGCCAAGAGCATGGGATCTATCCGGGTCGATCTGGACCGTGTGGACCGCTTGGTGGATATGGTCGGCGAACTTGTTATTGCCCAAGCCATGGCGCTTGAAGGATTAAGCGAACAGATTGGCCTGCAAAACGTCAATCAGCTTCAGGCGCTTGAAGACCTGACCATGCGCACACGTGAGCTGCAGGAAGGCGTGATGGCCATCCGCATGCAGCCCATTAAAACGTTGTTTTCGCGGTTCCCACGCATTGTGCGCGACCTTGCGAAAAAACTAGATAAATCAGTGCGTTTGGAGCTTGATGGCGAGCTGACAGAAGTTGATAAAACCATCATCGAGGAATTGTCAGACCCGCTCACACACATGATCCGCAACTGTCTTGATCATGGTCTGGAGACACCCGACGAACGCGAAAGCGCAGGCAAGCCGACCGAAGGCGTGGTGACGCTTTCCGCCGAACAGCGCAATGGGCGCATCCTGATCAAGGTCGCAGACGATGGTCGTGGCCTCAATACTGAGAAAGTACTCAAGCGCGCGATTGAACGCGGTATCGTCTCTGAAGACGACAATCTCACGAAAGAAGAAATTGAAGCGCTGATTTTCCAGCCAGGATTTTCAACCGCCAGTGCGGTCAGCGATGTCTCCGGCCGTGGTGTCGGGATGGATGTGGTGCGTCGGAATATCCAGAAACTCGGCGGCCGCGTCACTGTTGACTCTGAAATGGGCAAAGGCTCCTGCATCACGCTGGCTCTGCCGCTGACACTTGCTGTTCTGGACGGAATGTTAGTCGGCGTGGCGCAGGAAAAATTCGTCATTCCGCTGTCTTCCATCCTGGAGACAGTCTGCCCGGAACCTCAATCTATTCGCAAAATGCCAGATGGCGGGTCAGTCGTGTCGCTACGCGGAGAAGCTATCCGCCTGATTGATTTGACAAAAACGCTTAATCTGTCGCGCAACGGCCAGCCTGAGCCATTAAGAAAACTAGTGGTGATCGTCGAAAACGAAGTCGGTCGCCAGGTGGGTATTATTGTTGATGAGATGCTTGGACAACAACAAGTGGTCATCAAGAGCCTTGAGACAAATTTCCACGCTATCAAAGGCGTCGCTGGCACAGCGATCCTGGGCGACGGGCGCGTACGTCTCATCCTTGACATAGACGGACTGGCTGAAAGCAACCGGTCGCCAAGCGGCGCCAAACAGCCTCCGTTGGACATCGCTATTGGAGATGAATGATGCCTGAATCAGACGTCGCCCTGCTGGTTGAGCCAGATGAAAAAGCTGACAACTCATCTGCTCACACACGGCAATATGTCAGCTTCATTGCCGGTAATTCTTCTTACGCTGTCGACATTATGTCGGTGCGTGAAATCAAAGGCTGGACGGAGGTAACCAACCTTCCGAACCAGCCGGATTATGTTCGAGGCGTTTTAAATCTGCGTGGCGCAGTCTTGCCGATCATAGATTTGAAATGCCGGTTGGGAGAGGGCCTGACCGAACCGACTGACCGCCATGTCATCGTGATTGTAGCGATAGGCGCACGGCAAGTCGGACTGGTGGCGGACGCAGTGTCCGACATCCTCAATGTGACTGATGACGAGGTTAAACCCGTTCCAGACTCACACGGTGGCGTTGATACCGACGTCTTCAAGGGCTTTGTCACCAAGACAGAGCAAATGGTGGCCATGCTGGATTTGTCCAAAGTCCTAAACAGCTCGGTTGTGGAACTCAACACGGCCGTCCCCGAAACCAACAAAATTGATGCTGATTCCCGGAGTTAATGACATGTGGGCTAAACTTCCAACTCGATACAAATTGCCAGCAGTCGCCGTTTCATTCACTGGTCTTGCTGCGGTGGCAGTCGGTGTGTCTGGCGTGTTTCCATCATCTGGCGCGTTGAAAGACGCAACCAAGGATTCGCTTGAGACGATCACGTCTCAACGCAAAGACGCGCTCAGCCAATACATGCGCACGATTGAAAAAGACTTGTTGTCGCTTTCCAAAAGCCCTGAAGTGTCAAACGCAGTTGCTGAGTTTGACGCGGCATTCCGCGAATTGGCGAGACCAACGTCTGACTTGAAGCGCGCTTACATCAACGAAAACCCAAATCCGTTAGGGGAAAAGCACAAGCTGACATCCGCTGACAACGGTACGGATTATGACGCTGTACACGCTGCTCATCACCCATATTTTCGTGCTCACCTCGAACAGAATGGATATTACGACATCTTCCTGTTCAACACGCAGGGTGATCTTGTCTACACGGTTTTCAAAGAAGAAGACTTTGCGACGAATTTTTCTTCAGGCGGCGGACAATGGTCTGACACGGACTTGGGAAAAGCATACCGTTCTGCGCTGAATGGTGCGGATCAAAGCATCAGCTTTTTCGACTTCAAGCCATATGCGCCAAGTTATGATGCGCCTGCCAGCTTCATTTCAACTCCGCTTGTGCGTGATGGGGTCAAAGTCGGTGTTCTGGTCTTTCAGATGCCTATTGATAACATCAATGCGATCATGGCCAGCAAAGAGGGTCTTGGCGCCACAGGCGAAACGATCATTGTTGGCCAGGATGGTTTGTTGCGCAACGACAGCGACAAAACAGAAATCAACGACATTCTCTCGACACGCGTTAATCTGGATATCGTGAGAGATACCTTCAAAGGCGAAGGGCTTTTCTCCTGGAAATCAGACTATCTGGGTGAAGACACTGTCGTTGCAACTGATTTACTTAAGTTCAATGGCGCCTCATGGGCAGTTGTCACCACGCAGGCTCGGTCCGAGGTCGATGCGCCAATCAATAAACTGTACTGGACTCTTTTTGGGTCAAGCGCTTTGACATTGCTGATCGCTTCTGCAGGCGCTTTTGTGGTGACGTCATCCATGGCGCGAAGTTCTGCTGAAACCAAGTCCGCTCTGGACGCAACCAGCACGAACATCATGATCTTTGACGACAAGGGCAAGATTACGTCTGTTAATCCGTCGCTGGAGCGGCACTTCAAGAAAATTGAAGCGGATTTCATCGCTGTCCTGCCTCACTTCAATGCAAGTGCGCTGGAAGGCGCAAGCATTGAAATGTTCAATGAACTTGATGGATTTAATTCGGTTCAATTACAATCTCTGCTTGAGCCTAAAACCCTTCGCGTCACAGCAGGTGAGCGGGTTTTCGACGTCGTCGCGTCTCAGGTCACTGAAGAAAATGGCAAGCGGATTGGCACCGTCCTGGAATGGATCGACATCACAGAAGCCAATGCGATCTCCAATTTCCAGGAGGCGCAAATCAACGCCATTCATCGCGCTCAAGCTGTGATCGAGTTTGACTTGAAGGGTAACATCCTGACAGCAAACGAAAATTTCTGCAAAACAATGGGATACTCACTTGAGCAAATCAAAGGCAAGCATCACTCAATGTTTGCTCTCCCAGAATATGCACGATCACCTGAGTATGTTGAGTTCTGGGAGCAATTCAGTCGTGGTGAGTACGCAAGCGGCGAGTTTGAGCGCATTGCGGCAAACGGACGTAAGTTAACGCTGCAAGCTTCATACAACCCCATTTTTGATTCAAACGGCAATCCATATAAAGTCGTCAAATATGCGTCCGACCTTTCTAACAGCGACCGGATGAAGGAAAACTCCCGCATTCGTGCCGCGCTGGACAGTACATCAACAAATATCATGGTGGCGGACGCCAACTTTAACATTGTCTACCTCAATGACTCGCAACTCGAGATGATGCGCGACGCGGAAGCTGACCTTAAAAAAGAACTAAAAGACTTTAGTGCGGACAATCTGATAGGTCGCAACATTGATGTGTTCCACAAAAACCCAGCGCACCAGCGTGCTATGCTGGAGCGTCTGACATCAACTTACGAGACCAACATTAAAGTGGGTCCGCGTAGCTTCAACCTCATCGCTAACCCTGTTTTCGACGACGTAGGTGCGCGCACTGGCACGATCGTGGAGTGGGAAGACGTCACGCAGAAAGAAGCTCTGGAAGAAGAGCGTGTTAAAAACGAGAACGAGAACTCTCGTATTCGTTCTGCGCTCGACACAACCACAACCAACGTCATGGTTGCGGATGCTGACTTCAATATTGTTTATATGAACAAGTCTCAGCTTGAGATGATGCGCGTCGCTGAAACGGATCTGAAAAAAGAGTTGCCACAGTTTGACAGCAACAACTTGATCGGTCGTAACATCGACATCTTCCACAAAAACCCAGCGCACCAGCGCAGCATGTTAGAGCGTCTGACAACGACGTATGAGACAGACATCAAGGTTGGTCCGCGTCACTTCCACCTGATCGCCAACCCAGTCTTCAACAAGGATGGCAAGCGCGCAGGAACGGTTGTGGAATGGCGCGACGAAACAGCTGAAAAACGCATTGAAGGCGAGATTCAGGAAGTGGTGGCGGCGGTTGCGGCCGGCGATTTCTCAAAAACGCTCAGCCTGGAAGGAAAAGAAGGTTTCAACAGAAACCTTGCGACCAACATCAACATGCTGGCGTCCACGGTATCTGAATCCCTTGATGCGATCGGCATGATGCTGACAGCTCTGTCTCAGGGTGATCTTTCCAAGCGGATCGAACAGGACTTTGAAGGTGTCTACGGACAACTGAAGAATGACGCGAACGCAACAGCGGCAAAACTTCAGGAAACGGTCACGTCGGTCACACGTTCTGCTGAGGAAGTGGCGGCTGGTGCGGTTGAGATCTCAACGGGCGCCAACGACTTGTCACAACGTACGGAACGTCAGGCGGCCAGCCTGGAAGAGACAGCTTCTTCCATGCAGGAAATGGCGTCTACGATCAAACAGAACGCAGACAATTCACAACAGGCCAGCCAGCTTGCAGTGGCGGCGCGCGACTCCGCTGTCCATGGCGGTGAGATCGTCCACAATGCAGTGAACTCCATGGGCAAGATTGAAGAATCTTCCCGCCGGATCTCAGACATTATCGGTGTGATCGACGAAATCGCATTCCAGACCAACTTGCTTGCGCTTAACGCAGCTGTGGAAGCGGCGCGTGCAGGTGATGCCGGTCGCGGGTTCGCGGTGGTTGCGTCTGAAGTTCGCTCACTGGCGCAACGTTCTGCTCAGGCGGCAAAGGACATTAAGGACCTGATCGTTGACTCCACCAGCCAGGTGAAAGGCGGTGTGGAACTGGTCAACGAAACCGGTGAAGCGCTCAATGAGATCGTCGACTCCATCAAGAAAGTGGCTGACATCGTGGCAGAGATCAGCGCCGCGTCCCGCGAACAAGCGGTTGGTGCGGAAGAGATTAACACAGCCGTCACACAAATGGATGAGATGACCCAGCAAAACTCCGCTCTTGTGGAAGAAAACGCTGCGGCGGCCAAGACAATGACAGATCAGGCCGGACGCGTACGTCAGCGCCTGAGCTTCTTTAAGACCAGCGGAGCATCTCCAGCGTTTGATTATGAAGTCAACGAAGTAGCGGCCGCACCTAAGCAAGTCGCTGCTGGCGGCGGTGGTGGCGCGCGCGGTTTGCAGACTGTGCTCGCTGACAGCCTGAGTGACGATGGTGACGACTGGAGCGAGTTCTAAGAGAACTCGCGCCTGATGGGGTAAAATGTGCAACGTTCGATAAAAAAAGACGATGATGGCGGCGCGCGCGAATTTCGGATGCGAGATGGCGACTTTCGCTCGATTTCAAAACTGATCTACGCCAACGCCGGCATCATCGTTGATGAAAACAAAAAAGAACTTGTCTATGCGCGTATCGCTCGAAGGTTGCGGCGCTTAGGCCTGACCGACTTTGGCGCCTACATGTCTCTCATGGAGTCACCAGAGGGCGAAAAGGAACTGGGTGAGTTCATCAATGCGCTGACGACCAATCACACATTCTTCTTCCGTGAAGGTCACCACTTTGACTATATCCGCGACACGATGATTCCGTATTGGAAACAGCGTGCGGCGCGGACTGGCGATAAAAAGCTTCGGATCTGGTCAACGGCCAGTTCCAGCGGTGAAGAGCCTTATAGTCTGGCGATGACCATTGCGCACGGCCTGGGCGATGGTTGGGACTGGAGAATTCTTGCAACCGATATCGACACACAGGTCTTGCGCACAGCCAAGATCGGTCAGTATGGCGCAGATGTCCTAAACTCCATCCCTAAGACCTACCAGAACAAATACCTGGAAAAAGCAGGTCCTGATCACTTCCGTATTGTTGAACCATTACGCAGCCGAATTTCTTTTAATAGGCTGAATTTACACGGTAATTGGCCCGTTAAAGGCCAGTTTGACATGATTATGTGTCGAAATGTCGTGATCTATTTCAACGCGGAAGACAAAGCGCGCCTTGTGCGTCGTTTGTGCGACACGCTGAAGCCTGACGCCTGGTTTTTCCTTGGTCACTCAGAAGCGCTTCTGAGCTCTGAAAGCGCCCTTAAACTGGTGGGAAGAACGATTTACGCCGTTGACCCGGAAAGGACAAAGCCATGAACCTTGCCCGTTCCAGTCAAGCCTCTGAAAACGACACCTCGCGCTATTTCGACAAAGAGAAAAACGCCTGGATTGTTAAGGTGATGCCAGGTGGTCGCTATGTGACGTCCAAGCCCAAAGAACTGATTGCAACGGTTTTAGGGTCGTGTGTCGCCGCATGTATTTGGGACCCGGTGCGTCAGGTGGGCGGGATGAACCATTTCATGCTGCCAGAAAGCGATGAAGGTTTGTGGTCAGGCGCCAGTTTGGCGCTGCGCTATGGCAATCACGCCATGGACGATCTGATCAACGCCATTTTGAAAGCTGGCGGCGAAAAGCACCGCATGAAATGCAAATTCTTCGGTGGCGGTCATGTCACGCAGGGTTTGAACCGCATTGGCGACCAGAACGCCAAGTTCGCAATGGAATATGCAGAAGCCGAACAATTGGACGCCGTGGTGTTTGATCTTGGTGGGACCAAGGGCCGACGCATCTTGTTTGATCCGCTGACAGGCCGCGCATGGCGCAAAATGCTGGATCCGCGCGCAGGCATGGCGGTGGTCGAGACAGAACGTGCGCTCAGTCGCAAGGCTCCGAAGAAAGCGCCAGCGAACAATGTTGAACTATTTTAGGCAGGGAGGGATAAATGACAAAGAAAATCAGAGTTCTTGTTGTTGATGACAGCGCCCTGATGCGCAAAATTATCCCATCACTGCTGGAAGAAGCAAGCGATATTGAAGTCGTGGGTGTTGCCGCCGACCCGATGATTGCTCGCCAGAAAATCAAACAACTCGACCCGGATGTGGTCACCCTTGATGTTGAGATGCCCAAAATGGACGGACTGTCCTTTTTGGAAAAGATTATGTCTTTGCGTCCGATGCCGGTCCTGATGATTTCGTCATTGACGCAGAAGGGGGCGGACATAACGCTTCAGGCGCTTGAGCTGGGCGCGGTTGATGTGGTTGGAAAACCTGCGCTGGATGTGGCTGCCAATATGGAAAGCTTAGGCGCGGAGATCATCAATAAGGTCCGTGTTGCGGCAAAATCTAATGTCACGCGTCGCGCAAATTCAGGACAGAAGGTACGACCTTTGAAGGTGGAAGGTTTCTCCACCACGGAAAAAATAGTCGCAATCGGCGCCTCAACCGGCGGTGTGGAAACATTAGGCCGCATTCTGGAAGGCTGCCCGGCCAACATGCCCGGCATGGTGATCACTCAACACATGCCGGCAAATTTCACAGCTAAATTTGCGGAGCGCCTGGACAGGTCCTGCGCGATGAAAATCCGCGAGGCGGTGGATGGCGAACGCATTCGACCCGGCGATGTGTGGATTGCGCCTGGCGACGCCCATCTCGAAGTCAAACGTTCTGGCGCAGACTATGTCTGTAAAGTCTATCACGGCGAGCCTGTCAGTGGTCACTGTCCATCAGTTGATGTGCTGTTCAAATCTGTCGCGAAAGCCTGTGGCAAAAATGCTGTCGGCGTCATTTTAACCGGTATGGGAAAGGACGGCGCAGATGGCTTGCTGGAGATGCGTAACGCTGGTGCAAAAACTATTGGCCAGGATGAAGCAACCTCAATCGTCTATGGCATGCCAAAGGCCGCATACGACATAGGCGCAGTCGAAAAACAACTGCCAGAAGATAAGATTTTAGGGTCAATTATTAACTTAGTCAGTCAACAATCAAAGGCAATTCGCATTTGACGGCTGCCGTTTCCCTTGTGGGACAAATTAAAGAGATAGAGGCGCGACATGCCCTTCGAGGCGATTGACAATTTTAGCGACGAGCTTTCAGTCAAGAAAGCGGAATCTCCGTTTTCGCAACTTGTGCTGTCTGCGATCGACACAGCCAATGACGTGCTGCGCGAAACAACTGTCGATGTGGAAACACAAGCGCAAAAATTATCTCATTTATTCCGCCAACTAAGTGAAAACTCGGAAATCCAGATGGACCGGCTGACTGATATGTTCGGTCAGATGGGTACGATCACCCACGAAGGTCAGGAAATTGAGCTTCTGCAGGTCCCCAAGTTTCTTGAGGAATCGCTCCAGGAAATGTCGGACCGCCTCTTGATGCTCTCTAAGCAGGGTGTTGGCCTGATCTACTCTCTGGATGAAATCCTGAGCGAAATGACAGAGCTGAACTCCTGTATTCACGAAGTGGAGGCCATCAACCGCCAGACACGGCTTTTGTCGCTCAATGCGCAGATTGAAGCGGTGAGGGCGGGTGATTCAGCTAGCGGCTTCCAGGTGGTCTCTGGTGAAATGCTGAGTGTGTCCAAACGCATCGACGCGCTTTCACAGCGTATGCTCTCCAGTACGAAAACCGTGACTGAGAGCATTGAAGAAGTGATTTCGTCCATCCGCGAAGAGTATCAGGAATTGAGCCGTATCGGCGCGCTTGACTTTTCAACACAGATTGACGCGCGCAAGAGCCTTGAGTTGCTAGTCGATGGCCTGGTCAACAAGAACCAGGCAGCTCAGGACACGATTGGCGGGTCAGCAGAAACCTCTCGTCAAATCACTGACGACATTCGCGAAGTCGTCATGAGCATGCAGTTCCAGGACCGCATGAAACAACGCACAGACGCCATAATTGGTGCGCTCAACACGCTCTCTGAGTTTATGTTGCGGACACCAAATCTCATGGCGGATGAAAAGAGTTGCCTCGATCTTGCGCGTGAGATCGTCAACGCAATTACACTCTCTGACGTACGTCGTCGCTTTGAACAGAAGCTACTTGGGATCGAATCCGAAGAGCCGGTCGAGGATGACGGTGGCGACATCGAACTTTTTTAGGAAGGTGACTTAAAAATGAACTACAAGACTGACTTACATAATGGCGTTCTTAAGGTAAAAATCTCAGACGTCCTGACTTTTGACGACCACGAGAATTTCAAATCCGTCGTCAAGGAAATCGAAGCGGACACGTGTTCTTCCGTTGAGATCAACGTTTACGAGCTGACAGCTATCGACTCTGCCGGTGTCGGACTCCTACTGTTGGCAAACGACCGCGCAAAAAAGAAGAACAAAGTTCTGACGGTGACAGGTTTAAGTGGTCACGTGAAGAAAGTTGCTGAACTCTTCAAGCTGAACCAACTCGTCAAAGTCGCGTAAACTCTGCACACCGGAGGTGGCGCAATGCGCAACGCCGTACTGAATGAAATCCCTGAAACAGATGTTCAGGGCGCATGCGTGCTTGTTCTGAACGACCCGAATTTTGACGGGTGCGAACTGACAGATATGCTGGAGACAGACGGCCAGTATTTCGTCGCCGAAGCCTATGGGGTAGAGGAAGCTGAAGAGCTTATCAATGACCTTCATCCCGACGTTATTGTGCTCAATCTGTTCAGGGATAAGGAAAGCCAGCTAACGGCTTGCAGAACTGTTCTGGCAAAAGTCGATGCAGACACGCCGATTGTTTCGCTGATGCGCCGTGACGACAAGCAAACGCGCCTGCGTGCGTTTCGGTATGGTGTCTCAGAGATTATTACCGCGCCAGTCTCTGAAAACGAGTTTCTATTAAGAACTCAGCGTGTTATCGAACGGCGTAACATGACGGCGAAGCTTCGCCGGGAACAACAGCGCCTGACGCAGGACATGCGCGCCGCGCAGGCTATGCAGGGCGATTTGCTGCAAAAAGAAGATACAGTGGCGTCAATCGCATCAGCGCGTCACATTGCAATTGAAACATTTTACAAGTCGTCAAACCTGTTGGGCGGCGACTGGTGGCATGTGCTGCCGATCGACAAGGATTCTGTCGGCCTGTTGATGTTCGACTTTTCTGGTCACGGGGTGACGTCCGCAATCAACGCCTTCCGATTGCAGCTGTTCGTTGAGTCTCTAAAGGACAACCGTTTCAATCCGTCGGTATGGATGAAGCAACTCAATAAAGAACTGCATGCAGTTCTCTCCGTTGGCCAGTTTGCGACCGGGTTTTATGGTGTCTTCAACCGACGTAACCGCAAGCTTTGCTATGTGAATGCCGGTACGCCTTTACCAATGATCATTCGCGCTCAGACCGGAGCCATAGAGGGGTTGGAAGCGACAAGCCCAATTCTTGGCTGCTCAAGCGAAGTCGACTTTGATTCACGCACCGTCAGCCTGTCTCCCAATGACAGACTGGTGCTTTATAGCGATGCGCTTTACGAGGATTTCGTCAATCCTGACGCCACGCTGTCATTCGAAGAATTGGGCGGGTATGTGTGCGCAGCCGCTAAACTGAAAGCTGATGATGAGACGTTCCCGCAATCATTATTGCGGTTTATGTCGCTGAGCGAAAACTCACGCTTTGAAGATGACCTCACAATCATTTCAATGCAGGTTTTAGCCAAGGAGCGCAAACGTAATTTCAGGCGTCTAAAACCCATAAAGGATTGCATCTGGATCGCAATGGAAGAAGGCTCGACACTCGCCGACAGCCTTCTGGACTTCATCTCGACCGAGCATCCCGAGTGGGCGGACCTTCTTCACTTCGGTGCGACCTTACCTAAAGGAAGTACCGTGGCGCTCATCGTTGCCGATGAAAGCAACCTCAAGGCGCTTGATGTCGCAAGAGATAATGATGCTGATTTTCTCAACACGGTTTTGCTGAGCGATGATCAGCAAAAGCGCAGCGATGTCAGCTATATGGCGCCTGCCAACGCAGACCTTGAGACAGTTATGTCTGTGATCAAAGCGGCCAACACGGTCCGTGAGCAGACCATGAACCTGCGTGCAGAGGTCGCTCTGCGTAAATCAGCTATCGGGGCTATCCGGCGCGGCGTGTTTTCGATCGCGACGTTGGAACAGGCGCGCAACCTCTCAACTATGTTAGCCTTGGCATGTCCGGAGCCATCCATCGTGGCCATTGGCCTGCAGGAATTGATGGTCAACGCGGTTGAGCACGGAAACCTGGGCATTACGGCTGACGAGAAACAGGATCTGCTCATAAAGGGCCAATGGCGCACAGAAGTTTATCGACGCCTGGAGCTACCAGAATATAAGGACCGGGAAGTCACCGTCGGTTTCCGTCGCTATGAAGACAGGATCGTCTTTAGGATTGAGGACGAAGGCGAAGGTTTTGACTATGAAGCCCTACAAAATGGCACAGTCGCAGGCGAGGATAGCTTCCGTGGCCGCGGTATCAAACTCGCGACCGACCTGTCTTTTTCTCGTGTAGTGTACGAGGGCCAAGGCAATATCGTCGAAGCAATTATCGATCTTTCGTAGTCACTGCATGACGAAAGTAAACGGAATTATCAGCTTAGCTTTCGGGAATGGATATTCCTCAGGAAGAGGGTCTATTCTGGTAACTTTTCTTGCCACACGCTCAATTTCATCATCCAGAATTTCGCTGCCGGTAGATTGAATGAGCACCCAGTTCAAGATTCTGCCTTTGCGGTCGATCTCAATTTTGATGCGACCTGTTCCCTGAATGTTGTGGCGTAGGGCGTTATAGGGATAACGCATGTGACTGATGTATTCAGCCATGGAGATATCGACAAAGACTTTCGATAATTCCACAGGTGGAGGAGGCGGAGCTTCCACAGGGCCGGAAAAACCTGATGACAATGGGCCGCTGGTTTGTTGTACGGGGGGGAAGTAACGAGGTTCAGGCGGCGCCTCTGGCGGGGGCGCTTCTTCTGAGCGCTCTGTTTTTACCTCTGGAGGTGGTGGCGGGTCATCAGGCGGGTCATCCGGAATTAACTCCGGAGGCGGAGGTTCAAGCCGCTGCGCTGGTGCGCCTAGAGATACAACGACTTGTTCGACTTCAGCATCGTCGATGACGCGAACCGGTACAGTTTGTTCCGCAATCAAATAAAGAGTGACGAACAGTCCGGCAGCGGACACCAACAAACCCATTGTCCAATGCCTAACGTCGGGTGTGTTTGGCGGGCGTTCACATATTGCGCTAGACCAGCTCATGATGGGACCTCCGTTTCGCCGCGGCCGACGGTCAGCAAAACGAGATACTGCGCACCAGCGTCACGGATATCTTCCATGACCTCTATGACAGTCACCGCATCAGCTTTTGCGTCGGGTTTCAGTTGGATCAGAGCGCCGGGATTATTCGCCATCACATCAATCACAACAGATGATAGATCTGCACGATCAAGAACCTGATCATCCAATGCGACACGGCCATCCTGGTCGATGAGAATGACAAAGTCTTGGATGTCCCCGCGTATTTCAGCTGTCGACTGGGCAGGTGAGACAGAGAATGGATCCTTGGGCTCTATGGATCCGGCGAGCATAAAAAATACGAGCAAGATAAAAACGACGTCTATCAGCGGCGTGATGTTGACGAGTTCACGTGCCTGTTTGGGGCGTTCGAGTTTCATAGCGCGTTTTCCTCATCTACTGGCCGAGAGAAGGACACCGCGTACCCGCCAGATTTTCGCGTGAGTTGGAAAACATCTAATGCAGATTGCATCTCAACTCCGCGTTCAGGTCGAATGAGGAAAGAACGCCCCGGATCGGTTTCAGTAATCGCTGTTACTTCACGTGCAATGTCATCAAGAGAAGCCGGGGTGTTGTCATATTCATATGTCCCATCAGATTTTATGAGCACAACAATTGCCGCGGCTGCATCTTTTACAGCTTCTGTGTCTTCGGGCGCTTCAACGCCGATGAGACGGAAACGCGCAAAGTTTGTCGTCAACATGAAGAAGACAAGAAGAATGAAAACCACATCAATAAGCGGTGTGACATTTAGTAAAGCGACCTTCTTGCGGTGTCTTCTAAAGTTCATGACATTGCCTCCTTAAGGTCGACCAATCAGGTCTTTCCTTTGTCTGAAGGGGGGACAGCGTCATAAAGCGGTGCAGTGAAGACTTCAGTGGCCGCGTTCTCCATGTGCTGGCCTTCAACGTCCACAGAGCGCTGGAACCAAGTGAAGAAGACGGCAGCCGGGATCGCGACTGTTAGGCCTGCCGCTGTTGTGAGCAGCGCCTCCCAAATACCGCCCGCCAGAACTGCCGGTTCTACACGATCGCCAACTGTTTCCATTTGTTGGAAAGCTTCGATCATCCCAAGGACAGTCCCTAAAAGACCAAGCAGAGGTGCAATAGTGGCGATCAGACTCAAGAGCGCCAGTCCGCGTTCAAGGCCATCCAATTGAGATTGAGCAACGCGCGTCACTTCTTCTCGAACCAGTTCATCAGACATCTTTGGGTTTAGCTTGCCTCGCACAGCCGCACCCATTACGCGGGCAACAGGGCTACGTCGCTTGTCAAGCTCAGGTAAAGTTTCCTGGTCTTTGCCTTGTCTGAGTTTGGCGACCACATCAGAGACGAAGCCGGAAAATCCGACACCGAGCCAAATAAACTGAACCAACTTTACGAGTGACACACCAAGTGTGAGCAGTCCAAGAAGGATTAGGACCGTGATAATTGGACCGCCAGCATCCATTAAGCGCTGTATAGGTGCGAACATGCCCTTGTGTTCTGAAGCAGCCGCATCGCTTTCAGCACCTGAAGCTGGATCGTCCGTGACCGGCGCAGTACAGGTGCGTGTCTCTGGTTCGCCTTGATCGTTCAGAACTGGCTCGCCAAATTCATCTACGACCGGAAGTGTGTCTTTGTAGATTACAGCGCCATCGGCATCGAGTTGAGGCTCGCCGTTTTCATCCAACAGAGCCGGGCAATCCGGAAGCGGAGCTTCACAAGCTTTAACTTTGGCATTTCCGTCTTCATCGAGAACGGCGTCGCCATTCTGATCCAAGACTGGAAGACTTTCCATGTAAACCGGATGCCCTGCCGCATCCAGAATGGGTTCGTTGTTTTCATCAATCAGAGGGGGGCATGCAGGTAGCGGCGCAGAACAGGCGCGCATCAAGGGTTCGCCGTCCTCGGTTAGAACTGGCTCTCCCTCATCGTCTAAAACCGATATCTGATCATCATATAAGGCTTGTCCAGCATCATCCGTGAGTTGAACGCCGTTGTCGTCCAAAGTGGGGGGACAAATTGGTAATTCGGCTTCAGCAATTTCCTCTGAGCCAGTCTCATCCTGAGCCAGAGCGTTGGCGCTGAACATGACAAGGCAGCTCGCAATCAGCAGCTCTTTCACAAATTTTTTCATAAATGCCCCACTCATTTTCACTTCGAATTCAATGCCCCGAAATTGGAAGTGCTGTACTTTGGCGACGGTCGCCACAGCTTAATAACCCTATTATTTGTAAGGAATGTAACAATTCGATGACAGTAGAGGTGGCCAACTGTCGCAGACATTAAGTAGTAAAACTGTGCTTACGTACCGTTATTGAGAATCTAAACTCGAAGAACGTAATGGGAAAATAAGTAAAAATGGTCCGTATACTGACTTCAAGTTTTGTTTGTTTTTTTGTTTTGGCGGCCAGTTCATGCGTTGATCGCGAGAGAAATGTTGTGAGAATTGTAGGATCTTCAACAGTTTATCCGTTTTCAAGAACAGTAGCAGAGCGTTTTTCCGTGAAATCAGGACTTCCTGCTCCGATTATTGAGGTGACCGGCACAGGGGCAGGATTTAAACGCTTTTGCAGCCATCCGGGCGCGGCGGATATTTCCAACGCTTCCAGGCAGATTAAATCAAGCGAAGTGAAGTTATGCTCTGAAAACGGCATTACGATCATTGAAGAGTTCAAGTTTGGCTATGACGGTATCGTCGTTGCGACAGCGCCTGATAACCCCTTGAAGTCACTGACTTTGCGCCAACTTTACGTGGGTTTAGCGCGTGACATACCTGGTCCGGAAGGTTTTTTCATTCCCAACCCATATTCACGCTGGTCAGAGATAGATCCGTCTTTGCCAGATATTCCAATTCTTGTGCATGGCCCTCCGCCGACGTCTGGCACAAGAGACGCTTTCGTTGAACTTGGCATGCATGGCGGTGCTGAAGCGCTTTCAGAGCTTAAATCTCTAAAGGCGCTCAAACCGGATGCCTTCAAAGCGCGCGCAGGAGCAATTCGCGAAGACGGCCGTTGGATTGATGAGGGTGAAAACGACAACGCCATAATTCAGATTATCCGTCAATCAGACCACGCAATTGGCATATTCGGGTTCTCTTTTTATGAGCAAAATCAGGACCTTGTGGATGGTCTGGCGCTGGGAGAAGTTGTGCCAAGTTTTGGATCAATTGCTGACCAAAGTTATCCTTTGGCAAGGTCGCTGTTCTTCTACGTTGACGCAACCCATGCTCGCTCACGTCACAATGTCCAGGAATACATCAATGAATTTGCTTCTGAAGCTGCGATTGGAGAGTTTGGATATCTAGCGGAAAAGGGCCTGATTGCGATGCCGTTGGAAGCACGTAAAGATGTGCGACGGCAGGCGCTGGCGCTAACAAATAGTCTCGTCGAGGCGGAAACTAACGGAGAGGGCGCGTCATGACAGTCGCGTTAGTGCTCCTATGCTTAGCGGGCGTTGGCTTTCTATTCGTCTTTGCCAAGTCGCAGGCGTTCAAGATTGAAGCCGCCGGATCAAAGTTGCACTCGCCTGCTTCTTATCATGGATATTTTGCGGTCCTTATCGGGGCTGGGCCTGCAATCACAGTCTGGATAGCCGCAAACTGGTTGGGACTTGCAGAGATTCTAACCATCATAGTTGTTCTGTTGGCGTCAGGAATAGGAGTTTGGCTGGCGTTCAGACAGAAATCTGCCGACTTTCGCGCTCGCAATCGCGTGGAGCACTTCATTGAAATCATCATGGCGGCGGTATCGTTTTTGGCCGTTGTGACCACTTTTTCGATTTTTATCGCATTGGTTGCTGAGAGTTTCAGGTTCTTTGCAAAAGTGCCGGTGATGGATTTTCTGTTTGGGCTTCAATGGAGTCCGCAAACAGCAATCCGGGACGATCAGGTAGGGGCGACAGGCGCTTTTGGGGCTGTGCCATTATTAACAGGCACATTGATGGTAACATTAATCGCCATGCTGACGGCGATTCCGCTTGGCGTGATGTCTGCGATATATCTTTCGGAATATGCAAGCGAACGGGTACACGCGGTCGTAAAGCCCATATTGGAGCTTCTGGCGGGCGTGCCGACGGTTGTTTACGGCTTTTTTGCGCTTCTGGTTGTTGGCCCGGCTGTTGCTGACGGCGCCCAACTGTTTGCCGATCTACTTGGAGTCGATTATCGGCCGCCAGCCCAAAACGCGTTAGCGGCGGGGTTGGTTATGGGCGTCATGATCATACCATTCGTGTCGTCTTTGGCTGATGATGTGATTTCTTCCATCCCACGAAGTTTGGAAGAAGGCGCTCTCGCTGTAGGCGCGCGAAAATCTGAAGCGATTATCAACATTATCCTGCCGGCAGCAGCGCCGGGTTTGGTCGGAGCATTTTTGCTAGCGATCAGCCGAGCAATCGGAGAGACAATGATAGTGGTCATGGCGGCAAGTCGTAGTGCGAACCTGACAGCTGACCCTTTGGACCGCGTCACAACGATTACGGTTCAGATTGTCGCATTACTAACCGGAGATCAGGAGTTTGACAGCCCTAAAACACTATCGGCTTTCGCGCTTGGCTTGGTGCTGTTTTTGACCACGCTTGCGATCAATGTGGTGGCGCTGATGATCGTTAAAAAATATCGGACACGCTATGACTGATAAAGTGCAGACATCATTGTTTGTCCATTCCAGTCGGGACAGAGCACGCGCGCTGGGCGAGCGATTGTTCAAGATTGCGGGTATTGTTTCTGTAACAATCGCATCGACGATTCTTATCGCGATTATTGGCGCGATTGTCATTTTGGGTAGCAGCGCCTTCACGAACCATAATGTGCGTTTGGATGTCTTTCTGGATGCGGAAGTTATTGATCCTGATGGTGACAAAAATCCTGTTGTGCTACGAACCGCGGATTACAGGGGGGTGATACGGAATGCGTTGCTCAAGCGTTTTTCGGAAGTTGAAGAACGAACTGCAATTTTAGAGCTGCAGGCTCTGATTTCGCCAGGTGCAGAGTTTGAGCTTGTTCGGCGAGTTACTCAGCAACCAGAGCTAATCGGCACAACTGTTCGTCTTGATGCGCTAATGTCAGACGACGTTGATCAGTATTTGAAAAACAATGCAGCCGCAGATCGTTCGCGTTTAAGCTCACAACAGCTTGAGTGGATCAACACTTTGCGAGCTTCCAATGACATTAAACGCTCATTCAATACGCGCTTTTTTACAGGGGGAGATAGTTCGGAGCCGGAGCTGGCCGGCGTAGCCGCGGGCATATTGGGTTCGTTTTTGGCGCTAGGCGTAGCGCTTGTGCTTGCCGTGCCGGCAGGGGTGGCGACGGCAGTGTTCCTTGAGGAGTTTGCACCCAAAAATCGTATTGCTGACTTCGTTGAAGCCAATATCAACAATCTGGCGGCGGTTCCGTCCATCGTGTTTGGGCTGTTAGGGCTTGCTATTTTGATCAATGGTTTCGGAATGCCGCGCTCCGCACCGATTGTTGGCGGACTGGTGTTAGGCCTGATGACTTTGCCCACTGTCATCATTGCAGCGAGGGCGGCTATTCGCGCGGTGCCTTCGACCATTTACGAAGGCGCGTTAGCTGTTGGCGCTTCTCGGTTTCAGGCCATGACAGATCATGTCTTACCCGCATCCGCACCAGGCATTTTGACAGGTGTGATTATCGGGCTGGCGCAGGCGTTGGGTGAGACTGCGCCTCTTTTGATGATCGGTATGGTCGCCTTTGTTGTCACGCCGCCAATGAGCATTTTTGATCCGTCATCCGCATTGCCTGTGTTGATCTACCTGTGGGCTGAAAGTCCGGAACGCGCTTTTGTGGAAAAAACAGCAGGCGCCGCGCTCGTGCTTTTGGGCTTTCTTGTCACCCTGAATCTGACGGCTGTCTGGTTACGCCAAAAATTTAAAGTCAAAGGAATCTGATCGATGACAGCTGATGACCTTAAGTTTAAGTGCCACGATGTCTCTGTATTTTATGGTGACACGGAGGCAATAAAGCGCGTCTCTTTCGATATCCCGAACAAATCAGTCACGGCATTTATGGGGCCATCGGGATGTGGAAAATCTACGATCCTGCGCGCGTTTAATCGGATGAATGACGTCATACCGGGCGCGCGCGTTGAAGGTCTGATTACTCTTGATGGCGAGGACATATATCACAAGCGCGTAGACCCGCCAAAACTACGCGCCAAAGTTGGAATGGTCTTTCAAAAACCAAACCCGTTTCCAAAAAGCATTTTTGATAACGTCTCTTACGGTCCAAAGAAGCTTGGACTCAAACGTACCAAATCTGACCTTTCCGATTGGGTGGAAGCCTGTTTAGTCAGAGCTGGACTGTGGGAAGAAGTTAAGGATCGTTTGCACACTTCAGCTATGGGCTTGTCCGGCGGACAACAACAACGTTTGTGCATAGCGCGCGCCATCGCAACCAAGCCGGAAGCATTGTTGTTGGACGAGCCATGTTCGGCGCTCGATCCGATTGCCACCGAGAAAGTTGAGCAGCTGATCCGCGAGTTACGCGATGATTATGCAATCGTTATTGTAACGCACTCCTTACAGCAGGCGAAGCGAATTGCAGATCGCATAGCGGTGTTTCATTTAGGGGATCTGGCAGAGGTTAATACCGCAAAAGACATACTGGAAAATCCACAGGACAAACGCACCCAGGATTTTGTCGGTGGTCGAACTGGGTAGCAATTAATTTGAGAGCTTTTCTAGTGTATGTTCGGCAATCATTTGTTCTTCATCGGTTGGGATGACCCGAACCGAAATTTTGCTGTTAGCGTCTGATATCATCAAATCGTTTCGCACGTTTGCTGTGTGATCGATTTCGACGCCCAACCATTTGAGCTTGTCACATATCTTTGCACGCACTTCGGCGGAATTTTCACCAATACCTGCGGTGAAGACCAGATTATCGAGTCCGCCAAGTGAAGACGTCAAAGCGCCAATTTCCCTGGCGGCGCGCCAGGTGAAAAGATCAATAGCTGATTTCGCTGAGGCCTTGTCACTTTGGGTGAGCGCACGCATGTCGCTTGATATGCCAGACACGCCTAGCAATCCGGATTTCTTATAGAGCAGGATCTCTACTTCTTTGGCGGACATGCCAAATGCTGTTTGCAAATGTAAGACAACGCCTGGATCTATATTACCGCAACGCGTCCCCATCATCAGGCCATCCAGAGCAGTAAATCCCATTGTCGTATCAATGCTCTTACCATTCAGCATCCCACACAAGCTGGCGCCATTTCCAAGGTGGGCAACGATTGTCCGGCCAGAAGCCGCCTCAGCATCAATTTTCCGCAATTGCTTGGAAATGTATTCATAAGACAGGCCATGAAAGCCATACCGTCTGACTCCCTTTTCGTGAAAAGAGTAGGGAATGGCAAAACGGGTGGCTGTCTCGGGCATATCGAAGTGAAACGCGGTGTCAAAGCTGACAACCTGAGGAACAGCTGGCAGCAATGACAGGCATGCGCGAATAGCGGACAAATTGTGCGGCTGATGCAAGGGGGCGAGCGTGATCAGCTGGTCCAGCTCGTGTAGTAACTCACCAGTCACTTGTTCAGGTTGTGAAAAACGCGTTCCACCATGCACCACACGATGACCGATTGCCAAAAGGGTTCGTCCGTTCAGGCTTCGCGTAATCCAGTCCAATAAAAAACCAAGCACATCTTCGTGGCTTTGTGCTTTGTTTTCTTCATTATCCCAGGTCTTATCTATCAATTGTTCGCCATTTGATGAATGGGCGACAAGGTGAGGCGCTATTCCGATGTTTTCTATTTTGCCGCGCGTTTGACGCAAGGCGCGCGCGTCATCTTCGATGTCGTAGACCGCGAATTTGATGCTGGACGACCCAGCATTCAGACAGAGCAGCGATTTCATAACGATGTCGCTTCTGGCAAGCCAGGCGCTGCTTTTGTGTCTGCTTGCGCCAACAGAACAGCCACTGCGCATGAGGCTAAGCGGGTTCGAAGACTGTCAGCGCGGCTTGTTAGGATAATTGGCACGCGTGCGCCCAGTACGACCCCGGCCGCATCAGCCCCACCTAAAAATGTCAGCTGCTTGGCAACCATGTTTCCTGCTTCAAGGTTGGGTACGATCAGAATTTCTGCCTGACCGGCGACAGGAGATACAATGCCTTTTTGCCGTGCTGCGACGATGCTGACAGCGTTATCAAAAGCAAGAGGACCGTCCAGAACGCCGCCGATAATCTGCCCTCTGTCCGCCATTTTACACAATGCGGCTGCATCCAGCGTGGATTGCATGTCCGCGTTTACAGTCTCAACCGCCGCTAAAATGGCAACCTTCGGGACTTCGATTCCAATGACATGCGCCAGGTCAATGGCGTTTCTAATGATGTCTCCTTTCACGTGAAGATCTGGAGCGATGTTGATGGCGGCGTCTGTTATGATCAACGGAGTTGCATACTGTGGCACGTCCATCAGGTAAGCATGGCTAATACGTCTTTCTGTCCGTAGTCCACACTTAGCAACGACAGCGCCCATTAGTTCGTCTGTGTGCAGCGAGCCTTTCATCAGCAAGTGTGCTTCCCCGGATTTTACCAGTTCAACAGCCTTTTCGGCTGCGGCATGGCTATGCTCAGCCGGGACGATTGGAAATGCAGATATATCAATACCGGCTTCGCTGGCCGCCGCTAAAATTTTAATTCTTGGCCCGACAAGTATCGGGCTGATCAATCCGGCGTCAGCTGCTTGGATTGCTGCGAGAAGCGCAGCTTTAGAGCAAGGATGAACAATTGCTGTTGTGACCGGGGGGCGGGCGCTGGCTTGCGCCATAATCTGCTTAAAGCCGTCATGATCCTGGATGCGCACATCCGGAAGCACGCTTACTGGACGGCGAATTTTTTCTTCAAGCGCACGAACTTCGGCCTCGCCGGTGAGTAAGACTTCTCCGGATTGATTAACACACTCACATTCAAAGAGGACCGATAAAGTTTCCTCTATTTTGTCCCGAACCGTGACTGTGGCAGTGACTGTATCGCCCAGCCTGACTGCGCCGTGAAATTTAAACGACTGGGAAATTAATTGCGTTCCCGGACCTGGAAGTTCTGTCGCAAAGACACACGAGACAAGGGCTTCTCGCCAGAGACCATAAGAGCCGTCACGATGATTGAAGGCGCTTGCGCTCTTGTCATCGCTAGGAAAATTCTCGCCATGGCCAGACAAGAGGGCAGCAAGGTGAATGTTTTCTTTCGTCAAGGTGCGTGAATGACTGGCAATGTCGCCGATTTTAATTTCGGAAAATGTCAGGTTCTCCACCATTTCAGGTGCGTTCATTTTCAGGAGGCTCCAATTTGGGCGATGCTGAACATTCTTAACCTATTATGCGTGGCGAACATAACGTCCTGGCGCAGCTTCCAGTTCTTTTGAGCTGAGGATCAAATTGGAATCCGTGTCAGCACGCTTGACGTTACGCGCAGCGACGCTTTTTGAGGAACGTGCTCCTAACCATTCAGACCAGCTTGGCCACCATGACCCTTCACGCTGATCGGCGATTTCCAACCACGTGTCAGGATCAATAAAAGGAGCTTTGTCGGGTCGCGTGTAAATTTGGTGATGGCGACGCGGGTGATCCGGGGGACTGACAACGCCTGCGTTATGTCCGCCATTAGTCAATGCAAATGTTACATCCGCATCAGCAAAAAGGTGGATTTTAAACACAGACCGCCAAGGTGCGACGTGGTCCTTAATCGTCCCCAACGCAAAAATCGGAGCGCGAATATCCGAAGGCGCGATCGGGTGCCCGTCGATAGACATCCGCCCTTCAACAAAATCATTTGAGAGGAAGAGGCGCTGCAGATACTCCGTATGCATTTTATAAGGCATGCGGGTGAGGTCCGAGTTCCAGATCATGAGGTCGATGGATTCACTTCGTCGTCCCATCAGGTAAGTTTCTCGCAAACGTTGCCATATCAGCTCTCTCGAGTGCAGGAGCGCGAAGGCGCCGCTCATCTGATCTCCGGCTAGGAAGCCTTTGGACTGCATATTCGCATCAAGGAAAGACAGTTGGCTGGAGTTTATGAAGAGTTCAAGCTCGCCCGGTTCGGTGAAATCGACTTGGGCGGCGAGCAGTGTGATGCTGGCAAATGGATCACGCTTTTTGTGAACATGACCTGAAGCGGTGATGGAAAGAAGTGTTCCTCCCAGACAGTATCCTACGCCGTGGATCTGCTCATTCGGTATAATGGATTGCACAGCTTCGATCGCGGCGTCGACGCCAAGGCGGCGATAATCATCAAATGACAGATCCTGGTCTTTTTTGTCAGGGTTTCGCCATGACATGATGAAAACGGTATATCCTTGTTCGACAAGGTATCTGACCATCGAATTGTGTGCGCTAAGATCCAGAATATAGTATTTCAATATCCAAGCGGGTACGATCAGTATCGGCTCTGATTTTACAACCTCAGTCGTGGGTTCGTATTGGATCAGTTCAAACAGGTGGTTTCGATAAACAACTTTGCCGGGTGTGACGGCCAAGGTCTCGCCAACCTGCGGGATTGGGTCGTTCTTTCGACCAATCAGGCGTTTTTCAATTTCAGAGGATACGTATTCTACAGCGTTGACCCATCCGCGCACCAAGTTGGTGCCCCGCTCACTACGGGTTTGAGTCAGCGCATGCGCGTTGCTGAAAAGGAAATTATCCGGATGCCAGGCCTCAAGGTATTGGCGCACAGCAAACGACATCAGTTTCTCATGGCTTTTAGCAACGCCGCGTGGAGCTTTTACTGACCCGTGGAACCAATCCGTCATTTGGCTGTAAAGGCGACTATAGGCTTCAAGATGGAGCGTAGAGGGCGCAAGTTTGCCTTCAGTGTCTTTAAGCCCTTTATATGCTTCCACAACCGCATTGTTGTAGGCGCGCATGGTTTCCATGATTGTCAGCGTGGTGTGCCCGGGAGACGCAAGTGAGTGCGACATCCAGTCAAAGGCTGCGGTTGCTAGCGCTAGAGGAGAGGCGCCGCCCGTTGATCGCGCCATTGCGGACCAGATTGCACCATCCAATGCTTTCAAAGTCGAATCCAAATGTTCGGGCATTGCAATCGGCAAAGATGGAGACGGATCAAACGCCTTTAATGCGTCTGACGTTTGAATAGGTCCGAAATGTGGGAGAGGGAAATTGTCGTCCATGACCGTATCTTTTAAATGCGCTTTTTGGGGGAGGGGTCCGTTCTCAGGACATGATGTTATAACCGGCATCAATATAGGCTAAGCTGCCTGTCACATGTTTGGCTGAATCGCTGGCCAGAAAAGCTGCATAGGCGCCGACGTCTTCCAATGTGACCAGCGTGCGTTCAGGAGAACGACTTACGGCTTCATTTATCAGGTCGTCAAAATGGGCAATCCCCGATGCGGCGCGTGTGCGCATGGGACCTGGAGATAAAGCGTTGACGCGTATGCCGTGAGGTCCAAGATCTGCCGCAAGATATCGAACGCTAGCTTCCAGTGCGGCCTTCACCGGTCCCATAATGTTATAATTATCAACGACTTTTTCCGCGCCATAATAACTGACTGTCAAAAGGCAGCCTCCAGCCTCCATCAAAGGCACGGCGCGCTTCGCCATCCGAATGAAAGAGTGACACGATGTGTCCATAGCTTGAAGGAAGCCGTCACGCGAGGCGTCGACGACCTGCGCATGCAGATCTTCTTTTGGGCAGTAAGCAATCGAATGTAAAAGAAAATCCAGCTTGCCCCATTGGTCTTTGACGGCTGTAAAAACGGCGTCCAGCTGATCATCGTGATCCACATTCAACGGTAGTAAGAGTTCGGCTCCGACAGAGTCCGAAACCGTCTGGACGTAAGGCAGCGCTTTGTCATTGTAATATGTCAAAGCAAGGCTAGCGCCATTGTCGCTGAAAGCCTTCGCGCACCCCGCAGCGATCGAATCATGATTGGCGACGCCTATAACCAGCCCTTTTTTTCCTGCTAAGTTCATGGGGTGATCAGGCCCTTTTCGCCACAGATTTTCGTTCTTGATGACGCACGTGCAGTTTGTGCAATTCTTCCACGCAGAGGAATGTAAGCGCGACTGACAGCAACATGCCGAATGTTTCAAACGGTATCGGCTCAAGTCCTATGACGTGTCTTAGCCCTGGGATTTGCATAGATATCAGGTGAAGTGACAACGCCAAAGGTGTTGCGATGGCCAGCACTCTGTTCGATGTGTAGGGCATTGCAAATAAAGAGCGGTGTTCAGACCTGCTCGACAATGCGTGAAGGCATCCAAATAACACCATCATCATCAAAGTGATGTTCTGGGCTGAGAAATGCTCCATGCCTGTACTCATCGCGACCGCGAAAACCGCAAATGCAAGCACGCCCATCGTCGCCCCGGACACCAGGACGTGTTCAATCACCCGGCGTTCAAAAATAGGCTCTTTGGGATCGCGCGGCGGGTAGGTGAGCTCATCACCTTCCTTGGGCTCAAAAGCGAGAGCGACATCTTGCAGACCGTTTGCGATAAGGTTGAGCCATAAGAGCTGAATTGCAGACATTGGCATAGGCAAACCTGCGCCAACCGACAGGAAGAACAGGACAAGCGCGGAAAAACCAGTTGCGGTTAAGAGCGCGATGACTTTGCGGATGTTGTTATAGACAATCCGACCTTGCTCAACGCCAGCAACAATCGATGCAAAATTATCATCAGTGATGATCAGATCAGCCGCCTCTTTGGCGACATCGGTAC
The DNA here is from genome assembly GCA_964342355.1 of uncultured Hyphomonadaceae bacterium. Lineage (GTDB taxonomy): Bacteria > Pseudomonadota > Alphaproteobacteria > Caulobacterales > Hyphomonadaceae > Hirschia. Next base: position 147,991 of record CAYFFG010000005.1, read on the forward strand.
CGGATTTGCCCATGGCGACACCTGCGTTTGCGCGTCTTAAGGCAGGAGCGTCGTTTACGCCATCGCCTGTCACGGCCACAAAATGATCCGCCTCTTCAAATGTCTGTACGATAAGTTCTTTTTGCGCTGGCTCGATCCTGGCAAAAATACGTGCGGGAAGGACCAGCTCCCGTACGGCGGCATGACCTTCTGCCTGTGCTGCTTTCAGCATAACGCCGGTCACGACCTGATCGTCCGGCTCGCATAATCCCAGGTCGACGCCAATCGAGCGCGCAGTCGCAGGGTGATCGCCCGTGACCATCGCCACAGCGATGCCACCCTGACGACAATTCTCAACGGCTTCTTTTGCTTCGGGCCTGACGGGGTCAATCATCGCGACCATGCCGAGGAAGGTCAGACCTTCCAGCGCTTCTTCGTCCGCGTTAACGCCATTGCGGCGGGCAAGCGCAATCACGCGATAGCCTGACTTTGCTAGTTCTTCGAACTGGGATTCAATCAGCGAGCGGTTAATGGGTTGTTCGTCGTGGTCCACAAGCATGTGTGAAGATGCGTCCAAGACCTTTTCAGGACTGCCCTTTATAAACAACACCACATCATCGCCAACATTGTTGTAGCTGGCGCTGAAGGCGCGTTCAGATTCATATGGAATGAGCTTTCGACGCTCATATTCTTCTCGCGCCTTAGTAAGCGACATACCGAACTTTTTAGCGAAAACCAGAAAGGCGACATCCACGATGTCACCATCAGCCACCCAGTCTCCGCCTGCATATTCAAGGTAACTTTCGTTTGCGAGCACACCAGTTGTGATCAGTTCTTTGAGACGTTCTAGATCTTCACCTTTCACTTCCCCGGGCGCAATACCGGCGCCTGTCGTCGCATAAGTTCGTCCGGAAGGCAGAACGGCCTTATCGATCGTTAGCTCGTTGACCGTCAGCGTGCCTGTTTTGTCCGAGCAGATAAAAGTACAGGATCCCAATGCTTCTACAGCGACCAGTTTTCGAATGATCACATTCTTTTGCGCCATGCGCTGCATACCGATGGCGAGACCGACCGTCAGCGCAGCGGGCAAACCTTCTGGAATGGTCGACACCGCCAATCCAATACCCATCATCAGCATTTCGGCGGCTGTGTAATCCCCGCGGATAGACATAAGCGCCGCTAAAGCCACGATTGCGAGGATGATGACGCCTGCAACTTGGTATGTGAAACGGCGAACACGGATCAATAATGGCGGCTCAGATACCCGTTTGTCCGTTATGCGCTTCGCTATGGAGCCGATCTCAGTTGAAAGGCCTGTTGTATCAACACGCCCGCGTCCCCGGCCACGTGTCACCACCCCACCGGCGAAAAGCTGGTTTGCGCGTTCGGCCAAAGGCGCGTCCTCAGCAGGCCTTACCTTGTGGTCCTTTAAAACCGCAAGGCTCTCACCCGTCAGCATAGATTCATCGACAGTGAGATCCTGACTTTCAAACAGGGTGATGTCGGCCGGTATTTTATCACCGGAAGCAACCAGCACGACGTCACCGGGAACTATTTCCGAGGTGTCAATCTGACTGACCTCGCCATCACGCAAAACGTGCGCGACGCCTTTCACCATGGCGCGCAGAGCTTGAGCTGACCTTTGAGCTGAAAACTCCTGAATCGTGCCGATCAAAGCGTTCAAAATCAAGACTGCGGCAATGAAGATGGCATTTGGCACTTGCCCGATCGCCAGCGAGACGATTGCTGCGATCAGAAGGATGTATATGAACGGACTCAGAAATTGGCGTACAAATATCGCAATTGGTCCGGGTGGTTTGGGTTCTGGTAGTTTGTTCGGTCCGAAATGCTCAAGACGCAGTGCGGCGTCCTTGCTCGTCAATCCTGTTTGAGAAGGACTGGCTGAAGGCAGACCGCCGCCAGCAGGCACAGGAAGGTCAGCGCCAGATGGCGCGACCCTTTCAAGGTCAGTGGTTTGGATGCTCATGCAAGCCCCACGTCAGCATGTCGCTAATAGAATTCGCGCAATTAGTTTGCTGCGACGCGGCAGTTATCCCACAAATTTTGTATGGTTGTCTTCAAGGATTTATGACAAGTCATCGCGTGCGACGATCTACACGGGGGGTGATGGCAAATTAAGCGGTATCGCCCGCTTTATCAGCATGCATAGCGCATCTGTCAGGACCCTATTGATGCAAATTCTGCACGGGTCATGTGAAAACGGATACGTTTTTCGCACATAATGCCACGGCTAATTTCAGCTTCGAAAGAGATGGGGGGCTTAAGCGGCTTCTCGAACAGGAGCTGTATATGCCAAAGCCCGAACTATACTGGATATCCGGCAGTCCGCCTGCGTGGCGTGTGATGCTGGCGATGGTGATCAAAGGGATAGATTTTGACTCGCGTCGTTTGGATCACGGCAAGGGCGAAAACAAAACAACTGAATATCTCCACCTCAATCCTAAAGGGCAAGTGCCGACAGTTGTGTATGGCGAAAGCACTGTGCGGGAAAGCATTGCGATCCTTGGCTGGCTAGATCGTGCGTTTCCAGAGCGGCTGATCTTTGGAGAGAGAGCGGCGGACGCCGCGTGCGTCTGGCAGGATTTGATGTTGATGGAAGGCGATCTGCGACCGGTGACCACCGACATTGCGCAAATTCTACTGAGAGACAAAACACTAGAACGCGCAGAAGATCTAGCGCACGCGATCGACCACACATCAATCCAGTTCGATGATTTAGCTCAGCGATTAGAGCGCGCGCCGTTTCTCGGCGATGATGCGCCGATGGCGGCCGACATCTGGCTTTATCCGACAATTGGCTGGATTGAGCGCGCAGCTTTCCTTGCAAAAGACAAAGCGCCGCAAGAAGTGGTCGAGATCGTCTCCTCAAGACCAGCCCTTAAAGATTGGCGCGCCCGCATGGCGGCGCTTCCCGGTGTCACATCCACTCATCCCCCACATTGGAACACATAAAGGAGCATTCCATGAAGAATATGCTTGTATCTGCTTTATTAGGCGCAACCCTGCTGTCTGGCGTAGCTGTGGCTGAGCCAAAAGAATGGACGCTTGACCAGGGTCACGCTCACATTGGTTGGGAAATTGACCACATGGGACTTAGCCGCACAGTAGGTCGTTTCAACGATTTTGACGGTACTTTTCTAATCGACGAAGAAGACCCATCTAAATCCAAGATTACTTTTTCGATTGATGCGGCGTCTATCGATTCCAACCATGTCGGCCGTGACAACCATTTGCGTCACGCTGACTATCTCAATGTTGAGAAGCACCCAAAGATCGACTTCGTATCGACAAAAGTGGACATGCTAACCCCAACATCAGGCAAGCTATATGGCGACCTGACACTGCGCGGAAAAACAGCGCCAGTTGAACTGGACTTTGAACTAACGCGTGATCGCACATTCCCAAGTTTCCTGCCAAATTATGACGAACTTCGTGCGGTTGGTTTTGAAGTGACTGGCGAGATCGCACGCCTTGACCACGGACTGGACTACATCGCTTTTGTGGACAGCCCGACTGGTTTTATCATCGATCTGGACGCGCACTTCGACCTTGTTGACTGTTCAGCGGCCAAAGACACAAATATCCCTTGTAACTGGGGGCGCGTCGACGGTTTCAAAGGACCAAGCGAATAAGATTTTTTTAAGTTCAAGAGCGCAACTTTCCCAGAGGCTGCGCTCTTTGAAAATGGAAACGCGCAGGGCCGGGTGTGGCTCTGCGCGTTTTTGTTTTGGAGCGGTGTTTGTCAGCTATTCGAAGGTGGATTGAAGCGACGTCGTCTTCGCATCTGCCTGTGCTCGAGAGATGATGTAATGGCGGATCGCTGCCAATTCTTCATCCGTCATGACTTCAGAAAACGAGACCATGCCGCGTGATTCAAGCACGCCATCGCGGACAATTGACATCCAGATGTCTTCGTCCACCAGCGCGCCGGAGTAGCGCAAGTCTGGCACCACTTCACCGCCGGTGTGACAGGTTGCGCAATAGCCGCCGTAGAATTTTGCGCCGAGCGCAACCAGCTCTGGGTCTGGCTTGTCTTCCGGTGGAGCCAGTTCAAATTCGATGTCATCAACTGGCGGTAATTCGGCTTCGCCATCCAGTTTGAAAACCAGTAGGCGGCTGCGGTTTTTGACAGACCCGTCGAGCAAGCCATAAACGCCGCCCCAACCCGCCAATAACGCAACATATTGCTCGCCATCTTGTTCAAACGTCATCGGCGCAGCAATGGCGCCAGTCTGGATTGGGTAAGACCAGAGCTGATCACCGGTTTCAGCGTCATATGCTTTAAAGTCACCAGCCTTTGTGCCCTGGAAGACCAGACCGCCACCTGTGGTCAGCAAGCCGCCGTTCCAAAGGGAAGGGTAGTTCACATGCCAACGCTCAGTTTGTGTGATCGGGTCCCAAGCCACCAACGCACCCGGACCGAGCTTGCGGTCTTTTACAGGTTGCATTGCAGCTTTTTCTTCTTCTGTCGGAATGTGAATACCGACGTCTGATGGTGGACGTTGATACGTTTTCTGACCCTCGATAACCTTTTCAGACTGAGGTTTTGAGCGACCAACACCGTTATTCCATCCCAATGAAGAGGGTGTCCATTCTTCCGGGCTGGAGTAAGGCTGAGGAATGTTCTGTGCAGGAATGTAAACAAGACCTGTTTCCGGGTTAAACGCCATCGGGTGCCAGTTGTGACCACCTAGAGCGCTCGGGTAGACCAGCATTGGGCTTGTTTTATAGCGAGCAGCCGGATTTTCGACTGGTCGGCCTGTTTCCGGATTGATACCAACAGCCCAGGTCACTTTTGTGTAGTTGTCGGCAGAGATGAACTCGCCGGTTTTGCGGTCGATGACATAGAAGAAACCATTCTTAGGCGCTTGCATCAGCACTTCGCGGGTTTCGCCATCAATTTCCAGATCAGCAAGAATGATGTGCTGCGTGGCTGTGTAGTCCCAGGTCTCGCCAGGCGTTGTCTGGAAATGCCAAGCATATTCGCCGGTGTCTGCTTTGATAGCGACGATGGAGGAAAGATAGAGGTTATCGCCGCCTTCTGGTGAGCGGTACTGCTGGTTCCAGGGTGATCCGTTCCCAACACCAATATAGAGCAAGCCAAGGTCCGGGTCATACGCCATGGAGTCCCAAACCGTGCCGCCGCCGCCCAGCTCCCACCAGTCGCCCGTCCAAGTTTCAGCTGCTTTTTCCAGATATTCAGGCTGGGGGCCATTTTCGGGGTTGTCCGGCACCGTGTGGAAACGCCATGCCAGCTCGCCGGTTTCGGCGTCATATGCTGAGATGAAGCCGCGCACCTTACCCATGTCGGCGCCGCCATTTCCGATAATGACAAGGCCGTCAACAACGCGCGGCGCACCTGTGATAGTGTAAGGACCTTCTTGATCCAGCGTCACCTGGCTCCAGGCCTCTGCGCCAGTCTCACGGTCGATCGCGACAAGACGCCCATCCAGTGTTCCGACAAACAGTTTGTCGCCCCATGCTGCGATCCCACGGTTCACAGCGTCACAGCATGCTTTCACACCAGCAGAGCCGGGGACTTCTGGGTCGAATGACCAGATTTCTTCGCCAGTCACAGCATCAAAAGCGACGACGTGGCTCCATGCTGTGGACGTGTAGATCTTCCCGTCGATAACGAGCGGGGTGGCTTCCTGTCCCCGCGCGGTTTCAAGGTCAGCGTACCAGGCCAGTTTAAGGTTTGAGACCGTGTCTTTGTTAATTTCATCCAGCGGGCTGAAGCGTTGCTCAGACCATGTGCGGCCATAACTTAGCCATTCGCTGTTGTTGTCAGCTGCTGTGACAAGGTCGTCACGAATAATAGTGCGATTGTTATTTGCAGACTCAGAAGCTGCGACATCCGTTGTGTCCGTGGCTGGCCCGGTTCCGCATCCTGCTAACGCAAGGCCGGAAACCATTGCACAAAGTGCGTGTCGAATTGTCAGCATGATACCCTCTGAGTTGCTCCCACTGGAGGTGGTCATAGCGAGAAAATAGCTTCGCGTTAAGGAAAAAATCGTGTGAGCTTCCAAAGCGTACGCGGATTTTCACACGGACCTTACGTAAGCGACAGTCATTTGTGACGGTTTGAGCGGGCGCATGTTGGGTAACAAAAACGCCGCCATTCAAAAGAATGACGGCGCTTGTTGGATTGGTATGAATACCTAAAACTTAGAAAGTCTTACGTACTGTCATACCGTATGTGCGTGGTGCGTTCGGGTAACCAGAGAACGAACCTGGCTGCACAGTCGTTGGGAATGCGCTTGTCAGGTAGTTGTCATCGTTCAGGTTACGGATCCAAGCGCGTACATCCAGACCATTACCGAAGTCGAGACCGGCGGCGGCGTTGAATGTGTTGACTTCGCGAGACGCGATGGCAGCAGGAACGTTCTCAACAATCGGAACTTCATCCTGGTACTGGTAGTCACCTTGAATGAAGCCCAGCATGCCGTTTGACAGAGTAAAGTCGTAACGGGCGCCTGCAGAGATGCTCACTTCGTGGATACCTGCCGGCTGTTCACCAGAAAGATCAACTGACGTACCGCCTACACCAGGTGCATTGGTGAAGTCGTCATACTCTGGGTCAAGGAATGTACCTGCAAATGACAGCGTCAGAGCATCCGTTGGCTTGTAAGTTGTTTCGATTTCCAGACCCAGCGTGGATTGCTCACCTGCGTTTGAAAGAACGAAACCGGAGCCCTGGAAGATTGAAGACTGGAAGCCTTCGATCGACTGGTCAAAGACCGCCAGGTTGATGTTGATGTTGTCGAACTCAGCTTTCAGACCGATTTCGAAAACTTCTGTGCTTTCCGGACCAGCAAAACGCGTACCTGTACGTGAGTTAGGAACAGCCAGACCAGCTGCGTCAAGTGCGGCGAAGTCAGCTGCAAAAGGAGATGAGTCACGGCTCAAGTTCCAGGAGCTGGCCTTGAAGCCCGTTGCGTAGCTACCGTAGACGTTGACTGTGTCTGTCAGATCGTATGCCAAGCGTGCAGTGTAAGTGACGTCGTCATCGTTTGACTCGCCGCTTTCAACTGCGTTCGGGAAGTCGATGAAGTTCTGAAGGAACTGCAGGCCTTGCAGGCTAGCGATTGTGCCAGGTGTAGCTGCTGCCGCGCCTGCCTGGATTGCAGCGAAAGCGTCTGGGTCTGCGCCAGCAACAAGAGCGAAGTTGTCTGGAGTTGGGTCAAGACCTGTCGCACCCTGGAAAGCGCCAGCAAAGACGATTGCGCCAATACCGTCAGAGAACGGTGATGCGCTGAGGTCGATCTGGTAGAATGGCTCCAGGTTGGTTGCATCGGCTGTTACTGTTTTCTCGTCGTCTGTGTAGGACAGGCCAACAGTTGCTGTTAAGCGATCTGTGAAGTGGTAGTCCAGTTGACCAAAGAGAGAGTAGCTCTGGTTTTCTTGAGTGAAGGTTTCAAAAGCACCATTGCCTTGAGCGTAGTATGTGCCTGGTTCTTCGCCGAAAACCGCTTCCAGAGTATCGATAATGCCGTCACCCAGAATGTTTGCGTAAGCACGGAAAATTGGACCGTTAACGATGGACTGGTTCGAAACCAGATCTTCGTTGAAGTAGTAAGCGCCGACCAACCAGTCGAGTTTTTCAGTAGATCCGGCGAGGCGGAATTCCTGAGTGAATGTCTCGAATTTTGAATCGCCCGCGTTAGAGTCAAGCGCAGGTGCATTTGTGAAGTCAACGTCGCCATCGTCAGCACGCTCTTGCTCACGGTAAGAGGTGATAGATGTGAAGTCAGCCCAACCCAGGTCATAATCAACATGAACAGAGAGACCGCCATTGGAGATCTCGTTGGTTGGATCAACGTCAAGCGCAGTCACGTAGTTGAATGGTTGTTCTGTTGGAGTGTTTCCACCCAGTGCGAACAGGGCGTCTGTCAGAGGGCCTTGAGCAATAATTGGGGAGTAACAGCAGATTTCGTCGATTTCATCATAGTCTGCGATCACACGAACAGACAGTTCGTCAGACAATTCTGCGAGGATCTGACCGCGGATTGCATAACGGTCACGGTCGTTAAGGTCTTGGCCGTCAAGGTTGTCTGCGTAGCCGTCGCGCTCGTTGAAGTTACCGGAAAGGCTGAATGCCACATTGTCAGAAATCGGTCCGGTGATGCTGCCTTTAACGATGCGCTGGTTGAAGTTGCCAAGCGTACCTTCAAGAGAGCCGCCCCATTCAAACTCAGGCTCTTTGGTGACAAAGCTGATCACACCAGCAGATGCGTTCTTACCGAACAGAGTTGATTGTGGACCGCGCAGCACCTCAACGCGCTGAAGACCTGGGAAGTCAGCGATCGCTGCAGATGAACGCGTGCGGTAAACACCGTCGATGAACACAGCCACAGAAGGCTCAATACCGATACCGTTTGAACCGTTACCGAAACCACGGATAACGAAAGAGGTGTTCGCGCTTGTGTTGAGCTGCGACACACGCAGGGACGGAACCACAGACTGAAGATCGATAATGTCAGTGATCTGTGCGCTTTCGATAACTTCGGTGCCGACAACAGACACAGCAACGGGCACTTCTTGGAGTGTTTGTTCACGCTTGGTCGCTGTGATGACGACGGTGTCAAGACGCTTGCCGTCGTCTGCTGCTGGCGCAGCTTCCTGAGCGAATACAGGACCGCTCATAAGTGAAGAGATAAGGATCGAAGACCCGAAAAGAATTGATTTTTTCACAGATGTATCCTCCCTGATACAAAGATAGAGGTTTTGCCACTGGAGAGCTTGTACTTGCTTTCTGGGCCTTCCCTTAGGGGCAGCTTATCTATGAAAAAGACCTAGTTGAGAATAGGTTTCGTCAAATCTAGTGCAGTTTTGCAGTAATTTTTCCGTGACCATGGCAAAAATCCCACGGTTTGGTTTATCGAAGTTCCAGATTGTTAAATTCGGGGTAACGTTCGCCCTGAATCGCATCAAGAGGTATCAAACTGGCGAGAATGTCGCGTTCCGTTTGCGTAAGCGGTATCTTGGTAGCTGCCGCGTTTTCCTCAAGCCGGTATGCTTTACGCGTTCCTGGTATCGGAACAATGTTCGGTGCGCGTGATAATACCCATGCTAATGACAATTGGACCGGGCTAACTCCCTTTTCAGCTGCCATATCTGCGACTTTTTCAATAAGCTGCAAGTTCGCATTCATTGCGTCCTCTTGAAATCTGGGAAGGATCCGGCGGTAATCAAGGCCTGAAAATGCGTCGTGTGATTTGAATGCATTGGTCAGGAGGCCGCGGCAGATCGGAGAGTAGGGGACAAAGGACGCGCCGATTTCCAGACAGGTGTCGATCGTTTCTTCTATAACCGGCGCTCGCGACATGAGAGAATATTCGTTCTGTACCGCGGCTACCGGGAAGGTTGCGTGTGCCGCCTTGATCGTGGTGGCGCTGACTTCAGATAGTCCGGCAGCTCGAATTTTGCCGTCATTAAACAAATCCGCTAGTGCGCCCATGGAATCTTCCAATGGGGTCTCTCCATCCAGTCGATGAAGATAAAAGAGGTCTATTTCATCAACTTTCAGGCGTCTCAGCGACGCCTCGCATGCTGACTTGATGTGCTCCGGGCGCGTGTTGGCGGACTGGTTGCGCGGATCTTGATTGTGAACAACGATCCCGCATTTGGTGGCGATCACGACATTGTCACGGCGGCCTTTCATCATCTCACCTAGAAAACGTTCGTTTTCACCAAAGCCATAAAAATCAGACGTATCCCAGAAATTGACACCGATCTCCAACGCCTTCTCGAGTGTTTCCTTGCAAGCGTCGATATCAATATCGCCGTAGGCAAACGCCATCCCCATGCATCCAAGTCCCATGCGCGGAATGGATATGTCTGTTTGTCCAAGTGAAGTGCGATCCATAGTTTTCTCCCTCCCAATAAACCAACAGGTATTTAAATACCGATAGGTATGCGAAGAGTCAATGGTATTCGAATTAGTCGGAATAACTGGTGTAGGTTGAAGAAATGGCGCGATTAACAAGGGAAGAGGCGAGGCTCAAAACACGAGAAAAACTGCTTGATTCAGGCAGATTATGTTTCGCGCGCTATGGATTTTCCGGTGCGTCAGTTGACATCATTGCGGAAACAGCCGGGTTCTCTAAAGGCGCATTTTACTCAAATTTTGATTCCAAGGAGGCTGCTTTTCTTCTGCTCCTTGAACAGCACCTAACGGGCGAAATCGCACGGGGACGCGCCGCAATCAAAGGCGAGAGCTTCGAAACAGCCCTTAACAGTTTTGTCGATCTTTATGCGATGGAGGAAGAGGATCAGGACTGGTGCCTTCTTTCAGTAGAGTTTGCGCTATTTGCCGCTCGCTCCGACACATTTGGCGAACACTATTCAAAACTCTACAAACATCATTATGAGCAGATCGCCGAAACCTTGAGTCAGATTGCCGACCTTGCCGGTGCCAAGCTTCACAGTCCCTCCACTACCGCCAGCAAATTCATCGCATTTCGGACCGGATTGGCGTTAGATCGCGCGGCAAAAGAGCCAACCCTTACCCATGAAGACGTCAAAACATCTTTGCTCATGTTTCTGGGTAAGGTGATGAAAGTTGGTCCGGAAATGTAATCTAGCCCGGCAAGGCAAAGGCGATGAGTTCCGCCCCACGTGTCGGGTCGCTTCCGTCATCAGGATCATCCGGCACAGCAACAACCACATATTGCTTGCCGTCGATCATATACGTGATCGGCGCGTTATTGGCGGTCTGTGGCAGTTCTGCCGACCAGAGCGTTTCGCCGTTCTGGATATCAATCGCGCGGAAAGTGGAATCGATTGTGCCTTGCTGGAATATCAACCCGCTTCGCGTTGTCGTGGTCGCGCCATAAATCGGCGTGCCAACTTCAATGAAGGGGAGGTTGGGCTTGATACCGAATGGTCCAAGGTCGCGCATATTGCCAATCGGGCGGCTCCACAACAGTTTGTTCGTATTAAGATCAATGAGCGCAATCCGTCCGTAGGGCGGTTCAAAGCACGGCATGTCTGATGCGATATCTGTAAACGGAATTTTCCACTTTGATACGAACGGGCCGGTGACTCCATAACGCGGCGCATCTGCTTCCCAAGGCCCTTGACCGGTTTTGTCAGGTCCGGGAGGTGCGCGACCAGGACGCGCGCCACGCTCTTCGGCGGTCATCATATAGATCCGGTTGCCCATCAGCATCGGCTGAGCCACCAAAAGACCATTGTCAGCGTCCACCGAAATACTCGGCCAGTTAAAGCCACCCTGATTGCCCGGATACTGGAAAGTCCCGCCCCAGGTTTTTTGTTTGCCCATGACACCGCCGCCAGGCATTGGCGGTGTGAAGTGACCATCATCGCGCATCTTTTTGTATTCGATACGGCAGTAAAGCTGGTCCAATGGCGTTAAACCCCACATATCCTTTTCATAGCGCGGATCATTAAACCGCGGCAGGCCCGAGAAGGGTTGCGTTGCAGCCGTGCGTTCGCCCTTTGCTGGTTCTTGCGGAACCGGACATTCGCCAGTCGCTGTTGGCTCGGATCCATCCGGACAGTCCGTTGCCGGCCAGATGGGTTCTCCATTACGGCGGTCTAACAAGAAAATCTCGCCGCGTTTTGTTGGTTGCGCCACCGCCGGAATGCGTTCGCCGTCCTTGGTGATGTTTACCAACGTCGGTTGGGAGGGCACATCATAATCCCAAATATCGTGATTGACCGTTTTGTAAGACCAGACGAGGCTTCCATCAGATCCGCGTAGCGCGACAACGGACGCATTGAAAGCATCGTCAATGTCCCGACGCTTCGCGCCGTAATAATCCGGCGACGCGTTACCCGTTGGTGCGTATATGAGATCCAGTTCCGGATCATAACTCATCATGGACCAGACATTTGGCGTGCCCAATGTGAATGTCTCACCTTCTGGCGGCAGCGTGTTGTCACCGGGGCGACCCATATCCCAGGCCCAGGAAAATTCGCCAGTGAACACGTTAAATGCGCGCAGAACACCTGATGGCAGACCCAGTTCTTGCGCATCCATCACCCACCCGCCGATGACCGCATTATCGCCAGCAATCAACGGTACAGATGTGTGGAAATAAGCAAATGGCAGGTGAGGGCCAAGGCCCAGGCGTAAGCTGATCTCGCCGTTTTCGCCAAAGTCTTTACATCGCTCGCCTGTTTTGGCGTCTACAGCAAAAAGACGCGCATCTGTTGTGCCGGTCAAAATGCGTGTTTTACAGGTTTGGCCCTCAAAATCGTCGCCCGCTTCATGATAGGCCACGCCACGACAGCCGCGCGTAAATGTGTTTCCGCGCTTTAAAGCGTCCCAGGTCCATCCTGTCAGTTTGTTCTCCGGATTAAATCGCCAGACTTCCTCACCGGATTTAGCGTCGACTGAGATGACAATGTTCCCAGATACGCAGACATAGACCTTACCGTCGACTTGAAGCGGCGTGTTCTTAAATTCGTAAGGCACATTGGTTCGAAAACGCCAGACTTCCGTTAGTTCAGAGACATTTTGAGGCGTGATCTGTGTAAGAGGAGAAAAGCGCGTGCCTTCAGGCGAATTGCCGTAATGGCGCCACTCGGTGCTCTTTGGCGCTTCTGTCGATGCGACCCGCTCAAACGTCTCGACCTTATATCCCGGGAGGCTGCTGACGCCTAACAGCGTCACACCTGCCAACGTCGCCCAGCCCAGCCATTTTGTTTTGACTTCGCCGCCCATCGCAACGCGATACCACGGGGTGAAAAACCAAAAACCGACAACAAGCCAGGCGGCTAACCTGGGTAAGAGGGCCAGAACATCAAAGCCTGCTTCCGGTATCGCCCAGAGTATCGTGAGCGCCGTAATTACAGCATACAATTTCGCTGAGAGCGGTTCTTCAACTGCCACAAGGGCGGCAACACCCAATGCGCCAAGACCAGCCAGCATGTAATACCAACTGCCGCCGAGCGTGATGAGCTGGGCGCCGCGAATAGTAAGATACAGGCCAACCGACAGCAAAAACGCGGCAAACGCCCAGTTCGCGATCCGTGCGATCATGTAATTCCTCCCTCTGAGCGCTGTTTGCTACTTTGGCATACAGTCACCGCGTGTCCTTTAGTGTAGTAACCTATAGGCAGATTCTTGCGAGGTCGAGAAAAAATCAGAGCTGACGGTATGATGTTTTGAAATTTAAAGTGAACATGTTCGTCAGCTGATGAAAAATCAGGCGCTTTGACACTTCTTCAAAATGCGGAATGATTGGCGTTCGACAAGATATGATTTTGCGCGGTTAAACTTCCGGCCTCGCCTTTAACCCTCATATTCCGGACGTTGTTATGAAGATTTCCCGAGCCTTGTTTGCAACTCTTTTATGCATTGGCGCTTCTCCGCTCGCGCAGGCTGAACGTGTCCTTCTGACGGATGCTTATGTTTATGATGTGGACAAGGAACGGTTCAACACTGGGCAGTCAGTGCTCATCGAGGATGGCGCCATTGTAGGTGTGGATGCGATCGAAGCACTTGATCTGACAGGCGAAGAAACAAAGTATGCGCTCAATGGGGCATATCTGCTTCCCGGTCTCTCAGACAGCCACGTACATTTAACATCGGATGCGGATGCGCATGGTTATAGACGCCTAGCGATCTCTTCTCAGCGGGCGACAATTAACGGCGTCGTCAATGCGAAAAAGACACTGATGGCTGGCTTCACCACCGTTCGAAATGTCGGCGCGCCGGTTTATGCGGATGTGGCTTTGCGCGATGCGATAAATGATGGTGACGTCCCCGGGCCGCGCATGCTGGTGTCCGGGCCATCGCTTGGCATTACGGGCGGACACTGTGATTCAAACCTTTTGCCTTTTGAATTTCATGAGAAAGCAGAAGGCGTTGCTGATGGTCCTTGGGCTGTGCGTCAGAAGGTGCGCCAGAATGTGAAGTATGGTGCTGATGTCATCAAATTCTGCGGTACTGGCGGCGTGTTGTCCAAGGGAACGAAAATCGGCGCTCAGCAATTTACTCTCGAAGAGATGAAAGCGTTGGTGGATGAAGCGCATTTGCTGGGCCTGAAAGTGGCGGTGCATGCGCATGGAACAGATGGGATTGCAGCAGCAGTTGAGGCCGGTGTTGATTCCGTTGAGCACTCAAGCCTGATTGATGACGCAACAATCAAAGCGGCCAAAAAGAAAGGCACTTTCCTGTCGATGGATGTCTATGTCTCAGACTACATCCTGTCCGAAGGAGAGAAAGTGGGCATTCTGGAGGAATCGCTCAACAAGGAGCGCCAGGTTGGACGCGCGCAACGCGAGCGGTTTCAGGCGGCGGTTAAGGCAGGCGCTAACATGGCTTATGGGACTGACGCAGGTGTTTATCCGCACGGAACAAACGCCCGTCAGTTCGCCTATATGGTGGAATGGGGCATGACGCCGGCGCAGGCGATCTATGCTTCTACAGCAGGTAATGCCGAACTCTTCGGCCTGTCTGACAAAATCGGAAAAATTGAAGCCGGAAAGCAGGCCGACATCATCGCTGTGGGCGCAAACCCGTTGGAAAATATCCGTGAGTTGGAGGATGTGGATTTTGTGATGAAAGACGGGGTGATTTTTCTTGACGAACTCAGCGAGAAATAAATTAGGCCTTTCTCGTAAAAGGTTTGCTTGACGCCGCCTGCAGGACCGTTTCATTCTCACCAAAAATTCACCCGGAACACGACGGGGACCATAAAGGGGAGTGAAGCGGTTATGACATCTTACAGAAACAATTATCTGCGCGTCTTGAAAATGTCAGGTGTGGCGTTGGCGGCTTTTGCGGCTGCGTGCGCGCACAACGGACAACAAACGTCAAATCTTGCGGTCGACGAGGTCGTAGAGGTCGCGCAAAAAGACGCCAAGATCGAAAGCCCGGTTGCGCAAACGGCCTACGGAAAAGTGCGTGGTGTTGTCGAAGATGGGGTCTCAGTCTTTAAAGGTATTCCATATGGCGGTGACACCAGTGAGCGTCGCTTCAAGCGAGCTTTGCCGCCTGAAAGCTGGGAAGGCGTACGTGATGCGCTAGTCTTCGCTGACACAACGCCACAGGTGGAATCCAGCGATACGGCGGCGTTTAAGTCATGGGTTCCTGACCCATTGCCCGCGCAAAGTGAAAACATGTTGGGGCTGAATGTCTGGACGCCGGCTGCGGATGGGGAGAAGCGCCCGGTTATGGTGTGGCTCCACGGGGGCGGTTTTGTCACCGGCTCTGGTTCCTCAAATGTTTATGACGGCGTACGCCTTGCAAACCGTGGTGATGTTGTTGTGGTTTCCATCAACCACCGCCTTAACGCTATGGGATACCTTTATCTCGCTGAGCTGGGCGGGGAAGAATACGCCGACAGTGGCAATGTTGGTAACCTTGACATGATCATGGCGCTTGAATGGGTGCGCGATAACATTGCCAACTTTGGCGGTGATCCTGAAAATGTTCTTATTTTTGGGGAATCTGGTGGTGGTCGTAAGGTCTCAACACTTCTTGCAATGCCAGAAGCAGAAGGCCTGATCGACCGTGCAATTGTCCAATCAGGATCACATTTGAAAGTGCGAACGCCTGAAGCTGCGACAAACGACACAAAAGCTTATCTCAAGCTTTTGGGAGTAGAGCCTGACAATCTTGAAGCGCTCAAAGACTTGCCAACACAAGCATTTGTGGACGCGCTTACAGCGCCAGATTTTACTTCAGGCCGAATGATCAATTTTGGTCCCGTGCTGGATGGAAAGAATATCTTAGAGCATCCGTTTGATGGCAAACCAGCTGCGCCTTCAAAGTCAGTTCCGATGTTGGTCGGCTCAAACGATGATGAGTTATCGCTCTGGCTTATCGCTGACCGCGCGATCTTCACTATGGACTATGACGGTATCGCGCAGCGTCTTGGCGCGTTCTTCCCTGAGGAAGACTGGGAGGCGGTTGTCGCTGGGTATCGAGAAATTTATCCAGACGAAAAGCCCTATGAGCTTTTATATACCATCGCCAGTGATGGTCGGTACGGCGAAAACGCCGTTAGGCAGGTTGAAGCAAAAGCCCGCCAGGCGGCTCAGGAAGACGGCGTGGCGCCAGCCTGGCTCTATCACTTTGAGTGGAATACGCCTATTGCAAACGGGTTGCTGAAATCACCGCACGCTTTGGAGCTGGCGTTTGTTTTCGACAATCTTGCCAAATCAGAGTCGTTTGTAGGTGACCCTGTCGGACCTCAGCCGCTAGCAGACATTGTTGCTGACGCCTGGATTGCATTTGCCCGCAATGGCGACCCAAACACAGATGCTTTGCCAGAGTGGCCTCAAGTCACTGAAGACAATCTGTCTGCGATGCGTTTGAAATTGGAACCTGAATTGGACGAAATCTTCTTCGACGCCGAAGATAAAGTGCTGGATGCGCTGCCATCCCGTCAGTAAAAAATTACAAATCCAGATGGCGCGCTGAAATATTGTGCGCCATCTGTTTTTTTGGTCTTATGCGATTTTATCGAGCTAAGGACTGGAAACACGCGCGATCTTTTGCAAGCGTCTTTTGGGAGCGTATTCCAAATCATAAGGGACACCATGGCATCTGCGCAACCTCCAAAAAATGAAATCTACGACCTTCTGATTATTGGCGGTGGTATAAATGGATGTGGCATCGCACGCGACGCAGCTGGCCGTGGATTGAAAGTGGCGCTGTGTGAAAAAGGGGATTTGGCCCAAGCAACATCCTCCGCTTCAACGAAACTATTCCACGGCGGTTTGCGTTATCTGGAACATCATGAGTTTCGTCTTGTGCGCGAGGCATTAAAAGAGCGTGAAACACTTTTAAAGGCCATGCCTCACATTTCGTGGCCTTTGCGGTTCGTACTGCCACATCATTCAGGGTTGCGACCTAAGTGGTTGTTGCGCATGGGGTTGTTCATTTACGATCATTTGGGCGGGCGCAAGATACTCCCTCCGACAAAGAGCCTGGACTTACTGACAGATGAAGTCGGCACGCCGTTGAAGGGCGAATACAGGAGCGCGTTTGAGTATTCAGACTGCTGGGTGGAAGATGCGCGCCTAGTTGTCTTAAATGCGCGGGATGCAGACGAGCACGGCGCTGACATTTGGACGCGCACCCAGCTCTTATCGGCGCGCCGGGACGGGAAGTTATGGCATGCCGTGCTGAGAGATTTGAGCACCGATCAGGACTTTGAAATCACGGCCAAAGGACTCGTCAATGCTGGTGGTCCATGGGTCAAAGATTTGCTCAATCAGTCGCTAGGCCAGAACACTTCTACAAACATACGGTTAGTGCGCGGAAGCCACATCGTGACGTCTAAGCTGTACGATCACGATCGCGCATATATATTCCAGCAGTCTGATGGTCGTATTATATTCGCCATTCCCTATGAGACTGATTTCACACTTATCGGCACAACGGATGTTGATCATGATGGAGACCCGGGCGCAGCTCACATAACGGATGAAGAAATCGCTTATCTTTGTCATGCCGCTTCAGAGTACTTTGACAAGCCGATCACCAAAGAAGACGTAGTCTGGACGTATTCAGGCGTGCGTCCGCTTTTCGATGATGGAGCGTCTGCAGCGTCACAACTCACGCGTGACTATGTGCTGAAAGTTGAAGACCGGGACGCCCAGACGCCACTACTCAATGTGTTTGGCGGCAAGATCACCACCTATCGAAAACTCTCTGAAGAGGCGATGAAAAAACTCTCTTCATACTTTCCAGCCATGGGCGACCCGTGGACTGCAGGCGCCGCCATGCCGGGCGGTAATTTTCCAGTGGATGCTGTCGCGACGGAAGTTGAAACGCTCAAAGCAGACTATTCATTTTTGGATGATCGATGGGCGCAGCGGTTGATCAAGGCTTACGGTCTGGATGCGCGCGAACTTTTAGGTGAAGCGCAGTCTGAAGATGATCTTGGGAAAATGTTTGGAGCGACCCTGACGGAAGCTGAACTTGAATGGCTGGTTGACAAAGAATGGGCCAGGACAGGCGATGATATCCTTTGGCGACGCACAAAATTGGGCCTGCGACTCACCAAGGAACAAGCTGCTGAAGTGGATGCCTGGGTAAATTTCCGTTGCGCAAGATCGCTGTCAGAAACACATCATGCAAAGGTCTGAAAATGACAGGCACGATACTTTCCATTGATCAGGGCACTACCTCTTCACGCGCGCTTTTGTTTGACCAAAATATGATGTGCGTCGGACAGGGACAGGAAGAGTTTGCGCAGCATTTTCCTCAATCTGGGTGGGTGGAACATGACCCGGAAGATATCTGGAACACCACCATTAAGACTGCCCGTAAGGCCATAGGGGATACTGCCCCTGCCGCGATCGGCATTACCAATCAGCGTGAAACAACGATTGTGTGGGAGCGGGCGACCGGAAAGCCCGTCTACAAGGCTATCGTCTGGCAGGACCGCCGCACATCTCAGGATTGCGCAATATTTAAAGCAGAAGGCGTTGAGAGGGAAATCATCGAGAAGACTGGTCTACTCTTGGACCCTTATTTCTCCGCGACTAAAATTGCCTGGATACTCAACCAGATTGACCTATCACGTCAGCGAGCAAACAATGGAGAGTTATTGTTTGGCACCGTGGACACGTTCTTGATCTGGCGAATGACAGACAAAGCATCACACGTAACTGATGCAACAAACGCAGCACGGACAATGCTTTATAACATCCGTGAAGGGTGCTGGGATCAGGATCTGCTGAAGTTATTCAACATACCTGAAGCTATGTTGCCCGAGGTGCTGGATAATGCTGCAGACTTTGGCAAGACAAAGCTTTTTGGGGGATCAATACCCATACTTGGGGTCGCCGGAGATCAACAAGCTGCAACAATCGGCCAGGCATGTTTTCGCCCTGGAATGTTGAAGTCCACTTATGGGACTGGATGTTTTGCGGTTCTTAACACCGGAGATAAAGCGCCTATCAGTCAAAACAAACTCCTGACGACTATTGCATATCAGTTTGACGGACGGCCGACGTATGCGTTGGAAGGGTCTATTTTTATTGCCGGCGCTGTCGTGCAGTGGCTACGAGACGGATTAGGCATCATTAACGACGCGAGTGAAACCCAAGCGTTAGCTGAAAAATCACAGGATGCTCTTTATCTCGTACCGGCATTCACAGGGCTAGGGGCCCCGTATTGGGATAGCGACTGTCGCGGCGCAATGTTTGGTCTGACGCGTGCGACGGGTCCTGCTGAAATTGCTCGAGCGGCGCTTGAAAGTGTCGGCTACCAGACGCGCGACCTTCTGGAAGCCATGCGTCTGGACTATCCGCAAAGCGCAGAAACAGTCTTGCGGGTTGATGGAGGGATGACCGCCTCTAACTGGACCATGCAATTCTTGTCAGACATTCTTGGTGCGCCCGTGGACCGTCCGGAAATTCTTGAAACAACAGCACTTGGCGTTGCATGGCTTGCAGGCATGAAGGCGGGTGTGTACGGCGATATGGACGCGTTTTCAGCGCTTTGGCGACGTGATACCCGCTTTGAGCCTGAAATGGATACACAAAAGCGCCAGCAGAAATATGATGGCTGGAAAGATGCCGTCAGTCGTACGCTTTCCCGTTAGCACAAGCGCTAGAGTTATCCGCATGGACACTTATGATACGCCTTCCCATGTGAAACAGACTTCACCTTTTGAAGCATGGTGGCGAGGCGCTGTTATATATCAGGTTTATCCCCGCAGTTTCAAAGACTCTAATAACGACGGCGTCGGTGACCTTCCTGGCATAACCTCCAAACTTGATTACATTGCCAGTTTAGGTGTTGACGCGATCTGGCTGTCGCCATTCTTTCCGTCTCCTCAGGTCGACTTTGGATACGACGTTTCCAATTACACCGATGTCGATCCACAGTTTGGAACGATGGCGGATTTTGACTCCCTGGTGAAGAAATCTCATTCCTTGGGTTTGAAAGTTATCATAGACCAGATTTACTCTCACACCTCTGATCAGCACCCTTGGTTTACTGAAAGCCGTCAGGGTCAACACAACGCCAAATCCGACTGGTATGTATGGGCTGACGCTAAGCCAGATGGCTCCCCACCGTCGAACTGGCAATCCGTATTCGGAGGACCTGCGTGGGAGTGGGATTCGCGCCGCAAACAGTATTATCTGCACAACTTTCTCAAAGAACAACCGGACCTTAATCTGCACAATGATGAGGTGCGTGAAGCGATTCTAGAGGTTGCGCGCTTTTGGTTGCGCCATGGAGCGGATGGTTTCCGGTTGGATGCGCTGAACTTTGCCATGCATGATCCCTCATTGCGGGACAATCCTCCGGCCAACATTGAAATGGAATTTGTGACGCGACCGTTTGATATGCAGCTGCATATGTTCAGTCGATCTTACCGCGACATTCCGCTCTTTTTGGAAGAGTTGCGCAATGAATTGAACCAATATCCCGACAGGTTCACCGTGGCGGAAGTTGTCGGTGCCGATGCAATTGAAGAAATGCGTTCTTTTACGCACGGTGATGCGCGCCTTAACGCAGCCTACAATTTTGATTTTCTTTATGCTGAGCAAATCAGTTCTGAGCGCGTGCGTAACTCTCTGGAGCAATGGGACAGCGAGGCTAGTCAGGGATGGCCTGCCTGGGCGTTCTCAAACCACGACGCTCCGCGAGCAGTTTCTCGCTGGGCGACGGAGGAAGAACGGTCAAAAGCGGCGCGTGTCTACTTGATGCTGCTACTCGCCCTAAAAGGAACGCTCTTTCTTTATCAGGGAGAGGAGCTTGGCCTGCCACAGGCGAATGTCCCATTTGAAAAACTGAAAGACCCGGAAGCGATCGCTAACTGGCCCTTGACCCTTGGCCGTGACGGCGCACGTACACCAATGCCATGGGTAAATGTAGGTCGTAACGCCGGATTTTCAGATGAAGGCACTGAAACGTGGATGCCCGTTGATGACGCTCAAATAAAGCTGTGTGTTGAAGAGCAGGACCAGGACCCAAACTCGAATCTGGCGTTTTCACGCATGGCCTTAAAACTGCGGAAAGAGCATGAGCCGCTTCTTCATGGCCGACTGTTTTTTGCCGACGCGCCAGATGGCGTGTTGATGATGCGCAGGGAGAGTGAGGGCGAAAGCTGCGTTTGCATTTTCAATCTAAGCTCACAAACAGCAGACTGGCCCGATGGTATTGGCGCTGCATTGCCGATCTTGTCGTCGCTCCAAGTGGGGGCTCCGGAAACCGAATTGCCTGAAAAACTACCGCCTCTATCGGCTTGGTGGCTCTCGACGGTTGTCTAACTTGACGCGTTAACGGAAGAGCAGGGTTAAGCCCACTAACGCGATCAATACCAAGGTCGCAGATAAGGTCTTGGCATTTTTGCCCCAGCCAAAATCACTTAAAGAGCATGTCAACGCGGAAGCTGGATCTTGAAACCTTAAGCTGGATAAACTCACGGCCGTAGCGATTGCAGCGCAAAACGGGACTGTAAGACCAGCTACAACAGTAAAGTGGGGGAGGCCATCGTCAGTACCTGCGGTGGCATGAAAGGCGCGCCATAAAAAGATACTCAGACCTAAAGCGTGACCGGTGATCATAGCGGTCATGGCAGCGCGGCCCGTCATTTTTCGCCAGAACATGCCCATTAAGAAAACGGCGACAACCGGTGGGACGGCATATCCGAACACTTGCTGAATATAGGAAAAGACACCGGGAAACTCTCGAATAACGACCGGCCATAGCGCAGCGATGATAATCAGCCCTGCCGTGGTGAAGCGTCCGATCATCATGATCTTCTCGGGCGTCCAATGTCGTTCCTCAACCTCTGCAAAGTCATAGAGCACCAGCGTGGAGGCCGAATTGAGCGTGGAATCCACTGTCGACATGATAGCTGCAATCAGTCCGGCGATGACCAAGCCCTTAAGGCCTGCTGGAAGGAACTCTGCGATAAGCGTGGGAAACACTAAATCGCTGTTTTCAAGTCCGGGAAGAAGTGCGAACGCAAATGCGCCAGGCATCGCTAGAAGAAAAAGCGGGAGCACTTTTAAACCGGCAGCCAACAGCGCGCCTTTGCGTGCCGATTCTTCGCTTCTAGCGGCCAACACTCTCTGAACGACATACTGGTTCATTGACCAGTAAAACCACCCCAACACTGGCAGTCCAATGACCAGTCCTGTCCAAGGTACCGCACCATCATTTGCTGGACGAATAAGTGACATATGACCCTCAGGCAGATCACGTGTCGCATTGTCCCAGTTGAAATCGAATTCTCCATAAACGGAGAAAGCGATCGCAGCAGCACCGACAAGTAAAATCACTGCCTGCATCACATCAGTATACACAACAGCGCGTAATCCGCCGGCTGCCGTATAGAGCCCAGCAAACACAGCCAGACCGATGCAAAGAGGTATAAAAGGAGCTGACGGAAAAAAGGCCTGTAAGACGACGACGCCAGCATATACGCTGGCGGCCATGTCGACAAAAACTGTCAGAAAGATGGTCAGTGCGGAGAAGTACTTGCGTGCAACTGGACCAAACCGTCGGCCAAAGTATTCTGGAACGGTGGTTATTTTTAGCCGTAGGTAGACGGGAATTGTCGTAAGCGCCATGACAGCCAACAACATGCCGGCCACTAACTCGTAATTCGCAACAGATATGCCAGTCGAATACGCCTGTCCTGTCACACCAATGAGTGTGGTGCTGGAGATGTTTGACGCGAAAAGAGAAAATCCGATAGTCGCCGCACCAAGTGTTCGGCCCGCCAAAAAGAGATCTTCACCGCCCTTAATACTGCGGCTGACCCACCATCCGATCAGGAAGACAATCACAAAGTAGAGCGCGATTAAGGTAACGTCGAGCGCACCAAGATGAGTCATGAGTGGTTCACTTGATGACTGTTAAGCAGCATCCGATTTTACAGCGCGGATATCAGGCTTTTTTAGCTTGTCAAACAAGGTGGTGACGTGATCAGACCACTTGTTTATGTCCCAGGTTTTTACAGTTTTCAAAAGCTCTTTAGAGCGCTTGATGCGTTCTGTTTTATCCATGTCGACGGCCTGTTCAATAGCATTGTCCATGCTGTCGGCAGAATATGGATTCGTCAAAATGGCCTGAGGGAATTCTACTGCGGTCCCAGCAAATTCGGATAGTACCAGCGCGCCAGGTCCGCCGTTCTTTGCGGCAATGTATTCCTTCGCGACCAGGTTCAATCCGTCGCGCACCGGAGTAATCCAGCATGTATCCGCAACACGGAAGTAGGAGACAAGTTCTTCAAACGGAATAGGTCGCATGGTCAACATGATTGGTGTCCATCCAAGTGTGCCATACTTCCCGTTAATCGCACCAACTAGACGCTCTATCTCGCGCTGAGCATTCTTGTAGATAGTCATGCCTTTGGCGGCAGCGGCGCATACCATCATGAGTTTGGTTTTACCGCGCAGGTCTGGACGGCGAGATAGTAGACGATCAAAGGACTCTAAGACCTCTTTGGCTCCTTTTGTGTAATCCACGCGACCGACTGAGATAATAAGGTGCTGATCTGCAATCTCGTTTTTGATTTCGGCGACTCGTTCTCCCGCATCAAACCGCGACAGGTATTCATTGATCAGTTCAGGGTTTGTGCCGATTGGCGAGGCGTCAATAACAATCTTGCGGCCGTTGTGTTTAACATACGGTGTTACAGACGGCTCTGACAGAGCCATGCCGGATGTCACCATCTGTTCGCTAACCGCAACACGTTTACCCATCTCCACGCCCCTTAACGCGCGCGCGACACCGCAGAAATTTTCTGCGTATCGCGGAATATGGAAACCGAGCAGGTCAGCCTGGAGTAGGCTGTCTATGATCTCTTCGCGCCAAGGCAAAATGTTGAACACGTCTGCTGATGGGAAAGGCGTATGGTGGAAAAAAGCGATTTTCACATTCGGCTTCAGTTGGCGAATATAAAGGGGCGCCAGCCAAAGATTGTAGTCATGAATCCAGATTAGACCGTTTTCACTAACTTGCTCGCATGCTGCTTCTGCAAAAAGCCGGTTCACTTCCTGAAATGTAGACCAATCAGCGGATTCGCAATTGAACAGCCAGGGGAAGGAATGAAGAATCGGCCAGAGAGCTTCTTTGGAAGTCACATGATAAAATGATTTCACCTGCTGAGCGGTGAGCGGCAATCGCACGACATCGTAGGAGCCATGTTCATCATCTATCGTGACGCGACGGTTGAACTTTGCTTGCTCACGTTGAGCAACCTGTTTCCAAGCAACCCAGCTACCGTTTTCGGCTTGAGCGCAAAATCCTTTCAGTGTTGGAACGATTCCGTTTGGGCTGGCATTTTCCTTGAAGACCGTTTTACCGTTCTCAGTCACTTCTTCATAGGGTTGGCGATGGTATAGAATGACGAGATCTGAAGCACTTCCCTCAGGCATTGATTGAATCCTTTTCGATGAGTGTTTCGACTTTCCGTTTGAGACCTTCCATGACACCGCCGGCCCCTTCTTCTTTGGAAAGAAAGACATTTGGATAACCGCCAATTGCGTCCAGGAGAGGTTTCTCCGCATTCGCGACAACTATGCCATCAAGTCCGGTTTCGTACATGGAACGATCATTCATGGTGTCGCCCGCAACAACCACGCGATCTGAGGTCAATCCGACGACTTCAATCATTTTTTGCAGCGTGGGACCTTTTTGGACACCACGAGGAAGGACGTCAAAATAGACGCCATCCGACATGATAACGTCGTACCCATGATCAATTATGGCTTGGGCCGAAATTTCAGCTGCTGTTTGATCATCATAGTAATAGGAGACGCGCCGTCCTCCGTAGCCGGTTTGCTTGCGCAGGTGCGCGGCATTACTAAGTAGGGAGTCTGCCAACGCCGCGCCCGGCCACCGCTTGTCTATCCAATCTTCGACAGCTTGAACGGGAGTATTCTCGCTTCCAGACACAACCGTTGTTCCCACGTCACCAATAATGGCGTCTGGCCGCGGAACATCATTGGCAGTAATTGTATCAATGAAGGCAAGATCCCGGCCTGTCACGAAGATCAGACCGAGCCAGTCTCGATTGTCATCTACATATGTGTATAGCGCTTCGCGCTGCTGGTCCGTCCCCCCAAGAAAAGTACCGTCCAAATCAGTCGCCAGAAGTAGTTGCTTGTTCTTAAGTTCCTTCACCATGCTTACATCTCCCAACTAAGCTATGGCCTGTTGCTCATGGGCGGGGTGAGTTTCCCAAAGCGCGCAGCGGACTAGTTCGTGAGAGGCAATCTTGCCATCGAGCATATCCTCAACAGCAAAACATATGTTCGCTTTGATCTGGTATTTTCGGAACAAGTTGGAAGCGTTTTTAACTGTTGCCGCACCCTCAAAAGTTCGACTTGAAAGATCTACGCTCGAATCTGCAAGCGAAAGACCCAGCATATAGTTGCGAGACTGTCGGTCCGTACAAGTCAGCGCAAAGTCGCCCACTCCCGAGACGCCAAGAAGCGTAACTGCGGCCCCCCCCAATTTTTCGGCCAGTATGCCTGCTTCCTGAAGGCCCTTTGAGATTAGAGCTGCGCGCGTATTTGATCCAGTTTTGAACCCATCTGACACACCACAAGCAATAGCGATCACATTCTTAAGAAGACCGCCAACTTGAGCGCCGATTAGATCGGCTTCCGATTCCAATTGCATTGATGGGGAAGACAAGTCTCTGGCAATCGCATCAGCCAGTTTTGCATGGCCCGCGATTGTCACGCATGTCGGCACACCAGCTGCAACTTCGCTTGCAAAGCTTGGTCCGGAGAGAAACATTGCAGGAGATTGGGGTATTTGTTTCTGCAAGAAAGTGCATAGAAGAGAGCTGCTTTCCGGCTCCAGCCCCTTCGAACAACATACAACTGGGGCGCCTTCTTGCACATGTTCTCTTATCAGCGTCGAAATCTCTTTAATCGAACTGGATGGAGTGACCACAAACACAGCGTCCGCAGATGAGACGGCTGCCTTGATATCGCCAGTAGGCCGAATGTTTTGAGGTAAGCATGTGCCGGAAATGTATTTTTCATTGCGTCTTGTCTTAGCGACTCGATGCATATGGGCGTGATTACGTCCCCATAGTTTTACAACAGCACCAGTACGGGCAAAGGCCAAAGCAAGCGCAGTGCCCCAGGCGCCTGCGCCGAGCACAGCTATCCGTCGGAAACTTGTTCTGTTTTCAGCGTGGTATGGCCGAATGGCGGACCCACTCAAGTCATCTTCAAGATTCTGTCTCATAAAAGTAAGAATGTCCTTCTGTTGAAAGTTGCTGGTTAGTTATCATTGGGGGAATTTTTCGACGCTCTGTTCAGCTGCTTCGCTCGAAGGCTGATGCTGCTTTTCAGCTACAATGGACCTTGGGTCCATTTCGAAGACTTCTGGCGTCGATCGCGTAACAATGATGAAGTCTTCTTTCATGTCTGCAGTTTGCGCTGCCTTTTCCCTTCGCCTCCACATGCCGAATGCGAAAAGTAGGACAAGGACGGATGATATGCTGAAAAAGAGGGCGTTTTCGCCTGCTGCTTGCATAACAATTGAAAAAATCAGCGGACCTGAAACAGCGCCGACACCGAAACACATAAGCACTGCGCCCGCTAACGAGACGAACTCATCTGATTCATTGGCGTCGCTGGCGTGGGATACGGCGAGGGCATATATGGGCAAAGCGGCCCCCCCGTATATCAGGCCCAGCGTAAGAGTTCCGTACAAACTGCCAGAAACTATCGGAAGAAACAGGCAAGATACTGCGCCAACAAGCGCTGCGCCCATAATCACCAGCCTTCTGTCGACATGATCGGAAAATTTGCCCACTGGCCATTGAAATATGGCGCCGCCAGTAATGACCGCACTAATGAAAAGCGCCACAACATCAGGACCAAATCCTTTGGCGGACAAGTAAATGGGAGATAAACCCCAAAAACCAGAACTTACCAGGCCTATTGAAAAGGCGCTGGCCACAGACATTGGGGCAATTCGCGCAAGTGTTAAAACTGCTGGTTTCGCTCGGGAGATGGGTGCTGGGCCAGTTGTCTTCGAGAACACCACTGGAAGCAGGGAAAGGCAGACCAGAATTGCGATGACCGAAAACAAAAATGAAGCGCTGATGTCTTTAAACACGATCGCAAACTGAATGAGCGTGACAGAAGAAAGGTCGGTTATCCGATAAAACGAAATCATACTGGCTCGACGCTCATGGGTCGTCGAAGTCGTCAGCCAGCTTTCGATCGTCATCTGTAATATAGCGTGAGCAAAACCACCGATGCATCTTAAAACGAGCCAGATAGCCGCGTAAGGAGCCAGAGGGTAAAGTGTGGCGCAAATTGTCGCTAAACCGGCGAGGCCTGCAAAAGTCCTAATGTGTCCGACTCGCGCGACGATGTTTCCACCGAACTGGCATCCAAGAATGAAACCTGCGAAATAACTTGATGTCAGAAGCCCGATTATCGCGGACGAAAATCCATTTTCTGATGCTTTAAGGACAACGAGAGTGGTGAGAAGGGCATTAGCGCCTGTGAAGAAAAATACGCCGCCAAGCAGCGCTGTCACTCCAAGGACATTGCTCTGAGTCGTCCTGTTTGATTGGGCGCCGATGTTCTCAAAAACATCAGAGTCTGGTTGTCTGAACAATTTCTGGCCTGAAAATTCGATACGTAAAAATTGCGTCTGTTCATTGAACGCAGCAGGCCAACAAAGGTTGCAGCATAGGTTGTCAAATATTTAGTCCACGCCGCAGGCTGTCAGTTTATTCCGATAACCCGGATAAACCGACATAGCTTCGACGGCTTTATAGGGGCGGTTGGAAACAACAAGACTAGCGCCTCGTTCCACCAATGCATGGTAGTGTAGCGCATCCTGTAGGCCGGAATACAAAGCATCAGCGGAGGATTTGTTGCCATAGGCGCCAGACATGATCAGGACACCGCTTTTTTTGATGTCGCTGACCAGTGCCTGATCAGCCCCGGAAACGCGAGCCATCCCGATAATGTTTTCCTTAAGGATGTCTGCGTTTTTGAAGTTTTCAAACAATTCCCGCCTTACCAAGGGAACGGCAAGCACTGCGTCGGGATCAACTTCGCGCGCGCGCAAGGCTTGCTCGGGGCGGTAAACGATATACATCACTCGGTCTTCGGCATAAACGCTGCCGACAGCTTCAATGACTTTAGCAATGTCAGTTGCAGGTTTTACATCCAACAGAAGTATAGCGCGGCCGTGCGCCCATTTTAAAATGTCCACCAGTCTTTCGGGATGATCATCGGTGGGTCTGCCGGTAGGGTCGCGTAGACTCAGTGCTGAGATTTCTGACCAGTTTAGCTCTCGCAGGTCGCCTTTTCCGGTGGTAGTGCGGGAAAGATCGTTGTCATGGTGCATAAACAAGACGCCATCCTTGGACATCTGCACATCTGTTTCTATGAAAACGGGAATATCGCTTGAGACGCGATCCATTGAAGATAATGCGTTTTCTGGAAACTCTGGACGTGCTCCGGCGCGATGAGCCCCAACAATCGCTATGTTGTTTTGCTTTAAGCACGACAGAAATTCATAAAGACGGCCTTTTCCGGCATTCAGTAGTTCAGGCGAGGTGACTGAGGTCAGGCTGGCGTATTTGTCGAGCGGACCCGCTTGAGAGACTGGACGGTTTTCAGTTGAGACTGCGCATGCTGTCAGAGCAAGTCCGCCGATTAGGGCTGAAATCCATTTGTACATGATATCTCTCCCGCTCCGCATGAGCGAGATGTTAGAGTTTTACGCCCTGTTTGGCGAGAAACTAAACCCCAAAAGGCTACAATTGCGTTTGTTGCTAACGTGAACGTCAATATTTAAGACGAATGTCAAAAATTTGCAAAATAAGTGTCACGAAGCACGGTGTATACGCGGTCCAAAACCATTTTTGGCTGGGGCCTCAATATGAACACGACCAAACTACTTTGCTCATCTGCAATATTTGCCGGACTAACATTCAACGCAGCGCACGCGCAGCAGGCCGAAAGCAACAGCCGACGCCTTGATCCAGTTGTTGTCACGACCCAAAAGATCGACCAGAATCTCTTGGAAGTTCCGATCAACGTCTCTGCTGTAGATCAAAACTTCATTGACTTGGTCAATGCGGATGACCTGGAAGAACTGGCTGATTTTATTCCCGGCCTTCAGGTTCAGGCGCAATCTCTGAACGCGCCAAGTTTTTCGATCCGTGGTGTGACGTCCGATGGCGGTAGCCCGCGTGTCGCTATCTTCACAAATGGCGTTTCAAACGCGCGTCCGGGCTGGGGCGCTAGCCTTGCCTACTTCGACATGGAGCGTATTGAGGTCGTTAAAGGGCCACAGCCTACTTTGTTTGGTCAGGGTGCTCTGGTTGGCGGTATCAACTTTATTCAGAACACAGCGAAGACAGGTGCGAATGCTGGATATGCAGAAGTAGAAGCAGGTTCAAATGACCTTGTTCGCTTAGAAGCGGCCTACAACTATGCGATCACCGATGAATTCGCTGTGCGCATCGCTGGTGTTCACGATGACTACTCCGGTTATATTGACAACGCAGACACATCTACTCCTGATTTGATGGGACAAAAGACTGACGCTTTCCGCGTCTCTGCGTTCTGGGCGCCGATTGAAGCTTTCGAAGCTGATCTCATCATCAACTATGAAGACGATGAATCAACGGGAACTGAGTTCCGCTCTGCTGTTATTCCGACCGGGTCTGCTGGAAATTTGTCCCTCAACCCGTATGACACGGTTCAACTCAACCACGTTGATGCGCAAGGACGAGATGAGCTGGGCTCAGATCGTGAGATTTTCTCAACGACAGCTATTTTGAATTACCAGTTCAATGACAATCTCTCTTTGACATCAATTACAGATTACCGTGATCAATATCAGCAGGAAGCGTTTGACTCAGATGGAACTTCTTTGTCGCTCCTGCAGTTTGGCACAGACCAGAAAGCGAAGATCTTCACTCAGGAATTGCGCCTGAATTTTGATGACGGCGATAAACTGCGAGGTTTCGTCGGCGTAAACTATTTCGATGAAGAAGATTCAACACGTCTGATTTTTGCCGCTGATGAAGCACCTCTGCAGGCGCTTGCAGTGGCTCCGATCTTTGCGGCGGATGCTTTTGGCGGAGACTTATCTGCATTCATCGAAACGCTTCAATTTTTTGATGTTCCAAACGCAGAAAATGTGTTCAACCCACTTAATCCGGTGCCGATTTCACTGGCAGCATTTTTGACTGGTGGATTGATCGTTCCTTTGGATGACATTGCTCAGAACCAGTACGAAGTTGAAGAACTCACATCAGTCGATTTCTTTGGTGACATTTCTTATGATGTAACCGAAAAGCTGACTCTGACCGCAGGTGTGCGGTACACAGATGAAGAGTACTCACGCTCACTCTTGGGCGGGCTGATCGACGGAAACGACGCATTAGGCGGTCAGCTTAATGGATTGACACTCGAAACAACATTCATTCTTCCCGACACTCAGGGACAGACGGTATCTCGCACTTACGATGCGGATGGTGACTTTACATGGCGGGTTGCCGCAAACTATGAATTGGCTCCTGAATTCAACGGATGGGCCTCCATTGCGCGTGGACGGCGTCCTGGTGGGCTTGAGGTGGATGCAGCTGACGCAACTGGTTTTGCTGTAATCGACCCTGAATTCCTGAACAACTACGAAGTCGGTCTTAAAGGTGAATTCCTGGACAATCGTCTGCGTCTGACCTCTTCTATTTACTATTCCGAGTATGAAGACTTTCAGGTAACTTTCCGAGAAAGTGGCAACCCTATTGCGCGTGTAGAAAACACGGGTGCGGCAACGCAATATGGTTTCGAAGTCGACGCTTACATGATCGTCAATGACTATCTCGATGTGTTTGCGACCTACGGCTACAACTTCTCAGAATTTGACGACTCTGACTCTAATGGTAACGCTCAGGTTCGTGCTGGGAATACGTTCCGGATCAGCCCGGAAAACACGTTCTCTCTGGGAGCGCTAGCAACTTATCCTGTCGGTGAATTCGAAGTGTTTGCCGTTCCAACTTACGTATGGAAAGACGAGTTTTTCTTCTCAGATGAAAACCGTCCTGTTGAATTGCAAGACGCATACGGCCTGCTCGACCTGAAGATCGGTGTTCGCAATGATCGTTGGAGCGTGTCCGCATATGTTGAGAACGCTACTGATGAAGAGTACCTGATCGACTACGGCAACACGGGTGACGCATTTGGCATCCCGACAACCATTCGTGGCATTCCGCGCTGGTATGGTGTTGAAGTTCGGACAAAGTTCTAAAATCAAAGCTGGTATATCGGCGAGGTTTTATCCTCTTCGATATATGAATTTGCGTGCGCGCAAAAAGTAGAGTGTTTTCCAGGCCATGGCTCAAACAAAGGAGTCCATGGCTTGGTTCGTTTATAACCAACGCAGATGGCGGGGAACACAATGCCAAATCTTTCCAGAAGACGTTTCTTTTCTCTTGGTGTCGCATCCAGCGCTTTGACGGCAGCGTGCTCAACACATCCTAATGGAAACGAAGCTGTATCTTCACCTAGATCTTTACAGGCATATGACGGTGACCTTGCCTTTGATCATGGCGTAGCGGCTGGCGACGCGACCTCAGAAGCGATGATCGTTTGGTCACGCATAACGCCAATCACCGGTTCCGGTCCGATTGAAGTTCTGGTGTTCGTTTCTGACGACATTTCTGAGATTGCAAACCTCAATCAAGTCGAGCAGGGGGGGCTGGCTTCCGTGCCAGTCAAATCGTTCAGGTTCACGACGACACAGGATCGGGACTTCACGGTGAAGGTCGATCTTCTTGGACTAAAGCCTGCCACGCAATACTATTACGCTTTCGCGGTTGAAACGACCGCTGGTGTTATCGTTTCGCCAATCGGTCAAGCAAAGACGCTACCCGCTGAGGGTAAGGCTCCATACAAGATTGCGGTTGTATCCTGTTCGAATTTCCCATTTGGATTTTTCAACGTTTACGACTCGATCGCCAATAAAGATGATGTGGATGCGGTCGTTCACCTTGGCGACTATCTGTACGAGTACGGCACTGATGGATATGGCGGCGATGTGGGTGAGAAACTTGGCCGCCAGCATGCTCCAGAACATGAGCTCTTAACGTTGGCGGATTACCGTCAACGGCACGCGCAATACAAATCCGACCCATTATTACAAAAAGCGCATGCGGCGGCTGTTTGGTATTGTTCCTGGGACGATCATGAGAGTGCGAACGACTCTTATCGTACAGGCGCAGAAAACCATCAGCCAGAAAAAGAAGGTCCATGGAGCGAGCGCAAAGCCCAGGCAATTCAGGCTTATCTTGAGTGGATGCCTGTGCGTGATCCTGTAGCAGGCTCCGTTATGGGGTCTGTCTACAGATCGTTTGACATTGGCGATCTTGCGACACTCTTCATGCTGGAATCTCGCCTTTTAGGTCGCTCAAAGCCGCTATCGTTTGAGCCGGCAATGGCGCTGCCTGCCAACGAAGCGTTTGGAAAAGTCCAAGAGATCATTGCAGAAACTCAGAACCCAGAGCGCACGATGCTTGGACCTGTTCAGGAAGCATGGCTCGACACAGGGCTGAAGGCCTCAACGTCCAAAGGCAAGGTTTGGCAGGTTCTGGGCAATCAGGTCATCATGGCGCGCGTCAACACGCCGAATGTGTCAGCTATTCTGAGTGAAGAGCAAAAACAGGAAATCTACGCCGCAGCGCCTTACGCAAAACCTTATGTTGAGTTTTCAAAGTATGGGCTGGTTTGGAACATGGACGCGTGGGACGGGTATGTTGCCGCTCGCGAGCGGCTTTTCGCATCTGCCAAAGATGCCAACGCACGCCTGGTGACATTGACCGGCGACACGCACACAGCGTGGGCCAATGAATTACACGATAAAAATGGCGAACGTCGTGGTGTGGAGTTTGGCTGTACGTCGGTGTCGTCAGCTGGACTCGGCGACACGCTGCCAATACCGCAACTCAATGAGCTGATGGCCGAGAAAAACAAGGATGTGCGTTTCTTCGATGCGTTTGGTCGGGGGTACACGCTTGTGACGTTGAAACAGGAAGCAGTGGAAGCCGAGTATATTAAAGTGTCGACGGTGTTCGCTCCAGAATATTCAGAAGAGACTGTTCTGATAACCCAGTCTTCCGCCACCGAACAGGGTGTTTCAGCATTGAGCATGTCGGAGAAAGTTATCTCAAAACAGGCTGCTGAGTAGATTTAAAAGTTTATAAATATTGCATGCGCTCCGCCTTATGGAGCGTATGCGCGGGTGCGGAGTCAATTTGTATTTCGATATTTCAGAAAATAAGGAATTATGATATAATGATGCCATAAACGCTAAACTGGGAGGTTGCGTTCATGACAAATACAATAATCAAAACTGTGTGCTTTTCTGTGGTCACTGCGTTCCTTGCGTCTTGTGGCACAACTCAATCGGCGACCGACGCGCAAACAGGGACAATCAATTTCAAAATTCTAGGGCGCGGCGACTGGAACATCGAATGCAAGGCTATGACGAACAAGGGCAAAGAGCTGGTCCTTGATGAAACCGGGCGCGGGCCTGGCAATACAGGTTCAATTTTTTCAGAAGATATAGTGTCAGCTAGCTGCACATATGCGGCAGGCGATGCGCCTGTTCGTATCCGTATGGTTGATGGGGGATTTACATGTCCTTACGGCGCATACAGCGACGGAGTATGTGATCTGGAAGCATCTGCCAATTCGACAGGACGTTTTGACCTCAAGGTGAACTAAGTTCGCCGTAATAAATACTAATCTATAATCGTTCCAATTGCCCTGCAGTTGCGTGTGTCTCGCGCTGCGGGGTTATTTTGTTACCGTGTTCCCATTTGCTTGAAACTTAACGGAGCGCAAGGTTTGCGTCTGCCAATTGTATCAGAAAAGGTCGTTGAACGATTATAATCGGTCGTATGCTGGTCCGCTGTCAGCGCGTGTCTTCCAACAGCCGGTAAAGTCCTTTGTTCTCGCCGACCAGATCCGAGAGATAGCAGTTATCAAGTTCTACAAAGAATGCCTCCAAAGCTGTGGATAGCACGCCTTTCAGTCTGCAAGCAGGTGTGATCGCGCAAGCTCCGCCGCCCCCGGGAAAGCACTCTACGAGCGGACTGCCGCTTTCGAGGGGACGTATAACTTCGCCTAGGCTAATTTTGTCAGCGCGTCGGGCTAATCGAAGACCTCCAATACGACCGCGCACAGATTCAATGACGCCTTGATGGCTGAGTGTTTGCGCAATTTTCATGAGATGGTTTTTTGAGATGTCGTAGCGCTTGGCTACTTCGGCAATGGTGCAAAGCCGAGTGTCGTTGATGGCAAGAAACATCAACATTCTCAGGGCGTAATCGCTTTGGACAGTAAGTCGCATGGGGCATTTCCTAAAACATGCATTAGATATATTGATTTATTGCTTGCGGGCATATAATACATGCATATCAGAAGCATAAATATAGATCAACTGCTATGGAACATGCTTTCAGTTCAGACCAGCCGCCAGACCAAACCATGATTGAATATCAACCGCTTTTAGAACCAACATACGCGGATAAAGAGGTGAGACTGGTCGCAAAGCCCAAAAGCGCGGAGGTCCACGATGGTGTGTTCCGAGCTTTCATTGGAATTTTTACCGCTATCATGGGGGTGTTTTTTCTCGCCTTCCAGAAGGATATCGACTCACTTTTCGCAATAGGCGTGTGTGTCGTTTATGGCGCGATGTATTTTGGAACTCCCTTCGTCCTTCGTCGCGTGTCAGGGGTTCGTCCGCACAAACACCGCTGGGATGTGTTCCTAGATGCCAAAATGGATACATATACTGGTTGGTTAACAGGCCGGGAGGTGCTGATTCAGATCTGCACGATTCCTGCTGCCTTGCTCTTATGCGTGATCGGAATCTGTGTCGCGCTTTCAAATGCACGCTAGGTGACAATCAAACCGAGGCAAAAATGCGTCAAAAAAGATGCATATAAAATGAATATTATAGTTCTAGCAACAGTAAAGAAAGAACCTCCCCATGCTTTCTCAAAAAACAATCGAAATTGTGAAGTCGACAATTCCGTTTTTGAAAGAAAACAAGATCGCTCTTACGTCTTACTTTTACAAGAGAATGTTTGAGCATAATCCCGAAGTGAAGCCTCTGTTTAACGTGTCTAACCAAGCGGATGGACGCCAACAGCAGGCCTTAGCGGGCGCGATTGTAGCGTTTGCGGAAAACATTGATCAACCTGAAGCGCTGGCGAATACCGTTGAGATAATCTCAAACAAGCATGCTTCGCTGATGATCCAGGAGGACCACTATCCAATTGTCGGCGAGAACCTGATTGCTTCAATAAAAGAGCTTATGAATCTAGAGCCTGAAAGTGAAATCCTGACTGCTTGGACACAAGCGTATGGTTTTCTTGCGGGTATTCTTATGGATCGGGAAGCTGAGATCTATATGTCCAACTCTGATAAAACTGGAGGCTGGAAAGGGTTTCGGAAATTCAAAGTCGTCAAACGGGTCAAAGAAAGTTCGCTTGTGACCTCGTTTCATCTCGAACCGGAAGATGGTGGCGCAATTGCGGACTACCTCCCTGGTCAATATCTGACAGTACGGGTTCCAACACCTGATGGTCAGACAACAATGCGCAATTATAGTCTTTCAGACCATAGTTCAAAAACGCACTACAGAATTAGCGTGAAACACGAGCAAGGTAGAAACGGCTCTGTTCCTGCGGGATATGTCTCAAGCTATCTTCACACTCTTGTTGAAGAGGGGGGAGTCTGGAAGTCGGCCCGCCGTGTGGCGAATTCGTTCTACTCCCAGAAATTTCGGATACGCGACCACTCGTGTTCCTTGCCGGGGGCATAGGCGTCACACCCTTGATGAGTATGGTTCTAGCAGCCTTAGCGGCCAATAAACACAGAACTGCTGTGCTGGTGCATGCTTGCTTGAATGAAGACGTGCAAGCGTTTCGCCCTGCGCTTGATGACCTTGCTGACAGCTATCCCAACTTTGTCGTGCATCATCGCTACGAAGATGGCGTAAAAAGCGCTGCTTCAAATGTCAGTCAAGGGCGTGTTGATGCAGAGTTTCTAAGCGTGCTCGTGGATGATAAAGGAGCTGATTTTTACATTTGTGGTCCGTCTGGTTTTATGAAGGCAATGACCAATTTGCTAAATGACTGGAGTGTCCCTGAGACGCAGGTTCGACTTGAGGCGTTTGGCCCAAGTGAAGCTTAAGCAAAAGAATATTTCGACGTTGATGCGGGCTTTGTCAGGTAGGCATCTGAAACAGAATTTACTGGTGATGGCCATAGTGGGAACTTTGCTCAACCTGATTAATCAGGGAGATGCTTTTCTACTTGGCCAACCAATTGATTTTGCAAAGTTGTTGTTGACTTATTGCATGCCATTTAGCGTCGCGACGTTCGGCGTATGGTCGACTCTCTGTAAAGAGACGTCGGCCATGTCGCCAAGCCGTAGTAGGGACTAGGAAGCACAAGTAGGACCAAAAGGAAAAGTGTTGAAGAAACCCGTTTATCAATTACGACGGACTTCTTCACTCTGAACGTTTAAACTCGGATATGCATTTCTAGTTCCAACTGTTCTGACGGCTACGCACCAACATGAAGACGAAATATTCGCCGATCCTTGCTGGCTGTATCAGCATGCTGTTCTTACCTGTGGCTTATGCCGAGCCAGAATCAGACTTAGCAATTGAGGGCGCGTCTGAAAGAGACGAACAACGCAAACTCGATGCAATCGTCATCACTGGTGTGAAACCACGCGGTTCAGTCATTGGAGATATCCAGCCAGACATTGTATATGACCAAGAGGCGATTGAAGCTTTAGGCGCTACCACTATTGGCGAAATTCTTGAGGAATTGGCGCCACAAACGTCAAGTGGGCGCGGTCGCGGGTCTGGAGGCGGCGCTCCTGTCGTCCTAGTCAACGGCGTAAGGATTTCCAGTTTCCGTGAAATCCGTTCATTCCCTTCTGAGGCTGTTTCACGTGTCGACATTCTTCCGGAAGAAGTCGCGCTCAAATACGGATATAAAGCTGATCAGCGTGTCATCAATTTCGTCCTAGTTGAGAAATTCGACGGATATACGACGGAAGGCGAAGTTCAGTTTCCGACTGCAGGCGCCGGGAATATCTATGAGGTAGAAGGAGGATATCTTCGCATTCGTGACAAAGGCCGTTGGAATCTGAATGCGGAATATGAAGTCGAATCCTCGATTTTAGAGAGTGATCGCGATCTCACTGAAGGCGCAAGTGAATACAGTTTGGCGGGCAACATTGTTCCGGTGGATGGATTATCTGAAATTGATACCTCTTTAAGTGCGCTTGTGGGTGATTTAGTCAGCATTGCGGCTGTTCCAGGTAGTGCCGCTAATACATCACCTTCGTTGGAAAATTTTGTGCCTGGAGCTAATGCGCCAAATTTCACAAGTCAGCAGCCTCACAAAACACTGCAAGGCGAAAATCGCTCGCTGAGTGTGACAGGCTCTTATAATCAGTTACTAAGAGAAGATCTGCAGGGCACGTTCACAGTAGGGTTTGATTTAGAAGATGGCGAACGTCTCCTAGGCCTACCTGAACTAGACATTTTGATACCAGCGGAAAATGCGTTCTCGCCTTTTTCTGAAGATGTCACGTTATTGCGGTTGGTGGATGACTTCGGGCCGATAGTTCGCCAAACTGACAGCGCCAGCGGAACGCTGGGTTTGAGTCTAATTCATATGCGGGATGGATGGAATTGGACGTTCACTTCCAACCTAACTCACACTGAAAGTGACACCGAAACTGACGGATCTCTGATTACAGATAACTTGAACGCAGCGATCCAAGTGGGTGACAACGCAGTCAACCCATTTGGAGAGTTAGCCTCGTATCTTGTCCAGACGAAGGACTCGTCTGCTTCCAGCACCACAAATGGTGATGCAGAGCTTCTTGCAAATGGCGTTCTGCTAAATTTGCCCACCGGCGAAGTCGCAACTTCATTTTCAGCAGGTTTTGATTTTACCGATCGGCAATCATCGTCGGTGCGTGCTGGCATAGAAGAACGATCAGACCTCTCAAGAGAGATTTCCTCTGCCCAAGCCAACATAGATATCCCGCTCATTTCAGAAGACATGAACATACCGTTCATCGACACATTCAGCGTCAACATGAATGCCGGAATAGAAGACTATAGCGATTTTGGTTTTTTGCAGTCTTTTGGCTATGGCTTCCAATGGGTGCCATTGGAGAAATTAGAATTTCAAGTCTCGTACACAAACGAGGAAGGCGCACCTACAATCAGCCAGCTTGGAGATCCCGTTATTTCAACACCCAACCAAAGGGTATTTGATTATGTCACCGGCGAGACAGTTCTGGCCACGCGCGTTGATGGCGGTAATCCGAATCTGCTTGCGGACGAACGAAGCGTCTGGAGTGTCGGTGTCAAGTTTGATCCGTTTGAAGATGTCGACTTCACGCTCAACGGAGATTATGTGGAAAGCGAAATTGAAAGCCCTTCGGCTTCATTTCCCAATCCCACTGTGGAAATTGAGGCGGCCTTTCCTGAACGGTTTGTGCGTAATGGTGAAGGCGATCTGATTGCCTTTGATGATCGCCCTATCAATTTAGATAGCGAGTACCGGCGTGAATTCAGATGGGGGCTGATGTATTCACGTTCATTAGCAAAAGAAAGCGAAAACCCACGTACGCGCGCCACGCAGCAAGGACGAGCTCCTCGCTCACCGTCAGGCGAAGCTCGTAGGCAGCCAAACAACGGAGCTTCTGGCGCGCCGCCTGCTCGTGCAGCACGATCAGGAGAGCTTCCTCGGGGAGGAAGTCGCAGCGGCCCGCCAGGTCCTCCTCGTGGCGGTCGTATGTTCGTGTCGCTTAATCACGTCTGGCTGCTTGAGGATCGGCTCTTCATTAGCGATCAGTTTGCACCGCTAGATTTTCTGAATGGGTCAGCGACAGGATCACGTGGCGGGAAACCTGAGCATGAAATCAATCTGCGCACTGGAATGTTCAAAAATGGCGTTGGCGCGCGGATGGATGTTGATTGGCAAAGCGGAACTTATGTCGATACTGGCGGTGGTTCGAGTTTGGAGACGTTGGACTTTTCAGATTTGCTAACTGTTGAGCTCAGAGTTTTCTATAATTTCAGCGCAAGCCACAGCTGGTCGAAGAAAGCGCCTTTGTTAAAGAACTCTCGTATTGAAATTGAGCTAGAAAACATCTTTGACGAGAAGCTGACTGTAACTGACGCGAGTGGCTTAACTCCCTTAAGTTATCAGCCGGACGAACTTGACCCGCTTGGGCGAACTATAAAAATCGAATTTAGAAAACAGTTTAGATAGCTTTTACCCGCAAAGATTGAGCCCTGCGGGTAAATTAGATGAAAGTCTTTGCTCTCCCTAATAACTAAAGGTGCGATTTGTTTTGTCCCGGGACGCGGATAGTCTGAACGAGGTCAAGAACCCGCTGGGGCGGAGCTGGTGCGAGCAAAGCGACCCCGACGCCTAATGCTGTTGAAAGAAACATAAACACAAATCCAATCCCTTCTGGCGAGACGCCGAATAGCCATTGTTCAGGTTGCCCTCCGCCGAACTTGAAGAAATAGATATAGACGAATGTTGTGATGAGTCCGGTCAACATGGATGCGACCGCGCCTTCCTTGTTCATCCGGGACCAGAAGATACCCAGTAAGATCACAGGGAAGAGTGAAGCGGCCGCAAGCCCAAAAGCGAAGGCGACGACTTGTGCCACAAATCCTAAATTTGATGCTTGCCAGCCAATTAGCCCCGCCATGAAAACCGCTCCAGCAGCCGATGCTCTAGCAACTCTCAGCTCGGTCGTATCGGACATGGATTTGAAGAAGGTTCTGCGTCCAAGATCATGGCTGATAGCCGATGATATCACCATCAGCAGGCCGGCGGCTGTCGATAGAGCGGCTGCAAGACCACCGGCAACAACTAACCCTATGACCCAGTCAGGCAAACGAGCGATCTGAGGATTAGCCAGAACGAATATATCGTTGTTTGGCTCTAACTCGTTTTCTATGCCGTCGGGAGAGTTAGGCCCTCGGTACTGCATGACGCCATCATTATTTTTGTCTTCAAATGGCAGATAGCCGCGCTGTTCCCAGTCTTTATACCATTCAGGCACCGGCTTGCCGCCAGCGGCGCGAATGGCTTCTGCTTCAACATTGTAGTCTGCGTCATCTGCAATGTATGTGGTTCCATCTACTTCATTGATGAAATTGAGGCGTGCAAATGCGCCAACAGCAGGTGCGGTCGTGTACAGTATAGCTATAAACACCAGAGCCCATCCGGCTGAATAGCGTGCGGCTCTGGCATTCTTCACTGTGAAGAATCGAATGATGACGTGTGGAAGTCCAGCTGTCCCGAACATCAACGCGCCAGTGATGGCAAATACATCGAACATGGATTTGTCTGTGCTGGTGTACTCAGCAAATCCCAGTTCGGTGAGTGTCATGTTTAGCTTGTCCAGCATGGACACATCCGTGTCGCGCACGTCAGAGATAAACCCGAGTTGGGGTGCTACATTGCCGGTGATGATGAATGAGATAAAAATGGCAGGCACCGTGTAGGCGAAGATCATCACACAGTATTGTACTACCTGGGTGTAGGTAACGCCCTTCATGCCTCCCAATGTCGCGTAGAAAAAGACGACGATCATGCCAATAAGAATTCCGAATTCGAATGGCACGCCCAAAAATCCGGAGAAGGCGACGCCGACGCCCTTCATCTGTCCGGCGATATAGGTGAAGGACACAAAGAGCGCACATATTACTGCAACGACGCGCGCAAGCGTCGAGTAATACCGGTCCCCCACAAAATCGGGGACCGTAAACTTGCCAAACTCACGCAGATAAGGAGCAAGTAACAGAGCAAGCAAAACGTATCCGCCGGTCCAGCCCATTAAATAGACTGAGCCACCATAGCCCATAAAAGCGATGAGTCCCGCCATAGATAGAAAGGAAGCCGCAGACATCCAGTCTGCGGCTGTTGCCATGCCATTGACTGTTGGGTGAACGTCATGGCCAGCGACGTAAAAATCATCTGTGCTGCTGGCGCGAGACCAGATGGCGATGCCGACATATGATGCGAAGCTCAAGCCAACAAAGAGAAAACTCCAGAATTGTTCACCCATTTCTAGTCCTCAATCCCGTGCTTTCGTTCAAGGCGATTCATCACGAAACAGTAGATGAAAATGAGCGCGACGAAGATGTAGATTGCTCCTTGTTGGGCGAACCAGAAACCGAGTGGTGCGCCCCCAATGTCGACTTTGTCCAGAATGTTGCGAAACAAAATACCGGCGCCATAGGAAATCACGAACCACACCACGAGCAGTGCTCCTGTCAGTTTCAAGGTTGCTCGCCAGTACGCGGCTGCATCCTTGCCGGGGCGGCTGGGGATGGGATCTGACTCTAACATGTTGGCTTCCTCCAAGCTTTGAGCTTTTTTGAAGATTGCGATAGCGTTATGCGCGTAGTGTCAACATCTGCAGTCGTTACTTGGATGTTTGAGGAGCGCGGATTTCGGGCTTCCATCCAAGAACGAATTCCGGATTGGAGTATTTTTCAATTAACGCCTTGTCTTCGGGGAGCTGCAGATACCGCACTATCGGGTGGCGCTTGGCCATATCAATGGTTCGTCCGGAAGTGTCTTGAGTGTTGTATTCAGCGAAAAACACACCACGCCAGTCTAGCGTGCTTGGGTCTTCGACAGGACCCCAGCCGATTTCAGGTATTCCTTGAGTTTGAGAGTTGATCAGCACCATTTCCGCGTGTGGAAAGTTTGCATTTGTTGACGAGGGGCCATTGCGAGGTAGGCGCGCCAGAACCCCATTTGTCTTTTGCCCTTCCGGACTTTCTTCACTTATAGTCCACGGAAGTGGCTCATCAAGGTATACGAATTTGCTGTCGACAAATATGTTGCCATGCTGGCCTTCAGGAGTTCGAGGCCAGACAAAGGGGCCTGCAGAACTGATCTCACATCTCAGGCAATACAGAGTGGCATAAGCAAGAATGGTGTCTCCGTCTCCTCGCAAAGAGCTATCAGCCATATAAATCGAACCGGCTGTTGTAAGGGCGTCTCCTGACCCATCAAGAGTCATGTGGTCCAGTACCACCTTGTCACCGCGTACAAGAAGCGCTTCAGCCTGACCGATAAAGTTGTTCTTGATGGTGAAATTGCTTAGTTGCACATCGCTTACATTATAGATTGAAAATGCCGGGCGGCGCGATGGTCCGCCGCGGGGCGGATTGAATGCCGAATTATTCGGATAGGACACGACGACGCCGTCTCGACTTTCGCCCCGAATGGTGAAATTTGACTTGTCCTTTACAAACACCAGCTCTTCGTAATTGCCATTTTTGACAAATATCTCAAATGGTCGTTCTGGGGCGGAAGGTGCAAAGTCCAGCGCGCCTTGGACTGTTGAAAAATCTTCTGAACCGTCTGCGGCAACGATTACGCGGTGAGTATCGCTGGCGGGAGCATTTGGCTTGGTTGTGAAGGTCCAGCCATCATCTTTTGAAATGCCCTCAAAGCTAGTCCCTTCAGCTGACAGCGTGCCATTTGAGAGAGTAATTTGATATGTGCGCCCGTATTCTAGTTTATTATTATGCAGGTAGAGCGTGGCGGTGTTCTCGTGAACGATAATTGGGTGGAAATGGAAATCTTCTCCACCAATGTGGTTTACCTGGTAGTCAGACATTTGACTGTTGCGCCCCAGCGCAAAGATCTTCGCCTGATTAGTGTTTGGCGGAAAACGTCCACTGGGGAGTGGAGATGCGGGGATTGAAAGATCTATCTTATCAACAAGCGCTCCCGTTTTGACATCGTAAACACGAATAAAACCGGTTTTTCCGACTATTGGTGTGTCGGAGAAGGTGAGGGTCAAGGGCGTATCAATGTTAACATTGGTGTCGCCGCTGGCGGGGTATACGATAATCTTTTCAGCAGGGGGGGCTTCATCGGATTGAGGCG
Organism: uncultured Hyphomonadaceae bacterium; assembly: GCA_964342355.1. Classification (GTDB taxonomy): domain Bacteria; phylum Pseudomonadota; class Alphaproteobacteria; order Caulobacterales; family Hyphomonadaceae; genus Hirschia. The sequence goes on from CAYFFG010000005.1 coordinate 190,926, forward strand.
CACATCCACCCAAGATGGCTAGTGTTAAAAAGGTTGCGATGACCTTCGACATTGTCTGCGCGGAACGGCTTGGCAGATGCATCATGTTTCCTCTTGAGTGAGTCAGTAAATAACTCACTCACTATTATCGTGTTTTTTGTTCTTGTTTTGAGGTGTGCCGTCGGCGCCATTCTTGACACGGACCATATCCTCCCCGCGCCACAACAGGAAACCGGTGTCAATTTCGTCAAGTTGGTGACTTAAGATATTCCAATCTAACTAATTTGCTTGGGTTTGAATTTTTGGTTTGCGATGTTTTCAATGGTCAAACGGTTGTTGATTGACTCACCTTGAAAAAGAACATAACAAGAACAAATGAATTGCTCTTTACTCATGTCCCAAGATTCTGTCCGGGTTTCATCGATATCTAATGCCGCATCAGCATGTGGCGCCTTTCCTTTTGGGCTGGCGGCGAAAGGGCTGCACGAACTTATTGAGGGGAGCTATGGAGATATGGCGGCTATAACGGGACTTGCAGCGGCATTGGCGCCACATAAGGGGGCGATATTGTGGGTGGGGAGCGGTAAGGCCATGCATGAGCACGGATATCTGTCTGAGGTGGGCGCCCAGGTATTTGGTAAGCGCGCACAGCGATATCTGGCGGTAAGAACACGACAGGATAAGGATACGCTTTGGGTTGTGGATGAAAGTGTGCGTTCACGCGCGGTAGCGTGTGTCATTGCTGAAGTTGAAAGCGCGGATTTTACGGCGACCCGTCGTTTGAAGTTGGCAGCTGAGCAAAGTGGTGTGCCGGTTGTTCTCCTCATGCCGCATACGCGTGAAGGGGCGAGCGCCTGCGAGACACGCTGGCGCGTCAGCAGTCTGTCTTCTGCTTCTAACCCTTATGATTACCGTGGAGTGGGGAAGTCACGTTGGCGCATGAAGTTGGAGCGCAGTCGGGCGGCGCCACATCGCGTTGGTGAGGTTTTCGACCTGGAATATGACGATGAGACGCTATCTATACGTTTGGTTTCCGGATTGGTCTGTGGAGCGATTGAGACGGTCGCGTCGGCCTATGGACCATCTGGCGACATCAGACGCACAGGATGAATCTACACCTTTTGTGCTCGTAGAGACAGGCCGTCATGGGATTGTTGTTGCGGCCTCTAATGCCGCTGCCACACGCTTAGCTGTCTATTCAGGTATGAGCCTTAATGACGCCCGCGCACATGTGCCACTACTGCGGAGCGAACCGATTGATCGGGAGGCTGATCGGCAAGCGCTACGCATGCTTGCCGATTGGATGTTGCGGTTTTCTCCCCGCGTCGCGATTGATGGAAAAGATGCGCTTGTTCTGGATGTAACAGGTTGTGCTCACCTTTTTGGGGGTGAGCGTCAGATGGCCGAGCACATAATAGATCTGCTGGGTTTAAATGGTTTGGCAGCACACCTTTCCATTACGGGTACGTGGGGCAGTGCGTACGCTTGTGCGCGCTATGCTGCACGAGCAGGCGAGGCACTAATTTTACCGGATGGCGATGAATCGAAGGGTGTATCTGGATTACCAGTTATAAGTTTGCGTTTATCTGCAGATGCAGTTCAGCTGCTGCGTCGTTTTGGATTTACGCGAGTCGGCCAACTTTATGGACTTGATCGAGCCTCTTTAAGGCGTCGGTTCGTTTCACGAGAGGTTGCTGATGCTGTCGTACTGCGGCTCGATCAGTTATTAGGATTGCGACCTGAACCGCTTGTGCCGCTTTCGCCACCGCCGGACTGGAGCACGCGTTTAGCTTGTCCCGAGCCGGTTTCAACCGTCGAGGGGATTGGCTTTGCCCTTCAGAAACTGGCCCAGGATGTTTGCGCTATGCTGGACGCGCATAGCTTTGGTGCGCGGGACTTTGTGCTCTGGGCGTTTCGTGCTGATGGAGGGAGTTCGCAAGTTAAAGTTTCTACCGCACGACCCGTAAGAGATGTAGAGCATATATGTCGCTTGTTCGCTGACCGGCTTGAACAGGTTAAAGCAGGCTTTGGAATTGATCTTTTTTTACTGACAGCAAAGCGTGCGGAGGCTCTTGGGCATGACGAGACGCCACTTTCGGCAGACATGGCGGCAAACTATGAAGAAGGCGATCATTTATACCGGTTATCCGACCGGATTACTGCGCGACTTGGTGATGGCGCCGTAGAGTTTTTTGCTTCTGTCGAGAGCCATGTTCCTGAAAGAGCAGAATGCCGCCGGGTGTTTGAAGGAGAGTGGAATTCTCTCTTTACGAATGAACAAGTGGGGCCACGTCCGATACGGCGCTTCAAGCCACCGGAGCGGATTGAAGTTGTTGCTGAAGTTCCGGATGGGCCGCCGGCACGCTTTGTTTGGCGGCGTGTACTACGTAAAGCGATACGCGCGGATGGTCCTGAGAGGGTTGCTCCGGAGTGGTGGAAGCTTTCGGAAAAAGGTGCGCGTGCTCGCGATTATTACCGTGTAGAAGATGAGGCTGGTCGGCGATATTGGATTTATCGTGATGGGCTTTATGATGACGAGCGTGGCGGGCCTCCGCAATGGTATCTGCATGGGCTGTTTGCATGACCGCTTATTCAGAACTTGCTGTTACGACAAACTTTTCGTTTCTGCGTGGTGGGAGCCACGCGGAGGAATTAGTGGCGCGCGCAAAAGGGCTGGGTCTGAGCGCAATCGGCATAGCTGATCGCAATACGCTCGCAGGCGTAGTTCGGGCGCATCTTGCTGCTAAAGAGCACGCATTGAAACTATTGGTTGGGGCGCGGTTGGACCTTGTTGATGGTCTGAGTGTGATTGCTTATCCGACGAACCGCGTTGCCTATGGTCGACTTTCGCGTCTTTTGTCTGAAGGTAAAATGCGTGCCCAGAAGGGGGAGTGTCATCTTACATTAGAAGATTTGCTTGCAATAGGCAAAGAGCACGTTTTGATCGTCATTCCAGATGATGATCATCATTTCGAAGACAAATTGACGTGTCTTGCCTGTGCCTTCCCCAATCAGGTTTATCTTGCGGTGCGATATGATTATCAGGGGCGGAACAAAGAGCGTATTGCGCGATTAGATGAAGTTGGTATGCGCGCTGGTGCGCCAATCGTGGCGGTCAATGATGTGCTCTATCATATCCCCAAGCGCCGTCCATTGCAGGATGTGCTGACAGCTATTCGAGAACATTGCACGGTCGCGCAGGCAGGCTATCGCCTCGAAGCCAATGCCGAACGCCACTTAAAAAGTCCACAAGAGATGGGGCGCCTTTTTAAGGGTTTCGCGGAGGCATTGGAGCGGACGAATGAGATAGCGGAGCGTTGCTGCTTTTCTCTGGATGAATTGGTTTATGAGTATCCAGATGAACCGGTTCCAAAGGGTAAGACACCTCAAGAACATTTAGAGGAGCTAACCTGGGACGGGGCGAAATGGCGATATCCTCAAGGTGTTCCAAAGACGGTGAGAGAGGTCTTAAATAAGGAACTTTCACTTATCGCCGACTTGAAGTACGCGCCATATTTTCTCACGGTGCACGACATTGTTGCTTGGGCGCGTCGTCAAGACATATTGTGCCAGGGACGCGGATCCGCGGCGAACTCCGCGGTCTGCTATTGTTTAGGGATCACAAGTGTTGATCCTAATGAATTCAATCTTCTTTTTGATCGTTTTTTGGCAAAAGAACGAAAAGAGCCACCTGATATTGATGTTGATTTTGAGCATGAGCGACGCGAAGAGGTCATCCAGTATGTCTATCGCCGCTATGGCCGTCATCGTGCTGCGCTGACTGCGACTGTCATTTCCTATCGACCGCGATCGGCTGTGCGTGAAGTGTGCAAAGCGCTGGGATTATCCGAAGACATTGCAATGGCTTTAGCGAAAACAAACTGGGGCTCATACGGAAAAGATCTTTCTGACAAACAGGCGCGCGACAGCGGACTAAACCCGAACAACATAATGATCCGGCGTGCGCTTCATTTTACGCGTGAGCTCATCGGCTTCCCGCGCCATCTATCACAGCACGTAGGTGGGTTTGTGCTGACACAGGGCCCGCTTGTTGAAACCGTGCCTATTGGTAATGCGGCGATGGTCGGGCGTACCTTTATTGAATGGGACAAGGATGACATTGATGCGCTTGGCATCATGAAGGTCGATGTGCTGGCATTGGGCATGCTGACTTGCATCCGTAAGGCGTTTGACATGATCGCGCTTCACAAGAAGGAGGTTTTGAGTCTCGCATCAATCCCGCCTGAAGACTCAGACGTTTACGATATGTTGGGGCAAGCGGACAGTCTGGGTGTGTTTCAGGTGGAAAGTCGAGCCCAGATGAGCATGCTGCCGCGCTTAAAACCACGCAATTTTTACGACCTTGTCATTGAGGTGGCGATTGTCCGGCCGGGGCCGATCCAGGGTGATATGGTTCATCCATATCTGCGGCGACGTAAAGGAGTGGAAGAGGTATCTTATCCCTCACCATCACCGGATTGCGGTCCGCCAAATGAACTTGAGGCGATTTTGAAGCGTACGCTGGGTGTGCCGTTATTCCAGGAACAGGCCATGCAAATCGCCATTGACGCTGCTGGTTTTTCACCCGACGAGGCAAATGGATTGCGTCGTGCTATGGCAACGTTCCGGCGTCTCGGCACGATGGGACTTTACGAGGATAAATTTATCGAGGGCCTCGTTGGTCGAGGATATGATAGACCTTTTGCGGAAGCATGCTTCGACCAGGTGAAAGGTTTCGGGGAGTATGGTTTCCCTGAGAGCCATGCTGCAAGCTTTGCGCTTCTTGTATATGTATCGTCATGGCTGAAATGCCATCATCCAGAAGTATTTTGTGCTGCTCTTTTAAATTCGCAACCCATGGGATTTTACGCACCCGCACAGATTGTCCGCGATGCGCGCGAGCATGGTGTCGAAGTGCGTGCCGCTGATGTCAATCACTCTGAATGGGACGCTATTCTTGAGCCTTCAGAAGAGGGGCGATTGGCTGTGCGTCTTGGGTTGCGACAGGTTGAAGGGCTGACTGAGGCAGAAGCGAAGAAGTTGGTCTCAATGCGAGGGCAAGGATATGAAATATCTGAACAAATAAGGCAGCGAGCAGGCGTTTCTCGTAAGACTTTGGAATTACTTGCCGCTGCCGATACGTTTCGTTCGATGGGATTGGACCGTCGGGAGGCGCTATGGGATGTGCGCGGACAATCTAGCAGCTCCGTGCTGCCGCTGTTTGCTGCATCGAATGTGTCTGAACAAGGTGTGGCTGATAAAGTAGACCTACCGCAAATACCGATATCCGAACATGTCGTCCAAGACTATCAGACGACACGTTTGTCTCTGAAGGCTCATCCTCTTTCTTTTTTAAGAGATCATTATGGAGCATTGGGGGGGGTAACTGCGAGAGAAATTAACGAGCAACGTAATGGTGCGTCGGTACTGGTTGCTGGTGTTGTGTTGGTGCGTCAGCGCCCGGGTACGGCATCTGGGGTCGTGTTTGTAACGTTGGAGGATGAAACTGGCGTTGTTAACCTGATCGTTTGGCCTAAGGTGATGGAGAAATTCAGGTCAATTGTGATGAGCTCTTACCTGATGCTGGTGCGAGGTGTTGTTCAGACTGCGGAAGGTGTGACGCATGTCATTGTGCATGAAGTAATCGACCGAACATTGGATCTGGAAAGTTTGACGGAAGATTCACAGAACTTAAACACCGACCCGCGTTTGGCGGAAGGCGTTCGCCCCGTATACGCTTTGAAATCAGATTTGGCGCGGCATCCCCGTAATGTTCGGATTGTGCCTAGGAGTCGGGACTTTCACTAAGTTCATAGTCTCCAACCTTATAATTGATGAGTTTGTCCTTAGAGTGCCGCGCGAGAAGATTTCAGGTTTCCTTTCAAGTTCTTACTGAGCAGAAGACACGCCGCAACAATCAACACGCTAGAAACGGTCCAAAGCGCTGTGCCGGTAATAGCTGATGTGTTGAGGACAAGGTGCGTTGTCACAACAAAGGCAAGCAAAACTGCTAGCGCAACTTGCAAAATCAAGGGCCAATTTTTGGATGGCTTGAAGCTTGCGGTCAGAACTAAACTAGTTAGTCCAAGCCAAAAGGTCGCCACCATAAGACCGCCTTCCAGTCCGATCGCCAAACTTAGCAATAGACATAGAAAAAGAGCTAGCGGCGTCCCCCAGATAACGCCGCTCCAGGCTGATTCGAGTCTAGGAGCGGGTCGTCCTTGTTCCTGGCGGCGAGAGAAATAGATTTTCAGTCCCGTAGCAATGATGATGCAAAGCGCTATCCCAAATAACCCGTAAGCTAGTTTTACACTCAGACCACCCCAATTTCCAAAGTGTACATTGTAAATTGATCCGGCAATTTGCTGTCCAAGCGTGCCGTCAGATATGCCAATTTTTCCCTCAAATTCTCCGACGGAATTGAAATTGTAGTAATCGCCGAAAATGAGTCGGTTGGGATGCCAGCCAATCACAGAAACATGCTGCCCCACAGTGCCGGGGTCATGATGTATATAATAGGTCGGAAGGACATCAGGGTAATGTTCCTGCATATATTCAAGTGGTTTAGCTATGTTGCTTATTGGGGATTGGGTTTCATTGATCTCACCCTCTTCGCCGAAGATGGGGGCGAACACTTTGGTCGTGTCGCTGTTGAACTCAGCAGCTGCGATTGCGAACGCAAGTATGCTTGCCAATCCCAATATGGCGCCTGTTAATGCGTTTGAAATGTGAAAAGGCGCTGTCCAGACACTTAAGCGATTGTGGAGGTCAGCTTTTGCAACGCGGCTATCACCACGCCGGAAGGTAAAGGCGTCTCGAAAAATGCGAGGATGAGCGAGAAACCCCGATAGAGACAACCCTAATAGGATTGCTCCGAGGGCGCCCACCACCGTTAGTCCTAGAACGTGTGGCAAGTGCAGATAGTAATGCAGGTCCAGAAGGAATTGCGTCCAAGGAAAATGTTCAGACCCTGCAACCTCACCAGAGGAGGTCGCAAAAAAAGCTTGCGTGTCTGTCGTGATAACAGTCCGTGGGAGGTCCTCAGTTGGAAAATTTATATAAAGATGTGTTGTTGATGGCGTTTCGCTTTCGAAGACAGTCTGCGCTGCTTTGGCTGCAGCGTCTGGAGAAATGAGTTTCATCTCAGGTGCGCTAGGTTGCTCCCAGCGTTGAAATTCCCGGTTGAACACTGACAACGTACCTGTAAGCGCCAAAATATAAATCAGCCCACCCGCAGCTAGCGCAAGCACCATATGTGCTTGCAGCGAACTTGAAACGCGTTTGCTCGATGCCTTTGGCCAGATGCTCTTAACCATGGATCTACTTGTCCAAAACTATGTAGATGAGGGGGAGTGCGCCCGCGCAAAACGATACAAGACTTTTACGCCAAAGCAGTTTGTCTGCTCCGATTAGAACGGCCAATCCGGCCCACCCCAACGGAAATAGGAACATCACTATCACAAGATTAATTGTGTGTTCCATTCCAAATGAACGGAGCAGCGCAAACACGCCTGTTGAAAGCGACAACGCGGCAAGGCCTGCGATCAGTGCGATGAGAAAAAAAACACAAACACGCCGTACGAGCACGGGTGCGCTGACGGCAATTGAGTCGGATATTCTGTCGGCGCCTAGTTTGGTGTTCTTTGAAGCCGATTGAGCATATTTCAATGTTAGAAAAATCAAGGCTAAAATAGAAAATGCAACTAAGGCTAGCGCAATGCCTTTTTCGGGGCCGTTTCTAAAGGTGAATATGGCGGAGCCAATCAGAGCCATCGCCCACCCAGACAGCAGGTGGAGAGGATGATCTTTGCGCGATTGCCAAGCGGCCTGTAGCAAATAAATGCCACAGGCCAGCATGATGATCGCTAATCCCAATGTGAGGCTTGCGAAATCCATATTTAGAACTTTTTTGTTATTGTTCCGACGATTGTTCGACCTTCAGCGGCAAAACAGTCACCGCGCGCAAGACATGTCGCATAATATTCTTCGTCAGTGATGTTGCGGACATTCAGCGACATATCAATGTCATTAATCTCATATCCAATGAGTGCGTCGAATACTGTGTATCCGTCTGTGACGACCCGGATCGGAGAGGGTGCGAAGCTGTTTGTCGCAAGAAATGTGACACCATTACTCTCATTTTCACTCGCATAGCGAGCGCCTGCTCCAATACGTAATCCTTCGAAAGATCCCGCTTCCGGCTGCCACTTGGCCCAAATGGAGCCAGTTGTCTCAGGCAGGCTTGGGCGGGTGTTTTGTGCGCCGCTCTCATCAACCTCAACTGAGTCTAGGTATTGGTAATCAAGATCGATTGCAAAATCTTTGATTACCCAGAGGGCCTCAACTTCGAATCCTTCAGCTTCAACGCTCAAACCCGGTTGGGTTTGACCGCCTGTCACAAAGTCGATGAGGTTATTCTCTTCCAGATCGAAATACGCCACAGTCACATAGCTTGGCTGGCCCGGAGGTTGGTACTTAATACCAACTTCAGATTGTTCGCCTTTTCGAGGTTTCAGCGAGGTGCCAGTGACGACATCTGTTCCTACGGTAGCGCGGAAAGACTCTGAGTAGCTCACATAAGGGTTCAGGCCAAATGCGGTTTTATAAAGCACACCAAGGGATATCGGCGTCTCATTGTCATCCTGATCATTGACGGTATCTTCTGATTCAACAGAGGAGAACCGAACCCCCGCATTTACGACCAAGTCCCCAATTGTCATGTGGTCGGAAACATAAAGGTCGGTTGCAACAGTTTTGTCTTCTGCCAGACTTTCAACAGCATCAAAAGCGGCTGCGCTAGGCACTTCAGATCCATCATAAACCGGCGTGTAAATGTTGAAAGTGGTAGGTTGCGCATAGAGAAAGGCTCGGCGAGATTCGGTCTCGACATTCTGATAATTCAGACCAGCTAACACTTCATGGCGGACGACGCCTGTTTCAAACTTTGCCCGCAGTCTTGCGTCGAAAGCGTATTGTGTAGAACCAGCGGGATTTCGGTTCCATGAGCGAGCAATTGCTGTTCCGTCAGACAAAATTCGTGGGTTTCCGTCACCCAAGAATGAGATCCATGCCTGATTATACTCTGCTTCGTTGTCCCGATATCTCGCCGTCCCTTCGAAGGACAACACGTCGTTAAAGCGATGTTGGGCAAATAGGCTGATGGTTGTTGCTTCGGTGTTATATTTGTTGAAGTTAGGGTCGCCAACATACACTGAAGGGCTAACTTCCTGTGTCGGTGCGGCCGCGCAGACGTTTGGCTCTGAAATAGAGACGTCACTGCTTGAGCATGCAGTCGCAGCCAGCGGTAAAAATTGTGAAGAAGTATCGCCTTGGCGGTCTGTGTAGTTTAAAAGCGCCGTTAATGATGTTGTGTCAGTCGCATAAGTTATGGATGGCGCAATGTCGATTGTGTCATCCTCGACAAAGTCGACTTGTGTGTCGCTGTCACGAAATATGCCGACGAGGCGCGCAGTCCAGGTGTCGTCACCGCTGAGATCAAGGCCGATATCAGCATTGGCTTGGTAGCGGTTATTGTTTCCAGCAATCAGCTGGACTTCTTTGCCTAGTTTGTCTGGTCCTGCGATTTTTGAAACTGAACTCACAATTCCGCCGGGAGCAGCTTGCCCGTAGAGAACCGAAGCAGGACCTTTAAGGACTTCGACCTGTTCCAGAGTGTAAATGTCTGTTCTGGCATTGTTGTAGAAACCAAACAGGACCTGAATGTTGTCTTTGTAATGTGGCGCATCAAGACCACGAATGCTGGTGAAGTCTCCGCGCGTTGCAAATCCGAAGGCATTTCCGGTGACGCCTGCAGTGTAGTTCAGTGTGTTGCTGAGCGATAACGCGCCCCGGTCCAGAAAATCCTCAGCAGTAATAATGGACAACGAGCGAGGCGTTTCTAGAAGCGGAATTTCGGACTTTGTTGCACCGAATACAGATGGCCAGCCGGTAACAACAACGGTGTCCTGCACTGAGGTCGATTCCTGAGCCCAGGCTGTGCCGACGGTGACCAGCGCAGTCGTCAACAAAATACCAAATTTACGCATATTAGCCCCTAACATTGAGAATTGTTCTCATTTTTTTGAGGTGTTACATTCCCAAACAGAGAATGTAAAGCATTCTTAGTTGCATGTTCTCTGGTAAAATTGCCGCTGTCCCGGAGAGTGATATTTTAGTCACGCGTGCACATCCCACCATTACAGCGAGAGGGGGTGGGGCCGTCATCAACTTTTATTTGCTTGATTCAATTGCTCCGCTTCGATGGATAAAAGACAAAGCGGATCAATTTTTTTGGGGGGGGAGACCCAAATAATCTGGCCGTTTTTGACGAATCTGCTGGCGCAACAATGGCGGCGAACATCGTCACTTCACCGCTTGGTGAGGGATTGACCAACAAAGCGATCATTAAGTCGACGGGGTCACTGCGTTGGGAAAGTGTCCCGTTAAGTCGGGTGGGAGGGGTTAGCTAATCTGTGGGACAACAACTCAGGCACTCTAGGCTTAAAGCCCGGAGCGCCTGAGTTTGAGTATTAGTGCAGGTTTGTAGGCGGTGCGTATTTTGTAAGGTTGATGCCTTCAACGGCTGCTGTGTATTCATCGATCGTTGGTGTGCGGCCTAGGATGGTCGACAGAACAACAACTGGCGTGGATGAGAGGAGGGATTCCCCTTTTTTGTTGTCGGCATCTTCCACCACACGGCCCTGGAAGAGGCGGGTAGACGTCGCCATTACAGTGTCACCTTTGGCCGCTTTTTCCTGGTTACCCATACAGAGATTACATCCAGGACGTTCCAGGTAGAGCATGTTTTCATACTCTGTACGCGCGGTGTTTTTGGGCGCATCATCGTCAAATTCGAAACCGGCGTATTTGGCGAGCAGTTCCCAATCGCCTTCAGCTTTGAGTTCGTCCACGATGTTGTATGTCGGCGGAGCGACAACCAGCGGCGCCTTGAACTCGACCTTGCCGTTTTGCTTCTCAAGGTTTTGAAGCATCTCGGATAGGATTTTCATGTCGCCCTTATGAACCATACAGGAACCGATGAAGCCAAGGTCGACTTTCTTTGTGCCGCCATAATAGGAAATTGGGCGGATTGTGTCGTGTGTGTAGCGTTTGGACACGTCGTCATTGTTGACGTCGGGGTCCGCAATCATTGGCTCGGCGATTTCATCAAGGTCCACAACGACTTCGGCATAGTATTTCGCATTATCGTCTGGTCTCAGCGCAGGCACTTCGCCAGATTTGATTTCTGCGATCCGCTTGTCAGCTTTCTCGATCAGGCCAGCCAGGACTCTGTTGTCATTGTCCATGCCTTTGTCGATCATGATCTGAATGCGGCTCTTCGCAATTTCCAGCGATTCACAAAGCGTTGCGTCTTCTGAAATACAGATAGACGCTTTCGCTTTCATTTCCGCAGTCCAGTCGGTGAAGGTGAAAGCCTGGTCCGCAAGCAGCGTTCCAATGTGAACTTCAATCACACGGCCTTGAAAGACGTTCTCACCGAACTGTTTCAGCATTTGCGCCTGTGTGGCGTGAACCACATCGCGGAAGTCCATGTGATCTTTCAGTGTGCCTTTAAAGGTCACTTTGACGGATTCAGGAATTGGCATTGTGGCTTCACCGGTAGCCAGCGCAAGCGCCACAGTTCCGCTGTCTGCACCAAAAGCTACACCTTTAGACATACGCGTGTGGCTGTCGCCGCCCACAATGATCGCGCGGTCGTCAATCGTGATGTCGTTCAGAACCTTGTGGATCACGTCCGTCATCGCGTGGTACTTGCCTTTCGGGTCACGCGCAGTGATCAGGCCGAATTTGTTCATAAAGCTCATCAGCTTTGGAATGTTACGCTGGGCTTTGATGTCCCAAACAGACGCGGTGTGACAGCCTGACTGGTAAGCACCATCCACGATAGGAGAGATAACAGTCGCAGCCATCGCTTCCAGTTCTTGTGATGTCATCAGGCCGGTCGTGTCCTGGGAGCCGACAATGTTGACTTCGACACGCACATCAGACCCAGCATGCAATGTGAGGCCTGGTGTCGTGCCGACTGCGTTTCTGTTGAAGATTTTCTCAACCGCTGTCAGACCCTGACCTGCGTGAGAGATTTCTTTTGATGGTGCGTAAGCTGATTTCAGCTCCTGGCCCAGGGTTGCCGCCGCAAAAGTTTGCAGCTTCTTGCCGAAGACAACAGCGTAAGATCCGCCGGCCTTCATAAACTCGACTTTTTGCGGCGTGAAGGCAGATGAGACATCTACGAGTTCTTTATCGCCACTATAGAGTTTTTTCTCTTTTGTGTTGATCGTCAGTACGGTGCCCGTTGCGACAGAGTACGCTTCCTCAAGAACGGGGTCTCCGTTAGCGTCTTTGACGACTTTGCCGTCCGCATCTGTCTTCTTGACCCAGTTTTTAAGGTCAAGACCGATGCCGCCGGTTACGCCAACCGTTGTCAGGAAGATCGGAGAGATGCCGTTGGTTCCAGCCACAACCGGAGCGATGTTAACGAAAGGCACGTAGGGGCTTGCTTGTTTACCCGCCCAAAGCGCCACATTGTTCACACCGGACATACGGGATGAACCCACGCCCATTGTGCCCTTTTCCGCGATCAACATGACACGCGCATCGGGATGCTGTTTTTGCAGAGCCTGAATCTCGGTTTGCGCTTCAGGGGAGATCATGCACTTGCCGTGCAGCTCGCGGTCTGAGCGTGAGTGTGCCTGGTTGCCTGGTGAAAGGAGGTCGGTTGAGATGTCGCCTTCGCCAGCTATGAAAGTGACGACTTTGATCTCTTCTTCAATGTCCGGAAGTTTAGTGAAGAACTCAGCTTTTGCGTAGCTTTCCAGAATGTCCTTGGCGACGGCGTTTCCTGCTTTGAAAGCGTCTGATAGGCGCGCCATGTCAGCTTCGTAAAGGAAGACCTGTGTTTTCAAAACATCGGCGCCTTTAGCGGCGATTGCTGCGTCGTCGCCTAGGGCAAGGTCTAACAGCACCTCAACTGATGGGCCGCCCTTCATGTGAGACAAAAGTTCGAAAGCAAAGTCCTGTGAGATTTCGGCTACTTCAACATCGCCAAGAATGATCTCTTTCAGGAAAGTGGCTTTCACGCCAGCTGCGCTCGTGGTTCCCGGAAGCGTGTTGTAGATGAAAAATTTCAGTGAATCTTCGCGGTGCGCATTACCTGTATCTTTGATTTGCGAAATCAGTTCCGCAACGAGTGCGCCATCGTCGATAGGTTTCGGGGACAGACCCTGTTCTTTACGGGTCTCAATCTCTTTGAGGTAATCTGAATACAGGCTCATGAATTTTCCGGGTGTTCGATGTGGATGCCAGCTCGAACGGCGTACTTAGAGAGTTACGAAGTGCTACCAACAAGCTTGTTGCGCATGGGTATAAAAGTCTTGGGTGACATGCAAGCCCATAACAAGCGCATTATTTCGAGTACAAAAGCTCAATGGCGATGGCGTTCCCAATAGAAAGGGGCAATGCAGTGTCGACCGGTAGATTTTTACTTGTTCTGACGGGGGCAAACAAGATGCTTTCACGCTGAAAATCCAAGTCGGTCAACACGCATCCAGACAGATGCCGTTTGTTTTCGTTTTCTGCGCAGGTTTGTAACATTTCAAATTTGCGCTTTGGCCTCTTGCTCATTGGTTGGGGGCTGTCGCGTGGGCTTCGCGAACTAAAAATGAAAATCACTTGCAACTAGCGTTTATGCTGTTAATAGTCATTCGCAATTAAATCATTCTGATTGTTGCGGAGACCCGCCTTGATGCCATTCAAAAAGTCCAAACAGCTCCGGCTGGGCGCATCTATGGCTGCGCTGATTGCAGTCGTGCAGCCTGCATATGCGGAGACTTTTCAGTTCCATGCAGAGCACGTGCTTGGCACCTCTTTAGACTTTCAGGCTGAGGCGCGCTCGCAGGGAGCGGCGAACCTGGCGTTTGAGGCTGCGCTTGCGGAAATCAAACGCCTGGAAAGTCTTTTTTCGACCTGGAGCGATGTAAGCGAAATTTCTCGTCTGAATCAGGAAAGACATGCGTCGGTATCCGTTGAAACTGCAAACCTCCTTGAGCGTTGCGAGTATTGGCGAGAAGAAACACAAGGCGCGCTCGATTGCCGGTTAGGTGACCTTATCAATACCTGGCATAATAACACGAGCCCGGCGGGGTTGGATAACTCTCAGCTTGACACTCTGTTGAGACAGGTAAAATCAACCACGCTCAGTATAAAAGGCGATAAAGCGAGTCTGACTGGAAACGCCAGTTTAAGGGTCGATGCGCTTGCTAAAGGCGTGATTCTGGATGCCGCCGCCAACGCAGCGCAGCGCGTATCGCCAGACATTCAAGGTGTGTTGGTCAATATTGGCGGAGATATCCGCACTGTTGGTCGTTTTGGCGAAAAAGGCGTGCGCGTCGGTGTTGCCGGGCCGAATGCGTCTGACGCTGAAGCGCCAGCTGAAACGATCTGGTTGACAGAGGGGGCAATTGCGTCCAGCGGCGCTAGCGGGCGCGACATAAAGATCGGCGCGCGCAAAGCGTCACACATTATTTCTCCCTTCACCGGACGCCCGCAGGACATTGTTGAAACTGTCACGGTTGTGGCGCCAACGGCCGAGGCTGCGGATGCGCTGGCGACTGCCTTTGCGGTCACTGGCGTTGCAAACAGTCTAGGTTATGCAAACACCCACGATGGTGTTGAAACGGTCATCATTACGCGTGGCGGATCGCGGTTCGCCAGTGATGGTTGGTCTAACCTGCGTGCTGAGGTGGAGACGCTTTCAGCTGAAGCGGCTGGTGTTGAAAATCCATGGCAGGATGACTGGTCTCTTGAGGTTGGTTACGAAATCCCAAAAGTTGATGCCAGCGACTATGAATATCCTTATGTTGTTGCATGGATTACGGACGCAGAAAACAAGCCTGTGCGTCATCTTTTAATGCTGGGAGACAGTCCGCGTTGGCTAGAAGAAAACTACGTCCACTGGCTGGCGTCGCGTGGGCCGGAAAAACCCTGCTGTGGTGGATCATATAGCAAAGCCAACGCGGCCGCCGGGGCGTTATGAGCTGAGCTGGGACGGCGTGGATGATCATGGGCGTCCAGTCGAGCAGGGTGATTATATCCTGCATGTTGAAGCGTCCCGCGAGCATGGTGGCCATCAGTATGAAAAAATCCCGCTAACTTTGCGCGATGAAGCCTTGAAGGAGCGTGTTGCAGCAGGTTCTGAGCTTGGTCAGATTAATATAACCTTTGGATCGGGTGAGCGCCGGTCATGAGTGTGGGAAGTCAGACATCCAGAGTGTCCAGTGAGCGCTCATTTCGTATCAGCGCGCCGAGCTGGTGGCGTAAGCCGGTCATTTACCGGTTCGCGCGATCTGCACACTCATATCTCTCCGCATTTGCTTTTATCGGTTTGATGTTTTTTTCCGCGACGGGTTTTTTGCTCAATCATCCCGATTGGATGGCGTCCAAGGCGCGTGAAAGAACCAGTGTTGTGCGGTTGGACATGTCTTCGGTAGCGAAGGCGGTGAAAGTTGACGATGACGGCCGTACTTTGGGGCGGTTGGTTATGGATAACGCACCTGTCACGGGCGCTTTTTCCAGTGCAGAGATCTTTGAAGATGAAGCCATGATGCGCTTTACCGGCGTAAAGGGCGATACGGACGTTTTCCTAAATCTGGAGACCGGCGAAGCAGAGATCGAGCGCGCTCAATCCGGTGTGATGTCGATCATTCGTGACCTACATCGCGGCAAGGAAGCCGGAGCCGTCTGGCGGTTGCTGATTGATGTGATCGCGATTGTGACACTCGCCCTGTCGGCGATCGGTTTCTTCTTGTTTTTCACCATGAAATTTCGACTGGCGGCGAGCCTGAAACTCACCGGAGCTAGCTTGGCGCTGATGGTCGGACTGTTCGTGTTTTTCGTTGCTTAAAGGCGGGCTTTTTAAAGCGATCCGCGAAGGAGAAGACTTAATATGAAGATCACACACGCTTTGCTGGGCGCAAAAATCTTGTTGACCGGCGTCACCAGCGCCGCAGCGCATACAGCTTACATGAAGCCAACCGCGTTTGACGTCACGCGTGCGCGGGCCATTACGTTGATGTCCTCTTTCACGGATGATTTTTCCAACCCGGAAATCGGTGTGAAATCAGAAGATTGGCATTACATCGCGCCAAATGGCGTACGCTATTCCTACGACAATGTGCTTGAACTTAAGCAAGTTACCGTTCTTGAAAATACGTTGCCGCAAGAGGGGACTTACCGTTTTACATCTGGTGAGCGTCTGGGCCGGGTTGGCAAGATGATCCGGACTGCTGATGGCGCATACAAAATGGCGGTCAATGAGGATGGAAATGAGGTGTCTCCGGGTGAAGGCGAAACACTGATCACCTCGCAAACTGCAACGGTTTCAGACGTTTATGTCTCCAAGGGCGCGCCGACACAGGCAGCCATCGACAGCCGGATTGGCCGATTGGTTTTTGCGCCGGTGACCCATCCAAACGAGATTTATCTGGATGAAGGTTTTGAGCTGGACATCCTGTTTGATGGCGCGCCGCTGGCGGATCAAGAGCTTGAACTGGTGCGTGAAGCTGGCGCTTACGCCGAAGATAAAGGCGCCTACAAAGTTTCAACGGATGAGAACGGGCGCCTGTCTCTGCGTTTTGATCAGCCGGGCGTCTATCTCCTGATGACCCGCCATCGCGCAGATGCGCCTAAAGGCGCCGAGACCGATATCCGAAGCTACACAACATCACTGACATTCGAAGTCACCCGATAGGAAATTACCGTTTCATTGAGAGGGAAACACATCATGAAAACGACAGCAGTTTTGACATTCGCAGCCAGCGCTTTGGCGCTTGGCGCATGTGCGACAACACCGGTAGAGAGTGCTGCGCCAGCTGCACGCGAAGTGGCGACGGCACAGCCTGAGAAAACTGAAAAGAAGGAGCAATACCGCTCAAAGGGCGGCAGCCACTCAAAGACTGATTTTTTCTACGCTTATGACGCAAACGAAGACGGCAAAGTCAGCGTTGAAGAATATCGCACAGTGCGTGATGAGGGCTTTGACGCGCGTGACCCGAACGGTGACGCTGCTGTGCTGCCGGACGAGTATGTCGCTGAATACGAAGCGCGCCTTGAGCAGGATCTGGCGGCCCGTCGCGACATGCAGATCAAGCAGGCCTATGTGCGCTTTGGCGTGCTGGACGGCGACAAAGACGGCGTTTTGACACGCGCAGAATTCCAAGCGGCTGGCCAGAACATGTTTGACCGTCTGGACACCAACAAGGATGGCGTTGTCGACGACGCTGACACAAAAGACGCCTACTAACAGTTTTCAAGAACTCTCAGCGGAGAGTGGTGGAACCTGAATACGGTGAGCGGTCATTCCGCTCACCGTTTTTTTGTCTATTTACCTTCGATTTCGATGTTGAAATCGCGGTTCGCATGAGTGGGCGGCTTTGGGTAGGGGGCCGCGAGCTCAACCACTTTCATTGCGTCGCGATCAAACCGACGAGAGCCAGAACTCTTAGCAATTTCAATGCGTTCAAGGTCTCCGGAATAAGCAATGGTGAAGGAGACAAATGTTGATCCGGAGCCGTTGGCGCGCGGAAGGCGTTGGCGTGAGAGGTGCTTTAGCACATCCCCTTTGTAGTTAGCGGTCGCAGCGTTTCCAATCTGCGCGCCCGGCTGTTGCGCGCTGGAATGCGCCGGCACAACCGGGTGGTTGGTGGGGGTGGTTTTCTGGTCTTTGTTCTGGTGGGTGTCCTGGTCGTGTTCTGGTGGGTGTTTGGCGGGTTTTGCGGCCTCTGAAGGTGTTGCCGGTTCCGACAAAGTCACGGGCTCAGTTGCCAGCGGTTTGGGAAGCGAAGTTGCTTGAGGCTTTGGCGCGGTTTTTTGGGGGGGCGTCTTCTGGTGTTGTTCCGGTGCGTCTTGGGGGGATGGTACGGGGCTGTGTTCGGGTATGTGTTTGGCTGTTTTTGGCGGCTCGGGTTCTGATTTTACGTCACTTTTATCTGCTTCAAGC
>CAYFFG010000005.1:209017-212746 GCA_964342355.1 uncultured Hyphomonadaceae bacterium
GGCTGTTTTTGGCGGCTCGGGTTCTGATTTTACGTCACTTTTATCTGCTTCAAGCTGCGTCATCGCTAAAGCATTTTGCGCGACCAGATTAACGGCGATTGAACCGCCTTTAACAAGCGCAGCCTCCTCATGGCTGGCGGACGGCAGAGCATGCATAATGCCCATATGCCCGATCATAGCAGTCGCACAGCATAACCCGAATTTGAGAGGAGAGGATATCTTCATCATGCGTGCGTCTCCGTCACGATGGTAATTTTAGAAAAGCCTGCTTCTTCAAGTTCGCGCACGATCGCCAGCAGCTGATGCGCAGGCAGGTTTTGATCCGGCGCAATGCGCACGACAGGATTGATTTTGTCAGCTGCAGCGATCACTTGAGCAAGTGATGTAATCGGCGCGCCATCAAGTGACATTGCGCCGTCCCTGGAAATCGTAAGCGCATCGGGATCGATACAACATTCAAGACCTTCGGTTGAGACAAATTCGATGGACGTGTCCTTGGGACCGGAGAGGGTGCCGGCGACCATGAAAAAGATCAGGATCAGAAAGACGATGTTTATCAGCGCTGTCGTGGGCTCGCGTTTGGCGCTTTTAAAGGCGTGTCTCATTTAGGCTCCACCAAATCTAATTTGAGGTCCGGAATGGTGCGCAGGCGCATGAGGATGTCGGTCAGACGTTGGGTGGTGACGGTTTTGTCCATGCGGACGGTGAGCGCGTGTAATCCTGTTAAGCGCGCGACCAGATCACTGTCGGAACACACCGTTCCATTTAAGATCAGCTGGTTTTGAAGGACCATGAGTTCGCTGATGTCTGTCGTCGTTGAGCTGACACCCGCTGTGCTTTCAGCATGCGCTGTGAGTTCAAATTCTGTGTGTTTTGAGAAGGTCGAAGCGAGCATGAAGAACAGCAATAACAGGAAGATCACGTCGATAAGCGACGTGATCGAGGCCTTTTTGCGCTGTCTCGTCCGCTTAAGCGACATGGGCGGTAGGCTCCAGATGCTGAGGCGCGGAGTGTTCTGTGTCTGGTGTGAGTATGCGGGCGAACGCTTTTTCAGCTTCCATACGTTCATGGTCGATACGGGCCTCAAACCAGCTGAGCGCAACTGATGTTGGCATCGCGACCGCAAGACCCGCTGCTGTCGTGAGGAGCGCGACCCAGATCCCGCCCGCAAGCTGTGAGGGGTCAACATTTGCGCCGGCGCCTTGCATCGCCTGAAACGCTTCGATCATGCCGAGAACTGTTCCGAACAGTCCGAGCAGGGGCGCAAGTTGCGCGATGATGTCTAATGTGCGCATGCCGCGCTCAAGGCGCGCAAATTCAAGCTCAGCCTCTGCTTCTATGCGTTCTCTTGCGCCCGGAGTGGCCTTGATTCTGGCGGCAAGTTTGATGACCGGAGCAAGGATGTGCGCATCATCGCTGATGGAAGCCTCCTCGCCCGCCGCGATACTGCGGACAAGAGATGAGAGTTTGTTCTTCGCGCTGACCTTTTCAGTCTGGAACTGCCAGAGTTTGTAAAGGCAAATTGCAAGCGCAAGGATCGACACACACGTCAGAATGGCGATGACGGGCCCGCCCAATGCGATCATATGTGTGATCGGAAAGAACAGGGATTGGATAGCAGACATTATTGGCTCCAATGCTCAGGCGCGCAATACGCCGCTTCCTGTGCGTGGAAACGGCGTATCGCGTTTTGGGGAGGAAGAACGCGAATGCCGCTTAGAAGGTGCGGGCGATCGTGAACTTGATGTTGCGACCTGGAGCCGTGCGGGTCGCGAGGACCGGCGTGTAGTCCTGATCAAGTGCGTTCTCGATACCAAGCCGCAGCGAGGTTCCTTCAAGCAGGCCATTTTGAGGTGTGAAGGTGGCGCGCAGATTGGTGACGACATAGCCTGGTGAGACTGTGCCGTTCGTGTCTTTATCGTCTGCGGCGACCATTTCACCACTTAGGTCCAAGAGGTCGCTAAAGCGTTTGCCCAGTGTGACCTGTAATGTGTTTGCTGGTGCGTTGCGCCAGTCTAATTCGTCACCGCTGGTTGAGGTTTCTTCGCCGGTGATCCAGTTGGCGTTAAGATCAGCGTAGATGCCAGACGGCAAAGCGTAAGAGCTCTCCAGCTCAATGCCCTGAAGTTCGATATCAGTGACACCGGAGTAAGACGTCACATCGTCAAGTTGGGTGTCATAGACATTCAGTTTCATTGAGAAAGTGTCGTCTGGAGAAAAGACGCTGAAATTGTCGTAAGACATGCCCAGCTCGATCGTGTCAGCGACTTCAGGCTGTTCTGAAAAAACCGTGTTTTCCAGGTCATCCAGAATTGGCAGGCTTTCCGTGTGAGCATAGCTCGTAAAGAGCGCCAGACCGGATTTGAACGCATAGCGCAGAGACACACCGCCCATGAGGGCGTCGTTTTCAAACGATGCGGCATCACCAGAGTCGAGTGTGCCTTCAAGCTCAGAAGATTCAAAACGCAGTGCAGGGGAGAGGCTCCACCCATCTGCAAATTCGACATTGTCGATCAGGAAAAGCGCATAGCGCGTATCCGTGCCGCCCGGCGCTGAACTGGCGTCAAGACGCTCTTTTTCAATGAACTCAACACCTGTGCGCAATTCATGCTCAAAGGCGCCAGTCTCAATGTAAGCGGCGTTTTTTAAAGTGAGCTTTGTTGTTTCATACTGATGGTCGGCGCTCACGACTGGAAAGCCGCCAGGAGGAGCGAATGGGGAGCTACCCGCGACGTATTGCTGGTCGATTTCCTGGTTGGCGTAGGAGATGATCCCGTCAAAATCGATCAGGTCGCTTTCAGGATTGTAGTTGTACGCAAAAGTCGCAGTTTGAGATTTGGTGTCACGGTCGACATTGCCGAACGCGCCGGCCGTGGTGCCGAAACTGTCATATGGAACATCGCGGTCGCTGGTTTCACTGTCGGTGTAGCTGGCTGTGAAGCTGTGATCGCTAGCCGTGTAGCGCGCTTTGAGGAGATAGGATGGTAGTTCAAAGGCGCTGTTTGGAATGGTGTTTCCGTCACCGTCTTCCTGGTTGCTTTGCTCGCGATAGGAGTAGTTGCCCAGGAGTTCGAGGCCGTCGACAGGCTGTAACGCCAGTGTGGAGGAGGAATTAAAGCCTTCTGAATTGGTTGATGCGCCAAGCGTCTGGCGGAAGGCGAAAGCCTTGTCCGGACCGGTAAGGTCAGATGCGTCGATAGTTTCAAGTCTGACGACGCCGCCAATGATGCCGGAGCCATATTCAAAACTGCCAATCGTGCCGCGGATGACATCAACATTTTTGTACAGGGAAGGATCGGTATAAAGCTGGGTGCCGATGCGGTAGAGTTCTTCAGAGCCAACGCTGGCATTGTCGACCAGGATTGCGACTTTCTGGTCTGTGCCGTACGTGCCATTGGCGCCGAAACCACGAATATTGATCCCCGATCCAACGGGCGTAGATCCGTTGACGAGACTGACGCCAGGCACTGAATCGATCAGTTCCGCGATTGTGTTTGCTTGACGATCTTCGGCTTCTGTTCTGCCGATCGTGGTAAGTGGCGTGGCTGTGTCTGTCTGAATGTCACGCTTGCTTTCCCCCAAAGTGAGCGTGCCCAGAAATTCACTGTCATCTGTTGTCGTGTCTTGGGCGAATGCGCCCTGCTGGACGCTGAGCGCAGCAAATAGCGCCGTGGCGCAACCAAGCGAAGTTTTCGTTCTCATGATCGTCATAGACCCCTCTCTCTCAAA
>CAYFFG010000006.1:0-149955 GCA_964342355.1 uncultured Hyphomonadaceae bacterium
AAAATTTTCGACTTATCCGCGGATAAGCAACAGGCAGAAGGAAGGTAGGTATCTGTATTATAGAAGTTTTTGAAATGCAAAGCGTGGATAAACGCTGATCAATCCGCAAAGCACCACCGGTAACACCACCAGGATTTTTTCCAAACATCACCGGTATCATTGCATTGCCAGGAGGGTGTCAATTTTGCGGACTGTCATAATCTATCCAACAGCTACAGCGCTGACTGAGTTAGTGCCGGAAGTGCCGCATGCCGGTGAAGATCATGGCGAGGCCGGCTTCGTCGGCGGCGGCGATGACCTTGTCGTCATTCATGGAGCCGCCCGGCTGGATGACACAGGATGCGCCCGCGTCAGCGGCGGCAAGCAGGCCGTCAGGGAAGGGGAAGAAGGCTTCGGAGGCGACCGCGCTGCTTTTCGTGCGCACCTCTGGCCATCCGGCGGCAGCGCGCGCTTTTTCCGCCTTGTGGCCGGCGACAAACGTGCTTTCCACCCGGCTGGTCTGGCCCGGCCCGATGGCGGCGGTGACGCCGTCTTTTGCGAACACGACGGCGTTGGATTTCACATGCTTGGCGACCGTCATCGCAAACAGCATGTCGCGCACTTCATCGTCTGTCGGCTGACGTTTGGTGACGACTTTCAGCTCAGCTGGCGTGATGCGGCCCGTATCACGGTCCTGCACAAGGAAACCGCCAGCAATGGCGCGATAGGTCAGGCCCGGTGCGGTCGGGTCGGGCAGGCCGTTCGTGATCAACAGGCGAAGGTTCTTTTTCTTCGCGAAGATTTCTTTCGCCGCATCGTCCGCGCCCGGCGCGATGACGACTTCGGTGAAAATCTCGGTGATCGCTTCTGCGGTCGGTCCATCGATTGCGGTATTGAGGGCGACGATGCCGCCGAATGCGGATTCAGAGTCACACGCCAAAGCCTCACGGTAGGCGTCCAGTGCAGTTGCGCCCAGCGCCACACCGCAGGGGTTTGCATGCTTGATGATCGCCACAGCTGGACTGTCAGATGGATCAAACTCAGCGACCAGTTCGTAAGCAGCGTCTGTGTCGTTGATATTGTTATAGGAAAGTTCTTTACCCTGGATTTGGGTCGCCGACAAAACACCTGGACGCGCTTCTGGGCCTGCATAAACAGCTGCTTTCTGGTGTGGGTTTTCACCATAACGCAGCGCCTGTTTTTTCATGCCGCCAAACGCACGCCAGTCCGGGCCTTCAATCTCGAGTTCGCGCGCATACCAGTTTGAAATAGCAGCGTCATATGCAGCGGTGCGGGCGTAAGTTTTAGCTGCCAGTCTCCGACGCGTGGCAAGCGTTGTCGCACCGTCATTGGCCTGCATGTCGGCAATGGCTGCGTCAACATCGTCGCCATCTGTGCAAACAGCAACAAAGTCTGCGTTCTTGGCCGCGGCGCGCAACATTGCTGGCCCGCCAATGTCGATGTTCTCGATGCAGTCATCAAAGGCTTTGCCTGCGGCGACAGTCGCTTCAAATGGGTAGAGGTTGACGTAAAGAAGGTCGATGCCGCCAATGTTGTGTTCATTTGCAGCGGCGACATGGGAGTCCAGATCACGGCGGAAAAGGAGGCCGCCATGCACAACCGGATGAAGCGTTTTAACACGCCCATCCATCATTTCAGGAAAACCGGTTAGGTCAGATACATCTTTGACGGGCAGACCAGCCTCCGCAATCGCCTTTGAGGTGCCGCCAGTCGAGACAAGCTCTACGCCCATATCCGCTAGCGCTTTTGCGCGATCAATCAAACCGGTCTTATCGGAAACAGAGATCAGGGCGCGGCGAACGGGGGCGAGGTTTTGTGTCATGTGCGTGTGGCGGTCCGTGTCATAAGGTGCGCCGCAGTCAATAAGATGCGACGGTAGAAAATTAAGTGACCCGGCGATATCACGCGTGTGTGAGCAGTCAATCCGCCACAGAGGAATCTGCTACCACTGTCGCGCTGTCGTCACGTTTATCCGGAGTCGAATCGGTCCGATCGTGGGTTTTGGCAGAGGAAATAGATAGTTCGGGCGCAAGCGCTTCAAGATATTCCAGCGTGGCCGACCTGTCGCGTCGCCGTGCGGCGGCGACAAGTCTATCCACCCCTTGATCAAGCGTGGTAAGATCTATCTGTTCTGTTTTTGCCATCAGGACACCACAGATCTCTGTTTCTTCAACCGATTCCTCTGCGTAAAAAACGGACTCAGAAAGTTTTTCTCCGGGGCGCAGACCGGTAAACATCACATCAATATCACGATCGGGCTGAAGGCCTTTCAGGCGGATCATCCGGCGCGCCATATCCACAATGTTCACAGGTTCGCCCATATCGAGAACGTATAATTGTGCCTGAGGCAGTTTTTTTCGCGAGGAGAGGGCGGCCGCCTGCATGACGAGAGAGGCTGCTTCTTCAACTGACATGAAATAACGCGTCATGTCTTCGTGGGTCACGGTCACAGGACCACCAGCTTCAATCTGGCGTTCAAACAAGGGAACAACCGAACCGGCAGACCCTAAAACATTGCCGAAACGGACGATGGAAAAACAAGTCTGTGGTTGTGTCGGAGCAAACGCTTGGAGAAACAACTCAGCTGTTCTCTTGGAGGCGCCCATCACATTCGTTGGGTTCACGGCTTTGTCCGTGGAGATGAAAACAAAATTACTGACACCTGCTGATGCAGCGCACTTTGCGGCAAGACGCGCGCCTTCGACATTGGTCAGGATCGCTTCGTTTGGATTAAGTTCCATCAACGGGACATGTTTGAGCGCAGCTGCGTGGATAACAATATCTGGCTGCGCATCTGTTAAAGCCTGAAACAGGCGTGCTTCCTCGCGCACATCTCCCAACAGCGCTTTGCGCCGCAGGTTAGGGAATGCGCGGGCCATCTCCATATCGATCTCATAGAGATTGTACTCGGAGCTGTCATAAAGCGTAATTTCAGTAGGACCGAGTGCTGCGCATTGGCGTACCAGCTCGCTGCCAATTGTCCCCCCGGCACCGGTCACAAAAACTCGTGCGCCAGACACAAGTTGACTGATCAGGGTCGTATCCAGCTTGCGTTCCGGGCGCGAAAGAAGGTCTGTTGATGAAACGGAATGAAAACCGGTCTCGTCGTCTTTGCGCAAGCGCTGGACCGTTGTGCCGTGCCGTGAGGCGATTTCCAGTATCGCATCCATGGTTTGCCGGTCGGTCGGTGGAAGAGCAATTGCAATCCAGGGCGCATGTCCATAGCGCGATTGCATGACAGACATGATCTCATCGAGCTTGTTTAGATCGCCAAAAACCTGAACGCCACTGATCGCTAGTCCTTCATACTCACCGGAAACTTCAATGATTCCAAGCGGACGAATAGGCATGCCGTTTTCGGATTTCGCCAGATCCCGCAGCGCTGAAGCTAAAAGGTCTGCTTCGCCGACAAGCAGAGCGGGGGGAAGCTCTTCTGATGGCGAGCGGAAGGCTGCCAGTAACTGTCCCGTCGCACGTCCGCGTGAAATCAGGCGGCCTGCGACCATCAGGATGACAAGAATGGGAACTTCAATAATGAGGGAGGAACGAAAGAAAAATTCCAATCGATTAGTCATGAACATGACAGGTAGGAAAATCAGGTTCGCCAGCAATGCTGTTTGGAGGACTCTGCGTAAATCTGAGGCCGTCGTATGGCGCCACACCTGGCGATAAACGCCTGTCAGAAAAGACGCGGCGACAGTTGCGACCGAAAGCTCAAATGCAAACAGGAGCGTGCCGCGGGTGGACGCTTCTTCCCATTCGAACGCATGACGCGCCTCAATGGCGAATACCATGGCTATAAAGGCGGCGAGCGCGTCATACGCCAGACAGATAACTATCGCGCGCATCGCTTGGAAGCGGATCGTCGATTTTTGCGTGCTGCTGTCAGAAGACAATGACATGCATCACTTTTCCTTTGCTTCGCGGAGCGACAACGCCCAGCGCACCCTATTTGGTGGGGCGGCGCCGTCTCCCGCAGGATCTGCTTCGCCCCGGATCAGTATTTGCACAGCCGCTCGACGTCCGCCACCCGCCATGTAGATAGATCTTGTCATATCAAGCGGAAGTTCGCTGCGCAGACGCCAGATGCGATCAGATCCATCTGCTTGGATCAGAACGGTTTTGTTGTCGTCTCCAGGTTCGACGCTGACATTGGGGTGCAGCTGAAAACGCACAGCATACGGAACAGGTGTTTCGCCTGGCGGGTTGAATTCGGACAAGGGACGATAAAGGGCGTCTTCACCTGTGATCCGTGCGCCGCTTTTCGCTACATATAAACGACGGCGATAGACCAGACCGTATTTTTCTCGCCATCCGGAATGCTGGCCCTCCAAGAGATATTCATCCCCTTCTTCAAGCCGCCGCACCGATGTGCCAACTGGTCCAGTCAGTTCCATTAGGCCGGTTTCGTCATTTCGGGCAAATACGGCTGAGCTTTCTTCGTTCAGTTCAAGAACTGAAGACGCAGCTGTCTGTCGGGACGCAAATCGCCAGGCTGGATCAAGATCAGAATACGCGCCAATTGAGGTGATCAGGCGATGCTCACCATCACAAACTGTGAGTGACAGGCAGGAAGCAGCGGATATTTCCGTGCCTTTGGACGAGTTCGGCGCGCCTGTGTCCAGATAGACTCTTAACCGACCGGCCTCCACTTTGTGAAAGCCTGTTTGCTGTGCAAAGGAAAACCGACTTCCTTCGGATCCATATGGCGCTAACGCGGTGGTCGCCAATCCGTCCCATCCGTCGGACCCGCCATGGGCGACTAACAACCCTCCATCCGGGAGCGTGAGAAATTTGAGCATGGTCTGCATGCGGGCTTGAACTTTGACGAGAAATGCCGGGGCGTCGTGTCCTGTTCTGATGAGGAGATCTTCCACGCTGTTCAGATCTATCAGATATTCCGCCAGCCTTTGTGGGGAGCGGCTGATATGGCCGCCATCCTTGAGGATTTGCGTGTCACATTCCTTTTCAAGGACAGCGAGGCCAGAATTGAGATATTCATCGCCATCGGGTAGGCATGCGCCCGCGAGAGCAAGCGCAACACCAAGTCGAAACCGACCTTCCTGTGAAAGAGTTGCTTCGGTGTTCAAAGACAAATGTTTGACTTGTTTTCCCAAACACTCCAGCACCAGCTCTCGGGTATCCGGGTTAAGGGGATTGATAACGATGTC
Source organism: uncultured Hyphomonadaceae bacterium (assembly GCA_964342355.1). Classification (GTDB taxonomy): domain Bacteria; phylum Pseudomonadota; class Alphaproteobacteria; order Caulobacterales; family Hyphomonadaceae; genus Hirschia. Next base: position 5,172 of record CAYFFG010000006.1, read on the forward strand.
AGCTGATTCAAGCCAATGAATGACACGCTCAGAAGTCACCTCGATACGCCAAGCGAAATCGTCCCATTTTCCAAACGCGCGGACCCAGGAAACTGTCAGACTTCGGGCGCGCCGCTCCCCTAGTTCGGCGTTTGCGACGAGATCACGGAGCCAGTGGAAGCGATGAATTCGGTCCGCAAAATTGTTGGACGGGAAGGGTGGCCCCCACGGCGCATGGTTTTCAGGCGCGACAACCTTGTCTGACCCAAATCGCCAGACGTTATCCATGATCAACTCACCGCGTTTTTTCCGGACTGGCCGCCCCGTGTTTGGTTGCGCCTTCAATGAGTTTGGAGTGTTTGAGGAAAGCCGCATCTTATACATTGAGGAGGCGTCAAACGGTTTGCCCGCCTGACCGCAATACGTCGCCCAATCGTCAGCATCATGAAATGTGGCCGGCGCGGAGTTGTCATTGTCTTCCGACATATCGGACGTCGTCTCCTAAAAAATCAGATCACATTCATCCACGAAGCGCGGCGATAGCATCTGCGTACCCGTCTGGACCGGCCTTAAATACTGCAGAGCCAGCAACTAAAGCGGTCGCTCCAGCTGCAATTACGCGAGCCGAGTTATTAGGCGTTACGCCGCCATCAACCTCAAGAAGGGTTTTCGTGCCGAGTTTATCAATCCGATTTCGAATGTCCTCAATCTTGCGCAGTTGGTTTTCAATGAAAGACTGACCGCCAAAACCAGGATTCACGCTCATTACAAGAACTAGATCAAGTTCTTCCAATACGTACTCTAAAACATCAGCAGGCGTATGAGGGTTTAACGCAGCTCCGGCTTTTTTCCCAAGCCCCTTGATCGCCTGAATGGTGCGGTGAAAGTGCGGCCCAGCCTCCGGGTGGGCTGTGATGATATCAGCGCCAGCCACGGCAAAATCTTCAAGGTATGAATCGACTGGAGAGATCATCAAATGCACGTCGAATGGCTTGTCAGTGTGCGGGCGCAGCTTTTCAACGATTGGAGCGCCCATCGTCAGATTGGGAACAAAATGACCGTCCATAACGTCGATGTGGATCATGTCAGCGCCAGCTGCATCAATTGCGCGGATCTCTTCGCCGAGTTTTGCAAAGTCAGCGGCGAGAATAGAAGGTGATATTAAAACATCAGACATAGAAATCGCCTATCAGGAGCAACCGGACCGCGCAAGCGTCCGGTTGCTATGTTCAGCGATCTATATTGTTTGTAAACGGTCAATTCTTCTGCGAAGCAGAAACTTAGTACCCTATGTTTGCGTTTTGGGGGACAACACGCGCCCGCGCGCCGTATTCCACATAGACGGGCGTACCATTCGCCATTGCGATGTCGCCTCCCTGAACGATTGAAACAATCTCACCGTTGCGGTCCAGACGAACTTTGTATTCGTACCCGGCCTGCTTGGAAGCGCCCTTGTCGACTTGTTGCCCGATAATACCACCCGCGACTGCGCCTATGACACCTGCAATGATGCGCTCATCCTGTCCGCCGCCAACCTGGCTTCCAGCGACACCGCCGATGACAGCGCCGGTCGCAGTTCCCAATGAGCCTTCTCCGCCCTGGATTGTGACGGCGCGGGATGAAATAATCACGCCTTCATCAACGCGGCTGATTTGCCCCACTTGACCACGTGAATATTCGTTAGCGCCCTGGCTGGAGGCGCAACCGGCGATTGTCAGTGATGACGCCATAATTGCAGTTGCAAGGAGGCGGGGGGAAAAGAATGATTGAATACGCATTGCACGAGGCTCCAGCCTGAAAATTCGATGACCTAAAGATAAGTGCGCTTTTGCACATGAACCAGAACTGAACCAGATTACTTTTTCACAAGGCGGAAAATATAAAAAGTATCTGTAACAACAGGTGTTTCTTCGGGAGATTCAACATTCTTCGGCAAAGTCAGGACGCCACCTAACTCATCAGGATTACCGAAAAATGGCGGCAGTTCATTTTCAGTGATTGGAAGGACGCCCCAATCCGGATCATTTTGTGCTAGCGCAAGGTGATCGCGACCTTCGGCAGGTAAGGGTGTACAGACGCTGTAAACAAGTACGCCGCCGGGTTTGAGCATGTCTTTTGCTGCAGTAATCAACTCGGACTGAACGGATTGATATTTCTCAATTGATCTTACGGATCTACGCCAAACTCCTTCGGGATGGCGTCTGAGCGTTCCGAGCGCAGAGCAGGGGGCATCCAGTAGAACTGCATCGAGCTTTTCATCTGGTTTCCAGTTGCGCCCGTCGCCTACGATTGTGTCTGCCGCTAGCTTTGTCCGGTCCAGGTTTTCGCTTACCCGCGCAATACGAGATTGCGACAAGTCGAGCGCGATCACTTTAGCGCCCATTGAGGCGAGCTGCATCGTCTTTCCACCCGGCGCGGCGCAAAGATCCGCAATATGTTTTTCCGCTACGTTTCCAAACAAAGTTGCAGGCAATGCTGCAGCAGCATCCTGCACCCACCATTCACCGTCAGCAAAACCTGGTAGTTGAGTGAGAGGCGCTCCTTGTGGCAAACGTACTGTTGTAGATGACAAACACTCAGCTTCCAGGCGATCAGCCCAGTCCTGAGCGTTTGATTTGACCGTTATATCAATACGCGGTTCGCTCAATTGCTGTATCGCCAGCATATTTGCACGGTCCTGACCCAAGGTTGACGACAGTTTTTCAGCTAACCAATCGGGCCATACGGCGGTGACTGGCGTGTTTTCAAACGCCGAACGCTCACGATCTGCTCTTCTTAAAATTGCATTGATTAGTCCGCCGCCACGACTTGCGTCCTTCCAGCGCCGGGCAGATTCAACTGTGGCCGAAACAACAGCATAAGAAGGCGCGTCCAATACCCATAACTGGGCACATCCACAACGTAGTAGCGCCAGAACAGCTGGGTCGAGTTTATCTAGCGGCCTGTCCAGAAAACCTTCTAAAGCGAGATCTATTCGACCGACCGCACGGAGGGCGGCTGATGCTATAGCTCTGGCAAAGCCTCTATCGGCGCCCTCCAAAGCCTCGAAAAATTCAGACTCTTCTAGTGCAGTCTCCATATCGGAGCCGTTTTCTAGCACTCTGGCTAAGAGGTCGCCCGCGGCGCGCCTCGCGGCCCAACCGGTTTGAGGTGGACGTTTGGAAGTTGAACGAACAGGCGAACGACCAGAACGTGTCCGGTCGTTTGATGATTTTCGTCGCGAAGGTTTTTTAGAGAATTTGTTCACGCACTAGCGTTTGCCAAAAGCGCCATCGCCTGTCGAGTCGCAGGTTTCCGCAATGCGACGCAGACGAGCAATGCGTTTCTCTGTCGTGGGGTGCGAAGAGCGACGTGTTTTTTTGGATGCGTGTAGTGGGTCAATCACATAAAGGTGAGCCGTTGCCGGGTTCTTTTCAGCTGTTGGGTTGATCAAAGAACCAGCGTTGCGTTCAATTTTTTCTAGAGCGGAGGCGAGATCTAGCGGTTTGCCACAGATTTTAGCGCCCTCCCGGTCAGCGGCAAATTCGCGCGCTTTAGAGTTTGAGAGGATCGCGACTGAACGTGACACCAATCTCGACCAGGTTTTGGATAAGCCCAAAGGCGCCAGTACGGGCCAAAAGATTCTCGACATCAGACCAGATACTGCGGATGCGATACCCATCGCCAGACTATCGCCGCGGCGAACATGAGCCAATTCGTGTGCAATTACTGCGCGCGCTTCAGCGCGATTGAGCGTCATCAGCAAACCAGAGGTGACCGCAAGTGATGCATGAACAGAATCACGCCCGACAACAAAAGCATTCGGCTGATGAGTGTCGATAATATAAGTGCGGGGGCGGGTAAGACCAGCTTCGGCTGCTAGCTCGCGACATTCAGCCACAAAAGCACGTACCATTGGCTGGGGATCTTCAGCATCCACTTCGCGCGCTTTGTGCATGAATAGCACCATGCGATCAGCTTTCCAAAGTACTAGAAAGTGGAAAAGCAACGCCACTGCCGTACCGATGATGGCTCCCGTCTGACCGTATGCATACCAGCCGATTGCTGCAAAAATGGATTGAATCAAAAAGATCATCAAAGCTGCGCGCAAATAGCTCACGGGTCACACTCCAGGTGTTAGACTGTCTCAACGCTCTAATTAAACGCCGGACTAATAATTGCAGTATTTGAGTTAAGTTGTGGCTCATGATGGTTAATGAAATGACACCGGATCAGGACTAGACACAGCGAAAGTTCGATCTATCTATTTTTTCATGAAAGATATGCGCGAAGAAAACACTGATCCGGCAAACGATGGCGTCGTTCCAGAGGGTGCCGCCGCAGGCAAAGTCCTTAGTGAAGCGGCAAAAAGGGCGCTGGCTGAGGCTGCCGAGCGGCGCAAAGCTCAAGATGATTCGGATCATCCCATCGAATACAATGGTCCGAAAGGGAAGGAGCCAACGCGGTTTGGTGATTGGGAACGCAAGGGCATTGCCTACGACTTCTAAGGCTCTCGTTGAGAATTAGGGCTGCACGCGAAAAATTTTTCAAGGTTTCGCGCTTCAGCGTGCATCACATTGCATGGTGCTACAAATTATCGTTTCCTGTTGCTCTGCTACAAGGTCAGGCGTTTTACGACTGCATGCAACGGGTGAGTAAATGCTCAGGAAATTTACAGTCAGTATCGTTGTCGGGCTTGTGCTTTCTGGAGCAGCCTTTGCCGATGGAGTTGGCAGCGTTAGGAAAGTTGAACCGCCTAAACCATTGAACTTTGACAAACCGAATGTCATTTATGGCGGCGAAGAGAGCTTACAGGGGCAAAAAGATTACCCCTACATTCACCGGAACTCCGAACCTAAAAAAATAACTATCAAAACATCTAAATCCCAACCATGTGATTGTGGCCAAACAGCATTTGGTTCTGAGTTCACAGGTGGTGTTGGAGTGGGTGTTGAAAGCAACTGGTCGGGATATGCTTTCTCCAGTCGGATTTTCCCGATGCAACGGGACCGTAATTCTGTCCTTTATCACCGTTCGTCAGCATATGCTTTCACCAATCGGTAGTTTGGCCTAATCAAGCGCCTTTGATCGTGCTCTCATCACTTCGATCGCAATGCTATCTGGAGTGAGTTTAGCAAACGCCGCCAAACATTTATTGACGATACCCGTTACAGCAACGGCTTTGTTCTTTTCACTGGCGGTGTATGCGCGTTCTGCAACTTGCTCTGCGGATTGCCACATAAACTGGGGTAAGTTGGAAAGTTTGTCGCGCATTCCATTTACATCGTGGAATTCAGAGTACGTCAGCCCAGGACAGACCGCTGTCGCATGTACGCCAGTGTTTCGGCATTCAATATTCAATGACTGAGAAAACTTGATCAGTGCCGCTTTCGTTGCGCCATAGAGCGTGTGTCCTTTCCCGCCAGGCGCAATCCCGGCCACAGAGGCGATGTTCAGAATTCGTCCGTATCCGCGTTGCGCCATCGCAGGTTGAAAGAGATGAACCAGCTCACATGGAGCGAGTAGCATGACTTGCAAACCTTGTTTGTGGATTGACCATTCTGACGCACAAAACTCACCAGGAACACCATATCCGGCATTGTTGATAAGAACATCAATTTTCCAATCGTTGTTGGCGCAAGTCTTTGCAATTTGATTGGGCGTGGCTGCATCAGACAGATCGCATGGGACTATTTGCGCGCATATGTTAAATGTCTTGATTAGCTCCGCTTGCAGAGCAAGCAGCCGATCTTCTCTACGGGCTATCAGAATGACGTCATAACCTGCACGCGCATACACAGCAGCAAGCGCTGCGCCAATTCCGGAGGATGCGCCGGTCACTAGCGCGTAATTTTTCCGCGACATGAAAGGATTCGCCTCATTTCTGGCGCTATCCGGATGACAATCCGCGCGAGCCACCTATGTTGTATTTGCATTATGGGGATGGAGGGCGTGGAAATGTTAGTCAAGGTGGCCAAGATTGCTATGTTGGTCGGCGGAACTGTATTTACGGCATTTGTCGCAACGTGGCTGTTGCAGGAAGACAAAAGCGAACTTCCAACTCACGTAAGTGAGAAGCCGGACAGATCTGGCCCGCCAGGTAAAATCTAACGTCCATTTGCCTGCAGTTAAGCAGTTAATCTTTCTGCAAAAGTCCATATAAGGTTGATCAAGAAACGCTTTTGCTGAATTTGCGTTTGGCTATCAAAGGGAGTTCATCGCCATGGAACTGGTAATGGAATTTTTAAACAACGTGTTTGGTGAAGGTGGTGACTTGGCTGGGATTGCCTCTGCGGCCGGACTTGGAGGGGGAGCTGCCAGTGCTGGCGCAGTTTTGTTCTTCCGTGGCGTCATGGTACGTTTCGTGGTGCGTATCCTTTTAACGGCCGTGGCAACTGGCGTAGGTTTTTTGCTGCTTCTTAATCAACTGGGTTTTGAAATTGTCCCCAAGGAAGAAGTCCTTGCAGCGCGCGCAGAACGATATGAACAATATAGCGAAAGCCTAGTCGGGCCTGAGAGCTTTCGCTTTGAGCGCCCTAAGAGCCGGGTTGAAGAAGCTGAAGAAGAGGGCAAACGCGTTGTCATCGTTCGCCGCCCTTGGGAAAAACACTGATTTTACGACTTGTCCTTCCAGTTAATGTTGTAAAGATCGAAACGACGATCCCGCAGATTTCGGACCGAACCTTCAGCGCGCGCCCACTCAAGGTCAGTCAGATCAAGGTCCGCGACTGCAATTGTTTCGACGTTTTCAGAACATTCTTCTGCGACACCATCACGGGCAAATGCAAAATCGCAAGGAGTTAAGATTGCGGATTGGGCATATTGAATGTCCATGTTTTCAACACCAGGCAGATTGCCGACATTTCCAGACATGACCACATAGCATTGATTTTCGATTGCGCGTGCCTGGCAACAATATCGAACGCGTAAGTATCCTTGCCGGGTGTCTGTACAGAACGGCACAAACAGGAGTTTTGCCCCTTCGTCCACTAACCGACGTGCAAGTTCGGGAAATTCTGAATCATAACAAATCAGAACGCCGATTGGTCCGCAGTCTGTTTGGATAGTTGAGATTTCATCGCCGCCGAGAATGCTCCACCAGTGGCGTTCATTAGGTGTTGGGTGAATTTTTTCCTGAGCGTGCACTGATCCGTCGCGAAGGAAGACATAAGCGACGTTCTGAATCTCTCCGTCATCTGTTTTGGTGGGGTGCGAGCCCCCGATGATGTTTATATTGTAGGAGATCGCCAGTTGCCGAACGGCTTCTATGAAACGAGGGGTGTATTCGGTTAGTTTGTCCACGCTTTCCGCTGGCGTAAGCGGCTGATTTTCTATAGATAATAATTGCAATGTGAAGAGTTCGGGAAAAACAACAAAATCTGATCTATAGTCCGCTGTAACATCCACAAAATATTCGATATTGGATATGAACTCTTCAAAAGAAGACACGCGCCGCTGTTGGAACTGGACAGTGGCCACACGCACCCATTCTTTTGCGCCTTTTGAAGTGGCATCTTGTTGACGGCCGTCTGAATAGTACGGATTACGCCAAACCATGCGTACTGCAGCGCCGTTCGAGGCGACATCTTCCTCCAGATACCCCGGAACAACACCGGTAGGTTCGAACCCCATGCGCTGCTGGAAACGTAATACCGGATCAGTGATTTTCTGCGCCATGACTGCATCCAGATAGGATTCCGCAGTGGGATAAGTTTTCTTCTTTCGACGCCAGCCGGGCATGCGACCGCAGAATACGATACCCTTTAGTTCCTGGCGTTCGCAAAGCTCCTTACGAGCATCATATAGGCGTTGGCCAATGCGTAGTCGGCGTCTGTCTGGGTCGACACAGACTTCCATTCCATAGAGCCATTCACCACGCGGATCGTGACGAGAAGCAAATCCGTTCCCTGTGATAGATTCCCAAGTGTGTTTTCGCATGGCCACACGTTCGTCAATGCGGAATGAGGCTGCATACCCAACGATCTGGTCTTCATACTCGACGACAAATTGTCCCTCAGGAAAATTCGAAATCTGCCCTTTGAGCATAGCTGTCGTGTATCCGCCCAGAATAGGGTACACCTTTTTGACCACATCATTAATGGCGGGGATATCTGCGGGTGTCGCATTGCGGATCACCAGTTTGGCACTTGATTTCTGCTGCGGCATAAATACCTCAAAGCACTTTCTATGGAGAGAGGGAGCCAGTCGTTATTCGCTCTAACAGGCCAGCGCTGGCCATTTCAATAAGGTCCAATGCTTCGTCAAATTTTCGGGTGTAATATGGATCAGGCACTTCTGAGACTGAACTTTTGTCAGCATACTCCAAAAAGAGATGCACAGGTGTCGCTGACGCTTCAGGTCTGAGCGCTTCAATATCACTTTTATTGGACTTATCCATTGCGATTATAAGATCGAAGCGCTCAAAGTCATAAGATTTAAACTGCCGAGCTCTAAGTTGAGATAGGTCATACCCGCGCGCCCGAGCGGCTCTTTCCATTTCAGGGTAGGGCGGTTCGCCAACATGCCAGTTACCAGAACCTGCGCTGTCGACTTCAACAAACGCACCGCCGATATGAGCTAAATGGGCAAAGACCCCCTCTGCCGCAGGAGAGCGGCAGATGTTACCAAGGCAGACAAACAATACGCGCGACATGTGAGAGCTAAATCCTACTCAGCAGGCTCCGCCATACGTTCCGCCTTAACCATGAGTTCTTCTTCAAGGTGAGCTGGGGGCCGGGTTGCCCAATCAGCAACCTGCTCAAGGTCATAGTCACGACAGGCTTCCATCAACATACGGGCTTCAGTCCACATGTCGCCATCTACGATTGGCATGAAGAGGTCAGCGATGTTGTCGATTCCTAGATAGACACGAACACCTGCGTCACGCATTTTGACATAGGGCCCGATGGAATTGTGAAGTGGTGCTGTCATAGGCAGCTGCTTCATTGAGAGAGCTGCTGACGGGCAGATCACAATGCCCATATCCGCTTCTTTGACCAGTTTAATGATGCGGTCCTGTTCGGAATTATCTTTAGACGCCACAGAGATGGCGTGAATTCCGTAAACTCGACCTTGCATGCCGTGTTCGATGGTTTTAAGCGCTAAAAGTTCCGTTTCGTGTTGATGTGGATTATTTTCCTGATCGACATGAGCCTCAACCATTTTATTCAGCTCTTTGGCTGTCTGCATGATGAAGTCCAGATGCGCTTCTTCTCTTGGTCGGTCGCGGGAGGGCAGGCCGCCGCAGAAATCAGCAAGCTTACATGCCTCAAGATATTGTTTCTGGGTTTTTTCTTCTAAAACCCCTTCAAGCGGTTGAATGCCGATTTCAAACTTGATCTGGTCTTTATAGCGCTCCTTAACTTCCACGGCCGCCTGAATGCCCTTCAGACCAATAATACTGTCCGCATCAACCATAGTACGACAGTATTTTGATCCTTGTGCAACGACGGCATCGAGGGCGCGTGAGATACGTTCAACTAGGTCTTCGTGCGTGTAATTTTCCTTTAGCAGGCGGTATAATTCCCACTTTTTCTCCATGTCAGCGAAACCGAGCGCCAAGTTCTCCGGAGAGATAAGATAAGCTTTGTCAAAATGGCCGTGATGGTTTGCAAAGCCGCCGCGTTCTTCAACCAATTCCAGGAATTTGGCTTTTAAATCCCAAGGACGCTCTGCAGAGCGTTGACGGTAGTCAAAAGTACCTTGTTTGATGTCTGAAAGGATTGTTCCGATTGTTTCGCGCGCCACCTCGCGATCCGTTATCAGCGGAATCCCATGTTTGATGGCGAGCGATCTGATCTGTCGCGCATCCGAAGACTCATCATAATCCTGCTCGCCAGTGAGGATGTTGATAACGAAATCTATCTCACCCCGTTCTATCAGGTGGCGAATATTGGGTTGTTCGCCAGATGAAATCTTGTGAGCAAAAGAAGACTCTACGCCATTGGCTTCAAAAAAACGCTGAGTACCCGGCGTGGCGAACAGTTTGACACCAATAGCTGTCATTTCCTGACAACTTTTAAGTAGAAACTGTTTATCATCCGGGCTGCCGGCGCTGATCAACAGGGCATGTTCTCGCCCGCGCGCCAACATTTTCAGATTGAAGCCGATTAGGTCGATCTTGGTATAGCGTTCGCGCGTTTCCATGAGGGGGCTCCTGACCGGCTGAGTAATTTAAATTGTCCGACACAGATACATTACAGCGGTTCGTGTCAAGAAAAATGGTTTTTTTGGGTGAAATATTCTGTGAACATAAAAAATGCCCGACAATTATTCTATCGGAACAAAAATTCAGCCCAGAGCGCGAATCAATACTACAAAAAAGAAATATAAATAAAACAATTAATAAATATACATTGTAAATAGCTTGATTAATTTTATTTTAATAAATGTTAAATCATGAAAATTTGTTATTTATTTCGGTTTAATATTTTTTAAATATTATATTCCCTTACGTCACTTGTGATGAATTGAAATATTAAAGCGAATTCGGTTTCTATTTACTATTTATTTATCACGTTTTGTTGAGTTTCTGTGAGAATTCGGCCCAGCCCAACTTCTATCCATACTCAATGAAGCAAGGGATACGCTTCCATGAAACTAACAAAATGGCTTGCAGTAGCCGCCTTAAGTGCGCTCATTGCGTCCCCTACGGCAATGGCGACAGACCTTAAAGACATGCAGGTTATCGGCCGCGCCCTTTCGTTTGTTGAAGGTGGCGCTAAGGGCGATGTGACGATCGCAATCGTCTATGCGGATGATGCAGCCGGCTCAAAAGAAGAAGCCGACGCAGTTGCCGGGATTTTAGGCGGCGGACTTAAGGCGGGTGAGGTGACGATGAAGCCTCAGGTTGTCTCTGTCTCTGACTTGGGGTCTGCTGGTAGCGCCGCTGCGATATTCGTTCCTGCCGGCATGGCCGGACACTACGGCGCAATCAAAGGCACTGGCAAACTCACCCTGACAACTGATCAGTCTTGCGCAGAAGCGGGCGCATGCGTGGTGTCCGTGCAGAGCTCTCCCAAAGTCGAAATTGTTGTGAACCGGTCAGCGGCATCTGCTGCGTCCGTCTCATTTGCGGCCGCTTTCCGCATGATGATCAAAGAAATTTAGGCGCGTTTGAAGACGACAGCCCACTTGAGGAAAAGTCCTATGAAAAACACGAAACCCGACTTCAAAGCGATCAAACAAGAAATCCTCGCCGACGAATCCGCTGCTAAGCGGTCTAAATTGTCGAAGGGTGTTCTGGCAGCCGCAGCTGTGGCGACACCTGCTGCGATTTTCTCTGCTGGTTCCGCCAGCGCACAGTCAATTGACTACGGCTCGTTGGAAATGTTGTTCGGCGAACCTGTCACAACCTCTGCGACGGGTGCTCCCCAACGCGCATCCGAAACGCCAGCGACTATGGAAATCATTTCTGCGGAAGACATCAAAGCTTCTGGTGCGAATGATCTCACGACGGTCCTCTCTCGCGTGGTTGGCATCAACCACAACAGATACGGACAGGCGCAAGCTGATGTTGCGGTGCGCGGTTATGTGCAGTCGGCCAACCCACGTCTGCTTGTTCTCGTAAACGGTCGCCAAGTCTACTTTGACTTTTACGGCTACACAGTTTGGGAGACGATCCCGGTCCAACTGGAAGAAATTCGTCAGATTGAGGTCGTAAAAGGTCCAAACACGGCGCTCTTTGGCTTCAACGCTGTGGGCGGTGTTGTTAACATTATCACTTACGACCCAATTCTCGATGACAAGGACAATGTCACGCTGTCGGTTAATGCTGATGGTGGTAGTGATGCAAGCGCCGTAATGACGGTAAAGCCATCTGACAAACTCGGTATCCGTGCGTCCCTCGGCGGATTTAACGCGAATGAGTGGGACATCGATAACGAATTCCGCAATGAGCCGGAAAACAACGGTCTTACATATGCCGCTGAGGTCGCTTATCAGGTTACCGATAAAGTCACAGCTTCAGCTGAGGTAACGCATGGTGATGTGAAGCGCGCCGAGCGTTATGCGTCAGGTGGCTTCCCATACACGAAAACCGAAACCGACAGTATGCTTGGCAGAGTGGAAGCTGAAGGTAGTTTCGGACTTCTCAAAGTCACCGCGTATGAAAACAAAGACAAGCTGACAGGCTTCACTGAAGCGGGATACGACTTCGATATTGATGCAAAACTGCAGGTGTTCCAGGCGGAAGACCTCTTCAAGGTTGGCGCCAAGCACACTTTCCGTGTTGCTGCGGAATACCGCAAAGCCGACGCGGTGTTGACGGCTGTTTCGGGCAACACATATCCAGCTGAAACCACGGTGACTTCCGGTTCTGCAATGTGGAATTGGGCGATTACAGATAAGCTGACTTCGACTGTTGCTGCCCGCTATGACTCGATGGAATATGAAGGCGACTCTGTTGCGGCCCAGTTCGGATACGGGTTGCGCTCAGAAGGCGAGCTGGAAGAGCCATCTTGGAACGTTGGTTTGGTGTTCAAGGCGACAGATTATGATACCTTTAATTTCCAGATTGCACGCGGTCTGCAAATTCCAGCGATCCTTGACTATGTGTTTGCTGGAACAGGAACGATCGCTCCACCAGTTGTAGACAATTATGCGATTGATTATGACCGTAGTATTCCATCTATCTCCGGTCATTTCCGTGCAAGTGTCTTCTATCAGACAAATGAAGATATCAAATATCTGCACAATTTTGGATTGCTTCCGGGTGTCACACTTCCGAATGTCCTGACAATTGGAGACTCTGAACTATCAGGATTGGAGCTTTCGCTTGATGGTGTGGCAAGCGATAACCTGTCCTGGTATGTCAACTATGCATATCTGAATCTTGAAGATGACATTGGCACGGTGCCTTCTTATGGCGGTGTTCTGAATATTCAGCCGATTAGCTATGAATCATCGACGCCAGAACACGAAGTGAAAGCTGGTCTTCGCTACGAACGTGGCAAATGGACGTTTGGTGCTGATGCACGTTACACATCAGATGTTGAATACTATTCAGCTCCGCTTGAAACCGGTGGTTTCCTCTACGCGCCTGTTCCATTGGATGCTTATGTCGCATTGGATGCTCGCATCGGCTATGAAGTATCTGAAGGCGTGCATCTGTCGGTCGAAGGTGAAAACCTTTCCAACGATGGTGATCCGCAGATTGCAGGCGGTGCGATCGAAAGCATCTATCGTATGAAGCTGTCTGTCGATTTCTAGACTTCAACGAAGTTACCCTACGTAAATGATGGCCCTGTGCTCATTGAGTGCAGGGCCGTATTTTTATAATATAATTGATTATAGTGAGCGATTTTGAAGAACTAGATTGTACTGAAATCCGATCAGTTGTTCTATTTATGATAGTACGCCGAGTATCTTTTGCCCTATATTATAAAAAAATGTGCTTGAGTGATAAAAAAGGACACTAATTAATAGGAAATCTTCACTTTTTAAGGCGACGCTCTACTCAGACAAATAAATAGAGTGCATCCCATGAGTCGTTTTGAAATTTCCAATTGGCCGTTCGCAACAAAATTTGCAGTTCCAACGGCGGTGTCACTTTCAATGATCGGTGTGCTGTCCGGGGTTAGCTATTTCGAGCTTAAAGGTCAGGTCGATCGTACTGACAATATCGTCGATAAGGACTTTTCCGCTGCGCTGACATTGTCGCGCGCGAATAGCCAAATTCAGAACGTCAATGGAAAGCTCTATCAGCTACTGACCTATCAGGCTGCTGATATTTCGGATGGCGAGAATCCGGCAACGCAAGTTGCTAACCTTGCTACTGAGGTCGAGCAAACGATAGCGGATTTGGAAGCATATCGGAAAACGGTTTCTGCGCAGCAAGAAGCAAATGCTGTGCAAGCTATCGAAGAAGAGCTCGTTACTTATAAAGACACGATAGGTGTCGTCGCTTCCATGATGGAGATTGACTTTGGCTCAGCAGTTTCCTTTGCAGAGCCTTTTGCTGAAAACTATGAGTCGCTGCTCAAGCAATTTGATCAACTCGTTGATGACACGATAGCAAATTCACGCGCTAGCGCTGATGCGGGTGCGAAAGCTGCGCAAAATGCCAATTTATTGCTTGCTGCGACGTCTCTGATTGCGCTCTCTGCGGCTGGATTTCTGGCATTCTTCGTCGGGTCGGCAACGCGCAGATCTATTCAGGAAATTTCTGATGCGACGGCAAGTCTTGCCGGGGGTGATCTGTCTATCGACATGAAGCGCCTTGAGCGGGGCGATGAATTGTCCGCAATCGTGACAGCGTTAGATACTTTCAAAAATAATGCTTTGGAACGCAATGAATTAGCTGCTCGTGAACGTGCAGAATTAGAAGCGCGTGAAAAGCGTACGAAGCGCATCGAAGGCCTCATTCACGAGTTTGAGCTGGATTCTGGGCAACTCCTAGAACTTGTCGGCTCGGCCTCAGATCAGTTGCGTTCCACCGCAGAAGGAATGCGTGCAAATGCTGATGACACGACCAACCAATCTGAAGCTGCTGCCGGGGCGTTGAATCAAGCCGCACAAGATGTGCATGCGGTAGCGGCAGCATCAGAAGAGCTTTCTGCATCTATCCAGGAAATTGCCAACTCAGTCGGTAATTCGGTTGATGCAGTCAATTCTGCTGCTAGCAAAGCTGATAAAGCTAACGCGACGATGCGCGACCTAACGGAAAGCGCGCGCCAGATTGATGATGTTGTTAAGCTTATTAACGACATTGCGGAGCAAACAAACCTACTGGCGTTAAACGCTACAATTGAGGCTGCCCGCGCTGGTGAAGCTGGCAAAGGCTTTGCTGTGGTGGCGAACGAAGTGAAGACATTGGCTAATCAAACATCGCAAGCAACGAGCCGTGTGGCGACCAGTGTAAAAGACATCCAGGCGGTCACAGATACGGTGGCTGCTGCAATGTCTGAGATCATCGAAACGATTACTTCTGTGACTTCGATCTCGTCTGAAATTTCTCAGTCTGTCCAGCAACAGGGAATGGCGACAGAAGAAATCGCAATCAGCGTTTCACGCGTTTCACAGGGTACAGGTGAAGTCTCACAAACAATGTCCGATGTGCGCACGTCTGCAGTTGATACAGGCAGCTCCGCAGATGACGTGCTGTGCGCCGCTTCCGCACTTCAGGAGCAAGCGGTTAAAATGCGTGAAAGCGTTGGCCGCTTCTTGTCGGGTATTCGGGCGGCCTAGTCGATTTTAGATAATTCGGTTGGTTTGGGCTTAACTAGAAGCCTGATGAATGGGTAATAAAGTTTGTCAGGCAATAAACCCATTATTCTAAACATCATTGCGAATCTCGTTGGAAAATAAGTCTCAAAGCGAGAAGATTGCATCGCCTTGCGCACTCGCTGAGCCGCCTCTTCAGGTGTCATAATGAAAGGCATTTTGAAGGTGTTTTTGTCAGTCAGTCGCGTCTTTATAAAGCCCGGATTGATAACTTGAATCTTCCAACCGTCAGCGCCCAAATCAGCATTTAGTGTTTGCCCCAAATGCATAACGCCTGCTTTAGATGCGCCATATCCCATCGCGCCGGGAAGGCCGCGCATGCCAGCGATTGATCCGATCAGCACAATGTGACGTCGCTCACTTTGTTTCAATCTTGGAATGGCAACACTGAGGGTTCTAGCAGCTCCAGTAAAGTTAACGTCGCACATAGCGACAATGTCGGCTGTGCTCCAATTTTGTGCGCGTAATGGCTGGTAAATGCCTGCACAGAATATAAGTCCGTCAATTTCACCGATTGTCTGAGCAGTTTTTTCAAGGCTCCCTAGATCTGCAACGTCGCATGGAGCAACCCTACTGGGGGCGGGAAGGCCCTCTGACAACCGCAACAACGCAGTATCATTTCGTGCTGACAGAATAAGGTTCGCGCCTGCCGCAGACAAATCCTTGGCAATCGCCTCGCCAAGACCTGCGCTGGCGCCCACGATCCAGTAAGTTTTGTTTTTCCAATATGAAGGAGCGCTCATTTATGGTGTCCCGGCGCCAGTGAGTATGTGCGCAGGATCGCCAAGGTCTCGGTGTTTCATCACTGCGAAAAGTTCGGCGACCTTGATCCCATATTTTCGCATTTCTGAACGATTGATGAGAGTGCCATGGTCGGTCAGATACATCCAATCTGTTGCGGATAGGACATGGCCGCCAGCGTCTTGTGGTAGCTTGATTTTGTATGTGAGTTTTACAGTGTTTCCAGATTGCTGACCAATTGCGATCCCTACAATGTCAGGCGCAGTCGCGGTGAAACTGCCGTCATCATTAAATGAGAGCGTCCATTCGCGATTATCCTCGCGGCCGGATGCATAAATGAAGTGCTCTTTGAGTGTCCCTGTAGAGCCCTCAAACTCACCGTGCATGTCAGCTTTGAAACGCGCAACGACTTTTCCTCTAAAATCATATACGAGACCTTCGCAAAGGAAGTGTCCCTGCATGACGGTACGAAAATCCAATTTAGGGCCGTTACTCTCATAGTCTGACGGCTTTTGCTGAGAGAAGCCCCACAGGCTATTAAGGCTAACCCAAACAACCAAAACACTACAAACACCTAGAATGAAGTACAGCATCAGTTTCATCCTGTCCTACCCAACAGTGCGGCTGCCTCGCTGGAATAACGGGCATTTTCCGCAAGCCAGATGTTGAAGAAGGCTTCTTTAAAATCTGGATCAGTAATGAGGCAGGTTGTTTCACCGTTAAATTCAAAGCGCGTTTCGTTGTTTGTCGTACTGAAGCCAGTGATGACGTCTCCCTTTGAGACATCAGGAAAACATAAATTCAGTTGGACACGATAATGTTCAAAGTCGCTTTTTTGGCGTCCAGTCAGACGCGCCATTTCTTCAATAGAGGCATTTGCAATCGAAGCGCCTTTGAGGCTGCGGGCGTAGGTTAGAGACAAAGCAAATGGTTTTCTCCACTCAAAGCGACCATCTGGCGCTTTGAGTTCAGCTGTGTAAATTTTGAAGAAGCCCCATTTATACACCGCCTGTCCGACAGGTTTGAGCGGCTCTGCCCAGGCGGAAAGGGGAGACGCGATCGCCAAGGCCAACAATGCGCTTAGAGCTATCCGACTAATCATGGCACAACTCAACGTGGATAACGTTTGTCCGTGTACCAACTTCAAAAGCAGCTGCACAGGTATCTAGGTAATACTTCCACCCGCGCAAGAATTGTGGCGCGTACCCTTCTTCCTCGAAATGAGGAAGCGCAGCTTCAAAGTCCTGCCTCCAGTACCTCAGCGTGCGCGCATAATCACGACCAAAACGAAATATGTTTTCCACTTCCAACCCGGCGGCATTGGCTTGTTGTTTGATCATCTTAGGTGAGATCAACATGCCGCCGGGAAACGTGTATTGACGGATAAAATCCGTCCGTGAGCGGTACAGATCAAACCAGTCGTCTTCGACGATTATTGCCTGTAACGCGGCCCGTCCCCCCGGAGCGAGATTGTTTTTAATGGTTGAGAAATAAGTCGGCCAATAGCGCTCACCCACAGCTTCAATCATTTCGATTGAAACGATCGAATCATACTGGCCAGTTAAGTCACGATAATCCTGAAGTCGGATTTCCGCACGACCGCACAAGCGGTCTTTTGCATAAGTGTGCTGCGCTTCGGAGATAGTAATAGCGGTGATGTCTCTATCACCAGTCTCAGCGGCGCGTTCAGCAAACCCACCCCAACCACAACCGATTTCTAGAGTGCGTGGGCCACTTGCCCCAGCCGCTTTTAAGAGACGGTCATACTTTCTGTTTTGTGCGTCGAGCAGTGATTCACCCCCATTCTCAAACAGAGCTGCGGAATAGGTCATCGACGGATCTAGCCAACGTTCATAAAACGCATTTGAAATGTCATAGTGGGCTGCGATGTTCTTGCGCGAACCAGTTTTTGAGTTAGCGCGCAGAAGTTTGTCCGTCGCCAAATAAATAAGGCGTTGGGCCAGCGGTCCTCCGAAAGTCGTCTTTATGACATCGTGATTTTTAAGCGCTAGCGTCGTAAGCGCCTCAAGATCAGGTGTTTCCCACCATCCTTGAGCATAGCTTTCCCCTAGTCCTACATCCCCACGAGCGAACATGGCAGAGAATGTGCGCCAGTCTTTTACATCCCAATGAACGATGGGATGACCATTGCCAAACCGACGCGTGATCCCGTCAGGCGTATACAAATGCAAAGTGCCGGTGTGGATATTTTCTAATAGTCCAAAGAGCTTTTTTTGTGCGATCTTGCCCAAAATCATGAGGACAGCTCCTGTGATGGTGGAAGGGGGCGCCGGCGATAAAATGCGCCCTTTAGTTTCAATTTGAACGCCTGCCAGAAAATCAGGCCAAGGACCCGTAAGGCGCCGAGTGGCGTATGAAATATCGAGCTTGTGATGTGTTTGCCGATGAGCGGTTCGGGCTTGCCTCGCAGTGTTGCAGTCAGTCCGTCATCGGTTTCACTGCTGTAGCGAATACGAAGGTCGATGCGTTCTGGGTGAAATGCGATGTTGAATTGGTAGTGACCGTCGATCGGCTGGTAGGGCGATACATGGAAAATTTTGCGGACACAAATATTGTCTTCAGACCGGATTGGCTGAAGGTCGCCATGCGCGCATAGATAGCAGTGGCGATCACGTTGAACATTGTTCACTTCGGCGACGGCGGCTCGCAAATCGCCATTTCCGTCGATAAAGAACCAGAAGCTGACGGGATTGAAACTGAATCCCAAAAAAGCTGGTTGTGTGAGGAGCCAAACCTCTTCGCAGACCTCGGTCAGGCCACATTGCGATTTGAAATCTTGCGCACGCTGGCTGAGTGAGCGTTTGCCATCACCATAGTGAGTATGATTGACGGACCAAAGGTTAAATCCATCAAACGACAATCGCTTTGGCGTATCAGGTAGCGGATCATCCACTCGGAATAGAAGTTGGTCGACTTGGTATTTGAAAACGTTGTTCACAGTGCCAGAACGGCCATGAAAAACGTCGGCTTTTAAGTATCGAAGAGAACTGGAGACAACATTCATGCGAAGGTCTCTTTCAGTTCTTTAGTCGTCAGGCGGTTAGCAACTTCAACTGCGCTCCACAAACCGTCTTCATGAAAACCATAGCGCGCATAAGCACCGCAAAACCAGGTGTTTTTTAGGCCTTGAATACTGGGCAAATTTTGTTGCGCTTCAAGAGCTGAAAGGTCAAATTGCGGATGATAAAATGTCGTTTCGTCATAGATGAGGTCTTCACGAATTGAAGACTTTGGATTGAGTGTCACAAAGACAGGTGTTTGTTTGTCGATGTGCTGGAGTTCATTCATCCAATAAGTAAATGATCCTGTTGTTTCCGGGGTTTTGCTATCGCCTCGATAAACCCAGCACGACCAGGCATTTTTTCTCTTAGGCATGTGAGAAATGTCGCCATGGAGAAAGGCCTTGTTGGGGCGATACTTCAGCGCGCCAAGAATTTCTGATTCAACACTGCTTGCATCGCTCAGCAGCTTTTTTGTCTGGTCTGCGTGCGTTGCCATGATCAACTGATCAAACGCTTCTTTTTCTGCATCAGCAATTTTCACCCAAGGGGTGGGGGAGCGCCCGACAGCTGTTGCCGGCGATCCTGTCTTTATGGTGACACCAGCTGCCTCAAGTTGGCTTGCTAGCTTATCTACATAGGACCGGCTCCCGCCACTTACTGTTCGCCACTTGGGTCCATTGTGGGCGGAAAGCAGGCCGTGATTTTTGAAAAAACGCACAAAGCTGGAGGCTGGAAAACTGTGCATGTCATCTCGTGCGGTTGACCAGATTGCGCCCGCCAAAGGGTAGAGATAGCGGTCGCAAAAAGCGTCCCCCATATCCATATTCATCAGCAATTCGCCGAGCGACATATTGTTATTGGTGATGGACTTTTCTGCATGTCTATTGAATTTGACGATGTCACGAACCATTCCGATAAACTGCGGGCTGATGGCGTTTAATGGTTGGGCCAGAACCCGGGAGAGGTTGGTCAGACCGTATTCAAAATCGCCATTGTCCAAACTTACCGCAAAACTCATACTGGTCTCGACAGACGCAACGCCAAGTTCGCCAAACATTCTTATAAGGTTGGGATAGGTTTCGCTGTTAAAGACCATAAAGCCAGTGTCGACAGGGATGTTACGATCCGGCCCCGCTAGGCAGGTGCGCGCATGGCCGCCAAGTCTTTCTTCAGCTTCAAACAGAGTAATGTCGAATTGGTCTTTGAGAAGCCAAGCTGCGCCTAAGCCAGATATACCGCCGCCTATGACAGCAAGCCTTTTCCGAGGGCCTGGAGAAAGAAAATCAACGGATGTGTCTGGCATGTCCGATACCCCTTAACGTCCCGGTGCGTTCGATAAGATTACGCCAGGACGAGGACTTTGGATCACAAAAGAAAAAAACATTTCCTGTGATCCGGCGCCTTGCATGCTGCGTAGAACCAGCATGATAGTTCAGCGATTGGAAGAGTCTTCGATAGCGCACATGTCGTCCGCTTCTTTAAGAAGTAGGGAGGCGGGCGCGCGTAACAGACAAAGTCGACGGGCGTTTAACAATATGGTCGCTGATATGGAGACAAATTGGGATTTGCTCGTTCGCGCAGTTGCAAATGCGCAAGATAAGCAGGCCTTTTCGCGTTTATTTGATCATTATGCGCCTCGCGTGAAAGCGTTGATGATTAAAATGGGTTTGAGCCCAGATGTTGCTGAAGAGATAGCACAGGAAACATTTGTGATTGTGTGGCGCAAAGCGGCAAGTTTCGATCCTGAAAAGGCAGCTGCGTCGACTTGGATTTTCACGATCGCACGAAACAAGCGCATAGACCGGCTGCGTAAAATTTCGCGCCCTGAACCTGATCCGCATGATCCTGCATTTGTACCGCAGGCGCCATCTGAATCTCACTCGGTTCTCACAGAACGCGAAAGGTCGGACCGCATTAAACAGGTTGTAGAGACCCTGCCTGAAGCCCAGCGCACAGTGCTGATGCGCGCCTATTACCAGGATGAAACGCAAGCAGAGATCGCAAAGGCGCTGAATGCGCCGCTTGGAACGGTAAAATCAAGATTGCGTCTGGCGCTGGAAAAACTGCGACAGACTCTGGAAGAAGAAATGAAAGACGGGTCCCTGTAGATGATCAATCACCACGTATCCGATGAACTTTTGTATTTGTACGCTGGCGGTGCGCTTGCGCGCGGCTGGTCTTTGGCTGTGGCAACGCACTTGGCATTGTGTCCAATATGTCGAGCAAAAGCTGCAGAATATGAGGCTGCTCAGTCTTCTGATCTTGTGGCCGTCGCGCCAGCGGATATGTCGACAAGCGCAGAGGATCTTCTCTCCTTTCTGGGCGAACAAGAGCATGAGATGATCCCAGCGCCTCAACCGGAAACAGCTGTTATTCCGCGTCCGCTCAGAGACTTTTCTGGCGATGTGGATGACATCAAATGGTCCTTCGTGGGGGGCGGTGTGCGTCAGAGTATTCTGTTTGAAGAAGACGGCGTTTCTGCCCGTATGCTCTACATTCCGCCTTCAACCGCAGTACCTGCGCATGGGCATGGCGGTTTGGAGCTGACACAGGTGGTTTCTGGCGGTTTTTTCGACGGCGATGTCGGTTGTTCTCGCGGAGACATTCAGATTGTCGCTCATGATAGTCCGCATCAGCCCATAGCCATGAGTGATCAACCGTGCGTTTGTTTAGCTGTAACGGATGCGCCTTTGAAATTTTCAAACATCCTGCCACGTTTGTTTCAGCCATTGTTCAAGATCTAAAACGTGCCTTCCGCAACAACACTTGTCTGGTTTCGTGACGACCTCAGATTATCTGACAATCCTGCGCTGAGCGCTGCTGTTGCGGTGGGCAAGGTGGCCTGTCTTTATGTGTTAGAGGAAACGGATGAACAGAGGCTTTTAGGCGGCGCCAGCAAGTGGTGGTTACACCACTCGCTTAAGTCGTTGGCAGATAGTCTGAAGAAGCACCACATCGACTTAATTCTCAGACGTGGAGACGCAAGGGAAATACTGCCTGACATTGCAAATGATATCAGTGCGAAAAACATCTTCTGGAACCGGCGCTATGATCCTGCAAGCGTCACAGTTGATAAGCAGGTTATGTCTGACCTTAGAGAGCGGGGCTTTGAGGTATCCAGCTTCAAAGCCAATCTGCTTTTTGAGCCGTGGGATGTCCACACCAACAATGACGAGCCGTACAAGGTCTTTTCCCCATTCTGGAAAGCTGCGTTAAAATCGAACAAGATGAGAGGACCGCTTGCGCCGCCAACAAAACTAACTGCGGAGAAGGTAACTGAAGACGCCGGGGTGTTGGATAAGTTTGGATTGCTTCCCACCCAACCCGATTGGTCTTTAGGTTTTAATCCGGTCTGGAGGCCAGGAGAAATAGGTGCACAGGCGCGCCTTGATCGTTTCTTGACAGAAAACCTGCGCGGTTATTCAGAAAAACGCGATAATCCGCAATATGACCATACGTCTGGTCTTTCGCCGCATCTTAGGTTTGGAGAAATCTCTCCGTTTCAGATCTGGTCAGCGGTTTATGCGCATGCGGGCGGCGAACCAGATAAAGACGGATGGAAGTTTCTGTCTGAAATCGGTTGGCGTGAATTTTCTCACACGATTTTGTTTTACGCTGATCGGCTAGCGGAGAAAAACTGGCGGTCACAATTTGACGCTTTCCCGTGGGAAAAAGATCAACCAGCTTTCCTAACCTGGACGAAAGGTCAAACCGGCTATCCGATCGTTGATGCGGGAATGCGCCAACTCTGGCAGACAGGCTGGATGCACAATCGCGTGCGGATGATCTGCGCGTCCTTTCTTATCAAGCACCTGTTGGTGGATTGGAGACAGGGCGAGAAATGGTTCTGGGACACTCTGGTGGACGCATGCCCGGCCAATAATCCTGCTTCATGGCAATGGGTGGCAGGGTCAGGAGCAGACGCAGCACCATATTTTCGGATTTTCAATCCATTTGGCCAGTCGGAAAAATTCGATCCTAAAGGCGATTACATCCGCCGATGGGTTCCGGAATTATCCAAGCTTTCTTCCAAAGATATCCACAAGCCCTGGGAAGTCTCCAGCTCCACGCTGCGCGCGGCTGGGATTGAGCTTGGAGAAACCTATCCGAAACCTATCGTTGAACATGGTCCAGCGCGGCAACGCGCGCTGGACGCATTTAAAGCGATCAAGAAGTTTGCCTGATCTAGTAATTGAGGCGCGCACCGATGCGGATATTGCGGCCTGCTAGGGGACGAATGTCCTTTGTCGTTGAGGTGGCGTAGCGAATTTCTTCGTCCGTCGCGTTTTCAACTGCTGCAAACAGAACGACACCCGGCTGGGAGGCTGTTGCTTCTGAGACTGTGTAGTCGGCCGAGAAGTCTAGCTGAAGGTATTCATCAGTTGGCAATTCATCGATTGCAACGTCATCTTTTTCCAGAGCCCAGGTGAGGTTTGCGCCAAGATTTAACCGCTCCCATGCGCCTTCAAGACCGATATTGGTCGTGACAGGCGGAAGCAGAGGAGGCGGTGCGCCTGTGCTGTCTAGCTCGGCATCCACATAGTCAATGGAGCCATTCAAGGTCCAGTCTGCATTGCCAAACCGACCGAGTGCCAGATCACCATAGATTTCGCCGCCAAAGAAAGTTGCGTCATCTTGCATGAAGGCGAATGCATCCAGCTCGTCAATTTCTTCGCCTGTGGGGCGCAGATATATGAAACCATCGAACTCTGTGACAAAGACGTTGGCGCCGAGCGACAGATTTTGTCCTGTCCAGCGCAATGTGCCTTCAAGATTTATTGCGGTTTCCAGATCAAGATCAGCGTCACCAATTTCATATTGCGCTGTAGCAATGTGCGGACCATCGGCAAACAGTTCAACATTGTTAGGGGCGCGGTTAGTATAGGCGATCTGAGCGCCAGCAAACCATGCGTCGTCAAAGTGTTTGTGTGCGCCAAATGACGCGCTGAAGGCGTCTTCACTGCGAGACACGCCGGTGCTTGCGTCAATTTCCTGATGCTCATAGCGAAGGCCACCTTCAATTCCGGCCCCATTTTCAAAGTCGCGTGATTCATAAACGAAGACACCGAAAATGTCGGTCGTGGTTGCCGGAACGAAGCTTTCTTCACCTATGGCTTCAAAATCTCTGGATGACGCCTGGAGGCCAAATGCGCCTTCAAGACCCATGATGGGGGCGTGGTCGAATTCCACCCGGCTTTCATAGCCTTCGCTATCGAAGACTGTCCCTGGCTCATTAGGAGCTTCAAACTCGATGTGTTCATAGTCGACAAAAGCCGCTGATGCGATAACCCGGCGAATTGGACCATTTGTGAAGTTCAGACCTGACCGGAAATCTATACGGGTTTGTTCCAGGTCGATGTAGGGGGATTCTTCCCCTTCTTCTTCGTGGTGGTCTTCCTCGTCGTGTTCCTCTTCGTCCTCGTGCTCTTCTTCATGCTCATGTTCATGAGCGTGACCAGGCAAACCATATGTCGTGTTGAGCTGACGCACACCAATCCCGATGAAGCCAACGTCTCCAGCTAAGGAAAGGCCGGCGCCAAATGTTTGAGATTCATGGAAGGAGTTTTCCAGGAGGCCAAAGGTCTCTTCTTCCTCTTCGTCGTGGTGGTCCTCATCTTCGTGTTCGTCTTCTTCCTCATGTTCAGCTTCTTCCAGTTCGTGGAACAGGCTGGACTCTGCAAAACCAGGGATGTCGACATCGTTGCCACGAATGTCAGACGCCATGATGGTGAAGTTGAACGGACCACCTCCAAATTGGGCCTGTCCCCCAAACTGGGATCCGTCATCTGCGCTCGTTGAGGCGCCGAACAGATCAAATGAAACTGGCTTTTCAGCAGGTGTTTCCGCGATAAGGCCATCAATTACATTGATCACCCCGCCAATTGCCTCGCCACCGTATGCGAGAGCCGCAGGTCCGCGCAGGATTTCGATGCGCTCCGCATCAATCCCGCTGGCGCTGACGGCGTGGTCAGGAGAGGCGGCAGAGGCGTCAATAACGCCAATGCCGTTTGTCAGAACAAGGACACGCTCAGCGCCAAGCCCGCGGACCACAGGACGGCCCGCTGCTGGCCCGAATGAAGATGATGAAATGCCTGGTTCGCGCACCAGCAGATCACCAAGGGATGGCTGCAGCGCCTGAACGACCTTGTCGCGTTCAAGGACGCTGACGTTGCCGATCAGTTCGTCTGCTTTTCTGTCAGGTCCTGGTATTGAGGTAATGATAACTTCATCCAGAACACGGCGGTTGTCTTCAGCGGATTGCGCATAAGCAGGCGCACATAAAATCATAGCGAGCGGCAATGCGCTGGCGAAGCGAGAAATAGACATATCAACAGACCCGAAATTTACATTGTTATATTATTACATAACGATGCGTCTGGCACGACGCAAGCGGAAATTTCATTTGTCCTATGGCGCATGATAGATGGCGTGCATAAGCTGTTTGAGAGACTGTAATTTTGTCGCGGAGGGGCGGCGTGAAGATATTGGTTCTAGGGGGATACGGCCTGATCGGGCAGGCTGTGTGTCGCGCTTTAATCGCGCGCAATTATGACGTCGTGGGGCTGGGGCGTAATGAGGCTAAGGGGAGGGCGCTATTGCCCCAAGCGCAATGGGTCGCCGCCGACATGTCTCGTATGACAACGCCGCAAGATTGGCTGAAAATTCTTCCAAACATAGATGTTGTTGTAAATTGCGCCGGTGTTCTTCAGGACGGATTAAAAGACAACGTAGCGCGCGTACAATTTGATGCGGTAAAGGCTCTGACAGAAGCATGTCTTGAAAACGGCGTGATGCGGCTGGTTCAGGTGTCTGCGCCTGGCGTGTCGGAAGATGCGGACACGCTTTTTTATCGCACGAAATGGCAGGCGGATGAGCACATCAAGTCAAGCGGCGTAACTTGGACAATCTTCAAACCGGGGCTGGTTATCTCACCTCAATCATATGGCGGAACCAGCCTCATACGCATGTTGGCGGCCTTTCCCTTTGTGCAGCCGCTGATGCAACCGAAAACTCCTGTGCAGACGGTGCATGTGGAGGATGTCGCTCATGCGGTCTCCGAAGCCGTTGAAGGAAAATGCGATAATAAGTGTTTTGATCTTATGGAGGATACTCCGCAGACCTTGCTAGGGGTCGTGCGCAGTTTCAGATCTTGGCTGGGTTGGAAAGCTGATGTGCCTGTCTTGAAAACGACGATGCTCATGGGGCGGGTGATTGGGCTTGGCGCTGACATCGCAGGCTGGCTTGGTTGGCGACCAGCTTTGAAATCGACATCTCTTAAAGTAATGGCGCGAGGCGTCACAGGCGACCCTGCCCCGTGGCGCAATCATAATGGTCAATCTTTGAAAACCTTAGATGAAACGCTGCGTACCATTCCTTCAACGGCGCAGGAACGGGTTTTTGCACGCGTGCAATTGGCCTTTGCGCCTGTTTTGCTCGTCTATTCTCTGTTCTGGGTTTTGTCTGGCGTGATTGGTCTGTTCCAGCGCCAGGTGGCAATCGATGTTTTGACGGGCGTTATGCCCTCAAATATGGCTCAGGGCTGTGTCGTCGGAGGCGCACTGATAGATATCGGGATCGGTCTTTGTGTGTTCGTGCGGCCTTGGTTTCGACATGCTCTCCTGGCATCCATTTTTGTCTGCCTGGCTTATCTGATAGGCGGGGCGATGTTGGTTCCGGCTTTGTTGTTTGACCCTTTAGGTCCGCTCGTAAAGGTCCTCCCCGTCATCGCGCTTGCATTGTTCCTGATGGCGGCAGGGGAAGAGCGCTGATGCCAATCGAACTAATCAGATGGGCCCATATTTTAGGAGCGACAGTTCTTCTGGGCACCGGGGCGGGCATCGCCTTCTTCATGGTGATGGCGCATCAAACGAAAGACGCAAAAATCATATCCCATGTGGCTGGGACGGTTGTCATTGCCGACTGGATATTCACCGCATCCACAGTTGTCGTTCAGCCGATAACGGGCGTCTGGTTGGCCGCATCTATGGGATGGCCGCTCACGAGCACATGGATCATCTGGTCGGTTGGACTGTATGTGTTTACAGGCGCGTTCTGGTTACCGGTCGTTTGGATTCAACACCCACTGCGCGATATGGCGCGGCTCGCGGCTGACACAGACAATCCATTGCCTGATCAGTATTTCAAGCTTTATCGGATCTGGTTTGCTTGCGGGTTTCCAGCTTTTATCGCTGTGTTGGCGATCATATGGTTGATGATCGCGCGCCCAATTTAAGCGTCCAGCTTTTCCATGATCTCGTCAGGAATGTCATAATTGCCGTAGACATTCTGAACATCGTCACAGTCTTCCAGCACTTCGATCATTTTCAGAAGCTTGCCGGCAGTTTCTTCATCTTCGACAGGCACCATGTTCTGGGGTTTCCAGATAAGGGCGGTCGCGGTTGCCTCTACGTCGCCAAACTTGCCTTCCAGGTTACCGGCAACTTCCATCAGATCTTCACGCGCAGTGTAGATAACGTGTACTTCGCCTTCAGAGACAACGTCTTCAGCGCCAGCCTCGATGGCGGCTTCCATCACCGTGTCTTCATCGCCTGCTTCCTGCGGGTAGACGATTTCGCCAACCTGATCAAAGCCAAAAGACACAGAGCCGGTTTCGCCGAGATTGCCGCCGTTTTTGGCGAATGCCGTCCGCACGTCAGATCCGGATCGGTTGCGATTGTCGGTTGAACATTCAACGATCACGCCAACGCCGCCTGGCCCAAAGCCTTCATAGCGGATTTCTTCAAACGCTTCGACGTCGCCGCCAACAGCTTTGTCCACCGCGCGCTGAATGTTGTCTTTTGGCATGGATTGGCCTTTTGCGTTGGCGATTGCCAGACGCAGGCGCGGGTTCATCTCCGGGTCGCCGCCACCCATTTTTGCCGCAACGGTAATCTCCTTAGATAGTTTGGAGAAAATCTTTGCTTTCTTTTTATCCTGGGCGCCCTTGCGGTGCTGGATATTCGCCCATTTGGAGTGGCCGGCCATAGGGACCTCGTCGACTGTCTAGAAATTCAGGAGTGGCAGGGTGTAGCCGACAAAGAGGCCGCACGACAAGGCCTGATAGATTTAAGTCCATGTGCGCGTGACTCAGGAAATGAGTTTTTCCACCCAGTCAGGAACAATTTCGCTCGCCTTTCCATATTGCGCCTGGCTGAAAGCGGTGGCGTTCTCTGAGGGTTCAAGATTGAGCTCGACGGTCACAGCGCCATATCGGCCAGCTTCTTCAACAAACATGGCCGCCGGATAGACATTGCCGGACGTGCCGATTGACACGAACATATCCGCCCGAGCGATCGCATCATAAATCCGTTCCATGTGGTAGGGTATCTCGCCAAACCAAACGATGTCCGGCCTGATCAGACCTTCATGGGCGCATTGCGGGCAGGCTGTCCCCGGTTCCATATCCACAAGCCACTCGCCTCTGTATCCGCATACAGCACAGAGCGCGGACGTTAGCTCGCCGTGCATATGCACGACATTTTTTGACCCAGCCTGTTCATGCAGATTGTCCACATTCTGTGTGACAAGCGTGAATTCAGCTTTTTTTGTGGTGAGGTGTTCTTCAAGTTTCGCCAGAGCAAAATGTGCCGGGTTGGCTTTTGCTTCCAACATGTGCGAACGCCGCGTGTTGTAAAAATCAAAGACGAGTTGCGGGTTGCGCGCAAACCCCTCAGGCGTGCAGACATCGTTTAGGTCATACTTTGTCCAAAGACCATCAACGTCGCGAAACGTGCCCAGCCCAGATTCAGCTGAAATGCCGGCGCCGGTTAAAACGACGATATTTGTATAGGCCAATTTATATACGCCCCCTCATGGTCTTTCGCTTCAATCTGCATTCAAAATAGCACGCCGAGGCGCCATTGTGTCTTGGTAAATTGAAGTTTTCGCCTTAATCGCATCATACCGACATTATCTGGTCGTTATCCATATGCATAATGGGAAAGATGCATGTGCGCATCGACTTCAGGTCCTTAATTTGGGGCGGTTGAGAACGGGGAGCAAAACCATGGTGTTTCGTCGCTGGAAGTCATTGATCGTTTCGGGTGTTGGCGCGGTGACCGCGCTTTGCGCATTGTCTGCGTGCGAAGAAGTTGAACAGAAGCAGAAGAATTTCGAAGATCTGACCGGCCGGGTATCTGATCAGATCAGTCATGATGTTCTGGGTGAGCCTACCGCTATTGACTATCTTGAGCGGGCTTCTGTTGTCGATCGCGCCATGGCGGGCGTGTTGTCTGCGCCAGTTGAGGCGGCAGACCAAACGCTTGAGGACGCACTGCGCACGGAAAGCTATTTTGTTGTCGGGTCTGTCATTGCCAAACCCA
Organism: uncultured Hyphomonadaceae bacterium; assembly: GCA_964342355.1. Taxonomy (GTDB): domain Bacteria; phylum Pseudomonadota; class Alphaproteobacteria; order Caulobacterales; family Hyphomonadaceae; genus Hirschia. Next base: position 34,438 of record CAYFFG010000006.1, read on the forward strand.
AAGCTCAGATGACCAACACTACTCAGACGGCGATGGTGGAAGGTGAGGAACTGACCGAGCCGATGATCAGCGACGAAGAAATGGCTGCGATTGAAGAGGCGGCGCCGGAAGTCGTTGAGGATATTCGCACCCCAGCAATTGGTCTTCGCCCGGTTGAAGGCGTACGCCTTAATAAGGAAGCGCGTCTTAAACTCCGATCCGTAGTGGAGGATAAGAACAAGCAATTTGATCCGGATGTGCGCAGAGCGCTTTCAAAGAAACTGTCGACTGCGGATGCGGCGGAAAAACAACTCGCCGACAATTCCGGCGCTCGACTACAAGAGTTTTCTGCTGTTGCGCCACGTTTGCCCTCTGGCGCACGTGCGCCTCGCATCCGCAAAGAACTTGACCTTCCAAAAGCGCAGCAGGTGCGCCTGAAAGCAATTGATCGCCTGGAACGCATGGGGCTCTCTGGTTCTGTCATGACCCGCGATAGCGGTCAGATGGTGATCCAGATCGGTGCGGATCCAACCCATTATAATGCGCGCAAGGTCAAGCTTGACCAGAAGTTCAGACGATTTGCGCCTAACAAGCTGCCCGAGAAACCTTGGAAGAAACGACGCGATGGTCGACTGGACTGTGAAGACCGTATGATGCGTTCCCAAATGAAAAGTGATGTGGAACTGGCCACGCGCTGTGTCGTTGAAGAGATGCAGGCTAGCGGCGATTACGAATATGTGGAGCCGGATTATATTTTCACCAACCAGTTCGAGCGTCGATCTAGCTACGTCAATGAGCCTATTTCTGTTGGCGCACTTTCACCAAACGACCCGCTTTGGACATTCCAGTGGCACTTTAAACCACAGGGCGCTAACGAAGGGGAATCCATGGGAGGCGCTGGTTTTGAAGCGTTCTGGGAACGTGCAGCGCAAACCGGATCGGCTGCTGTGACCGTGGCTGTCGTCGACACCGGTCTCCAGATGGATCACCCGGATATCAAGGCGTCGACCAATCTGGCGCCCGGATTTGACATGGTATCAGACCCGTTCATGGGGAATGATGGCGATGGCCGCGATTCAGATCCAAACGATCCAGGTGATGCTTGTGATCCCAATGATCCATTATCGCAGGACTCGTTTCACGGCACACATGTGGCCGGAACGGTTGGCGTAGCGGCGACAAATAACGCATCAGGTGTCGCCGGCGGCGCATGGAATGTCACGATTGTGCCTGTGCGTGCGCTAGGACGTTGCGGCGGCCAGCTTTCAGATATCAATGACGCTATTCGTTGGGCCGCAGGCGTTGTGCCGGCGCGGGATGATCTGGGCGCTGAGATATGGAACGCCAACCCGGCCGATATTATCAACCTGTCGATTGGTTTGTTTGAGCGGTGCCCGGCCTCTTTGCAGGAAGCGATCAATGACGCTGTGGACGCTGGTGCGGTTGTTGTTGCCGCCGCTGGAAACGCAAGGATTGACACCCAATATTACGCGCCCGGCGGGTGCGCGAATGTTGTGTCAGTTGCGGCGTCCGATGCGCGTGGTCAGCTGACGCCTTATTCTAACTATGGCCTTGAGGTGGATATTCTTGCGCCGGGCGGTGATCTGACACGTGATGATGATGGTGACGGACGTCCTGACGGGGTGTTGTCTACAAAATTCTCAAAAGGGTGCTATGACCCAGTGACGAATGATGCGGTGGAGAGCTGCTTTTACGCTTATGAGAGCGGCACATCTATGGCGGCGCCGCATGTCTCTGCTGCGCTGGCGCTATTAAAATCACAATTCCCATTGGAAAGCGCAGACGCTTTAACAGACCGGTTGCTAGCTGCATCAGCGCCGCGCAACCAATCGCAGTGTTCTGGAAAATGTTCCCAATACCCTGGCGCTGCGCCTATACCAGGCGAAGAGGGTATGTGTTTCAGGCCATGCGGCGGCGCAATTCTCGATCTGGGTGTGGCTGAGGTGGAATAGATCCGCTGAATCTCGTAAAGAGAATAAAAGCGTTCAGTCAGGGTGAATATGATGGAAGATCCCAAACACTCGCAAAGCACCAGCCTGATGGCCTCTGTCGCTGCAGGTCTCGGTGTCGTCGTCGCTGTGGGGTGCGGGTTTTTCCTGTCAGAACCAGTTGATAGTTTCGACGACTCTCCGGTTGCATCCGCCACGGCAAAACAGGAAAACAGCGCAAGCCAGGAATTTCAGCCGCGAATGGGCGAAGTACAGCCAGCACAGGTGATTATTGGCGGAGGCGGACGTCCGCCGGGCATGCCTCTGCCTGAGCCAGAGATTGTGGTGAAGTTCAAGAACATGCCAGTCGCCAAGGAAATCTGCGACCTTTACTGGAAAGACAAAGCGGCTGCGCAGGAGAAATTCAAATCCACGATCGGCGCCCATGCGGGCCTTGGCGATTTGCGTTTAAAGCGCGTGACCTATTCAAACGAATTGGTCCTCGACATGGATGGTCCGACAGGACCGCTGAACGGCGAAATGCGCGATAAATATCGTCAAGCGATAGAAGGTCTTCGGAGCATGCCTGAAACATCTTACGCCGAACCGAATTCAACTGCTCATCCGGGAAAAGATCAATGAAACCCATGATCGTGATCAGCGCTTGCGCTGTTGCTGCATTATTCGCCAGTGCCTGTGAACCTGCCGGTCTGGAAGGAGATGCGCCTCCTGCAGAAACGTCAGCGACAGATGCGGCGTCTGCCCAACCTGAAGAAACGCTCACTGGCGCTGCTGTGTCTCCTCAAAAACTTGAACGGTCCATCGATTGGGAAGCGGCTCGCGCAGCGCGCATAGCCGCTATAGACGCAGGCAAGAAAGTTGATGATGAAGGTTTGGTGCAGGCTCAGTCAGGTGGCATTGGCAGCCCTGTGCCGGTGATGCTTCCGTCTGGGATCATCGTTCCAGCCAACCAGAAGCAGATCGTCAAGATGACCAAAGATGGCTATTTCGCCAGCTATCCGGGTGCGAAATACGATATCGTTGTGAATGGCACAAACGAGGTCTTCGAAACCCGTGGCACATCAGTAGATGACGCTGGGACGATGAAATTTACACCCATGGAAGCAGGCGCTCAGGTGGCGTTCTCTCGTTTTGGCGCAGACTATCTCGTTGAGTTTGAATGTAATATTATCGACGGGGAAGAAAGCTGCGTCACCGAAGAAGAAGCGCTGAAAGTCGCTGAAGAGCTTTTCGTGGCGGCGACACAATAAAATCGCGTTCGCGGGGACGTTTTTAAGCACAGAGGGGTGCGCCTGATGAAGACGACACAAAAACTGCGCAAAGGCGGTTGGGTTGCGATGCTGGCGCTTAGCGCCACAGCGCTTACAGCATGTGACGTCATGTTAGAGCCGCCAGAGGGCGGACCGCCTAAGCCGCCAGGATTGCCGACCCCAACATCGACACAGCCAACACCGCTGCCAACTGCTGCGCCGTCGCCCCCCCCCAATGAAACGCCGGGTGGGGAGGTGACGCCAACGCCGGCACCGATTTCGACACAAACCCCGGAACCTACACCCACAGATGCGTCGACGCCTGAACCGTCACCTTCGGGAACAGTGGAGCCAACGCCGACGCCAACTGAAACGACAGAGCCCACTCCCACACCTACGGCGACCCCGGATCCGACTTTTGAATACCAACCGCCCGGCGATCTAATTGAAGGTAGCGGAACAGGTTCGACAGATGACACTGTTTATGTGCCGGACATGGTGTTCCCGATTAAATCCGCGCCAGCTTATCCGCAGTCGCAAGTCTATCGGTTTGGCGGCGGTGTCGGCGGCGGCGACCAGTGCGACGCCCGTAATTTTTCAGCGCCCTGGCAGGATAATTACTGTGAAGCGCGTTCGCGATCGACAACGACGCCTTATTGTCCCTCATCTGGTGTGCATGTTGGTCAGGATATCAGGGTGGGCACGCCTGAAGGGTGTCAGTCCGAACGCAGCACATCCGCAGCCGATCGCAAACGGTATGCTGTTGTCGCCGCGGAAGATGGTTACATCTCTAACATTGGCAGCTACACCGTTAATGTACGAGCTGGTGGTCGGATCTATCGCTATATGCACATGAATATGAAGGCGCTCGAGGTTGAGCTGGGTCAGGATGTCTCTGCCGGCGATACACTCGGTTACGTGTCTAACGACTTTGGCGGTACGCCGACAACGCTGCATCTGCACTTTGAGATCAAACACAACACAGCCGAGCATGGCTGGACGTTTGCGCCGCCTTACACATCGCTTGTGAAAGCGTATGAACGCCGTGAAGGCGGTCCTGGCAAACTCGTTCAGCCAGAAGAATAATCAGACGCATAGGGAACAGGTCAGCTGGTTTCTTCGTTGGTAAGACGTATTACCAATGGAGAACAACACCATGTCCCTGATTATGATTTTGCTGACAATCTTTTTACCGCCAGTTGCAGTGCTTCTAAAGCAAGGCTTCGGCGTGCAGTTTCTGATTTCGATTGTTCTAACGCTTATTGGTTGGTTGCCAGGCGTTGTACACGCATTCTGGATCAACACACGTCATACGTCATTGCTTGCTTAAGCGCATATATGGCGCGACATGATCATATCGCGCCATATAACGAAGGTGAATTTGTTAACTACACGTACCGACACGCTTGCCGGAGATTTTGCCTGAAATGTCCATTTGGACACCAGTTTGGCCGCCGGCCATTTTGAATACGCCTGAAACGGATTTACCATCAGCGCCGCGCTCAAAGGACATGTCGCCATTCACTGTCGCGCCGCCCTGATTACAGGAAATGTCGAACGCAAGCGTACTGGATGTCTCTTGCACGTTGGACACGGAGCAAGTTTCGTCAGAAAGTTCGTCTGGCGTGAAAGCCGCGTCATCTTCAGTCACGCATTCAGAGCGTGTTTGCGTTTGAGGCGGAAGCGCGGTTTCCTGCCCGTGCATGTTCATTTTCATGTTAACTTCGACAGTGGTGTCCCACTGTCCGGGCTCAACTTTTAAGCCCTCGTCAGCCATCGCTGATCCCGAAAAAACAGCCAATAAAGCTGCGCTGAGCGAAATGGCGCCTAGCTTAACCTGCATAAGAAAACTCCCCTGTCGTTGGTCTTTGCATATTGGTTATCAAGTCCGGGCGATTTCATGGCGCCCGTGATATGGTTAGCGTGGTTTTTACAGCGCGTCAGGAGAAATTGCAGTGCGAATAGATTTAAATGTCGAAAGGCGCCAGGCGTTAAACGATCATCTGGTAAGCCTATTTCGTGATGAATTCGACGAAGAGTTATTTACATTTCGTGCTGACGCCGTGATCGACCTCATGCTCGATACTTTGGGCGCGGTGGCGTATAATCAGGCGGTAGAAGATGTGCGCGAAAGCCTGCAATCCAAACTGGACGATCTGGATGGCGAATTCCGTATAGATGGCGCTTTATAACGGTCAGAGCTTGCAGGCTTCGCCGCGCCTGCTAAACCCTGTTCCGGATTTTGAATTTTTGGGACGCAAGGAAGGCGAAGCCAATGGTCAAACTGGCGTTGATCCGTCACGGACAAAGCGAATGGAATTTGCAGAACCGCTTCACAGGATGGTGGGATGTAAACCTGACGGAAAAAGGTGAGGCGGAAGCAAAAGCCTCAGGCCAAATGCTGGCTGAAACAGGCGTTGAATTCAACCGCGCTTACGCTTCTATGCAGTCCCGCGCGATCCGCACGCTCTGGCTGGCGCTGACTGAAATGGACCGTGTCTGGTTGCCGGTGACCAAGGATTATCGCCTGAACGAACGTCACTATGGCGGTTTGACCGGTTTGGATAAAGCAGAGACCGCAGCAAAGCACGGGGATGACCAGGTCAAAATCTGGCGTCGCTCCTATGATGTGCCACCGCCGGAGATGGAAGCTGGTTCAGAATTCGATCTTTCTAAAGATCTGCGTTATGCGGGTATTGAAGTTCCGAAAACGGAAAGCTTGAAACTGACACTTGAGCGCGTCTTGCCTTACTGGGAAGGTGAGATTGCACCAAAACTGAAAGCGGGTGAAAACCTGCTGATTGCAGCGCATGGCAACTCTCTACGCGCAATCGTCAAACACCTGTTTAACGTCGCTGATGATGTGATCACCGGTGTTGAGATCCCAACAGGCAACCCGCTGCTTCTGGATCTGGATGGCGACTTGAAGGTCACAGACGCTAAATACCTCAACGCAGAGCGCGCAACGGAAATACCAGCGTTTTAAGTTCGCTGACATATAAAATACGAAAGGCGATCTCCTAGAGGTCGCCTTTTTCATATCTGCGCGCATTCGTCGCCTGACTTTTTTCGGGTTTGGGGCCATCTTAAATCCATAAACACATTATGGAGATTTGACATGGCCAAAGATTACGAAGCGATTACATCATCCATTCTGGAAGGGATGAAACAATTACGCAGCCGTCAGCCAGACACTATGAAGGGCTTTGGTGCAATGGCGGCCGGTGCGACTAAAGCCGGTGCGCTCGACGCTAAAACGAAGGAATTGATTGCATTAGCAATTGGCGTCGCCAAACAATGTGACGGGTGCATAGGCTTTCACACAAAAAAATTGATTGAATTGGGCGTAACCGAAGACGAACTTGCGGAAACCCTAGGCATGTCAGTTTACATGGGCGGCGGACCATCGCTTATGTATGCAGCAGACGCATGGAATGCATACGAGCAGTTCAGAGCCGATTAAAACAGCAGGTTTCATGAAAGACACAACCGCTTATTCCGACGCCGATGTTTCGTTTATGCGGCGCGCGATTTTGCTTGGTCAGAAACGACTGGGAAAAACCTCACCCAACCCAGCGGTCGGGTGCGTGTTGGTCAAAGATGGCATTGTAATCGCGGAGGCTGCGACAGGCGAGGGCGGTCGTCCGCACGCCGAAGAATTAGCTTTGGAATTGGCTGGTGATAAAGCTCAGGGCGCGACAGCTTATGTCACGCTTGAACCATGTCATACGCGCTCAAATGGTGGGCCGGGATGTTCTGACCGTTTGATCGCTGCGCGCGTATCGCGTGTTGTATCGGCTTGCGCTGACCCACATCCCACTGCGACAGATGGTTTTGCAAAGCTTAAAGCAGCGGGCATCGAAGTCGAAGTGGGGTGTTGTGCGGAAGAAGCTCAGGATTTGACCGCAGGCTTTTTTATGGTGATGGACCATAACCGACCTCTGGTCGGCGCTAGCCAGAATGACGAAGCTTATGACGCTGACTTTTTCCTTGATCGCGGCGAAAGCTTTGAAGCCGCATTGGAACGTATGGCGAATGAAGGTCTGACCCGCGTACGCGTGCGGCCGAATTCTCCGCTAGCGATGGCTTTAAAAGCCAAAGGGCTTTTGGATCTTGAAGAGTAAAGAGATGCCTAGAAGAAGGTGCTTTGCGCAGCTTTTTCCCATTTCAGCGATGAATCATGGCGCTGAAGGAAGGCGACGAATTCTTCTGCAAGTGTCAGCACATCTGTTTTCAGCTTGCCGCGATAACGGCTGGAAAATGAATGTAGTGAATTAACGTCCTTGCGTGGCAATTCGCGGCTCATGGAGACACGTGCGCCAATGGGGGAAGAGAAAGTTCGCTCTGGCCAGTCCAGTTTAAGGCCTTCCAGCGCTTTCTGGTGGCTGCGTGAAGTCGGCATGTAGCGCGTACACACAACAAACTGACGCTCATCAAAAGATGCGCCAGTTGATTTTTGCAGCCACGGGGTCTGGTCAGTGTGAGTCATCCAGCGTGAGAATTGGCGCAGTCCCCAGATTGACAGAGTCTCAGCCAATGTTGGTGTCACATAATAGTCCGCCATTTTCAGCGCTGCACGACAAAGTGTCGAGACGTGCGGCGGACAGTCGATAATAATGATATCTGCTTGGTTACGTTCAAACTGCGTAGCTTGTTCTAACGCGCCAATCAGTTTGTCGCCGATGTCGAGCCACTCTTTGCCGGGACTGCGCTCAAGATAGGGTTCTAAAAACCGCATGGACGGATCTGCAGCCAGAAGGGATATCCAGCCCTGTTCTTTATTGCGGTTTTTTTTGCGAACCAATTCCCCGATAACAGTGGCGTTCCATTGTTCGACCACGATGCGAAGATCTTCGACGGACTTGTCGAGATCCGGAACAAAAGTATCGAGAATTGCCGCCACGCCGCGTTCATGATTGCGTTCACGTTGAACGCCTTCATGCGTCAACAACAGCTCTGACAAATTTGCCTGAGCGTCAAAATCATAGATAAGCACGTTCAGGCCATAGCTGTACGCCAGACCTTCCGCGAGCATCAGTGTGGTCGTGGATTTGCCGACGCCGCCTTTGAGGTTTGCAACAGCAACGACAGGGGCCTTTTTGGCCATGTGACTCCCCTCAGACCCGTAGGCTACTCAACGCTTACTTACCACATCCATGGGTGTGCGACCCATGGTTAGATCATTACAGCTGTTTAACAGCTTGCTACAATGTTGGCCACACACCCAAGCAGTGTACAAACGAGAGATTGTGTGAAACTAGCCGCGCAGGACAGCTCCCGTCGCTTTCGTCACGGCTTTGACAATGTTGGCGGCTGTCGCTTCGATTTCCTGATCGGTCAGCGTTTTTCCGCGTGGTTGAAGGGTCACTTCAACCGCAACAGACTTCTTGCCGGCTTCCATGCCTTCGCCTTGGTAAACATCAAAGATGCGGGCTGCGGTGATCAGCTTCTTATCGGCGTTACCAGCAGCTTTTGCGATATCGCCAGCAGGCGTTGCCTCATCTGCGACAAATGCAAAGTCACGGCGCACAGGCGTTAAGTCAGCGACCTCAAGTTTCTGTTTGGTCTTGCCGCCCTTGTTTTTGGCTAATGGAAGCGCATCGAGAATGAGTTCAAAACCAATGACCGGGCCATCAACGTCGATTTCTTTCAACACGCCTGGATGAAGCTCACCAAAAGTGGCGACAGTGTTTTTGGGGCCCAGTTTTAACGCGGCTGAGCGGCCTGGATGCCAGTGTGGAGCATCTGTTGGCGCGATCTGGAAACGTTCGCCGGGCTGGTCCAGCGCGTCTAGTAACGCAAAGAGATCAGCTTTCGCTGCATACGCATCATACTGGCCATCAGTGCCTGCCCAGTGACGCAGCGCACGCGGGCGCACAATCGCTGAGACGGCCATGCGCTGATCTTTTGGGCCATCGCCAAGATAAATCGGACCCGTTTCAAACAGGCGAACTTCCTCTGCGCCGCGGTCCGCATTCTTCTGAGCGGCTTGGGCCAAATTAGCCAGTGCGGATGGACGCATATAGTTGAGTTCAGATGCGATTGGGTTGTCGATCAACAATGTGTCGCTTGAGGCGTCGCCAAATTTTTCCGCCACTGCGCGGTCCATAAAGCTCCAGGTGACAGCTTCCAGAAAACCGCGGGCCGCCATCACACGTCGTGAGGTGCGCACGCGGTTTTGCATCGGCGTAATCACTTCGCGCGCCACGGCGCCTGTGCGGGGCAGACTGTCAGTTGGCAGGGCGTCAAAGCCTTCGATACGGATCAGCTCTTCAACAATGTCAGCAGATTGCGCCATGTCACGGCGATAGGCCGGTGCGGTGACCGTCCAACAGTCATCAGACAGTTTTGCAGACTTTGGCGTTTCAAACCCAAGTGTGGTCAGGATGTCCTTCATCCGCGTGTCAGTCATGTCCACACCGGTCAGGCGTTTCATGTCGCGCGGTTTGAATTCAACGTCCGTTTTGCCGACAGGCGCTTCGCCAGTAACAATAATGTCTGACGCTTCACCGCCGCACACTTCAAGGATCAGCTTGGTCGCCAACTCAATGCCTTCAACACACGACGTCGGATCGATGCCGCGTTCATTGCGGTAACGCGCATCAGAATTAATCCCGGTTGAACGACCTGTGCGGGCGATCATTAGCGGATCAAAGTAAGCAGCTTCTAGGAAAAGGTCGACAGTGTCCTCGGAAGAGGCAGTTGATGCGCCTCCCATAATACCGCCGAGCCCAATCACGCCGCTGTCATCGGTGATGACGCACATGTCGGATGAGACTTCATAAGTCTTGTCGTCCAGCGCATCGAACTTTTCACCATTTTTACCCATACGGACCAGAATGTCGCCGGTCAGCTTGGACGCGTCGTACGCGTGAAGCGGCCGGCAGCGATCAAAAGACACATAGTTGGTGATATCCACCAGCATGTTTTTCGGGTTGATGCCAATAGCTTTAAGACGTTTCTGCATCCATGCGGGCGATGGACCGTTCTTCAGTCCGCGAATGTATCGACCAGCAAAAATTGGACAGGCGTCTGAGCTTTCAATTTCAACCTTAACAGGGCAGGGGAATTCGCCTTTGACGGGTTCAACCGCTGGAATGGTGACTTTGCCAAGTCCTGCGGCGGCAAGGTCGCGCGCGATACCGGTCACACCGAGCCAGTCAGGGCGGTTCGGCGTTACTTCAAAGTCGATGACCGGATCATTAAGGCCCAAAGCCTCCGCGACCGGCGTGCCCAGTTCCAGTGCGTCGTCCAGATCCATGATGCCGTCATGGTCTTCACCCAGCTCCAGCTCCTTTGTGGAACACATCATGCCGTGGCTTTCCACACCGCGCAGTTTGCGAGGCTTGGCGTCCAGCGCAAAGTCGAGACCAGGAATATAAGCACCCAGAGGGGCATAAACCGCCGTCATACCTGTGCGAGCGTTTGGCGCGCCGCACACAATCTGCTTGGTGCCGTCGCGTGTTTCGACCGTACATACGCGTAGCTTATCCGCGTCCGGATGCTGTTCAGCTTTTGTGACTTTCGCGATGGAAAAATCCTTCAACGCTTCAGCTGGATTTTCTACTTCTTCCACTTCCAGACCGGCGAGGATCATCGCCTCGACCACGCCATCAATATCAGCGTCAGTGTCCAGATAGTCTTTAAGCCAGGAAAGCGAGAATTTCATGAGGGTCGTCTCTTAAGGGAACGCAGATTTAAAACAGGCTGTCAGTTGCGATAGTGCAGGCGTCAACACGCTTAGGGTGTTCGCGTTGGCCGGATATGGTTGTCCAGCACCGGTCGAGTGTGGAGCAATAACAAACTTCCATACGCCAGTCGCCGGTGGCGGCATACGCATTGTCGATGACTTCGCGTGGAATGGCGATCTGATGCCAGGAAAGCTTGAGCGCTTCTTTGCCCACACCAGGCGCCAGAACGCGACCGGTCAGTTGTTTGAACTCGATGTTCACGCCGACGGGCAAGGATCCGGAAATCTCTTCATATCCGGTAATCGGCTGACTATTCGACAAAAGGCGGGCAGACTTAATAAATGCTGGGCCAACACCAGCATTTTCAACCATCCAACCAAGTTCCAGACCAGAACCATTTGTATGCCCGTTGAAAGGGTCAATCTGAATGGCTGGAAACACAGAAGCGTGCTGTTCCACATGCATGGTTTTGGCCTGATCCCACGCTATGTAAACAGCGGCTGCTGAGGTTACCAGCGCGCCCACAGCAATCACGACTTCCATGGTGGAGAAGGATTCTTTACTCATTGCAGCTCGCTCTTTGTTGCGTTGAACCCATCTGCGGCAGCTTCATCAATTTCAGCCTTCACATGTAATGGCGCGTCTTGCTGGAAATCATCGTCCAGCGTCGCCTTCAGGCGAAATGTCTGCAGATAAAGCTGCATGTCAGGCTGATAAACGTGTTGCGCGCGATAATAGCCTTCGTGCGCCCATTTCCAGTAAGCAAGGCTTAGATCGCCCTCGCCATAGGCTTCAGCCTGTATCTGCGTGAAAGTGTCAAAGCTGACTTTTTCGACGTCCTGAATGGTCTCGATCAGCGCGACAGGCGTCCCATCGCCGCTGTCCACAACTTCTAGCAATCCTTTTTCCACGCCTTTTAGACCTTCTTCGACCGGCCAGGCGGTGGCTGTTTTGCGGCCGGCAACAACCAGCGCCGCCAGCCTGTCGGCAAGACGGGGCGTGTTGCCAAACGCAAAGCGCGGCAATCCAGAAATGTCGATATTTCCGGACCCTGATGTCATCTTAACTGAGCCCGCCTGTCAGTGTCGGCAATAACCACGGCTTAAAGCCATAATGACTGATCCAGTCCTTGTCGGCTTCAAAATATGGTCGCAGGTCCGGCATGCCATATTTCAGCATAGCGAGACGGTCGACACCCATACCGAATGCAAACCCTTGATATTCGTCCGGGTCGAGGCCGCAATTGCGCAACACGTTCGGATGCACCATGCCGGAACCAAGGATTTCCAGCCAGCTGTCGCCTTCGCCGATCTTGATGGTGTCGCCGGACCGATCACAGCGCACGTCCATTTCCGCAGATGGTTCGGTGAACGGAAAGAAGTGCGGACGGAACCGCGTAACAGCGTTATCGACCTCAAAGAAAGCAGCCAGGAAGTCCGTCAGACATTGTTTCAGGTGACCCATGTGGGTTGTCTTGTCGATGACGAGGCCCTCGACCTGGTGGAACATGGGTGTGTGCGTGGCGTCCCAGTCCTTGCGGTAAACCCGGCCTGGAATGATCACGCGGATAGGCGGCTTCTGGTTCATCATCGTACGGATCTGAACCGGGCTGGTGTGCGTACGCAGAACTTTACGCTCACCATTTTCGTTTGGCGCCATAAAGAATGTGTCGTGATCTTCTCGGGCTGGATGACCTTCAGGAAAGTTCAGCGCCGTAAAATTGTGGAAGTCATCTTCGATGTCAGGGCCTTCGGCAACTGCAAAACCCATGTCGCCAAAGATAGACGCGACTTCTTCAAATACCTGCATGACAGGGTGCAGCGCGCCAATAGGTTCTGGGCGTGGTGGCAAGGTGAGGTCGATGCGTTCTGACTCAAGTTTTGCCGTCAGCGCAGCTGTTTCGAGCTCGGCTTTGCGGGTTTCTACAGCGTCGGCCACCTCATTGCGCAATCCGTTGAGCTTTGGGCCCATTTCCTGACGTTCTTCAGGGCTCATTTTGCCCAGCGTTTTCATCAGGCCGGACACGCGACCCTTCTTGCCAAGTTCAGCGACGCGCACAGCGTCCAGATTGGCAAGGTCCTGTGCGTTTGCAACAGCAGCCAGAGCTTCAGATTTTATTGTGTCGAGGTCTTCGGTGACTTGGGTCATATTAGCCAGAACATGCATTGAATCGAAAAGGGCTGTGAAACCACAGCACATCGCGCAATGTCTCTAGCCTTGTCAGCACGTGGACGTCAAAGCCTTGAACAGGATTTCTTGGTGAACGCTGAAAAGAAGTGGTCACGCTGTGGGCGTTGCGGTCGGGAAAAGGCTCACAATGACCAATAAAAAACCGCGTCTGACAGAGTTGCCAAACGCGGTTTTGATGCCTTTGCGAAGATCCGCTTAACGGTAGTAGCGGTTGTTCTTCTTGTTGCGGTTGACCTTTTTACGGCCGTTCGCTTTTTTGTTTTTGTGGTTGTTCTGTTTCGCAGTCTTACGGGCTGTGAACTTTTTCATTTGAATTGTCCTTTAAAAACAGAACTTAAGCAGCAAGAGCTGCTTTTGCTTTTTCAACAACAGCTTTAAAAGCCGCAGGCTCTTTAATCGCCAGGTCAGACAGAACTTTACGGTCCATCTCGATACCGGCTTTGGTGATGCCATTGATGAATGTTGAGTAGTTCAGGTTAGGGTCAACTTCGCGGACAGCCGCGTTAATACGTTGAATCCAAAGTGAGCGGAATGAACGCTTTTTGACCTTACGGCCAACATAAGCGTATTCGCCTGCTTTCATTACCGCAGACTGAGCTGTGCGGAATGTGTTTTTACGACGGCCGTAATAACCTTTGGCGGCCTTTAGAACTTTTTTGTGGCGTGCGTGCGCCGGAACCTTACCGCGAGCGCGGGACATGGGCTAACTCCTGAAAAAAACGCTTAGTGTCTGTAGAACGCTGGGATGGATCTGACCGTTCGGCTTAGAGGCCGTACGGGATCATCGCCTTTACCTTTGTGGCTTCTTCCTGCGCCATCACGGTTGTGCCGCGTTGCTGACGGATTTGCTTTTTGGTGCGCTTGATCATGCCGTGGCGCTTACCGGTTTGACCGGACTTAATTTTGCCTGTGGCTGTGACCTTAAAGCGTTTTTTTGCACCGCTCTTGGTTTTCATCTTCGGCATTTTCATCTCCTTGTCGTCCGAAACGCCTGTATTGATAGGCGTTTTCGAGCTTGATGTTCTGACTGTTCAGGCATGCCTGTCGGCCCGAGCAGTACGCGAAAGCGGGGTAGATACAGGAGCTATGAAAAAGAATCAAGCAGATGCGCGCGACTTATTCGCCTGATCTTGGGCGTGGTGTGGGGCGCCAGTCAGGCGAGGCCATTTCAAAACCTGAAAATTCAAAGCCAGGGCTGACTGTGCAACCAACCAAAGTATAAGCGCCAAGCGAGGTGGCGCATTGCCACCAATTGGGAGGGATAACGCGCTGCGGGAGCTGTAACTGAGCGATTTCTGGGCCTAAGTGCCAGCTTTGAATATCATGTCCGTTAGGGGAAACACTGAGCGATAAAGGCGCACCAGCATACCAGTGCCAGATTTCGGTGGCGTCCACTCTGTGCCAGTGGCTGAATTGATCCGCTTCGAGTAGATAATAGATCGCGGTGCCGCAGGCGCGCTCGCCCTCAGCCGCATCCGCGCGCCATGTTTCCTTATACCACCCGCCTTCAGGGTGTGGCTGCAGGCCCAAACGTCTAATAATATCGCGCGCGTCACTCATGCGATGTCTATCTCAGCAAAGTTGCCCGTTTGCTAGATCGTTTCGCAGTTTTGATTGATAGCGGACCTTAGAAAAAAGCCGAATTTCCATAGATGTTCGATATCTGCCAGACGACGCCACTCTGACCCTGCTGACGGTTGTATCCAGACGTCAACGGGCGTGGGGGCGGTTTCGGCGCATACTTGCGCACGGTCAGCCTCTGCAATCTGAAAGCTTGCGCCTAATTGCATCGAAATATCGACTTTTTCTGAGCCATCAATCTGGCGAAGCGCCAGAATGGAGGAGCGCGTCTGGTCCGCTGTAGCCGACAAAGCGGGGGTGACCGTCAGAAGGTAAGCGTTGTCAGACTTAAATCCCTTTGGGAGGGCTGTTTCTGAACCTGTCACTGGCACGTAGCTGATGGAAATGGGAGCAGAACCTGTGACGTTTCCGCCAAAGTCCGCCTTGAACTTGATGGACCATTCATGTGAAGGCGCGACACCTTCAGGAGCGATGATTAAGACGCGGCCGGTGTTAAAATTGAATGCGGACAGCATGTCAGACGCTTCGCCGGCTTGGGTGTCGGGAGCATTCGCAATGAACGCCATGCCCACAGCGACCATGCTGATACCTGCATAGCGAAAGAGTTTCATCGGATTATTCATGCATGTCCTCCCGGTGCGAGCGCCTGTTGGTCGTCTCGCATATAATTAACGTTTATTTAACTATTGGGGAGTGTTGCAAGGCGCATTCCACAAAAAAGCGCGTCTGATGGCAATTCAGACGCGCTTTTTTGTGTGTAATCAGGACGTGTGCAGTCTAGTTAACCGCAAGCGACCCGTGTGATCTCGCCATCTTTGGTCATGTAGAAGTTCAGGCGATCGACCTGGTAGTCGCGGGTAACGATTGTGTCCGGATAGATCATACGGGCGTTCAAATCAGCTGGTATCGTAACAGCAGAGATGTTTTTACCCACCAGGTTCGCCCAGTTTGACGCCCCACACAAATCGTCAGTCTTGCCGTCTGTGTTTTCTGGCTTGATCGGCGGTTTTAACGCGCCCTCCAGGCGATTATCGAGATCTGCCGCCTGATCCGCCACAGATGTTTCGGCATCGTCAGGTGTGTCCGATGTTTGAAACAGAAAGCATCCTGAAACCAGTAACCCGACCGAAATTGAGATGATGGCTTGTTTCAACATTAGCGTGGTGCAAGCACCATAATCATCTGACGCCCTTCAAGTTTAGGCTCGGCCTCAACTTTTGTCGTTTCAGAAAATTCCTGTTTCACTTTTTGAAGCAGTTCCATGCCGAGCTCCTGGTGCGCCATTTCGCGACCTTTAAAGCGAAGCGTAACTTTGACTTTGTCACCGTCTTCAAAGAAGCGGATCATCGCACGTTTTTTGACTTCATAGTCATGTGTGTCGATGTTTGGACGCATTTTGATCTCTTTAAGATCAGCAGCCTTTTGTTTCTTCTTAGCGGCCGCGCGCTTTTTCTGTTCTTCAAAGCGCAACTTGCCGTAATCCAGAATCTTCACAACGACCGGCGAAGAGTTTCCTGAAACTTCCACCAAGTCCAATCCGGCTTCCCGCGCGGCGTCCAGCGCGGCTTCAATCGGCATTTCACCCTGTTTCTCACCATTCTCGTCAATCAACAAAACACGTGGTGATGTGATGTCATCGTTGATGTTCGGTCCGGTTTTCTTTGCGGGTGGGGCCGCTTGTGGTCGACGTGCTATGGCTGATCTCCTGTTGTTGCCAAAAAATTATTGTGCCTGCATAAGCTTGAAACGCGATTAAGTTCAAGACAGTTCCATGCATTGACAGCGTGTTATTATAGCACGCCTAAAGCCAAAATGGAGCGCCAAACGTCATCTGCAGACAAATCTGTGAGGTGTGGCGCTGAATTTACGACAATATTGCCGCCTTTTGGCGCAAATGCGCCCACATGGAGGCGAGGATCGAAGACTGTGTCGTATTCAGCTTCCATTTCTTTTGACCAGTTTTGTTCGATCAAGAACACACCGGGTCTGTTCGTCATGGCGCTAACATAGGTCGCGCCATTTTCTCCACCGAGGAAAAATACAGCTTTTTCAGACAGAGTCACCAGCTGGAAGAGATCCGTTCGCGTAATGATATTGCGCACTTCAGGGCAAAGCTTTGATATTTCTTGCCCCAGGGCGCCATCTTCGGCTGCGCCAATCAATACAGGCGTTATTCCGGCTGACTTTATACGTTTACATATGTCAGCAAACCGCGCCGGCGGCCATCTGCGTTCAGGTAAAAGTCCTGAGACACCAGGTGCGATCAGCGCGTATCTTTCATATAAGTTGAAATAAGCGGGCTCCAAATGGGGCGGATTGCGGAACGCAGCCCGTATCCAGGAAAGATCAGCTCGACTGGACGCTCCGCTTGGCCAAGGAAGGGGGTCTTTAACACCATTCTCACCTATGCCCGCCATGTAGAGTTGATGAAGTGAGCGATCCTGAAAATGCTGAATAACTTTAGAGTTAAATGGATGACTGGCTTCTTTGGTATCAGCGGAAAGAAACTTGGACCCGGTGCTTTTGGCCAGTTTTTCACTATCATTCGTGTTATTGAAGTCATAGACCATGTTGTATTTGGCCTTTTTGAGCTTCTTCTGCAGGTCTGCGACCGTTTTTTCATTGTATACTTCAACAGCGTTGAAGTACGGGCAGGCTTTTGCAAATTTTTCAAACGGTGATGTGGTCAGCAGCGTGATATGTGCTGATCGATGTGTCTGACGCACAATACTGCAGGCGTATAACGTGTGAGCAAATTCACGTAGCGGCCCCAGCTGAATCAGCAAAACCCGCCGCAATTTGTCGCCGGGACTTGCCCGCTGTGGTGTCGATTTAGTTTCCATGACTTCAACCGACATTATTCATCCCCCAATGAATCGGTTCGTAGGCAGCGCTCATAAACCCCTAGCGTTGCCTGCTGTAGCGCCGTTTTGGAAAAACGATCGTTTACTCTCACTGCCGCCTTTTTCCCCATATCAGCAAGCATCATAGCGTCTAAATCTAACAAACGTCGAATCGCGTCCGCTAATTTTGACGGATCTTTGGGCGGAACACACAGGCCGGTTTCGCCATGGGCGACGATTTCCACCTGTCCGCCAATGTTCGACACCACGCTAGGTTTGCCCATCGCGCCTGCTTCGGCGGCGACGCGACCAAAGGCTTCTGGTTCTTGTGATGGCGCAAGAACAATATCCGCTAACGCCAGTGCGGCTGGCATGTCGCTACAATGCCCAACAAGCCTGACCTGTGAATGCAGGCGTTCTCTATTTACAAGATCGAGCAGGCTTTGTCGGTACTCAAGGCGTCCCTGATCATCGCCCGCAAGTACCAGAGTGATATCTGAGTGGCCGCCGCGGACGAGTTGTGCGATTGCCTCCACGGCCTGGTATTGGCCTTTCCAGGCTGTCAGACGTCCTGGTAATAATATGATCCTACCCTTAGCGGGCGCTTCGTTAAACCATTCATTTTTCAGTGCGTTGATCCGATCTGAAGACACATTTTCGGGTGAAAACGCACTTTGGTCGACGCCGCGTGGAATGGTCACCAGGTGCGGTAGAGCATCCGGATAGGTAAGGGCGACGTGTTCGGCAATGAAACTGGAATTGGCGATAACGGTTTCTCCGCGCGCCATCACAGAATTGTACCATTTCTTTAGAGAAGACTTGCCGCCATAAGCGCCATGATAGGTGGTGACAAACGGGAGATGCGTCCGTTTTGCAGCCCAATAAGCGCTCCACGCTGGTGCGCGCGAGCGAGCATGGATGATTGAGACGTTCTGTGACCTCACAATGTCAGCGATCCACGACGCGTTGCGCCAAATGATGTAAGGATTTTTTGACCGCAAACTTTTTCGACGAATAAGTTCACCGCCTAGCGCGATTAGTTCGTTTTCGAGGCGTCCGCCGGCGCTTGCCACTAAAGCACGTGCGCCAGATTGGATTAGCGCTTCAGTCACTTCCAGTGTTGTGCGCTCGGCGCCGCCTGCCGCCAGATCTGGAATAACCTGCAGAACGCATTTATCTGACAAAGACCGGTTGATCGCCGGTTTTGCGCTTGTATCACTCACGATAGATGTATCTGCACTCATATGTAATCCAGGATACCAGTATTCGGGTCCTACATGCCATACCTGAAGGACAAGCCAAATGCCTTTTGATACGACAGAATTCCTAAACCTTGGCGCACGCCGCATCGCCTATCGTCGAACTGATGGTGAAAAAGGTCGTACCGGGATTGTGTGGTGCGGTGGTTTGCGGTCTGACATGCAGGGTGGGAAGGCCACAGCTCTCCATGCCATGGCGGAAGAAGAAGGCAGACCGTTTCTAAGGTTTGATTACACCGGACACGGCGAAAGTAATTTCCAATTTGAAGAGACGACTATCACGAATTGGCGTGAAGACGCTATCGACGCCATTGATCATTTGACGGACGGTCCGCTTGTGCTCGTGGGGTCCTCCATGGGCGGATGGACCTCATTGCTGGCGACATTGGCGCGACCTGAGCGCGTGCGCGGTCTGGTTTTGATCGCCCCGGCGCCGGACTTTACAGAGCGATTGATGTGGCGATCTGAGTTTACGGATGAAATCCGCAATGAAATTGAGACCAAAGGCTTTTGGATGCGCCCGTCCGAGTATGAGGAACCCTATGCAATCACCAAGGCGTTGATCGAAGAGGGACGCAATCACCTGGTCACAGACAAGCCAATTGACCTTGGTGGGATTCCAGTTCGCATTCTCCAAGGCTTGCAGGATGACGCCGTACCCTGGCGATATGCGCTTGAACTTGCGGAGAAAATCACTTCCGAAGATCTGCGATTCACATTGATCAAGGATGGAGACCATCGTCTCTCACGCGACCAAGATATCGACCTGATCATTGCAGAAGCATTAGAGCTGGCTGATTTGATTGACGTAGCAGCCTAATCAATTGCTGGCGTCAAAGATGGCATTTAATCCTGAGCGATAGTCGGGATATTTAGGCAGCCAGCCTAGTTCTGCTTTAGTGCGAGCGTTGGAAAGGCGTTTGCACTCCGCATAAAAACGCTGAGCCTTTTCGGGCAGATTTGCATCTTCAAATCTTACCTCTGGCGGTGGCTCGGCGCCGAGAAGTTGAGCTGCATAGGCGATAACATCCTGCGCCGGGCAGGGGTGATCATCTGCGATGTTATAAATTTGGCCCGGGTTTGGGCGAGCGATAGAGCGCGCAAGAACATCAGCGATGTCGTCCACGTGCGCGCGTGAAAAGACTTGTCCCTCTTTCACGATGCGGCGCGCCCGACCCTGTTTCAGGCGATCAAACGCAGATCGTCCCGGTCCATAAATTCCGGGAAGCCGAAAGATGTGCGCGCCTAATCCTTGCCATTGTGTTTCAGCAATTACACGTCTTTTTGCTTCAGTGCTTAACGGGTTTACCGGTGTCTCCTCAAAAGCCCAACCGCCTTGCAAATCACCATAAACACCCGTTGAAGACAGATAGGCGAAATAAGTTTCTGGATCGAAATAATCCTTGAACTGACGGAATACCGGGCACCCTTCATCATCCGGCGGAACCGAAACGAGGACGGCTTTGACGTCAGGCAAGGAAAAACTTGGTGAAGGCCAGGTTAAAAGTGTAACATTTTCAGGCTGTTGGTTTGAATTCGTTTCGGGGCTGCGTTTTGTGCCAAATATTTCCCATTTCGAAACCGGATCGGATTTGGAAAGCGCTTGAGCGACATATCCAAAGCCAAAACAGATTAACGAACTAAACGTCATGTCATTTGTCTCCGCAGCGTTTGCAGCTTAAGTGTAGAAGGAGTATCAGTTTGCAGGAGTAAGGCGGAATGAGCCTCTTCGTCCATATTACAACTTTCCTTGCTCCCTTCGTTCTTCAGTCAAATATTGCAGATGTTGCCCGCGCCGGAGAACAGGAACGGCTTGCGGCATGCCTGGAAAAAACGCAAAGCGCGCCAGAAGAAGCGTATGAAGACGGACTGGCGTGGATGGCTGAAGCGAACCGTCCTCTCGCGCGTCATTGCACAGCCATAGCGCTGATTGAGCTTGGAAAATTTGCAGAAGGCGCTGCGCGTTTAGAGGCGCTGGCAAACGCATCTGATGGCGGATTGATTGAACAACGCGCTGTTTACCTGGCGCAGTCCGGTAATGCTTGGCTGCTGGCGCGAAAGTATGAAGCTGCTGAACTAACGCTCACGAATGCAATCCGTCTCGCGCCTACACAGAACGAACTTTACAAAGACCGGGCGCGGGCGCGCCTCGTGCTTGAGAACTGGTTGGGCGCTGATGAGGACCTGACACAGTCTTTGCGTTTAAAGGCGAATGATGTCGATGCGCTCAATATGCGCGCGCGCGCTAGATTGTCGCTCGGTGACTCCAGTATGGCTTATCAGGATGTCCAGATTGCACGCGAGTTGGAACCGGAAAACATAGATACGCTGGTGCTTCGCGGTGAAGTCCGCGAAGCTTTGCGCAAATCTGGTGAGTTGGACTAATCAGACACCAATTCAGCAGCAATCTGACGAAGGTCGGTTTTAAGCACTTTGCCGATTGCGTTACGCGGCATTGTGTCGACCAGCTGAAGGACTGCAAGACGTTGTGTTTTGCCGACCCGTTCATCCATCCATGCTTTTAAATCGTCTGAAGTGATGTCCGCGCCTTCCTTCAGCACCACAAACCCGACTGGTGTTTCGCCCCAAGCCCTAGATGGCGCGCCGACGACAGCGGCTTCATAGACAGCGTCATTGCTGCGGAGCACGGCCTCAAGGTCAGAAGGGTAAATGTTGAAACCGCCAGAAATAATCATGTCTTTCTTGCGGTCCATCAAAGTCAGAAAACCATCCTCATCAAACACCCCAACATCACCCGTACGAATGAAGCGGTTGCCGTGTTCGTCAAACCATTCTGCATCTGAGGTTTTCTTGGGTTGATTGTGATAACCCACCATCATTGCGCCGGAACGTCCGACGACTTCTCCTTTTTCACCAGCAGGCAGCGTGTTGCCATCGTCATCAATGACACGGATGTCGTGTCCCTCAGCGGGGCGCCCGACAGTATGAAGTTTGTCTGGGAATTCTGTCGCATTGAGAAGGCATGTGCCGCCACCCTCAGTCATACCATATATTTCAACCAGCGATCCGGGCCAGTTGTCGACAATCCAGCGCTTGAGTTCAGCAGAAAATGGCGCACTTGTGCATGTCTTCATGCGGAAGCTGGAAAGGTCATACTTGGAAAAGTTTTGCACATCCGAGATACGTTGATACTGGACGGGTACCAGCATGGCATGGGTTACGCGGTGTTTGTCACACAACTCCAAAAAACGATCAGCGTTGAATTTTGCCATCAAAACCAGCTTGCCGCCTTGAGAAAGCGCCGGGATCGCGCTCACCAATGTTGTATTTGAGTAAAGCGGCGTGGAGACGATGGTCACTGCATCAGGCGCATATCCTAACAGTGAAGAGCGGTTGATGTGCGCCCAACGCATTTTGTGAGTCTGGATGATGCCTTTTGGCATCCCGGTCGTGCCTGATGAGTAGATGATGTTGAAATAATCGTCTGGCGAAATATCAACCGGAGTCGGGTGGGCGTCGCCAGAAGCTAGAAAGGTAAGGTATTCCGGCTCATTACCATTCGACAAAGATATGCGCTGGCCTTCAAACGCGTCTCTATAAGCCGCCATGGCCTGCCAAACATTGTCTTCACAGAAATAGACTTTAGCGCCGCAATCAACGAGCATTTTAGTCAGTGTTTCGGGGTGTGCGGAGGCGGTGAGGGGAGCGATTGCTGCGCCTATACGAAGCGTCGCAACAAATAGGGTGATGTAGGCTGCGCTGGTTGGCGCGCATACGGCGACGACATCTTTATGTCCCACACCGGCTTTTTGCAGAGCTGACCCAAGTTGATCGGCATTTGCATTCAATTGAGCGTAGGAAATCTCAACGTCACCATCAATAAGTGCGATCGCGTCTGGCGTTGTCTTTGCGCTTGCGGCGACAAGGTCAGGCAGTGTCCCAAACGGTTTTTGCATCATGTCTTGTGGTGTCATGCGAAAGTCTCCCCGGATTATGTTTTATCTTTGCGTTCTTATAAGCCATGAGGCGACAATCGGATCAATGCCAAGATGAAAGGTGTGAAGTTGCACGAAAAAAGGCGACCTCGTTCTTGAAGCCGCCCTTTTACAAATCGTCTTATCAGGCAGAACCGTTACGGTGTTTGGTCGCCAGATTCGTCGCCAACACGCATCACGTATCCAAGGTGGACTTCAAACATCAAGTCAGACGCTGGTGGGATGACAGGCGGACGTCCTGCTTCGCCATAAGCAATATCATATGGGATATACATCAACCAGCGGTCGCCGGGCTTCATCAGTTGAAGACCTTCAACCCATCCTGGGATGAGAGCGCCAGCAGGGAAGCGTGCTGGTTCGCCGCGTTGGAATGAAGAATCAAAAAGCGTTCCGTCAGCAGCTAATCGACCTTCGTAATGGACAACAACATAGTCCTGCTTGCGTGGGCTTTCGCCTTCTGGGTCACCTGCTTCCAGAACGACATACTGTAAGCCGCTTTCTTTGGTGATGATTTCTTCCGCACCTTTGGGCCAAGGCATGTATTTATCCCATGCTTCAGCATCAGCTTTTGGAGAAGGGATGACATCCTGAAGCGCAACCCGGAAGACAAGGTTTGCGTTGGCGGGAATGTCAGTTCCAGCGCCATGTTCGCCATATCCTAGCTCAGAAGGGATAAATACCATCCATTCATCGCCGGGCTTCATTAGTTGAAGGGCTTCTACCCAACCAGGAATCAAACCGCCAGCAGGGAATGTCGCTGGTTCGCCGCGGTCGTATGATGAGTCGAATTTCTTGCCATTGTCCGCGAGGCGACCATCATAGTGTACAACGACCTGATCCGCCGGATCAGGTGATACGCCATCTTCAGGTCCGGACTTAACGACAATATATTGCAGACCGCTTTCCGTGGTCTTGATTTCCGGGCGCTCGCCGTCCCACGGAATTAGCGTTGCAAATGGATCGGACACATCGATCTCCTCATGTTGGGAGTTGGGAGAGCACGCTGCTAAAGCGCCAAAAGTGAATAGCGCTAATAGCGCGGTTACAAAACGCAGCATGTAGATCTCTTGATAGAGTTAAAAGTTTGCGGGGAGTCCTAGCACCCTTAATCGGCGCTTCCTACCCGTGCTTGCTGTTGAATTCGTATCACGATTAGGATTGAGTGCGTGGCGGAAATCCTGCTGCCGATAGCGCAGCAACAATCTCTTCGGTATGACGCGCGTCCCGGGTTTCGATTAGAATATCAAACTCTGCCCCTTTTGCAGGAACATCCAAAGCAATCCGGTTGTGGGCGACCTCAATAATGTTCGCGCCGCCACTGCCGATAATCTGTGAAACCTTGGCGAGAAGGCCTGGGTTGTCACCACCGACTATGCGGATTGATGAAAGACGTTTTTCGCGCACGAGGGAACGCGTGAGCACAGACGCCAGCAAGCGCGTGTCAATGTTCCCGCCGCACAGGATCAGACCGACGCGGCGGCCTTTAAACCCCTCTGGGTGCGCCAGCAACGCCGCTAACCCGGCTGCGCCGGCTCCCTCAGCGACTGTTTTTTCTACTGTTGCGAACAGCGTGATTGCGCGCTCAAGATGTTCTTCATCTACAAGCAGGATGTCTTTTACCAGTGCTTCGCAGACTTGAGAGCCCAAAGCGCCGACCTTCTTAACGGCAATGCCTTCTGCGATTGTTGCGCCGCCAACAATCGCTTCTTCGTGACGCAGCGCAGCTTGCATTGAGGGGTACATGCGCGGTTCAACACCAACGATTTCAATATCCGGATTCATCGCCTTGGCCGCGACCGATACGCCCGAGATAAGCCCGCCGCCTCCAACCGGCACTATCAGGCAGTCCAGACTGGGCTCATCCTCCAGCATTTCGAGGGCAACTGTACCCTGACCGGCTGCAATCACAGGGTCATCATACGGGTGGATGAAGGTAAGACCTTCTTTTTTCTCGAGTTCACGTGCAAATGCGTCAGCTTCTGTCAGCATATCACCGTGAAGAATCACACGAGCGCCAAAGTTACGCGTGTGCTCCACTTTGACGAAAGGCGTGTCTTTCGGCATCACAATAGTTGCTGGGATCTGTCGTCGCTGCGCGTGATATGCGACACCCTGAGCATGATTTCCAGCAGACATTGCTACGACGCCCGCGCGCTTCTCAGCATCGCTTAAACTCAAGAGTTTGTTGAGCGCGCCACGCTCTTTATACGCAGCGGTGAATTGCAGGTTCTCGAACTTAATCCAAACGTCTGCGCCCGTAATTTCCGACAGTGTGCGTGAATAGCGCATGGGCGTGCGCTCCACTTCGCCTTTAATGGCTTGAGAGGCAGATTTGATGTTGTCGAAATTCAAAGGAAGCGTCGTCATAAGGTACTTATTGTGTTCTGCTGATAAAAAGATGCAGGACACTATGCGCGGTTGGCCGTCGGAGCAACCAAACATGCAAAATACTTACTTTTGAGCGATTAAGCGTCGGCCGCCTCACCGATACCTTTCATAAGGTCCCAGCGGCGCATTGCTTTTCCGGGCCACTCGCGAACACGACCAACGGGCATGTTTTCAATGGTCTTGCGGACGTTGAACCACATGCCGCGCGCCATGGAAGACAGGTTGACGCCGCCGACATAACCGCAGCCTGAAATACGTTGGGTGTTGGCAAGGCTGGCTTTAAACCGATAGTCGCCGGGTCCAAGATCCAGCTTCTCAAACCCCTTTTCAGCCATCGCTTTGAGCGTTTCCACAAAGCAGATTTGACCAGGAGAGTAATTATCAAATTTCGGGTTGTAGGAAACGAACCAAGCGTGAAGCGTTGTGTTCGCGCGCAGACAGAATATTACAGCGGCAAGTTCGCCATCAACTTTCAATGTAAATAGCTCGCCGCCAAAATTGTCTGAAACAGCTTCGTTGGTTTCATTCACAACTTGTTTGACCCAGTCATGCGCAAATACATCGGGGCAATTCGTACGACGCCACTGGTCGCGCTTCCATTCAAGTAATTGTTCAAAAGCTGCATTGTCGTGCGTGAATGCTTCGAACACGACGTCGGAGTGGTCTTTTTGCAGCTTGCGGTATTTTTTGGCTGTCCGCTTGAGGATCTGTGATCCTGCGTCACGACGTTCTGCGGCGTATGCCTCCCAGCCATTTGAGATGTCGACAATGTGGCCTGGCGTTGCTGTGCGGATTTTGTGACCAAGAAAACGGCCTTCCGCCAGCGCGCCTGAAAAATCAATCCGGTCTACATTCAGCGCTTTTAGAGCCAGTTTGAGATCAACTTGATCTGAACTACGGCATACGACGGCCTGGTAATCGCAAATTGGACCTCCAAGAGGTAACGCGCTGCGACGGTTGCGACGTTGCACCGGTAGGAAGGCAAATGGTGTGCTGCCGTTGTAGTACACAACAACACGAGCGTCTGATCGCGCGCGTCCAACGGACTGGGCCCAGTCCGGTGTAAGATATGGGCTATCAAGGTGCGCTTCTTCGGCAAGAATTGCACGCCAGACAGAAATTTCCAGCGGTGATAGCTTTTCCGGGTGCAAACTGACAGCCTGCATGATGTGTCCTCGTATGGCATAGTTTTGTTTTTGCTGTCATTCACAGCAAAATTCTTGCCACAGGCGAGTAAGTCTCAATTATTGGGCGTAGAGGCCTTCGGAAACACCATCGAGCGGATCATGTTCGGCGACAAAGTGTTGGGCGGAAACTTCGATCAACAGCGGTCTGTACTGATCTGTACCAGCTTCGCTCAGACGCGATTTTAAAAACCGAAGCCCTGAGCGCGGGTCCATGGGAGAGGGTAAATCACCTTCAAGTAGAACGCGTTCGCGGTTGCGCTCAAAACTGGGGTCAGGGCGCGGTGCGGCGTTGATAAGCGCTTTTGTGTAGGGGTGTCTTGGGTTGGAAAACAGTTCTGCTGACGGCGCCGTCTCCACAATTCTTCCAAGGTAAAGCACCATCACACGGTGGGAGATTTCCCGAACGACCGACAAATCATGGCTGATGAACATCATCGACATGCCAAATTCTTTTTGCAGGTCGATTAACAGATCAACAATCTGAGCCTGGACAGATACGTCTAGTGCGGAGACGGCTTCATCACATACGACCAGTTGCGGTTGGAGTATCATGGCGCGTGCAATGCCCACACGCTGGTTTTGACCGCCAGATAATTCGTGCGGATATCGATTGATCATATTGGGATCAAGGCCGACCCGCTCCATCATGGCCCGTGTTTCTTTTTCGCGCGCTGCGCCATCCATATCAGGACGGAAAACGGAAAATGGTTCTGCGATAGACTGGCCAATTGTCATACGCGGATCGAGGCTGGCAAATGGGTCCTGAAAGACAATCTGGAGATCTTTGCGCAACTCACGCATCGCATTGTCTTTTGCGTGCGCAATATCACGTCCTAACCAAGAAACAGCGCCGCTACTTGGTGGTAAAAGTTGCAGAACCGCGCGGGCTAGTGTGGATTTGCCACAACCGCTTTCGCCCACAATACCGATGGTTTCCCCAGGTTTTAGGTCAAAACTGACTTTATCGACCGCAGTCAGCGTTTGTTTTTTGGCGAACCAGCCGCCGGATGTATTTGCAACTGGAAAACGGACAGAGAGATCTTTGACGACTAGATTGTCGCTCGTGGATGCTTCTGGCGATGCGCCAAGTACCGGGCGGTCTCCACGGTCTTCACGGTCCAATCTCGGCATGGAGTCCAACAGCATCTGCGTGTAGGCAGACTTTGGCGCGGCAAACACCTCATTTACGTTCGCGTGTTCGACCACTTCGCCTTTGCGCATGACAACGACCTCATCGCACATCCGTGCGACGACACCCATATCATGCGTAATCAGCACCATACCGGCATTAGTTTCGCGTTTTAGTTCGTCCATTAGCTCTAGAACCTGCGCCTGTACGGTCACGTCAAGCGCTGTCGTCGGTTCGTCGGCTAGCAATAATTCTGGTTCGCACAACATGGCTGATGCAATCATAACACGTTGGCGCATGCCGCCGGACAATTCATGCGGGAATTGATCCATTCGACGGCCAGCTTCGGGAATGCGAACGCGTTCAAGCCAGTAACGGCACTGTTTTTCTGCTTCTGTGCCTTTAATCCCATTGTGACGCGCAAGGACTTCCCGCATTTGCGCGCCTATGGTCATGTGAGGCGTTAGGCAGGTGAGCGGGTCTTGAAAGATCATCGCGATCTTTGATCCGCGAATTTCATTTAATTGCTTGCGGGAAAGCGTTGAGAGGTTCTTTCCATGAAAGAGAATGTCACCGGTAGCCCGTCCATTTGCTGGAGTGAGACCCATTGCGGCCAACACGCTCTGGCTCTTGCCTGATCCGCTTTCGCCGACCAACCCGACACACTCGCCGGGATGCACTTTGAAGCTAATGTCCTTGACTGCATTTACCTCTCCGTCCGGAGTGGAAAAAGACACACTGAGATTGTTCACGGATAAAATTGGAGAAGGGGAGGAGGAGGACTTCAAAACGCTTTACTTCAATACTTTCCGAGCCTTGGGCTCGCCCAAAAGCGGCTAGTACCCATGAATTCTAAGTTTGTCAGCCAGAAAAAACATAAAGGCGGTACAATTCCAGCATGTGCAAACAGATGAGGCGGCGGTAGTAAATCTGCCTCGAAAACGAGACAATCACATAGCCACGTCTGCAACCAGACGTATTTTTAAATTCCATGTAATATTTGGCGAGTTTGACTCAAAAAGTCAGATCCGTGCCGTGTTCAGGTCACTGTGCTATCTTTATTTTCAGGAGCGGCCTGATCAATTGCATTGGATGGAGATTTAGGTGCTGGCAGGGCTAAATGCGCTGTTGCCCCTAATTCGCCTCCATAGGTTTCATGCCGAGGATGAATGAGCGTGTTGTTGTCGCCGAACGCATAGGCAAGACGCCCCCAGTCTTCCAGACCATAATCGAATGCGCGCCCGTCGGGGTCAATGTCGGACCAATCCGGTTCACGCGCACTGGCGGAAGCCGCGCGGGACCAGCGGGCGGATCCCTCATGGTCTTCTTGCCCAACACAGACAGCTTCCATGAGTGAAGCCAAACGGGTTGTCACGCCCTGATCCATCAAAGCCGTCAGTATTTCTGAAGCTTTCAACCATTGCTGTTTTCCAATAGCGGCTTCAACAAGCAGGATCCGGCTCTCACGGTGGGTTGGGTTGACCTCAGCAAGTTTTTCCAATCGATTTGCCCGAACGTCTTCAGTCTCTCCTGGTTTAAGGTCTCGCCAGAGGAGAGCGAGCGCTGGATGCGGACGAATGCGCCATGCGCCTTCGATGGTGGAAACAGCTTTACCGGTCTTTCCAGCCGCCATCTGCAGGCGCGCCGCCAGCAGCGCTGCCGGGGGGAAGCTGGGTGCGATTCGCGTAGCGTCTAGGGCTAATTTTTCAGCTGTTTCCGCATCATTCAATCGTTGGCGATCAGCTTCGGCGGTAGTTAGCACAGCCCGACGCCGTCTTGCGCTTTCCATATCAATGAAGCCGCGCTTCTCGCCAATCAAAAGCGTATCGTTCGCGCCATTCCAATCACCAGATTTGGTTTGAAGCTCAAAAAGAGTTGAAAACGGCCATTTAGCTTTTGTCTTCAGCTCAAGCGCCTTTCGGGCGTGAGTCTCAGCGCCGTGATAATCACCACGTTGGACAGCGGCTGCGGCAAGGCCTCTAAGTCCGGCAAGCTCGGCTCCCTTTTCGCGAGAAAGGTCAGAGTAAGCATGTTCAGCTTCGCTCCACTCTTTATTGGCTTCAGCGGCGCGCGCCTGAAGGAGGAGTGTTAGCTTTCTCTCCGCTGGATCCGTTTGGGCTAGATGTTCGGCTCGCTTGGCAGATTTAGACGCTGAGCCCGCATCGCCCCCTTCAGCAGCGATCAATCCGTCGCTGAGCGCACGTTTCGCTTTTCCAGAATGTGCGCGCCGCGCTGTTCGGGTTAATGCGAATGGCAATTTGAACAGCCAGGCAAGAACGCACCAGAAAACCGCGATGGCTGCCCCCAATAGTGCTAGAACGATAAAAAGCGCGACCCGAGACGTCTCGCCTTCCCAATTTCCGTATTGGAAGGAGATGTCGGCCGGCGCGCTAAACGCCCAAAGGGCTAGCCCAAACGCGGCGATGACAATTGCAAGGATGGCTGCGATGCGCATGGCGGCTTGCTTTCTGTCAGATTATTTTGGGAGAACGTTCGAGCTGTTGAGGTTACCGTCCTCTTGATTGGCGGTTTGTTGTGACAGACCAGAGTTGCTTAGGATTTTCTGCCTGACAGCGTCGGTGTGCGTATTAAGCGCCAGGCGCAGCTTGGCATTCTTCATCCAGTCTTGCAGTTCGACAGAGACTGACTGATCAAGCTGTTCGCCAAGTTCAATAGCAGCAGCCAAGTCGCGAGCTTCTAATTGTTTGGACATTTGATGCAGCAGGCTTGTGTCACTGACGCCTTCCCCTGACGTTTTTCGAACTTCAACGACACCGTCCAAAGCCTGACGGATCCAACCCCAGCCATCATTGCCATTGCTTGTTTTTGCACGTTTGAGCAAAGGCTTTTTCTGTTCTTCAAATGAATTTGTCAGAGCCGCCAGTGTCGGGGCGCCTCTTCGTGCGATGGGGCGTATAGCTAAAACGTCTTTATCATCTGGCATGACTTGTATCAGTCGATCCAGCGCTGAAGAAAATGGTTTGCCACGGTCAGCATCCGCCTCAAGGTTGGCAAGCGCTAACGAAGCTTCAGCCATTTTTTTTGTCGACGAGTCGGATGGAGCTGCAGATTCAGCTTTTTCATCTGGTTGGCCGGGTTTTATTGTTGCGGGGGCGGCGGTTGGCTCTCGCACATCAGCGGCTCCAAGACCTTCCACGTCATCTTTCAGTGATTTCAATGTCAGGTTTGCCGCTTGTAACTGTGTTTGCAGCGCGGCAAGCGCCTCAGCGCGAATTTGTGATGCGCGTTTTAGATCTTCGTCCGCGGTCTCGAGGATTTCAATCCGATTTTCGATGGCCTTAACCGCCAGCTGCAGCTGTTTGGGCGTCTGAAGTGTTTCATCACCTTCTTCCAGCCTCGCCTCAAGCGTTGTAATTCGATTCATCAAATGCTGAAGGGGAGCCGGTGTAGTCGGAGCAACCGCTTCGCCATCTTCAGCACCGTTATTTGGATCCGATTGAGCCGCGTTGGTTGCGTCTGGAGATAGTTCGGCGGGACCGAGTAAAAACTCCAGCTGCGCAGTCAGATCGGTCAGTTCGGCGCGTAATTCTTCTTCGCCAAGCTTTCGAGCATCCAATGCGTCTTCAAGCGTTTCGGTTGCGCCGACTTGGCGCGCTTCAAGTTCTGAAACTGTTCCCCAGATCTTTTGGACGCGTTGGTTCAGGTCATTCTGAATCTGTTCAATCTTGCGTACGTCTGTTTGAATTTCAGAGGGTGCGAATTTGGCGGTGTCTACACCGCTGGAGCCTGTTGCGACAATTGCCATCGCTGCGCCCGCCAAAGAAGCAAATGCGCCAGTTGTCGCCAGCGCGCCCCAACCTGGACCAGACGATTTTACTTCTGAAAGAGCGTCATCAGCGTCTGCAGACTGTTTCACGCCTGATTGATCTTCGGCAGGTTCAAATTCCGCATCAATAGGTTCCGCCGCCGTCTTTTCAGACGTCTGATCGGCGCCGGGGTCTTTCTTCGTGTCGGCGTTTTCCGGATCAGGCGAGTCGCTCATGAAATCAGTCTCCTTTTATCCCCTCAAGGATAGGCTCACGACGGGGTAATGTTCAAGCGAATTGAAACGCTTTAATCATTTCATTTTCATTGGGTTGAAGTGCGATTTTGACTTTCGCCTGTTTGATGTTTTTCAATGGTTTGGCCGCGTTGGATGATATTGCCACGAACATCGGTAATTTCACGTTGCCAATTTCCGACCACCCTGCAACAGCATCTGCGATTGCGTCAGCGCAGGCGGGCGAATAGGCGGTAATGATGTCCAGCCGTAGGTCGGAGGCGAGCCGGTCGCGCAGAGCTTGTGTAAACGTGGCGGGTGTAACGGTTTTATATGTAGCAATGGATTGGATATCGTATCCTTGAGCGGACAGTTTTTCTTCGACATTGCCACTGGGCGCTTCATTTCCTAATTGCAGCAATGAACCATCGTGTAATGACCATTGGTCCCTTATAAACATGACAAGGGCATCTGAATCACCCTTAGCGCTTTTTATGTTTTCAAATCCGGCTTGCTGCGCCGCGATTGCTGTCGCGTCCCCTACGCAAAACACGGCGCTGGCAGAGCGAAAGGGTGCTCTGGGCGCAAAGAGAACTGCATTGGGGCTGGTGAAAATCAAGCCACCTGTAAATGCAGCCTCGGGAAATACGACTGGTATTTCTTTCAATTCTAATGCGGGCAGGATTTCAGGTAGAAAACCTTCCGCCTTTGCGCGCGCTGCTGAGCGTTGTGCGCCTGGTTGGGTACGCGTGATCAGGACGGTCTTGAGGCTCATTCCTTGTCTTTGCCGCGTAATGCGATCACTTCATTTGCAAGCGCAAGTCCAAGGCTTTCCGCTTCTTCAAGGTTGGGGGTGTGATCAAGAAACTTTTCGGCCCGCCAACGTTTGGAGCCGTCTTCTTTCAAGACTTCTCCGGTGATCAAGACTCCGCTTTCTGTTTCTCTAAAATATGCTGCAATTGGTGTGCGGCAGGATCCGTCCAGCCTTTTTAGAAACGCGCGTTCCGCGGTGGCGGCAAGCCGTGAAGCTGGTGTGTCGATCGCTTTGCAAGCTGTGCGGATGAAGTCGTCCGCGTCATAGCGAATGGTCGCACAAACTATGCCCTGACCCACTGCGGGAAGCATATGATCAACGGGCACAATGGCCGCGGCTTTATCTAACATATTCAGGCGATTAAGCCCGGCCGTCGCCAAAAGCGTCGCATCTGCGCGGCCTTCGTCCAATTTTCGTAAGCGCGTTTGAACATTGCCTCGAAACATAACGATTTCTAAGTCTGGCCTAAGGGCGAGCGCCTGAGCTCCGCGACGAAGGCTGGCGGTTCCCAGAACAGCTGAAAGGGGAAGGTCCAGCAAACTTTGAAAAGGACCAATTAGCGCGTCACGCGCATCTTCTCGAGCCAAAAAACAGCTGATTTCCAATCCATCTTCAATATCGTTTGGCACATCCTTCAAAGAGTGAACGGCGATATCGACTTCCCCATCAAGTTGGGCGACATCAAGCTCTCGTGTAAAAAGCCCTTTACCGCCAGCGTCCTGCAAACGCTTGTCGAGTAATTGATCTCCAGATGTGGTGAAAGTCACAATTTCAGTTTGCACCGGAATGTTGCAGGCTTCGACGAATCTTGCGGCAAAATCTTCAGCCTGTTGTACAGCAAGGGGTGACCCGCGCGAACCAATGCGGATTGTGACAATCTCATCGTTCTGGACAGGTGTTGTCACTCTGTTTCCTCCGGGGCGTGTCTTTTATGGTCCCAAAAAGGCGGCGTAAATTTCATTGACCGCGCATAAATGGGGAGTACAAGCGGCAATTCTATGACGCAAGACGATGTAATCATACTTGGACTTGAATCCAGCTGCGACGAAACAGCCGCCGCGCTCCTTAAACGCGCCCCGAATGGAGCCGTTGAGGTGCTTGCGGAGCGTGTCGCAAGTCAGGATGACAAGCATGCAGATTATGGTGGTGTTGTCCCTGAAATTGCCGCCCGTGTCCATGTGGAACGTATGGATGGTCTTATCCGAAGCGTGTTGAAAGATGCAGCCGTAGGGTGGGAAAGCATTAGCGCTGTAGCCGCCACGGCCGGTCCAGGCCTCATTGGCGGCGTGATGGTGGGCCTTATGACAGGCAAAGCAATTGCTCTGGCGCGCGGACTGCCATTTATCGCAATAAACCACCTTGAAGGGCACGCTCTTTCGCCCCGTTTGGGTAAGCAGGTACCTTTTCCGTATTTATTGCTTTTGGTATCCGGCGGCCATTGTCAGTTTCTGATGGTTAAGGGCGTCGGCCAATACAAGCGATTGGGTTCGACTATTGATGATGCGGTCGGAGAAGCATTCGACAAAACCGCTAAATTGATGGAGCTCGGGTTTCCAGGTGGACCGGCGGTTGAGCGCTGGGCGGAAAATGGAAATCCGGATGCGGTTGCGCTTCCGCGTCCGCTGATGGATCGCAAAGACACGCTCGATATGTCATTTGCAGGCCTAAAGACTGCAGTGCGTCGTGCCATTGAGAGCGAACCTCTGACTGATGCGCGTAAATCGGATATCTGCGCATCATTTCAAAAAGCTGTGTCAGACATTCTGGTGCGCCGCGCAGGTCAGGCCATGAAAGTGTTCGTCGAACAAACCAAAGCAGCATCCCCCTGTTTTGTAGCTGCAGGTGGTGTCGCAGCGAATAAAACCCTTCGTGCGGACCTAGAAAACATAGCGGTTCAATCCGGGTTTTCGTTTGCATGCCCGCCCATGAAATGGTGCACCGACAACGCCGCTATGATCGCACTCGCGGGAGCAGAACGCGTTATCTCTGGCGATATAGATGATTTGACAGTCGCCGCCCGCGCGCGATGGCCGCTGGATCAGGCAGCTGCTTCTAGAGCGCCAGTCTATGGCGCGGGTAAAAAAGGCGCGAAAGCCTAGACTAGCGCAGGTCATCAAAAAAAAGCCGGGCCCTTAGTGAAGGGCCCGGCGTGGTTTCGCCATTTGGGAGGAGCGAAAGTGTCCGCTCGGCCGGGGAGGAGGAGGCCTTGCGGGGGTAGATGGTTGAGCGGTTAAAGCGTCTGGCGTGTCGCAAGCTCGAATACGAAAATAGCAAGGCCTGTGAACACAGCTGACAATGGAAGTGCTGTTGCAAGGCCAATAAGAGCGCGTTGGGTGTCAGTACGTGCAGAGATCTTCATGGGGTCATTCCTTTAGTGAACGCGACGCCCTTCTAAACACAAACAAAACAAGTGAGCGCCCGTCTTGCATTCTATATAGAGAACGAATGACGACTGGTCAATGAACAATTTGAAAAATATTCAGTGTTCAATAATTTTACTTGCAGGTTAGCCCGTTGGAGATGAGTTTGAACACGGCTTCGAGCTGCTCTTCGAGTTGAGCAAGCGGCGTATGCCCCAAAGATTCAGGTGACAGGAATTTGTACATTGCCGTTTGCAGGGCCGATGCGACCTCTGGAATTGGCATGTTGAGCGTAAACTCACCAGCTGCCAGGCCCTGAGAGAGGATCGTTTCAATGTGTACGCGCGCCTGAGCAACCTGTTCGACAGCGACATGAGGGCGGTTATCCGCCATGACACGGGCGATCTCGAGAGTCTTTGTCTCCCGGGATGCCATATCGTGACCACGATGTAGCTCGCTGGAAAAGATATTGTGGAGGCGTTCCATGGCGGGACGAGAGGTATCTCGTGCGATATCTCCATACTCCTGAAACACAGTTTCCATGTAACGTCGCGCCATAGCTTCGGCGATATCTAGCTTCGAATTGAAAAACCTATAGATATTGCCTGCTGACATGTCGCACTCACGTGCGATTTCCGCGATAGTGGTCTTTGCATAGCCATAATGTAGGATACGCTTGGTGGCTGCGCGGAGAATCAAATCGCGCGTCTCATCGTTCTGAATAGAGGTCATAAGGTTCTGTACAGCTGAATGATTGACAAAATAATTATTATTCCGAGATGCCCATGTCTTTCAAGTCTATAGGTGTGATTGGCGCTGGCGCGTGGGGCACAGCTCTTGCGATAAATGCGCAGCGTGCTGGTCGCGACGTGACAATCTGGGCCCGCGAAGACGATGTGGTGGGTGATTTGTCTGCCGGACGTGGCAATCCGCAATATCTGCCGAAAGTGGATATGGATCCGATCAGGGCGACAACGGATCTAGCTGACCTAGCAAATTGTGATGCAATACTTGCAGTTGCGCCGGCGCAATTTATGCGGATGACACTGGAAGGCTTGGCGCCACATTTAAAAAAGGAGATGCCGATTGCCCTTTGCTCTAAAGGGTTTGAAACGGCCACTCTAAAGATGATGACGGATGTTTTGGCTGAAACCTGTCCAAACGCAATTCCCTCAGTATTGTCCGGCCCGTCCTTTGCAATTGATGTGGCAAAAGGATTGCCAACCGCTGTGACGCTTGCGGCGCGCACCAAGAAAGAGGGTGATCAATGGGTGGAGGCGATAGGGCGACCTGAGTTCCGCCCATATTTTAGCGATGACCTTGTCGGTGCGGAGGCTGGCGGTGCTGTCAAAAACGTGCTTGCAATTGCTTGTGGCGCAGTTGAGGGGATGGAATTAGGGCGGTCTGCACACGCTGCGCTTATTTCCCGAGGTTTTGCAGAGATGAGCCGTTTGGGAGAAGCCCTGGGCGCAAATCCGGAAACGCTTCGCGGTTTATGCGGGTTGGGCGACCTGGTTCTGACGTGCTCATCCCCGCAATCACGCAATATGAGCTTTGGTTTTGCATTAGGGCAGGGACAGTCTGCCGGCGACATACTGGCGTCCCGCACTTCTGTGACTGAAGGAGTGGCGACAGCGCCTGCAGTCAAAGCGCTTGCCGAAAAACTAAATGTCGATATGCCAATTTGTTCAGCGGTTGCAGACACACTTTCAGGAAAAGTGACCTTGACCGAAGCTGTCGACGCACTGTTAAACCGACCGTTCCGATCGGAGTTTTAAAGTCATGGCATTTTTTTCGATTTACGCGCTTGATCGCCGTCCGGATGGCCCAGTCATTCGCGCGGAAACGCGTCCGGCACATTTGGAATATCTCAACCGTTTAGGTGACCAGGTGAAAATCGCTGGTCCTATTCTGGCGCACGACGGTGAAACAGTCGCTGGTTCTTTGTTGGTGATTGAAGCTGACACCATCGAAGACGCGCACATTTTCGCTGAAAATGACCCCTATGCTAAAGCTGGATTGTTTGTTTCAACGGATGTTCGTCCATTTAAATGGGTCATCAATGCGCCGGAAACTGAATAAGCGCATTGGAGCCAAGTCTTTAACAGACTAGCTGTTTTGTGCGCGGCATATCACTTTTACGACAGCAAGTTCGCGACGCAGACGGTCGCCTTCCTGGCCGTAGGTTGAGATGCCGATAGGAAAGGTTTCACCTACGTTCAGTTTGATCGCATTGTCATCAAGAATCTGAGACAAGGATTCAGGCGCTGCTGTGTAAATCCGACCACGGCGCGGGCTTTCAGCAACGGTTACGCCTAAAACATTTCCATTCTGGTCAAAAACGGGCGCGCCGGAAATGCCGGCAAGTGACCCGTTTATCCCTCGCGTGCGCCCCATTTCCGCCCATGCCAGCACCGACTCATCCGCACGATACCGTCCCCGCGTTATGAGCCGCGATCTGGAAAGTAATCGCGATGTCACTTCCCCTGGCTCGCCTTGCGGATAGCCTATGTGGAAACCGGACTGATTAAGCCGCAACTCACCCTCTTCCATGAAGTTGAGAGAGTGTGGCGCGCGTCGAGTTTTAAGAATGGCGACATCTGAATCAGGTGATGTTACAACATTCTGCCTGTCGATCATCAGTACTCGACCGCCGCCGTATAAAAGGCCAACACGCGCACAACCATCCACAACGTGCTTTGCGGTGACCCATACGCCATTGTCGCGGTCTAGTGAAAATGCTGTGCCAACTCCGTCAGATACGTCGCCTATCTGAACAAGAACTTCTTCGTCAAAAGGATTGGGGCCTTGCAGTAAAGGCGTGTCTACTCCGGTAATTTCCGGAGGAGGCGCTTCAGGCGCATCTGCTTTGCGTGCGCCTGAAAACAAGGCCCACAAAACAACGCCTAAAATTGCAGTCAGTACGATCCAATCAGGTATTCGCATCAGCTCACAAGCGCCTCACAGCTGTCAGTTCAGATCTATTACAGCCGCCCAATGTTAGGATCCCACAAAGCGGCGGAAATGATAAGAGCTGACGCTATTTTTACTGCAATCAGAAGGATAGCCGCGCCTGCTTCATCGCGTTCGATTCGTTTTGGAAGATCCTGGAGGATGAGATCTACAAAGCGGAAAGCAAGAATCTGAATCAATAAAGCGACGACGCCCCAAATCAGGAGGTCAGGCAGTGAAACTGAAGACGCGAGACAAGATGCGATCGGAATGGCTAGACCAATAATAACACCAGCCAACGCAAGACCAGCTGAGGCGTTGCCGTTGCGTAGAAGCTCCATCTCTTTTTGAGGAGTAAGGAGAATGTACAGGCTACAGGCGCCGATTAGGAGAATACCTGCGGCGCCAGCGTAAATCAGAAAATCCGGAAAGCCGGATACAAAAGATTCCACTGCTGCGTTCATCGCTCAATCACTCCCTACTTACTTTACTGATCCAAGCGTCTGCGACGAGGATGATGCGCGCCTATGAAGACATGTCATGTGGCGGGGTCAAGGCGTGAGGCGAATTCCTTGCGGGTATCGCAACAATTATTTTGAGCCAGGCGGATAATCCGAAGACAACCTCGATATGCGCTAAAGGCCAAAGGCGGCCAGGACCGCAGCTAAAGCAGCCATAAGACTGAGGATGATTGTTAGCGCGACTGCCACAATACGCTTGCCTTTGCGGTTTTCGCGCATGCCGGTCACTCTTGGTCCTTTGCGAGGCGCAAGCGTCCAGACATTTGATAGGAAGCCAAGAGCGGTGACCAATGCTGTTACAAACGAAGCCAGTGAGCCTGAGAGTAGGGCGAAGACAGCGCCAATCCCCAAGAGGATCGCCTGAAAATTAGAAGCGACCAGCAATGTGCGGCGTAGTTGTCGGTCCGCCCGATTATAATCTAGGCCATCAAAAGCGACATTTGCGACAATGACCGCGACAGTCCAACCTGAGGCCGCGGCGGCGCCAGACATAGCAGCAGCCAATCCGCGCATGATGTCAGCTAAATTTTCCATCCCCGGAACCCCGTTTCGCTTTTTTTCTTGTCTGCTTATAGAAAGTTGAAAATCTGCGTCACCTTAACGGACTGCCTAAATGGCGCAAACTAGGCGCTGGTTGTGCTTAACACGCGTTAAGGAAAAGGAAAGGTTTGCGAACATGTGTAAAAATTTCTGTTTTGGTGCGGAAAATCTAAATGACAGTTAGGTAGTGTCTTCTGTGAACGGCGCCGACGAGGCAATTCTCGTCGCTCAGTCGTGGACCTTGTTCATCCCAGCCCCGCCGAACGTACACCTCAGGCGTTCGTAAAAACAAAGGACCCACAGACGGACCGCCGACATAACGATCCCCGCTCGCAGCGTCGGTGCTGTTCACCTTGCAAGAAGATCTCCCGCTTTGATTGCGAGAATCTCCCTCTCACGTCAGAGCGCTTCTTAACGCATGGCGGCGTTTTCAAGTGACCGGATACTGCGGACATCTCCCCTAAGTGTCGGCGTATCCGGTTGCTTGTCGCCTGCCTTGCTACAGTTAGATATCCACAGAAAAATTAACAAAAAGGCCGTTTTTCAATGGTCTGTTCATCTTCTGTAAAGGAATTTGATGCTAGAAGTAGCGTTAGTAGAGTGTAGTAGATTGCGGAACGGCGGGAGCTTCCTTACAGGCGGCATCCGCCGTTTTTGCGTTCGGGACGTAGTTTCCCCAGGCAACGAAAACAATAAAGCGCCGACAATTACGTGCCGGCGCTAGATTTGCACAAAAACCCGAATTTGAGGTTACGAGCGAAGCTTTTCAAAGAATGCGTGCGCGTCATTTTCCAGAGCATGCGCATCGCTTGACAAGTCTTTTGCAGCCTTCTGGACGCCTTGCGCGTGATCATATGTACGCGTGACTGTGGCGTTCATAGCGTTAAGAGATAAAGACACATCATTTGAGTTGCGAGTGGACAGCGCCGCACGTTCAGCGATGTCCGCAGTGGCGACTTTCTGAGTCTCTACGGCGTCGACAATGGATTCCGCCATATTTGACATGTCGCCAATGTGAGAGACGACACCCTGAATTGCGCCTGAAGCTTCCTCTACAGCCGCACGAATAGCATCGATACGTTGTGTCACCGAAGTTGTTGAACGGGCTGTCTGGTCGGCTAGCTGTTTCACTTCTGTGGCGACGACAGCAAAACCTCGACCTGCGGCGCCTGCGCGGGCTGCTTCGATCGTCGCATTGAGTGATAGAAGGTTTGTCTGTTCGGCGATATCGTTGATCAGGCTTACAACATCGAAAATTTCGGTCACGGACTCACGTAAGTTTTGAACGGTGTTGTTTAGCCGCTCTGTGTCTGTGACGGCTTGCACGCCTGTAGACTTACTTTGGCTGGCCTGACGGAAAATTTCGTCGATAGATGCGGAAAGTTCCTGTGTTGCTTGAGACATGGACGCGACCGCGTCAGTCATGGCACCAGCGGAAGCTTCAGCATTCTTGGCTTCTGTACCGGAATCAGCGGCGTCATTGCTCAAAGTGCGAGATGTGTGCACCAGCATGTCAGTCGAGTTCGTGACAGACTGAATCAGTTTACCGACTTTGCTTTCTAGCTCTTCCACGATTTGAAGACGCTCAGCTTTGCGCATGACCCGCGCACGTTCTTCGACTCGATCATTTTGAATACGCAAACGATCTGCTTCTTCACGCTCTGTTTTGAGGACAACAAGAACCTGCTGCATGGCGTCAAGTTCGTTACCACCCTGTGCGTCGGTGCGCGCGCTCAGGCCAGACATAGCTTTCAGGTCTGCGGTCATATTGAGAAGTGGTCGGCGGATCGATCTGGAGATCAGTGTTGTCATTGTTGTGGCGACAATGGAAATGGCGGCAATTAACAGAAACACCATCCAGGCGGCACGCTCGCGGTCTCGCTCGCTGGCTTCGATACTATCCATCGCGAAGCGCTCAGCATTCATTTTGAGCCCGCGGATAGATGCGCCAAGTTCACTGAAATTGTGTTCGACTTCTTCGAGAGTCTCAAGTAATTCCAAGCGATTTTTCGCAAAGATATGAAAATCGAATTGGTAATCTGCGATATTTTTTTCAATGAGTTGTCTTTGCTCAGCGGGAATATCGCTTGCGCTCAGTAAAGTCGAAAATTCTTCAACACGCGCGTCCAGCCGGTCTATATATTTTGGATCGCCACGCATTATGAAGTCTTTCTCGTGACGACGCATCATCAGCATTTTGACGAGTAGCGGATCGCTTTCCAGGTTTGAAAGTGTTGTTTCAGCAGCGTGGACAGCGTTTCTGAGTTCCCCTTCCAGACCCTCGTTGGCGGTCAGACCGATCGTCGTGTACATCTCTACAATTTCATCGACGGTGTCGCGATAACTTTCAAAGTTTGCGCGCAGATCGGCTATATTTGGGTCAATGTTTGCGATCGAATAGATCAAAGCATCCATATCAGCTGCGTAATCATCAAACTCTTCGGAGGATTTGAGGTCTCGGTGAAGGAGAAAGTCTTTTTCCAGACGACGAAGGTTCAACGTGGCGGACGTCAGCTTTTCAGCTTTTAGCGCCATGTCATTTGCGTCACGTTCGTCATCAAGTGCGGATTCCTGGCTCTCGGAATTTGCATGTACAGCCGCCCCAATGCCCAGACAGGATACGACTACCAGACCGCAAAGCAAATGTAGACGATTCGCGACTGATAAATTCTTTACGTTCACGTCATTCTCCACACGTGTTAAGCCCCCGCTTTGGTTTGAGGGATAGATTTGTGTGGTTAATTTTGACTTTCTCCGAAATTCACAAAAGCCATAAATTTTAGGTGTTTAGCGTATTATGATACTGCAATCATAGCTTGTTTCGTCTGTGGACGGATTAATAATTGACGAAAACGTCAATCTCATCAGCGGTTTGCAGTCCATAAAATGACAAAATGTTATTTTGCGAGAGATTCTGCCGATAATTTTGCTTTTAAACGTTCACTCGCACGTTCTTTTACGCTTTCTGAGCGCAGTTGGCCGCAAGCCGCCAGAATATCCCGGCCACGAGGAGTTCGAATCGGAGAGGCGTAGCCAGCCCGGTTTACGACTTCGGCAAATGCCTCGATCTGTTCCCAGTCTGAACATTCATACGGGGAACCGGGCCATGGGTTGAATGGAATAAGATTGATTTTGGCTGGAACGCCGCGAATTAATTTCACTAGATCACGCGCTTCCGCCAAAGAGTCGTTCACCCCCTTGAGCATGACATATTCAAACGTGACACGCTTGGAGTTTCCAAGATCGGGATATGCGCGGATGGCGTCAAAGAGAGTTTTAAGGTCGTACTTTTTGTTGATTGGTACGATTTCATTACGCAGGTCATCGCGTACAGCGTGAAGAGATATCGCCAAAAGTGCGCCTGTACGTTCCCCAAGTTCAGGAATTTTAGGCGCTACGCCTGCAGTCGACACAGTGATACGACGGCGACCGATTGAGATGCCGTCGCCATTCGAAATTGTATCAATTGCCTCAGCCACATTGTCGAGATTGTAGAGAGGCTCGCCCATGCCCATGAAGACAATGTTGGTCAGTTTGCGGTTCTCATTGGATGTTGGCCAT
Organism: uncultured Hyphomonadaceae bacterium; assembly: GCA_964342355.1. Classification (GTDB taxonomy): domain Bacteria; phylum Pseudomonadota; class Alphaproteobacteria; order Caulobacterales; family Hyphomonadaceae; genus Hirschia. Next base: position 76,609 of record CAYFFG010000006.1, read on the forward strand.
TCTCCGAGGCCGTCGCGAGCGACGATGACCTGGCTGACGATTTCCTGTGCCGTCAGATTGCGCACCAGTTTTTGCGTTCCAGTGTGGCAGAATGTACAGTTGAGTGTACATCCCACTTGAGAGGATACGCATAGTGCGCCAGATCGAGCTACGTCTGGAATAAAGACGCTCTCGCCCTCAACGTTAGGCCCATACCGCGTGAGCCATTTCTGCGTGCCATCGACAGAAACCTTATGTTCTACAATTTCCGGGCGACCGAGAATGAAATTGTCTGCAAGCTTTGCGCGCATGTCCTTTGCGACATCGGTCATCTCGGAAAAGTCGGTGACGCCGTAATGATGAACCCACCGCCAGATCTGATTAGCCCGCATTTTTACTTTACGCGGTTCAACGCCGACGTTCAAAAGCGCTTCACGCAGTCTCTCCATAGAAAGACCGGCAAGGTTTAAAGGTGCGCTCTCGGCGTTAGCAGCCGGGCGGCGGGAAAGATCAAGTTCGGTGGACATAGGGCGTGTATAGCGAATTTTTTTGCTAAGGTCACGCTGAGATTGAAATGGCGAACCGCAATAGAAAAGGGCGGCGCAATCTAATGGCGCCGCCCTTTGCATTGAGAACGAATACTATTCGTTGATAGTGATCTTCATTGGACCGATTGCTGGGCTGACGATCTCAAAAGATTCGCCTGGTGCGACGCCTTCTGGGTATTCAGTGCAGTTTTCTGTCGGCTGCATGCTCGATGTTGTGCAAAGCGAAGTGCCGTCAATGCGCCAAGTGCCAGTGATTTCACTGCCAAAAGCTTCGGAAACGTATGAGCCGTCTTCGCTGTAAGTAACCGGAATTGTGTAGCCTGCCGCCTCGAGTACAACGCCTTTTGAAATGACGTTTTCAAGCGTAGTGCCATCAGCGAACGCAGGAGCTGACATAGCGCCAGCAACAAGAGCGAGAATTGCAAGTTTTTTCATGGTTTCATCCCCATTCGTGGTTGTTTTTATAAAGCCGTTTTATTCGATTACGGGTCGAATGTCGTCATTTAGTTTGGGCGCTGGATAGGCTTTTCTGATCCAACGCTTACTTTCGTTATCTGAAAAATCACAATCGTCAGGCAGCTGTTTCATACCGCGAGCGTCAAGGTCTTTATTCAGAATTGAGATGATTTGGCTCATGCTGAGGTCATGTTCTTTGTTTAGAAAGCGTTGGTACTCGCGCTCATTTTGAAATGCATAGGCTTTCCAGAGGATCGAAATGCGAACGTCTTCCTTTTCAAAGGCGAATGATTTGTCATCATCCCTGATCGTCCAACCGTCATCGTTTTCGTTTGCCATCATTTCCGCTTGGCGGGATAGCGTTCCCGGCGTCATATGGTCTTTAGTCGCGCCAATCGGGCCAACGCGATGCCACATGTATTCATTGTCCGAAACGTAGCCCACATTCCAAACGGGAGCTTTCACAGCCTGCCGATTACCATCAGGACCGTCAGGCCAGTAATCAAAGTCGCCGCCTTTGCCGTTATAAAACCATGATATTGTTGAGGCTTGGGGGACGGCCCAATCGTGGAAGAGGTTGGAATACGCCATTGCCACGAGAAGATCGAAGGGCAGTGCGTCTCCGCCTCGGAATTTAGGTAAATCAAGATGAGGAATACCGGCCTGCATTGGCGTGTTGATGTTGTTCATCAAACTAACAGGCACAATAACTTCAGCGTTAAAGCTTTCCTTTGCGCCCTCAATAAAACGCTCTGAGTTGAAGATAAAGTCAGCGCGTGGATTTATTGTTTTACCACCGTGCGCCCAAAACACACGAAACCATGGCACATCTTTTCCAGTTGGCGCCATGCGGTGAACTGTGGCTGCAAGTTTATAAGGCGCTGAATCTCGACATAGTTTGACAACTGCATCTGGATTATCGAATACGGGATCAATGCGCACTGGCTTAGCCAACATTTCTGCTGGCCGCAGTTTTGCTGCCTCTAAATTGCCGTCCATCCGCTGTGCTCCCCAATATTATTGAGACGCATGTTATATCTGTCTTCTCGAATATCAATATACCTTACTACATAATTGCAGTTGGCTCCCTGAAGTGGCGAGTTATCTAATCACCGGCAGCTTGCCTCTGCTTTTTCAATTGCAGCAGAAGATCCTGACAGAGAAAAATGGTAGGCTGTGCGCGTATCGCGAGAGGAAACTGCTTCGACACGAAGTTCTGACCCGCGTTTGAGCGCATTTATCACTTCACGTTCGTCTTTATCTTCGAGAAAAGCTTCATTCGATGACGTGTACATACGCCAGCGCTCGCGGCCGATTTCCAGTTCTGGCGGCATATCTGTCCGCAAATCATAGCCCACTTTCAGGCTGGGTTGATTTTTCGCCGCGCCAGACGCCCAGGTGGCGACGAAGAAATGGATGTCGCCATGTGTGACATTCATAGGCGCTTTATCAAACGCGCTGGTGGCGGCAAAACAGATGGTGTCACCGTCAATCTTCTGGGTGAAAACCTGCCAGTCTTTGAAGCTTCCAACAGCGCGAACCTGCGCTGAAGCAGTTTGCAGCATGGCAAGCCCTAGAGAAAAACATGCTAGCGCGCGGAACAGGTATTTCATGCGATGAGCTCCCAATCAAATCTCGGCATTTTCCACATCGTTCGAAGACTTAACAACAAACACGACTATATTTCGGCAAGAAGAGGTTTCTTGCAGTTACTCATATGCTGATTAGCTATCCAATTGTGAGGGGGTACGCGGCTTCTTCTATGTATCTGCTATACCTTTTCCCATGGTGGCGGGAATATAACCCGAATTCTCCAACTTCAAATGGCGGACTTTCAAAGATGCAATGGCGCTGCGCATATGCGGCGACCGCTGCGGGAGAGATGCCCTTTAAGTAGGCAAGTGTTACGTGTGGTCTAAAGGGGTGCTTGTCTGAAGGAATGCCGAGCAGCCTGGCTGCACTTGAGCATCTTTTAGATAATAAGGAAAGCGCCTCATTTGGGCGAACGCCAGCCCAAACAGCATGGGGATCATTGCCCCCAAAACTGCCAACTCCAGCGAGCGATAAAGTAAGCGGCGGGCAAGGAATCCGCGCGAGCGCCAGATCCAGCTCTTCAGCGTCTGGTTCCGACATTTCGCCGAAATATCTCAGCGTAATGTGGAAGTTTTCTCGCGGTCTCCAACCAGCTCCATCAAGACCGCGCTGCATATCTTCCAACAGATCAGCGATCTCATCCGGTAGGGTGATGGCGCAAAAGAGCGTTAGCGACATGAAAGCAGGCCGTCAGACGTTTAACGAGCGGCCTGCACAATCAGGCCGTTAAATTGCGTCCAACTTGTCAAATTTTTCCGCGAGAAGATAGTAAAAAACGACGCGACACTTAGAGCGTTCAGCGCGCATTTTATTACAAACTTCGTCGATATGCTGGTCTAACTCAAGATTGTTTGCGGACAACCCAAGTTTCTTGCGCAGCCAACGGTCACGCACGCGGTCCAACTCTGTTTTGTCAGATACCGATACCCTGGAGCCGTCTCTTGACGTCAGTGCAATTCCAAGATGGCGAATAATGCGGCCTATTGCGTTGACATTGACACGTGACGCATAGCGCCGAACACCAGGAACATATTCCCTTGTCGTCGTCATTTGCTTTTCCTCCTGCGAAACGGCTTCTATGGCCGCTTTCGCCTAATAATTGCGCTTTCCCGCCCAAAAATCAATCTCTAGGCGTAATTTAATATTAAGGAGTCCCTGAAATTGCGTGGCTCACAAAAGGTTTGGAGGGAAACAAACCGATTTATCTGGAAATCGCCGCATTTTGCTCTTATGTTTCTGTCACTCGCAAATTTGCGAAACCTGTTTTTGTAAAAGGTGATGAATGACTGACTATCAATATGCCTCTGGCTCTGTTGGCCGCACTGTCGACATGTCTGTTGACGCTGGCTTGCGCAGTTTCATGCTGGGCATTTACAACAAAATGGCTCTTGGCCTCGTTTTGTCGGCCGTTATTGCTTATGTCGTAGGATCTGTCGCTCCGGTGACTGAGATCGTGTTCGGCACGCCACTGCGCTTTGTCGTAATGTTTGGTCCGATCGGAATTCTGCTGATCTCATCATTCGTGATGAAAAACCCGTCACCAACGGCATCTGGCATCATCTATTGGGCCGTTGTGTCGTTGCTTGGTGCGAGCCTTGGTTACTGGGTTATCGCAGCGCGTCTTGGGGTTGGCGTAGACTTCCTTACAATCGGTAAGGCGTTCTTTGTCACAGCGGCAGCTTTTGGCGGCTTAAGTCTTTGGGGTTACACCACCAAGAAAGACCTGTCTGGTTTTGGATCATTCCTTATCATGGGTTTGATTGGTCTGGTCATCGCTTCCCTGGTGAATATGTTCCTTCAGTCATCTATGATGGAATACATCATTTCACTGGGTGGTGTTCTCATCTTCTCTGGTCTGACAGCTTTTGACACCCAGCGCCTGAAGCACACATATTATGCGATCGGTGGTGATCAGCGTTCGATGGCTGTCGCGACGAACTACGGCGCTCTGAGCCTCTACCTGAACTTCATCAACCTGTTCCAGTTCATCTTGTCGCTGATGAGCTCAAACGACTAAGGTTGATTGTAATGAGTTGCGGAAAAGCCCGGTGCGATGCGCCGGGCTTTTTTTGTGATTATTCAATGACGTTAAATCGCTTTTTCTCAAGCACGCGTAAAACAGTGGATAAATCGCGACCACGCTTGAGGACTTGTCCTGTCGCGTTAACGACGGCATATGCGCCTTGTTTGCGGGCCAGGGAAGGACGTTTTTCGACAGTAAACGTAGGCGCTTCTGATGTTCGTCTGAAAATGGAGAAAACCGCACGGTCTTTTAATGCGTCGATCGCATAGTCTCGCCATTCGCCCGCTGCGACCATCTGGCCATAAATACGAAGTATGTCGTCTAGCTCTCGGCGTTGGAACCAAACCTGAGGTGCTGGTTTTGCTGGCTTAATTTCTGAAGTTTGCGTGGGAATGGTTTTAGACACCCGTTTTTCTACGCTCCTTAAAGTCAAGTAATTTACGAACTATACGCTTATTTAATCTGGATACGCGGCTTTTCTGCAACATGGGGGCTTTTCAAATCATTCAACTGCCTCCACATTAACCACAGTCGGACAGGCTGAGAAATTAAAAGAGCCTTGGACCCAACAGCCCCCCAGCCCCCCGAGGCTTGCTCATTCTAGGTCTGTCCGACGCTTCTTCCTTACTCCTGAAATTTAAAACTACAGTCTGGCGACTTGGCAATGGTGCGTCGCTGGCTGAATGATCAATTGATATGACGCTGTTTAATGTGTGCGCGTTTAGCGACTGGTGGTTCTCCGTCCGTTTAGAAACTGTCATGAATGAGATTCTTTGCTTAACGTCCGACGCAATGTATCAGTGGTGGAAAGCCAGATTGGCATACGGGAGACAGCCAGCGTGGATATGTTGAAAGTTGACAGGCTCACAAAGTCTTTCGGCAGAGGTCCAAGTCTGAAACATGCGGTTCGCGGTGTGTCATTTTCAGTCGCACAAGGCGAAGTGCTGGCGTTTCTTGGCCCCAATGGCGCAGGTAAATCCACGACAATGCGCATGATCTCAGGCTTTCTAGAGCCTGATTCCGGGGATGCGTTAATTGCTGGCGCATCCATCATAGCGGAGCGAACAGACGCACAAATTTCTCTTGGATACCTAGCTGAAGGCGCCCCGCTTTATGGAGACCTGACTGCCCGCGGCTTCTTGAAGTTTCTCGCGGGCACGCATGGATTGTCAGTTTCCCAAACACGTTGGGCGATGGAGCGCGTCGTCGATGACGCGCGTATTTCAGAAGTTATTGACCGCTCAATTGATACGCTTTCCAAGGGGTACAAGCGTCGTGTCGCTCTGGCGGGTGCTTTAATGCACGATCCCCCGGTGCTGGTACTTGATGAACCTACGGACGGATTAGACCCAAATCAAAAACGTGCGGTACGCGCTTTGATTGATCGGATGTCCAAAGATAAAGCCATTTTGATATCTACACACCAACTTGATGAGGTTGAGGCGATGTGTACTCGCGCGGTTGTCATCGACCGAGGTCGAATTGTCGCTGACACCACACCGGCTGGGCTGTTGTCTCAGGCGCAGGCAAACGATCTTGAAGAGGCCTTCACGACCCTTACAAAGGAAGAAAGCCTGTCAGAATGAGAGCAGTCGAAGTAGAGCATGAGCATCCCCACATGGGGGCTAATTCACGCCGGCGCGCGGCAATTGCGGCGATCACATCCATATATATGCGCGAAATGCGCGCATACTTTTACACACCGCTTGCCTACGTATTCATAGCGGTTTTTCTGTTATCCTTGGGCGCTTTCACTTTTGAGATTGGCCGTTTTTTTGACACGAACCGCGCAGACCTCGCGCCGTTCTTCTTTTTTCATCCATGGCTTTATCTTGTCTTTCTGCCTGCGGTTTCAATGCGACTATGGGCTGAGGAAATTCGCTCAGGCACATTAGAATTACTTTTAACTCTGCCAACACCGGTGTGGGCGCTGACCGTCGGCAAATTCCTCGCAGCATGGACGGTTGCGGGCGTTGCCCTGTTTTTTACTGTGCCAATGTGGATGACAGTGAATTATCTTGGCGACCCTGACAACGAAGCCATCGCGCTTGGATACCTTATGAGTTTTTTGATGGCGGGAGGATATGTTGCTTTGTCGAGCGCGTTATCCGCTTTAGCCGGAAATCAGGTTGTCGCTTTCGTTATCGCGGTGACGGTGGGGTTCGTATTCACCGTGACCGGTCTGCCTTTGGTGGCGTCAGGCCTATCGGATTTGTTTGGCCCCGCGATATCTGACGGTGCGCGGGTGTTTTCTTTTCTCACACATTTTGAAGCAGCTCAGCGCGGGGTATTAGAGATCCGGTCTGTCTTCTTTTACGTCGGTTTCATCGGGCTCTGGCTTGCCTTGAACACACTCTGGATTTCGCAGAGGAGGGCTGGCTAAATGAATGCGCGCAGGTTTACATTCATTGCCAGTCTGATGGTTCTCCTAATTTTCACAGGGCTCAATATCGCTGTCCAGAATTGGATGTCGGGCGTACGTGCCGACATGACGGAGAACAAGCTCTATACGCTTTCGGAAGCAGCTCGTGATATTGCGTCCAATCTTGCTGAGCCGGTTGAACTTCAATTTATATATTCGCGCCGTCTTGCGGCAGATTACCCAGCTATCCGCGCATACGGCGCGCGTGTCCGAGAGCTATTGGCCGAAATCTCCGCACAATCTGAAGGTGATGTGATTGTCACCGTTATTGATCCCGACCCATTTACTGATTCCGAAGAACGGGTGTTGGATGCAGGATTATCGGCAACACCAACTGATGGTGGCGAACCGCTATATTTTGGCATTATTGGCCGAAACTCAGTCGATGATCGTGTTGTTATTCCTTATTTGGCTCCAGAACGTGAAGCGCTACTGGAATATGATCTGGTTAAACTGATTTCCCAGCTGGATGATCCGTCTCCGCCACGTATCGGTGTGCTGTCTGAGCTCACCAAGCTTCAAGGCGTGGGAGATAATCCCGCAGATTTTTATGTGCTGAAAGAACTGGCGCGTAGCGTCGAGATCGTTCCGATCCGCCCAAATTTCGTTGCCATACCTGATGATCTGGATGCGCTCGTCATCGCCCACCCACCCAAACTAACACCACGCCAGGAATATCTGATTGAGCAATTTTTATTGAGAAATGGACGCGCTTTGATCGCCCTTGATCCGGCATCAAAGTCGGCGGTCGCCGCTCGGGGGCGGCGCGCGCTTCTTTCTTCTTCGCTTGGGCAGATAGAAGCGATGCTTGGGCTTGGTCCGCTTGATGGTGTTGTGATCGACAAAGAGATTGGCTTGCCGGTCGAACGGGTGGAGAGCAGCCGCCGGATTGTAGAGGCGCAACCGCTCTTTATCGCGCCAACGCCGTTGAACATGTCGCAAACCGATCCAATCACCACAGATTTGACGCGCGCAATCAATTTCGGAGCGGCGGGCAGGTTGGCGGTTTCCCCTCCGCCCGGAGCAATATTTGAAGATCTGGTGTGGACGACTGAAAATGCAGCCATGACTTCCATCCAACAGGCAGGTCGAGAAACCTCCCCGCGCGAATTTTTGGCTGACTACACTCCGCTGGGGCAGCGCCAGGTATTGGCGGGTCGACTAACGGGCATGCTCACTTCCGCGTATACGCCGGACACAATCCCCCCTGTGGTGTTACCTTCCGATCCGGTGAGGGCAGCCCTTGCGCGACGAGAGTTAAATGACTTGCCGCACGTAAGTAAGTCACTGCAGCCAGCAGATATCATCCTTATCTCTGATGCGGACATTTTCGATGATAGTTTTTATGTCAGTCCGAATGGTGGGGCGCCTGTCGCTGAGAACGCGGCTTTCATACTGAATGCGATTGATAATCTTTCCGGTTCGCAAGCCCTTGTGAGATTACGCTCGCGCGCGCCTTCCGCTCGGCCAATGCTGCTCGTAGACGCCATGCGGGATATGGCGCGCGAACGCCTTTATGAAGAGCAGGAAATTCTGGAAGCTCAATTGAAGGCGACTGAAGCGCGATTAACCACTTTGCGAGAAGCTGGGGCGGGCGGAGGTTTGTTAGCCAGCGGGGGTAATGTCAGCCAGACAGAGGCTACCGAGCTAAGCCGTTTCCGTGCCGAAGCAGCAGATATTCGCCAACGGCTGCGTGAGATCGAGCGAGAGTTTCGTGTGGATATCGACAAACTTCACGACAGGCTGGTCCTGATAAACGTCTGGATACCGCCGGTTATCGTAATCATTGTTGGATTTCTAATAGTCGGTTGGCGTAACCGCAGCAAGGGGAGGCGTCGCTAATGACAAGTGACACGCGTGTTCGTGCTCTGCTCTATCTTGCTGTTGGCGCGCTGATCGCGCTGATCGCTGCGATGCTTTCGTCACTTGAACCCTCAAAGCCGAAAGCCGCTGAACGGGTAGGGAAAGTTGTGTTGGCGAAATTTGAGTCCGATGTGACTGCGGCAGAAGAGATCAAAGTAACAACTTCAGCTGGCGCATATAGTTTAAAGCGTGAAGCGGAAGGATGGGTTTTGTCTGAAAGAGGGCGCTATCCGGTTCGTTTGGATGCTTTGGCCGATTTGTCAGAAGCCCTGTCTTCTATGATCTACACGCGAGAAATGACGCGAGACCCGAAAAAGTTTGACCGTTTGGGGCTTGGAGATCCGCGAGACGATGGTCGCGGAGCCTTGATGGAGGTATTCAACGCTGACGGTGAGGAGCTAGCCCATCTTATTGTGGGATTTAAAAACGGCACCCCATATATCCGTAAACCAAGCGAAGAGCTGACATGGGCTGTGTCTGCGAGCGCTTTTCCACCGCTACAGAATCCGGCTCGCTGGTTGGATTTGGATGTGATCAGTTTGAGTACGGATGATATCGCACGCGTAGAGATTGAGCCTGTTCAGGATGATAGCTATGCATTGGAAGTAAGGCGCAATTACCCGGGGCGTTTTCGGTTGGCGCCACCATATGACAAAGCCATTCTATTGGCGGATTATGCGCCCAATCCGCCAGCGTTAGCAATGAGCAAGTTTTCTCCATTGGATGTGAAGCCGCGAAGTGAGCTGAGCGGAGCGTTTGCTGGCAATCACCGCACTATCACGCATGAAGGGCTGGTGGTTGATATTGAGCTGACACGTGAAGATGACGGATCTTTCTGGGCGACATTATCTTTAGCTTCAGAAACTGATTCAGAAGAGGTGCTCGCTCAACTTGAAGATATCGAAACGCATGTGGCTGGTTGGGCGTTTCGTCTGTCGCGGCTGGATTTTAATGTGATGACAACGTCGTTAGAGGACATCGCGTCGTTAAAATCTATTCGCCGAGCGCAAAGGCAAGGCAGCCCTTAATTCTGCGCAGTGGCTGTCTATTCTGAAGATGTATAAGAAATAGCAGCGAGCACAGGACCTGCATCTGCCGCCTGGACAATGAAGACACAGGACTTTTCGCATCTGTCGATCGTTTCGCCCTTACCCTCGGAAAAGCTTGCAATGCGTTCAAGCACTGTCACGCGGTTAAAGTACACCATCTCTTTATCGCGATTGTATCCGTCTGTAGGCGTTTCGAAAGTTTGACCAGGAATGTAATCTGCCCGCCAGACATCGACGGGTTGGCTATCCATTACATCCAATATCAGTTTTTCGCCATCAAACGACATGGACATGTCTTTGAGTGGTTTGGCCTCATTCTTGAGGTGATTAGTCAATGATTTCAGTTTTGACGCTGAGCAGTGGGACGCGGCATTGAATATCACTTGCGGAGTGTAAGGACCGCGACGGCCCATTGTCTCATTGATGGCGATTTGCCGTGCGCCAAATTCTGGTAATGCGAATGTGTCTTCCCAGCCCATATAGTTCCAATAATCGACAGCAAAGGTCAGAGCGATCACATCATGCGTCTGGGCAAATTCTGCAAACTCAGCATTTGCTTTTGGACAACGCGTACAGGACTGGCTGGTATAAAGCTCAACGAGTGTGGCTGCGTGTCTTTTATTGGATAAGGAGTCAGCCGCTCTTTCCGCGCAAGCAGGCTGCGCAGTCCAGACGCTGAGTAAAGATGCGCCAGCACAAAGGATCTTAAAGAGCGATAACTTCATGAAATAAAACTATATCCAAAGATGCATCACTGACCAATCAATAGGGTGTGAGCCCAAAGCAATCACATCTGACGGGTTTCACACAACCTCTCAGTCATTTAAGTCCGTGATTGTGCGGGTTTTGATTAATGATCTGGCGAAAAATGAAAAGCCCGCGCGCTGTAATTTGGCGCGCGGACTTTGTCTTTATTGACTTTTCCTGATGTGTGATCAGCTAGGAATTGCGAGCTAAGCTGCGCAATACATAATGAAGAATGCCACCATTTCGGAAATATTCGAGCTCATTCTCTGTGTCGATACGCACCTGAGCGTCGACAATTTTTTCTGAACTGTCGGCAAAATCAATCTTAATTTTGATCATCTGGCGCGGTTTAATGTCGGCGATGTTTTCGATCGTTATGATCTCTTCCCCGGTCATATCAAGATCGCTCCAACCGCTACCTTCAGGCAGCTGAAGAGGCAGAACGCCCATACCGATCAGGTTCGAACGGTGGATGCGTTCAAAGGATGATGCGACCACAGCACGAACACCAAGCAGAAGTGTTCCCTTTGCGGCCCAGTCACGAGAGGAACCAGTGCCGTATTGTTCGCCCGCAAAAACGACCAAGGGCGTGCCTTCTTCTTTGTATTTCATACAAGCGTCGTAAATCGGCATGACTTCGCCGCCTGGGAAATATTTGGTCACGCCACCTTCTGTGCCCGGAACCATCTGGTTTTTGATCCGGATGTTAGCGAAAGTGCCGCGCATCATCACATCATGGTTACCACGTCGTGCGCCGTAAGAGTTGAACTCCATGACGGGCACGCCTTTTTCCCGCAGGTATTTGCCAGCAGGGCTGTCTGCTTTGATGTTACCTGCGGGCGAGATGTGGTCTGTTGTGATGGATTCGCCAAAGAGTCCCATCACTTTGGCCTTGATTATGTCGCCGGGCGCCTCTGGCGTCATGGACATGTTCTCAAAGTATGGTGGGTTAGCCACATAAGTGGATTCAGGCCATGTGTATGTTTCTCCGCCAGAAACGTCTATTGCCTGCCAGTGTTTGTCGCCTTTGAAGACATCGCCATAGCGCGCGTCAAACATTTCAGGTGTGACACAGGAACGAACCACTTCTGCAATTTCCTGGGATGTTGGCCAGATGTCAGAGAGGTAAACGGGTTCGTTTTCATCATCATAACCAACCGGATCTTTGGTTAGATTGACGTTCATGGAGCCAGCCAAAGCATACGCCACAACAAGCGGTGGCGAAGCGAGGTAGTTTGCGCGCACATCTGGGTTTACGCGACCCTCGAAGTTCCGGTTACCGGAAAGCACAGATGTGGCGACCAAATCCTCAGCGGCAATAGCTTTCGATATCTTCTCGGGCAGTGGGCCTGAGTTACCGATACATGTCGTGCAGCCATAGCCGACCAAGTTAAAGCCAAGTTTGTCTAGGTCATCCTGAAGTCCGGCTTTTATCAGATAGTCTGTGACGACCTGAGATCCTGGCGCGAGAGAGGTTTTCACCCATGGCTGAACAGTGAGGCCTCTTTCTACAGCTTTGCGCGCGACAAGACCGGCAGCCACAAGAACGGAGGGGTTGGACGTATTCGTACAGGATGTGATGGCGGCGATTACGACATCGCCATGACCAATCGAATACTCTTCGCCTTCAACTTTGGCGCGTTTGTGGGATACGTCGAGTTTGTTGAACTCTTTGTCGAGTGTCATGACAAAGGCATCGGCGGCATCATCCAGAATGATCCGGTCTTGAGGGCGTTTCGGTCCGGCGATGGACGGACGCACAGACGAAATGTCTAGTTCCAGCGTGTCTGTGAAAACGGGCTCGATATCAGAACGCCACATGCCTTGAGCTTTTGCGTAGGCTTGAACCAACGCAATCTGCTCAGCTGAGCGTCCGGTCGTTTCAAGGTAATCCAGCGTTTCGTTGTCGACTGGGAAGAATCCACACGTCGCGCCGTATTCTGGCGCCATGTTTGAGATGGTCGCCTCATCTTCCAGGGTAAGATTTGCCAGCCCTTCACCATAGAATTCAACGAACTTCCCGACCACGCCTTTTTCACGCAGCATGTCTACAACTGTCAAAACGAGGTCTGTCGCCGTAACGCCCTCAGCCAATGCGCCGGTCAATTTGAAACCGATAACTTCCGGGATCAGCATGGAAACCGGTTGCCCGAGCATTGCGGCTTCCGCTTCGATGCCGCCCACACCCCAACCAAGCACGGAAAGCCCGTTGACCATTGTTGTGTGGCTGTCCGTTCCCACACAGGTGTCTGGGTAGGCGATCATTGATCCGTCTTCTTCCTTCGTCCAGACGGTCTTGGCCAGGTATTCGAGGTTTACCTGGTGGCAGATGCCTGTGCCTGGAGGTACAGCGCGGAAATTATCAAAGGCGGTTTGACCCCATTTGAGGAATTCGTAGCGTTCCTTATTGCGCTCGTATTCGCGCTCAACGTTTTTTTCAAAGGAGTCTGCGCCACCGAAATAGTCGACCATGACAGAGTGGTCGATAACCAGATCGACCGGAACTTGAGGGTTAATCGCTTTGGGATCGGCGCCGAGCATTTTGGCCGCGTCACGCATTGCAGCTAAGTCAACAACTGCGGGAACGCCTGTAAAATCCTGCATCAGAACGCGCGCCGGACGATAAGCGATTTCGTGCTGCGCAGATCCTTTATCGTTTAACCAGGCCGCAAATGCCTTGATGTCGTCCGCAGTGACGGTTGTGCCGTCTTCGTTTCGCAGAAGATTTTCCAATAAAACTTTAAGCGACACAGGGAGCTTGGAAATATCTCCGAGGCCATTTTCAGAAGCGGCTGTTAGGCTGTAATAGATGTAAGGTTTACCATCGACTGTGATTTCGCGACGGGATTTAAAACTGTCGAGTGACGCCATAAGAAGAATCCTTCCAGACTGGTAAGTCCAGTACGGTGGTTAAAGGGTCGCGGGTGATTTTGCACCCCTCACGTTGTATGTATGGGGCCGTGTTAGCCTAACCAAGTGAGAACAACAATTCGCTTGGCCTTCGACTTTAAGATATAGGACCATAACAATCTTGGAAAGCGCGCTTATAGTTCGAAACCTGACCGTATCGCGGGGATATCGCACACTCTTTAGCCAAATTTCTTTTGAGGCGATGCGCGGATGTGTTTTGGAGCTTCGCGGTGCGAATGGCGCAGGCAAATCCAGTTTGTTACGTGTGCTTGCGGGGCTGACGCGTCCTGATCATGGTGAAGTGGTTATGCTAGATGGAGAGGGAGGCGACGCGCCTTTTCATCTTTTGGGGCATCGCGATGGTGTCAAACCTCAGGAAACGGTCGAAGAGCAGGTCCGCTTCTGGGTGCGTTTCTACGGCGAAGATTTTGCCGTCATTCGACATGTGCTTGAGCAAGTCAATTTATGGAAACGCCGTGATGTGCCGGGCAGGGGATTGTCGGCCGGTCAACGTCGCCGTTTGGCGCTGGCGAGATTATTAATCGCATACCGTCCTATATGGCTTTTGGACGAACCATTCGCTTCTTTGGACAAGGATGGCCAAGCGCTGGTGAAGGACTTGGTCAAATCGCATTGTGACAAGGGCGGAACAGTTATTGCCGCCATGCACGGCGAAGGTTTCGACAATGCGCTGACTTTTGAGATTGTACCGCCTCAAAAGAAAAACGTGATGGATGCTCCAGACGTTTTGGACGCGTGTTTATGAAATCTATTTCTTTAATGTCTTTGTTCGTGCGCGAACTGAAGACCGCATGGTCTGGTGGCGGAGGCGCAGCTTTGCCTGTTGGCTTTTTTACTGGCGCCGCTACTTTGACCCCGCTTGCGCTTGGGCCGGCTGCTGAATTGCTACGCGCGGCAGGACCAGGAATATTGTTCATTGCGCTCGCTTTAGCGTCCCTCTTGCCGATGGAGCGTCTGTTTCAGGCTGATCTTGAGGATGGGACGCTCGAAGTCGTTGCTTCTTCAGGTGCGTCTTTAACAGGTGTGGCATTGGCCAAGACTCTTGCGCATTGGATGGCGTCTGGCCTGCCGCTGGCTTTTATTGCGCCCGTACTTTGGATAATGCTGTTAGGGCCTGTAAATGCGTTAGGTGTCGTATTGCTGATCTCCCTGTTTGGTGGGGCTGCGTTTTTCTTTATCGGATCTATCGGAGCAGCACTGACTGCAGGCGTTCGTCGCGGTGGATTGTTGATTGCACTTGTCGCATTGCCCTTATATGCGCCAGCGACAATATTTGGGGCCTCAGCGCTTTATGCAGCTGCTGAAGGGCGTGACGCTTCACAAGCAATGGCTTTGTGTGCTGCATGCGCATTGGCTGCAATCGCGCTTGGACCTTTTGCAGCAGGCGCTGCACTGAAAACAGCTTTGGACTAGGACAGACAGACTATGATCTCACGCTTTGCTAATCCGCATGCGTTTATGCAGGTGACGCGTCATGTGGGACCTGTCGTGCTGGGTCTTGCGGGTGTGTTCTTATTTATTGGCGTTTATGTTGGGTTGTTTGTTGCGCCGCCCGATTACCGCCAAGGCGATGCGGCAAGGATAATGTTTATCCATGTGCCAGCCGCGATGATGTGTATGGGCGCTTATACTTTTATGGCGGGGGCAAGTGTTTCGTCACTCGTCTGGAAGCATGCGCTTGCCGATATAGCAGGCAAGTCAGCTGCGCCAATCGGTGCGATCTTCACGTTGATATGCTTATTAACAGGTAGTTTGTGGGGAAAACCTATCTGGAACACATGGTGGGAATGGGATGCGCGCCTGACCTCCGTTCTTGTGCTGTTTTTCCTGTATCTTGGATATATAGCGATTTGGAGTGCGTTTGAGACGCCTCAGAAGGCAGGCCGAGCGGCGGCAGTTCTGTGCCTAGTTGGCGCGGTTAATTTGCCCATTATAAAATGGTCAGTGAATTGGTGGTCGACGCTACACCAAAAAGCCTCGATCCGTCTGGCGGATGATTGGATTGATAAGTTAGGCAATAATCCGGCTGAGGTTATACATTCGGAATTGCCCGAACCTTTTATAAGCCCGCTATTGCTGGTGTTGGTCGGCTATGCGCTTTTGTTTGTCGGCCTTGTGATTTTAAACATGCGCGCTGAGATTTATTCAAGACGCGCAGAAGCGCTCATCCAGCGCCGCTATGCATTTGAGGACGGCTGAATTGATCATGGATAAATACGCACCTTATGTTTGGTCAGCTTATTCAGTTGCGCTCGGCTTACTTGCTTTGCTTAGCGCTGGCGTGTTGTGGCGGCTCATGACGTCGAAGAAAAAACTCTCCAAACTGCAAGAGGAAGATGCGGAATGAAACGTATCGTCTTCGTACTTCCGATTGTATTTTTGTTGATCGTGGGCGTTGTCTCTCTCATTCAGTTAAGCAAACCGCCAGAAAGCAAAGCGACGCTTTTTACAGGCAAGCCTCGTCCAGCGCCGATGGTCACGCTCGAAACGCTTGAGGGTGGAACTTTCAAAATGGCTGATCATTTGGGTAAGCCAATGATCGTAAACATTTGGGCGACTTGGTGTGCGCCATGTAAAATCGAGCATCCAGTGCTTTTGGATATGTCCGAAACACTGCCGATTGTGGGATTGTCGTACAAGGATAAACCAGAAGATATACGTGCGCTTCTCTCGCAAGAAGGCGATCCGTTTGCACATCATCCACTTGATCAGGATGGACAAACATCTCTTGGTTTTGGGTTGGCTTCAGTACCGGAAACTTTTTTGATTGACGCTGAAGGCACAATCGTGCGCCACCACAAAGGCGTGATTACACCTGATGAAGCGGCAATTTTCTTGGCGGCGTATGACGCCCTGAACGAGCAAGCCCAAGGAAACGAAGTTGAAAAAGAAAGCTAGTGCTTTTTCTTCTTCTTTTTCTTCTTTTTCCCGTCTTTGCCCTTTTTTGATTTTTTGAGTTTTCCGTCCTCATCGACCTCATCACCGGTCAGGATCGATAAAACATCCATGAAGGATTTTCGGCGGTTCTTTGGAAGCGCGTTTAACAGTGCGTCGTCAACAGAACGCATTGCCGGGAGGGCTTCTTCAAGGCGAGCGCGGCCTTCAGCGGTCAATCGGACTGATTTTGCGCGCGCGTCATCTTCAGCAACTGTACGCTCGACCAATCCGCGCGTTTCCATGCGCGCGATCATGTCGGCAAGTGTCGATCGGTCGATCCCGGTTTCACTCACGAGTTTGGATTGGCTAAGGCCCTCGTTTTCGGAGACAGCGGCAAGAACCACTGACTGTCTGAGTGTGACGCCATCTGACATCCCCAGATCTGCGAAGACTTCAGTAGCGAGTTGCTGCGCGCGGCGAAGCAAATGTGCAGGGGACTCGCTCAGTTTAAAAGCGTCGTCCGCAGTTTTCTCTTCAACGATGTCGTCCATGCTCAGCGCCCTGTTGCTTTCTACACAACCGTACAAAGCTTATAACCGTCCGGGCTCGGATTACATTTGGAATCAGATCAATTCAAATGAAGTTTTTTTGTCACGCCGTGGATAGGGCGTTTTCAGCGGGTCAATGACCGATTTTTATCTCAAATCATAATTGATGTTGAGCAAAAGTGGAAAAATTGACTTATCTCTTGTTCTCCCAAAAGGGGAGCGAAACAATTTATACGTGTTGATGCTTATTCAGCAGAGTCTTGTGCTTCTTCTGGTTGGCGTATGTGTTTCATTAGGTATGGCATGTTCAGCATCATGAAGATGAAGGTTGCCGGCACCACCAGAAAGATTTTAGCGTTGGCCCAGAAATCTTCTGAATAATTGCGCCACAGGAATTCGTTAAGCGCTGCTAAGAAGATATAGAAAAACCCCCAGCGTATGGCGAAGACTTTCCAGGCATGATCCGGCAGATCGAAGGCATGCTGGAATGCAAGTTTCCACACATTCTTTCCAAAAGCCAGACCGCCAAAAATCAAACCGGCAAACAGGAGATTGATGATTGTTGGTTTGTAATAGGCGAATTCAGGGCTTTGGAAGTAAAGAGTCAGCCCGCCAAACACTGTGACAATAGCAGCAGACACCCATACCATCGGAGAGATTTTGCGTTTTGTGAACAGGCTCCAACCAATGACGCCTAGCGTGGCCGCCATGAACACGCCTGTGCCCCAATAGATAGCATTTTCTTTGGAAAGTAGGCCCGCGCCTTCTTCAAATCGCCGCACGACATTGTAAGTCAGCACGAAGATCAGGACAGGTCCGAGCTCAAACAATACCTGAGATCCGCTCGTTTTTGTTTGAGCTGTCTCAGTTTTTTTATCGTCCTGATGTTCGGGCGTATCGGTCATATGGCCACCTGGGTTAGACTAATGTGTACGAAAACGTGCGTGTTTCAGATCAGTTTTCGAGCTGATCATTTGAAGTGGGTGTGCTGAATTTATCGGTGTTTCGTCGCAAGATATCGCGGACACCGGCTGCGTCCAGAATAAATGCGAGAATGACAAAAATGCATGCGCCAACGAATGCTTTTAACAGGAGTTCCGGAAAGCCGCCTATTGCGGGGAGCTGTATGACGCCAATCGCCATGGCGCCGCAAGACGCACCCACTTTCAAAAGGTCGATTAAAGGTAAGGGAAGCGGTGCAAAACGCCTTCCCACACTCATCACCAACATAAGCGCCACGCCATAACAAATCACAGTCGCATAAACCGCGCCCATCAAGCCCATGCGTGGGAGAAGAACGACATTGAGCACAATATTGAGGGCTGCCGGGATAACCATCAAACAAGCTCTCAGCGTGGTTTTCTGAGACAGCTGAAAGGCTTCGGAAAAATAATAGATGACGAGACCATTTAAGAGTCCAGCGGCGGCTATCCACGGGATGATCAGGGCAGCTTGCGCGCGAAGTTCCTCGCCGATCATGAACTCGGCCAATGGCTGAGCGACTAGCGCCAGTCCGACAGCAGCAGGGCATGCGATCAGGAGCAATGTGCGCGCCATCGCAATTCCCGGCGCCTTTACGCCTTCAGGGCCGCTTTGCTCATAACCCTGCATCAGTAAGGGAGCGCCAGCCATAGCCGCCCACATACATAAAAGCCGAATGGTTTGATCGGCGACGCCATATCCGGCGGCGTAAGCGCCGACTGACGCCGTATCCAGAAAGTGGGCAATGAGGAACCGATCCCCGGATGTCAAAGCAATCTCTAGCAACAGCGCCAGCGAAACCGGGAAGCCATACTTGAAGTACCTCCAGCCGCGCTCGGTCTGGAATTGACCGCCTTTTGAGGAGCGCCAAAGACTGCTTCCCTCTATGATAGCAAAAACAATTGCGGCGGCGGCAAGGCCCGCAAAAGGTGCGGCTGCGCCATAGTCCGTGCGCCAGGCGACCAGGATCCCCACGGTAAACCCAAGCAGTCCATAGCCCATGCTGGTTATTGCGAACCGAGTGACATCGCGGGTGGCTTTTCTTATTTCCAGGCTTGTCTGGATGATTGAAAAACAGGGCATGGAAAGCGCAAGCCAGATAATTGCTTCGCGCATTTTGGTATCGTGACTGGTGACGACCCAACCAAGAAACACGATCAGTACGGCTGGAATGGCGGACAGCAAGGATAGCCGCATCACAGTCCGCTTATGGTCCGCCATGCCGCCTTTGACGTCTGCTTCGCCTGCAAAGCGAAAGGCGGCGGCCTCTGCCCAAGTCAGAGTAAGTGTGTGGGCGGCGAACATGATTGTCGCGACTAGCGCATAACGACCATAATCATCAGCACCGAGTAAGCGTGTGAAAGCATATACCGATCCAAAGGACACAATTCCCGACACAATATTGGCGGGCAGATAGCCAAGAAGGTGTCGCCAGATCATTGTGTGGAATTGTCTCCGTCAGGTGGCGCTGTGGCTTTTAGAATGAAGCCACTGTGCCGGTCTAGGCTAAACAAACACTTGTTACAATTGATGGGTGGCAAATCCAGATCACCCGGCTTGAAAGAGTATGAGGCCGCCCGCTAATGCGGCGGCGGCGATCATGCGGCGACCGCCAAGGCCTTCTTTGAGCATGCGCCATCCAAAGAGCGCGGCGAACACGACGGATGTTTCGCGTAGCGCCGAAATCAAAGTGACGTCAGCTATGGAAAAACCATACAAGGTCAGACCAAAGGAAATCAGGGTAGATGCGCCTGCGATCAAGCCGAATTTCCACCGTAGTTTCATACCTTCAAACCAGGCGGTGCGTCGTGTCCAAAGCGCGGCAGTATTGATACTTATGCTGTCAAGCAGAAACAGCCAGACGATAAAGGTCAAAGCCGTAGGCGCTCCACGCACTGCGATGGCGTCGATGACGTTGTAAAGCGCAATACAGCCACCGGTGATTAAGGCCCAGAAGAGGGCTGTGCGTTTGGTCTTGATGTCGCCGGTAAAGCCGTTTTCCGGCAGCGCGAAGAATATCGTCGCCGCGCTGGCGATGACCAAACCTGTGATAGCCAAGGGAGAATGGGCTTCGCCAATGCTTAGAAAAGCGAAGAGGGCGGTGATTAGCGGAGCAGACCCACGCATGACCGGAAAGACGAGCGATAAATCGCCCCTGCTCATGGCGCGTATCAAAGCTGCCTGATAAATAGCGTGCGCGGGGATGGACAGTCCGAGCATCAGCCAGGTTTTCATGTCCGGTAAGGGAACGATGAATGCAAGCGGTAAGCACATGATCGCTGCCGAACCGGACATGGCGGCGCGCGACATAAGTATGTCGCCGGACGCTTTGACCATGGTGTTGGCGAGCGCAAGTGTGACGGCTGCGCTCAGACCAACAGCCAGCGCCAATGCTTCTGGCGTCATGAATAAATTAGCTCGTTGTGACTGTGTCGGATAAACCAACTAGTGCTTGAGAGAATGCCTTAGCAGAGAATGGATAAAGATCTTCTGCGCTTTCCCCGACACCTACAAAGTGGATCGGGATTGAATGTTTGTCTGCAATCGCAACGAGGACGCCGCCCTTTGCTGTGCCGTCGAGCTTGGTCATAACCAGTCCAGATACACCAGCAGTGTGCTTGAAGGCTTCCACTTGCGACAGCGCGTTCTGACCAACAGTTGCGTCCAATACCAGGATTACATCGTGGGGCGCATTTGCATCCACTTTACGGATTGCGCGCACAACTTTCGCCAGTTCATCCATTAGCTCGGACTTGTTCTGTAGGCGACCTGCAGTATCGATCAGGACAAGGTCGCGGCCTTCCTGTTTGGCTTGCTGGACAGCATCATATGCAAGCCCTGCTGAGTCTGCGCCATGTGGGCGTGAGATAAAGCCAGCATTGGCGCGTTCGGACCAAATTTTGAGCTGTTCTACTGCAGCAGCGCGGAAAGTATCGCCTGCTGCGCACAGGATGTTCGCGCCCTGAGCAGATAGTTTAGCGGCGATCTTGCCGATGGTTGTGGTCTTGCCTGAGCCATTTACGCCGACAAATAAGACGACACGCGGCGTCTCGCCTTCTGAAAGGTCCAGGATTTCTTCGCGCGGCTCGAGCACTTTAGTGATTTCAACGGCGAGAGCTTGTTTGACTTCTTCGTCGGTGATCTCTTTGTCGAACCGGTCTTGGCGAATGTTCTCACACACACGCATTGCGACACTGGCGCCAAGGTCTGAGGAAATGAGCAGGTCCTCTAATTCCTGAAGAGTTTCATCATCCAGCTTTTTCTTTGTGAAGACAGATGTGATCCCGTCAGCCAATTTTGAGGATGATTTTCGCAGGCCCTGTGTCATACGGGCGAAGAAGCCTGGTTTCTTTACTTCTTCTAGCGGGTCATCTGTTTGAAGTTCTGGCGCCGATTGTTGGGCAATCGGTGTGGGTGAAACAGGCTCGTCTTGTACTGGCGCCGCCGTTTCTGTTTCAACGTGATAAGCGCCCAGCGCATCTTCTTCATCAGCAGGCGTTTCCAGCAGCGATGCAGGCGGGACAAATTTTGATCCCTCTATGTGGTCGCCCTGCTCGTCGCGCGCGTGTGCGGGGATGTGAGTTTCATCAAAGTCTGGCGCTTCGGGCTGATGCGCCGCGGCGCGTAATTCTGGTTCTTCTTCATCGTCCGGATAGTGATCCGGGACGGGGCCGCCGAGTGTGTCTGGCTTATATGGTTGCGGTGGTTCGGGGACCGGCGCTGCGTGAACCTCGCTTGGTCGATAGTGAAGGCTGGCGTCTTCTTCCAGCATGCCGGCGACTTGCGGACCAATGACCGCGTCTTCATCTCCATCGATCGCTGCGGCTGTTTCAAGTGTCTTGGCTTTTGCGCCGCCAAACATGCCGCTCAGCAAAGATTGCTTTTCAGATGTAGGCGCAGCTTCAATTCCGGCATCTTCAGGTGGTCGGGGTTCGACTGGCGTTTCGCCGGTTTTCGGGTCTTTTTTCTTCTTTTTACCGAACCATAAAATCATGATTTCCGCCCTGTCAGTATCTCATTATCGTGGTGCGTAAGCTGCACCGAGACGACCTCTCCAGCGGTGAGGTCTTCGCAGTCTACTAATTGGACCGGAGAAAAATCGGGCAAGCGCCCGCGCGTCCCCTTTTCCACAAGACAAGGTTGAGACGTTCCGACATGTCGGTCAAGGCGCAAGGCGAGGCGTTCGCTACCTTTTGATCTTAATCTTGCAGCTCTTTCCTTGATGACATCGCCGGACAATTGCGGCATGCGCGCGGCAGGCGTTCCCGGACGCGCGGAGTAGGGGAAGACGTGAAGATAATCGAGGCCACACTCATCCACACTTCGAAGTGTGTTTTCAAACATCTCATCGGTTTCTGTCGGGAAGCCTGCAATCAGATCTGCGCCGAAAGCAAACTCCGGTCGGCGTTCACGCAGGCGGCGACAAAGGTCTATGGCGTCGTCGCGGGAGTGGCGACGTTTCATGCGTTTGAGGATCATGTTGTCGCCGGATTGAAACGACAAATGCAGGTGCGGTGCGATGCGTGGTTCGCTGACCAACAGTTCAAACAACTGGTCGTCGATCTCAATAGCGTCGATGGAAGAAATGCGCAGCTGTTTGAGGTCTGGCACGAGCTTTAAAATGCGTGCGACCAGATTGCCCAGATTGGGCTGGTTAGGCAGGTCTGCGCCCCAGCTGGTCAGGTCCACACCGGTCAGGACCGCTTCATAATGGCCGTTGTCAGCAAGGCGTTTGACCTGTGCAACCACTTCGCCAGCAGGCACAGAACGTGAGTTCCCTCGGCCATATGGAATGATGCAGAATGTGCAGCGGTGATCACATCCGGTTTGTACCTGAACATAAGCCCGCGCGCGTCCGTCGAGCCCATCGACCAGATGTCCGGCTGTTTCCTTGACCGACATGATATCGTTGACGACCGCTTTTGGCGCATCAACGTCCAGTAAGGAAGTCGGCTTCCAGGTGTCTGCTTGCATCTTGGCGTCATTGCCTATGACGCGGGTAACTTCCGGCATCTTTGCGAACATGTCCGGATCAATCTGAGCGGCGCATCCGGTGACAATGATCGAGGCGTCCGGACGATCCTTGCGTGCGCGGCGGATCGTCTGGCGGGCTTGTCGTACGGCTTCATTGGTCACTGCGCAGGTGTTGACGACAATCGCATCTTTTAAACCCGCCTGGGCGGCATGCCCGCGCATGACTTCACTTTCATAGGCGTTAAGTCGGCATCCAAGAGTCAGGATGTCGATGCCGTCAGCGTCGGATGGGTTTTCGTTGTCATCTGGTGGGGCGCTCATGATCGCTTATTTGCGCCCGCGCAAACGCCTTGGCAAGATAGGGTTTGTGTTCCTGGTGAAGTTAGGGGTGTTGTTCTGGTGTTAATCCCTGCGGTCTTCGGGTGTGTGTTTGGCGCTTAATTCGGAGATGTCGACGCCTTCCTGGGCGATATTGAGGGCCCGAATGGGGTATGGAATGACGATACCTTCTTCTTTATAGCGTTTGTGCAGCGCCTTGATAAAGGCGGATGTGATGAAGAAGCGATGGAAGTATTCCTGCGCACGCAGAATAACCGTGAAGTTGATGCTGGAATTATCAAACGTGTGGTAATTCATAAACGGCTCATATGTGTCGACGCCATATTCGTGAGTCTCCAAAATCTCCTTGGCAACTTCGACTGTGACACGTTCGACGTGTTCCAGATCTGAATCATAGTGGACGCCAACATCCACGGGGACAGATAGTTCTCTGGTTGGGTAGAAGTAGTTGATGACCTTTGAGTTGGAGAGTTTGGAATTTGGCATCACGATAATGTTGTTGGGCAGCATTTTGATCCATGTGGATCGCCAGCCAATCTTTTCGATAAAGCCTTGTTCGCCAGATTCCAGTTCGATGTAATCACCAACACGGAAAGGTTTGTCAGTGACCAGTTGAACGCCGGAAAAGAAATTTTCCAGTGTAGGCTGAAGCGCGAGCGCGACGGCAAGAGATGTGATCCCCAAAGACGCAACGATGGGCGTGACCGATATGCCAAGCGTGCTTAAGAGCACGAGCAAGCCGATCGCCAGAATAAACAAGCGTGTGGCGCCTTTGACGAGCGCGCTTGAGTTTTGCAGGAGGCTATGTCTGCTGGTAAGCCGTTGAAGCGAGCCTTGGGCGACGCGATCAACAAACGTAATGAGCGCCACGATTAGAAGCACTTTGGATATGGACGACACCCACATCGCGGTTCGCTCATCGCCGATTTGATAGCTGAGCAAAAGTGAGTGCAACAGATTAATCAGAAGCGAGACCACCACCAAAGACAGCGGCATGCGCAGCGCATTGGTCAGCATGCGGCGCGACCCTTTTGCCGCCAGTTTGCGCGTGTTTGAAATGATGATGTGTCGAACGAACCACAAGGACACTATGGCGCCAACCATTATGATTGTAATGGCAATCCAGGGCGGCGCTTCGTTCAGCTTGGCTTGGGCGAGAGAGAATAATTCTTCAATTGTCGCCCAACTCATTTATATCACTCCTGCAACCAGCGGCTTAGCCCGATAGGCAACGCATGAACGCGCCGCCAGTTGCAAGTCGAGTGTCAAAAAGATGGATTGGCTAGGTTTTGGTTAGCTCTTTTTGAGATCTAAGCCGCCCATGAAGTCTCTTTTGGCAAGCGGAAGGCCTTTTGCACGCAGAACGTCATAAGTGGTTGTTGCGTGGAACTGGAAGTTTGGCATTGAGAACGACAAAAGAAAGCCAGGAACTGTGAAGTCCAGCTCAAGTCCGGTCATTTTAAACGCCACGTCATTGGCCTGAACAGCTTCCATGTCTTCTGCTGTCACTGCTTTGAGTTCAGTCAGTGTGTCAGCAATCAGTTTTTCGCCATCTGCGAATGTTTCAGGCAACGGAATGTTTGGCGGGGTGAAAAGACCAGATGAACAGGCTTTGACCGCGTTGATGGAGTGATGATGAACAGAGGCAAGCTGGAACGCCAGCGGCGCCATGTCGTCAATGAGGCGCGCGGTCATCATCAGTTCGTCCGGGTTCTCAAAGTGCTCTTTAGCCTTGGCCAGTATACCCTGAACGCCCGTTGTCTGGCGAATGTAAAGCGCAACTGTTGCGTCGTATAATGAAACTGCCATCCCGTATTCTCCCTCATAAATTTATGACCATCAGAAACTGATCTTTGCGACACATTGGTGTAGCCGACGAAAACGCGCAACGCGCTATTTTATGTGTCACGATGATTTGAAGGCAGGCGCGCCTAAATAGGCAAAAAGATTGAAACTGTTTACTTGGTAAGAACGCGGACGCATTGAACTTCATAAAAGGTTCCAAAGCCTATCGCTGCTTTCTTCTTGTCAGTGGGGGTGTCTTGGATTGGCTTTGTGAAAGCAAGATCAACAGCGCCATTGATGATCTGCTCCGCCACAGGGTGCTCTCCCATAATATCGATGGCTAAAATCACACTCTTTGGAACGCCATTCTGGCGTGCGAGCATGATGGTTTGTGTCATTTGGTTTATGCTTTTGCAGAGCTTCTTGTCTGATTTGGAAATTCCATCAGCTGATGCGCTGAATGATATGCCAAGAGCGATAACAAAGGCGCTGATACCTGAAGTGAAACGCATTTTCTCTCCCCATTTTTTTTATGAGGTTGAGTTAGAAGCTGCGGACCGGCAACCCCTAATTGTTTTTATGCTGTCACTTCCGCTTCACGTTCCATCTCGACAGGCCCTGTCATGATGACGTGGTCATCGCTTTCGCGCCACTCAATGTGAAGTTCGCCGCCATCGACCAGCACACGGCAGGAGCGTTCGATCAATTGCTTGCGCACGCCAACGACAACGGCCGCACAGGCGCCGGTTCCGCAGGCTTTGGTTAAACCTGCGTCGCGCTCCCAGACGCGCAATCTGATACAGTCAGGGGCCAGAACCTGCGCAAAGCCGGCATTTACCTTTTGCGGAAACAGCATATGTCCTTCGACCAGCGGGCCAACGGCTTTAATGTCGATGCTGTTCACGTCGGGCACAAAGAAAGTGCAGTGCGGATTGCCCATGTTCACCGCACCAGGCAGTTGCAGGTATGGATCGTCTATCGGACCGATTTTGATGTCGATGCCGCGCGTGTCCATCCGTTCGGCCAATGGTATCTCTTCCCACTTTAAAAGGGGAGATCCCATGTCGACGGAAATCACCATTTCGCCAGGCGCGCCGCGTGTGGCGTGGAGCATGCCTGCTTCGGTTTCGATTTTGACGTTTTCGCGTTTGCGCTCATTCATCATCAGATAGCCAACACAACGCGTCGCATTTCCGCAGGCGCTGACTTCATCGCCAGTATTGTTCCAGATGCGCATAAAGATGTCGCCGCGCATGGAGTTTTCCAGTGAGATTACCTGGTCAGCGTTAGAGGACGCAGCGATGCGTTTAACGGATTCAGCCGACATACGTAGATGCTCGCCGCGACCATCAAGTATCGCAAACGCGTTGCCGCAACCATTCATCTGATAATATTTCATAAGCGCGAATCCAGATCCCCAATCAGGGGAAACTTACCGCTTTTCCGCAAGCAGCCAACCGAAAAATGGTGTTGCGATCGCGGCGGTCAAGAACTGGACGAGGATAAAGCCTGGAATGTCGATCGGACGAATGCCAGCGAATGTATCAGAAAATCCACGCGCAAGAGCGACAGCTGGGTTGGCGAAGGAGGTGGAAGATGTCCACCAATATCCCGCTGTTATGACTAGGCCAACCGCGTAAGGAACCGCTTCCGGGCGAAATCTCACGCATCCGAAGATCGCTGCTAGCAAGGCAAAAGTCGCGACAGCTTCAGACAGCCATTGGCTGGGCCCAGTGCGCGCTGTCAGGGAAAACTGCACAGCTGGCAAGTCAAACATCACATTTGCGAGAACAGCGCCAAAAATGCCGCCAGCACATTGAGCCGCCATAAAGGCGAGCGCTGCGGATGTTCTGATTTCGCCGCGCAGACGAAAGGCGAGGGTGACAGCCGGATTAAAGTGGGCGCCGGAAATGGGTCCCAGTATGAGGATCAGGACGGCCAGTATTGCGCCGGTCGCCGCTGTGTTGCCCCACAGTGCAATTGCGGTGTCGTCGCTAAGCTTGTCCGCCATGATGCCGGAGCCAACGACAACGCCGACCAGAATGGCCGTGCCAAGCGCTTCTGCTACAAGTTTTCTGGAAAGAGAAAATTCCATCGCGGCCCCCAAATTTTACAACTCAGTCCTGCATGCTGATTGGGTTGTGGGCGGCGACTTATCCGATAATTCACGAAATGTCGAATGAAGAATTGGATCGATTTCGTGGCCCTGACACCGGAAATTGGGTTGATATCCTGGGTAAATGCACAAATTTCGCTTATGTGGCGAATTTTTTTAACCAAGAAATTCCTCATGAATGAAGAATTAACTCCCTGCACGTAATGCCTGTAGCAAGCACAGTTGCGAGCGCATTTTGGGGGATGCGGTCCTGACGAAAACCATGCTGGAGTTGATTGAACAATGTCCCCCTATAAGAATGCTTTTGCCCTTTCGGGCTTCGTTATTGCAACATCCATTGGTGCTGTGGCGACTGCTCAAGAACAAGCTCCGGATGCCGACCAGAAACTGCTCGACACCATCACGATCTACGGCGCCAAGTTCGATCAGTCCTTAGAGGACATGACGGCCAGTGTGGACGTCGTTACAGGTGCTGAAATCGCCCGCGAGCCGGTTTCCGATATTTACGACATCGTCGAACGTATTCCGAATGTGAACACATCTTTTGGCGGACAAGGATTTGCGATCCGCGGTATCGACCAGCGTGGTGTGGGGAACGCTGGAAGCGGTCAGACGCTGACAGTCTATGTAGACGATGCGCCGCTTGGTAACTTTACGACGTTTTTCGGACCAACCGGTGCATGGGATTTAGGCCAGGTTGAGGTTTTCCGTGGTCCGCAGTCAACGAACTTTGGTCGCAACGCATTAGCTGGCGCGATTTACATCCGTACCGAAGACCCAAGCTTTGAGACTGATTTCAAAGTGCGAACGGAAGTGGGCCAATACGGTTTGCGCCAATACGCGGCTGCGGGCGGCGGTGCGATCATAGACGACGTTTTAGCCTATCGCATTTCAGCCGAACACCGCGAAGCGGACGGCTTTATTGACAACGTATTTCTCGACCAGCCCGCCGATGCGACCGAGTTGGAGAATCTGCGTGGAAAGTTGTTATTCCAGCCGACTGACAGCGTAAAAATCATCTCCACCACCTCTTACACTGAAAACTTTGCAGGTGAGGATGTGGTTATCCCCGAACCAGCTCCGGGAGCTGACGCGTTTGAACGTGAAGCCTTCTATGACACGCCGGGACATGAAGGTACGGATACTTTCCTGCAGTCAGTTAACGCAACGTGGGACATCACCGGCGCGATATCCCTACAATCCATCACCTCCTATCAGTCGACTGATTACGTCAGAATAGAAGACTTTGACGGATCGCCGGCGCCGATTGCGGATCTGAGCCGTGTTGGGGAGGATGAGGCGCTCGCGCAGGAGTTTCGCCTGAGGTACCAGGGTGATCGTTTCAATGGCGCGCTTGGTCTATATTATGTCGATACAGAAGAGACATATGATGACTCCTTCATCGTGCCGGCGACGGCGCTTGATCCGTCTTTACCGCTTTCTATCCTGATCAGTCGGACAAGCACGCTTCAAGAGGAAGCCACGAATTACGCTGTCTTCTTTGATGGGGAATACAAGCTCACGGATGATTTCGACCTCCTATTTGGCGCGCGCTATGACGTGGAAGAACAGGATGCTGTCGCCCAGGCCGTTACTGAGATCGTAACACCGCTTCCGCCGGGGTTTGAGTTCCTGCGCGCATTTGAAGGTGTCAGCGAAGAAACGACAGAACCTGATTTTGAAGCCTTTTTGCCAAAGGTCGGATTGCGTTGGGACGGGCTGGAGCAAACGTCTTTAGCTTTTGTTGTCCAGAAGGCTTATCGTGCCGGCGGTGAAGAAATTCTGGCGATCGGCGGCACCAATGAGTTTGATCCGGAGTATTTGTGGAACTATGAGTTATCGTCACGTTCCAAATTTATGGATGGCGCGCTACGCGTAAATGCAAATGCGTTCTACTCAACATGGGAAGATCAGCAGGTCTCAGAGCCGCTTTCTCCGCAACTGACCAGTTTGTTCCGTACGGTCAACGCCGGGGAGTCCACACTCTATGGTTTTGAAGCTGATGTGAATTATTCAGTGACAGATGCGCTGCAGGTTTGGGGTGCGTTGGGATATGTGAGCACTGAATTTGACGACTTTATCAACGCGAACCCTGCGCCTGGCGAGCCGGCAAACTTTGCAGGAAACGCATTCCCATTTGCACCGGAATTATCATTGAACGCAGGTGTGGACTTCAATGCAGAGAACGGCTTCTTCACCGGCTTTGATGTGAACTATAGTTCTGAGGCCTTTCCTGATCACCAGAACCGCTCCGTGAATGAGTTGGACGCCCACACACTGGTCAATGCCCGCGTTGGGTTTGCCTTCGGGGCGGATGACGCTCACCGCGTGACCATTTATGCGCGCAATCTGTTTGACGAAGAATATTACACCAACCTGTCACGTGTAAACGTGCCGGGAGCCGCCCGCGTCAGTGACCCGCGCGTGGTTGGCATGCGCCTCGACCTAGACTTCTAAGTACAGCAAAGCGGCGTTTTGGCATGTCTCAAACGCCGCTTTATCCTTCGTCTTTCTTGGTCACGCCGTCGAATTCAAGTTCGAGCGTGAGCGTGTTTGAGAAACCTTGCGATTCTTTACGTTCGCCACCGATTTTGATGATGACGAAATTGACGCCTGCGCCGACTTCAATGCTTTTTTCAGCCGTGAAAGCCAGCTCAAGTGTCGCTTCGCCTGCGGCCAGACATGGCTGTGCTTCGTCCACTTTGGCCAGTTCGCTTGTGAGAGCGAGCAGGGCCTCAGCGATGCCATCTGGCTGATAAGGCTTATCTGTTGTTTCAACGGGTATCATTTCCGGCTTTAGCGAAATGGTCATTTTATCGCTCGTCGAGCGCTTGCCAGACCCGCCGCCTTTCACGGTAAATCCTGGCGCTGACGCGAGAACGGATTCACCGCCGAGTTTGCCTTCTTCGCCTTCGCTGACGGCAAGCTCTACTTTGACTTTCTTGAACTTAACAGACGCAGGCGCACTCACGCCATTGCAGCTAAACGTATAAGTCTCTGGATGGTTTTCAATCTCGCGCTGGTAGATGCGCAATTCTTGTTTCACCGTGTTGAGAGTCAGGTGAATTGGCGCATCTTCTGTTGCGATGTTAGAAATGCTCGCACAGGACGAAACAGCAAACGCTAAAACAGCCAGCAGCAGAAATCTCATAATGTCCCCCGGATTTCTAATTAACCCGGGGTTAACATACACAAACTTGGGTTGTGAGCCAATGACGAAGTATTTGCTGAATCTGGATTTGAATAGGTGAAATACAGAATCTCAACTGCCTGCTGACAGGTAATGAATGTTCAGCTTGTTGCCGTCCAGATCACGGAAATAGGCCGCGTAAAATCCGGGCATGCGCTCACCTGGACCCCCTTCATCTTTTCCGCCCAAACGCATTGCAATGTCGTACACCTTGCCGACTTGCTCAATGGAAGCCGCCTTAAGGCCGATCATTACGCCATTTCCAACGCTTGCGGGCCGTTGATCATAAGGTAGGTGAATAGAAAACATCGGACCGTCGGGGTTATTCGCCCAGGCGATGTATTCGCTTTCGCTCATCACGCGTTTTGCGTTCAGCGCTGTGAAAAGCTCGTCATAAAAAGCTGCGAGTTTGTCGATATTGTCCGTTCCTACGGTAGTGTAGCCGATCATCAGGTTGCGCCCTTTGTTGAACATTTGCTGTGTTCGACGTATGGCTTTGCAAATTCGCAATCAATTCCCAAAAAAGCCAATTAGATTTGCAAAAATGAAAACATGAGCACACTCGACTGGAATGCGATCAAAATCTTTCTAAGTGTCGCCAGGACGGGTGGTCTGTCTCTGGCGGCTAAGGAGCTGTCGATCAGTCATTCCACGGTGTTTCGACGCATTGAGGCGCTGGAAAAAGACTTAGGGGCCCGGCTGTTTGATCGACAGACGGGCCAATATAGTCTGACAGATGCCGGACGCGCATTGTTTGAACGCGCTGACAGAATGGCGGACATAGCAGATGATGTGGCGCGCAACGTGATTGGCGTTGAGAAGGGATTGAGGGGTGTGGTCCGGATCACAGCGCCAGCCAGTTTCGCGTATCATTTTCTGCCGGGATATTTTGAGGAAATACGCACAGCCTTTCCTGACATTGATCTGGAATTGTTGACGTCCAATTCTGTCTATAATCTTTCGGACCGGCGTGCGGATATTGCGGTGCGCGTATCCTCTTCGCCGCCAGATCATCTGGTCGGACGAAAGGTGCAGGATTTGTCTTGGGCCATTTATACGGCGGCTTCAGACGCAAATATAGCGAAGGGGTTTGATGACCTTTCCTCTGGATCGGTTATTGGCGGTGCGGGGGACGCCATTTCGCATCGCGCTTTTGAGTGGCTGGATAAACATCACAAAGAAAAGGTCGGTTATCGGGCGGATGACCTGACATCGATGGCGCATATGGCTGCGCGTGGACTGGGCTACGCTTTATTGCCAACTGATCTGGCGATTGCGGGGCTGAAACGTTTGTTTGAGGTTCCCCAGATCACTCCCAACAGATTGTGGGTGCTGACACATCCTGACCTGCGCCAGGTGGACAGGATCAAGACGGTAATGGGACGCCTGGCAAGCGCATTGGCCAAAGAACCAAGGCTGGTTCAGGCGTCGTCGTGAATCGCTTGTACGGCTTTTTGCAGGTCTTCGTTGGACATGTCGCTGACGGGCAAGGCGACAAGCTTTGAGACCCGTGCTTTCAGCGATTTATAAGCGTCCTCGAATGCGCCGCGCTGGGCGTCTTCATCTTCGATTGCGGCAGGGTCGGGCAAGCCCCAATGCGCTTTTACTGGCGCGCCCGGGAAGTAAGGGCAGCTTTCTCCCGCTGCATTGTCACAGACCGTAATGACGATCCGCATTTCTTCTGCGCTGTCGCCAGCGAACTCATCCCAGGATTTGGATCTGAGCGACCGGACGTCATATCCTTTTTCGGCAAGCAGGATCTCTGTCATCGGATGGGGCTCGCCACGTGGCGTTGATCCGGCGGAAAAACCTTTAAACTCAGGTTCGCCAAGCATGTTGACCAGCGCCTCGCCCAGCATCGAGCGTGCTGAATTCCCGGTGCATAAGACAAGTACGTTTGTCGCGCTCATTTTAATCCGTGCCTACTTTGCAAGCTGAAGATGTTGATGAAGCCGTTAGCGATATGCCGCCACATAATTCAGGGCGTCCGCCACAACAATCGGAAATGATGTGATCAATAAGATCAGATACCCCATCAGGATTAACGGCATAAAGAATGCGCGTGCCGTCCCGGCGAGACCAGATGAGCCCGCTACGTTCTAGCTGAGCTAAGTGCGGAGAAAGCGTTGACGGCGACACGGATATGTCGCGTGCAATATCACCAGCGCTCATGCCTTCCTCGCCAGCCTCGGCAAGTATGCGAAATACATTGAACCGCACTTCATTGGCCAGCGCGGAGAATTGAACAACAGCGTGCGAAGAATCCATAGACTTTAACTGAAATAGAGTGACGTCCCTAGGGCTTACTAGCATATATTTTCTACATCTGTCTCCAGTTGCAAGTCGCTTCATGCGCGATAAGTTTCAATATAGGTGATTTTATAAGGGGAACATTCATGCGCGGGACGATTATAGCCTTATCGGCGGCATTTCTGGCCGCTTGTGCGGTTCAGGAGAAGACAGTGACAAAACAAGATCCGATAGCATCAGACTTCGATTCGCAAGCGCATCTTTTCCTTGAGGAAGTGGAGGGCG
The DNA here is from genome assembly GCA_964342355.1 of uncultured Hyphomonadaceae bacterium. Lineage (GTDB taxonomy): Bacteria > Pseudomonadota > Alphaproteobacteria > Caulobacterales > Hyphomonadaceae > Hirschia. Next base: position 109,565 of record CAYFFG010000006.1, read on the forward strand.
AAAAAGCGCTTAACTGGGTGCGTGCCGAAAATGAACGTTCCTTGGCGCTGCTAGAAACTGACCCACGCTATGCGACGCTGAAACAGGATGCGCTGGATATTGTCAACGCGAAAGAGCGCATTCCCTACGGCACTGTGCGCGGCGACATGGTTTACAATTTCTGGCAGGACGAAACCAATGTGCGCGGCCTGTGGCGTCGTACTTTGGTGGAAGATTATGAGAGCGAGACGCCGAACTGGGAAACCGTCATCGACTTTGACAAACTTGCTGAGGAAGAGGGCAAGAATTGGGTTTATAAGGGCGTAGAGTGCCATTTCGACCGGTATCAGGACAAATATTACTGCATGGTCTCTCTGTCTGATGGCGGTAAAGACGCTGTGGTGCAGCGTGAATTTGACTTGCAAAACAAATCATTCGTCGAGGGTGGGTTTGTCACCACCGAAGCTAAACAGGGCGCTGCGTGGCTCAATCGTTCAACACTTCTAATCGCGACTGATTGGGGCGAGGGCACGCTGACGGAATCCGGGTATCCTTACATCGTCAAGGAATGGAGGCGTGGCACGCCTTTAGAAGAGGCAGAAGAGATTTTTCGCGGTGAGCCGACAGATGTTGGCGCGTGGCCAATGGTGTTGGAGCTTGAGGGCGGAAGTAAATTCCCAGGCGCTATCCGCGCAGAAACCTTCTTCACGTCCAGCAAGTTCTGGCTAGGAACTGAAGTCCCGATTGCATGGCCGGTGCCGCAAAAATCGGATGTGCAGGGACTTTTTAAAGACCAGTTTCTTTTGGTGTTAAAAGAAGACTGGGCTCCGGAAGGCCAGGAAAACACCTTCAGATCTGGTGATCTGGTCGCGTTTGATGCGCCTTCCTTTTTAAAGTCACGCGGTGAAGAATTGCCAGATGTTAGTCTGGTTTTCCGTCCAACCGCCAAACAGGCCATTGAAGGGGTCGCAATCTCCAAAGAGGCTGTGCTGATCTCCTACACGGATAATGTGACGGGTCTGATCGCGCCAGCAAGCTTTGATTACAAAGCGGGGTGGACTGTTTCACCCCCGGCGCCACTACCAGAAAAAGGCAATGCAGGCATTGCGTTTGCCGACAAGCAATCTGACACGATCTATCTGAATTATGAGGGCTTTTTGAACCCGGATTCGCTTTACACTTTTGATGTGGCCGCCAATGCGGTTGAAGAAATCAAGTCGCTTCCGGCAAAGTTTGATGCAGACCCTTATGTCGTGGAACAATTCGAAGCGATATCTACAGACGGTGTGAAAGTTCCCTATTTTGTGGTGCGTCACAAAGAGACGGAGTTGAATGGCGACACGCCAACTTTGCAATATGGATATGGCGGTTTCCAGATTTCTCTGACGCCGAGTTATTCGCCATTCATCGGCAAGATGTGGCTCGACAATGGTGGCGCTTACGTGCTCGCCAACATTCGCGGCGGTGGTGAGTTTGGACCCGAATGGCACCAGGCGGGTCTGAAAACAAAACGCCAGATCGTCTATGATGATTTTATCTCCGTTTCTGAAGACATTATCGCGCGCGGCCTCACGTCGTCTGACCGTCTAGGCATACAGGGCGGATCAAATGGCGGTTTGTTGATGGGGGTTATGTTCACCCAACGCCCAGACCTTTACAGCGCCATTGTCTGTCAGGTGCCATTGCTCGATATGCTTCGGTATCACCTGCTGCTCGCCGGCGCGTCTTGGGTCGATGAATATGGAGACCCTGACATTGCTGAAGAACGCGCGTGGCTGGAGCAATTATCACCTTATCACAACATTAATCCGTCCACGGAATATCCGGAAATTTTCTTTGTAACATCGACAAAAGATGACCGTGTTCACCCTGCGCATGCGCGAAAAATGGCGCACCGCCTTCAAGACCTGGGTAAGCCGTTCCTATATTATGAAAATATAGATGGCGGACACTCGGCGGCTGCAAACTTAAAAGAAGCTGCGCATCGGCGTGCGCTTGAATTTACCTATCTCGCGCAAAAGCTGATGGATTAGGTCGATAAAGGGTGTGTGGGCAATGACCGGAATTAAAAGACAAATATTGGTTAGCGTGGGATGTGTTGCGTTGTTGGCTGGATGTGCAAACCTTCCGGCTAAGGACAAAGCTGAAGAGCCATCTCTTCACGAAAGTCTTCTCACGCTCGATTCTCATTTGGACACGCCAGCTTTGTTGGTTGCGCCAGGATTTGACATCACTCAAAAGCATAATCCGAGTACGGATTATTCTCAGGTTGACCTTCCGCGCATGGTGGAAGGCGGTCTTGATGGCGGTTTCTGGGTCATCTACACGCCACAAGGGGAATTAAACCAAGAAGCTTATCAAGTAACACGCGACACAGCGATTTTAAGCGCCAAGGCGATCCATGAAATGGTCGCGGCGCATCCCGATGATTTTGCGCTTGCGACAAAGCCGGAAGATGCAGCAGAGATCGCTGCTTCTGGCAAGCGCGTCGTCTATCTATCAATTGAAAACGCCTATCCGCTCGGAGAAGACCTTTCTTTGCTGGAGACGTTCTACAAGCTGGGCGTGCGCATGGTTGGGCCAGTGCATTTTGCCAACAACCAGTTTGCCGATTCTTCAACAAGTCCTGATGGGCCTAAGTGGAACGGCTTGTCGCCTTTGGGCAAGGAACTGGTGCAGGAAGCGAACCGGTTGGGCATGGTCTTGGATGCGTCTCACGCCAGTGACGATGTGTTTGATCAACTGATCGAATTGTCGGCAACACCTATCGTGCTTTCTCATTCCGGCGCTGACGCGGTTTATGACCATCCACGCAATATTGATGATGACCGCTTGCGCAAACTGGCGGCTTCGGGCGGCGTCATCCAGGTCAATGCCTATGGCGCGTATCTCACCAAGTTGGAAAATGATCCTGAGCGCTCAAAAAAACTTTCTCCGCTTTTTGCTGAAATGCGTCAGGCAGGGGAGATGAGCGAGGCGGATTATCAGGCGTTTTTAGCCAAGCGTCGTGAAGTTGACCATGAACATCCGCCAGTTTTTGCTGATCTGGAAGATTTCATGGCCCATTTGCTTCATATTTTGAATGTTGTCGGGCCAGACCATGTCGGGCTGGGCGCGGATTGGGATGGCGGTGGCGGCGTTGAAGGCATGATGGATGTGGCCAGTTATCATCTGGTGACTGATCGCTTGCTGGCTGAAGGTTATTCCCGCGAAGATCTGGAAAAAATCTGGAGTGGGAATGTGCTTAGACTGTTAGCTCAGGCTGAAGCGTATGCAACGTTAGCGGCGCAAGACAATTAGCGCGCTATCCACTCGGCATTTCCGTGTGATTCCAGAAGTTCAGCAGGCGTCGTAGCATCTGGCAGTAAGCGTCAAAACCTGCGGGCTTTACGAAATAAGCGTTCGCGCCATTGAGATAGCATTCGCGCACCTCTGTCGGGTTGTCTGACGTGGACATCACTATCACGGGTTTTGCAGCGATTTTTTCGGTAGCCCGGATGTGTTTGATCAAAGACTTGCCATCCAATCGAGGCATGCGGATATCGACGAGGATTATGTCTGCGGCCAGCCCGTCATTTAACATGTCGAGCGCGTCTTTGCCGTCGGCCGCCATCGAGTATTTGAGATCTGGCGCGACATGTTTTTGCGCAGATTCGAAAATGATGCGATCGGTTGATTCATCCTCAACCAGTAAGATGTGCAGGGACATTATATTCTTTGCTTTACTGGTAGCCAAATACAAAAACACGCCCCATTAAGCGACGCGTTGTGATCACAGATGCTGATCGAACCCCCATGAGCTTCGACGATGCGCCGACACAGCGCCAAGCCTAAACCATGGCCGAGCGTATCCTGTACGTTGTTGGCTCTGAAGAAAGGTTTGAAAACATTCTCTCGTTGGTGCTCTGGAACGCCAATCCCATCATCCGTGATGAAAATCTGGTGCATTGCTGTTGGGTGTTCGTGCTCGGCCCATATGCGGATTAGGGGTGGAGTGTCGCCATTATAATGGCAGGCGTTTTCGATCAGGTTTTGGAAAACCTGGGTCATCAAAGGCGCATTGAGCGTCAGCGTTGGCAGGTCGCCAATTTCGATCGTCGCGCCGCGTATGTCTATCACGTCTTTTAGATGCCGTTCGGCCGCTTCAACACATGTCACCAGCTTCGTCTGGGAAAATTCAACCGGCGCGGCGTCAACTCGCGAAAGTTGAAAAATGCTGCGCACAAATGAACGGATACGGTCACTCGCATCCATAATATGTGCGAGATAGACCTCAGCGTTTTCGGACAGTTTGACGCCGTCCTCGTCGAGTTGTTTTTGCAAGAGTTCGCTTAGCAGATTTATCTGTCGGACGGGCGCCTGTAGATCGTGCGCGGCGACATAGGCAAATTCCTGTAGATTACGGTTGGACTGTTCAAGGCGGTTTTGCGCTTCGATATATTGCGTCACATCCGTATGACATCCTAACAGACGTCTTGGTTTGCCGGTCGCGTCTCTGACGGCAAACCCTCGGCAATGGATGTGCACGATTGTCCCATCCGCATGGCGATAACGCACAATCTGGTCGTATCGGTGATTTGGGTCCGCGCAATGTTTGTTGAAGTTGTCGAGGGCGACTTCAAGATCGTCGGGGTGGATTAAATCCTGCCACTCGCTCGCCAGATGAGCGCGCTGTTCAGGATCATACCCCAGGCTGCGCCAGAATTCCGGACTCATCCATTCTTGTTCAGGGTTGTCTAAATCCCAGAACCATGCGCCATCCAGCGACAGCATACGAATGTAATCGGCTGCTTCGCTTTGCTGTTTGAACAGCTCATAGAACTCACGCTCTAAATAGTGCTTGTCCGAAGGGGCGTTCTGATCAAATCCGCTATGGAGCGATTCAAGAGTAACGGATTCGCGTTGCGCCATAGTGGAATACCTGAAGCAGCCAGCAGCTTGTCAATTTCCTACTCTAAATTGAGTGCACAGGTAGCGCAACAAGAGAAATTCAAGCGCAAAATGCCTTGCTTGCGAGAAATTTCGCAAGCTGATGACACCGCATTAGTCCTCAAGGACATACAGGCATACATCTGCATGTCCTGCGAGGATGAGGTCAATTTCTGTCGCCGCTGCGCGAGACAGGTCAATAATACGGTTATGCGCATAGGGGCCGCGATCATTGACGGTGACAACCACACTATCGTCAGTGTCCTGGCGTTTGACTTTCAGCTTTGTCCCGAAAGGCAATGTGCGGTGTGCGGCTGTTTTCTTGGAGACAGAATAGGGCGCGCCGCTGGCCGTCGGATTGCCGGCCAGACTGTCGGCGTAATACGAGGCTTCCCCACATTCCAAAGCGGCTTCTTCTTTCGGAGGAGTTGGAGTGGGCAATGGCGTTGGAGTGGGAGTCGGAGTGGGTGTTGGCGCTGGCGCTGGAGAAGCTGATGGAGTGGGCGTCTCAACCGGCGCCTCTACAGGTTGCGTGGCGCACCCAAATGCTGCCAGACCAATTGCCCCACACAAGAGTAGAGATTGAATTTTCCGCATCTGTCGCAGTCTCCCCGAAACCTTGTTTCCGGAACTTTCATAACAGATGAGCGCTCTGTTGGGGTGCTGTATTGTGATTTTGGGATGTGAAATTTTCGTAGCAATTGATGATCACGATTATGTGATAAGACAATCCGGCCTGTCCTGGGGCAACATTTGATAGCTCTGGATTGGCGGGGGTATCGGCAATTATGAGAACGTCAACAATGAAGTTTGGTATCACCACAGCGGTCGCACTGGTTATGGGCGCAGGCGCTGCTCTTGCTCAGCCAACACTCAACGAACAAGCACCGGATTTTACCGCGACAACGATTGAAGGCGAGACAATCACACTCTCGGACCTGCACGGTCAAAAAGTTGTTCTTGAATGGACAAACCATGGCTGTCCCTTTGTTCAGAAGCACTATGACTCTGGAAATATGCAATCAACACAAGAGTTTGCAGACGAACAGGGCGCGCTTTGGATTAGCGTTATTTCTTCTGCGCCGGGCAAGCAGGGCCACGTGACAGCTGCAAAAGCGCGTGAACTAACAGTTTCACGCGGCGCGTCCCCGGACCACATCGTTCTTGATGAAACCGGCGACATCGGCAAGCTTTATACCGCCCGCACGACGCCGCATATGTTTGTCATCAATGAGGGCGGCGCGCTTTCCTATGCGGGTGCGATCGACTCTATCCCGTCAGGCAATCCGGCAGATATTGAAGAGGCGGAAAACTATGTCCAATCGGCATTGACCGACCTTGCTGCTGGCGAGGAAGTGCGCACGCCAACTTCATCACCATATGGCTGTAGCGTAAAATACGGCTCATAAACCGGTCATTGCCACACAAATCTGTGGAACCTCAAAAATGCGCGGCTATAGTTCCGCGCATGGCGTTTGTTAGAAAAACCTTTGCCGTTGAGTGGGGCGAACTCATCCCACTCGAGCTGGCGCCCACTGATGCGTTACTGAAATTTCAGTTACGCAATCGGCAGAGGTTTGCGCCTTATTCCCCTTGGCGGTCAGAAGAGTTTTTCACAATGCGCCATTGGGCGGCGCAGAAACGCAAAAGCTCGCGAGACCGCAAAACCGAACTCGCACTGCGGTGGGTATTGTTGCAGGACGAAATTGTTCTGGCTCAGATCAACATGGATCAGATTTTCCGCGGCGTGTTTCAAAGCGCTGTGCTGGGTTATGCGCTGGATGAAAGCATGGAAGGCAGGGGGGTGATGACCGCGTGCTTGCGTGAAGTGATTCACTATGCGTTTGAGACCCTCAATCTACATCGCATTAGCGCTCACCATGTGCCGGAAAACCAGAGATCAGAGGCAGTGCTTGCCCGATTGGGCTTTGAAAAGGAAGGTTTTGCAAAAAGCTATCTAAGGTTGAATGGCGCATGGCGCGATCATGTGCTCAATTCATTTATCAACCCCAAGACTATCCGCTGAAAAACTAAGGAAGACGTGTGTCATCATGGATCTGAAGGCTTCTATTCGCACCATTCCGGATTATCCAAAGCCAGGTATCATGTTTCGTGATGTCACGACACTGATGGAAGATCCCGTGGCGTTTCGCCGGGCTGTGGACGAACTGGTTCAACCGTGGGCGGGCAAAAAGATAGACAAGGTGGCTGGCATTGAAGCGCGCGGGTTTATCTTCGGCGCGGCGGCGGCGCACCAATTGTCTGCTGGTTTCATTCCGCTGCGGAAAAAGGGGAAACTACCCCACAAGACCATCACCCAGAGTTATGAACTGGAGTATGGCGTCGATGAGATGGAGATGCATGAAGATGCTGTTGCTCCCGGCGAACGCGTCCTGTTGGTCGATGACCTGATTGCGACAGGCGGCACGGCAGAAGCTGCTGTTCAGTTGTTGCGCCGCGCTGGCGCTGTTGTGGAAGCGGCTACCTTCGTGATTGATTTACCGGATCTGAAAGGCGCTGACCGTGTTCGCGCGCTTGATGTGCCTGTCACCGCGCTGATGGCGTTTGAAGGCGAATAGCGCTTTTAGCCCTCGGCGACAGCTGCTTCATATGCTTCGGACGCTTCCAGCCAGACGATTTCAGCGGTCTCCAGCGCATCTGTGACGGAGGCGCGCTCAGTCATCAGTGTTTTGATACGGTCTGAAGACAAGTCACCGGCTGAAAGCTCTTCGTCAATTGCGGCGATCCGCTTGGAAGCGTTCTCCATTTCCTTTTCCGCTTTGGCGGCCTTCTGCTTAAGAGGCGCAGCTTGTTTGCGCGCTTCAGCCAGCTTGCGGCGCTTGTCAGCTTTGTCGACTTTGTCTGCTTCAGAGGCAACAGGCGCAGACGGACTTGTTTCAGCAGCAGGCTTTGCCTTTTTGGAGTCAGAGCCGCGATCAGCCGCCATCACCAGCGCGCGATAGTCGTTCAGGTCCCCATCATAGGGGGAGGCTTTTCCATCTTTCACCAGCCATAATTCATCGGCTGTGGCTTCTGCCAGATAGACGTCGTGGGTGATGAGCAGAATTGCGCCTTTAAAATCATTAAGTGCGTAAATGAGGGCTTCCCGGCTGTCGATATCAAGGTGGGAGGTCGGCTCGTCCAGGATCAGAATATGCGGCTGTTCCATGGCTGTGAGTCCCAATAACAGACGCACTTTTTCACCACCCGATAATGCTTCAACCCGTGTTTCGACTTTTTCGTGTGAAAAACCCATGGCTGAGGCGCGGGCGCGCTGTTTGGCGACGGGTGTGTCCTTTGGCAATGCGCGGCGCACATGATCAAGGACGGTATCGCCTGAATGCAGGCGGTCCATCTGGTCCTGAGAGAAATAACCGATGCGGATGGCTTTAGCTGCTTTTACCTCTCCGTCCATCAGCGGCAGGAGGTTGGCGATAGATTTTACAAGTGTGGTTTTGCCCTGACCGTTTGCGCCGACGATCGCAACACGATCTTCCGGATCCAGGCGCAGCGTGACATCAGATAGAATACGTGCGCCATCGCCGTAGCCCATTTCGGCTTGTTCGACCTGTAGTAAGGGCGGAGACAGTTCGTCATCAGCAGTTGGGAAGTTGAACGGTGTTGTGCGTTCTTCCAGCGGGATGGTGATGTCCTGCATCTTTTCCAGCATTTTGATGCGAGACTGGGCCTGGCGCGCCTTGGTCGCTTTGGCGCGAAAACGGTCAACGAAAGACTGTAGGTGCTTACGGTCCGCGTCCTGTTTGGCGCGTTGCGCTTCTAACTGCGCCATCGTTTCGGCGCGCTTCTTCAGCCAGGCGTCATATCCGCCGGGATTGAGCGTCAGCTTTTTATGTTCCAGCGCCAGCGTGTGCGTCACGCAATTGTTTAACAGCTCGCGGTCGTGAGACACGATAATAACGGTGTTTGGATAGCGCTTGATATAGCTTTCAAGCCAGGCAGCGCCTTCAAGGTCGAGATAGTTGGTCGGTTCGTCTAGCAACAAGAGATCGGGCTGGGAGAACAACACGCCGGCGATCGCGGCGCGCATGCGCCACCCCCCTGAAAACTCGCGTGCTTTGCGCGACAGGTCTGCATGCGTGAAACCAAGCCCCATGAGCACTTCGGCCGCCCGCGCTTCGGCAGACCAAGCGTCGATATCGGTCAGTCGGGCATGAATTTCGCCAATACGATCAGGGTCGGTCGCGGTTTCGCTTTCGCGCATAAGCGCGTCGCGTTCTTTGTCGGCAGCAAGCACGACATCCATGATGGTGTCGTCAGAGGCTGGGATTTCCTGTGCGACCCAACCAAGGCGCGCGCCTGTGTTGAGCCTGATAGGCGTATCTGCAGACGGGTGATCCACATCTTCGCGGATGAGGCGCAGCAGTGTCGATTTGCCGGTGCCGTTACGTCCGATGAGGCCAACCTTCCAGCCAGACGCAATTTGAGCTGTGGCGCTTTCAAAGAGAGAGCGTCCTTCAATGGCGTAGGAGAGGTCTTTGATGCTGAGCATTTGCCGGGTGTAGCGATCCTGATGACCGACGCAAGGTCATAAACGTAAAAAGGGAAGCCGGAGAGGGCTTCCCTTTATCGTATAAGCAGCCCGTGTCAGTTCGGGCTTGAACGGACTTATGGGTTCGCTTTTAGGTAAGCGATAATGTCAGCCTGTTCTTGTTCTTTGCGCAAACCGACGAACGCCATGCGGTTGCCTGGCATCGCTTGGCGCGGGTTGGCGAGGTATTCAGCCAATGTCGCTTCGTCCCAAACACCGCCTTCTTCACCGGCTTTTGTCATTGCTGGTGAAAATTTGAACCCCTCAACAACACCGATCTGACGACCGACAACGCCGTTAAGGTAAGGGCCAAGCTTGTTTGTGCCGTCAACGGTGTGACAGACCATGCATTTTTTGAAAACTTTTTCGCCAGCGGCGGCGTCGCCTTCAGCCAGAGCTTGCCCCGAAAAGCTCACAACAGCCAAAGCGGCGAGGAAAACCTTTTTCATATTGGTATTCTCCCAATTCATTCAGACAGCCCCAGTATAGGCAACAGAAAACGGAATCCACATGTTGGATTACAGTTCTGGTCAATTGGTCGCAGAAAAACGGCAAAAATCAGGACATTTGGAGGACTAAGTACGACGTTTTGCATGGGAATGCGGCGATGCCGATGCTGGATCTTCTGGCCAATCATGCTTTGGGTAGCGTCCGCGCATGTCTTTTCGCATGTCGGGATACCCACCGGTCCAGAAGCTGGAGATGTCTTTCGTTTGGGCGACAGGGCGTTTGGCCGGTGACAGCAAGACCAGCGATAGCGGGATGCGTCCATTGAGGACTTTAGGGTGGATTGTCAGACCGTAAACTTCCTGAACTTTCAGGCTCACCGCTGGCCCGCCATCCTGGTCATAATCAATGACGATCTTACGTCCGACCGGACATTCCCACGTTTCCGGCGCGAGTTGGTCAAGCGCCTGAACGAGATCCCAATCCATCAGGTTTTTAGCTGAGGCGATGGTTTTTCCTGCCGACAGCGAAGCAAAATCCTTAGCGCCGTTTAAAAGTGGCGCGAGCCAGTCTTCTAATCTGTCCAGCAACACACTTTCAAAATCCGATGGCCAGCCATGGCTCTCATCATGCGCCCTTAAAAACCTGACCCGTTGGATGAGTGTGGAGAGTGCTTCGGCAATGGGTGTGACCTTAAATCCATGCTTGCGCACTGCTGCAAGAAGTCCCTTCAGTGCTGCTTCGCCGGATGGTTTGGGCAAGGGTGTTTGTGACAGCACAATCGCGCCAAGATGGATGATCTTGCGGGCCGTGAGGCGTTTAAGGTTGGGATCAAAATCTGCTTTGTCCTCGGTTCTGACACCGCCAATCTCTAGCGCGTCAGCCTCGGCGATAGGCGCGGCCGCCGTAATGCGCAGGTTCGGTCCTCCGCCTGTGACGTCCGCAATAGCCAGCCACTGATGTGAGGCGAGCGGATCGTGGGGATCCATCATCGCAGCGCGTCCATTGGCAAGCTGATATTCACCAGGTTTGCCGGGGCGGGCGCGTGCAATGCGATCTGGAAATCCGCGCGCAATAACGTCGCCAGCTTCTTCGCGATTGGCGCTTTCTGAATTCGTTCCTCCAGCAAGGCGAGACCAGTTGTTTGCCATCTTTCGCATGGATTTATGGCGTGGGCTGTCATCCCGCATCAGATTGCGCAGGCGTTCCTGCAAATCAAGACTGCGCCCGCCAGCGCCGCGTTCGCCCAAGAGGGCGGCGATCTGACAGGCTAGATCCGTTTGGTTATGGTCAGCTGCTTTCAACACCATGACCGCAAGACGTGGAGGTAAGGGAAGGCGAGTCAATTGCTCACCAAGATTGGTGAGACGACCCGTCTCATCTAGTGCGCCGACAGTTTTTAAAAGCGACACGCTGGCGCGCCAGACACCTTCAGGGGGAAGGTCGAGGAAACGGACACCGTCGCGTGCAAATGCGCCCCAACGCGCCATGTCGATGATCAGGCCTGTCAGATCAGCATTTGCGATTTCAGGCGTCGGGAAGGCAGCCAACCCACGCGTTTCTGCTTCTCTCCAAAGACGATAACAAACGCCTGGCTCTGTTCGTCCAGCCCGGCCGCGGCGCTGATCGATATTGGCAAGAGATGCGCGAATCGTTTCAAGGCGCGCTGCGCCCAACTGCGGATCATAGCGGGGAACGCGGGCTAAACCTGCGTCGATGACAATACGCACGCCTTCAATGGTCAGCGAGCTTTCTGCAATGTCGGTCGCCAATACGATTTTGCGGACACTTTCAGGCGCAGGCTTGATCGCGGCGTCCTGTTCTTTGGGGGAGAGCGCGCCATAAAGCGGCGTGACAGTAGTATTTTCGGGCAAGCTGCTGAGTTGTTCGGCAGTTCTGCGGATCTCGGCCATGCCAGGCAGGAAAACAAGTATGGAGCCGGTTTCATCGCGCAGCGCCTGACGCACGGCGCGGGCGACATCATCTTCCAGGCGTTTGGTTTTATCGCGTTCTAAATAGTGTGTTGTAACTGGAAACGCGCGGCCTTCCGAGACCAGAACAGGAGCGTTGAGATATCCGGCCAGTCGATCCGTATCCAGTGTGGCTGACATCGCCATCAGGCGTAAGTCCGGACGGAAAACGTCCTGACATTCCAAAGCGAGCGCTAAACCAAAGTCAGCATCCATTGAGCGTTCGTGGAATTCGTCAAAAAGGACCGCACTGACGCCGGATAGCTCCGGATCATCCAGAACCATGCGGGTAAATACGCCCTCGGTCACAACTTCGATGCGCGCTTTTTCGGACGTGCGCACATCCATACGAGCGCGCAATCCGACATCCTGTCCAAGTGTTTGACCAAGCGTTTGGGCCATACGCGCGGCTGCTGCGCGTGCTGCAATCCGGCGTGGCTCCAGCACGAGTATCTTGCCCGATTTCGCCCAGTCTTCTTCCAGCAACGCTAAAGGGACACGTGTTGTTTTACCTGCGCCAGGCGGGGCGGCCAGGACCAGTCGTGGCGCATCGCGCAGGCTTAAGCGGATGTCATCCAGAATGTTATCAATGGGAAGGGCGGGCATGGTCTGCATGGCGCACAGTTAAGCTGACGCGGTGAAAGGCGCAATCTTGGGATTAAGAGACAGTCGCTGTATCTGAAACCTGACCAAAGGTTTCACTTGGCAGGTCAATAAAGCTGAGTGGGCCGCCTTTGCCGCAACCGGTATCCATGAAGATTGCACGCCGACCGTTTTCAGACGTGTGGATGAAGGGTGTTTCATCCCGCTTGTCATGTCCGACAACGGCTGTGACGCCTTCGGGTAGTTTATCGACCCAGTTGTAGCGCCGAATCGGACGCCCAAGCTCATCACGGTCGCCATTGACTTCGCCATAGAGCGCCATGCTCTCAATCTTGCGACGCAGGCGCGTCGTGGAGAGTGGCTCCTCCGGCGGCCGGAAATAGTATTGGCTGACGGCGCCATGGGCAAAAACAAACTTGCCAAACCTCTGGATATGGGGCGTTTCCGCGTAGGCTTTAATGAAGCGTTCCTTCAGCGCCTCGCAATCAGGCGCATTGGAAAGACTTTCCATTGTGCCGGCCAGATCAGGCGTCATGCGGATTTTATTGCCCTTCAGAATGCGGTAGAGCTTGTCGTCATGGTTGGAGCGCACCAGAAACGCACGGCCTTTTTCCATCCAATCAAGCGCTAGCCGCAAGACGCCGGCGCTGTCAGGGCCTCTGTCCACCAGATCCCCAAGCAGCAGCAATGAATCCGCATCTCCCGCCGCTGCGATAAGCCGGTCAGAATATCCGTGTACGTCGCCAATAGCCCTGATTTTAGTAATGCCGGAAATCATGTTCTTGAATGTCGTCGCACAATTTTGAAAAGCAAGGTTAATTTGAGTAGTTGACCGGTTTTTTTCCATCTCTAGTGTCGCAGCAGGGCTTTTTACGCAGGATGGGCGATAGATGTCAGGCTGGTTCAAGATCACACTTTGGAAGCGGGTCATGCTTGGCTTGGTGCTCGGCATCGGTGTTGGTCTTGCAATGCGTTACGGCATGGGATGGTCCTGTGTTGAAGCGATCGGTGCGTCAGCAACCGAAAAATGCCCGGCGGATCAGGAACAGGTCTGGGCGGCGGCGGCGATTGCCGAAACATATATTTATCCGATTGGTAAGCTGTTTATCAATTTGATCAAAATGCTTGTGGTGCCGTTGATTTTCACCACTTTGGTCGCTGGTGTGACGGCGATGGGAGACCCGGCCAAGCTCGGGTCGCTCGGCGGGCGCGCGATCGGCACATACATGATGACAACCCTGGTCGCGGTGACGATTGGTTTGATGGTCGGGACAGCGGTTCAGCCGGGCAAAGGCTTTGACACGACCAATGTCAGCCAGGCCGCCATTGCAGAACAACAGGCCAAACTGGATGACGCAGGCGCAGCTAAGGGATTGGCTGAGCGTCTGATTGATATTGTGCCCACAAATCCGGTTGAAGCGCTATCAAAGGGTGAAACCCTGCAGATCATCTTTTTTGCAATCATATTTGGGGTTGGCTGCCTAATGGCGAAGGAGGCCGGCAGGCCTGTTGCGAAAGTAGTTGAGAGCGCAGCTGAAGTGATGATGAAGATCACGCACATTGTCATGGAAACAGCGCCCTTCGGTGTGTTTGCGCTTATGGCGTGGGTCATGGCGGGGCAGGGTTTGGGCGTCTTGACCATTCTTGGAAAAATGGTGTTCGCGCTATATTTTGCCTGCGCGCTGCACATGCTCATCACCTATGGCGGATTGATCAAATTCATCCTCCGCCTGCCGCTAATCCGCTTTTTCCGGGGTATAACTGATGCGCAGGCCGTGGCGTTTTCAACGTCATCTTCCAATGCGACCCTTCCAGTCACAATCACTTGCGCTGAAGATAATCTGGGTGTCTCAAACCCTGTGGCGTCATCTGTGTTGCCGCTGGGCGCGACGATCAACATGGATGGCACAGCGCTTTATCAAGGGCTGATCGCGTTGTTCGCCGCCCAAGCCTTTGGGATTGAAATGGACATCGGGGCTTACCTGATGGTGGCGATGACAGCCACACTCGTTTCCATTGGCACAGCGGGTATTCCGTCTGTCAGCCTGTTCCTGGCGACAACAACGCTCACAGTCATTGGCTGTACGCCAGAACAAATTGTGCTGGTGCTCGCCATCTTGTTCCCATTTGACCGATTGCTGGACATGATGCGGACCGTGACGAATGTCACAGGGGACGCAGCTGTTGCGTCTGCGGTAGCTGACTGGGAAGGCGAGCTTGACCGGGAAACCTTCAAGCGGGTCTCAACAGTTTAGGCCGCTTTGCGACCGGAGTGTTGTGCATCCTCGGCGATATCAATTGACTTGAAAGGTTGCTTCCGCCGCGCATTTAGTGGTGTTGGCGCGGTGGCGTAGGGCTGAAGAAGCGCCAGCAAACGATCTGGTTCAGGCGCATCGCGTAAAGTCACCCCAAAGCGCATCTCTGTGTCGCGTAGCTCCAGCGTGGCTGCTTTATCGAAACGCTGTACCCGCATGTAATCAATCGACGGCGCATACCAGCTCGAGACGCCTTTATTGCGTCCGTTTGACCAGACAAGACGCCGGTTCGTCAGGGCATAGGCTTCTGCAAATTTACGCTTTGAACGTCGGCAGCACACAATCAATCCAATAAGGCGCATCAGCGCCAGGACACCAAATGCGCCAAGGTAGGCCTGCCAGATTGGCGGTTCGATCAGATAGACAAAATACCCGGTCACCAACAGCGTGGTGAAATAAACCGCATTCTTCCAATAGAAAACCTTTATGCGCTTGGCGCATACGTCGCGATCAGGCAGCCCGTTCCACAAAACACGCTCGTCGCACTCAATAGATTTTTCGATTTCAGAAATGGCTTTTAAAACAAAGTCTTTCTGCTTCATGGCACTCTACAAAACTAGAACGCCCGCCCAGTCCAATTTCAGAATGGCATGGAATGTCGTCAAGTCAAAGCGCTTAGCTGAAAGGCGTCCAAATTTTAATTGAACGCCTTTATTATAAGCGCATTACGCGCCAGCTTTGGCCAACAGTTTTGCAAATTGCTGGTCGATGAATTCCAGCGTGCCTTGATCTGTCAGCTTGTCGCCTTCGATTTTGCTGTGAGCGGCGGCAATTGCGATCTGCGGGCCGGCCACGAGATCGCAATTGCTTGCTAAAAATGCGTTATATAATTCGTTGTGAGCACGCACGCCGCCAGTTGCGGCGGGTGACGCGGTCATCAGAAGGACTGGCTTGTCTTTATAGGAAGACTGGCCGAACGGGCGAGACGCCCAATCCAGAGAGTTTTTTAAAACACCGGACGTGCCGTGATTGTACTCAGGTGAAGAGACGATCAAACCATCGCTGTCGCGCAAGGCCTGGCGCAGCGCTTCTACGCTTTGCGCTGGGTTTTCTTCGTCGTCCTGATTGAAAAGTGGGATGTCATTCAGTGGAAAAACTGTGATGTCGGCTTTATCGGCATACCGTTCTTTGAGAGCGTTTAGCACGGCTGTGTTGAAGGAGCCGGAGCGTAAGCTGCCGGAGATGGCGACGAATTTTGGATTCGACATTGGATCTTCCTTTCTTGTCGGGAGAAATGCGTGTCAGGAAGAACTCATATGTGTTCTTTAGAATGAATATAAATAGGTCTCAGGCAATTAATTCGACTGGCAATGTTTTTAGCGCGCGCAAATCATCTCGCTTCACCCAATTGAACTGGTCTGCGTCCGATTTGGCGTTTGGGCGGGGTTGAGCTTTCAAAGCAGGCCATTCGCTGAAAAGGCGTTCAAGTCCGATTTCGCATATCGTACTGGCTATCTGGCCGCCGATACAGGCATGGGCGCCAACACCGAAAGCAAGATGGTCGGGTGTGTTCCGATTGATATCGAACACGTCTGGCGCAATGTCCTGAGCCGGTGACATGCCGACACACCCAAGCACGCCAAACACCAGATCGCCGCGCTTGAAAGAAACGCCATGAAACTCAAACGCGTCACATGCATATCGCGGTCGTGTGAGTAGCATGGGGGAGGCGTAGCGCAGGATTTCCTCGATTGCGTGAGGCGTTTGGGTCCAGTCATTCTTAAGCGCATCCAATTGCGCCGGGTTCTGGCTGAGCGTCAAAGCGCCAAGCGTCAGGGTTTGAATGCTTGGTTCGAGGGCGGCAAACAAGATTTGAAAAAGCAGATTGACGCCAAGTTTTGAGTCTTGGGTGTCAATGTTTTGAAGGAGCCGCGCGCCAATGCCGTTTTCCCGCATGTCAGCAGCTTGATTGGATACAGCATTTTGAAAATAGACTTGCAGATGTTTGAGCGCTTTTTTTTGTGCGGCGTGTTTCAAAACCGCCTTAGGGCGGACGAGCTGTAGGCAATATCCAAGCAGCGCGTCTTGATCACCTTGAGCAACGCCAAGTAGCTCAAGAATTGATAAAATGGCGAAAGGCGCTGCAAAGTCGCGCACAAGATCAGCCTGGTTTGTGTTCATCTGACCAATAACCGACTGCGCATGTTCAGCGATATGAGGGCGCAGCGCGCTTATGCTGTAGTTCAAAAAAGCAGCGTCTAGCGGTATGCGATCATGCTTGTGCGCGTCTCCATCTTTAAGCCACAGGAAGTCAGCATAGCCGTTGTAAATCCGGCTAGCGTCGCCGGGACGCTTAATAGGCGCACGATTGGCTTTTTCTGCGTCAGCGATAAATCTGTGCGGACTTTTCAGAAAGTCGATAATCGCATCTTTGCTTGTAATGAGTTTGGCTCTGCCATAGCCGTTCAGGCGTGTCTCTACGACCGGGCCTTTCCCGGCAAGGTCGATGAGGAAGTTTTGTGGCGTGTGGAGAAATTCAGGGCTGGAGAAGTCAATGCGGTCCAAAGCGTCCTCGCAGCAATTCAAGGCGTTTAAAAATCAAACTATCGGGGGCTGTCGCAGGCAATAAGTGAAATCACCATCGAATGGCGTCAACCGCCAATTCCGCTCCAGCATGTCAGTATCTGTATTTTGATGGAATTTGGCGTGGGCGTGAATATGCCCTTTGTGAATATTCGATGATTTTAGCAGTGGTTTGAGCGCATTTATCGTGGCTTTGTCTGCAAACGGTAATTGCACGCGCTGCAACCGCATTTGCCTTGACGCCTCAATGGCGGTGCTGACAAGCGTTGGATAAGCTGATTGCACAGCGTCATCTAATGCAATGAGATCGACAATAGTCAGGATAGGCGCTGAAATTTCGGTCTCCTTGGAGACCTGGGCAATGAGCCAACCTTCAACGCCATTTCCACGATCAAACACAAACATGATTGGATCAAGTGTTTGATCCGGATTTGAAAACCGCCATTTGAGCGCAGCTGTGTCTCTTCGCATGTAAAATGGTTCGCTGGACGAAAGCCGTTCCCAGAAATGCGCCAAATCCGGACAGTCGTGGAACGGAAAAGCACATGGTTTCACATGATTGGCGGACGGCGAAAATGCTGGGTCAGGCAATTCAAAACGGGCAAACTGTTCGCCTTGGCTCCGTGCGGTTTTAAAACTGCGCAGGCGTTGGTAACGCCGGTAGAACCCGGCTTTCGCCAAGAGAGAGTGATTGGTGATCCAGTTAAGCGTCGTGTCCGCCGTCTGCGGACTTAAAGGCAGTCCGCCCAACCGGTCGTAGATTGGTTGTACCAGCGCATTATTGTTGAGTGTGTAGGCGGCTGTTCCAAAGTCGGATTGCAATAATGATCGCAGCAATAATACGCCTGCGCCCGGTGTTTGTGGGGCGGCGACGACAGAATGCCCGCTCGTCGCATAAAGCGTTTCACGCTGGTTGACGAGTTCCACGCCCGTTGCGCCTAAAAAACCTAAAATCGTGTTTTGCGTGTCGCACGCCACATAACCTGACGGGCGGTCACCTTGGTGCGGGTTCTGTTCCAAAAGCCATGCCCATCCCGCCATCGAGCGTGTCGGAAACCAGACATCCGACAGGAGTCTGTTCAGCGCTGGATAGTCGTCCTGTGTGACGGGGCGGATACGCATGAAGGCGGCGGGCTTTCCTGAATCAAATGTGTGTTGCTAACCAGTTCGGTAAACGCTTGCCTGTGCAAGTCATGTTCCGTTGTTAAGAGCAAGGAGTTCCGTGGTTAACAAAGCGCCATTTAATTTCAATCTAAATTAAGTCCGCCGTGATATTCTGGACTTATAATTGGTTGTGTGTAGCGGCATGGCATGGACAGTCGAATGAACTTATTAGAGCGCATACGTAGCGATTTCGTGTACACTGCGGGCCTCCTGGCCATTCTCAGGCGCATCTCTGACATTTCAACTGATAGCGACAACCTTGTTCCGGATGATTTTGAACGGGTTGCGGATGCGCATGGCGACAATATTGCGATCATTTTTGAAGGCGCCGACCTGACTTATCGCACGCTGGAGGAACGCGCCAATAAATTTGCAAACTGGGCGATATCTCAGGGGCTCCGGCAAGGAGATTGCGCGGCGCTGTTTATGGAAAACTGCGCCGATTATATCGCATTTTGGCTTGGCATGACCAAGATTGGCGTTCGCACTGCGCTGATCAATAATCAGCTCAAAGGTCATTCGCTGGCGCATTGTATTGATATCGCCGAAGCCAAATTGCTGGTGATGAATTCCAATCAGATCAGCTTGTATGAAACGGCGACTGACGATCTGAAATCTACCCCAGAAGTTTGGGTGCTGGGCGAAGCAAACGAGTTCTACAATGATCTGGACGGTGCGCTGGAGCCGGTGTCGGCACTGCGCCCGGATAAGAGCAGACGCAAAGGGGTATCCGGCCGCGATGTCGCGCTTTACATCTACACGTCAGGTACGACAGGTCTTCCGAAAGCTGCGCGGATGACGCATGCGCGCTGTCAAAGCATGATGCGCAGCCTGGCCGTTCCAACAAAGATGGGACCATCCGACAGAGTGTTCCTCACACTGCCGCTTTATCATGCGACCGGCGGACTGGTGGGTGTCGGATCAGCGCTGACAACAGGTGCGGCGCTTATTCTGGAGCGCAAATTTTCCGCCAGCAGTTTCTGGAAAAGCGCGACAGAGCAGGGCGCGACCGCCTTTGTCTATATTGGCGAGATGTGCCGTTACATTATGAACGCGCCGGTGAGTGAGTATGAGCGACGTCATTCCATCGTTAAATGCTTTGGCAATGGGTTACGCGGCGATGTCTGGCGCGCGATGACGGACAGAACCGGCATTAAGCGCGTCTATGAGTTTTACGGCGCAACTGAGGGCAATGTCAGCCTGATCAATCTGGACAGCAAAGTTGGTGCGATTGGACGCATTCCGCCAATCCTGAAAAAGACGGTCACGACCCGCTTCATTCGGGTTGATCTAAATGACGAAACACCTTTGCGCGGCGAAGATGGGTTTTGCATGCCCGTGGAGCCAAATGAGCCGGGCGAAGCAATCGGGCTGATTTCGGCACAGGTCGCGCGCACTCGATTTGAGGGTTATCGCGACAAAGAGCAGAACAAGTCGAAAATCCTGAATGACGTCTTTGAGGCAGGCGACACCTATTTCCGCACGGGCGATCTCATGCGGCTGGATGAAGATGGCTACATCTATTTCGTCGACAGGATGGGCGACACTTTCCGATGGAAAGCTGAGAACGCGTCAACCAATGAAGTCAGTGAAGTGCTCTCGCAGGTCAAAGGCGTGGAACTTGCCAACGTTTATGGCGTGGCGGTGACCGGTCATGAGGGCAAAGCCGGAATGGCCGCGCTGACGGTCACAGATGACTTCAGTCTGGAAGCTGTTTGGCGCGCTGTATCAGCGGAATTACCCGAATACGCCCGTCCGGTGTTTCTGCGTATTCGCAGGGCGGTTGAGACGACAGGCACCTTCAAGTTTGTGAAAACCGAATTGGTCGCCCAAGGGTATGATCCTGCTAAAATTGACGAACCGCTATATGTCGCGGACGTTGGCACAGATCAGTATATTTTGCTCACTCCACAGACGCATTCTGAGATCGAGTCAGGTGCGCGGCGGCTGTAATCCTGACCGAAAATGACTTCGCCTCGATACCTTAAAAAGATACCGAGGCGATATGCCTGCTCCCGAAAGGCCAGCTTTTCCTCAGCTGGCCATCGCGGCGTCAATCTCTGGCTGATAATCGCCCATCAGGCGGCTCAACAGAAATTTGTAAGTGATAAGATGCTTGCGGAAAGAAACACGGTGATCGTCTGATAGTGGTTCTTCAGGTTCGGCGCCATCCAGCTCGGACCAGATTGTGTCGGCAAGATTGGCAAGCGGCGTCAAATCAGTCCAGGCGGCGTTTACGTGAACATCGGTGAAACGCTCATTGGCTTCTTTGTATGTAATCGGCGCGCCATCGTGAAGTTGTCGCATCAAAAAGACGATGTCGCCTTCAACTTCCAAGAGTACCGAAATCTGCTCGTGACGATCGGCTTCTGTTTCCATAATCATTCATCGTCCCTGATGACCCAAAAGATATATTCATCTCTGTTTGGATGAAGATCCTAAGACAATAGATTTAAAAATTAGTATTTTTGACAGGAAAAAGCGCAGATTTCACTTTCGAGTGAGTGCTGAAAAACATTCAAAACAAAAAAACGCACCGCCAACTTATGTTGACGGTGCGTCTCTTTGCGCTGTCATGACCACAGGTCACCCAACTCAAGTTGGTCGGAATACGTGTCCCCGATAATATCATAACACCTGTCTTCCGCATGCTCGTTCAGACGGCGAGACAGTGTGCACATGGATGGACCTGTGAACACGCCAACTGACCGAACAGTTTGGACGATGTCCTTCAATGTGGTCTCGTCCAATGGACTGTTTTTGTCGCCTTCGGCCTCAGCTAGACGCCATCCGCCAACCCCACGGGTGAGGGCGACAGCCGCTTTAACATTGCCACGCCATGCATAGACCGCCATGTGACCGCGTGAAACGCACTCAATGTAGTCCCTCAGACAGTTGGAAAATTCCAAAGCCAGGGCTTTCAAGGCGCCACGTGAGCGAACCACCCCGAATGGCGGTGGCAAATCAGGCGGCGCAGTCGGTGTGTCGAAGACATCCGGATAGACGTCTTCTGCAGCCTTGCTGAACAGGCTTTTTTGAGACTTTGCACGTGTCCAGCGAGTGATCCTGTCAACCGCATCCTGACGGGGGCGGTGACGCAAAACTGCGTCATGTGCAAGCGCAAGGTCTCTTGCCGCCTGATCATTTTGTATAAATTGCAACACCCCAGCTTGGCGCAAAGGTTGTGGCAATGAAGCAAGCGGTGAAAACGTCTTGGGCGTGATCTCTGACATGTGACGCAGAACGCGATTTGCGTTTGGGTCCAGAAACAACGCCATGAAGTGACGATAATCATTTGCTTCCCAGACGATCTCACCCATACGGCTGAGCATTTTCATGAAACCATGAGACGGCTCGCCATCTGTGAAAGCGTCTGCAATCGCGCTGTCACGTTCGTGCGACAACCAAACCGCAAGGCGTTTTGGTTCAAATGGCGCGCCTGGGCACAGCCCAGCGAGCACCATCGCACATGCGTGACGACGTGCGGTTGGAAGTGTCAGAAACGCTTCATGCGGCGAAGGCCACAAAGACGCGATCTGTTCCGCAAACGAACCCGCCAGAAATGTCAAAAGCGGATTCGGCGTGCCTGTTTTGACCTGCATGGGCGCAAAACGAGGCAGGGTCAGCCTGCCCATTTGGTAACTCCAAACATGCTGCTGCGTCGTTTTTTGCGACGCTATAAGTCGTCAAGCATGCGGCCCCTTAAAGGCGTCATGCGCACGACGACATGTCTAATTGTGTGGTGATCAGATACAGCCGGGCACTTGCCAGGGAGCACAGATCGGCCCTCCTGGACTGGAGGGCGATTTCATCATTTTCGATAATCGCCGCAATTTCGCACCCTCTTAATGTTTGAAACAAGCAAGATAACATCTTACTATTGGGAAATATTAGAATAAAGATGTGAAATCTTTATGGCGCCGCACACTAAATTTTTGTTCACCGTAACCATTCGGCAATTTCCATCTCATTAGTGTGTGGCCAGACTTAAGTTTTAAACGGTTCGACTGTCATGGGATTTGATGCAACTGGGGGCAAACCTTACAACGGCAATCAGGGCGATATGCTGTGGTATGCGCTGGTCGCAGTTGTGGTGGTTGTCTGCGCAGCCGCTGTATTACTGTTTCCCACGGGATCTTCTTCTAAAAAGCCAGCCGCGATAGCTCAATTGGTCGCCGGACGGTCCGCACCTGAAGCCGCTGGTCTTTTAAACGCGTATGGTTTCCCGGACGAAGCGACCAGCGCTGTGTTAGCTGAGATTCAAAGGCAAGACCCCAAAGGGCACGCCAAAATGATGATCGCCATGGCCGAGCGAGCGATTGCGGGGGAAAAGCGGGATGAGTTGGTTGAGGAAATCGAAACCTGGTCGGTTGGTTACCTCATGGCAAATTACCAGCATCTCAATCGGTCTGACCCGAAGTATATGGACGAGGCGCTCGTATTGTTTGAAGACGGTCTCGATCTGTTGACGAAGGTAGGCGGCAACACCTGTGATCCGAAAACGCTGCAACGGATCGCCAACTCGCCGGACCTTGTTAAAACCTATAGCGTTTATGATGGCCCGGTTTACAAATGGGGCATGCGCGCCAACCTTTGGGCGCTTCAGGCAATCCATTCTGGCAAAACATCTCCGCGTGAACTAACGACGTTCACTGAAAACGACATGAAGGCTGTTCAGACACTGGCGTTTAAAATGATGGCGGACCCACAGGTTCAGAAACTGTTGCAGACGCAAGTGCAGACCGGAGCGGACCTTTCCACACCGGATGCGCTGATCGACGCAGCTGATGGAATTGATATCTGCGCCTTGGGAAAGACAATTATCACAGAAGTCAGATCGTTTCCTGCGGATACAAAAGCGCGCATGTGGAATTCACAAGTCGACCCAAGCGTGTTTTCGACAATCGGATAGCCTAAGGCACAACTGGCTTACAAAGCTGTAAGTTCAAACATCTTGTTTGAGGATCAGCCGATCCCGATATCGAGAGTAGGCGGTTGCCGAGAGTATGGGGGAAGGGATGTTCCATGAGCGACAGCAATCGCGAAAATATTTGGGATTTGTTTGGCGTTAAGCCGCCGCGGCTGAATGTTGACTGGAATGCGCAGATCAACACGCTGCGACAAGGGTTTGCGCATGCGGCCAAGGCGATTGAGACCGGCGTTCCCGATATGGCGCATACGGAGGACCTGGTCATTGACGGGGCTGGCGCCAAGATTGAGGCGCGCGCTTATACGCCTTTGGCGGCGGGCGTGCCGCCTGGTCCGGGACTGGTTTATCTTCATGGCGGCGGATTTGTTCTGGGCGACATTGAAAGCTTTGACAGTATTTGTCGCCGTATCGCGGACGCATCGCGTTGCCGCGTTCTCAGTGTGAACTACCGCCTTGCGCCGGAACACAAATTTCCAACGGCCCATGATGATGCTGTCGCCGCGTATGGCTGGGCAGCGCATAATGCGGAAAAATGGGGCGTGGACCCAACCCGTCTGGCGGTCGGGGGCGATAGCGCGGGCGGCAATTTGGCGATCCACATAGCGCAATCATTCAAGAACGATCCGCAATTCGGGGTGAAATTCCTGTTGCTGATTTATCCGCTCGCGCAATTTGCAGACATTCGTCAAAAGGGGCTCAAGTTTCAGGAAGGGTCGTTTTTCTCACCCACATTCTTTGAGTTGTTTCGAGATGCTTATTTGCCAGAGGGGCAGGATCCGATGGAGCCGCGCATTTCGCCATTGTTTGCAGAAGATGTGACTGGATTGCCGACCACGCATGTGCTGACCGCGGGATGGGATCCTTTGCGAGATGAGGGGCGGGCGTTTGCCGGGCGCTTAGCCAGTCATGGCATACGCGTGACTGAGCGGGACTATCCCAATCAAATGCACGGATTTTTCAATACCACAGCGGTGTCCGCCTCTGCACGTGAAGCTATTTCCGAAGCTGGTAGGGTCGTTGGACGCGCACTGGGAGCGATTTGATCCGCCAAACACGACCGGTATGATCACCTGGAAAAATTCGGTAAGACTGACAGGAAGACGCCCCGGACATTCCCTGTAACAATGGGGGACATTTTAAGCGCATTTCGGCTGCAAAACAACTTTGAATTATGACAAAAAATAGCAATAAAACAACAATATATGTTCCTCGCAAAGATATATTGGAATTTGCAGATGTTGTCGCGTTTGAGGTGGATGCATGCGATTTTCCCTCGCACACGCTTCGATATTCCAATCAGGAATGGTTGGACCGTATCGGACTAGGCGAGCTAACAGCTGATGAGCGCATTGCGCATTTCGGAAAATTTACACCGCTCAAAGACAATCTGAAATCACCCCAGGCCTTAGCCTATCACGGGCATCAATTTGGCGCTTACAATCCGCAAATCGGAGATGGTCGCGGGTTTTTGTTCGCCCAGTTAGAAGATGATCGGGGAAGACTGCTAGATCTTGGAACCAAAGGCTCAGGCCGCACGCCGTTTTCGCGTGATGGGGATGGACGTCTGACACTAAAAGGCGGTGTGCGCGAGGTATTGGCCACCCAATATCTGGAGGCGCAAGGCGTATACACTTCCAAATCGCTCAATCTGATTGAAACTGGCGAGCAACTTTATCGTGGCGATGAGCCAAGTCCGACACGATCGTCAGTGTTGGTGCGTTTATCCCACTCCCATATACGCTTTGGGACATTCCAGCGCCTCAGAGTGATGGAAAACTATGACGGCATCGAAAAACTCATCCGTTATTGCGCACAAAGATATTATCCCGACATCAATCTGGATGAGCCAATTGCTGATGTGACAATCGCCTTTTTTGACCAGGTCAGCGCCGTCACAGCCAACATGGTTGCATCCTGGATGGCCGCAGGGTTTGTCCATGGTGTGATGAACACTGACAACATGGTCATTACGGGCGAGAGCTTTGATTATGGGCCTTATCGCTTTCTGCCATACTCAGACCCTGACTTTGTCGCTGCGTACTTTGATCAGGGTGGCCGCTATCGATTTGCAAACCAGCCATCAGTGGGGCTTTGGAACTTGCAGCAACTCGCGGGGTGTTTGTTGAAATTTGCCAGCGAAGATAAGCTGGTTGAGGTCCTTAATCAGTATGCGGACTATTATAAGAAAAGCCTGCATTTTCATTTTCACCGTCGGCTTGGCTTAAAAGAAACAAATTTTGATGATGACGGTGTGTTCGTCTCTGATTTGTTGGCGTGGATGACACAGTCTCGTGTGGGCTGGGAACAATTTTTCTTTGACTGGTTTTGCGCTGATACCGGGCGAATTGAGCAAAGTCCGCTCGGGGTTCATTATAAAGATAGTTCGTTTTTGAACTTGCGCGAAAGAATTCTGTCGCGCACGCCGCATAATCAAAACCGCCTAGAGAGGGAATATTTCCAGAAAAATTCCCCAACAACACTGCTTGTAGAAGATGTTGAGACGATTTGGGAAGACATTGCGGAAAAGGATAACTGGCGGTTATTTGATGATTTTATCAACAATACTCAAGAAATGAAGCAAGCCTACAATGATGCGCCAATTAACATTGAAATTTGACGCTTGTACAAATTGCTTTTGCTAACGGATTTGTTAACTCCCCTCACGATAGCGTGGGTCAGAGGTGTGTTGGTAGAACAGAAATAAGCACGACAGTATGGTGTCTCACGTCCCAAGTTCGGGTGCTTTGGAATACTTTTTTAATTCCGTAGAGCATCTGTTTGTGATCCTGAACGGTGAAGGCCGCGTCATACGCGCCAACTTTGCCTATCGTAAGGTCGTGGGCCCGGCGGGTGGTGCGGACGACGCCTCTTTATTTGCTCATATCGTTGAAACTGACCGCTCGCGTATTCAAACAGCGGTAATGAAGCTCGGGATCGGCGAGACACTTGGCGACATGCACTTTGTCATACAGGTGGGACGGGAAGTACGAGCGCTATGCGCGTCATTCTACAGAGAAGCCGAGGATGCAATTTATCTCAGCGCGCGTGACCTGACCGATCTGGATGCGGTCGAAAAACAGCGCAATGAAGCTGACGACAAACTTTCGCGTCTAGAAACGCTTGTCGGTATTGGCGCCTGGCGGATGGTTCGCGCGCAGGAATCCCATTGGTCTGCGGGGATGTACAGACTGTGCGGGTTTGACGAGGCGGCTGGATTGCCAAGTTTTGTCGAGTTTTGCGAGAAACTGGAGCAATCGGACATCAACAAGCTCAATCGTGCGCTGGAACACAGTTATGCGACCGGGCGAGCGCTGTCGTTACATCTCATGCTTGAGGTAGCTGATGGACAACGCAAGCGTATCGAGATTGCCGGTGCGCCTATTCGTGGCATCAATGGTGAGATTACCGGATTGCAGGGCGTGGCTGTCGACAGAACTGATGTCACGAATGCGATCAAGTCGGCAATGGCGTCGAAGACATCCACACGCGCGCTGATGGAATATGCGCCGGTCGAAATGGTCATCCTGGACAATGATCTGAGGGTTCTTGCTGTCAGTCGCGAATGGATGAAATCGACAGGTATCGCTGAGACAGATGTCGTGGGCTTGCGGTTTAATCAATTACAGGACTTTTCCTGTTCCAGTATGCGATCATCATTCGCCAAAGTGCTTAAAGGCGAATCTATTCACGAACGTTGTACGCAGGCGTTTGTTCAGAACAAACAAGTATGGCTCAACTGGACAGCAACGCCCTGGCGTAACCACGAAGGCCGTATTTCCGGGATCATCCTCGCGCACAACGACATCTCGGAAATGGTCGAAACCCAGAAAGAAATCGAGCTGTCTAAATCCCGCATGAGTTTTGCTCTCGGTATGACGTCGATGATGGTCTGGGAGCTGGATTTTGTCAGCAAAACCCACAAGCTTGAAGGCGACTGGAGGGCTTTTCACGACACTGAGCCGGACTTTGAGTTTTTCTCCAAGCATGTGTTTGATGTGGTGCACCCGGCTGATAGAGCCAATGTGATAGAGCAATGGAAGCGTCACATGTCTATTGGCGCGCCTTTCCGTGTCACACACAGGATGATTAATCCTGCAGGGCGCGAAATATGGGTGGCCTCCGTAACCAGACGTGAGCTGGATGACAACGGAAATCTAATCCGTGTCGTCGGATCTTTGCGTGACATTACATCTGTCAGACGAACCAATCTCATGGTTGAAGCTGCCGAGCAGCGTGCGCGCGCCGCTAATGTGGCCAAATCTGCTCTTATTGAGCGCGTGGCAAGTGATGTCCGCGGACCTATCGAAAGTATGTTGAATGTCACGTCTGCTTTGAAAAGTTCAGGCATGAATGAGCATCAAACGGCACTGATCGAGATGCTTGAAGCTTCCTCTCGCATCGTACTCGATCTAATGAATGACACGCAGGATTATGCACGCTTGGGGGCTCAACAAGTCGAATTTGACCTGCAACCATTTGATTTGGGCGAATTAATTACCGGCTGTCTGGACATAGAAACTGAGTTTGCTGCGAGGCGTGGCGTTGAGCTTGAAGTCACCCGGTCGCCAACGGTGGACGCCATCTACAGGGGCGACAGCGCGCGCATCCGAGACATTGTCGCAAGTCTTGTGAATGACGCGGTTGAGAGAAACGAGAACTACATCATTGAGTTAGAGTTAGATGTAGAGCAAAGCGAGGAAGGTTTAGCCCTTTTTCAGTTCAGCATGACAGATGGGGCCGGACACTCGCTTGAAATCGACGAAGTCATCACGGATGAAAAGGCATACGTAGGCGGTGCTGCTGGTTTGTCAGTGGCGATCGCGACGCGCCTTATCAAGTTGATGAAAGGCTCAATTGAGATCCGTAGGACATTGGAAGGCGAGCGCTTGGTGCGTCTGGAAGTGCCACTGACGTATGAAGTAGAGCGTGACAATACAGACGGCGGACTAGGCTCAATTGCCGACCGTGTTGAAGCATTGGCGCCGGCAGTTCGGCTTGAAGGTATGTCGGTGCTGATTGCCGAAGACAATCCGCTTTATCAGCGAGTATTGGATTTGATGGCGAATGCGTTCGACCTTGATGTTCAATATGTGGAGAACGGCGAAGAGGCGATCGAAGCGGTCCGATATAAGCCATTCCATGCAATCCTGATGGATTACCACATGCCCGTTATGGACGGTCTGACCGCGACACAGAAAATTCGTGAATGGGAAAAGCAATCCAATCGTAAAGAAACACCGATTATTTTTGCGATCCCCAATTCAACACCAGACAAGGTTGCAAATGCTATCGAAGCTGGCGCACAGGCATGCATAGACAAGCCCGTGCGGCAGGAAGATCTGGTTGAACAATTGTCAAAACTGATCGCGGTGGAGACAGGCGATCAGGAAGAGGTCGCTTAGCCAGCAAAGGCTTTCTCGATGACAAATTGAGACGGAGATGCGTTTGATCCCTCTGTCAATCCGGCGTCAATACAGCACTGCTTTGTGTCCTGAAGCATGGCCATAGATCCACAGATCATCACCCGGTCAGATTCAGGATTGAGTGGCGGTACGCCCAGGTCTTCGAACATTTTACCGGATCTGATGAGATCCGTTATACGCCCCTGGTACGGGAAGTCTTCGCGCGTACATGTCGCGTAGCGACGTAGCTTGCCCTGTGCGAGTTCGCCTAGAAATTCGTGGTTCAGCGTATCTTCAACGATTTCCTGAGAATAGGTTAGTTCGGCCACTTCACGGCAAGTGTGAGTGACAATCACTTCGTCAAATTTTTCATACGTTTCAGGGTCACGGACGACAGATGCAAACGGTGCAAAACCGGTTCCCGTAGAGAAACAATAGAGTCGCTTGCCTGGAACCAGTGCGTCGTGGACTAGCGTGCCTGTCGGCTTGCGACCAAGCAGCACTTTATCTCCAGGCTTAATGTCGCAAAGGCGGGAAGTGAGCGGACCGTCAGGCACCTTGATGGAGTAGAACTCCAGTTCTTCATCCCAAGAAGGGGAAGCGACAGAATAAGCGCGCAGCAATGGCTTGCCATTGTCACGGTAAAGGCCGATCATGACAAACTCACCTGAGCGGAAACGGAAGTGAGCTGGACGGGTCAGCCGAAACTTGAAGAGTCGGTCCGTATAGTGGTGTACGGACAACACTGTTTCTTCGGTCGGCGCATTCGGATTTGCAGGCTTTGCAGGCGTAACAGACTTTGGATCAGCCGCATCCATGTGGAGACTCCCTGGGAGGAATTTGGTTCAGCGCAAGCTTAGCGCTAAAAAACTTTCAGTCATGAGCTAGGGGCATGAGCAAAAGTTTGCAACAAGTTTGCATCTAAAGTGTGGGTTTAGAGTTGGCAAACCTCATTCTAGACACAACATGATTGAAAATGCGTGTTAACGAAAAGCTTCGTGGTAATTCGCGATTTTCGGGGTGTGCCTACGTCGTTCTGTAACCTTGTTGGCGTATTGTCTGGACAATTGCGGCGCAAAATTGGATGCCTTGCTTATCATGAACCCTCGTCTGGAGGCTGCTTGTTATCGGTTTGCATAACGAGCCCGACTATGGAAAGGACGCCCGTGTCATGTCACGGTCCATGAAAATCGCATTAGGTATTCTTGCAGCTTTCGTACTGTATTTTGCAGTACGTATGATGACGCAATCGGATGGCGACGCAAATGATCGCATTCCTGTGGCGTCTCCCAGCGCAGTGCCAACTCTTGATAAACCGGTGCCTGAAAAGCGGTCGTCTTCCAAAGACAATATTAAGGTACTCGTTCGTCAGAGTTATGCCAAGCAGCATCCAATATTTTTAACCTTCAAAGGGCGTTCGGAGCCAGCACGCGTCGTAAGCGTCAAAGCTGAAACAACAGGCGTGGTGGTTTCCGTTGGCGCCGAAGAAGGTCAGCTCGTGAATAAAGGCGATGTGCTTTGTCAGATTGAAGTGGCGAGCAGACAAGCCAGAGTGAATGAAGCCCGCGCATCGCTGGAAACGGCACGCATTGATTATGAAGCGACAGCCCAATTAGTAGAGCAGGGATGGAAACCGCCAAACCAAAAGCTCTCAGCAAAAGCTAAACTGGATACGGCTAAAGCTGCGTTGGAAACTGCTGAGATTGAACTTTCCAAGACACGTATCAGGGCGCCTTTCTCTGGGGTTTTTGAGGTAAGACAAGCTGAAGTAGGCGACTTCCTGACACCAGGGGCTGCCTGTGGCCAGGTGTTGGACCTGGACCCATTGGTCGTTTCCGCAGACATGTCTGAAAAATATGCCGGATTATTGCAAGCAGGCGCTGAGGCTATTGCGCGCCTGGGCAAGAACTCACAAATTATTCTTGGCAGGGTGCGTTATGTGGCTTCCTCCTCTGATGAGGCCACGGGCACTTACCGCTTAGAAGTAGCCTTAGAGAATAAGGACGGGGTTCTACCTGCCGGGCAGTCCGCTGATGTGCGCATTCAGATTGGCGAGGGTCTGGCGCATCATATTTCACCAGCGCTTATCGTATATTCCGATGAAGGAGCGCCAGGTGTCCGTTACGTCGGACCAGACGAACTGGTGCAGCTCGCTCTGGTGGAAATTGTGGATAGCGATGACGCCGGAGTTTGGGTTGGCGGACTTCCCGATGAAGCGCGCATCATTGTGCAGGGTCAGGACTACGTTCAGGAGGGCCTCAAGGTAGAGGCTGTGGCCGAAGAGGAATCCACCTGATGGACCCGTTGATCGACGGCGCAATCAATCGTGCGAGGATGGTGCTTACCGTTTTGGTATGTGCGCTGATCGCTGGCGTTGTCGTATATTCTAAACTGCCAAAGGAAGCTCAGCCGGACATCCAGGTTCCGTTTGTAACGGTTGTCATTCCTCTTGAAGGTATTTCGCCTGAGGACGCTGAACGTCTGCTCATTCGGCCGACCGAAACGGAATTACAGTCCATTGAAGGCTTAAAACGGATGGATGCGGCGGCTTTAGATGGCGCCGCACAGATCTTTCTTGAATTTGAAATAACGGCCGATATTGAACAGGCGCTCGTCGATGTTCGCGAAAAAGTTGATATGGCGAAACGCGAGTATCCGGATGACACCCGTGAGCCGGTCATCCAGGAAGCCAACACATCTCTAACGCCGGTCGCTATCGTCAATTTGTATGGGGACATGCCAGAGCGAGGGCTCTATCGCCTCGCACGTGAGCTTCAAGACACGATAGAAGTTATTCCAGGTGTGCTTGAAGCCAACATAAACGGCGAACGCGAAGAAGTGCTGGAGATTATTGTCGACCCGGTGAAGCTGGAAACGTACAATATTTCCTATCAGGAAATCTCTAACACCATCCAGGCAAACAACCGCCTTATCCCCGCTGGCCGTATCGACATGGGCGAGGGCCGTTATTCTGTTAAGATACCAGGTTTGATAGAAACGGCGGAAGATGCGTTTAATCTACCGCTACGCCGAAATGGTGATGCGATTGTGCGTCTGCAGGATGTCGCCGAAATCCGGCGCACGTTCAAAGACCGTGAAGTTTATGCCCGATTTAACGGGCGCCCGGCGGTTGCCGTAGAGATCATCAAACGCTCTGGCGCCAATATTCTCGATACTGTCGATGCTGTTCGTGTGGAATTGGAGAAACTCCAGTCGACATGGCCGGAAACTGTGGAAGTGGAGATAACGTCCGATCAGTCCAAGACGATTGGCGACCAGCTAGGGACTTTAGAAAGCTCGATTATCACGGCTGTTGTTCTGGTGATGATTATTGTCGTGGCGGCGCTTGGGTTGCGTTCTGCGATGCTGGTTGGAATTTCAATTCCCGCTAGTTTCCTGATGGGTTTCTTGTGGCTTGGATTGGCTGGGTACACAGTCAATATGATGGTGTTGTTCGGGTTGCTGATTGCGGTCGGTATTCTGGTTGATGGCGCTATCGTTATTGTTGAGTACGCCGATAGAAAAATGGCTGAAGGGTTAGACAAAGCAGAAGCTTTCGGTCTGGCCGGCAAACGCATGTTCTGGCCGATTGTCGCCTCAAATGCCACGACATTAGCAGCGTTCCTACCATTTCTTTTCTGGAACTCCATCGCCGGAAAATTCATGAGCTATCTGCCGATAACGTTGATATTCGTGCTTGTGTCTTCTTTGCTGATGGCTTTGATTTTCTTGCCGGTATTGGGAAGTGTCGTTGGCGGTCGGGCAAAAAGTTCTGCTGAAAACGACGAAGCTTTGAGAGATTTATCCGGGGCAGACGGCGATCCGTTAAGAGCGCCTGGTTTTATTGGTTTTTATGCGCGCCTCATTGCGGGCCTGATTCAATGTCCTATCAAGGTCACATTGACGGTTATTGCTGTGATGATCGGGGTGTTTTTCTGGTTTGGCAGCACGCAACACAAGTCAGTTTTCTTCCTTGATGCGGAGCCTGAGCAGTTATTTGTTTACGTCGGCGCGCAAGGAAACATTTCTGCTGATGAAGAGTATGAAATTGTACGCCGGGCTGAAGACCTGATCCTATCCGTTGAGGGTGTCACAGCTATCTCTACGACATCTGGGAAGGGCGCTGGTTCCCAAAGCTTTGGTGATGGCACCGGATCCATTCCAATCGACACCATTGGGCGCATCCTCGTAGATGTGGACTCAAATGCGCCAGGTGTGGATGGAAAGCTCGTTGAGCAAGATATACGTGACCGCCTATCAAGTTTTGTCGGCGGACATATCGAAGTTGCAGAACTCGAACAGGGGCCACCTACTGGTAAGGATGTTCAGATTGTTGTGACATCTAATGATGAGGCGGCGTTGCTGGATGTCACTAATCAAGTCCGCGCCAAGCTCGACTCAATGGATGGGCTGGTGGACATTGAAGACACGCGTCCGCTTCCGGGAACGGAGTGGCGACTTGAAGTGGACCGTGAACGCGCCGCACAGTATGGCGCGAGTGTTGCTGAAGTCGGCGGTCTCGTACAATTGGTGACAAACGGTATTTTGGTCGGGCGATATCGCCCGGATGATGCGCGCGATGAAGTCGATATCCGCGTGAGACTCCCTGCCGAAGTTCGGTCGCTGGAAACATTAGATTCCCTAAAGCTTGCCACACCATCAGGGCCAACGCCAATATCCACCTTTGTTGAACGCGTGCCTGCGCCACGGTTGGACAAGATTGATCGTCGTAACGGCAAACGAATCTACACGCTTCGTGCGAATGCAGCCGAAGCGGGGACGGGCGACATCAAAGTTGCTGAGATTTCAAAATGGCTGGCGCAACAGTCTTTTCCTGAAACTGTTGATGTTGGGTTTGAAGGGTCTGCGGAAGACCAACAAGATGCAGGAGCTTTTTTCCAGGCGGCTGCGTTCGGCGTGCTCTTTATGATGGGAGTGATTTTGTTGTGGGAGTTTAACAACTTCTACCATGTCGCACTAACGTTGTCGTCGGTCATTCTCTCAACTGTTGGCGTGCTGATTGGCCTGCAAATTGGCTTGGACTATATTTCTTTCATCATGACCGGGACTGGCGTTGTTGCGTTGGCGGGTATCGTTGTGAACAACAACATTGTTCTGATCGACACCTTCCAACGCCTTTATGCAGAGTCTGGTAATGCGCAGGACGCTGCTATTCGGACAGCATCTCAGCGCCTGCGTCCAATTTTATTGACCACAGGCACAACAATTTGCGGTCTGCTGCCTATGACCGTTCAGTTGAATATCAATTTCGGAGCGGGAACTATAGCGCAAGGTGGGCCTGCTTCGGAATGGTGGGTGCCACTTTCAACTGTGATTGTTTATGGGCTTGGTTTTTCAACTTTTGTCACATTGGTGGTCACCCCTGTCTGGCTCGCTGCCCCAGAAAAGATGGGGCGTTGGCGCAAGCGGATGGTCAATCGTTTTTTCCCTGGGACCCAATCGCCGTCTCTTGAAAAGGAACTTTTCGGAGAAGATGGGGCCGGTGAAGAAAAAGTGCGTCGACCGGAACCAATTGCGGCGAACGGCTGAAAAACTCAAAGAATAAATTTGCAAGAAGTTGGCTCACACAAAGTCAATTGAGTGTGAGAAAGTGCGCGAGCTGGTTGTAATTTCTAAGAGCAATGGCTTACTGGCATTATGATGAAACGCTACAAATTACTCGCCGCCACATTCCTGACGCTAGCAGCTTGTTCGCCCTCCTCGGCGGAAAAGGCTAGTGCGCCTGTTAATGTCGAAGACACGAAGACCGCAGTTTTTGCTGGCGGTTGTTTCTGGTGTGTCGAAGCAGATTTTGACAAGGTTGATGGTGTCGTTGAAACGATTTCGGGGTTTGCTGGCGGTCATGTCGACAATCCGTCCTACAAGCAGGTGACCTATACGGATACTGGCCACTATGAAGTCGTTCAGGTGCGTTATAACCCTGCTGAAGTTTCTTACAGTGAATTAGTAGAATACTTCTGGCGTCATGTGGATCCGACGGATCCAGGCGGGCAATTCTGTGACCGAGGTGACAGTTATCGTACTGCTATCTTTGCGTCTGACGAGCAGGAATTGGTAGTTGCCGAACGTTCGAAAGCTAAATTGTCAGAGTCGGGCATTTTGTTGGAGCCGGTGGTGACTCCCATCATTTTGGATGACCAATTCTGGCCCGCGGAAGCATATCACCAAGACTATTATAAAAAGAATCCTTTACGCTATCGCTACTACCGGACAGGTTGTGGCAGAGATCGCCGTGTAAAAGAGGTCTGGAAAAACGAAGCGACGCACTAAGCCTGCCGCGTTCTATTGTTTGGTTAGCTTCTTACGTGGCAAACCGTATCTTCATTGTGAAGAATACAGTTTTTTGTACATCCAAGCTCGCAAAATTCATTAATTCTGATCTGGGCCGCATGCCTCAACGACTCCTCTGAACTTGATTTCAAAGGCGCGTGTGCGTTGGACGGGATTGTAACCGCTAGCTTTATGAAGGCAGAATGTTCTTTCTTTTCCGCCGCCTAGTGCGATCGTGAATTGGCCAACATACTGAAACGACTTAAAATCCTCACGCATTAATGGTCTAAAAGACTCACGGATGGACGCCACCATTAATGTCTCATCAGTTCCTTCTGGAACAGGGGCGTGGGATTCAGCAAACGCGTGTGGAGAGTCGAGGCGTCGCCAGAGGTAGTGCGCAGGCGGATTGTCAACGTCGCGACCATAATAGTCCATACCATGCCAGTTTTCGCGTTCATCGAAGACGATACCAACCGCACCGATGTTCCTTGCCTCCAGTACGAGGCGGTCAACGGATTCTTCCCAGCCACGCGCCCGTTTGAATGCGTTTGAAAACCCGGTTGCGTCTGCAAGTTTTGGATTAACGGACAGCACGACAAAAAACAGACCAGCGACGAGGTTGAGGGCGAGTCCGGCTTTTAGCGCTTTGCTCCAATTTGCTCTTAACGCCCAGGCAGCTAGTAAGACGGAAGCTGATGGATAAGCACTTGCCGCCCAGTTAGCATGAGCGCGAGAAATAACGGCCTGAATCGCGATAACGATCAGTGGTGGAAGGACAAAGCACAAAAACCACCGATCTTTCTTGGCGCTTTCACTGTCAGTGTTTGGTAGAATAAAAAACATGCCCAGCATCAATAGAACGAAAGATACAGGACCGAATACGCCCATTTGATCTAACAAAAACCTCGGAAAGTGGCTGAGGTTATAGCTGGAGTTTTCCCAGTTGGCGTTGTCTGCTGTGTGGTTGACTGTCGCAAAATCATTGGCTGCGTTCCAAGCAAGATTTGGACCGATCACTGCTACCAATGTGAGTAATGTTCCAAGAGAATAAACTTGAAACAAACTACGCCGCGTTTGCGGATCTATAATAGCTAAAAGACCAGCACCCAACAGGAAGTAGATTGCAGCGTATTTGGCTAAGAACGCCACTCCTATCGCCAAACCTAGCAGGGCTCCCTGGAGCCAGTTTGGGTCTTCCCGCTGTCGCCACAGCATTAACAAGCCTGCGCACAGGCAGGGGAGTAATAAGCCATCCGTAGAGATAATGCCAGAAGACAACCATACGCCGGGCATTAGGAGGTAAATGAACGCAGCTAATACGCCTGTACGAGTGTCGAAGGCTTGCTTGCCAAGTAGAAATAAACAGAATGCCGCTAGGCCATGTCCTATGGGCGCAAAAAAACGAACGGCCCACTCGGCTTGTCCGAACAAAGATGTTGTGAAGGCAATCGTCCACGCAATGAGAGGGGGCTTTGAATAATAACCCCAATCCAGGTGGTCGGCCCATCGCCAGTATTGTGCTTCGTCGGGCCCCAGATTGAGCGGTGTCAGGATCACGCTGACTAAGCGCAATAAAACAAACATCCCTATAATGAGGCCCATGGTTTGGGTTGGCCTGTCACGCAGGGAATGAAAATAATGCATCATGTTTGCAGGTCACCACGGTTAAAAGCCTGAAGGCGTTTGCGATTTTGGGGGACATTATCGACTCACAGGAAAAACTGAAGCCCGTTTGCGAACACATTTAACCAGTTCGCGGAAATTTTCAGAATTTGTTTCCGCTCGGAAACATTAGTTTATAAACAGTGTGTATCACACCAAAGTGAACGTCCATTGAGCGTATTGTACGTGCGTGAGCGAATTTATTGAAAAATTAGAGATTATTCAAAGTGATCCGGGGTATGCCACCTTGTTGATCGTTGACGTTTTAGTTCCCACCACCTCTGTGCGACATGTTGCGAAAATACCGCAACGCCAAAAACCAGAACAGAGGCGACATTCTTGTCGTTGAAGTGTCACACAGCGGCGTTAAGGCGGGGCTTACCTTGGCGGGACCTCCCGAGTTTGTCTTTTTATCCCGCCGCTGGTCTTTAGGGGAACACATAATGACCAATTGGAAATCGTTTACGAGCGGTCTCGCGCTCGCTGCAGCGACAGCTGCAATCGTCATGCCTGCTGATGCGCAGGTCACAAGCGCAACAGTTCGCGGTTCAGTCACAGACGAAACGGGCGCTCCTGTTTCAGGCGCAGCTGTTCGTGTTATCGACACGCGTACAAGCACAGTCAGCACAGCAACTACGTCTGCAAACGGTCAGTTTGTTGCACGCGGTCTTAGCGTTGGTGGTCCTTACGAAGTGGAAGTCAGCATTGCTGGCAAATCCACTACTCGTATGACAGATATCTTCACGACAATTGGTCAAACATCTGACCTGGACATCGTGCTCCAAGCTGAAGATGAAACACGCACGCTGGACGCGATTGTTGTTTCAGCGTCTGTTGCTCCACTCAGCCAGGTCGCTGCAGGTCCAAACGCAACTTTCAATCTCGAAACCCTCGAGAGCGCGCCATCAATCAACCGTAACATTGTTGATGTTCTTCGTGTTGATCCACGCGTGTTTGTGAACGAAGGCCGCGATGGTGTCGACCCGATACAGTGTGGTGGTAAAAACCCGCGTTTCAACTCTCTGACACTAGATGGTGTACGTCTGAACGACGGTTTCGGCTTGAACTCAAACGGTTACCCAACAGAGCGCCAGCCATTCTCATTCGACGCGATTGAGCAGATCGCGGTTGAGTTAGCGCCATTTGATGTTCAGTACGGTGGTTTTACAGCTTGTAACATCAACGCTGTCACTAAGTCAGGTACAAATGAGTTCCACGGTTCTGCCTTCTACGACTACACAAGCGATGACTTCCAGGGCGACTCCCTTGAAGGCTCTGACATTGTTGCTCCAGAATTCGACGAAATCCGTTACGGTGTTCAGGTTGGCGGTCCAATCATCAAAGACAAATTATTCTTCTCAGTCGCTTATGAGAAGTTAGAAGGCGCGAACACATTTAACCGGGGTGTTCAAGGTTCTGGCGCGATTACTGAAGTTGAATTGACACAAGCTCAATTGGATGAAATTTCTGAGATCGCTCGTGATGTTTACGGTTATGAGACCGGCGCTCTTCCAACAAGCTTTGACAATGAAGATGAAAAACTTCTTGTTAAGCTAGACTGGAACATCAACGACAACCACCGTGCTGCGTTCACATACAACTATAACGATGGTTTCAACTTCACTCAATCAGACGGTGACTCCGACGAATTAGAGTTTGCAAACCACCTTTATGAGCGTGGTGCGGAACTAAACAGCTACGTTGGTTTCTTGTACTCAGACTGGACCGACAATTTCTCAACTGAAATTCGTGTGGGTAATGTAGAACTTGACAACCGCCAGATTTCAGTTGGCGGCACTGACTTCGGTGAGATCACAATCGAAACTGGTGATGTTGACGTATACCTTGGTGGTGATGACTCTCGTCAGTCTAACCAGTTGAACTACGAAATCTTCAACCTTGCTCTAAAAGGCCTCTACACCGTTGGAACCCACGACGTGACTTTCGGTTACGAGCGTGAAGAATTTGACGTTTTCAACCTGTTCGTTCAACATACAGAAACAGAAATCGACTTCGAAAACATCTCTGTCTATGACGTCAACACTTGGACAGACCTTGATGGTGACGGCCTTATCGAGCGTGGTGAAGCTGATCTTTTCACAACTGTTTCTGCTATCGACGCATTCCGCCTTGGTTATGCAGAAAACGTAGACTTCAACAACGCACCTTCATTGAACCCTAATGACGCTGCGGGTGAGTTCAGCTATGCTGTGAACACTTTGTATGTGCAGGATGAATGGCAGGCAGATTCAAACATTAGCCTAATTCTAGGTGTGCGTTACGATTTTTGGCAAACAGATGACGCACCTGTTGAAAACCCAGACTTCACTGCAAGTTACGGTTTCTCAAACTCACAAACATTGGATGGCGAAGGCCTGATCCAACCTCGTCTGGCGATGACTTGGGAAGCAGCTGACAACCTGACAATCCGTGCGGGTGCCGGTCGTTACTCAGGTGGTGACCCGAACGTTTGGTTGGCAAACAACTATCAGAGCAACAACGTTCTTCAGTTCGGTGCTGGTGGTGGAGCCATTGGGATCGAGATTGCAGAAGACAACGTAGCAATCGATCCTAACACACAAACTTTGGAAGAGGCGCTGGCAGCTGCATCGACCTCTCTTCTAGATCCATCTGTTACTTACACATTGTGTGAGGACGGTGTTCCAGAAGGTGCTGGTTACTGTGTGCCTCAAGGACTTGCAGACGCAGTTGCAACCGGTACAGGTTCCAACTTCGAGATCAACTTCCTCGACCCAGACTTTGAAATTCCTTCTGAATGGAAATTCTCACTGGGCGCGACATGGTTCCCGAACCTTGCCATCAACAATTTCCTTGGTGGTGAGTATGAGGTGAATGCCGACATTCTGGTATCCAAAGGTGAAAACTCAGCGATTATCCTTCGCTCTGACCTTGAGCAAGTTGGCACAAGTGCAACTGGCCACCCTATCTATGCCAGCGTACGTGAGCCAGCGTTTGTTCTCACGAACTCGAGTGAAGGAAATCAGTCCACTACGGTTTCTTTCAGCGTTGCTAAAGACTATGATAACGGATTTGACTGGGCGTTTGGATATGCTTGGAACGATGCAGAAGATGTTCAACCTTTGACTTCTTCTGTAGCATTCTCAAACTACAACAACCGAGCCGTTTTTGATCCACAGGAAGAAGTACTTTCAACATCTGACTATAACGTTCAGCACCGTTTCACACTTCTTGCTAACTATAAGAAAGCGTTCTTTGGTGACTATCAGACCAAGGTATCTGCGTTTGGTTTAGCGCAATCGGGGCTTCCATATTCGATTACAACAGGTGACGCAGATTTCGGCTTCTTCAACGAACTCGACATTCTGGCGGCTCCTGGTCTTCGTAACGAAGAAGAGGGATCATGGTGGGGTAAAGTTGACCTTCGCCTTGAGCAAGAATTCCCTGGTATTCGCGCCCAGGACCGTTCATCTGCATTCATTGTTATCGACAACTTTACGAATTTGTTGAACGATGAATGGGGTGTCCTTCGTCAACCAAACTTAGTTCCAACCGCGACATCAGCTGATGATGCTGAATCCACAAGCGTGGCGTCTCTTTGGGAAGTTCGCATGGGTGTTCGTTACGAATTCTAAGCGAGACTTC
>CAYFFG010000007.1:0-141810 GCA_964342355.1 uncultured Hyphomonadaceae bacterium
TGGTAGGACCCTGATGGGGTGAGAGCCTTCAAAATTGTAGTTTTGCCACTTCCCCTCGGACCCACTAACAGCGTGTTTTCGTTTCGAGCAATTTGGAAAAAGTTTCTAGGAATAATGAATGATTCTGCGATTTGGCGAGGTGCCGTGTGCCGAGCATTATAGGGAATGATTTCATGTCTCTCAGAGACATTCAGAGTCATTCAAAAATAGTAATAAAAACAAATATTTAATATCGGCTTTCGTTCGATATCTATCGGCTTCTATCGCGGCCCTACGGGACGTTCTGACGGTAAAGCTGACGGTATACAAATTGCACCTTTCCACCTAAATTCGTTTTACCTTCACACTAAAAACAGGGGGCGACGGTAAAAAAACAGCGTAAATCGCTGTAAATAAAGGATAAAAAATTACAAAATAGGCCATTTTGGCCTGACGGTAAAAATTGCGGGAAGGATAAGGTCATGCTGAGTGATATTGCGATTAAGTCACTGAAACCAAAGGATAAAACCTTCAAGGTTGCAGATCGGGATGGGATGTACCTGACTGTGTCAAAAACAGGCACCAAGACCTTCCGCTATGATTACAGGATCAATGGACGCCGCGAAACGCTGACAATTGGGCGGTATGGCAAATACGGCATGACGCTGGCGGTCGCACGGGAAAAGCTTGCTGACGCGAAGAACCTGATTGCTGAGGGTGTTTCGCCTGCCCGCGAAAAGAAACGCGAGAAGGTGAGATCGAAAGCGGAGGGAACCTTCGGAGAGCTCGCGCAGCAATGGTTGAATGAAAGCGACCTGTCGGAGTCGACCAGGGACATGCGCCGACACATCGTCGACCGAGACCTGATGCCTGTGCTCGGGAATTACACATTACGTGAGGTGACGAGCGAGGATGTCCGGGCACTGTGTGATAAGGTGAAAAAGCGAGGCGCGCCATCTACAGCGCTTCACGTGCGCGAGTTCGTCAAACTGATCTACAATTACGCGAACCTGCATGGGATCAAGGTCGAAAATCCGGCAGAAGATGTTGATCCAAGGTCTATCGCAAAAGTGCGCCCGCGAGACCGATCACTATCACCTGTTGAGATTCGGATCCTATATCGGGCTCTGGATGAGATTACTGCCAATCCGACATTGAAGCTGGGTGTAAAGTTCGTGCTTCTGACGATGAAACGCAAGACGGAGGTCGCGCACGCCACCTGGGATGAGGTCAGTTTTCAGGATGCGGTGTGGACGATCCCGAAAGCAAGAATGAAAACCGGGCTTGATCACAATGTCTACCTGTCTCGCCAGGCGCTCGACATTCTAGTGGCTCTGAAGACCTGCGCAGGCGGCTCGCAATATGTCTTTCCATCGCGCTATGACACGTTCCGCCCGATCTCAAATGCGACATTCAATCGGATCACAACCAGCGCATATGAGCATGCTCAGGACGCTGGTCTTCCGATTGAACCGTTCACGGTTCACGATCTCCGCCGTACCGGCTCAACCTTGCTGAACGAACTCGGGTTCAATCGAGACTGGATCGAGAAGAGCCTTGCGCATGAAGACCGACGTTCATCGCGTGGGGTCTACAATAAGGCGGAGTATGCCGATCAGCGCCGACACATGATGCAGGAATGGGCTGACATGATCGATGCCTGGGTCATTGGCGAAAAGCGCAAACCCGTCCACATTCCTGAAAACATGTCAGTTTATGTGGCGGACTCAAAGATTTGACCGATGAAATCCACTTGTTTCTAGACGATACCGGTAGTCGTCATCCGGATCACGAACCGCGCCATGCTCGTAAGGATGGCATGGACTGTTTCGGCCTTGGTGGTGTTCTGATCAACAAGGAAGACATTTCTGAGGTGTGGAATGCGCATCGGGCTTTTTGTGATGAGTGGGAAATCGACTACCCGCTGCACTCACATGCGATCAGAGGCGGTCGCGGTAAGTTCAGCTGGCTGAAAAACCCTGAACGAGCCGTCGAGTTTCTTCCTGCGCTCAACAGGTTTCTCGTTGGACTCCCGGTCATTGGCATTGGCGCCATCATTCACCGCCCGGGTTATGTGGCTCGCTACAAGGAACGGTTTGCGGGTTCCCCTTGGAATATGGACAAAACCGCTTTCATGATTCTGATTGAAAGAAGTGCAAAATACGCGCGTTCTCAAAAGCGAAGCCTGCGCATCTTCTTTGAAGAGTCGGGAAAGCATGAGGACAGAGATATTCTCGCCTTTGCAAAAGAGCTGAAGCGCGAGGGGCTTCCTTTCGACGGCTCGAACTCGTCAGTCTACCAGGGGCTCAGCGTGAGTGAATTTCGCCAGATTGTTCTTGGTGAACCGAAGCGCCGCACCAAGAAGACTCCTATGCTGCAGATTGCCGATCTCTATCTCTACCCGATTGCCAAGGGTGGTTATGATCCGACTTACAGGCCATATGTCGAGTTGATGGAGGCGGGACGCCTTATTGACGCAAAGCTCAATGAAGCAGACCGACCGTTGATAGGGATCAAATACAGCTGCTTTGATGATAACGGCTCATAAAAAAACATAGGGCCCGGTAAACCGAACCCTATGTCGGCCGGCTTGGCCGACCCCGGAGCGTAACGCTCTAATATTGGTTACATAGCATTTTGCTATTAAGAAATCAAGAGCATGGTCGTCAGCGAGCAATCAATATGGTCGGACGCTGAATGAGATAAAATACGAAATATTATTTACTTTCAATGTTTTATGCCATCAGTGAGCGGTGCGAGATGCCCGGAGCCTAACGTCTGGCGCGGGAGCCAGATCAATCTCACCACGCTCACTCGCAGCTTTTCTTTCGTCAAGCCAGTTCAGTATTTCATTCAATGGCCAGACCACGCAGCGCGGTGTCAAATAGAAGCGTTTCGGAAATTCTCCCTTCTGTTCAAGTTCATAAATGGTGGTGTCAGATAAAGGAACAAGCCGTTTCAACTCTTTGCGGCGGACTGTCTGTCGTTTCAGTATTTCGGTTCTGATTGATCCTAGAGAGGGCTGACGCGCCTGTTTTGAGGGCGCTTCCGCGGACTGCAGTTCGTCTGCCAGCGCGCGCAAAGCCTCCTTATGACCTCTCAGGACTGAACGGCGGCAAGCGGATGCAAAGCGATACAAGCGCATGCAACGGGAAAAGAAGCGAACCCGGTAGGGCAAGATTGAAGCTATGGCACCACATGGCGCCTAACCCCTTGTCTGCACATCTGTTTTTTGGCGCCCTTTGCACAGCATTGTGGTGCACGGGGTTTCGGGACGGCCTTGTATTTATTGGGATTTGCGTGGTGCACGGACAAAGAGCGCCAGCATGAGCGAGGAAAAACCGTTCACACCGCGACTCGGACGTATCCGCGACCAGGGTGGACCCGCAGGAAAGCGCATGTCGCGTCAGTTAAACAAGGCGGGCAACAGGCTTTCAAAAGCCCCGCGCAAATCGTCCTTCACCGGCGCGCGCTATGGCACAGGCGGCGCGGCGCGGACTGGCGGCTCCAGGCACAGGCATTTATCGCGGGCTCAGATGCGCCGCGTTATTATCAAAGTGCATATCGCAAGAGCCCGCGGCGCAGGCCCCGGACTCTTTCGCGCCCATGTCAGTTATCTGCAACGCGATGGCGTCGACCGCGAAGGGGAAGGCGGCATCCTCTATGACCGCGAACAGGAAGGCATCAGCCCCCGCGACTTTCTCGAGCGCAGCGAGCATGATCGCCACCAGTTTCGCATCATCGTGTCCCCCGAAGACGGCGCACGCATGGGCGACCTCAAACAGGCCACGCGCGAGCTGATGGCAAGAATGGAACGCGATGTGCGGCGGCGGCTCGATTGGGTCGCCGTCGATCACCACAATACCGGTCATCCGCATACCCATATTGTCGTGCGTGGCCGCGACGCCCGCATGAAGGA
The DNA here is from genome assembly GCA_964342355.1 of uncultured Hyphomonadaceae bacterium. Taxonomy (GTDB): domain Bacteria; phylum Pseudomonadota; class Alphaproteobacteria; order Caulobacterales; family Hyphomonadaceae; genus Hirschia. The sequence continues at coordinate 3,899 of CAYFFG010000007.1, forward strand.
TGTGGTCATCGCCCGCGACTATCTCACCAGAGGCCTGCGCGAAGCCGCCGAAGACCTTGCCACCCAGAGACACGGACCGAGACGCACGCTGGAGATTGCAAATGCCCGCCAAAACCAGGTCGATCAGGATCGCTGGACCGGACTTGATCGCGAGATCGAAACCCGGCTCGAGCAAGGACGGTTTGCGGCTGGCCGCGCAAACACAAGCGGAGAGCGATTTGACCGATCGCTGCGGATTGCACGTGTGCGCCACCTAGAATCTCTTGGCCTTGCAAAAGCGGATGGCGCGCTCTCCTGGCAATTGAAAGAGGGCTGGCAAGCCCAGCTGAAACGGCAGGGACGACGCGGCGATATCATCCGGACCCTGGCGTCAGAGTTTGGTGAACAAAATAAAGCCATTCGCTTTGTTCAGGACAGAAACGAAAATGCGCCACCCATCACAGGCATCGTGAAAGCCTATGGCCCGGAAGATGAGTTGCGTGATACGCGCTATTTACTGGTTGAAGATTTTGAGGGTGGCATCTGGCATGTGCCGTCTGCGGCGGTCGATGTTCACGCTAGGCCACCAGGCGGTGCCGTGGTTGAGTTGTCCCAAACGAAAGCTATGGCGCGTGCCTCTGACAAGGCGATCTCTCTGGTAGCAGAGCAGACGGGCGGCATCTGGTCGGAAGACTTACACGCCCGCCATGATCCGGGATCAAAACAGGCTTACCGCCTGTCTCTGAAGCGGAGGCTTGAAGCCTTGCGACGGGCAGGTATTGGTGAGCGGCTTGCCACCGGGGAATGGCATGTCGATGAAAAGTTTCTGGATCGCGCAGCTGACTATGAGGCGCGGGCGTCCGGCGGCGTCAGATTGAAAATCCTCTCCTGGCTATCGCCTGAAGCCCAGATCGAACGCGTCGGCGAGACCTGGATCGACTCCTTGTCGGATGAGAATGCCGGGCGCTTAAAAGCTCTACAGGAGTTGAAATCCCGCCGTCAGGCCTGGCTGCGCGCGAAAGGCCATCTTGCTCCTGATCGGACAGAACTTGGCGAAGCGCAAAGGACCAGGCTGCGCGCCTTGGAACTGAAACGCGAAAGCGAGGCTATTGCGGCGCGCTCGGAAAGAACGGCTGTCCAACTGTCTCGCGGCGACCGTTTTGAGGGCAAACTGGAAAGCCATGTTGATCTGGCGGCTGGGCGCATGACGATCATCGGCAATGCAAAGGAATTTGCGCTGGTGCCGTGGCGTAGTGCGCTCGGGCGGCAAATGGGCCGCGAGCTGACGATCAAACGTACTGCGTCGGGCATTGGCTGGAGTATCGATATGGGTCGGTCCAGAGGGCTATCGCGCTAAGCGTGTTGGATGGGTTTGCAGAGGTTTGCGTGCATTGGCGCAGAATCCCGCTGGTCGGCGCAGGGCGCAAGCGATCATCCTTGGAGAAAGACAAATTGCCCTTTCAAGGAGACCGCCATGACCGGCACAAAGATACTCATTGGCCAGATCATGGTGGTGTTTGCGCTCATCATTGGCGCGGTCTGGCTTGCCACCCAAATGACCGCCGAAGCGCTCGGGTTTCAGGCCGCCCTCGGTGCGCCATGGTTCATGGCAGGCGAGACACCGATCTACAAACCCTGGCGGCTCTTCCAGTGGTGGTATGCCTATGAGGCCTATGCGCCGGAAGTGTTTGCGCGCGGCGGCCTGATCGCTGTCTCCGGCTCAGCGCTCGGCTTTCTGGCGGCAATCATTGGATCTGTCTTGCGCAGTCGCCACGAACGGCATGTGACGACATACGGTTCAGCGCGGTGGGCCAGTGCATCCGATCTGAAACGCGCGGACCTGTTTGCAGATGCGGGCGTGTTCCTCGGACGCTGGCAGAAGCGCTACTTGCGCCATGACGGTCCTGAACATGTCATGGCCTTTGCGCCGACGCGCTCCGGCAAGGGCGTTGGCCTTGTCGTGCCGACCCTGCTGTCATGGACCGGCAGCGCCGTCATCCACGATATCAAGGGCGAGAATTGGGAGCTGACTTCAGGTTGGCGGTCAGGCTTCTCACGCTGCGTCCGGTTTGATCCAACCGATCGGCGGTCCCCGAAATATAATCCGCTCATGGCCGTGCGCCAGGGCGAGCATGAAGTGCGCGATGTTCAGAACATTGCCGACATTCTGGTCGACCCCGAAGGTTCTCTGGAGCGCCGAAACCATTGGGAAAAGACCGGTCACGCGTTGCTCGTCGGGGTTATCCTGCATGTCCTCTATGCAGAGGAGGACAAGACACTCAGCGGCTGCGTCCGGTTTCTGTCTGATCCAAAGTGCTCCTTCGCGGTGACGCTCCGCACCATGATGACGACGCCACATCTGGGGGAGAAGGGCGTTCATCCGATCGTGGCGCAGGCTGCCCGCGAACTCCTCAACAAGTCTGAGAATGAGCGCTCCGGTGTCTTGTCGACCGCCATGAGTTTTCTGTCGCTCTATCGTGACCCTGTGATCGCCGAAGTTACGAGCCGATCTGACTGGCGTATAGAAGATATGGTAGAAGGAGAGAGCCCGCTATCGCTGTACCTGGTCGTGCCGCCTTCTGATCTGTCACGAACCAAGCCGCTGATCCGCCTGATTCTGAACCAGATCGGACGCAGGCTGACAGAAGATCTACCGGAGGAAGACCGGCGAAAGCTTCTTTTCTTGCTCGATGAATTTCCCGCGCTTGGACGGCTCGACTTCTTCGAGAGCGCGCTCGCTTTCATGGCGGGCTATGGAATTCGGGCCTATCTGATCGCGCAATCACTGAACCAGATCGAGAAGGCTTACGGGCCGAACAATTCGATCCTCGACAATTGCCATGTGCGCATCGCTTTTGCGACCAATGATGAGCGCACCGCCAAGCGTGTTTCCGATGCTCTAGGAACAACAACAGAACTTCGATCCCAGAAGAATTATACTGGCCATCGGCTTGCGCCCTGGCTCTCCCACATGATGGTGTCGCGCCAGGAAACCCAGCGCGCTCTGATTACGCCCGGTGAGGTCATGCAGCTCTCCGCCAATGATGAAATCGTCATGGTCTCCGGAGCGCCGCCAGTACATGCCAGGAAGCTGCGCTACTTCAAAGACGGAAATTTCACGCGGCGTGTCTTGCCGCCCGCGCCCGTGGAATGGGACGAGGCAACTTGTGAAGAGGAATGGATATCAACTATCGCAGCGCCGCCGTTTAAGGAGTCGGAAGCTGAGGATAGCGAGCAACCCGATAGTGTGTCGCTGAAACTGCCGCGGGAACCTGAGCACGTTATCGATGATGATATGGAAAAATCTGCGCCGGAGCCGAATGTTGAACCCAACCTCGATGATGAGCTTGACCCAGCGAGCGATCAAAACCTCGAAACGGTAAGACGCGCGGTTGCGGCAGATCGCGGTGATCCTGATGTCCTTCCGGGGTTCTGAGCCAATGGGAAAGCCGCGCGTCAATATACGGATTTCAACAAAGCTTTACGCGCAGCTCTGTGAGGCGGCAGACAAGCCGGGCGTGACCAAGACGGCGATTGTTGAGGACGCGCTCAAGGCATGGTTTGAACCGGAAGCGAGGTCGGTTCTGGAAGAGCGGTTGCTTGCAAGAGTGGATGCCTTCGACCAACGTCAAGCCGAGATCGAGCGCGACGTCGCGTACACTTATGAGACGCTAGCCCACTATATCTATTACTGGCTCACGCGTACCGAACCCATACCCGAAGGTGAGCGCGACATCGCACACGTCCTCGGACAGAAGCGATTCAATCATTTCATCGGCCAGGTGGCACGCAAGATCGGAAATTGAAACGACAGGATTGCAACCGGGACAGAATTATCATCCGGGTATCAAGCACGTCAGATTGGCCGCGCAACAAAATAGCGCTGCACCTGCCAACGCCCGAGATCACCAGAAAGACGCGTGCGGACTGTAGCGCTTGATCGCGAAACAGGTACAGGCGCTACTCAGCGGCCATCATCGTGAATGACACGGACTGCTCTTCGCCATTCGCCACTGTCTGCAGGAACAGCCGGTGCGGGCCTGGCTCCTTGAAGGTCACTTCGAACTGAAGATCTGGTCCGCCCCGTGAGTTCGCTCCATGGGGATGATCGCCTTCCGGGTGGGCATGCACCATTTCCGTGGCGCCTGCATTGAAGCCGACAAGATGCGCATAGGCGCCCATGATCGGCTCCAGTGCCTGGAAGGGTGCGCCGTCTGCGCCTGTGACTGACACCGTCATGCGGACCGGCGCGCCGACCGTGACCGGTCCATCGGGCTGGAGCGTATAGGTCAGCCCGCCCGCACTTGCGGTCAGCGTTTCTGTCTGCGGCAGCTCAGGGCCTGCAGTCTCGCCCACAATCAGGGCCTCCGAAACCGTAATGGCGTTGCCGCCCATCGCATGGTGGTTGTCATGGTCATCGCCGTGATCGTGATGATCGTCTTCCGCATGGCTGTGGTCGTCTTCGCCATGGCCATGATGATCGTCATCTCCGTGATCGTGTTCACCTGTTTCGGCGAGCGTATAGTCCGCCCAGACCCGATAGGTGCGGCCATACTCCGGGGTGAACGTCACCTGATAGAGTCCGTCAGGTCCAAGCGCCGGGTGGGTGTGGGTGTAGTCTTCGAGGGCTTCATCCACGATCAGGACATGCAGCTTGTGGTCATGGACCGTCGCGAGGTCTCCAGCGCCGACAGGAAGGCCTTCGGCGTCGGAGAGGATGAGTGAAAAGGTGAAAGGCTGACCGGCGACAGGTGTGTCCGTCAAGGCAAAGCCGAGCACGGGCTCACCATGGGCCGCGTGGTCGTGGTGATCGCCATCATCGCCATGCTCGTGGCCGTGGTCATCCTCTGCGCCGTGTTCGTGCACATCGCCTGAGTCATGGGCGTGATCGGCATCAGGGCCATGGTCATGCCCATGATTATCAGCGCCTTGCGAACACCCGGCCAGCGCGAGGAGGCCGAGCGCGAGCAATAGACTTCTGTGAGAGGGCTGAATGGCTTTCATGGGAGGGCTCCTGGATATCGTGTTTCTGAGTATGGGCTTATTCGGCGGGGTGCGCGACCGGAATGGGCGGCGTCGCTTCGGCGGTTCTCGGCTCCCTTGCGCCAAACCGGGCATAAAGCGCAGGCAGGACAATCATGTTGAGCACGGTCGAGGTGGTGAGTCCGCACAGGATCACCATGGCCATGGGCGACTGGATCTCGCTGCCCGGTTCACCGGCGGCAAGCGCCAGCGGCACCAGGGCGAGCGCGGTGGCGAGCGCCGTCATCAGGATCGGGACGAGCCGCTCCATGGCACCCTGCCTGACAGCGGCAAGGAAATCCTCTGCCTCGCCCGTGTCCACGAGATGACGGATATGCGCGACCATCATCACCCCGTTCCGCGTAGCGATGCCAAACAGGGTGATAAAGCCGATGATCGAGGCGACCGAGAGAATGCCGCCGGACAGATAGACCCCCGCCACACCGCCGATCAGGGCAAGCGGCAAATTGATCATGACCAATGTCGCATCCCGCGCGGAGTTGAAGGCCATGTAGAGCAGCAGGAATACGCCGATGATCACCGCGATGGACAGGATGGTCAGGCGGCTGGTGGCCGCATTCGCGCTCTCGAACTGCCCACCATATTCGACATAATAGCCAGATGGCAGCTCGACCCCCGCCTCGATATTGCTGCGAATATCATTCACCGTGCTGAGAAGATCGCGGCCCGACACATTGGCCATGACCACGATCTTGCGAGACGCATTCTCCCGGCTGATCGTATTGGGGCCACGGTCGCGGCGAATATCCGCCAGCGCCTTCAGCGGCACCTCCGCGCCGGTCGGAGTGATGAAGCGCGCCTCGCGGATCGCATCGAGGCTTTCGACAGCGTCGGTGCCGTAGCGCACGACAAGGTCAACGGCGGCGCTGCCTTCCAGCACGCGGCTGACTTCAGCCCCCGCAAAGGCGGCCTCGATCATTTCGGCGACATCGCCTGTCGCCAGCCCATATTGCCCGATCACCTCGCGGCGAAAATCCACGGTGAGGACGGGAATGTCGGCCTGCTGCTCTATGGACAGATCGACCACGCCCGGCACGGTTTTCATCACGGCACGGATCGATTCCGCCTGGCGGCGCAGCTCGTATAGGTCCGGACCGAACAGTTTGACCGCGATATTTGCGCGCGTGCCTGACAGCATATGGTCAATGCGGTGGGAGATCGGCTGGCCGATGGTTATGTTCATGCCGGGTGCAGCCGAAAAAGAAGACCTCAGGTCTTCGAGGAAGTCTTCTTTCGAGCGGTCCCCCATGCGCAGGGCGACGTCGATTTCCGAAGCGCTGACGGCCTGGGCGTGTTCATCCAGTTCTGCCCGGCCGGTGCGCCGCGCCGTCGCGACGACTTCCGGCTGCTGCAGGATGATCTCCTCGACCAGACGGCCGAGTTCATCGGACTGTTCAAGCGAGGTACCAGGAAGCGTCACGGCGCTGATGGTCAGACTGCCCTCGTTGAAATCCGGCAGGAAGGAACGCCCGGCCATGAACAGGAAGGCGGACGCGATGATCAGGCCGCCAATCGAAAGCGCGGTGAGCACTTTCCAGCGCTTCAGCGTTGCATCGAGCACCGGCGCATAGGCCGCCTTCGACATGCGCGAGAGCCAGGGATCATGCCCGGCTTTCACCGCGCCGTCCTTCGGCATCAGGATGTCCGAGAGCGCGGGCGTCACCGTGACCGCAACGAGCAGCGAGGCGGCAAGCGCGATGACATAGGCGAGCCCCAGGGGTTGCAGGAGGCGGCCTTCGACGCCTGTCAGGAAGAAGAGCGGCAGGAAGACCAGCATGATGATCAGGGTCGCAAAAACGATGGAGCCCTGGATTTCCCGGGTCGCCTCTCCGACAACCGTCAAAACCGGGCGCGACGCCTCAAGCGAGCGGTTCTCGCGCAATCGCCGCGCAACATTCTCCACCACAATGATGGCGTCATCGACCAGCGCGCCAAGCGCAATCGCCATGCCGCCCAGCGTCATCGTGTTGATGCTGGCGCCCATGGCTTTCAGGCCAAGGATTGTGACCACGAGTGAGAGCGGGATCGCCAGCAGCGAGATCGAGGTCGCCCGCCAGCTCATCAGGAAGGCGAAGACAATTATCAGGACAAGGATCGCCCCGTCGCGCAGGGCGTGACTGACATTGGTCACCGCGACCGAAATAAAATCAGCCTGGCGGAAGATGCGGGTTTCAATGGTCATGCCGTCTGGCAGGCTCGCCTGCGTCTCGGCGATCACCCGGTCAATCTCTTCGGTGAGAGCGAGCGTGTTCGTATCGGGCTGCTTCTGAATGCCGAGAATGACGGCGTCATCGCCATTGTGTGAGCCGGACCCGCGCTTGAGCGCAGGTCCGATATCGACCGTTGCCACATCACGCACGAGGATAGACACGCCGTCGCGCACGCCAACCGAGGTTGTCGCGATATCGTCAATGGTTTGTGCGCGCCCGATCCCGGTGATCAGGTATTCCTGACCGCCCTGGGCAACAAAGCCGGCTGATGAGTTTTCATTCGATCTGGCGACCGCGTCGGTGACCGCCTCAAGGGTCAGGCCATAAGCGGCAATCCGGGCCGGATCGACCATGACCTGGTATTGCTTCGTGTCCCCACCAATCGGGATGACCTGTGCGACGCCCGGCACGGCGAGCAAGCGTCGGCGCAGGGTCCAGTCAGCAGCGGTCTTGATCTCCATGGCATCATGGGCGTCCGATTTGAGCGCGATGAACATGATTTCGCCCATAATGGAGGAGACAGGCGCTAGCACCGGCGGCGGCACGTCTGGCGGCAGCGTCTCCTGCACGAGCTGGAGCTTTTCCGAGACGATCTGCCGGGCGCGGTAAATGTCCGTACCCCATTCGAAATCGACCCAGACAATGGCGCTGCCCACCGATGTGGAAGACCGCACCCTGCGCACGCCGGACGCGCCATTGAGCGCGGTCTCGATCGGGAAAGTGATCAGCGTTTCAACTTCTTCCGGGGCCATGCCATGGGCTTCGGCAACAATCGAGACGGTCGGCGCGGTGAGGTCCGGAAACACATCGACCGGCATCCGCATGGCTTCGATCGCGCCCCAGACCAGAAACCCGACGGCAGCGATCAGAACGAACAGGCGATGGGTCAGCGAGGCTTTGACGATTTGGGTGATCATGTCTTGTGGTCCCTAATGCGCATGGCCATGGCCAGCTTCGGCAGGACCCGATGCGGCAAGGTGGACAAGATAGGCCCCGCGCGAGACGACGCGCTCGCCGGGCTCAAGACCCGAAGCGATCCCGACCTTCTCGCCATCGCGCAAGGCGATGGTCACAACTCGGCGTCTCCAGTTTTCGCCATCGGCCATGACGAAGACCACGTCCTGGCCCGCCTCATCGATCAGGGCCGAGGCCGGAATGGCAGGACCGGTGAAGCTGTCAGAGGTGCGAACGCCCGCCGAGACCGAAGCGCCCGAGCGGAGTAAGCTGGCGGCATTGTCGAACTCGAACACGATAGGCGCAGTGCGCGAGACCGGATCGATCGCAGCGCGCGCAGAAACGAGACGTCCCTCCATGTCATTCAGATCGTAGGCGGCATTGCTGCCGGGTATAGAGAAGAAGGCACCTATGGGGACGCCAAGCCGCCCCATGTCGGCTTCGGCCACGCGGGCGACAAGGCGAAGCCTATCGTCATTGACGATGTGGAACAGAGGATTGCCGGAACTGGCGAACCCGCCCGGCGTCACATTCACTTCCATCACCCGGCCATCAATCGGGGCGCGGATCACGACCCCGCCCGAGCCGCCTGCGGCGCTGGCGCGGCTGCGCGCGGCTTCAAAGCGGGCTTCGGCCTGGCGTTCGGCTGACCGGGCCTCATCAACGCGTCTTTGCGGCACGGCACCATCGGCAAACAGGTCTTCAACACGTGTGCGCTCGGTGCGCGCCGCTTCGAGGGCGGCTTCTGCGCTGGCGCGCTCGGCATCGAGTGAGGCGCGGTCGAGATCGCCGCCGAGGCGCGGCGTGATCCGCGCCAGAACATCACCGCGCTTTACTGCAGCGCCGAGTTCCGGAAAGCCGTCCTGAGGAGCGCTGATCACCCCATCGGTCGGCGCGGCGACCCGCGCTTCAGCGTTCGGCGAGACCGACAATGTGCCCGGCGCCGAGACGACACGCGAGAGTGTGGCATCGAGAACAGGCGCCGTGGCGAAATCGACTTTCCACTGCTGCTCTTTCAGGAATGGGATCAGGGTCTCATCGTCGGCCTCTTCGGGCAGTGAAGCGTCAGCCTCCTCAGTTGTGCGATAGACCTGGTACTCACCGAGATCGTGCACGGCGCGCAGATCGCCGGAGATCAACTCGACTGTGACGCGTCGGCGAGCTGCACTGCGCGGCACTGCAACGGGACGGAAGATCCAGGCCGTGGGCGACGGTCCTGCCCGGAAGACTTCCTCGCCGACACCCCCGCCTGAGAAGCGGACAATCACTTCGCCCTCGCTGACCGGCGTGAAATCATCGAGCCGGGTGAAATGCGCGGCAAACGGGGATTCACGTCCCACAGCGAAGGGCGGAAATTCGACGAAAAGTTCGCTGACATCGGTAAAGTCGGTGACAACCACGCCGCCGCCATGACCATGCCCGTGATCGCCGTCGTCTTCGCCATGGGCGTGCTCATCGCCGCCATGCTCATGACCGCCCGGGCCGTGATCGTGGCCATGATCGCCGCCGCCGCAAGCGGCGAGGCCAAGAAAAAGGAGGCATGCAGAATAAAGGGTGAAGCGGTTCATCGGTCAGTCTCCGGAAGACGTTCAGCAATGGCGAGCGCGGCAGTGCGCGCGTCCAGCTTGAGGGAAAGGCTCTGGCGCTGCGCGTCGCGGGCCGAGCCGAGCGCATCGATCACTTCGAACACAGCGATTTCACCGCCATTGAAGGCCGACAGAGCAATGCGGCGCAGCTCCGAGGCTGAAGCGAGCGCGCCCGCATCATAGCGTGTCGCGGCCTCGCGCAGCGCGTCTAGGCGATATTGCAACGTCGCAAGATCGGCGGCGACCTGGTCTTCGGCAAGCCTGAGGCGGGCCTCTGCAGCGCTCGCCTCTGCGGCGCGGGCACGATATTCGCCCTGGTTGCGATCAAAAAGCGGCAGCGGGACGCTAAAACTGAGAAGGAGACCGGTTTCATCGAACGGCCCTTCAATCTGCCGAAAACCCGCGCCAACGGTCACATCTGGCGTGTAGCGGCTGGCAGATCGTTTGCGCCAGTCAGCGGCTTCGGCTTCGGCTTCAAGGGCGGCGATGGCGGGCGAAACACCCGGCAGGTCCAACGGTTCATGATCAGGAAGGAGAGCGCCCACCAACGCCGCTTCTTGCGCGTCACCTGAACCGATCAGTGCAAAGAGGGATTGGCGCGCCTCGAATACCCGCGCCCCGGCTTGCGCGACGGCGATATCAGCGGCCAGATATTCCTGGCGAACGCGTTCGACATCATAACGAGACGCATCTCCGCCATCCTGCCTGCGCTCTGTCGCAGCAAGCAGACCTTCGAGTTCGTCCCGGTAGCGCTTTTCAATCGTCAGAGCTTCGTCATCAGCCAGCGCGGCATAGAACCGGCGACGCGCCTCGGCATCAATCCGTGCCCGTTCGCTGATCGCGCTTAGCGTTGCGGCTTGCAGGTCAGCTTGCGCTCCACGGGTATTGAGCGCGCGCCGACCGGAGACATCGAAGGTCTGCTCAAGCTGGACGAACGTCTCAGACCCGTCTCCCGCAAACCCTTCTACACCTTCGCGCTCGAGGCTGAGCGTTGGGTTTGACCAGGTTCGCGCCGAGGTCAGGTTTCCCTCCGCAACGCCGATGGGGGCGTCAATCAGCTGGCTCGCCTCGGGGCGTTCCAGCGCCAGCCTTGCGGCGTCATCAGCGGTCAGGGTCTGCGCAAAGGCAGGCGATGCGAAGAGCGCCAGAACGGGCAGGACAAAAAGCCGATGAAGGATCGGTTTTTTGAGCATAGCAAGTCGGGAGAGAGGTTTCATGGAGGGTCAGTTCTGCAGAGAGAGGAAGAAGGATTCGATTTCGTGGTGGACAGGTTCTGCCGCCACCAGAAGGGCCAGCGCGCCGATCATAAGCAGGCAGGAAAAGATGATGACAGCAGGCCGTGTCAGACCAAAATCCGGAGCAACCAGAGCGCGGGTGCGCGCTTCGATGTCGGAATGATCAAAGGCGGTGCTAAGCGGTAGGCTTTCGCCGCCGAGGGAGTGTCTCAGGCGTTCGACTTTGAGCAGCGTCTCTGCTGTGGGCACAGCGCCGAACGCCTTCGCCGCCGCCCGGTCGCAGATCTGCTCCTGTGCCAGTTCAAGCTCCGCAAGAAGTCGCGTTTTCATGTGCGGCAGGTGACCCAGGCTGAAGACGGAGACCAGCAGGCGAATGATCGAGTCCCGGCGCTGGCCATGGGCGGCCTCATGGGCGATCACGACCTCAACATCGGATCGATCAAGCCGCTTGACGAGCCCTTCGCTCAGAAAGATGCGGGGGCGTAGTAATCCTGCCGAGACCGCAACAATGCGATCCGTCACGAGGCGCGAGGCTCTGCCATTGCGCAAAGAAGATGCGGCGCGCAGCAGACGCTGGCTTTGTGTTGATTGGCTGACCAGATCGAACAGAGAATGCGCTATCCAGACGATTAGCGCGCCTAGCGTCCCGGCGCCGAGCGCTATGAGCAGCACGGTATTCTCCGCACGTGCATGGGACGAACAGATCGCGAGGTCAGCGTGACAATGATGGCTGACGAGATCAAACGGCAGAGCATGGGGCGACCAGGCAACCAGCTTCGCACCAAGAATGCCTGCAATCACGGGCGCAAGGGCGGAGAGCACGAGGATTACCGACCGGACCCCGGGAGAGACCTTGCGCAGAGGGCGCATAGAAACCGGACCGACAAGGCCCAGAACGAGGCCCGCCGCCATGGCGATCCCGCACCCGCTAAGAACAGCGATCCATATGTCGGCCCAATAAATCATTCCGCGGACTGCGCCTTCCTGGCCTCAGCGACAAGCTGTTCAAGGGCCGCCAGGGTTTCCGGTGTTGCAGTGGCGGTCAGTCCCGCGAAGGCGGCGAGCAAGCCGTCGGTCTTGCGCGCGCTGAAGCGACCGAGCGCTTCATCGACCAGTCGCGCCATCACCGTTTCACGACTTTCGGCTGGCGCGTAAACATAGGCGTGTGAGACTTTCTCGCGGGTCAGGAGTTCCTTGCGATAGAGTCGCTCCAAGGTCGATTGCACCGTAGACAGGGAAATCCCGCGGGAGGCGCCGAAGCGCTTATGCAAGGCGTGCGCATCCGCTTCGCCACGAGACCAGATGGCCTCCAGCGTCGCGACTTCGAGATCACCGAGTTTCAATGGGGCACTCACAAGATCAGCTCCGGAACAGGTTATGGAATAACCCTAGAGCATAAAATACCGATTAACAATCGGTGTTTTGCGCAACGACTCAGGCGCTCAGCTTTCCGGGGCCGATCCCATTAAATCGATCCCAACGCGTTGCAGGGCCGCCGCCATGAGAAAGTACAGGATGATCGTTAAGGCGGCCCCGGCGGCGAGCGCGGCGTAAAACGGCACATCGCGTTTCAGGAGCGCCGGGATAAGCAGAAACATGGGCAGGCTCGGCAGGACGAACCAGAAAGTCGCCGCCGAATGTTCGGCGAGGCGTGCGGCGTCCTGCGTGTCTCGCCAGAGCCAAATCATGCCGAGTACGGAGATCAGCGGCAGCGAAGCGACAAGCGCTGCAAAGCCTGGACTGCGTTTCCCGATCTCGGAAATCGCAAGAATAATAAATGCCGACAGGACGGTCTTAAAGACAAGATAAAGCATCGTCTCTCCTGATCGTTGATTGAAGACTTTCGGGCCTCAGCGATCGGTCGCGACAAGGCGTCTGAGTGACTTGAGTCAATCCTACCACCACAAAGCCAAGATTGATTGGGAGGTTCATTCGGCAACGCTTCGCCGCCGCCATGCAATCAGGCTGCGGCGCATCTTGATGATCAGAAGGACAAGTCCGGAGAATGCAACGAATATGGCAGCGCCTGCCGAAGTGATGAGCAAGGGGTGATTGAAGTTTTCGCCGTCATCATAATCCATGATGTGCAGCTTCCAAAAGAAGTCATAAAACCGCCAGGTCGATGATCGGCGTGCACGGACTTCCGCCGTGTCGGGATCAATATACAGTGTCGTCGCGTCGCCATCGTCGAACGTAGCGCGCCAGACCGGACCTGGCCGTCCATATTCGGCAGGTGGATCAATTATACGGTCGATCGTTTTCAGTTGGCCCGTTCCGGAATAATCGGCGTTCGCGATACGCTCAGCCAGATCACTGCTTATGGGAGTCATCCGCTCGCCGGTCTGCGCATTGACGACAGAGCGTTGGCCTTCGGTTCCAGTCAGTCGCCAGACAGGTTGCCCCATTAACTGGCCAAGGGTGGCTTCGTTCAGTTGTTCAAGGCCGGCGCGATCTGTTGCCTCTGATAGGGTCAGGATGGTGGTGGGCACCATTGATAGAGGGGTCGGTGCGGCGATCTTGTGTTCACCGCGAACCTGCTCAATCGGAATTACACTCATGACGAGCCCGCCAGCAATCCAGAGCAGGATTTGCAAGCCGACGATCAGGGCAACCCATTTGTGAACTCGGACAGACCAGCGAAGAATAGACATAACTTTACCTTAATACGGTTGTCGGTGCGCTTAGCTACGCAGCGCGAAGATGCCCAATCACAAGCGTTGTACCAATGATGATGAAGCCCACACCTGCAATGAGCTTGAGTGGAAATGAGGACAACCACCGCTCAGCGCTTATCCCAACTAGCACAGCGAGCGCAGACGATAATGTCAGCGCCAAAGTGGATGCGAGGAAAACTGTGAAACGATTTTGTTCGCTGTCGGACGCGAAAAGAACCGTCGCTAATTGGGTTTTATCGCCAAGTTCGGCGAGGAAGACAGATATGAAAACTGTAAGAAATGTTGTGAGCATAAGTCAGTAATGAGCTTAGGCGGCTGATCCCGCCTAAGCTGCTCTCCAGTCTAGTGGTCCATCATGCCTTTAAGGCAATCTTCGCCATCTGTGCCAGTATTGCAGATCGCGGTGATGCGATAGGAATTGTCCCGGCCCTTCTTGACCATGAACGCGACTTGGTCGCCGTCGGCGAAACCTGCCAGATCGACATCACCCATGATGTCGAACCCCATCGTCATGGCACCCATACCAATGCCATCAATCGGGCCGTGATCAATGGTCAGGAAATCACCCTGCGCACCGACAGATTTGATGGTGCCAATACCATGGCCTATCGTGCCGTCGCCCATATCGTGATCAGAATGGTCCATGGTGCCGTCTGCCATGTCCATCGGTGTGTCTGCAGCAGCTGTTGTGGTTGGCGCTTTGTCTTCAGCGCTACCACAGGCCGCGAGCGTCAAGGCGAAGGCACTTGCTGTGAAAAGAATAAGAGGTTTCATAATATAGGATCTCCTTGGGGTGTGTTGAGAGGGATGAGTGCGGCTTCGGGTTCGGATCCGGCGCGCGCGGAAAGCGTTCTGCCGACCCAGATATAGTAGATCGCCGGGATCACAATCAGGGTCAGCAAAAGAGTTGAAACCATGCCGCCAAGCATGGGTAGCGCAATGCGGCGCATAACATCGGCGCCAAGACCATCGGTCAGAAAGACCGGCGCAAGACCGACGAGAATTGTCAGCACGGTCATTAATTTTGGCCGCACGCGCATCGCTGCGCCACGACTGATGGCGCCAAACAGATCTTCCCGATTGGTCGGGTTTTCTGTCCGTACCTGGCCATCAATATAGAGCAGCATGATAACGGCTGTTTCAACGGCGATGCCGCCGAGCGCAATAAAGCCAACAGCCACCGCAACCGAAAGATTGTACCCCGCGAGCCAGACCGCCCACAGCCCGCCAATCAGACCGAATGGCAGTGAGAGCATGATAATCGCGGTTCGATCAAGGCGGCCAAAATGCAGCATCAAGAGTAGGAAGATCAGACCGATGGCGGCTGGGATAGCGATTTGAAGACGCTCACTTGCCGCCTCCATTTGTTCATACTGTCCCGAGAACTCGACTGCATAGCCAGCGGGCAGACTGACTGCGTCGGCAACCACCCGTCTGGCGTCGCTGACATAGCTGCCCATGTCGCGACCCGCAATGTCGACAAATACCCAACCCGTCAGCCGTGCATTCTCTGAGCGGATCATGGGCGGGCCCTCAGTATAAGCGATCGTGGCCAGCTCGCCGAGCGGAATGTGCGCCCCAGTCGGCGTTGGGACGAGGATATTGCCAAGGTCTTCAGGTGTCTCGCGGAACGGTCTGTCATAGCGCAGCATGATGTCATAGCGCTCACGGCCTTCGACCGATTGGGAGAGACGCATGCCACCAAGCGCAGTCTGAACAACAGTCTGGAAGACGCCCATATCGATATTGCGCCGGGAAAGCTCAGCCCGGTCCGGCGTGATTTCGAGATATTTGCCGCCGAGCACGCGGTCGGCGAAGGCTGAGCGCGTGCCTGGCACATCCGCAACGGCAGTCTCAACATCGCGTGCAATGCGCTCGATTTCGATCAGATTGTCGCCGGTGACCTTGATACCGACCGGGGTGCGCACGCCGGTCGAAACCATGTCCATACGGATCTTGATCGGATAGCCCCAGGAATTGACGAGGCCCGGCATTTGTAATTTCGCATCAAGCTCAGCGGTAATGTCATCGACCGTGATACCAGGTCGCCATTCGCTTTTCGGTTTCAGCTTGATCCATGTTTCGATCATGGTCAGCGGCGCAGGGTCAGTCGCGGTGTCGGCGCGGCCCGCCTTGCCAAAGACGCGTTCAACCTCAGGCACGGTCATCATCACGCGGTTCGTCTGACCGAGGATTTCGCGCATCTTGGTCGAAGAAACGCCGGGCAGCGTTGTTGGCATATACAGTAGTTCGCCTTCATAGAGGGCGGGCATGAATTCTGATCCGATGCGCTGCAACGGAACGATCACGCTAGCCGTCATCAGGACGGCAAGAGCGACAGTCACCCATTTGAACCTTAGCGCGGCGTGAAGGATCGGCTTGTAAGCCCAGATGAAAAATGCATTGAGCGGATTAGCTTCCTCACGTCGAAACTTGCCACGCATCAGGTACAACATCAAAACAGGCACCAGCGTGACAGAGAGAATGGCTGCGAAAGCCATCGCATAGGTTTTGGTGAACGCAAGCGGGCTGAACAGACGATAGCTTTCTCCGGTCAGGGCAAATACTGGCAGGAAGGAGACGGTGATGATCAGCAGGGAGAAGAAGATGCCAGGACCGACTTCCTGAGCCGCCGCGATCAGCGTGCGTCGCCGCTCTGCTGCACTTGGCTTATCGCCAATCTCTGACAGTTTGCGGCTCGCATTTTCAACCAGCACAATGGAGGCGTCCACCATCGCCCCGATCGCAATGGCAATACCGCCAAGACTCATAATATTCGCCGTCACTCCCTGGAACGACATGATCAGAAACGCGCCTAGCACCCCGAGAGGCAACGTGATGATCGCGACCAGCGACGAGCGCACATGCAGGAGGAAAATCAGAATGACCAAAGCCACTGCGATACCTTCTTCCAGCAGTTTTTCTTCGAGGTATTTCACCGCGCCTTCGATGAGGGGCGCGCGGTCATAAACGGTGACAATCTCAACCCCTTCGGGTAGCCCGCGTTGGAGATCTGCAAGTTTGGCTTTGACACGTTGAATAACGGTCAGTGCGTTCTCGCCGTCGCGCATGATCACGATCCCGGCGACCGTTTCGCCCTCGCCATTCAACTCAACGACGCCTCGGCGAAGCGCGGGGCCCTCAATGATCCGCGCTACGGCCGTTAGCAGAACCGGCGAACCATCAGCAGCATAAAGAACGACCTGTTCGAGATCGGCTTTTTCATCGACATAGCCTGACGAGCGGATCACAAACTCGCTTTCGCTCTGTTCGAGAACACGGCCGCCGACTTCGCTGGACGCGGCCTTGACGGCCTCAGATACCCGCCGGAGCGGGATATCATAGGAGCGTAAGAGGTTCGGGTCGATCAGGACCTGATACTCTCGAACAAAGCCGCCAACAGATGCGACCTCCGAGACGCCCTCGACGCCGGAGAGTTCAAGCTTCAGGAACCAATCCTGCAGGGAGCGCAGTTCTGCAAGGTCAGTTCCACCGGTCTTGTCGACCAGCGCGTACTGGTAAACCCAGCCGACGCCAGTCGCATCAGGGCCGAGCTGCGGTACCGCGCCGTCCGGCAGGGTATTTCCAAGCCGCGAGAGCGCTTCAAGGACCCGCGACCGGGCCCAATACAGATCTACATCATCTTCAAAAATGACATAAACAAAACTGGTGCCGAACATGGACGAGCCACGCACGTCCTTGGTTTTTGGCAAGCCAAGAAGATTGGTCGAGAGTGGATACGTAACGAGGTCTTCGACGATTTGAGGGCTCTGTCCCGGAAAATCTGTGCGAATGATGACCTGAGTGTCCGTAAGATCGGGCACCGCATCCAGCGGCGTGTTCTGAACGGCCATCCAACCAGACACTGCGAGCGCTGCGCAGAGCACAAGGACAATCAGCTGGTTGGTTATCGACCAGGAGATCAGACCGGCGACCCAGGACTTGGAAGGGTCGCGTCCGGCAAGATCGTCAGGCGTATGGGGGGAGTGATCTGACATGACGGTTTCCTAGCGATGCCCTGCATGAGGATCGGTCGAAGGACGCTCGCTTGTGTCGATTTCCATGCCCACCATCGGATCGGGCCAGGACACGGGTATGGCTGCGTTATCGCCATAAGGATTGTTCGGTACTGTGCCCTCCTGAAGCCAGAGACGGTCTGTGTCTGCTTCTTGGAAAAGTGTTAGGCCTGCATCACGATAGTGAATTGGCGCGCCCTCCAGCAACCACGGTTCAAGCGCTTCCATGAGCCGTTCAAGTTCGGCTTTCAGGGCATCACCTTCACGGGCTTCTTTTGCCGCGCGGAGCGCGATTTCAGCTCGTTCAAGGATGGGGATGATTTTGGTGTTCGCGAACCGGGTGCGAAGGGTGTCTCCGAGACCTAAGGCCGGGTCGAGGAAATAGGGGTCGATCTTATAGCCGTCGGTCAAAGCCTCATGGAAATAAAGCGCCATGTCCGTGAAATGGTCGATCTCGGCGAGCGTGCTTGCGTCAACAGGAAGCTGGGCTAGTGGCGTGTCGGGCCCGGCTGCAGTCGCCACTGGCGTTTGAAGCTTTGAAAAGCCTTCGCGCAGGTTCACCTCACTGTCGAGCATGAACTGGCCGCTCGCAACGACCAGCTCACCAGACTGCAAACCGGCAGTGATTTCTGTCCGGCCATTGGCGGCGATACCGGTCTGAACGCCGCGCCCGGCAAACCGGCCTTGACCGAGAGCCACAATGACGTGTGCGCCGCGGCTGTCTCGAAGAATGGCTTCGGTTGGGACAGAAAGGCGCGCTTCGCCGCCAAGATCCAATGAGATGTCTGCATAGGCGCCAGGGCGCAGATATCCGGCCGCATTGTCGACTTCAATCCGCACTTCGCCGGTTCGCGTGCGCGGATCGATCGTCGGGTAGATGTAATTGATCCGGCCCTCCGCTGGCGCGCCCGGTGCGCTCGGAAACTCAAGACGGACGGAAAGCCCGGTATCGATCAGCGCCAGGTCCTGTTCAGGCACGCGGGCGATGATCCAGACGCCGGCATAAGACTGCAGTCGTAGAATTGGCGTACCGGGTTTGATATAGTCGCCTTCGCTAACCTGAAGCTCTGCAACCGTTCCGCCAGATTCCGCATATACGGGAACACGCTCGATTATGGTGCGTGTCTCAGTCAGGTGCTCTATAGCCGTATTCTGCATGCCGACCGAGCGAAGCCGTTGGCGAACCGCTGCGACACGGTTTTCATTGCCGATCGTGAGCGAGGCGAGATAGTCTTTCTGCGCAGCGATAAGATCTGGGCTGTAAACGCGGTACAGCAGCGCGCCAGGGCGAACGGTGTCGCCCTCGGCCCGGACACGTAAGTCATCGATCCAGCCTTCAAGCCGGGAGACGCTGACATTTTCCAACCGTTCATTTGTTTCAACGGTGCCAAACGCGCGCAATGACCGCCCAAAATTGGTAATGCTGACGGGCGCGGTCCTTATGCCCATGGTCTGGATCATTTCTGGCGCCACAGCGATCGCGCCATCACCGGGCGTTGCGCTCGCATTTACGTTCATCGGGACCAGGTCCATGCCGCAGATCGGGCAGGAACCATCCGGGTCGGTCGAGATGTAATGCGGATGCATGGGGCAGGTATATTGGGTCACTTCAGCTGACGGGGCTGACGTTGCCGATGTAGCGCCTGAGCTTGAACCGACAGCGGTGGGTTCGCCGCAGGCTGTTAAAATGGCTGCTGAGGCCGCTAAAAGAAAGAAGGACTGTTTCATGATTGTACCAGGAGCGCGTTCATACGGGCAATCGCGGCAGCCATGCGGGCTGCCTCAGTGGCGATGTCAGAACGCAGTTTGAGGATGGCGATTTCGCCGTCGATAATCGGCGCGTAGTCACCGACACCGGATTCATAAGTGGTCAGTTGCGCGGCAATTTCGTCTTCAACGGCGGCGATATTGCGCTCCAGAACCGCGATATTATCCTGTGCAGCGCGCCAGGCGGCTGCCTCACTCGCAAAGCGTGCAGCCGACGTGCGCGCAGATGCCTGAAAGCGCATTTCGGCGCTGGCGCGATCTGCTTTCGCGGCACGAAGACGCGGTGCCTGGCTGCGCTCTGCCCAGAGGGGAATACTGAAGGTGACCATGCCGGAGACCCAGTCATCTCCGGCGAAATTCGAGCCGGACTCACGCTGTTGATAAGTCAATTGCGCACCCCAGTTTGGGCGCCATGCCGCTTCAGCACCATCAACTGACTGGTCTGCGACACGGATACTGGCTTCCGCGACACGTACGGCATGAAAGTCCATGGCTTCGCCTGACCAGTCAGATGGGGCAACCGGCGGCGCGGGCGTGACAGGCACCAGGCCGACAAGATCAATCAGGCGGGCATCAATTTGTGCGGTCTCGCGATCAAGATCGACCAAAATGCGGGAGACGCTCGTGCGCTCTGTTTCAATTTCAGCAAGCCTGAATACCGCTGGACGTCCGGCATCGATTTCGGTTTCTACCACTTGGGTCAGTTCGTCATATTTTGCATTGCGGAGATCAGCGAGCGTGCGCTGCTTTTCGATACGGGCTTTTCGTGAAGCAGGGCGATGAGTTCGCCGCGCAAGGCTGCGAGCTGCGCTGATCGGACAAGATCCGTCTGGGCTGCAAGGGTGCGCGCTTCTCCCGCACGCGCTTCGCGGCCGGCCCGGTTTGGAAACTCCTGGCGCACGCCGATCGCCTTATTGGTGGGTAGGAAGTCCGAAAACGAAGGGTCGAAGATCGGAAAGTTATTAATCCCGACCGATACCACTGGGTCGGGCAATGCCGTAGCGGCCTGACCGCGTTCCCTGCTGGCATCCGCCTGATACGTAAGCGCGGTGAGGCTTGGATGATTGGAGAGACGTGATTCGAGTTCATCCATGGACTGGGCAGCGACGGGCATTGCCAAGAGGGGCGTCGCCAGGATGGCACAAAGGCATGCGAGTTTTTGAAAGGGGGGCATTGGGCAGCACCAGGTTGATTGAAACAAGCAGCGAAAACCGCGCGCTATCGCGCGGCGCTACCGGATCAGATCAACAGGCGCTGTTTAAGTGTTATGGGTGTCGGCCTTGTGGGCGGAGCATGGCCAGGCGGGCCGGTCGCAAGAACCGTTGAGGTGTGTTGAAAACCTTCAAATCGCGCCGTCAGGAGAGCTACAGGGATTTCCGATGCCGATGCAGTAAGCACAGCGCCTTCATCAAACGTCTGCGCTTGCATGATGGCGCTATCACAATCGAAACAGCCCGGGCAATCCACCGGACCTTGCATCTGGCCGGTTGTATCTGATGATGCATGCTCCAAGCTATCGGCAGCATCATGGCAAGAAGGCGCCTCAGTAGAATGTACAGATGACGGCGCTTCGTTGTGGCCCGTAACACAGCACGCCATGACCGGTCGCGCCGCCATAAAGGCGACGGCTACCAAAATCATAAGACGCGTCAGTTTCAACATATGTCCGTCAGATTACATCTATACAGGTTAACATCTTATACTCCATAAGGGGTATATTGGAAAGTCACTTTTTCCGACCGCCAAGGACAGCGACCAATTCCTCTACTTTTTCACGGCGAGCAGCCACGTCTTCACTGGTCAACGCGTGCTCGACGCACGTTTCCAGATGATCGTCGAGGACGACTTTCTCCAGTCCAGACAGAGCAGCTTTGACCGCCTGGACCTGCCGGACGACATCGATACAGTAGCGATCTTCGGAGATCATCTTCGATACACCTCGTACCTGGCCCTCGATCCGGGCAAGGCGCTTGAGCGCAGATTCTTTTGTGTCAGTTTTCATTGGCAATACCCTCTACCGGGTATACAGATATAGCAAATGTCTTACCAAACGCTAGAGGCGCTCATGAAATTCCTCAGAAATCTGATAGCCACCGTCGCGGTCTTTTCGGTAACGGTGGTTCCGGCATTCGCTCACACGAGCATCGTGTCGTCAAACATAGAGGATGGGTCGCAGATCGAAGCTGCGCCGGCGTCTTTCGACTTTTCATTCGGCGCGGAAATTGGTCTTGCCGGTTTCGAACTTGAGACATTAGACGGTGACCCGGTTGAGGTCGCGTTTGAGCGTACGCGAGAAACGGGCAAGTCGTTTTCGGTGCCGCTGCCAATGCTCGAGCCCGGTACATACGTGCTCAAATGGCGCGCTGTGGCCAAGGACGGTCACGTCATGAAGGGTGAAGTCGTCTTCACGATCACTGGCTAGTCAGGTGCTGGTTGCACTCACGCTATTTACCAAAATTGTCCTTTATGTCGGATTACTCGGCTCAGCTGGCCTGTGTCTTCAAGCCTATATTACTGGGGCCCAGAATCGGCGATTGATCGCTGGCTTCGCACTTCTTCTGTCAGCTGCGGTCTGCCTGAGATTGTTCTTGATGAATGCTGAACTGGCCGGCGGCCTTGAAGACAGTTTTGATTTCAGCCTTTTCGGTTGGGTCTGGACGCCGAACAGGGATCAGACGCTCGCCTATGTATTTGGCGCACTAGCGCTTTTCATCTCTGCAGCCTTAGGCTTGAAATGGCTCTCAGTGCCCGGATTGATCACCGTTTTCGCCGGCGCAGGGCTTGGCGGTCACACCCATGGCATGGACGCGCCCGGACTAAACCCGATCTTTGTTTCAATCCATGTCGCCATTGCGGCCTTTTGGGTCACTGGGCCGATCGTTTTGTGGCCTGAAAAAAACATGTCCGACACGGATCTTTTGCAGCGCATGAAACGCTTCAGCGCAGTAGCGATCTGGAGCATACCGACTTTGATCGCCGGTGGTGTCTGGCTCAGTCTCCAGATTGGCGGTTCGGTCTCCACACTGGTCGAAAGTGACTACGGAAGATTACTTGCGATCAAGTTTGGTCTGGCGTTGGTTGCTTTAGGTATCGGCGCTGTTAACAAATTCTGGGTGACGCTTGAGATAAACAAAGATTCAGCGGCTGGCCGAAGACTTTTACGCCAAACACTGACAGTCGATTGTCTTCTCTTCATTGGAATCATCATTGCGATTGCCTCAGCCACAAGCCTAACGGGCCCGGGCGCCTGATCGGCCGCGGTCTTTACAGCTCAAGCGCGCGCAGTCGCAGAGCATTGGCGATGACCGAAACGGACGACAGGCTCATCGCAGCGGCAGCGATCATTGGACTGAGCAGCAATCCGAAAAACGGGTAAAGCACGCCCGCGGCCACAGGGACGCCGAGTGAGTTGTATATGAAGGCAAAGAAGAGGTTCTGACGAATATTCCGCATCGTCGCGCGGCTCAGCTCTCGCGCCTTGGCAACGCCGAGCAAGTCGCCTTTGACCAGAGTGACGCCAGCACTCTCCATTGCCACATCAGTCCCGGTGCCCATTGCAATGCCGACGTCAGCTTGAGCGAGCGCAGGGGCGTCGTTGATGCCGTCGCCAGCCATCGCGACGCGCGCGCCCCCGGACTGTAATTCTGAAACGATCTTGTGCTTGTCTTCTGGAGAAACATCCGCATGGACCTCATCAATCCCGACTTTTGCTGCCACAGCTTGAGCGGTGGCTTCGGAGTCGCCGGTCAGCATGACGACCTTCAACCCTTCAGCGTGCAATCGTTTTATCGCTTCCGGCGTTGTCTCTTTGATTGGATCGGCCACGCCAATCATGCCCGCAAACGCCCCATCGACACTCACGAACATCACGGTTTGACCTTCCGAGCGATACTGATCGGCTTCGACTCCATATTCATCGGACCAGACGCCGAGCCGTTTCATCATTTTTGAGTTGCCAATCGCGACCACCTGTCCATCGACACTGGCATGCGCGCCTTCTCCAGTAACCGATTGAAAATCTGCCGCCGCGGAGTCTGGCGCGTTGCGCGTTTCAGCACCCCGAACAATCGCTTCGGCCAGAGGGTGTTCGCTCGAACGCTCAACGGCGGCAACAAGGCCTAAAAGAGCGGCCTCATCAAACGGATTGGCGGGTTTAACAAGAACGAGTTCCGGACGACCAAGAGTGAGCGTGCCGGTCTTGTCGACAATAATAGTGTCGACTTTTTCAAACGTCTCCAGCGCCTCGGCATTCTTGATGAGAATACCGTTTGATGCGCCTTTGCCCGTGCCAACCATGATCGACATCGGTGTTGCAAGACCAAGGGCGCACGGGCAGGCAATGATGAGAACAGCGACAGCGTTCACGAGGGCGAACGCCATGGCCGGGTCGGGGCCGAAGATGGACCAGACGGTAAACGTCAGAATAGCGATGACGATCACGGCCGGGACGAACCAGGACGAGACAAGATCGACCAGTCGCTGGATTGGTGCGCGCGAGCGCTGCGCGGCGGCGACCATTTGAACGATTTGCGATAGCAGGGTGTCTTCTCCGACATGCGTCGCCTGCATGACCAGCGAACCGGTGCCGTTCACCGTGCCACCGGTGACGCGGTCATCCTTGTCTTTCTCAACGGGGACCGGCTCGCCGGTGACCATGGATTCGTCGACGGATGAGCGGCCTTCCAGCACAGTGCCATCAACCGGAATTTTCTCACCCGGTCGCACACGTAATCGGTCGCCCGCGCTGACCTCCGCGAGATCGACTTCTTCTTCACTGCCATCCTCTGCGATCCGCTGCGCTGTCGGCGGAGATAGTTCAAGCAGTGCGCGGATAGCGCCGGATGTTGCGCTGCGTGCGCGCAGTTCGAGGACCTGGCCGAGAAGAACCAGTGTCACGATCACAGCAGCGGCTTCATAATAGACGGGCACGGTCCCGCCATGACCTCGAAAAGACTCGGGGAACAGGTCAGGCGCGAAGGAGGCGACAAGTGAATACACATAGGCCACGCCGACCCCCATCGCGATGAGCGTGAACATATTCAGGCTACGCCGTGTTGCCGACTGCCACCCACGAACAAAGAAGGGCCAGCCCGCCCACAAAACAACCGGTGTCGCAAGAACCGCCTGCAGCCAGACGCCGAGAGTGGGATTGACTAGATCGCCGAGCGGATTTCCGGGGATCATTTCGCCCATGACAAATGCGACCAGCGGCACGGAAAGGACGAGCCCGACCCAGAACCGCCTTGTCATGTCTTCGAGTTCGGACGTGTCTTCTTCGGCGCTGACCGTTTCCGGTTCGAGGGACATGCCGCAGATCGGGCACCCCACGTTCGAGGTCTCGCGAACCTGCGGGTGCATCGGACAGGTCCATACCATGCCTGAATATTCTGCAGGGATATTGTCATAGTTTTTATCAGGTGCGGGCGCTGCTGAATGGCAATGATCGCCATGATGGTCGTGTTCGGAATGGTCGTGATTGGTCATGTGTAGAACTCAAAAGCTGATAGCAGCGCCAGCTGAAGCCTGGCGCGGCTGTCGGTTTAGGTCAGGAAGACTTGTTGAAGCGGTTATAGAGCGGCACGAATACGAGGGCGGTGTACCATCCATAAAGGTAAGATTCGACGAGTCCGATTCCGAATCCGGTCGGAGTCAGAAACTCAAATCCTGGTAGTAGATCCGCCCAGGCCTTATGCATGTGAAGCGACGGCGGTGTGATGAGACCCCAGCCAATACAGATCAAAAAAGTAATGGCTAGAAACAGGGATAGGGGTTGTCCCAAAGATGCGATTTTCATGGGGCGCCTCCTTACGAAATTTGCTGCGCAGCGTTGCGTCTATACTCGATCAGTCGGCTATACATAATACCCCTATGGGGTATATGCAAGTGGGCCTGCTATCCAAAGGATTGTCAACCAAAACAGAAACAGAGATGTGTTCCCAGCCACGTCTCCAAATCTCGAAGCCGCACCGTCATGGTTTGGTTCCATGAATACCAGTCCGGATGCCTCACCGATCAGCGAGACGACCACTCCTGTTGCGAGGATCATGATAAAAGCGATCACCGTTTGAACAGGCAGTAGCCAGTAACTCTTCGCGGTCTTTAGTCGGACAAGTCCAATCCGTGAAAGGCTTATTCGTCGATGGTTCAGGTATGCGGTCAGACAGATCAAGACGATAATCAAGGATATCGGTCCTGCATATTGCCAAATCGTGAAATCGAGGACGGCTTTCAATACAAGCGCGAAGACGGTGAAACCAAGAAACTCAGCCACGCCAGGTCTTTCTAGGAAAGAGTGCATTTGACAGATCCGTTCAGTCAGATTTTTTTAGAGACACTGAGTAAGGTGTGCGGCGGCGCGCTTCTGGTTGCTCCGCATAAGGCGTATGATGGACTGGTGGGCCGATCTCTTAGTTGGAACCGCAATCCTGCGGTCAAAGGATGTCGCATGGGGGGGTACTCCTCTCTTATTCGTACGGGACGACAGATAAGAGGACCGCGTCTTCTAATCTTGGCAGCTTGCGTCAGACTTTTGATTAATCGCGACAAATCGATGGATGCGTGGATTGGGAGAGCTGATAGCTTGATGGTCAACTCTGCTTGGACCTTCTAGTCCTCACGAAGCGGCGCGTTATGACGCCTAAAGCCAAAACTTTGGCGTCTTCGGGCAAGAGCCTCTGCGGTTCATTGGTTAGCTATGAATGGAGTTTCAGATGCGCGGAGATTTCCATGAACAACTCAATTGCCACAAAAAACGATAAGCGTACGAGCTTTTCTTATGCGAAATTTTTATCCGTATTAGCGGTTACGCTAAGCGTCGCTGGATGTGCCGTTAGCCCGGCTCAATCCAGCGATGGTCCTGAGTATGAAGTCACCTCTTCGCAGCTGGACGTTCGAGGCGTCGGTACAATTGAGGGAAAAGAATACAAGATCATGGTGCCCGAGAATCGCGCCAACAAAGACAGCCGCTTGATCGCATTGCGTTTTGTCGTTCTTGAGGCGATGCAGCCCTCTGCACTTCCTCCGGTGGTTTATCTGGCCGGCGGGCCCGGGGGCTCTGCAACGGGTGCGGCGCAAAGTCCGCGCTGGCCGCTCTTTGATGCCTTGCGGCAAAATCGGGATGTTATCCTGCTCGACCAACGTGGAACTGGCCTTTCCGATGCGCCGCCCGATTGCATAAGCTCGATTGGCTGGTCCGAAGAGGATGTGGCAGACCGCGACACCTTCATTGGCAAGCATCGGATGGCATTTCGAGAATGTCGGGATTTCTGGCAGGAAGAAGGCGTTGACTTGAGCGGATACACGACCTCGGAGAGCGCTCATGATCTCGCCGCGATATCCAAAGCGCTTGATACCCCACTGAGCCTGCTCGGCATCAGTTATGGCACACATCTTGGGCTCGCCACGATGGATGAACATCCAGAAATCATCGATCGCGTGGTGCTCGTGAGTGTCGAAGGGCTTGATCAGACTGTAAAACTCCCGGTACGGACTGATGCCTATTTTGAACGACTACAGGCTGCGCTGAACCAAGGTGCCGCCGATCAGGACTTCCCACCGTATCCTGACCTTGCTGAGGCTCTTCGCATCGGCCTTGAACGGATAGAGCGCGATCGCCCTGTTATTGATGTTTTTGTCGCGCGAAACCAACCGCCCGTAAAACGTACGCTTGGGGCATTTGCGGTGCAGCGCGCCATCTCCTTCGCATTGTCCGATCCGGATCGTGCAACGGATGTGGCGAACGGGATACTCGCTATGGCCGCTGAAACCCCCGACTACTCATTGATGGCCCGTTTCGGTTTTCTTATGCCAGACCAGATCGAGCTGCGAGCGATGCCGACAATCATGGATATGGCGTCAGGGATTTCTCCGGAACGGAATGCCCTAGTGTCCGGACAGTCGCCAGTGGCTCTTCTTGGAGATGCTCGAACTTCCCGATGCCACATCTCGCCAATGAGTCCGGGAGTTTTCGTATGCCTGACGAATTTCGCGAAACGCCGTCAAGCGACGTTCCAACGCTTGTGCTTTCAGGCACGCTTGATGCCAGAACCTATCCCGAAGCTGCACTGGAGGCGACCGCAGGGCTGACCGAGCGAACCATGATCACGGTTGAAAACGGCGGTCATAATCTTTTCTTTGATCATCCCGATATCGTTCCCGATATTATTGCGTTCTTCGCAAGTGAAAATCTTGAAGATAAAGTATTGATTGCTGACCTTCCTAAAGCGTCCAGATAATAGTCCATAACGCTATAAGGTGTATTCTGATAAATAGTTGACCCCACGCCCAAGTTTCAGTGTGTGGGGTCAATTGAATTTCTGGATTCAGAAAATCAGACCTCCCATAGACGCTTAACTTTCTATAGAACTGGCCTTATGAGCCAGATCACTTCTCTTTATGTGCACAAGGTCCTCAGCCATGTCAGCGCTGGCGTTGAGACCCGTGACCTCGTGCAAGACCTAGGGCTCACCCCGAACGGCCCCGTCGATCCGAAGCTGATGGTCTCGGCAGACGAATTCTATGACTTTTTCGCGACGCTCGCCGCCCGTGACCCGGATGGCCTTTCACTGCCGCTTCGCATTGGCGCCACCATGAACAGCGACGAGTATGGCGCATTCGGACTGGCCTGGAAGTCCGCCCCCAATCTGCGCGGATCATTCGCGAGATCAGAGCGCTATGGCCATGTCCTGGGCAGCGCTGAAACCTATTCCCTTGAGCAAAGCAATGACGGCTGGCTCTTCAGTCTCGACAAGGCTGGCGATGGCCGTCTCGGTATGTTGCTCTCGAACGAGGCGAGCATGTCGGCAGTCGATGTGATCAGCAAGGAGGTCAGTACTGCGCGCTTTATGCCGCTAGCCGTATACTTCAAACATGCCCCGCGCGGTGACATATCTGTGTACGAAGAGCACTTTGGATGTCCGGTCTATTTTGAAACGGATCGCGACGCGCTTCTCGTCAGTGAACACTCCATGGACGCCCCCAACAGGCTTGGCGACGAGACCATTGCCAGTTTCTTTGACCGCCACCTCGAGCAGGAACTTGCCGCGCTTACCAATGATGAGGGGCTTGAGCAAAGCGTACGGCGCGCGGTGGCCAATGTTCTGAGCGAAGGTGTGCCAACCCTATCGTCGATCGCCTCAGAATTGGGGATCGGTTCTAGGACCTTGCAAAGACGTCTCTCAGATCATGGTCACTCGTTCCAAAGCGTTGTTGATACTGCCCGACATGAACTCGCACAGCGGCTCTTACGCGAAACCGAGTACAGTCTTGCCGAAGTCGCATTTTTGACGGGATTTTCAGAGCAAAGCGGATTTACCAGAGCTTTCAAGCGCTGGGCCGGACAGACCCCACGTTCCTACAGGCTGGGGGCAAGCCAGGCTTAAAGCCGACGTCTGACGCGATCTGTCAAAACTCTGGCACGCTTGGGCAAGAGTAGGCGGCGCATATTTCATATCCATTGACTTGCAGAAACCAAAAAGGAGCAAGTCAATGAACTTCCTGCGCAAAAAGAAAAACCTCACGCTCATTCTGGGAGGTACAGGAAAAACAGGCCGCCGCATCGCGGAACGCCTGAAAGCCAAAGGACATGAGGTCCGTGTCGGCTCACGCTCAGCCGTTCCGTCTTTCGATTGGGATAATGAGAAGGGCTGGGATGCGGCGCTGAAAGATGTGACCGCAGTCTATATCACCTATGCCCTGATCTCGCCATGCCCGGCGCGCCTGATGCGATCCAGGCCTTCGTTGATCTCGCGAAGCGGCGCGGCGTGAAACGTCTTGTCCTTCTGTCGGGACGCGGCGAAGAAGAGGCGCAGGCCTGTGAGCGAATTGTCCAGAGCGCAGGTCTCGAATGGACGATTGTCCGGGCAAGCTGGTTCAATCAGAACTTCTCCGAAGGCGCCTTCATCGACATGGTGCTCGGCGGCACAATCACACTGCCTGCAGGCGATCAGGTCGAACCCTTTGTCGATGTAGACGATATCGCAGATGTAGCGGTCGCTGCCTTGAGTGAGGACCATCACAATGGTGAGGTCTATGAGGTTACAGGCCCTCGATTGATGACGATTACCGATGTCGCGGCGGACCTGTCCCGCGCAACAGGGCGTGAAATCAACTATGTAGACGTCCCGCACGAAGCATTTGTTGGCGAAGTTGCCGATTCAGGCGCGCCAAAAGATGTTGTCTGGATGCTGGACTATCTCTTCTCCACCGTCCTCGACGGGCGCAATGCTTATCTCTGTGACGGCGTTCAGCGCGCGCTCGGTCGTCCGCCTAAGGATTTCGCGGACTATGCACGCGATGTCGCCGCCACTGGTGCATGGAAGACGGCTGCATAAGGCGGCACCAGATGGCCGTCCCAGGGTGATCAATTCCCCTGGGGCGTTCCTGTCAAAATTCACCAATCTAACCGGGAAACCAACCCATGACCTATGAATGGACCCTCTATTTTTGCCTCTTCCTCGCGCTTTGGAGCGCAGTGATCGGAGGCGTATTCTCAGCCTTTTCCGAATTTGTGATGTCAGGGCTGCTGCGAACCGCTCCGGCTGGCGGCATCGAAGCGATGCAACACATCAACCGCACTGTGATCAAAACCCAGTTCGTCGCCGGAATTCTCTCCATCGCGCTGTTTTCAGTCCTGTTCGCGCTCTACAGTACAACGATCTTCGAGGGCGCTGCTCTGATAACGCTGATCCTCGCACCGATTGTGTACCTGCCAACGGTTTTTTTCATGACCATTTTTGGCAACGTTCCGATGAACAACAAGCTTGAGCGTTTCGACCACACAACCTCAGAGGCGGAAGCCTATTGGGTGAAATATGGCCGGGACTGGACCCGCCTGAATCATATCCGGACGCTCGGCAGTGTGCTGACAGCTGGCCTCTACATCATCGCCGCCATCACACTCATCACCAGTGGGCAGGTGTAATCATGGCCGCCACACACATCTTGCATACGAGTCTGACGGGCTTTTTGAGCGCCCTAGTGCTCGCAACGAGCCCAATGGCTTTGGCGCAAAACGTCAATCCATCTGCTGCAACCATCGATACAAAGGACGCGGATCGCTTTGCGACCTTGTTCGACGAAACCAACGGGGCGCCGACTGCCGCACAACTTGATGCCGATTATCTGATTAATGCTGGGCCGGGCCTGGCGTTGCTGGCGCAAACTCGCTTCCGAGGCGCGGAACACCTTGCTGCGGCAATCGAAGAGGACCCGGGAAAGTATCAGCGAGCCATCCGTGTTTGCCTCCCTCTGGCAAAATCTGCACAAGGCGAACTGTGGGCTATCTACGCAAAGCTTCACGAGCTTCTGCCGGAATATGATCTGCCTCAAGTTCATGCGGTATTCGGCGCTGGGACATCAGCAGGCACCGCCGCTCCAGGTGTCCAGGTGCTTGGCCTGGAAGTCATTTGCGCTGCCAAAAACACCGAAGAAGAAATCAGGGAAACGTTCCGGTTCTTCTTTGCGCATGAAAGTGTCCATGCCTTCCAGGGCATGCCGAGTGAATATGTCTATGCGATAGATCCACTTCTTGTGGCGTCGATATACGAAGGTGTTGCAGATTATATCGCGATGACCGTAACCGGCCGTGTGCCGGACACAGAGCGTGACCGGTGGGCGCGCGCGAATAGCGACATGCTCTGGTCTCAATATGCTGCGGACCGTGAGGTCCTCAGAAAAAGCGCTGAACGCGGAGAGACGCTAGCGACCCTGTCTCCGAAGGCCCGGGGCGCATTTAGACGGTGGCATTTCAATGCCGGGATCGCGCCGTCAGGTTGGCCCGATGAAGCTGGTTACTGGATAGGCCGTCAGATTGTAACGGCCTATGTGGAGCGATCCGCCAACAAGGGCTTGGCCATCCGCGAACTGCTGAACCTTCAGGACCCTATTGGGGTGCTTGAAGCATCGGGTCTTGCCAGCCGCCTGACCAATAAGCCGAATACCGAGGAGAAACCCAATGATTAGAGTATTGGTTCTGTCACTTGTAACGCTAAGCGCCGTCGTCGCGTGGAACATATCCGTCTTCTTCGCCACAAGTGAAGGATGGTTGAAGTCGCCGATTGTGAAGTCGGACTCGGCACCGGCATTTGCCGCCGCCGCAGAAGAGGCGGTCACCGATGAACTCACCGGCAATCTTGGCATGATCTTGATCGAAGACGGTGAAATCGCTGAACGTTATTTCATGTCTACCGGTAAGCCCGTCGATGGATCGTCTGTCTATCAGGTCGCATCGCTCGGAAAATGGATCACCGCCTGGGGGATCATGGTGCTGGTCGAAGAGGGAGCAATCGATCTCGATACGCCAATCTCTGAGTATCTCACCCACTGGCAATTACCCGAGAGTGCGTTTGACCCTTCAGGTGTTACGGTTCGGCGCTTGCTCAGCCACACAGCCGGATTGACGGATGGTCTTGGCTATGACGGATTTGAACGCGCTGAGGAGGTTCAGACCCTCGAAGCATCACTGACACGCGCGCTCGATGCGTCGCTTGGAAACTCAGGCGTGGTTGAGCTTGGCACTGAACCCGGCAGCGAATGGAATTATTCCGGAGGCGGATACACGATCCTGCAATTGATGATCGAGGAAGTCTCTGGTCAGTCTTTCGCCGAATTTATGTCCCAGCGCGTTTTTGTTCCACTCGGAATGGAGCGCAGCACCTTCAATCATGAAGAGGCGATTGCGTTTGGGCTTGCGCAGAATTTCGACCTGAATGGCGATACTCAACCTTTTCGCTGGTACACCGCCCTTGCCGCCACATCTCTGTTTACCACAGCAGATGACCTCGCCCTTTTCATCAGGGCGCAGGCAATGCCAGGTACCCAATCAGTCCTTTCGGAACAGTCGCTCACATTAATACGTACACCACATGCGTCACAAATGGGCGCAGACATCTGGGGGCTCGGAGCGATGCTTTACGCTCCAAATAATAACGGCGGATACATCATTGGCCATGACGGAAATAATGGTCCAGCCATCAACACGGTGGCTCGCATTGATCCGGCGACCGGTGACGGGATTGTTATCCTCTCAACCGGTAGCGAGATGCTCGCCACCGAATTGGCCGGAGAGTGGGTGTTCTGGAAGACCGGCAATATCGATAGCCTAATGTTCCTGATGTCATTTGAAGTCATGCTTCTGTGGATGGGTGTTGGATCTCTTATCATCGTCATTCTCGCAATCGCCTTCGGCTGGCGAAGAAGAAAGCCAAGACTTGTTTGATCAGTGAGCCGAGCATTCGAGGGCTCTTCTAGCTCCGAAATTCTGGCGCGATCTGTCAAAACTCCGTCGCTTGGAGGCAAGAATTGATCCGACGTATTCCATATCTGATGACCGGTACAATTGAGAAAGGAGTACATTCAAATGTTGGATAACATGGCTGCACCTTATGGTGTCTTTGTTTTGAGAGTGGCGCTTGGCGTCATGTTTCTTGCCCATGCGGGATTGAAAGTCTTTGTCTTTACCCTGGCTGGAACAGTTGGATTTTTTGAATCGGTCGGACTGCCTGGAGTAATGGCATATGCGACCATTTTCGCTGAGCTTGTCGGTGGCGTAGCGCTGCTTCTCGGTCTTTTCATGCGGCAAGTGGCTGTAGCACTTATCCCATTGCTCGCGGGGACAATTCTGTTCGTTCACGGGGCAAATGGTTGGGCCTTCGCCAACGAAGGCGGCGGCTGGGAATACCCCGCTTTTCTGATCGCTGCCTTAGTGGCGCAATCGCTACTTGGTGACGGAGCTTTCAGCCTTCGTTCCCCTCGCAACCAGCGCCGTGTAGCGTTGGCCTGAACACCAATCTCAGATTTTAACTCAAGAAAGGAATCCATTATGTTTGGAACAAAAGTAAACTCGCAAACCATTGAAGCGCTTGATGCGGAACTCAATGAGGCCATTCTCAATGGAAAAGGGCTCGAAGCTTTCGAAAGCTACTATGCCGAAGATGTGGTGATGCAAGAAAACGATGCGGAGCCTACCATTGGGAAGTCAGCGAACCGCATTCGGGAGCAAGAATTCTTCGGTGCGATCACGGACTTTCGCGGCGCAGAAGTGCTCGCAACTGGTTCAGGGGAGAACGTAACTTTTTCCCATTGGTACTTTGACTTTACGCACCGCGATTGGGGTGACCGCAAATACCGTCAGGTCGCGGTCCGCACATGGAAAGACGGTAAGATTGTCCGCGAAGTGTTTCATTATGGATAAACGTGTCCTGCCCGGATCTGGCGCTCGCCGTGCGCTAGGTCCGGCGCAGCTATTCTGCAACTGGAAGTTCTGCTCATGACTGAATACGCATCCCTCTTTATTTCTCATGGCGCGCCGACGCTACTCGTTGAGGATAGCCCAGCCAGACGTTATTTGAGTGGCTTGGGCAAAGAGTTCGGCACCCCGAGAGCCATTTTGGTAATATCTGCTCATCATCATAGTCGCGGAAACAGCGTCGCCGTAACCGCAGGCGCGACGCCCGAGACAATCTATGATTTCTCTGGGTTTCCAGAAGAGCTATACCAAGTCACCTATGCGGCGCCAGGCGATCCCAAGCTTGCTTCCCAAATTATCGATCGTCTCAAGGACGTAGGCCTTGCCGCCGTCGCTGACGCGAGCCGAGGTTTTGACCATGGCGCCTGGGTGCCATTGCATTTGATGTATCCAGATGCCGACATTCCGGTCGTTCAGGTTTCAATTAACATGCAAATGTCGCCTCGATGGCATTACGATCTTGGGTTGGCGCTCGCGCCACTTCGTCAGGAAGGAATTCTGATCATCGGATCTGGAGGGGCAACGCACAATTTGCGGGAGTTTTTCAAAGGCGGCTATCATCTGGACGCGGAAAGTCCGGAATGGGTAACGACATTTGCGGACTGGCTTTCAGGCCGAATAGGGGTTGGCGATGTCTCAGCGGTTCTGGATGCTGTCGAGTCAGGACCTGATGGGCATAAAAACCATCCCACGATGGATCATATCCTGCCGCTTTTTGTGGCTATGGGTGCCGGTGGTGAACAGGCGAATGGCGTAAGGCTGCACAAGAGTTCGACCTATGGTGTGCTGGCAATGGACGCTTATGCCTTCAGCGAGAATTGAGGAGATTAGCCGAAAGCCCCATTATGCTCTGTCTTGGTAGCCACGCAGCATTGGTTATTTCATTGATATCAATTCAGGTAATCTCCGGGTGATGTGGTCTGCAAAGGCGTTCACGGCAGGAGGTGTTCCGCGGCGAGACGGCTGCAGCAGACTGAGTGTTGCTTCACCGGAAAGCCAACCAGGCAGCAATCCGACAAGTCGACCGATTTTGACATCATTTTCGCACACATAGGCTGGAAGTGATACGATGCCTAAACCAGCAGCGCACGCTTCCTTGAGCGTGACCATATCGTCACTGCTCAGTCTGGGAATGAATTGAATAAGTTTCGAATCTCCGTCGCTAGTATGCAGTTTCCATTGCCCGACATCGTTGCGCCATCCGAGACAAAGCCCGCTATGAACTTTCAAGTCGTCGGGTGCAGCTGGTTCGCCGAATTCTTCCGTGTAGCGAGGCGAGGCGAACAATCGCCATTCGACTTTTGCGACTCGCTTCTGGATGAGGCTAGAATCTGGCAGGTTCTCGACGTGCCCTCGGATCGCGAGGTCCAGGCCTGCGTCGATGAGATTGACCAGCTCATTCGTAACGAACTGTCCGATTTCGACCTTCGGGTGTTGGCGGAGGAAGTCTGAAACAAGTGCTTCCAGGGCAAACTGCGCGACACCCGGCGAGCAGGATATGCGAACCTTTCCTGTAAGTTCTGCGCTTCGCTGCTTGATCGCAACTTCCGCCGCATGCACTTCCTCCATGACGGCCTTGGCGTGACGGAAAAACTCAATACCCGCATCAGTGATCGCGAACTGGCGCGAGGTTCGCTGGATGAGCCGAGCGCCTAGTCGCGCTTCCAGTTGCTGAATGTGGCGACTGATCCGGGACTTCGGGATGCCAAGCGTGCGTCCTGCCGGTGCAAATCCGCGTTGCTCCACCACATGGAAAAAGTAGGCGTAGTCATTCAAATCGAATGTCGGATCCTGAAGCATGGTTCCATTTATAGAACGATAAGTCCTATGTACAGGAATTTCGCGTAGGTCGTTCCGATAGTATGTCCTTAACTCGAGAAGAGGAGAGGACGCATGTCGTACGGTTCACTGGCCATAGATCAGGATCATCAAACCGCTGAACAGGCACTGTTCGTCGGAGAACTGAATGTCATTTGGGCGCGACCTGACGCATTCCCGTTTGACCGCTCAGCGTTTTCAGAACCATTCGGGCAAAACCTTGCAAGTCGGTCCTGGGCAGAAACAGGACAATCCCTGGGTTTGCGCTCCCGCATCGATTTGGCAGGTAGAGTCCGCCTTACAGTCACCGATACGCTCAGCCAGGGCGTGCCCACACTTTCCGCTATCGCTTCGGAATTGGGAATCGGGCCTCGGACCTTGCAACGGCGTTTGTCCGCCAGCGGACATTCGTTCCAGGGCATTGTTGATATGGCCCGTAAGGACCTTGCGCAGCGGCTATTACAGGAAACAGAACTTTGCCTGGCCGAAATCGCATTTTTGACGGGGTTCTCTGAGCAGAGCGGTTTCACCCGCGCATTCAAGCGCTGGGCAGGGCAAACCCCTCGTTCATACAGGCTGGAAACGAGCTCGGCTCGGCAATCAGAACCTGACTCGATCGGTCCATACTCTGGCGTTTCAGAACAACAAAACGCTCCTCATTACTGCAATCAACTGACTTAACCAAACGAAAGAGAGGGAAGCAAATGCCCTATGACTCATACAATGCACACGAACAATCGGACCCTGTTGAATTGACGAAAGTTCAAGGGAAGCCATTTTCGATCGGCGCAGGGTTTGACGCGTTGAGTTTCACACACGCCATGTACGCGGGAGCAATGGATCCCCTGATCATGGTGGACCATTTCACTATGACTGCGCCCACATTTGGGCCTCATGCCCACGCGGGCCTGTCGGCTGTATCAATTCTGTTTGAGGATAGCGAAGGCATCTTCAACAACAAAGACAGTCTCGGCAATGACATCGATTTGTTGCCGGGGGACCTGTACTGGCTGAAGGCAGGACGCGGCGCTGTCCACGATGAAAAGCCACGAACGGGCGCACGCACTCACGCGCTGCAGGTCTTCGTAAATTTGCCAGCGCGCATGAAGTATGACGCGCCAGACTCTCTTCATGTCAAATCAACTGACATGCCGGTGAGTGTCGGCGAAGGGTATCGCGCTCGCCTGGTACTTGGTGAAAGCCATGGGATTAAAGGCGCTAGCTCACCCGCACTCCCGATGACCATCTTGGATGTAAATCTGGAAGAGGGCGCTTCGTTCGCACATCAAGTTCCATCCGGACAATCTGCGTGGCTGTTGGGCATCAATGGTACCATCGGTATCCGGAACGGCGATGCGACAGCATCTCTCAAATCCGGGGCGTCGGTATCGATCCGTGCTCAGGACCAAGCCCAAGATCTGATCATCTCCGGAAACACAAAAGCGCATTTCGTCATTCTTCAAGCCGAGCCTGTGCGGGAACCGTTTGTCCAACGCGGCCCCTTCGCGATGACTACCGAAGCGGAAGTTGAAGCCATGTTTGCCGCGCATGCCGCAGGCGAACTTGGATCAATCGATGACCTCTAACTCGAATTTCAGCGTCTCAACCAATCAAAAGGAGTGAACCATGACTATGACGCACTACAACCCTGAGCCCTTGACCGCGGATAACGCAGCCCTTGTTCTGATCGACCATCAAGTCGGTCTTATGACTGGCATTCGGGATTACTCGATTGCTGAGCTAAAGCATAATGTGGTTGGCCTTGCAAAAGCTGCGAGAGCCCTCGGTATTCCAATCGTGACAACCACAACCTCGGCAGAGACACTTTGGGGGCCTGCTTTTCCAGAGCTGCAAGCAGCACTTCCCGATCACACATTTATCGATCGCACGACCGTGAACGCTTGGGACGATCCTCGCGTCGAAGCAGCGATACGGGCGACGGGACGAAAGAAACTGATCTTCGCAGGGATCTCCCTTGAAGTTTGCGCTGCTTTCCCAGCGATGCGAGCGGTGCGTGAAGGCTTCGAGGCCTACGTGGCGGTGGATGCAAGTGGTAACTTCAATTCCACCAAACGGGAAACCGGGATGGCGCGTCTTGTTCAAAGCGGCGTCGTGATCGCCGACGGGGCCAGCCTCATGATCGAGATCCTTGCTGACAATGCTTCGCCAAAAGCCATGGAAGTCTACTCAGCACTCGCTATGGATTGGTCGATACTGGTCGGTCAAGTCAGATCCAGCGCCATCGAGCAGGCAATTTCTCAATAGTTTTTCGGGTCTCGAGGAGGGGGCAGGAGTGTTCCGGCTCCCTGACATTTCCAAATCAGCGAAATAATAGGAAACAAAAATGCCTAATATACCGGACAATCTGAGCGACCCGTGCAGACCGTTGCCAAGACACAAGATGGCAGCACTGACTTTCATCGGTCTGTTGGCTCCAGTTTACTTCATACCGCATTTTCTGTCGCGGCTATTCCCGGATCAAATACTAATCGTCACTGGTCTGGCTGTAGGATTAATTGTTGCTCTGATGACCTACGCGATTATGCCAGTTTTGAAATGGGTCTTCCGAAGTTGGCTCAAGCAGACGCATTAGGCTCCAGAGCAGTAAATTGGTTCAACG
Organism: uncultured Hyphomonadaceae bacterium; assembly: GCA_964342355.1. GTDB lineage: Bacteria > Pseudomonadota > Alphaproteobacteria > Caulobacterales > Hyphomonadaceae > Hirschia. The sequence continues at coordinate 42,047 of CAYFFG010000007.1, forward strand.
GCCGAGATCGGTCCGAACCGACCTTTCCTATATCGAAACCCAATGTCCGAACTCAGTACAAAGTTCGCCTTAGAAGGCGGTTTAAAGCGTCCCGAAACTGCCGTTCGGGCTTTTGCAAGGAACCATAAGTTTCGGAAACTTGGAAATGAACTAGATACTGCGATAATGCGATTATACGCTCAGGCTCTCGTGACACTCTCACGCCTTGCGCACAATCTGCCAGACTGCCGCCGTTTCGGTCGTCCGATGCGTACAAATGAACTCTGGCTCGGTTGGGCTGAAAGCAACGGTGTCGATGCCGCCCGGCGTTACGTCGTTCAATCGAATAGGGTCATCCAAAAGCCGTGCAGGTTTATCGCCTCGTGTGACGTCTTTTCCTTGCGCCATTAAATCCCAGAGTAAGGGTGAGCCATCCTCGTCAGCCATGGAAATCAGAAAGCTAGAGCTTTCATCAAACACCATCGCCGTGATTGAATTTTGACGCATGTGGTTATTCATCGATGTCGAATGACCGTTCAAGAATAAAGGTGTTCCGCCCCCCAGATCGACAACGCGCAAATCTCCTGAATTGGAACCTAGCGCGATTAGCCGACCGTTCGTCGCCGTCACTGCGTAATCAGCAAAGCCAGTCGCGCCAGCCGCAGCAGTCTTCTCATCATCAGTTTGAGGAGAAAGAGCATCGTAATGGCATTTAGAAAAATCTGCGCGGGTTTGATAGTCCGGATCCCCTGGGATTAGCTGTTTCATATGCCGTCCCGTTTGCGCATTCCACTGATTGCACCCGGCGTTCGATATCGTGATAATAGAGGCACCGTCAGGGCTAAACGCAGCAGAAGAAAAGCGGCCTTCGCCTTTAATGACTGGCCCCGCTTTTATCGTAATAGACAACTTTTGTGGTGCGAGTTGAGCATTCATTGGTTTGAGCCCCCGACCACGGGGCAAACCACTTGCGGTTCGGCCTCGCGGTCCTCCTCCGGCGTATCAAGCGCAACGACGAAGCACCCGTTTTCGAGCGTTTCGATGATAGCCGCGTCTTCAAGCACGGGGTCGATGGCGCTGACAGAAGGGGCGTCATTAGGTGTAACAGAACTGCAACCAGAGATGAGCATTGAACTAACGGCAGCAAACCACAGCCACCCGCGACGCACCTTGACATAATACAGGTTCATCGTTGCAAACCCTCACAGATAACCGGGAATGAAGAGCGCATCCTCAAGACAGCTATCGACCAGCGAGCCGACCCGCGTGGCGCAGATTTGATTACCGCCACCGCTGCCTGAGACAGCCAATAAGGAACCAATCAGGCCCTGCTTTTCTACTTGTTCCATCGCGGCGGTCAGCATATCGTTCCAGGCGTTGAGCGCCTCTTGTTTACGCATATTCCTTTCACGGATGTATTTTTCGCGCTCAATTTTCCACTGAACACCGCTCACATATCCATCGAAATAGCTGAAATCGCGCTCATAGCGGACTTTCAGCTCTTCGATCTTCGCCCGCATGGTTTCCACATAGCGCCCGCCGCGATGGCCGTTGACCCGAAGATTATCAACCGCGTTCGACAGCTCCATAGTGGAGGGCGTCCCACCCCAATAGAGCGGGGTAAACGTATCAAACGTGCAGTTTTGCCCGGCGATAGCAGCGCTCGGTTTGCAAGGATCGTGGGTGGCTTGCGTGTAAGAAAAATGCGCCACCATCATCCCCTCTGAAACGAGGGTGTGGATGGCGTTATAAGCGCGCCGGTTGCGGCGGTTCATGCCGGAACGGTTGGCCGGATTGTCCCGTGCAAAGTTAGGTGGCAATTGCACAATCGGCATCGGAACGACTTCCGTCAGATAGGGCGTGCCGTCGGGCGTCAGGTCCCATCCCTTAACATATACATGAGCCGTAATCGTGCTGGCGTGAGGACAACGCTGTGCCGTAATCGCTTCCAGCACCGGTTTCACCTCGTCCCAGAGGAAACGACGGGTGACGCGCTCGTCCCGCTCCGCGTTTACAACGACAACCACTTTTGACCAATATCGCTGATATTCGCTGCCTGGATCAATAATCATACAAAGTGGATCGCCATAGGCATCATAGTCCCAGCTGAGCAAATTGATCCGCTCAAAGACCGAAAATTTTTCTCTCTTGGCGAGTTCCTTACCCGCATTATAGGGTGTGATTTGGAGGTCGATTGCTTCGCCCACGCCGCCGCCGCGGATAGAATTCGAGCCGATATCGTAATCGGCGGGGAAGCTCTGCGCCATGGCGGCGCCACACAACGTCAGTCCAGCAGCAATTGCAGATACTATCTTAAGCATATTGTTCCCCTGTTATCCCGCCTTTAATGGATGAAGATAGCTCCGCCAATGATCACTTCAGCGCGTCGGCGATCATCGCTTCATATTCATGAAACGGCTTACTATTCGTATAGATCGTCGGATGTCGCAGAGCGTCCTCTAACGTCATCCATGTCCACATACCTTCCTCTTCATAGTGCCCCAAAAGAAAATGAATGCCAGGCTCCATGGCGAGGAGTATTTTTTTGACGTCCTCGCGGGCGTCCTCAATAGGGCGTTCCCGCGCATACGCCGGGTCGCTAAAGGGTGCCCAATAGGCGCTCAAGAACTCGCGATAAATCCCGAAATCAACCCGGAGCACGCGGAAGCTGTAATGCATCGTATCGCCGTATCGGTGGGGATAAGGGTCGTATCCAGCAACGTACTGTGTTTTTGAATCATCAGAAAAATGCACAAACGATGCGTATTCACTGTTCCAGTTTTTCTTGCTGCGCGCCTTCCGCCAATTATCGAATAAACGCGCGACATCTCTCGCCGTTACTAAACCATCGCCGGAGCGGAATCTGAGATCCTCCACCCCTTCTGCCCACTGGACGTCGTGTTGCGGCAACGGTCCGAGTTCTTTTACTTCGATGCCGACGAGCGCGCATGCCTCTTGTTGGCGTGGGGCGACCTCGTTCATGATATCAACGAAGTCAGCGCGTCCGGTTTCAGGCAATTCTCTATGGTTGCCTTGCGCCCTCCAGCACGTGGTTTGCGTATCGTTTAATGTTTTTTTTAGCTCACGATTATCCGCAAGCATTTGATCAAAGTTTTGTTCCCATCCCTCGATGGAAGACATCAATTGCCTTAATCGCTTCATACGATCTGAATTGGTGAGACGCCAATAAAGCCCGTTTTCGAAATACTGCTTTTCTCCAAAATTCACCGCCCAAAGATCGGCCAAGAAGCCAGCCGGTTTAGCGCCGAACTCGCCGGAGGTTAGCAGCGCATCCATCACCCATTCCGGACTTGGCGTTCCGTAAACCCAATCATTTTCGATACGGTCCAAAATCAGCACCAGGATCGAAAGCCCGTCTTTTTTCATGGCGCAATCGCGCAGCGGATTACGTTGCTCCCACCCCAAATCAAGTTCGGCGCGGCCCAAAAGATGCCAGTAGATCTCCTGATAGGTTTTGCCGCCGATAATCGCGTTGGTCAGCGCCACGCATTCGGTACTGCGATTGGCATCGTCAACGTCGCCCAATCTGCTTTCAGAAATGAAGCGGTTGAGGGCCTCTTCCGTCTCGCGATCGAGCGCTTTTTGTGTCGCATCAATTTCTGCAAGCGATACGCTAGCTTTAGCCGCCAGCGCATCGAGGCGACGGATAAATTCTTCCTTCTCCGCCTCAGTCATCTGTGATTGACCGCTCGGAGCGGGCTCCCCGGGCGCGATCGCGCGCTCTTTGTTCAAGGCGGGCGCGCCCAGCCCTAGATCGCCAACCGATGGCGCTAGCGGTGCGTCTTCGTCTACGCTTTCGTTGAGAAGCTCAAGTGTCAGGTCGATGTCATCCGGTTCCGCACTCGTTTCCCTTTTCGCTTTCGCTTCGTCAAAGGCCTGAGCAAAAAGTTCTGCCTCTAGATCATGGTCGGCCTGACGCGTTTCACTCGAATATCGACTTTCTTCCTCTCTGCTCTCTCGAGCACACCCGTTGCACCAGACCAACGCAATCAATATGACGATGACAATTCGAGTAGGTTGCATTCGTAACATTCTCTACCTTGCGGGAACCAAGTTTAATTCACCTCGACGATAAGCCGAAAGTCTTCTCAGGTGAATGTCGAAATCGAGTGAAATAATATTAGGCAATACAAATGGTGCTATAATCAGATCACAATTTTAGGTCGTCCGGGAATATATTGGTGGCTATCCTCAAAAACGGGCGTTTGTTTTCAAACCTGAAGCCTCTGATTAAGTCCATGCTTGGCCACTCGCAGCGGCGCAGAGGCTTCCTGGATCCGCCCAACAATGGTCGTGCACCAGATTTCGCTACCCCCAAAGTTTGCGACCCTCAGATAATACTAGGGTTTCAAAACGTACGCGTTTGTACAATCGAGGATTCCTCGGTGTACGAAAACATGGTAAGAACGAGTTCGACGCGCGGAACCAGCGTCGAACTCAAGCGGTCCACAAAACTGTGGACCAAAGTCAGACCGAACTGAGGACCAAGAATCGATTTTGAATCGCGCAAGTGATTGAAAACATTGGGTAAAAAATATGGAACGTGGCACGTCACTCGCGCCAGCCTTCTTGATCTAAAGTCCTGAAAAATAAGCACAAAATGCTTATCTCCTATTGAGCTGTCAGGTTCGACGCATCTTTGGTGGCTCGAACCAAGCTTTGAAATCGTAGCCGATACACAGCACCCGCGATATAGGGGTCAAAACCTTTTATCGAAGGATGTCGCTACGAATGATTGAACTGAACCCAGTGCGCAATGATGAGCCTGCGCTGCTTAGCGCACCCATGATCGCCGCTGCGGGGAAGGTTCTAACCTACCTCATCGATAACAGAGCAATAGGCTTGACCAAGGGCAAAGCCTTTCGGCGAAAGTTCGTTCATTGGGCTGCAGCCGAGTTCGACTGGCCCGGTATGAGGGCGGAAGAGCTCTTCAAGGTCAACAAAGTCCTGAACGAATATGATTTTCCGCCGCTTGAAGCGCTTCACTTCGTGCTTTTGAAACTGAAACTCATACGGCATTACAAGCTTGAATGTCGTTTGACCAAGAAGGGTAGGGAGCTAGCGCATCGTCCAGGTGATCTGTTCAGCCTAATCGCCCCGTTTTACCTTTTTGAAATAGACCATGCAGCGTCATCGCGTATACCGAAGCCGCTACTTGGAAACTGGCATGTGGTTCTTGGTGTGCTGAACATTGAAGGCACAGGCGGTGTAACCAGCGGGCAATTGAGAGAAATCCTATATGGGCCACCCGCTTCTGACGATACCTACGACCTAGTCCCTAGTATGCTCTGGGGGCAAGTCCTAAGGCCGTTAAGCTGGCTTGGTCTCTTGGAAGAGGTCAACAAGGATGAGCGTCAGTGGCTTTCTGAGGGTACATACAAGACGACAGCGCTTTGGCATTGTGCATTCAAGTTTGCACGCGATCAGATGTTGCCGCCAAGGACGTTACATTGAGTGTTGGATCGTCGGTCAGTACATTATTTGAATACGAATGTTGCGTTAGGCTGGACGCCTTCATCGGAATCTTGTCAACTGCAATAAGATTTACGCTGAGGATCATTCAATCACCCTACGAATTGACTTTGTCGATTTTTCTGACGGTAAAAAATATCCACAGAATTTTTAAATCGTTGATTTATAATGGGTATTTCAGATTGTTCATCATCGAGTGGGAATAGCTGGCTGCTTTGGAGTGTTCTATGAAGGCCAAGAACAGCTTTGACGAAGTCCGGCTCTTATTGGCGTTTATCGTTCTTTTTGCGCATACTCGTGAATTGTCAGACGTAAAAGAGCTTGCGGGCCTGTTGGGCGTTTTTGACTCAGACTTTGCGGTGAAGGGTTTTTTCGCGATCAGCGGATATCTTGTCACCAAAAGCTATTATTCCAGCAAAAATACAGCACAGTATTTTGAAAAACGGATCAGACGTATTGTGCCGGCCTATTTGGCGGTGATCGGATATTGTTTGCTGGTCGGTATGGTCTGTTCCAGCTGGACGATTGGCGAGTTTTTGCTTTCTCGGCAGACATTGGCCTATGTCACCGCCAATCTTGCGTTTCTGAACTTCATTGAACCTAATTTGCCGGGCGTTTTTGAGAACAACTCCTTTCAGGCGATGAATGGATCGCTGTGGACGATCAAAATTGAGCTGATGCTCTATTGTACTGTCCCTTTAATTGCTCTCGGTTATGCGCACTTTGGCAAAATGGTTACTTTCATTGCTTTGTTTTTCTTAAGTGTCACGTGGTACTCCATTTTTAGACATGGTGTGGACGATCCGTTGTCGGGGATGATTGCTCGCCAGTTTCCGGGGCAGATGATGTTTTTTGCCTTAGGGAGTGTCTTGGGCTTTGTAACATTTACTAACCCATTAAGAGTTGGAGCTTTAGCTGTTGGTGGCGCTTATCTGATTTTCAAACAGCAACTTCCAGCAGAATGGGCCGAGTATTTCAACATGCTGGTTTATCCAGTGTTCATGATCGCGCTTGCGCAACTCAGCGTGTTGAACGTTGGCGTCGGACGGATCGGAGATTTGTCTTACGGTGTGTATCTTTTTCACTTCCCAACAATCCAGTTGATGACACATTTTGGCGTATACGAAGCCAATCCGTATTTCGGTCTTATTTTAGGGACGCTGATGACAATGGTCTTGGCGCTGATGTGTTGGCATCTGGTGGAAAAGCGTTTCTTGCGACGCTCTTCACATTATCTGCGCGCAACGATCTAAGGCGCCAAAACTATTGAGCAATTGGCGTTTATTTTAGTTGGTAACTTGCGGTTTGCGTTTGTTTTGGGAGAGAGAACCCACAACCAGTTTCAAAAATCCGCCGAGAGATCGTCCCCCGGAAACAAAGCGATAGTTTACCAGATTTCTTGCGACGCTATTTGGGGCAAGTGTCAGCAAGCAATGGAAAAGACTGAAGAATACTCTCTGTTTTATCGGAAAATATTTGTTGGAAACAGAGGAAATTACTCCCAAACCATCCTTAAGTGGCGGTCTTTTTCCTGTCATTACATCGTGGCAGATTTTTAGTTCGCGGTAATAAAAAGTCTTTCTGGGATCAACTAGATGCGCTTTTGATCCACTACGTTTTATTAGTTTGCGAAGGTGGTCCATACGGCCAATATAGCGATCCATGTCTCTTTGAAAGATGGATGGGTCCAACTGTCGGCCTAGTCCGGACATGTTGTTGGAGTGTATCCGGTAGTTGACCACCGGTTTTGAGCTACTGACGACGTCTCCCCAAAATGGGGCGGCAAACAGGATCGCACCATCGACGCAGTTGTCGTAATCAATTTCCTTGAGAAATTCACATATGTCGCGCCGGAATACATTCCCAGAGGTGGGCGGAGAAACATATACGCCTGTTTTGAGCACCTGATCTTGCAAACTTTCACGAACACGAAAGTCTGATAGCAGGGGGTTTACTTCGCTAATGACATTTCCATCGGCATCAATGCGCGGCATGGAAAGTTGTAGTTTAGAAACATTGTCGTCTAGCAGGCTGAGAATGTGCTCAATAGCGCCTGGGCGGAGTTCGTCATCAGCATCAAGAAAAAGCACAAAAGGCGCTGTGGTTTTGTCGAAACCGTATATGCAAGCGGCCAGGGCGCCGCCGTTTTCTTTCCTGAATGCGTTTACCCCGGTTTTTTGTATCGCTTCCCAAGAGGCGTCCGTTGAACCATCGTCGACAACAACTAGTTCGCATTCTTCCCGCATTTGTTGTGTAACGCTTTGGATGGCGTGGGTCACAAAGGTTGCGTAATTGTAGCACGGGATAACAATAGCCAGCTTTAGCTGTGTTTTGTGAGTTTGCTGCTCCCCCATTTAAACACCCCCCTTAAGTTCCGGCATTAAACACAGCAAAAGCAATGTCGAATTCCCTTTAAGAGCACTATTGCTTTCGATGTTCATAAGCAAGCTGCCAATTTGCGCAGAGAAAAGAAAATTAAGATAATATTAATTTAATTGCATTGACGGCGTAGTAAAACCACAGGCAGGTAGTTATTCAGGCAGTACAGCAAGTTTAAAGTCTTGCAAGACGGGGGCGCTGTCGACAAAACATCTGAGGTGTGGGGCATGTTGATAATCAGTCAGACAAAACGTAAGCCTGTGCTTGCTTGCTTATCCATGTTTTTCTTGGCTCTTGGGGTGGAAGGCTGTGCGCCAGGCATAGTGAAAGAATGCAGACTTCAGCCAGTCTTCATGGAAGAGTTTGATGACCTGAGCATAGCATCTGTTGAATTGGACCCGGCGCGCTGGACGGCCCACACGCCATGGGGGGGCGATTTTGGCGATGCGGTGTTTATTGACCCTAGTCCTGAAGGTCCGTTTGCTGTCGAGAATGGAATACTTTCCATTACCGCGCGTAAGGATGAAACCGGACGCTGGACATCAGGCCTTATCGCAGCGGCCGACGCTACAGGTGCTGGATCAGGCGCCCAATGGGGATATTTTGAAGTTCGGATGAAAATGCCGCCGGGACCTGGAACCTGGCCAGCATTCTGGCTTGCGCCTCTTAAGCCTGCGTCTGATTCAGATGGAAACGTTGAGATTGATGTCATTGAATATTATGGACATGACACTGAAACCTATCAGTCTGTTGTGCATGTATGGTTTGATGATATCTCGAAAAAAAGAGGCCTGAATTCTCAGATTATCATTCCTGAACCGGGTTCGCTCGTAGAGGACTTCCACACTTTTGGCGTTGATGTCTCTCCGCAGGCGATTGTCTTTTACCTGGACCGTGAAGAAGTCTGGTCATACCCGACACCGCCAGAGCTTACCTATAAAATGTATCCTCTGGTGAACTTGGCGCTGGGGAGCGGGTGGCCAATTGAAGACACGCCAAATCCATCAACCTTACTTGTTGACTATGTGCATGTTTATGAGCGTGGCGCTGGACCCGAAGAGGGATGTGCGCCAGGGCTGAACCCTAAACCTAAGAAGAGTTAGTTGGTTTAGGGCAGGCTTGGTGGGGTTTCAGTCGATGCGCATCGTTCATTTTCTCAATCATGCGCGCCAGGCGAATGGCCATGTTTGTCTTGCGGTGGATTTGGCTTGCGAGCAAGCGAGACAAGGTCACGAAGTCTATTTCGTTTCTGGACATTGCGATTTTACACGGGTCATTGAAGAAAATGGCGTCAATTACATTCCAATTCCGGAAGTGTCTTCTCGTCCAAAACAGTTATGGAAACTTTGGAAAAGCCTCATGGAGGTTTCTGGAAAGGTTCAGCCGGACATCGTGAATGCGCACATGGTGGCGTCAGCGCTGTCTGCTAAAGCGGCTCAACTGTTCAGTGGTTTTAAACTAGTCACGACCGTCCATAATTCGTTTGATCCACAAGCCAAATATATGGGCGTGGGAGATAGGGTTATCGCTGTCAGTCAATCTGTGAAATCTGAGATGATTTCCAAAGGTATCTCTCAGAAAAAGCTACGTGTGGTTAAGAATGGAACCATCGGTGGCGCAAGACGTCCTTTACGCTCCGAAACGGAAGTTCAGCTTTCAAAGCCAGCCATCGCAACCGTAGCGGGTCTTCATCCACGAAAGGGAATAGCGGATCTGGTCGACGCCTTTGATATCGTCACCAAAACGCACAAAGAGGCAAACCTTTATATAATCGGCGAAGGACCTATGCGCGCTGAATATGAAGAAAGAGCGCGCGCGCTTGAATGCGGAGATCAAGTGCATTTTCTTGGGTTTCTGGAAGATCCACAGTCTATATTGGCGTCGGTTGATATTTTTGTGTTGGCCTCTCACGCGGAGCCATTTGGTTTGGTCTTACTAGAGGCGCGCGAAATGGGGTGTGCGCTGATTGGAACGAAGGTGGGGGGAATTCCTGAAGTTCTTCATCAGGGTGAGATAGGTGTGCTGGTTGAGGCTCAATCGCCACAAAAACTAGGTATGGCGATTTCGGAACTGCTAGCGGACGAAGCGCGGCTGAATGCGCTAAAAAAAGCAGCATCTACAGATTTGGAGGAATGTACTGTCGCCTACATGAGCGAGCAGACAATGAAAGTTTATCGTGAACTGGTGAAGGCGGACGGAAGCTCAAGAAACACAGCCAATAATTGAGTTAGAAGAACGCCTGGGTAGTTCAGCTTCACAGGTGATCTATGCGCTTTGCTAGGGGAGCGAGTGCGTGTGTAGAGGTATGAGGGGACGCAAATGAAGTATCGGGCTGAGATTGACGGGCTGCGCGCCGTTGCTGTTGTGCCTGTGATTCTGTTCCACGCAGGCTATGAGATGTTCTCTGGCGGCTTCGTCGGGGTGGACGTCTTTTTCGTTATAAGCGGCTATTTGATAACGTCGATTTTGATTGCTGAGCTGGATAATGGAAAGTTCAGTCTGATTGATTTTTATGAACGTCGATCGCGGCGAATTCTGCCAGCGCTATTTTTGATAATGGCAATTTCGACTGTTTTTGCTTGGCTCTGGTTTCTACAAGAAGATTACATTCGGTTTTCTCAAAGCCTTGTCGCTGTATCGGTATTTTCTTCAAACGTGCTGTTCTGGCTAACGAGTAACTACTTTGACACATCAGCTGAATTAAAACCTTTACTGCACACATGGAGCCTTGGCGTTGAAGAGCAGTTCTATGTGTTTTTTCCGTTATTGTTGTTGTTCGCGTGGAAACTGAAACGCACGTATTTGATGGCATTGCTGGGCGTTGCGGCAGCCGTCAGCCTCATACTGTCGCAACTGGCTATAAGTATTTCGCCGGCTGGAGCTTTCTATCTGCTTCCCACACGAGGATGGGAGTTGCTTGTCGGGGCGTTTGTCAGTTTCGCTGAGGCTGGACGAGGGCGGGTGAATACGAGCGCTCAGGTCAATCAGGCCGGCAGTCTGGCAGGTCTTGCTCTCCTGCTGATCGCAATGTTCGCGTACGACAAAACGACACCATTTCCGGGCGTGGCTGCAATTTTACCGGTGGCTGGCACAGCACTGATCATATTGTTTGCTAGAGCGGACAATTATGTTGGAAAATTGCTAAGTTTCAGATGGTTGGTTGGGATTGGCCTTATCAGCTATAGCGCGTATTTGTGGCATCAACCCCTCTTCGCGTTTGCGCGATACAGAACGCTTGATGGAACGAATGAATGGCTGATGGGTGGGTTGAGTGTCCTTTCCATCGGGTTGGCTTATATTAGCTGGCGCTATGTTGAGGCCCCGTTCAGGGACAAAAGACGGGTCAGCAAGTTACAGGTTTTCCTATTCAGTATTGTGGGAAGCGTGTTGTTTATCTGCATCGGATTGGCTGGTCATGTGAGCAAAGGTTTTCAGCAGCGGCTACAGTTTTCGTCCGATTTGTCAGAGATTGATCTGCCAAAAAAAGAAAACGGATGGTGTTTTTACTCAAACCAAAGCGGCAGGCCTGGGCCAGGAGGTACGCAATGCTGGTTGGGAGATGAAAATGGTTCCCAAAAAGCATTGCTTATTGGGGACTCTTTTGCAGGTCAGTACGAGCCCTTCTGGGATGAGATCGGCCAGAAAAGCAGGCTACGTGTAAACGCTGTTACTGCAAGTTGGTGTCATCCTGCGCTGGATAACTCTTTTCCGGGGCCTTTGTTGAACCCTTCCTATCAACAATGTCTGATAAACCGGGCGTATCTAAGAGAACAAATCTCACACTATGACATTGTTATTCTTGGAGGCAGCTGGGCGGAGTTGATTGATGCTGAATTGTTGGACACAGCCATTGAAGCAATAGAATTTGCGGCCGAAAAAGCACCACTAGTCGTCGTTATGCCTGCGCCAAAGCAATTCGACACGCATGTCATGAACGATTTCAAGAAAGCTAATTTGTATGACATGGACCTTGATATTTCTGAGATTTCAACTGAAGCAGACCTTGCAGCTCTAGAGGCGCACGCACGCATAAGAGAGGTCACAGGAACTTTGGAGAACGTCATATTCCTTGAGCGAGGAGATTTGTTTCAATGGGAAGAAGGGCCAGAAGATATCAGTGATGAGGGCGTTCCCTTCAGCTTGGATGGGCGGCACATTTCGATATTTGGCTCTAGAAAGGCTGCTGAGATATTTCTCCGATCACCGTCTTACGCTGAACTGATCAAACGTTTGGAGGATGGGGATTAAGTAAGCGCCTTAGGGGAGAGATTGCGCGAATTGCAGGCAAGAGCGTGGTGAAAACCACACCTTTCAGCCCCATCCATTCAGACTTCGCCTCTAGGGAGAGTTCTGTTTGACAACAAAAAGCGGATCGTTCAGTTGGAATGAAGTGAGTGGGGGCAGCCAGAAGCGCAATGTCGGTATCAACCAAACCGTCCAGTGTTCACGCAAGGCGCATCGACCTAGATGTCGTTCGAGGACTGGCTATTTTGTTGGCCGTCGGGTGGCATTTTAATATTGTCACAGAAGTGGCTTTGTTGGACTTCGTTCTTTATCCCGGCCGTGCCATTGGATGGGCTGGCGTTGATATTTTCTTTGTTCTAAGCGGGTTTCTGGTTGGTCGGATGATCCTGGAGGAATATGGGTCTACCGGCGAATTTAATTACAAAGACTTTTTTGTCAGACGAGTTTTTCGTCTATGGCCTGTTCTTTATCTCTATTTGTTTTTGAAATTGGCGGCAGGAGAGCCATTTGAGGATTTCTTTCTTCAGGTTGCTTTGCATTTCCAGAATTTCTTTGACTTAAAATCATCTAAGCATTTGTGGTCCTTGGCGGTTGAAGAACATTTTTATGTTCTCTTGGCGCTTATGGTGCCGGTGTTGATGCGCATGAACATACCAGCACGAAAAACGCTGCCGATCTTTTTCGCTATTTTGGCGCTTGGTCAGTTGTCACGAATTCTTGGCGTGTATTTGGGGGCGGATCCCGTACAAGTTCAGCTACAAACACAATACCGACTGGATGCCTTGGCATGCGGCGTTATTCTGGGTCATCTGTCTTTGTTTAACCCTGACTATTTTGCCGAGCTATGTCGTAAGAAACGGCTCTGGGCGGGTGTTGCGCTTGGATGTGCTGCGTTTCTAGCGAATGTGGATTATCACAGCGCTCTCGGCGGAACTGTCAGTTTCACGCTGTCTTATGTTATGGGCGCGGCGCTGTTGTTGCTGGCTTATGATTCCGGTGTCGAAAGATGGGCGAAAACACCGTCCAAGATAATGGCGTTCCTCGGACAAATTGCTTACACCCTGTATATATGGCAGTCGGTCGGGGCCAAGGCTGTTGCAAAGGCGCTTGATGTGCTGCCTTTGCCATTCCTAAGCGAAGAGTATGTGGCTGCAGTTTTTGTGATTGCGACTTACGCAGTGTCTATCATCATGTCTTGGTTGATCACGATTACGCTGGAGCGGCCATTCATGGCGCTGCGTGACCGGATTGTTCCTAGAAGGAAACATGCTGTTTCAGACCCGCGTGCCGCGCTTACGCCTCAGGACTAGATCTTTTGAGAAGGTGTTTAAGCATAGTTGTCTAGGGGGGCTGTGGGCTTGCCGTTTATTTAAGTCGTGTTTGTCACAAACAGCCCCGCCGATGCGTCCTATATAAGTGAAGTCATTTTAGGGATGCATCAATAATGGAAAAGCAAACCGATAAGCAGGGACTTTCTTCGGCACCGAGTTCAACTTGTGAAGCAAGTGACAAAATTGAGGTGTTTGAACAGCACCGCTCGCGGTTAACAGGGATCGCCTATCGTATTCTTGGGGCGCGTACGGAAGCTGAAGATGTTGTCCAGGATTGTTCGATCAAATGGTTGGAAGCAAAAACCGCAGAAATCGACAATCCGACGGCATGGCTGACAACTGTTGTGACTCGGCGTGCGATAGATGTTTTGCGTTCTGCTCAGCGTGCGCGTGTCGACTATGTGGGGCACTGGCTTCCAGAACCGGCGGCAACCCAATCCACGCCTGAAGAGACTGTCGAACTGGCCTCAACATTGTCGACGGCATTTTTGCTGGTGCTTGAGCGTTTAAGTCCTAAAGAGCGCGCAGCTTTCTTGTTGCGGGAAGTATTTGAATTGCCATATGGGCAGATTGCAGAAGCGATAAATGTGACAGAAGGTGCCTGTCGTAAGCTCGTGTCGCGCGCAAAGCAGGATGTTCAGGCCAAGGACACCCGCCATACGCCCCCCATAAAACGCCAAAAGGAGCTTTTGTTTGCTTTTGAAACGGCGATCCGCACAGGTTCGCCGGATCAGCTAGCGTTCATGCTGGCGGAAGATGTTGAACTTCGTGCAGATGGCGGAGGTAAGGTCGCTGCGATTCGTAAGCGTATCGTGGGTGCGGATGTGGTCGCGTTTATCGTGAAAAAACTTCACCTTTGGTGGAGAGAGTATTCCTTTCATGTCGCCGATATCAATGGAGGACTGGGCGTTGTGTTGATGCAGGGCAATGTCAGCATCGCCGCTGTCACATTCAGTTATGACCAGTCAGGTCAGGTGTCAGATATCCAGATCCAGCGCAATCCAGAGAAACTGCAAGCATTGGAATTTTCAACACTTCAATAGGTCACATTCCGGGTCGTTCAATCGTCATTTGGTTAGTCACATGAAGATTGGAGCTAAATATGACTAACCTTTTTGATTACCGCAAAACTGCTGGCGACGTGATGAATAAGCTAGGCAGTGTCCATGTGGATATTGATAATCTCGGACTGGAGAAAAAACTTCAGCACCTGGTTTTGTTACGCGCCTCTCAGATCAATGGATGTGGATTTTGCGTAAAGATGCACACTACCGAAGCTAGACGTGATGGCGAAACCAATGAACGTCTGGATCGTTTGATTGTCTGGCGTCATGTGGATGATTTTACCCCGAAGGAAAAGGCGGCGTTTGCATGGACTGAAGCGTTGACCGAGCTACACAAGCAAACAGACCTTGGGCCGCTGCGTGAAGATTTGGTCCACAATTTTAACGCAGAAGAGATTGGCGCACTGACGACGCTGATTGGGATGATCAATCTCTGGAACCGTGTACAGATCTCTGTTTATTAGATGAATTGAACACAACGCTGCGGTAAGGGGCAAAGCTGACGGCTTCAAAGGCGATGACGCCTAAGATGTGGAAGCCTGCCAGAATGACGCCCCTTACCGTGCCGGATATTTTTGATTTGCCGATACGCCGCTTGTAATTGACCGGCACGTCCAAGGTGCGGATTTTAGCTTTTGCGGCGCGGACCTGCATCTGGACGGTCCATCCATAAGTTTTGGCTGACATTTCCAGTTTTTCGTATGCGTCCCGCCGAATGGCGCGCATTGGACCAAGGTCAGTAAATTCAGCTTTCCAAATCAGGCGCATCAAGAAACAGGCAAGCCAGTTTCCAAACTTTTGTGGGAAGGTGAGCGATTTTGGTTCAGCCGTTCCAAGCGCGCGCGAGCCAATCACAAAGTCTGTGTCGCCATTTAGAATTGGCTCCAAGAGGCGAGGAATATCATTGGCGTTGTCAGCGCCATCACCGTCCATGAAGAGGTACAAGTCAGCGCTTATGGCTTGTGCGACGCCGGCTAAACACGCGCGCCCATAGCCAGGTTTGGGCGCGAGAGTGACTTCAGCGCCAGCGGCCTGGGCGAGCCTTGCTGTTTCGTCAGTTGATCCGTTGTCTGCAATTATTACCCAATCGACATGCGCCAATGCGCCTTTGACGACCTGTGTGATTGCTTTTTCTTCGTTCAGCGCAGGGATGATGATCACCGTTCTCATACGCGTCTCCAGTCCTTACCCGCATCAAGGGCAAAAAGTGCGAAGGCAGGTGCGAATGCGATTGGAACAATGATCCATTGATGGACTGGATTTTCGTCCCCAAGATAAAAGCGCAGGAAATAAAGTGGAGCTGTCGCGACTAATAAAAGAAGGCCCCGATTGTAGGCGAGCGCTAGTAGAGGCGCGATCCATACCAGATACCACGGATATCCTGTCGGCGAGAAAAACAGGAGCGTTCCCACAATAACCATCCAGGCGAGCGGGAGTGTGTTCATCCCCTTTTGCCAAACCTTCCAGGCGCAAAGCATACCGATCAGCGAAATGATACTGGCGACAAGGAAGCGAGATACCTGACCGGGATCTGAGGTCAGCTGCGAGACAAGTTCTGCAATGGCAGAGAAAAGGAATGAATGGGTCTGCCATTGCGAGGAATATGCTGTCAGACCGTCTTGAGGACTTAAGGCGCGCATGGCTTGTGGCGCAAGCAAAAGCGCGCATAGCCCGCCAAACGCCAAAGAAATCACGGCGAAATCTCTGAAGCGGCTTTTGAAGGTTGCGGCAAGCGCTGGGAATAAAAGGATTGGCCAAATCTTGACGCCCACCGCGCCAGCTAATGCGACACCGGCGATTGCGGGACGTTTTTGGATTGCGCAAAGGAGAGACAGGAGGATGAACACGCTTAACATGCCATCCATATGCGCTGAGCCGAAAACCTGTTGGATAACGATTGGGTTCAGCCAGTAAATACCGCTCCAGATAATTGGTTTTTTAAAACCGCGTAAAACCAGCAACAAACAGGCAAACGCGCCAATATCAAAGATCAAGAGAACACTGCGCCACCCCGTCAGGGAAAACGGGGACAGTGTGTGACTGAGTGCAAACGCACCTTGCGCAACTGGTGGGTAAATCGTCGCCACATAGGGGTAGTTTATACGGGTGAAGGTCTGGTGGTGTTCCTGGGCAAGTTCCTGGAGGTGTTCCAGGTCTTGTTCAGGTGGTGTTTGGACCGGATTTCCAAACAAATCAGTCGGAGCAGCCTTTGCGGGTGGGTATTTATAAGGGTCAATACCAGCAGAAACAGTCGCTCCGTCCCATAAATACCGATACCAGTCGTCCTCCATTACAGGAGCGGACAAAAACATTACGCCGCGCATTACCAAACCGACCAGAAACAAGGTCAGCAATACGTGGCGCTTTGGTTTAAGTTTCCTGATGATCCAGACCAATCCCCAAAACATGAAGCCGGCCACGATCAGGAAAGTGACAAACAATCGCCACGGTGTTTGGTCCAAGGGCGCGCCATAAGGAATAGACCATGAGAGCCACGCACAGACGATAATACATGCGCAAAGGCATGCGGATAGGATTGCAAACAGTCTGGTCGCGAGTGGGTCTGTAATGGTCGGCAAATAGCGGAGCATCACATATCGCCACTCGCGCATAAGTTATCAGGACCCGCGTGCGATATTGCCGCCGCCAAAGGAGTCAAACGTATCCGCAGAAGGTTGTTGGCGCGGGCGGAATGACTCAAAGCGTGATGGCAGGGACTTATATTTCACCTTAAGATCAGGACTGATTGCATCCACACCTGGGGCGCGTGTCGCGAGGTGAGAGAGGAGGGCGTTCTGATCGCCGTTGAACAGCGACGTTTCGTATAGTTTGAAGAACTCTCCCAAGCGGACATCCTTTTTGCGCACACGCAGAACATCTTTGTCGGAGAGAAATTCTTTTGCGGCCAGTTCAAGCTGGGCATGGACCTTGTTACCGACGAAAACAGTGCGGGGAAGAACGGGTGTGTTGTTCACACCCTGGTAGAGTCCAAACACGATGTCTGGATTGTCCCAGTTAGCTAATAGAATGGATTGCTCGATGTCGTGAATAGACAGTTCAACACCGTTTATGGTGATGCGCTTTTGGGTCCACATGTCGCCAGGTTCTGTGGCGGTGCCGCGTCTGGAGTCAAATCCGTTCAGGCTTTTTTCTTCTGAAATCGCCTTTACGACGAGAATGTTGCGCGCGTTGAGCCAGAATGCAAGTTGATCATCCTTGTCGAGCGCTGACACATTCAGTGTCTCAAGATAGTTGATATAATTCTGCAGATAAGCGCCGTTGTCATCCTTTAGTGCGTCATAAGCGACCAGTGTCCGACCGCGCTCTTCGACGGATACGCGGCGGATGTATTTCTCCCAGTGTTCAAACTCAACGCGTCCGGCGCTGGTTTCCGACGACACTTTGAAAATATCAAAAGGTGAGGTCTCGGCATTGGCGGAAATGGGGGTGAGTGCGATCACAGCAGCGGTGCTGAGAGCAAGGGACAGATTCTTGAGCATCGACATGGAGCCTTCTCATTGTGGCGACGTGGGTGAGGCGCGCCACAAAGCTCTCAGGTTAATGAGGGGTTAAGCAAATAAACCCTACTCACAAGATCGCTAGTTTCCTTTCACGTTAGCGGGCGTCATTCTATGCATTGCGCAGAGCTTGTTGCCATCTGGGTCGCGTATGTAGGCCAGATAGAGTTTACCAAAATCTGCTTCGCGTATGCCGGGCGGTTCTTCGATAGATGTGCCGCCAGCTTCAACGCCTGCGGCATGCCATTTGTCTATGAGGTCGGGATTATCAAAGGCGAAGCCGATTGTGCCACCATTGGCAAAGCATGCGGGTTCGCCATTGATTGGTACTGACACCATGAAAATACCTTTGTTGTAGAGGTATATGAGGCGTCCGCGTTCGTCTTGGATGCCTGGGCGGCCACCAACCGCGCTAAACAATTTATCGTAAAACGCACGCGCTTTTTCTATGTCGTTTGTGCCGACCATGACGTGGCTAAACATGGTAATCCTCCCGGTTCGTCTATATTTGCGCACATAGTTTGCCGGAAGGTTTGAACTGGCAAGAAGTTAATCGCTTTATGCAGGAAATTCCTCAGTATCAATTGTACGCCGCATACCCTCTGGATACCGGTGGCCAGATATTGTGTTTTGGTTGATTAGCTCACCAGCCTTGTCCAGCACTTCCTGGGAAATTGAGAGCGCGTGTGTCGCCATGTTTTCTTCCAGGTGCGCGATTGAAGCGGTTCCGGGAATAACGTGCACATGGTCACCGCGGGACAAGACCCAGGCAAGCGACAGTTGTGCAGGGGTGACGCCAGCTTCTTCTGCCATCGCCTCAAACGCCTGGATGAGCTTTTGATTGGCTGGCCAGTGTTCGCTGGTAAAGCGTGGGTGGTTTTTGCGAAGGTCTTTTTCGGCAAGATCAGTTGGATCCGCCACGCCTCGTGCGAGCGCGCCGCGCGCAACCGGCGAAAATGCGACGAACGCCACATCCAGTTCCTGACAGGTATTAAGGACTCCGAGTTCAGGGTTGCGCGTCCATAATGAGTATTCCGTCTGCATAGCCGCGATAGGGGTTTCTGCTACCGCTTTGCGCAATGTGTCTGATGACATTTCCGACAATCCGATTGCGCCAATTTTGCCTTCGGATTTTAGTTCAGCCAGCGTGCCGACTGACTCTTCGATCGGCGTGTTAAAGTCACGACGATGCAGATAATAAAGGTCGATATGATCAACGTTGAGCGTGGCCAGGCTTTTATCAACGGCGCGTCGGATGGTGTCTGGCTTACAGTCTATGCGGCGTGGTCCGTCTTCAAATTCTATCCCGCATTTTGAGGCCAAAAAGACCTCACTTCGGCGCGTCTTTAAAACGCGCGATAACAATGCTTCGTTGTGACCCAGGCCATAAAGGCGCAGTGTCGAAGTGTTGATAGCCGATATCTATCGCGCGGTTGAGTAGCGCTTCTCCAGTCGTCTCATCAGGAAGTGGAAAATAGGCCTGGCTCAACGACATGCAGCCTAGACCAATCGGGTCTAATTGGCGTCCAGCAAGCGAACGTTTGGTCAGTGTCATCTTTCCCACCCTTCATTATGCGCATATCCAAACAATTGGAGCGCATACCGTAAACAGGAATGCGCGCATGCCAAAGTGCCGTGGGTAAGAATTTATGAGTCGAACTCTTTTTCTATGATATGCGCCACCTAGAAGGCGCTATAGCCAGGCGAAGCTGTCGCCGCTTTGTTTGACAACGATTGTGTCCTTGAGGCGGTCAACGAAGCAAGAATTAAGCATTTCGTCTTTGGCGAAGACAGCGGCAATGTCGTGATCAATTGGATGCGCGCCGAAATTATCGGGCACCCATCCAGTCAAAAGAACCACGGGACCGTCATATGCGTCTTTAAACAAGGGGAGTGAATCCCGGTATGATTCATATGGCGGGATAACGCTGTCGAATATTAGAAGGTCAAAATCTTCAGCAGCGCATTTTTCAAGAGCGTCTTCGATCGTGATCGCACAATCAATCTCCATCGACTCCAGACTAGAGCGCTTAAGTGAAGCGGACAGCAATGTCAGCACGCTCGGGCTGTCGTCTACAAGCAAAGCTTTGCATGGCGGAATTGAACCCGCATTCGCACATTTCGCGCTTTTTGATTTTGATACTTTCATGATCAAGCCCCCAACAGCTAGAGGTAACGGTTGCGCAACTATAGGCTGCAGCGGTTAACGAAGGGTGCACGCGCGTTAACGGTTCGTGCGGTTTTGGCTCGTTGAGTTTTTACGGTGAGTGTTAACAGATCAACAAATTGCATCAATTTTTTGTGTGCAATGTGTGGAAAGCAGTCGTTCGGGTGGTGTGGTCACTGTTGTGGTAACCTGCAAACGACATATTCGAAAGTTGAAAAGCTGCCCCGGTTACGCTCTTAACCCTGACTAGAAATTTAGTGCGAGCCAGCTAAATACTCCCAACATTTTGCGCGTCGAGGCTGCACGCGGTCTTCGCGCCGTTGCTGTCCAAATACCTAACACTGACAAATATTTGGCGATGGCAGGCAGGGGCGTAATGTCATCTGTTCATTTCACGCATTAAAACAACCAGGAATAGTCGCCTGTCGCTCCGGTTTACGTAGCGTCAGTTATCGCAATTGCGGCAAACCTTCCCCTGGGGAAAGGGTGCGTATCCAAAAAGCAGTTAAAAACATGGCTTTACAGTCTGATATTTACTCGATACTTTAATTCAACGTGTGTTGAAAAAAAAGATAGCACGGCACACGGCAAGATTGAAACAAGGTGAGTGAGTCGTCTCGTTTGCCTGGGAGGGAAAATTATGAAGTTTAATTCCAATTGCCTTGCGGCGATCCTGTGCGCGAGCGCCAGTGTCATCCCGTTCAATGCCTATGCTCAGGAAACTGAAGCGAGCGTGGACGAACCGCGTAAATTTGACGCCATCGTTGTGACAGCGCAGCGCAGAGAGCAAAACCTTCAGGATGTGCCATTGTCAGTGACGGCTGTGTCCGGGGATGTGCTGGAAGAGATCGGTGTCACTGATCTGACGGAAATTTCTAAGCTATCGCCAAACGTTACGCTGGAAGTTTCGCGGGGTACGAACACGACTTTGACAGCGTTTATCCGCGGTGTCGGTCAGCAGGACCCAGTGGCTGGTTTTGAAAGCGGCGTCGGGATTTATCTGGATGATGTTTATCTAAACCGTCCGCAAGGTGCGGTGCTGGATGTGTTCGATGTTGAGCGCATTGAGGTTCTGCGCGGTCCGCAGGGAACGCTTTATGGCCGCAACACGATTGGTGGCGCCGTCAAATACGTGACAAAACCACTCGCAGATGTGCCGACGGTTACAGCCAAAGGTGCAATTGGTTCATTCAACCAACGCGAGGCAATCGTCACTGGTTCAGTGCCCGTCAGCGAAAACTTCCGTCTTGGAGCAGGTGTCGCTCGCTTGTTACGTGACGGATATGGCTCAAACCTCAATAACGGTCAGGATAATTACGACAAAGACGTCTTGTCCGCGCGGGTTTCGGCTGAATTGAATGCGACGCCAAATCTGCTGTTTAAGCTGTCTGCTGACTACACCGAAGACAAATCCAACGCGCGTCAGGGGCACCGCCTCATTCCGGGCCAGCTCTCAGGCGCGCCGGTTCTGGGGGATGTGTTTGACACACGCGCAGGTCTGAACGTTGTTGAGCAAAACGTTGAGGCGTTCGGCGGGTCTTTTGTGACTGAGTGGACTGTAAACGACAGCATCACGATCAAAAACATTCTTGCTTATCGCGAAGATGAATCGACATCTCCGATCGACTTTGACAGCTTGCCGTCTGGCGACCTGGATGTGCCTGCGATTTACGAGAATGATCAGCTCTCTAACGAGCTGCAGCTTTTGTACTCGGGCGACCGCCTGAACGGGATTGTCGGTGTTTATTACCTCGATGCGAACGCTTCGACCGTATTTGATGTGCTGCTTGAAAATACTGGCGCGCTCATCAGTTTGCCGGGATTGAACGCTCAAACATTTGGTGACGTGAACACGGAAACTTACTCGATTTACGGTGACTTTACCTACGACGTCACGAACCAGTTATCTGTTGCCTTGGGCGGACGTTTCACACATGACGAGCGTACGTCACAGGTTCTGCGTAGAACCTATGTTGGCGGCTTTTCCGAGTTCTTCAACGGAGACGGAGTTGTTATCGCTACGACTTCTGACTTTAACGGATCAAACGACTGGGATGATTTCTCACCACGTGTATCGGTAAGTTATAAGCCGGTAGACGAGCACAATCTCTACTTCACTTATTCTCAGGGCTTTAAAGGGGGCGGTTTCGACCCACGTGGTCAGACCTCCGCTGCGCCAGACCAAGACCAGGACGGCATCGTCACAGATGCGGAAATCTTCGACTTCATGGCGTTTGACCCTGAAGAAGTAGACTCCTTTGAAGTTGGTCTGAAATCGAGCTGGGGTGACGGGCTTGTCAGCACCAATTTAGCTGTGTTCACGATGGATTACTCTGACGTCCAAGTGCCTGGCTCCATCGGTGTGGACACAGATGACGACGGTATCAATGACACTTTCACGGGCGTGACCACGAACGCGGGTGCGGCGACCGTTAGCGGTATTGAATTCGAGATGCTGGCAACCGTTGCGGAAGACCTGTTTAATACTGGCGACGTTTTATCAACGGCAATTTCAGCTGGTTACATCGATGCAGAGTATGACGAGTATATCGTCAATGATGTTGATGTTGCTGACGAGCGCGTGTTCCAGAACACTCCCGACTGGACTGCTTCAGGTGTATTCAACTACGAAACGCCAGTTGGAGATGGTCGCCTGAACGCAAACACGACGATCTCTTACAAAGGTGACTCGAGCCAGTTTGAAGCGCCAAACCCGTTTCTTGACCAAGACGCTTACACACTCGTCGATATGAGCCTGATCTATACCTTGCCAGGGGATCAGTGGACGGTTGGTTTCCACGGGAAAAACCTGACTGACGAGCGATACAAAGTGGCTGGTTATAACTTTGTGACTGTCAACAATGATGGCTCTTTCACACCGACGCTCGGTTTGGAAGGAACGTTGACAGCCTTCTATGGGGCCCCGCGCACATTCACGATGAGTGTGGGTTATAAATACTAGGGGCGAGCTGAAACTGGCGGCGGCGTTTGTCGCCGCCGATTTCTTCTTAATCGTTTATGTGTCTGCTTTTTCACACGCGGCCAGAAACCCCGCCGTGCAGAAGTCGATCATGGTGTCGCAACCAGATTCCAAGTCCGTGGACCTGAGCTTTCCATGAGAAAGTCGATCCAGACGGCCTGTTTGTGCAAACGCCAGTGTCAGGGAGCCTGAAAGGCATTGATAGCTCCAGAATATATCCTTGTCCGAAGCGTTGGGCATAGAAGTGCGCAGGGCGCTGAGGAAACGCTCCACCATCGGGTCGAAGAACTCAGACATGAGTTTGCCGCCCCATTCGGTCGAGTTGTTCACGTAAGCGACGAGCGCATAATAATGTTTCCAGCCGGAATCTTTGATGTGGCGTCCGGTGAGGATAGGACGCAGATACGCATCCATGATGGCATGTACGCTCGGCGGATTAGGCGCAGACGCGGCGATGGCTTTGTCCAAAGCATCAAGGCGCCATTCATTCAAAAGCTGCGCACGACGCAGAAAAGCGGCTTCAAACACTTTGGGTTTGCGACCAAAATAATAGTTCGGCAACGCAAGGTCGACATCCGCTTCGCGCGCAATTTCGCGCAGGCTCACTGCGTCATAACCCTTTTGAGAAAAGAGTTTTTCCGCCGCGTTCAGAATGCGCGTGCGACGGCTCACCTTGCCGGTGTCAGTTGTATTTCCGGTGTCAGAAGCATCTGTCATGCAGTCTTGCATAGGCTGGTTGACGCAAAACGCCAAGCCCAGCGTCCTTTCTTGGTAAATGTTGTCGGAATGGGGACAGGCCGCCACACTGTTACCGAGACGCATGCAGGAAAGGGTGTTTAATCATGTTGACTAAAGAGATCGAGTTTACAGCTGAAGATGGGCTGAGGTTATTTGCCAAGTCGTATGGTCCGCAAGACGCTAGTTTGACCGTGGTGTGCCTGCATGGATTGACCCGCAATCACAAAGACTTTGAGCCCATGATTGAGGCGCTGGGCGACAAATGCCGTTTTATTGCCTGGGACACGCGCGGCCGCGGGAAGTCGGAGCGAGACCCAAAAGCGGAGAACTATCTCAACACAACGTATGCGCGTGATGTGATCTCTATGCTCGACCATCTGGGACTCGATAAGGTGGCGCTGATCGGAACGTCGATGGGCGGCCTGATTTCCATGATCCTGATGGCGATGATCCCGGAACGCATTCTCGGTGTGATCTTAAACGACATCGGTCCCAAGCTGGAACAGGAAGGAATTGATCGCATCGGCGGGTATGTTGGTGATATTAAGCCGTTTGACAGTTTTGAAGAGGTGGCCACGAGATTAGAAGCGGTCCACAAAGAAGCGCACCCGACATTCTCGCAGGAAGACTGGCTGGGATTTGCGAAACGAACCTTCACCCAGCGGCCTGATGGCAAATTTATAGCGGATTATGATCCGGCGATCGCCGATAGTCTCAAAGCTGTGAAGGTTGACGATGAAGGCACAAAAGCTGCCTGGGAATTGTTCGATCACATGAAGCAGGCGCCGCTGCTGATTATTCCTGGAGCGCTCTCCAACCTCTTAAAAGTTGAAACAGCACATGAAATGGCACGGCGTCATGGCGATGCGGATGTCGCCGTTGTGCCTAACGTCGGGCATGCGCCGCTGCTCAACGAAACTGAAGCTATTGCGGCGATTAGCCGATTTCTAACACGACTGGATCCTGGAAAATGACAGTAGTATCAACGCCATCCGTTGTGCCCGCTGCGGGGCGGGCTTATGTGCTCGCGCTCCTCACATTGGTTTACACATTCAACCATGTAGACCGTCAGATATTGGTGACGCTGCTTGAGCCAATCAAAGCCGATCTGAATCTAAAGGACAGTCAGTTGGGCTTGCTTACAGGGCTGGCGTTTGCTGCGTTTTATGCGACGTTGGGCATTCCAGTCGCTATGTGGGCGGACAGAGGTAATCGCCGCAATATCATCGCTTTAGCGCTAGCTGTGTGGTCAGGGATGACTGCGATTTCGGGCTTTGCGCAGAACTTCTTTCATCTGTTGCTAGCGCGCATGGGCGTTGGCGTGGGTGAAGCTGGTGGCACGCCTCCCGCCACCAGCATGATTGCAGACCTTTATGCGCCGCATGAGCGCGCGCGCGCATTGGGTATTTACACGACTGGTATCGGTCTTGGCATTATGATCGGTTATGTGCTGGCGGCTTATGTTTACCAGCATTTTGGATGGCGCGTTGCGTTCTTTGTGGCTGGTCTGCCTGGGTTGTTGTTGGCTTTATTGGTGCGTTTTACGATCAAGGAACCTGCTCGCGGGCATTCTGAATCACGCGCTGCCAGCGAAGAAGCGCCATCTCTTGGCGAAACTTTGAAGTTTCTCCTCACACAACAGTCATTCCTTTGGTTGCTGGCTGGGTGTTTGATGGTGTGTATTTCCGCAAACGCCTTTGTGGCCTTTACGTCTAGCCATCTACAGCGTGCATATGGGTTGACCCTTGTTGATGTGTCTCTCCCATTGGGTGTTCTTATTGGTGTTGTGGGTGGTGTTGGGGCTGTTGTTCTGGGAGCTGTTTGTGATCGGTTATCTTCAAAGGACTTGCGCTGGCGGCCGTGGATGATTGCAGCTTGTTCTGCATTCGCGCTGCCATTTATGTGGTTCTTTCTTAACGCACCCGATGTGAACCAGGCATACCTTTGGTATGCGCCACCAAGTTTTGTCGGCCTAATTTACGCCAGCATTGCCTACACTGCAGCTCAGGAGTTAGCGCCGCTTCGCATGCGTGCGTTCGCATCCGCTTTCACCTTGTTCTGTTTGACACTCATCGGCATCGGATGTGGCCCATGGATCGCAGGTGTTTTGTCAGACTATTTTGACGCACAAGGTGTTGCTTTGCCGCTAGCGCAGTCTCTCAAATGGATTCTACTTTTCAATGCGGCGAGCATCTTTTTCCTTGTTATCGCGGGTGGCAAATACCGTGAAGACGTAAAGCGCGCAGCAGCTGTTTGAACGACTTAACGAGGAAGCCAGTTGGCGTCTTCATCTTCTCCAAGGCGTGGCGAGGACTTGGTCGTCGCCATGCGCTGGCCGTCCATGACGATGGGTGAAGCCACGCCAGGCACCTCAATTTCTGTGTCCTGGGCGTTGAGTTGCATGCCGCGAAAGACAATTTGCGGATCGCTGAATACCTCATCAATCCGATTAACCGGACCTACCGGCACACTGGCCGTATCCAAAGCTGCGCGAAGGGAAGCTGATGTGTGTTCGCGTGTCTTCGCTTCGATTAATGGAATGAGCTCTTTGCGATTTGTGACACGCGCCGGGTTGGTGGAAAAACGTTTGTCATTTGCAAGCTCTTTGCAATCGAGCACATCGCACAACGCAGCGAATTGTCGATCATTGCCCACTGCGATAATTACGTCGCCGTCGGCTGTCTGAAAGCTCTGGTAGGGGGCAAGGTTCATGTGACCATTGCCCATTCTGTGCGGAACATTGCCGCTGACCATCCAGTTAAGCGCCTGATTGCCCAACACGCCGACCATGGAATCTAAGAGGGCCATGTCAATGTGCGTTCCTTCACCGGTGACATGACGGCGGTTAAGAGCGGCAAGCACACCGACTGCTGAATAAACGCCGGTGAAAAGGTCAGCATAAGCAACGCCGCCCTTTTGAGGCGGACCGTCAGGTTCGCCTGTGATGGACATCATCCCGCCCATGCCTTGGATAATAAAGTCATATCCAGGCTTTTGCGCATAAGGACCGGTTTGTCCAAACCCAGTGACTGAGCAGTAGATGAGGCGAGAGTTGATGGCTTTTAAGCTATCATAATCGAGCCCGTATTTTTTAAGGCCGCCGACTTTGTAGTTTTCCAATACCACATCGGCGTTTTTGACCAGCTCTTTGATTTTTGCCTGGCCCTCAATACTGGAAATGTCGATTGCGATTGAGCGTTTTCCGCGATTGCAGCTGTGGTAGTACGCGGCGCCAAGGTTATCACCCTCTGGCGTTTCCACAAAAGGAGGGCCCCAGAAACGCGTGTCATCGCCGGTTTCTGGACGTTCAACCTTAATGACGTCTGCGCCGAGGTCCGCCATGATTTGACCAGCCCAGGGTCCAGCCAGAATACGCGCAAGCTCAAGGACGCGAACGCCTTTTAAAGGTGCGTTAGCTGGTGTTGTCATGGTTGTTTGTCCCTAAGTTTTTCGTTTTATGGAGATGCGTTGCAGGGAAAAGCTGACTATGCAAGGTGTAACCGGATCAAACGAACAAAGACCAGCGAGACCAACATGTCCAAGTCACAGAAATTCGTTCTGACACCAATGCAGGAAGGTTTGGTTGGCGCCAGTATTGGCCTGATTATTGGCATAATTCTTTTGTTGGTGGGGGTGTTATCTCACCCTGGAGCAGCAACGGGAGTGGCTTTGGGGATGGGAATTGCCAGCTGGATCAATGCGAAACGCCGTGCTGACAAACCAACCGACGAAGAATAATTCTAGACAGAAAAACTCGTTCCGCAGCCGCAAGACGCTGTTGCGTTTGGATTCTTGATCTTGAATGACGCGCCGATCAGTTCGTCGACAAAATCAATCTCAGAACCTTCCATAAAAGGAATGCTGGTTTCGTCGATCACGACCTGTGCGCCGTCTCGCTCGATCAGAATGTCATCATCATTTACAGCGTCGGCAAAATCGAACACGTACGAAAAGCCTGAACAGCCGCCGCCTTTGACACCGACACGCAACATGCTCGCAGATGCTTGCTCAGCCAGTATCTCTTTGATACGCGCGGCGGCTGAGGCGCTGATGGACACAGATGTTGTTGCGGTCATAATCGTCTCGTTCGTTAAGAATCCTAGTAGGAATACCATATAGTCAGCCCATGAACATAATTCACGCTCGCTTTGTGTGAAAATCTTTGAAGGGCATGAAGGAAAATTACCGAAGATGGCTGAAACATTTGTTCCTCCGTCGCGCGCAGCTTTTGCAAGCGATCCATTAAAAACGCGTGGGCGGGTCTTTGAGGAAGCGCCATCGGCGACGCGGACCTGTTTTCAACGTGACCGGGACCGTATTATCCATTCATCCGCTTTCCGGCGGCTGAAGCAGAAGACACAGGTTTTTGTCGCTCATGAGGGTGACTTTTACCGCACGCGCCTGACGCACTCCCTTGAAGTTGCGCAAATTGCACGTTCGGTCGCGCGCTCGCTTGGGTTGGATGAGGATCTTGCTGAAGCGCTCGCGCTCGCTCACGATATGGGCCATCCCCCTTTTGGTCATGCTGGTGAAGACGAACTTGATGACTGCATGTCCGAATTTCTTGGTTTTGATCATAATGCACAGACTTTGCGTGTCGTCACGAAACTGGAAAAGCGCTATCCAACTTTTGATGGCCTCAATCTGTCCTGGGAAACCCTGGAAGGGCTGATCAAGCATAATGGTCCATTGCTGAGCGATGGGGCGAGCGTGGAAACTCTGCCTCAGGCGTTTCGGGATTTCCCACAGCTGGAGACACTTGATCTACACACTTTTGCCGGACCGGAAGCTCAGGTTGCGGCCTTAGCTGACGATATTGCGTATAATAATCACGATATTGATGATGGGATCGCGGCAGGTTTGTTCACCATTGAAGATATCAGCGAAGTGCCGCTGGTTGGAGACGTGTTCAAAAAAGTACGTAAGGATTATGAGTTTCTGCCTCAAAAATTGGTCGTTGCAGAAGCCGTGCGTCGGTTGATCGGTTTGTGGATTGAGGACCTTTATAAAGAAACTCGCCGCCGCATCAAAAAGCACAATCCTGAATCAGCTGAAGAAGTGCGTAATCTTGATGAGCCGATCGTGGCGTTCTCAGAAACGCTGGATAAAAAACAGGCGGTGCTGCGCGCCTTCCTGTACGAGCATATGTATAAACACTATAAGGTGAATCGCATGCGTTCGCAGGCTCGGCGCATTTTGCGGGACCTGTTCCAGCTGTTTTTGAAAGAACCAAACACTTTACCGCCTCCGTGGCGTCAAGACGCTGAACAAACATCTGGCGACAGGCGAGCGCGCATTGTGTGCGATTATATTGCAGGCATGACAGACAATTTCGCAATTGAAGAACATCGCAGACTTTTTAACCTTGATGCCATGATCTGACGTTAAACTCACCCTCCAAGAGAGCGTACAGTGGTAAATGGCGCGTCAAATGGTGAAAGTTATGACCCCGCATTCGAACCAAAGAACCGGTAACAGAGGCGATACGGACTATCTGCCTTTGGGGGACGAAGGCGCTCCTTATGACGTGACTGAGGATAACAATCGCGGTCCGATGGTGCTGGCGCTTGCCCTTGGCGTTATCGCGATATTCGGGGTTGTGGTGTGGAATGCGTACAAACAGGGCGTCAGAGCTGCTGATAGTTCAGCACTGCCATATATCGCTTCAGAAGGCGCATTTAAGAAAACGCCAAATGATGGTGCGTCCAGCTATGCCAATCGCAATGTCGATTTGCATGTCCTTGACCAGGTAAGCGGTGAAGTTCGCGGAGAAGGCGATATTCAAGCCGCTGTCGTGCGTGAAGAACCATTGCCCGTTGCAACCGAAGTAAGCGCTCAACAAAACAATTCGGATAATGCAGTGGCGTCAAAACAATATGAAACAAACCGGACAACGAGTAACGCGCAGACAAAAGTGATTGGCTCTGAAGGCGCGCCAGTCAGGCTTGGTAGCCCCAATACGGTGACCAGCACTGAGGTGCAGCCCACGCCAACTCCGGAACGCACTCCGAAGGCGATTGAGACAGTTCCGGCAAAACCTATTCAAAAGCCGACAGCGCTCGCAAAGGTGGAAAAACCGATCTTCACGCCGCAAACCGCGCCTAACGGGAAGTTTTTGGTGCAGATCGCTGCAGTTCAGAACCGAACAGATGTCGCTAATGTTTGGCAGAGATCAGAAAAACGTAGCCCAACCCTGTTTCGTAAAGTGCTGCTGGATGTCCAAACAGTTGACCTCGGCGCAAAGGGCGTGTGGCATCGCATTAGGGCCGGAAGTTTTGATTCGCGCACAGATGCGTCAGCATTCTGCAAGGCGCTTAAGAACGACGGCGGTGATTGCATCGTGGTAGAAAAATGACAGACATGAAGGCGTGTATTCTCAGCATTTCAGGCGAAACCCTGACAGATGATGAGATCGCCTTCTTGAAAGACGCCAATCCCTGGGGCCTCATTTTGATGGGACGATCCATCAAAACGAAAACACAGGTTAAAGCGCTCACTCAGGATATTTGGGCAACGCTTGGTCGCGGGTGCCTGATATTTACCGATCAGGAAGGCGGTCGTGTGCGTCGGATGCGCCCGCCAGAATGGCCAGAATTTCCTGCGGCCTTCACTTTTTTGAGCCTTTACAGGCAATCTGAAGAACTCGGTTTAGAGGCGGCTTGGCTTAGCCATCGCCTGATGGCGCATGAAATGCGTGAAATAGGCATTTATGCGGACTGTGCGCCAGATCTGGACCTGCGTATTCCTGGGGCGCATGAAGTAGTGGGTGACCGCGCATTTGGTGAAACGCCTGAGCAGGTGATTGCTTTGGCCCGCGCCGCGCTTAACGGATTGCATGATGGCGGTGTGGCTGGTGTGATCAAGCATATGCCAGGACATGGGCGCGCTATGGTTGATACGCACAAGGCATTGCCAATCGTTGAGGCGTCGGAAGATGAGCTAGCGACAGATTTTGCCGCATTTGTTGGTCTTAAAGACGCTGAAATGGGGATGACGGCCCACATTGCTTATACAGCATATGACGCGGACAATGCCGGGACGATCTCATCGACCATTATAGGCAAGATTATCCGTGACAAAATTGGCTTTGATGGCCTGTTGATGACTGATGACCTTGGCATGGATGCGCTGGGCGGATCACTGGGATCGCGCGCGTCGATGGCGATAGAGGCTGGTTGCGATATTGCGCTGCATTGTGCTGGTTTTAAACCTGATGCTGAGACCATTTTAAAAGAGATGATCGAAATCGCTGATATTGCGCCCACTTTGTCTGGTAAATCGCTAGCGCGCGCTGAGGGTGCGGAGCAGGCGGCGACAAGTCTTCAACCCTTCGATATTGAAGCAGGGTGGGAGAGGCTCGAAGAGTTATTGGCCAAAACCAGGATGGCAGGCGTCTGATGGCGCGTGAACGCGACGCCGCGCTTGATGAAGCTGTAAGCGACATCGCTGATGCAGCGGAGCACGACTTGTTTGTCGTTGATGTTCATGGGTTTGAAGGCCCTTTGCATCTTTTGCTAGAATTGGCGCGCAAGCAAAAGGTTGACCTCTTAGAAGTTTCCATTTTGGAACTGGCGGAGCAGTATCTTTCTTTCATCTTGGAGGCGCGCAGCCAACGTATCGACTTGGCAGCGGATTATCTCCTGATGGCGTCCTGGTTGGCGTTTTTAAAGTCCAGACTGTTGTTGCCAAAACCTGAAACGCCAGACGTCAGTGAGATGGGCGGCGAAGAGATGGCGGAAAGGCTGGCGTTTCGATTGGCGCGGTTGGATGCGATGCGGGAGGCGGGACGGGACCTTCAAGCACTGGATATCACGGGACGTGATGTGTTTGTGCGTGGTGCGCCAGAGCAAACGCGTATCAACCGAAAGACAACGTACGCAACCAGTATGTATGATCTGATGAAGGCGTTTGGAGATGTGACTAACCGCACACATCAGAAACGATCACATGTTATTCGTCGTCAGCCGGTGTTTGCGCTGGAAAGTGCGCGTAAGACTTTGAAAAAGATGACACCACAATTATCAGATTGGGTCGCGATCCAGACATTCAGACGTCCAGATGATGAGCCAGAAGAGACGCCGCTACATTCCATAACAGCAAGTTATTTTGCCGCTGCGCTGGAACTGACACGCGACAGGGCTGTCGACTTGCGCCAAGATTCACCCTTATCTGACCTTTACATAAAACGCGCTGAGATAAACGACGCTGGAAAACATGCGCCATGACCGACACACCCGCCACACCAGAAAGTATTCGTGACGAAATTCGCCGTCTCTCTCGTGAACAAAAGAAGCGAGAGCGCCTAAAGAAAGATCAGTCTCAGGACGAGACGGAACACGCGGCGCCAGTAAAAACTGAGCCGGTGATACCAGTTGAAGTCGAACAGGCTATTTATGGACGGGTTGAGCGTTTGGCGGATGATCACCCCAACGAACCAGAATTTGTTCAAACAGCGCAGGCGGAGGCTGAGCCTGTTGAGAGTTTGAAAGCAGAGATAGGCGCAGACATCGAACCTGCGCAACTAAGTGAAACCCTGCGCCGGGCAGAAGCGATATTGTTTGCGACGGACAAGCCAATCCCGGCGGCTAAACTGGCTGAAAGCCTGCCTCCCGGTGCTGACATTGGCGCGACACTGATGCAATTGCAGAAACTGTATCTTGGTCGAGGGGTGCAGCTGGTCGAAATTGCTGATGGTTGGCGGTTCCAGACGGCAAGCGACCTTGCTTTTTTGTTCGAAGAGACGCGCCAGGAAGAGCGAAAGCTATCAAAGGCGGCGCTGGAAACCCTATCGATTATCGCTTATTGTCAGCCAGTTACACGTGCAGAAATAGAGGATGTGCGCGGGGTGGCTGTCTCAAAAGGCACTATTGATGTGCTGCTTGAAATGAACTGGGTGCGCGTGCGCGGTCGCCGTAAAACGCCTGGCCGACCGGTGACTTATGGAACCACTGTCGATTTTCTGGAGCATTTCGGTCTGCAAAGCCTGGATGACTTGCCCGGACGTGAGGAATTAAAAACAGCTGGCTTGTTGTCATCGCGTGTGCCTGAAAACTTTCAGATGCCGCGCCCAGTGGGATCTGAAGCGGAAGAGGCATTACTCGAAGAACCGGAAGATGATGGACATGACACTGATTTTCACACAGATTTTATGAGTTCTGAAAATTAGTGCAGAATTCCTGAGCAGTATTTTAACGGCGTTTGCGTCACTAAGTCAGCTCACATAGTTTGCAGGTGAGCGTATCATCTTCTAAGTAAGTGTTGAACGCTTTCGTTCGACTTGGAGAGTTATAGATTATGGGTATTGGCGGTATTGGCCCTTTACAGTTGATTATCGTGCTGGTGATCGCACTGCTGGTGTTTGGCGGTCGTGGTCGTATTTCATCTATTATGGGTGATTTGGCCAAAGGCATGAAAAGCTTTCGCCAGGGCCTCAAAGACGAGGACAAAGCCGATGATGCAGATGACGCTGCTTCTCCAAAGGCTTTGAACGACGCCGACACGATCGACGCGACACCGCAAAAAGACAAAACGCAGGCTTAAGCCACGCGGACGATGTAGATTAGGCGTCTATGCTTGGTTTGGGCGCAGGCGTGCGAGGAGTGCTGGCGCGATGATGCCACAAATTGGTTTTTCGGAAATGCTGTTGCTCGGCATTCTGGCGCTTGTTGTGCTAGGGCCGCGCGATTTGCCGTTGATGATGCGCAAATTTGGTCGTTTCACCGGAAAACTTAGAGCGATGGCTTGGGAATTCCGCCAAAGTTTTGATGAGATTGGGCGTCAGGCGGAGCTCGACGAACTTCGCAAAGAAGTTGAAGCGCTGAAAAAGTCCACTGTTGATCCGATCAAACAGGATCTGGAACAAACCCAAGCGGAAATGAGAGCTGAAAGCGCAGCGGTCACAAAAGCAATCGCCGACACGTCAAAGCCTATAGAGCATCCTGAGACGGATACGGTTGGAGCGGAAACTGCTGCATCTGAAGATGAAATGAAACCATTGGACAAACCGGACGCTGCCGATCAATCCGAACCTTCATCCGAAGGTGATGTAGATACTGCCGAAAAGAAACCAGCAACAGTGACAGCAAACAGCCAGAAGGACGCCGCTGAATGAGCGAGTCGACACAACTGGCGAAGACCACCACTGAAATTGACGACATAGAAGCTAGCCGCGCACCGTTGCAGGAGCACTTGAACGAGCTGCGCTCGCGCCTAATTCGCATCGTTCTTGCCGTTTCGATCTGTTCGATTCTTGCGTTCTTTGTCACGCAGGTGATGATCGACTTCCTGATGGAGCCCTTCTATCAGGCAAAAGAAAAATACGGCACAGAGAACCCAATTGATGGGGTGTTCTTTGAAAGCGCGTTTGAAATTCTGTTCATCCGGTTACGTATGGCGATTATTGTCGGGGTTGCAGCCGCTTTCCCGTTAATTGCCTGGGAAATCTACGCTTTTGTAGCGCCTGGACTTTATAAGTCTGAGCGCCAAGCTGTATTGCCTTATCTGTTTGCGACGCCGTTCCTGTTTGTGGCGGGCGCTGCGTTGGTTTATTACATGATCCTGCCATTTGTGATGCGTTTCGCATTTGGACAGGAATTTGAAGGTGTGACCTTCCTGCCTAAGGCGAAGCCTTATGTGGATCTGGCGATTTCACTGATTGCGGCGTTTGGTGTTGCGTTTCAGACGCCGATTGTCTTGTCGCTGCTTGCGCGTGCTGGAATCGTAAATGCGCAAATGCTGCGTAAAGGCCGCAAATATGCGGTGTTCATTATCTTCGTGATGGCAATGTTCTTAACCCCGCCTGACCCGTTCTCACAGACAGCTTTGGCTGTGCCAGTCTATCTGCTTTATGAATTAGGAATTATCGCCGCAGCGATGGTCCAGAAAAAGCGGGAAGAAGAAGACGAGAACGAAGCGGTTGGAACCGGCGCACCTTAAGAAGGTTTTTAAACTACGCCGGCTCTCAAAGCATTTGTGGGTTTTAAGCTGTTGCTGTTTCAGCCTCTGAATTCTCTTCGGTTTTTGCTTCACGCTTGCCCAGCGCTGCGCCAATTTCTGTGAACAGGCCGATCAGGGCCTTGCGGCGCATGATCACCATGGTCATCGAACCCACCCATACGATGCATGCGGCAAGAAACAGTCCGCCACCGTCATTGTTCGGGTCAATGCCAAGTGGTGTGAACAGGTGGAAACTGATCGCGCCGGACATAACCGCCAGACCAATGAGCGCGCCAAGGCCCTGAAGGCGTTTGAAGCCAAATGCTGCGCCAGCCAGAACGAGCGCAGACGCAAACAACTCGGCGGTGCCGATGACGTATTGGCTGAAAAGGCCAGTTTGCGCAAAGAGGCCGTCAGCGCCAAGGCTAGCAGCCCAGCCATTGAGCTTTTCTGTGAAGATTACCTGTGTTTCGGGCGCGTTGGTGAATTTGTAGCGGAGGGAGTCAAGGAATATCACTGACAAGAATAGCGATATCGCCCAGTGGAAATATTTGAGGATGAAGGACATGTGGGGTGTTCCTGCGAGTCATGTTGAACTTTTGTATTAGCAACTTATCCCGTCTTCGTGCGACTGGCGAATAAAGAAGGTCTCATCATTTCGTGAGCACGACTTTACAAGTGTGAATGTAATCTGACCTCTGGCCTTTCGCGCTCACCGTGTTATGGGCTCAGGCATTCACCATCATGAGGAGATGAATCATGCATGACATCCGCGCCATCCGTGACAATCCGGACGCTTTCATCAAGGGATGGAACCGTCGCAAATCGGGTTTGGGTGATGTGGTGTCTTCGATCCTGGAGTTGGATGAGAAATTACGTGCTGCTGTCTCCCGCAAACAGGAAGCTGAACAGACACGCAATGCGTCGTCAAAACTGATCGGCAAGGCGAAAGCGTCTGGTGATGAGGCCGAAGCCCAGCGCCTGATGGCGGCTGTGGCGGCAGCCAAAGACGTGATGGAAAAGATTGGCGAGGAAGAAGCCGCCATTCGTGGCGAACTGGATGGTATTCTTGCTGGCCTGCCGAATATTCCGCGTGACGACATCCCTGACGGGGAAGACGAAGAAGCCAATGCTGAAGTTCGCAAATGGGGTGAGCCAACGGTCCTGGGTTTTGAAGCTAAAGATCATGCTGATCTTGGTGAAGCGCTCGGCATGATGGATTTTGAAACGGCCGTAAAAATGTCTGGCGCTCGGTTTGTATTGTTGAGCGGTAAGCTGGCGAAACTTGAGCGCGCGCTGACGCAGTTCATGTTGGACGTGCAGACCGAAGAGAATGGCTATGTTGAGTGTTCGCCGCCTGTCCTTGTGAAGGAAAACGCGCTTTATGGCACAGGGCAATTGCCGAAATTTGAAGAGGATCTCTTCAAGACGACTGCAGATCATTACTTGATACCAACAGCCGAGGTGTCTCTGACCAACATCGTTGCGGACGCCATGATTGAGGAAAGCTATCTGCCACGCCGCTATACCGCCGCGACGCCGTGTTTCCGGTCGGAAGCGGGCAGCGCAGGGCGCGACACCAAGGGGATGATCCGTCTGCACCAGTTTACAAAAGTGGAAATGGTGTCTGTCACCAAACCTGAAGACTCAGACGCCGAACTGGAGCGTATGACCGGGTGCGCGGAAGGGATTCTGCAGAAACTGGAACTGCCTTATCGCGTCATGGAGCTTTGTACAGGCGACATGGGATTTGGCGCACAACGCACCTATGACCTTGAGGTCTGGTTGCCGAGCCAGGACACATACCGTGAGATATCATCGTGTTCGACCTGCGGTGACTTTCAGGCGCGCCGCATGAATGCGCGCTTTAAACGCACGCCAACCGAAGAAAATAAAAAGCCAAAGCCAGAGTTTGTTCACACGCTCAACGGATCCGGACTGGCTGTTGGTCGCACGCTGGTGGCTGTCTTGGAGAATTATCAGCGCGAAGACGGATCGATCGCAGTTCCTAAAGTGCTGCAATCCTATATGGGCGGACTTGAGGTGATTTCATAATGCGTATTCTGGTCACAAATGACGATGGCATGGACGCGCCAGGCCTTGTTGTCATGGAAGAGAT
Organism: uncultured Hyphomonadaceae bacterium; assembly: GCA_964342355.1. Lineage (GTDB taxonomy): Bacteria > Pseudomonadota > Alphaproteobacteria > Caulobacterales > Hyphomonadaceae > Hirschia. The sequence goes on from CAYFFG010000007.1 coordinate 78,995, forward strand.
TGCGCGGACATTATCTGATGATGTCTGGATGATTGCGCCATTGATGGAGCAATCCGGGCAAGGGCGGTCGATCACCGTGTCTCAGGCTGTGCGTGTGGATCAGCGCGCTGAGAAGCGCTTTCGCATAGAAGGCACGCCGACCGATTGTGTGGTGATCGGTTTGCATCACATTATGGCGGACAATCCGCCGGACCTGATCCTTTCTGGGGTCAATGCGGGGCAAAATATCGGCGAGGACACATCTCAGTCCGGTACGATCGGCGCGGTCATGCAGGGCATGAATATTGGCGTGCCGGGGATTGCGTTTTCCCAGACTAAAGGCATGCGAAAAGGTGAGCCTATCCCATGGGAGACGGCAAAAGCATGGGGGCCGCGTGTGTTGAAACGCCTGATAGACCATGGCTGGCCAAAAGACGTTGTGATGAATGTGAACTTTCCCGATTGTCTGCCTGACGAAGTAGCCGGTACGGAAGTCACATTCCAAGGGGTACGCGATTTCCCGATTATCAAATCTGAAAAACGCACAGACCTGCGTGGACGTGAATATTACTGGATGGCGCATTCAGGACCTAAGTCCGATCCGCCAGAGGGCTCAGACCTCTTAGCGATATATAACCGCAAGATCAGTATCTCTCCTTTAGGGTTGGATTTGACCAATTATGCATTTCGTGATGCTCTGAAAGACACATTGGGTGACGTATAGTCTAACAAAAGAGACGCGACGTGAGCGCGCTTGATCCATTCCGATCCGCCCGGTTGGTGCTGGAATTGCGCCAATCAGGCGTGACAGACGCAGCGGTTTTGACGGCGGTTGAAAAAACGCCGCGGGAATTGTTCGTCCCATATGAATATCGTGAGCTTGCATATGATAATGTCGAAGTTCCCATAGACTGTGGGCAGGAGTTAACACGTCCTGTCATGGTCGGCATGATGGTTCAGGCGCTTAAGCTAAAGCCATCTCATCGGGTTTTAGAAGTTGGCGCAGGCGTAGGGTACCAAGCGACCATTCTCTCAAAGCTTTCTGGAATGGTTTATTCAATTGATCGATTTAAAACATTAGTTGAAACGGCTCGTACCACTATTCGCGCACTTGAAATCAGCAATATTGACATTCGTCAGGGGGATGGTTTGCACGGGCTGAAGTCTGAAAGTCCGTTTGATCGCATAATCTTAGCTGGGGCTATATCTGCGGTGCCTGACGCGCTTTTAGGGCAGTTGGCTCCGATGGGAATACTCGTTGCGCCTGTTGAGGTGGGAGAAACCCAGCAAGTGCGCGTTTACACACGCGACGAAAATAATGTCATCATTCATCGCGTGTTAGCGCCTTCTAAGTTTTTACCGTTGATAAGTGGAGAGGCACGGGAGCTTTAACCAACGGGAGGCGTGAAACTAGTCTTTCACGCAGAATGCGAATGGCCAAAAACGAGGCTGACACATCCACACGCATTTTAATGCTCACAGCCACCGCGCTGACTGCGACGGGGTGTTCTGCAGGGACGGTTTTGAATAGCGGTAATGGGTTGCCAGGACCGGAAAGAGGCGCCGCGCCTGTCGAATATCGGACGGCTTCTGTCTATGACACGAATGAATATGCTGAAGATGGTTCAACTGTTTCGTATGGAAACACAGCGCGCCGGCGAGAGGATTTCGAGCGTGAATATGCCTCGACTGTGCGGGATTTACCGGGGGCGGGCTCTTCAGAATACCATAGGCAACAATATGAGCTGCGCCAGCAAACGCCAGATGTTGACCCATTCTCCGAAGATGCGTTTGAGTTGGCTGGCTCAGCTTATGCGCCAGCGCGGCAGCAATCAGCTTCAGTTGTCATTGATCCGTCACGCGGAGAGGCTGTTCCAGTATTGCCTGGCGATACGCTTTTCAGGCTGTCAGAACGGCACAGGGTTGCTTTGCGTGCGTTGATTGATGTCAACAATTTAGAGCCGCCATTTGCAGTCTCCGTTGGAGAGACGCTCTATTTGCCGCCGCCGAATGTCCATGTGGTTGAGCCTGGCGAGACTATTTATGCAATCTCCCGACGCTATAATGTGGATACGCGATCTTTGGCTAATATGAACCAATTGCCTAAGCCGTGGACGATATATCCAGGAGACAAGGTTGTTCTGCCGGCGTTGGCGCGCGATACACTTGGTGGTGTTGAGGTGGTGCAAACGAAAGGTCATGTCGAGACAGCAGGTTCTGGCCGATTTGATCACACAAGCGCATCAGCAGCCAAACCTAATTTGAGACCTATCGAATATGCTCAGGAATTAGATGGGTTCATTTGGCCGTTGCAAGGCCATGTTCTGGCCTCATATGGACCACTGGCGTCTGGGCGGCGCAATGACGGGCTCAATATTTCCGCAACGCATGGCGCACCTTTTGTAGCGGTTGCCGGCGGTCAAGTCGTCTATGCCAGTGACGAATTGCCGGGTTTTGGCAATATGGTTCTTGTTAGCCACAATGAGGGCTGGGTGAGCGCCTACGCACACGCCGACAGTCTGGATGTGAAAGAAGGTGATATCGTCCGGCAAGGGCAAACATTGGGTCGTGTCGGCGAAACCGGATCAGTTGGAACGCCTCAACTTCATTTTCAGTTGCGCCAGGGAAAATCCCCCGTTGATCCCAATCTTCACCTTAAAGATGTGCGCGGCGCGTAAAAAAGCTGATTACAGTGGTGAAATTGAATATCCTTTCGCAACACATACGTTGCAAAGGATAGGTCGCTGGTTATAGTCCGCGCCTTCGGTGCTTCATTTCACGGATTCTGTGATAGTGGAGCGCGCAAGGAATTCTTTGTACGAGGCGCTTTATGCTTTTATCGCTCATCTATCAGGCCAACACAGGCGCAGGCGCGACTGGCGGCGGTTTTAACCCGATCGAGTTTTTGCCGTTTGTCGCAATTCTTGTGATCTTCTACTTTTTGCTGATCCGCCCACAACAAAAGCGTCAGAAAGAACACCAGGAAATGCTGGCCGCTTTGAAAAAAGGCGACTCTGTCGTCACGTCTGGCGGTATCATTGGAAAAATCAGCCGTATTGATGACGGTGAGATTACACTGGATGCCGGTGAGGGCGTTAAGCTGCGTCTGCTACGCTCCATGATCGTTGATGTTCGTGGCAAAGGCGCTCCGGTTGCCGCCAACGACACAAAATCCAGCTAGATAACACAAAGACGGTTTCGTCATGTTGCAATTTCCAATCTGGAAGCGCGTTTTGGTGTTGGGCACAGTGTTGCTCGGACTATGGCTTTGTCTTCCAAATATTGTGGGGACGAGTATTCCCGGTCTTCCATCGGGAACAGTCAAACTCGGCCTTGACCTGAAGGGCGGCTCTTATCTCCTTTTGGAAGTCGATCCTGAAGAATTGCAGCAGAATCGGTTACGTGAACTTTCCCGTGACGTGCAACGCGAACTGATTAAACGCCCCAACAATGTTCAGTTCCGCAATCGTGAGGTTGCAAATAACTCTGTACGCTTTCGGGTTGTGAACGATGACCAGTTAGATGAGGCCTTAAAGCGGGTCAGGGCCTTATCTACGCCAGTTGGCGGCTTTGGCGGACCACAAAGCCTCAACGTTTCGGTCAACAACAACGTCGTGACTGTTGCGTTTTCCAGCGCCAAGTTAGAAGACTTGGAAAAAGAAGCGCTGCTAGATTCAATTGAAGTCGTCCGCCGCCGTGTGGACAGCTCAGGTACGACAGACCCAAGTATTCAGCAGCAGGGATCAAACCGCATTGTTCTGGAAGTTCCAGGTTTGGACGATCCGACGGAATTGATCGACATCATTCAGCGTGCTGGTGTGATGACGATTAATCTGGTGGATGAGACAGCAGAAGCGTCGCAATACCAGCTCGATGTGCCGCGTTTGGGCAAGATCAAGCGCGGGGACGCGTTTACGCCTGAAGAGTATGTGCTTTTTGAAGACCCTATTCTGACCGGATCAGATTTTGCGACAGCCAGCCAGGGGTTTGACGAGAGTAACAGGCCACAAATTAACTTCACCCTGAATACGCGCGGCGCAAGGGTGTTTGGTGATTTCACTGCCAATAATGTTGGGCGCACATTCGCTATCGTTTTGGATGGACAAGTCGTCTCTGCGGCTTCAGTTCGAACACCCATTTTGAACGGTTCAGGCCGTATCACAGGTAGCTTTACTGTTCAGGAAGCCAACGCGATTGCTGTTGTGTTAAGAGCGGGCGAGCTTCCTGCAAAGCTACAAGTCGTTGAACAGCGTGTTGTTGGCGCTGGATTGGGGGAAGATTCGATTCAAGCGGGCACACGGGCTTCGATCATCGGTCTTGTATTGGTCGCTGTGTTTATGATCCTTGCATACGGTTTATGGGGCGGATTTGCTGTTGTATCGCTTGGCGCCAACATCATGTTGATTATGGGTGCATTATCCGGATTGGGCGCAACGCTGACTTTGCCAGGTATTGCGGGGATCATCCTTACCATCGGTATGGCAGTGGACGCGAACGTTCTAGTGTTCGAGCGGATACGTGAAGAGCATCGCAATGGGCGATCGACGGTGACATCGATTGATATCGGCTACAAACAGGCGACATCGACTATTTTTGACGCCAACATTACGACATTGCTCGCAGCCGCGATGTTGTATTTGCTAGGGTCAGGGCCTGTTAAAGGCTTCGCGGTCACCCTTGCAATTGGTGTGTTTACATCGGTGTTCACCGCCTTCGTACTCACACGCATGTTCATGGCAGATTGGTTGCGTCTTGCACGCCCCAAAAAGCTGCCGGTTTAGGAAGGAGTTGCGATTATGCTTTTGAAATACCTTCCAGACGAACCAACATTAAAATTCATGAAACTGCGTATGGGAGCGTTTGCTCTTTCGGCTGTCATGTTGTTGGCGTCAATCGCTTTAGTGGCTGTCCGCGGACTGAATTTCGGTATCGATTTTCAGGGCGGAGTGGTTGTCGAGATTGAAACAGCTGCGCCAACGGACGTTGCAACGGTTCGTAATTCTCTTGGAGATCTGAACTTAGGTGGCGTGCAGGTTGTTGAAATCAATGACGCTGTCCTTGACGCTACAAGCGCAGGTCGAACCTACATGATCCGCACAGAGGGTGCGCAAGAGGAAGGTGATGAAGCTGAAGCTGCCGTTCAGGAAACGACCAATCAGATACTGAACTCGCTTAAAGCCGAGTTTGGGGAGATTGAAGTCCGCCGGAATGAGGCAGTGGGTCCAAAGGTATCCGGAGAACTCTTGCAAGCGGGACTTCTGGCGCTCGCAATCGCTTTAGCATTGATGCTTGCTTATATCGCATTCCGATTCCAGTGGCAGTTTGCCATCGGCGCGGTTTTGGCACTGGTGCACGACGTGGCGCTGACGTTTGGCATGTTTGCGTTGACGCAATTTGAGTTCAACTTAACGACCATTGCGGCGCTTTTGACGATCGTTGGTTACTCAATGAACGACACGGTGGTGGTTTATGACCGCGTTCGGGAAGAGCTGCGTCGTTACAAGAAACTGTCGATCAGTGATGTGATTGATCTTGCGATCAACAGAACGCTCTCTCGTACTTTGCTAACGTCTGGAACAACGCTTTTGGCGCTAATATCTATTTTCGTCCTTGGTGGAGAAGTGCTCAGAGGTTTCTCTTTCGCGATGATCTGGGGTGTTGTGATCGGGACGTACTCGTCTGTGTTTATTGCATCCGCTCTACTCCTACACACAGGCGTGCGCCGTGGCATGAGCATGGGGGGGGACGAGGGCGAAAAGAAAGCGTCAAACCACCCACATGGTGCGCAGGTCTAATAGCGATCAACCACGCTTTAGTTGGAATAAAAAAAGGCCGCTTCTGTTGAGGCGGCCTTTTCCATTTAATTTGTGGCGCGCTTAAGCAACGTCAGCCAGGTTCTGGTTCACAAAGTCCCAGTTCACTAACTCGTTGAGGAATGTCTCAATATATTTTGGACGCGCGTTTTGGAAGTCCAGGTAGTATGCGTGTTCCCAAACATCCATGGTAAGAAGCGGTGTGACACCGTCTTCAGTCAGTGGTGTTTCAGCGTTTGGCGTTTTGCGCACTTCCAGTTTGCCGCCTTTAAGCACAAGCCATGCCCAGCCAGACCCAAACTGAGTTGCGCCAGCAGCTGCAAATTCTTCTTTGAATTTGTCGAAAGAGCCGAAGTCTTCGTTGATTTTGTCAGCAATTGCGCCGGTTGGAGCGCCGCCGCCAGCTGGTTTCATTGAATGCCAGAAGAATGTGTGGTTCCACACCTGCGCAGCGTTGTTAAAAACGCCGCCGTCAGATGATTTGATCACTTCTTCGAGGGATTTGCCAGCAAAGTCAGTGCCGTCAATCATCTTGTTCAGATTGTCGACATATGCCTTGTGGTGCTTGGCATAGTGGAAGCTGAAAGTCTTGGCCGACATGTGCGGCTCCAGCGCGTCGTCAGCATATGGAAGCGGTGGAAGTTCAAAAGCCATTTTTCATGGTCCCCTTTTTTTGCGTAGCTGGTTAAAACACCTAATACGTTAGTCACATATATGGTTGCATGAGCGATATCCCCAACCCTAAAATTAGTGCGGATTTAAAGGAATTATCCGCACGCGTCCGCCGTCAAGACGAAGACCGCTGGCTGGCGAGCCGATATGCCGCACCTGATGTTATGGATCGCGTGATCATCACGCTCGCATTCATTATCGAAATGGAGCGGACTTTGACAATGTCTGAACCCATGATTGGTCGAATCAGGGTGCAATGGTGGCGTGAAGCGCTGGATGAAATCTTTGATCAAGAAAAAGATGTGCGCGCACATGAGCTGACGCTAGCGATAGCGGATAGATTGTCTGATCGGCCCGACCTAAAAGAGCAGTTCGAAAAGACGATGACCGCGTATGAAGATGTGCTGGACGGTGCTGAAAATGCGGAATACCCGCCGCGAATAGAAACGGGCGCTCAAACAGCGAATCTAGTTGCTAAAGTTATTGATCGCGACAGTCCAGCTGATGAAATAGAAGCAGTTGCACAATGTGGGCGCGCTTATGTGTCGGCTCGAATGGGATCACCATGCGCTGCGCCACGAATTAAGCTTGCGAAAACAGCATTTCGGACGGTGTCATCAGATTTTATGGCCGCAATCGCCCATGCGGCGCTGTCCGACACCTACGTCCAATCTCCAACTCCAGGACCACTATTGAAACGTTGGAAAATATTCAAAGCGGTCCTGACAGGAAAAATCTAAGTTGGCTCGACTGCTTGTTGAAAACACGTATTTTGCCAGCTCTTAAGGTCGCTGAGCGCGCGGGCGCTCATTGCGCGTTTTTTGGACCGGCTTTTTTCCTTACCGCGATAGCGTTTGCCGGTTTCCGGGTTCACTTTCTCAAACTCGGCAATATCGGGGAACAGACCAAAATTTACATTCATTGGCTGGAATGTGCCGCCCGATTCAAGGTGTCCGCCTGTGACATGGTGAATGAGGGCGCCCAGGGCTGTTGTAGCGGGTGGCGGCTCAATAGACTTTCCGAGCGCTTCCATCGCTGCAAAACGGCCTGCGAGAAGGCCTGTGGCAGCGCTTTCCACGTAGCCTTCTACACCGGTAATCTGGCCCGCAAAGCGTAGCTGCGGACGCTGCTTGAGCTCAAGTTGTTCACCAAGAACTTTTGGCGAATTGATAAACGTGTTGCGGTGAATGCCGCCAAGACGGGCAAACTCAGCGTTTTCAAGTCCCGGTATCATGCGAAACACATCTGTTTGAGCGCCGTGTTTGAGCTTGGTCTGAAAGCCAACCATGTTCCAGAGCGTGCCGAGCTTATTGTCCTGCCGCAGCTGTACGATTGCATGTGCTTTAATGTCTGGCTGATGTGGATTTGTCAGCCCGACGGGCTTCATTGGACCGTAGCGAAGTGTCTCAGGACCGCGTGAGGCCATGACTTCGATTGGCAAACAGCCTTCAAAATAGGGCGTGTTTGCTTCCCATTCCTTGAACTCTGTCTTTGGCGCTTCACCAAGCGCATTCAGGAACGCCAAGTATTGTTCTTCACTCATGGGACAATTGATATAGGCGGCAGTGTCGCCGCCCGGGCCGGGCTTGTCATAGCGTGACTGACGCCAAGCTTTGTCCATGTTTATGGAGTCAAAATAAACAATTGGTGCGATAGCGTCGAAGAAAGATAGCTCATCTTCGCCGGTGAGCTCTTTGATCGCTTCAGCTAGGGAAGGCGAGGTCAACGGACCTGTTGCGATGATGACGGAGCCCCAGTCTTCCGGAGGAATATTAGGAACTTCTTCGCGGCGTATTTCAACGAGCGGATGGGCTTCTAGTGCTTGTGTCACGCCTTGTGAAAAGGCGTCCCGATCAACTGCGAGTGCCGATCCGGCTGGAACCTGGTGTTTGTCGCCCTGGGAGATAATAAGGCCGTTACAGCGGCGCATTTCTTCATGTAACAATCCGACGGCGTTGTTTTCAGCATCGTCTGAACGAAATGAGTTGGAACATACCAATTCCGCCAAGCCATCTGTGTGGTGGGCGTCTGTGCCGCGAACAGGGCGCATTTCATGCAAAACAACGGGTACGCCAAGATTTGCGGCCTGCCAGGCGGCTTCTGAACCGGCCATGCCGCCGCCGATAATGTGTATAGGAGATAGTGTCATGGCGCAGGTCTATAATCGCTCTCATCAATGCTTGAAAGCGATAGTGCTGAAATTCGCGAATAAACTCGCGCATCAGGCAATTGTGACAGGCCATTCCGTGTGATTTAAAAGGGACGAATTTAATGGGGAATCAACGCTATGAGCGACGTACTACCTGGAAAAGTGCCAATTCTGGAAAGCGCTGGCGTTGGGTTTAGCTATTTAAAGACCCATTGGGCGAAGTGGCTGCCTGCAATTGGTATTCTTTCCCTGATAGCGGGATGGCATGAGTGGCGAGTTTTGGGATCAACTTCGCTAAATTTTGTGAGCATTGGGACGTTTTGTGTATGGCAGCTCGTCAACATCATGATGGTGGCTGGGGTTTATCGAGATGCTCTTCGTAAGGAGTTTGCCGCTCCTCTCGGGCTTACTTTCGGCAGAGATGAAGTCAATCTCGTTGGTGTTTTCCTTTGTTTTTTCCTGATTTTTGGTGTTTCAGGTTTTTTCGTTGCATTCATTTTAACGGCGGCATTGTTCGGGTTGGTGGCCAATGCGGGATTGGATCCAAGTTTGGCTGACAGCAACCCTGAAGAATTTTCCAGGCAATTGGTCGAAGCAATGGGAAGCGCCGGAGGTTTATTGGTTCTTCTGATCGGAATAACTGTATTATTTGCGTTTTTATTTACCTTGATACGATTGACGCTTGCGCACGTTGCCACTGTTGCGCGGGGCCGGATCCTTATTTTCCAAACCTGGGCTTGGACCAAAGGGAATTTCTGGAGAATTTTTGCGACACTTCTTCTAATCGGGTTACCAATTGGGCTCATTGGAGGAATTGTTAGCAGTGTGCTTAACTCGATTATCCTGTCTGGTGCAGCAGAGGGCGGGCAGTCCGCAATAGTTTTGATTATCGCGGGTGCGGTTGCACACTTTCCGGAAGGCATTGCTTTGGTAGCGTGGACGGCGACAACCGCCCATCTCTACGTTGGTCTGCAGCAGAGTGACGATGAAAATTCAGAAGGTCCGATAGCGCTAGACTAAAGTTATTTTGCAGCCGTTTTTGATGTCCGCTTTGTTTTAGAAGCGGGCTTGGGTTTTGAGCGGGTCGTTTTTGCTGTTGCTTTAGCTTTTGTCGATGTTACCTTGGGCTCAATCGCGACAGGCTGGACCGCTTTTCCAGCCCGTTTACGGCGTTCAGCCTGGCGCTCAAATGTTTCCTTCAGGAAGCGCCCGGTGTGGCTGCGCTCAACCTGGGCGACTTCCTCAGGTGTGCCGGTTGCAACAATTTCACCACCACCATCACCACCATCCGGACCAAGGTCGACAATCCAGTCGGCGGTTTTGATCACATCGAGATTATGTTCGATCACCACGACCGTGTTGCCATTGTCGACAAGCTCCTGAAGGACCTCCAGAAGTTTGCGAACATCATCAAAGTGAAGGCCGGTCGTTGGTTCGTCGAGAATGTATAAGGTACGGCCTGTTGCGCGGCGCGACAGTTCCTTGGCGAGTTTGACGCGCTGCGCTTCACCGCCAGATAGCGTGTTCGCCTGCTGGCCAACTTTGACATAACCGAGTCCAACCCGATGTAGCGTATCCATTTTGTTGCGGATGGCTGGAACGGACGCAAAGAAAGTCTTGGCCTCTTCAACGGTCATCTCAAGCACATCTGCAATTGATTTGCCCTTATAAAGCACTTCCAGCGTTTCACGATTGTAGCGTTTGCCGTTGCATTCTTCGCAGGTGACATAAACATCTGGAAGAAAGTGCATTTCAATTTTGATGACGCCGTCACCCTGACAGGCTTCACAGCGCCCGCCTTTCACGTTGAACGAAAAACGTCCCGCTTTATATCCGCGTGCTTTGGCTTCTGGCAGACCGGTAAACCAGTCACGTATCGGACCAAATGCGCCTGTATAGGTGGCTGGGTTTGATCGTGGGGTGCGGCCAATCGGGGATTGGTCGATGTCTATGATTTTATCGAGGTGTTCCACCCCTTCCAATGACTTATACGGCGCAGGCGCAGCGGATGCATTGTTAAGCTTGCGAGCGAGCGCTTTGTAGAGCGTTTCAACAACAAGCGTGGATTTGCCGCCGCCAGAAACGCCTGTGATGCTGGTGAAAGTCGCTAAAGGAATCTCAAGGTCGACGTTCTTGAGATTGTTGCCTGTGGCGCCGCGCAGACCAATAGTTTTTGTCCGTTTGCCCCAGCGCCGGCGCTCAGGAATGGCGATTTCCTCTTCGCCGTTCAGGTACTTGCCAGTGAGGCTGTTTGGGTTGGCCTGAATTTCCGAAGGCGTGCCTGCAGCGACAACTTCGCCGCCATGAACGCCAGCGCGCGGCCCCATGTCGACCACATAATCAGCGGTCAGTATGGCGTCTTCATCGTGTTCAACAACAAGAACTGAGTTACCCAAATCGCGTAGATGGCGTAGCGTTTCCAAAAGGCGTTCATTGTCCCGTTGGTGCAGACCGATAGATGGTTCGTCCAGAACGTAGAGTACGCCTGTCAGACCTGAACCGATTTGGCTGGCAAGACGGATACGCTGGCTCTCACCGCCAGAAAGCGTGCCGGAAGATCGCGACAGGCCCAGATAGTCAAGGCCAACATCGTTTAGAAATTTGAGACGGTCTCGGATTTCTTTCAAAATACGCGAGGCAATTTCCTGTTGTTGTTTTGAGAGATGTTTTTCAACATCCTCAAACCAGGTTGCGGCGTGTTTGATCGATAAGAGCGTTATTTCACCGATGTGTTTGTCGCCTATTTTGACGCAAAGAGCTTCAGGCTTCAGGCGATAGCCGCTGCATGCGCGGCAAGGCGCAGCGCCTTGATATTTGGCGATATCTTCACGCACCCAAGCGGAATCCGTCTCGCGCCAACGGCGCTCCAGGTTAGGGATGACACCTTCAAATGTTTTAGTGACTTCATAGCGCCGTGCGCCGTCGTCATAGACGAAATCAACCGTATCATCCCCGGTGCCGTACAGGATGATGTCCTGTATGGTGTTTGGCAGTTTCCGCCATGGGGTTTCCAGTTTGAAATCATACTTGCGGGAAAGGGATCTTAGTGTCTGGATCTGGTAAGGCGAAGATGATTTGGCCCATGGCGCCACAGCGCCTTCTTCAAGTGTTTTTTCTTTGTCCGGAATAATAAGGTCCGGGTCCATCTTCAGCTGTTCGCCTAAGCCGTCACACGTGGGACAAGCGCCAAACGGGTTGTTGAAGGAAAACAATCTTGGTTCGATCTCCGGGATGGTGAAGCCGGATTCCGGGCAGGCGAAACGAGATGAGAAAACAATTCGCTCCGGTGCGCTTTCTTCTTCAGTTTTTTCAGCAAATTCCGCGACGGCGATCCCGTCAGCCAGATCGAGTGCTGTTTCAAAGCTTTCCGCCAGGCGTTGACGCATGTCTTCGCGCACAACGATACGGTCCACGACAACGTCAATATCGTGCTTGAATTTCTTATCCAGCGTTGGCGGATTTTCGAGTTCGTAGAATTCGCCATCCACGCGCACGCGGGCAAAGCCGCGTTTAAGGAGATCTGCAAATTCTTTACGATACTCGCCTTTGCGGCCACGAACGATAGGCGCAAGCAGGTAGAGACGTGTGCGTTCCGGAAGAGCAAGCACCCGGTCGACCATCTGTGTGATGGTTTGGCTTTCAATGGGTAAGCCTGTGGCTGGCGAATAAGGTATGCCGACCCGCGCCCATAAAAGACGCATATAGTCGTAGATCTCGGTGACGGTCGCAACAGTTGAGCGTGGATTACGGGAGGTGGTTTTCTGCTCGATCGAAATCGCTGGCGAGAGACCTTCGATCGATTCCACGTCAGGTTTTTGCATCAATTCCAGAAACTGGCGCGCATAGGCGGACAGACTCTCGACGTAGCGGCGCTGCCCTTCCGCATAGATTGTGTCAAACGCGAGAGACGACTTTCCCGAGCCTGAAAGTCCTGTCATCACCACAAGCTCATTGCGGGGAATATCAATGTCGATGTTTTTGAGGTTGTGCTCTTTGGCGCCGCGCACGCGGATTGACTTGAGTTCTTTCGACATCTGTTTAGCCAGCAATTTGGAGGAAGGATGAATGGGCTTCACGTTTGGATATAACGCTTTGTGTCTCAATGTGGAGAGAAGCGCGTAGACTTATACGCGGAAACAGCCAAGATGGCGCAGTTATTTGCAAAATACACTGGATGCCTCCTAGTCGGCGATTGCGTCGAATCAATCCAAGTATTTACAAAACAGCTCGCAATGTATAGAACAAAAAATGAACATCGGCAATAATTGTTGAGAAACGCGGAGTGCTGTCGGCTTTCACTAGAGCTTCGATCAAAGCAAGAGTAGGTTGCGCCGTTAAGGATATTGCGCCGCTTAGTCGGCCATTCAAGAGAGGGAGCCATTATGGCCGGATCAGTGAACAAAGTCATTCTGGTAGGTAATTTGGGGCGTGATCCTGAAATTCGCCAGATGCCTTCGGGCGGGTCGATTGCAAACCTGTCCGTAGCAACATCGGAGAGCTGGAAAGACCGTAATTCCGGCGAACGCCGCGAAAAGACAGAGTGGCACCGTGTTGTCGTCTTTTCCGAAGGTCTTGTGCGCATTTGTGAGCAATACCTCCGCAAAGGCGCAAAGATCTATGTGGAAGGTCAGCTTGAGACCCGCAAATGGACCGACAAAGATGGCGTCGAAAAATACTCCACCGAAGTTGTCTTGCGGAACTTCAACTCCACTCTAACCATGCTCGACGGGCGCGAAGGCGGCATGGGCGGCGGACGCAGTGTTGGTGAAGATCGCGGTGGTTTTGGTGGCGGTGCGCCGCGCCAGATGGATGGTCCGCGTGAGGACTTTTCTGCTGACTTGAACGACGACATCCCGTTCTAAACAAAGTTATCCACAGAAGCTGTTGTTTCTATTGTTGGAATTATGGGCTCGGCATTGGTTTGTCGAGCCTATTTTAATTGCCCTAAGCTATTGAATCTGTTGCATTGACGCAACGAAGAAATCTGATTTGTGTTTCATGGGATTGCGGATTTGGAACACGTTGCAAAAACATCGTAAACTTATGTGCGAATCTCTTGGCTTTCTGTTGTTTGTGAAGGCCGCCTTTTCTTAATCAGGAACGTTCCACGTGTCAGACGAAACCGAAAACCCGGAAAACGAAAACATGGATGCGTCCGGTGAGGGCGGCGGAGCGAATGATCCGCCAGAGTACTTTGATGCTGGAGAAGATGGCGTCTCACCGGTCAATATTTCTGACGAGATGAAGCGGTCTTATCTCGACTATGCGATGAGCGTTATCGTCAGTCGCGCGTTGCCGGATGTACGGGACGGCTTGAAGCCTGTTCACCGCCGTATTCTGTTCTCGATGCATGAAAACGGCTACACGTACGATAAACAATACCGTAAGTCAGCGCGTGTTGTTGGGGATGTGATCGGTAAGTACCACCCGCACGGTGACCAGTCCGTTTATGACGCTTTGGTTCGTATGGCGCAGGACTTCTCCATGGAGCTGCCGCTTCTGGATGGTCAGGGTAATTTCGGGTCTATGGATGGCGACCCGGCCGCTGCGATGCGTTACACTGAGGTCAAGCTAGAGAAGGTGGCTAATCACCTTTTAGCTGACATCGACAAAGACACAGTCGACTTCCAGGAAAACTATGATGGTTCTGAAAAAGAGCCGATCGTCCTGCCAGCGCGCTTTCCTAACCTTTTGGTCAACGGCGGCGGCGGGATTGCTGTTGGGATGGCGACGAACATTCCGCCACACAATCTGGGTGAAGTGATCGACGCAACTGTTACGATGATCGACGATCCCAATGTCGATGATGAAACACTGCTGAGCATTGTTCCGGGGCCAGATTTTCCTACTGGCGCGCAGATCATTGGTCGCGCAGGCTCACGCAATGGTCTGACCACTGGACGTGGCTCAGTCATCATGCGCGCGAAAACATCCATTGAGGAACTGCGTAACGGACGCGAAGCAATTGTTGCGACAGAGATACCTTATCAGGTCAACAAAGCCTCGATGATCGAAAAGATTGCCGAACTGGTGCGTGACAAGCGTATCGAAGGCATTGCTGACATGCGCGACGAAAGCGACCGTGATGGCGTGCGTGTTGTGGTTGAGGTAAAGCGCGACGCGTCAGCTGAGGTGGTTTTGAACCAGCTTTATCGTTACACGCAGCTGCAAACGTCTTTTGGCGTGAATATGCTGGCGTTGAACGGCGGCGTGCCGGAACTCCTGTCTTTGCGCACTGTGTTGCAGGCATTTATCAAATTCCGCGAAGAAGTTGTCGCACGTCGCACCAAGTTTGAGCTCAATAAAGCAAGAAACCGCGCGCACATGCTGGTCGGTCTGGCGCTGGCTGTCGCTAATATTGACGAAGTGATCCGCATTATTCGTCACTCGCCAGATCCAGCAACAGCGCGTGCGCAATTGATGGCAAAGGCATGGCCAGCAATGGACATGTTGCCACTGATCAATCTGATCGCTGACAGACGCACGGTGGCGAACGAAGCGGGCGAAATCAAACTATCAGAAGAACAAGCGCGCGGAATTCTCGACCTGCGTCTGCAACGTTTGACGGCGCTTGGACGAGATGAAATTGGCGAAGAAGCTAAAGGTCTAGCGGATACGATCGCTGATCTGCTCGACATTCTGTCTTCACGTCCGCGCGTGATGAGCATTATCAAATCAGAACTCGCCGAAGTACGAGACGAGTTCGCGACGCCGCGCCGCACACAGTTCATCGAAGCAGAACTAGACATGGACGACGAAGCCTTCATCGAGAAGGAAGATATGGTCGTCATGTTTACCCATGGCGGTTACGCCAAGCGGACTGCGCTTTCGACCTATCGGACCCAGCACCGTGGGGGCAAGGGGCGCTCTGGTATGGGGACCAAAGAGGAGGACGTTGTAACGCGTCTGTTTGTGGCGAACACACACACCGAAGTGTTGTTCTTCTCTTCCACAGGGATGGTTTACAAAACAAAAGTCTGGCGCTTGCCGTTGGGCACGCCGCAATCTCGCGGCAAGGCGCTGGTCAATCTGTTACCGTTGGATAAGGGTGAATCCATTACGTCCGTTATGCCGTTGCCGGAAGACGAAGCAGAACGTGAGCGTATGAATATCTTGTTTGCAACCCGCTCAGGTGGTGTGCGGCGGAATATGCTCAGTGATTTCACCCAAGTGAATCGTAACGGTAAAATCGCCATGAAACTCGATGAGACAATGGTGGCGGGCCGTGAAGATGGCATTATTGGCGTTCAGGTTTGTTCGCCGGACGATGATGTTATGCTGACGACGGCTATGGGGCAATGTATCCGGTTCCGGGTGGACGATGTGCGCGTATTCTCGGGCCGGACGTCCACAGGTGTGCGCGGCATCCGGCTCGCAGAAGGCGATGAAGTGATCTCTATGCTGGTGCTATACCACATGGGTGTTACGTCTCCTGAAGCGCGCGCTTACTTAAAGCACGCCTCTGCTATGCGACGTGCGGCAGGTGAAGAAGATGACACGGATGTGGATCAGGTTCTTGATTCAGACAGCGTAGACGGCGAAGAAGAGGGAGAAGCAGCGCTTAGCCCCGAACGCATTGCTGAACTTGGCGCTGCTGAGCAATTCATTCTTACAATCACTGAAGACGGTATGGGCAAACGCGCATCAGCTTATGATTACCGCGTAACAGGCCGCGGCGGAAAAGGGCTTATCGCGCACAAGCTCGGCAAAGGCGGTCGAATAGCAGCCTCTTTCCCGATTGAGGATGGCGACGAGATCATGCTGGTGACAGATGCAGGACAGCTTATCCGTACGCGCGTCGGGCAAATTCGCATCGCTGGTCGGGCGACACAGGGGGTTCGTGTCCTTAGAACCAATGAAAATGAGCACGTAGTTTCGGTTGAACGCCTTGCAGAACAATCTGAAGACGCTAACGATGCTGTTGAAATAGAAGCCCTGCAGGGTGACGGCGATCAACCGGAGTCGGACAAAAACGACTAAATTCGATCGTTAGCGCCTTACCCTGTGGAAAAAAGATGATAGTGGGAGAGGCGCCGTTCGAAAAAGCGGCCGGAAAGGTTGAACCTAAATGCGTATCGGACTCTATCCGGGGACATTCGATCCGATTACCAATGGCCATTTGGACATTATCGGACGTGCGGTCAAACTCGTCGATAAGCTGATCATTGGCGTGGCTATCAATGAATCCAAAGGTCCTTTGTTTCCTTTGGAAGAACGCGTTGAGATGGTGCTGAAGGAAACCGCGCAATTTGCAGATGGCGTGGAAATCGAGGCGCGGCCTTTTGATAATCTACTGATGCATTTTGCAGAAGAATGTGGCGCCCAGACGATTATTCGCGGATTGCGAGCTGTTTCAGACTTTGAATATGAATTCCAGATGGTCGCAATGAACCAAAAGCTCAATGATCACGTTGAGACTGTTTTCTTGATGGCGGACCCACAGCATCAGGCGGTTTCGTCGCGACTGGTAAAAGAGATTGCAAGATTGGGCGGAAAAGCCGAACTATTCGTCCCAGCCGGGGTCGCAAAAAGGCTACAATCGGCATTCAAGTAAAGCGTACCCATAAGTAACCAGGACCTGTAACGTGTTAAAACAGATCGCCCTTTCACTTGCTGCGTTGGCAGCCGTATCTGCAACATCAGTTGCCGCTGCTCAGGAAGAATACACTGTTCAGCAAGCGATGTCTGACCCGGAAAACTGGAGAAAGATTGATCCGGAAGACCTAGTCGTCATGAGTACGACAAAAGGTGATATCTATATCGAAATCGCGCCTGGATTCGCGCCGCGTCATGCGGAACAGATCCGTCGCATTGTGCGGTCGGGACTTTATTCCGGCACACAGTTTCATCGCGTTATCCGCGGTTTCATGGCGCAGGGCGGTGACATCGCTAAAGTGCTTGGACGTGAGCCGAACTTTGAAAAGCTGCCAGGCGAATTTACATTCCGTCGCAATGTTAAAACTGCTGCGCTGACGCCGCTAGATCCGGAAAAATCTGGAGCGGCTGAATATAGTGGTTACTTTAAGGGGTTTCCTGTTGTGACCAAACAGGACGCACAAGCTGACTTTACCATTGACGGGCGCGTGGAGAGTTACATGCCGCACTGCCCTGGCGTCGTGTCTATGGCGCGGACGAACGATCCGAACTCTGCGGTTGATCAGTTCTTTTTGATGCGCGAAACATCAGACTTTCTGGACAAAAGCTACACGTCTTGGGGACGTATGGTAAAGGGACTGGAGGTCGCACGGTCTTTGAACGTAGGTGAGCCGCCCCCGCGTCCTGATATTCTTGTATCTGCGACTATGGGAGCTGACTATGCGTCTCGTGAACGCCCGGAGATCTGGGTCATGCGCACTGATGGTCCTGCTTTTGCGCAGATATTAAAGTTGGCTGGTGAGGTTGATGAGATTTGCGATGCGCCGATCCCACCAGCGGTGATTAAAAACCAGAAGCATAAACCTTGGGATACGTAATTATATTGACGCGCGTATCCGCTAAATTTGGGAAGGAATAAAAGATGAGCGATGCTGAGAACACGCTTGTCATGTCGCTGGACGCGGGTGACGTGAAAATCAAGTTACGGCCTGATCTTGCGCCGAAACATGTTGAGCGTATCAAAGAGCTGGCGCGCGAAGGGTTTTACAACGGACTGACCTTTCACCGAGTGATTGATGGTTTTGTCGCTCAGGGCGGTTGTCCGGACGGAACCGGCACGGGTGGAACCGGGACTAAAATCCCTGCTGAATTCAACGACGGTCGCCATGAACGCGGGGCATGCTCCATGGCGCGCACAAACGACCCAAACTCTGCTGACTGTCAGTTCTTTATTTGTCTGGATGATGTGTCATACCTCGACAACCAGTATACTGTTTGGGGTGAAGTTGTGGATGGCATGGATCATGTCGATGCCTTGCC
This sequence comes from uncultured Hyphomonadaceae bacterium, assembly GCA_964342355.1. Taxonomy (GTDB): domain Bacteria; phylum Pseudomonadota; class Alphaproteobacteria; order Caulobacterales; family Hyphomonadaceae; genus Hirschia. The sequence goes on from CAYFFG010000007.1 coordinate 97,523, forward strand.
TAAGGGTGAGCCGCCTGCAGCGCCTGGCGTGATTAAGTCTGTGACAGTTGGCGCCGACGCGTAGCAGTTTTGGCTTCAGATACTTTACGACATTAGACGGGCGGGCGCGGTTTTTGTTATTGGACCGCGCCTGTTTTTTTATTCGTCCCCAAAAACACGTGGTTGGGTGAGTGGAGCATTGGTCATTTCATCTGGTGTAACGCCGCGATACTCAATTTCTGGATCTTCTAGCCACAACATCGGCGCAGGTGCGGCTGGGGGAAGGCAACCAAGCGCGTTGCCATATCCTTTAAGGTAAGCACGACGGCGCAGTCCGCGTTGGTAGGCATTTTGAATGCGCTTATCATGCGCTGTAGCGCCAGTTGCGCGTCTGACAAGGCTGCGAAAAGGAATGACATCTGTTGTCACGCCGCGGATGGTGTCCAGCGTATAATCTGCTGCGCTTTCGCCAGCTTGGTGCGAAAGGCCCGGCCCTTCGTCATGATCCGGAATACTATCAACATCCGGGCCCAGGATGTCATCTAATTCAAGTACGCGCTGAGCGATGATGTCACAATCAGCGATGATCGGATCATAAGGGGTCTTAATGTTTTTTAGAATGTGAGGAATCGAGTCGCGTTTGAGGTTTAAATCATTGAGAGGCTGAAGGGCAGCGTCCCCCAATCCGTCACGCGTTTGGCTGACGGCCACATCCACACCGCTGGTATTGGATTTTGTCGAGGCACACCCTACACAAGAAACGAGCGCGATGGCGGACAAAAATATACGCTTTATCAATCTACTATCCTTATAAAGCTAAGCCTGAAGCGGAAGTCTCACTACCATTCGACCGGGGTGTGACTAAAGCATGGAAAAAAATAGGCATAAAGCTCATTTCGTGTGTTGACCTCATGAGCCCGTCTATCTATGTTCCGCCGCTCTTGGGAGCCCGTAGCTCAGTCGGTAGAGCAGCTGACTTTTAATCAGCGGGTCACAGGTTCGATTCCTGTCGGGCTCACCAAGCCATCTCACTTACAATACATTCGACAGGATTACGCGCGGCGCTGGTCAGCACTTATGCGATGCGTTCGTCAAAGTTACGATACGCCACCGCCATATCTGCGTGCTTTCGCTTATCACGTATTTTGCTGAGGCTTACGTTGAGGGTTTGTGGTATGTGATCAAGCGCTCGTTCAGACTATGCTGTTTGATCTAGCTGTCAGCGCCCGCTTTCATAACATCAGCAAGGGTTGTGTAAGTCATGACCCAGGCGGATTTGATTTCTGGTGTGAATGAGTCACCTAACCCTTGCTCTAGCGTGTAGATCAGGCATTCGCCAACTACATCATAGTGAGCCGGTTCCGCACCATAGGTCGCGTGACGTGCGCCCATGGCCTGAACGGCTGGTACGATAGCTTCAAGATCGTCTAATCCGTTTACAGCGGTAGCTAATATGCCCATCAGTGCTTTCTTCTGGGCGGTCATGTCGTCTTTGAACAGTGGTCTGACAGATGGCGCCACTTCAAACAAACGTCCGTAAAATATGTCCGCAGCTTGGTCGGCGATCGGGACGACTTTTGCCCAACTGCTTTTCACGAGGGTAATTTGTTCTGGAGTCATGATGGATGGTCCTTATTGCCGAATAGAATGGCAGATCGATTGAATAAATTGGATAGATGCAATCTACAGGAGCGAGCGCACACGACCGCCAAATAGCGGTGAACAAGGTTGAAACAGCGTCGTCCCAACTCAACCAGAATTGTGCGGTGTTAAGTTTCAGCGCTTTTGCGCATTTGGCAATAGGTAAGCGCTATTGGAATTTGCTCTTTATTTTATCTGCACAATACTGTGCAGCTTTTAGCTGGCATGTCGTGTTCGCTGCCCACCATTATTTTGAGATTTCATACTCAAACTGATGCGTTTGCGCGACGCGTCTACATCAAGCACGCGTACGGAGACAACTTGCCCCGTACGCACGACATCCTGAGGGTCTTTAACGAACGTATCGGCCATTTCGGAGATGTGGACGAGACCATCCTGGTGAACACCAATGTCAACAAAAGCGCCAAACGCGGTGACGTTTGTGATAACGCCTTCCAGGATCATGCCTGGCGCAAGGTCTCCAATCGCTTCAACACCATCTTTGAAGGCGGCCGTTTTAAAATCTGGACGGGGGTCCCGGCCAGGTTTTTCCAGTTCGGAGATAATATCTGTCACGGTTGGCAGACCAAAGGTGTCACTGACATAGTCTTTTGGATTAAGCCGAGAGAGAAAGGCTCTGTCACCAATAATGCCGGCGATGTTACGGCTAGTCTTCCTGGCAATGTTTTCGACCACTTCATAGGCTTCTGGGTGGACTGCAGACCTATCAAGCGGGTTCTTGGCGCCTAGAATACGCAAGAAGCCCGCTGACTGTTCATAGGCTTTGGGGCCCATACGCGGAACTTTCTTTAATGCTGTGCGGGTTTTGAATGGACCGTTAGCATCACGATAGGCGACAATGTTTGCTGCCAGTGTGGCATTAAGGCCAGACACACGCGCGAGTAGCGCGGCGGAGGCGGTATTCACATCCACACCGACAGCGTTCACACAGTCTTCGACGGTCGCATCCAGTGAGCGCGCCAATGCTGTTTGATCCACATCATGTTGATATTGACCAACGCCAATGGCTTTAGGTTCGATTTTGACCAGCTCTGCCAGCGGGTCTTGAAGGCGTCGTGCGATTGAGACGGCGCCGCGCAGCGAGACATCAAGGTCAGGAAACTCTTTAGCGGCTAACTCTGAAGCGGAATAAACCGATGCGCCAGCTTCAGACACGATAATGCGTGGCGGTGTTGGAGAGGTTTTTAATTCTCCGACTAGTTTGTCTGTTTCCCGGCTGGCCGTGCCATTGCCGATACAGATCAGGTCGACTTTGTGTTTTTTTACTAGGTCAGTCAGGGTGGACAATGCGCCGCGCCAATCATTGCGCGGTTCGTGTGGATAGATCGTGGTTGTGGCGAGTAGTTTGCCTGTCGCGTCGACAATTGCGACCTTACAGCCTGTGCGAATGCCAGGGTCGATCCCCATAACGATTTTGGGGCCGGCGGGCGCTGCAAGCAACAAGTCCTTAAGATTGCGGGAAAAGACTTTGATCGCATCCGTTTCTGCACGTTCGCGCAGACGGGAAAAGGAATCATTCGCGGTCGATTTTGAAAGTTTTGACTTCCAGGATTGAGCGACAGTGTCACTTAGCCAAGCGTCACCTTGCCGGCCCTTATTGGAAACGCCAACCTCTCGCATGATCATGCCAATTGCTGGGTGTGGGCGCGCTTTGTCGTGAGGTAGGTCCAGATTGATCTTGAGGACACCCTCTTTCTGGCCTCGAAGAAGCGCTAATGCGCGGTGCGATGGCATTTCGCTAATCGGCTCGTCAAAGTCGAAATAATCTTTAAACTTTGCGCCGTCGCTTTCTTTGCCTTTCACCAGGTTTGAAGAAAGACTGCCGCCGGACCAGACACGTTCTCTGACTTTTGAAACAACAGCGGGTGTTTCTGCGATACGTTCCACGAGAATGTCACGCGCGCCTTCAAGTGCTGCGGTCAGATCTTGAACGCCTTTAGATGGATCAATGAAAGCCTGCGCCATCTGCTCAGGCGATTGTGCAGGATTTAACATCAGCTTGTCGGCTAGTGGTTCCAGACCGGCGTCTTTTGCGGTGGTCGCTTTGGTGCGGCGCTTTTGTTTGTAAGGCGCATATAGGTCTTCCAGCTCAACCTTGGTTTCAACGGCGAGGATTTGAGCTTCCAAAGGCTTGGTCAGTTTGTCTTGTTCCTTGATGGACTTTAGGACCGCGTCACGGCGCGTGTTGAGATCTCGCAGGTAGGTGAGGCGATCCGACAAGGTGCGCAGCTGTGTGTCATCCAGTCCGCCGGTTCGCTCTTTTCGATAGCGTGCGATAAAAGGGATTGTGGCGCCTTCGTCAATCAGTTCAATCGTAGCGGCGATCTGGCGCGGCTGCGCATTGATCTCGCTTGCAATGATAACTTCGATCGAGCGTGATTGGGTCATGTTTGGCGCCTTTAACTTATGATCTTGAGCTTCAAGCCGTCGACGATTTGCGCCTGCAATGGTTTACGAGACGTTCATCTTGAAAATGCTGGCGCATTAATTTTTAGCAGTCTTAAAAAAAGGGTCAGGAGGTTTTGTCGTCAGGCGATGTCGGACGGTCCAATTCCTTCCAGTGACGCCCATCGCGGGCGAGCAGGACGACTGATGAAGAGGGACCTTCGGTTCCAGCTGGATAGGTGTCTATAGGCCGATCATCTTCTGCCCAAGACGCCATAAGGGAATCGACCCATTCCCACGCTGTTTCCACTTCTTCACGTCGCATGAAAAGGGCCAGATTGTTGCGAACAACGTCCATCAACAAGCGCTCGTAAGCGTCCGGGTAGCGCAACATGAAGCTTTCAGCCCAAGACAGGTTAAGCGGCAGGGATTTTATACGAAGACCACCGGGACCTGGTTCTTTGATCTGAAGGTATAAGTGCACGCCTTCATCCGGCTGTAGACGAACGACGAGCTTATTGGGTGAGGCGCGGTCTTGTCCGCCAAAAATGGAATGTGGAGCGGGCTTGAACCGAATGACGATCTCTGACTGGCGCGCCTGCATGCGCTTACCTGTGCGGATGTAGAAAGGCACGCCCTGCCATCGCCAGTTTTCGATTTCGGTTTTTATTGCGACAAAGGTTTCTGTGCGGCTTTCTTTGCGCTCAGCTGGCAGTTCGTCGCGATAACCTTTGACGATCTTGTGGTTGACGGAACCTTCCCGGTATTGCGCACGGACTGTGTTTTCCTTGGCTAGAGTCGGATCGAACTTTTTAAGTGCGCGAAGGACTTTGATTTTCTCTGTGCGCACATCATCAGCATCCAGAGAGTTTGGCGGTTCCATTGCTGTCAGGCACAGGAGCTGAAGTAAATGGTTCTGCACCATGTCGCGTACAGCGCCAGAGCGGTCATAATAATCAGCTCGGTCTTCTAGGCCGACAGATTCAGCAACTGTGATCTGCACATGGTCTACATTGTTGCGGTTCCACAAAGGCTCAAACAACATGTTTGCAAATCGCAGCACCAACAGGTTCTGGACGGTCTCTTTGCCGAGATAGTGGTCAATTCGGAAAATTTGTTCTTCGCGAAAAACAGCGCCGACGCCATCGTTGATTTCCTGAGCTGTTTTCAGGTCGCGTCCGATAGGTTTTTCGAGTACGACGCGAGCGTTGTCGTGAACGAGTTTCTTTTCGCCTAACAGCTGACATATCGGCGTATAGAGCCGGGGCGCTGTGGCAAGATAGAATACGCGCGGGCGGTCGTCAGATGCGAGCGCTTTTTTGAGCTGTGGCCAGGCGGATTTAGCGTCGAGCGCATCTATCTGGACATACTTCAGAAGCTTGGCGAACTCTTCGAATTTTTCAGTGTCAATCGCGCCATCACAACACGCCTCACGCGCAAACGTGATAAACTCTTCCTGCGCCAGTTCGCTTCGCGCTGCCCCAACAATATTGCTCTTTTCGGGGATCTGACCGTCGATAAAGCGGTGATACAGCGCTGGGATCAGCTTGCGGCGCGACAGGTCGCCGGTACCGCCGAAGATGACGATGTCAAAAGCTTCGACAGGAATAAATTCAGCCATCAGCTCGCGCTCCTCAAATTGGCAAGACGATGAGTCGAAACTTCGTCCTTTCAATTTACCATAATGAGAAAATTCTGTTGGGAAACCGGTTTCTGACAAGAACGGTGGGATGCATATCTGAAATGATTATTTGGGATGCAATGCAGATGGTTCAGGCACCTGTTAGACGCTGTTGAAACCACAAGATTGCCGGGTAAACAGAGAGCCATGTCCAGAAGAACCTATTGAGACCAAAAAGGCATGCGTTCGCGAGATGAAATATTCCAGCGATCACCAGTCCAGCAATAAGTGAAGATTGAGTCGCCAGTGCGAAAGGAAAGGCGAGTTCAAACAGCATGACGGCCCAGGACATTGTCTTTAGGACATATGGGCGGTTGGCCCATTTGCGAAGGTCTTCGCTGACCGGATAGGCAGAGAATAGAAATACATCTTGCAGAGCCTGGCCGGAACGCCAATCCGGATTGATGATTTTAACCCAGCCAGAAATAAAGTAAGACAAGACCAACTGAACGCTAAGATATCCGAACGCGATTTCCTTCCAGTTTTGTTGAGGAAGAAAGTGCGCAAGGGTGACACACCAAAGGGCCAAGATACCCATCCGGTCGCTGCCGCCATTGTAAGGACCTTGATAGCGGTAGAGGTAAATGATTGAGAGTGTTGCGAGCGTAGCGAGTGCGGGCTCAACCAAAACACCGGCAATTACAAGACCGCAACAGATTGAGCGAACCAGGTGCGCTATCCACAAGCTATCCCGTGATTTTAGGTGTTCCAGGCACTGTTGGAAAAATGTAAGACACAGCAATGTTTGCGTTAGCGTAAGTGCTAATTCAAAGGTCAAAGCTTTATCTCGCGGTACGGTGAAATATAAAGTACTTCTTGAGTTAGTTCGTTGCCGGTGCGTTGGATAAATACTAGTCGAAATTGTAGATGGCTGGTTTTGGGCGGTTGTGAGGGCCCAACTAGAACATCCTCCAAAATGCGCAGGAAAATCTCATTAATGCTATGTTCGGTTTCATCCTGAACAAGGCGCTCTGCGCAACTGGTTGCAAATAAAGTGTCGTTCCAGTGAGGATTCCAGAAGAGGCGCTTTATCATCTCAAAGGTACTGATCCGCTTTGGGCGCGGCCTAAATGGGCGCCATTCTGAATCTAAAGGAAATTTTTCTGATAAGATCACATACTCTATCCGTGGCGATGGGGCGACGACATCGAAAAAATTCCAAGACGGTATGAGTGCTGGAAGCAGGAGTTTCAGCGAATTTAATGGGGCCTGCATCACACCTCCGCATCATCACGAATCGATCCGTAGACTACATGAGAATTGGTTAACTCCACTTATTTAGCCTGTTACGAGGCTACGCATTCAATGATACACTCCCAAGTAGAAACGTCATCGTAAAAATGGCTTGGGGGGACATATGCTGTACTGGAAACTTCGGACAATAAAAAACAAAGCGCATCGTGCGCATGTCGCGCAACGACTACGGGCTTTGCGCGACCAAATGGCGGATCAAGTCACCAGCAAAACCAGCGAGCATGATCTGCGCTTGGCAACGTGGAATTTGATGCACTTTGGTAATGGTGGCGGTTATTGGCGCCAGATTGATGCGATGCTCTATATTGCAGAGATCATCGATCATTTCGACCTCGTCGCTGTTCAGGAAGTGAATACAAACCTGGATCAGCTCAAAGACCTGATGAAGAATTACCTCGGCGAAGCGTGGGACTATATTGTTACAGACACTACGGGTGGTGACTTAGGTAATGATGAGCGCATGGCGTTTCTTTATCGCAAAGGAAAGGTCACATTTTCAAAGTTAGCTGGTGAGATAGTATTGCCGGACGGGCAGACCATTGTGGGCGGGTCTGGTGTTGAAAACTCAATGGAATTTGCGCGACATCACCAATTTGCGCGATCGCCTTTCCTTGTTGGTTTTCAATGTGGATGGTTCGCGTTCAAGCTATGCACAGTACATATCTATTTCGGCAATCCGCCAAAACGTCCTGACGGTATGTCTGATGCGGATTATAAACAGCTTAAAGCTGACTACATGACGATCAGGAAGACTGAGATCCAGTCGCTTGCGACATTTCTTGGTGATCGCCAGAGGGGAGAACGTCGCAGGGAGCTTGAAGACCTCAAGCGTAAGGGGTGGGATACCCAACAGAGCGAAGCGAATTACATCCTGCTGGGTGATTTTAATATTGTCTCGCCTGAGCATGAAACCATGCGGGCGCTTAAAGGCGCTGGTTTTGATATCCCTGATGGCATGGAGGAGCTGCCGACGACACTCGGCTCCACCAAGGCGTTTTATGATCAGATCGCTTATCGCTTAGGGGATCATCGTGTGCGTCACCGCGTGAGTGGCGCTGTCAATTTCAGAGAGTCGGTGTTCCGCGAGCAAGATGCGGAACACTATGTTGATGTGGTCCAGGATCCATTTGTGACGGGGGAAGAAAAGAACATTGATCGTGACCGGGAAGCGCAGATCAAATACTTCAATCGGTATCGATTCAAAAATCAGATATCAGACCATCAATTGCTTTGGTCAGCGTTTCAGGTGGACCTAGCGAACAACTATCTTGAAACAATTGAAGAAGAGGCTCTGGAAGAATAGTCCCTCTGAATAATATTCCAACAGCTATGTCTAAACAGTTGTCTAACGAACATTTCTATTGGATAAGCAAGTGGTGAGAAAGAAACACCGGTGCCGCATTTGGGCGGAAAGCTGGGATATGCATCACTCATGGGGAGGACAATCAATGAGAGTTTACCAAAAAGTTCTTTTAGCTGGCGTGGCCAGCATCGTCGCAAGCTCGTGCGCGACACTGACTGCTGCGCAGGCGGACACTGTTAAGGCGACAATTGATTCAGGTGTCTTAGTCGGCAAAACAAAAGGTGACGTTGCGCGTTATGTTGGTGTTCCGTTTGCCAAACCGCCAGTTGGCGAGCTGCGTTGGAAGCCGCCTCAGCCAACCTCTTGGGAAGGCGAACTTGAGGCGACTGAATATAAGCTGCCGTGTTATCAAGAAACCAATCCTGACGGAGTAACCTTAAATCAGGGCGGCGTATCTGGTCCTTCAAGCGAAGATTGCCTTTACCTGAATGTTTATGCGCCTAAAGACGCCACTGGCGATGCGCCGGTCATGGTGTGGTTCTACGGTGGCGGAAACGTCCTGGGTGGCGGTCATTTGCCAAGCTATGACGGCCAGTCCTTTGCTGAAAACGGCGTTGTTGTTGTTTCGATTAACTATCGTCTGGGCGCGGCTGGATGGTTCGGTCACCCTGCTTTGACTGCTGAAGCAGAAGAGGGCGCGCCGCTTGTAAGTTATGGATCAATGGACCAAACCGAAGCGCTGCGCTGGGTGCAACGTAACATCAAGGCGTTTGGGGGAGACCCGGAAAACGTTACTATTTTCGGGCAATCTGCAGGCGGTTACGGTGTCTACGCCCAGCTTGCTTCGCCGCAGGCAAAAGGACTGTTCCACAAGGCAATTGTTCATTCAGCGGGATATACGCGTCCGTTGGCCTCCATGGCTGACATCGAAAAACGCGGCGCCAAGAAAGCGAAAGAGTGGGGCTTGGACGGAAAGAAAGCGACAGCTGAGGAGCTGCGCGCTGTGCCAATTGAAAAATTAGGTCGTGGCATTGGCGCGGCGGTTGATGGCGGGTACTTCACCGAACAGTGGATGACTAGTTTCTCCTTCAACCGACACCCTGACGTGCCATTTATTGTGGGCGGAAACTCAGGTGAGGGCGTTATCTGGGCGTATGACCGCTGGATTGCAGAACAAATGGCAGACGCTGGCGCACCTGCCTTCCAATATCAGTTCTCGCATGTTCGCGACGGTCTCGACGCGTCGAAAGGCGCCATTCACTCAGCTGAGCTGCGCTTCGCCTGGAACACGCTTTATGATTGGGCGGAGAACGAAGACAACGTCAATGTCGCCAATACCATGCACCCATGTTGGGTTGCGTTCGCAAAGTATAGCGGTGAGGGCGACATTGACTGTGGAAACGGCGTCGTTTGGCCAGCGTTCAGTGAGACAAAACAGCCTGTCGTAGAGTTCGCAACGCAGGGAGCGGTTGTCCACGAACAATACCGTACAGACGAAGAGTGGGCGGCTGCTCTTGAGCAGGGACGTCGATAGAAGCGACGGACTTTTGATGAAAACCACCACCCCTCGGTTGGGTGGTGGTTTTATTCTGTTTGCTCGGATCGCCAGGCGGAAATTTGTTCAATTACAAAAGGTTCTAGGCCCTTTGCTATTGATGCCACGCCAGTTTGCGTTGGATGAAGTCCGTCAGGTTGGAGAAGGGTGCTGTCTGTTCCCAGCGGACCGAGAAGGTCATCATATAACGGCACGCCGTATTTCTTTGACAAGTTAGCGAAAATATCAGCGTATTCGTCTTCCCAGTTTAGGGGTCGGCTGTTTGCTTTCGCCTTTAGTCCAATGAGAGCGACTTTAATTGCATCTGATTGAGCCATCTCAATGATCTTCGCTAGATTGTCTTCTGCAACATTAGGGGGATAGCCAGATAGAAAATCATTTGCCCCCAATGCTATGAGCAGGATATCCGCATTGGCGCTCTTTACGCTCCAGTCATAACGGGCAAGACCCGCACGTGTCGTATCACCAGACACGCCAGCGTTGATGATGCTTGCTTCTATGGATTGTAGACGCAGTCGCTCATTGATCTGCTCAGGAAGCGCTTTGTCTTGCGGCAAGCCATAGCCTGCAGTGAGGCTATCCCCAAGCATAACAACAATTGGCCGTTGTTGTTCAGCAATAGCCTTTTGAGTATTGGCGGTTACAGGGGCGGGAGATGACGTTTCGATGGGTGTCTCTGCTTTGCTGCATGCGGCTAAAACCAGAATGAGTGTCACAAACAATTGAGGCAAATAACGACTGGTCATGTGCGGGTGTTATCCTAGAGTGGCAGCGAGTGTAAGATGTTGGATAGATAGGTCGTATGACGAATCAAACCTTGGCGACACCGCCAGCTTCAAAAAATATCACCCAAACGGAAGCTGCCGCACTCTCACTGAAAGATGTGCACTTAACGCTTCCAGCGTTATCTGGCGCAGTTCAAATTTTGAATGGAGTCGATCTGCGGGTCGCTGTGGGGGAGACGGTTTCAATTATAGGTCCCTCAGGCTCTGGCAAATCCTCAATGATCTCGATAGCTGCAGGGTTGGAAGCGCCCACTTCGGGTACGGTCGAATTGCTCGGCTCTGATCTTTCAGGAATGAATGAAGATGAACTCGCTAGGTTGCGTCGTGGACGGGCGACAATGATCTTTCAATCCTTTCATTTGCTGCCAACGATGACGGCTTTGGACAATGTTCGGGCTCCGCTGGAGATTGCCAGCGTAAACAATTCAAAAGATCTTGCACAACAAGCGTTAGCAGATGTGAAGCTGGATCACAGAATGGACCATTATCCAGGGCAGATGTCCGGCGGAGAGCAGCAACGCGTGGCTGTGGCGCGAGCTTTAGCATGCGGACCTGACATTGTGTTCGCAGACGAACCGACAGGCAATCTTGATGAGGCCACAGGCCAGCACGTAGCAGATTTGTTGTTTGCGGCTGCTGAGAAGCGTAACACGGCGCTCGTCCTGGTCACACATGACACCGTCCTGGCGGCGCGTGCTATGCGCACGCTCACAATGCGTAGCGGTCGTCTAACGTGAATGTAAATCTAGTAAAAATAGCCTGGAAGGAGTTTTCCGGCAGTCTGGCAAGATTTCGGGTTTTTCTTGCGTGTCTAGGCGTTGGCGCCTTCGCAATTGCCGGAGCGGGTTCTGTTACTGAAAGTTTCAGGCAAGGATTGAACGCTCAGGCAATTATGCTGCTTGGTGGCGATGTGGCATTTACCGCTGCGCGGCGCGTGGCGACTGATATCGAAAGAGATTGGCTGGCTGATGTAGGAGACGTGTCAGAAACAGCAAGTTTGCGATTGATGGCCTCTTCTGGACAAGAAAGAAAACAGGCAGATGTGAGAGCCGTCGACAATGCGTTTCCTCATTTAGGAAATGTTGTTCTTGTAGGAACGTCATCGCTTAAAGATGCGCTGAAAATTGAGAACGAACGCTGGGGCATAGCGGTCAGTCAAAGCTTTTTGGATGGGCTGAACGTTGAAATTGGTGACGATGTCGAACTGGGAGGCGTAAAAGCGCGCATAACGGCGCGATTGGTGTCGGAACCAGATAGGCTTGGCGACCCAGGTTCATTCCAGCCTTCTGCGCTCATCGCTTTGGAAGCGGTTAAGCAGGCGGGGCGTCTGGAAAAAGGCCAGTTATCCAGATCGCAGTATCTTATAAAAACAATAAAGCCAGTCGATTTTTTAGAGTTGGAAACAGGATTAAAGGGCGCGCTAGGCGAAGATGCAATAGAATTGCGCAAACCAGAAGACGCCGTCGACGGACTGGGAGAGCTGCTCGACTTACTGGAAAGTTTCCTATCAGTTGTTGGTATCGCCTCGCTTATCGCTGGCGGAATCGGAATTACGCAGGCGACCGGCGCGTTTTTAGAAAGTCGTATCGGTTCGATTGCGTCATTGAAGGCATTTGGTGCGCGAGCGTCCGACATTCGGATTATCTATGGTCTGCAGTTGTTGTGGCTTAGTGCGCTCGGAGCAATGATTGGAGTTGCTTTGGGCGCGAGCACGCCTTTTGCTGTGGATTTGTTGGCGGGTGACTTAATCCCTCTGCCGCAGCTCGCGGAGATCTATCCCGAGCCGCTTGTGTTCGCGTTTGTGCTGACGCTTTTAACTGCCGCCGGTTTTGCCCTGCCTGCTTTAGGGCGCGCACGTCTAACGCCGCCGGTTGTCCTGTTCCGTTCGATGGACGCTTTTTCACCTTCGTTTGTGAAGTCGAGTGAAACCGCTTTTGCCTGTATGGCTGGCGTTGCTTTGTTGGTTGGCGCGATTTTGATGAACGAACGCTCCACAATGACCGCGCTTTTACTGTTTGGCGCATGCCTGTCTTATGCGGTGTTTTTGCTTTTAGCGTATCTGATAAAGATTGGCGCGGCCCGGATGCGAAAAGACGCTCAAGGCGCGCGCCGATTAATGTGGTCCAATCTTGCGGGGCCTGGGTCGCTGGCGCCTCTTATTGCTCCGTCATTGGGATTGGGGGTTGCGATCCTGACTCTGGTTGTGAGCGTTCAGTCTAATCTTTTGCGCCAGATCGGTGAAACAGCGCCAGAGAATGCGCCATCATTAGTCTTTTCGCAGATTGCTAATGAAGATGCTGAGGCTCTTGATGAGATTCTGAAAACATATGGAATTGATACTGATGATGTCGATGTCTATCAGCGAGTTCCTATTTTGCAAGCGCGGATCACCTCCTTAAACGGCGCTCCAATTATAGAAGAAAATATTGCTGATTCAGAGCGTTGGGTCATTGGGCGAGAGATAGGCGTCACTTATCTGCAAGAACCTCCGAAGGACGTTGAAATGCTTTCAGGTAAATGGTGGGACGCGGATTATAGCGGGCCATTGCTTGTTTCCGTCGAGGCGGGCGTTGCGCGAGGGTTAGGCATTACTGTCGGAGATACCATTGGGTTTCGCATTTCAGGACGTGATCTGATCGCCAATGTGGCGTCCATAAGGAAAGTCGATTGGGGAGGGTTCAGTGTGAACCGGCCGTTTGTGTTTTCACCCGGCGTACTTTCAAACGCTAACCCTCAGCACTTTGCTATCGCCCGCGTAAGGCAGGAAATGGAAGCAGAGCTCATTCGGGCCCTAGGTCGTTCACATCCAGACGTGATTATTTTTCAAGTGCGTGAGGCGCTGGCTAATGTGCGCAAAGTCATGGGGGATATCTCAATTGCGATAAACGCTATCGCTGCCGTTGTGTGCGTAGCTGGCATGTTGGTGTTAGTGGGTGCGCTTATCACCATCGAAAACAAGAGACGAATTGAGTCTGCGATATTGAAATCTTATGGCGCAACGCGCAGCAACCTATTGTGGCTATATGCAAGCGAAGTTGGCGTCGCAGGCGCTTCGGCGGTTTTGATTGGGGTCTTGATCGGTGTCGCCGCGTCTTATCCGATCGTCGTGAACGTATTTGAAGCGAAATGGTCAGCGCCATGGCTGCCAATTTCAATAATCGTACTGTCTGCAACAATCGTCTGTATAATGGGCGGGCTTGTGGTTGGGTTGAAGCTGCTGTCCGAAAAACCATCTCGAACCCTGAGGGCCAGTTAGCTTTCAAAAGAATCAAGCGGGTCAGAACTTCTGGAAGCTGATAGGCATAACCCTCGCGGTGTATATAAGTTTGCGCCCGTTGTGTGTGTGAAAAAATAATCTAATTCAATGAGCTTGCGAAAATATATCTTCCGAGTACTGAATTAAGAATAATACTTTCGAGTTCTCAGTATAAACTGTAATCGCAAAACAATTAGCTAGTAGCTTGTGTGTGGTAGCCCCTTTATATTCAGGGGTGGCACCGGTATCAGCTTTAATCAAAAATATATCTGTAAGCAGAGCAAGTTTGTTGATTGAGTTAGCTTAAGGATTTTCTTGGTTAATTTTGAGCTACTCAAAATGGCGAATTTAAACGTTTCTTAAGCCGAATTTTGACAAACTAACCCCAGTAATTTCCTTCGTTACAGGGGGCGTAAGTGACGCTTCAATCACGTTATCCGATGGCGTTGTTGCTATTGCATTGGGCAATGGCGATCATGATTGTCGCTCAACTTAGTTTCATTCTACTGCTCAAGCACTTTAAGTCCATTGAGTTCGGTCAGGCCGTCTTGCAAGGACACCGAGCGGTTGGTTTTCTTTTGCTGCTGGCGGTTGTGGCGCGCGCGCTTATGGCGTTGCGCTATAAAGTGCCTAAGCCAGACTATGAGATGGCGGATTGGCAGAAATGGGCGGCGCGTGTTGTTCATTTTGGATTGCTGATCTGCGTTGTGTTGCAGACTGTCGCAGGGCTTATACTTGCAGGCGCGCGTGGAGATACGGTTTCCTTTTTAGGAGTGGTCGATCTACCAGCGCTTACCGGTTACAATCCAGATTTTGCAGACCTTGTGTTGGTTTTTCACAGTGGCGTTGCAGCTCTGCTGATGTTGCTGGTGGCCGTACACTTAAGCGCGGTTGGTTTTCATGCGCTTGTGCAAAAACGCAACATCGCAACACGCATGTTAATCGCGCCAAAATCGAGCGACTTTAAAAACCGCGTGCCGATCTGGATGCAGGTCAGTTTAGCTAGTTTTGCAATGTTGTTCTTCACACTCGTGATTGGACTTTATGCCGTCACGAAAACACGTCATTCGATGCAGCTTCAGGACACTACCTACAGTCAAATGTTGAATGTTGGGAATTTTGTAAACAGCGCTCAGACGGAACTCCTCAAACTAACGAATGTTTCCTCCGCGACACCTCAATATACCGGGGCAGTCGGTAATTTGAGCCCACGCCAACGTATGATGCTCTCAGCTCAAGGCGTTGAGTTGGATGAGAATGAAGGCGGTATTGATGATGAAGATCTGCAATCGGCTATAGATACTGTCGAGATAAATTTGAATCAGGTTGTTCAAATGTCTCAAAGCGAAGATGTTAAAACTGCGGCGAGAAATGCCATATCATCTGTGCAGTCTCTGCGAGAAAACATCGGCAATGGCGGAGCCTTTTCTTCAAACTTGAAGATAGCTCAAGAACTGATGGATGAAGTGTTGCTGGCTCAGACGGGGGCGTCGTTTCAAGCAAAAATGAAATCCACACGCGCGTCGGCTCTTGGACATGATATGATGGTCGTAGCGATTGTTCCGGCTTTAGCACTGGGCGTGTTGGTCGCGGTTCTGCTTTCGAAATCTGTGCTGGGCATCGTCGGAAGAACGCGCTTGGTCGCCTCGTCTGTCGCAAACGGTGAAACTGCTGAACCATTCAACGTTGTTGGTGAAGGTGAAGCGGCGCGGATGATGCGTGACCTCCAGCGGATGCAGAACGTGGTGCGTGAACGCAATGAAAATCAAAAACGACAAATGGAAGCGGAAGCGCGTGCTTCTCGCTTACATGAAGAGCGTGTCCAAGAACTTCAGTTGCTCGCCGAAGGGTTTGAAGTGGAGGTTTTGGGACTTGTCGATGCCGTTGCGGATGCGGCACAGCTCATGGAGACCAAAGCTGGCGATATGGTGAAAGTCGCAGCGACGTCTTCTGAGTGTTCGCGCAAAGTGGCAGCTGAAAGTGGTGTTACGGCTGATAGTGTGAACGCTGTCGCCAGCGCGGCGGAGGAATTGGCGGCGTCTATCCGAGAGATTTCAGAACGGGTGGTGTCTGCTGCTGATGTCGCACAACAAGGGCAAGATAAGTCTCGGTCTGCGTCTCAGTACACATCCGGACTCGTCGATAACGCGCGTCAGATTGGTGAAGTGATTGAGATCATTCAATCAATTGCTGCACAAACGAATATGTTGGCGTTGAATGCAACAATTGAAAGTGCGCGTGCCGGCGAAGCTGGTAGAAGCTTTGCGGTCGTAGCGACAGAAGTCAAAGACCTTGCCAACCAAACTTCAAAGGCGACACATACGATAACGGAGCAAGTCGGTTTGGTTCAGCTGTCTTCTGAGAATTCGGTTGAGGCGCTGAATGCGATTTCAGATGTCGTTGGCTTGCTAAATCAGATTTCAACGGAAATTGCACATTCAGTACGTGGTCAGAATGAGGCGACTGAAGAGATCGCTTCCAGTATCGAGCGCGTGGCTGCCGGAACGCGAAGTCTCTCTCAAAACGCAGATCATCTGCAAATGTCGTCAAACCAAGTCGGTGATACAGCCGCAACAATGGTGACGGCCTCACAAGACATGTCCAAACGTTCCCAAGAACTCCGGGATAAAGCGGCTCGCTTCATGGAAAAGATAAAAAATGCGAGCTGATTGTTAACTAAGATTGCACTGATTTAACCGACCATAACGACAGACGACCAACATTGAACCAAAACGCTTGAGAGGCGACACATGATTGGGAAGTTTTCAGCAATAGGCGCGGTATCGCTCACGGCTTTAGCGGCAGTTTTAGTCACCCCCGTTGGCGCTGAAGTTGATGTGGAAAATGCAGTTGATGTGGAGGCGCTCAAGGTAGAATATGTTCGCCCGGAGCAGATCCCTTTTCCAGAAGACAACCCTTACACGCAAGGCAAATACGAATTAGGCCACAAGCTGTTTTTTGATCCGCGCCTTTCTGGTTCGGGCGCCATCTCTTGTGCAAGTTGTCACAATCCTGGTTTGGGCTGGGAAGACGCATTGCCGCTAGGCGTAGGACACCTTGGAACGCGTTTAGGTCGTCACACACCTACAATTTTGAACCTTGCTTGGGGAGAGTTATTCTTTTGGGATGGGCGCGCATCCTCTTTAGAAGAACAATCTCTGGGGCCGATTGCGTCTCAAGCTGAGATGAACATCGACTTGGATGAAGTTGTTGAACAGCTTAACAATATTTCTGCTTACTCCAGCGCCTTTCAGGAAGAGTTCCCTAATGAGGGGCTGACAGCTGATACTGTCGCAAAATCCATCGCGACCTTTGAAAGAACGATTGTTTCAAACGAAGCGCCATTTGATGAATGGATTACGGGTGATGAGGACGCGATCAGTGAAGAAGCGAAACGTGGGTTTGTCATTTTTAACACTAAGGGCAATTGTTCAATCTGTCATGTGGGATGGCGCTTCACTGATGATGGTTTCCATGACATCGGCGTGCCAGATGAGGACAAAGGCAGAGGTGAGCTTATCCCGGTAGGCGTGCTTCAACATGCCTTTAAGACCCCTACGCTGCGCAACATTGATCAGCGAGCGCCTTATCTACATGACGGATCCGCAAAAGATTTGCATGCTGTTGTTGAGCTATATGACAATGGGTTTGTTGAACGGGAAAGCCTTTCATCCTCCATCAAAAAGCTAAACCTGACGCAGCAGGAAAAAGAGGATCTCGTAGCGTTTCTTCACACGCTGACAAGTGAAGATGATCCAATAGCGATACCTGTTCTTCCCAAATAAGAGAGCTTAAGATGAGACGTACATTCACCATCGCAGTTTTCAGTGCGACAGTTTTAGCTAGCGCAAGCGCAGTCTGGGCGCTTTCTGGAGCTACTCATTCTGTTGATCAACAAAAGCTTCAGTTCAGCCGGAGCGAGCTGACTATCAAAAAGGGTGACTCTATCGAGTTTACAAACTCTGATCGCACAGCTCACAATATTCTAATTCAGAGTGCTGGGATGTTTACAGACAGTGGTTTGCAACAGCCTGGTCAGCCAACAACAGTTCCTTTTACAAAGGACGGGGTTTTCAAGGTGAATTGTGCAATTCACCCGAAAATGAAGATGACCGTCACCGTGGAAAAATAATCCAACGCTTATCTGGAATTATAATAATGCATGTTTCGCTGTCGGATTAGTATGCCGACAGTGTTAGTATTGGTGTTGGTGCGCCCGCACTTTTGTTTAGAAGTGTCCGAAACGCGTCCAGCATGTGGTATAGATATAACTTTTGTGAATAAATTGTCGAAAATACTTGCATGACAACGTCTTGAGCTGCTCTGCTGCCTAATAAGTATAGTTGGGTACATTTTACGTTGGCAGATAAATGCTGACTTTGGGCACAGTGAAGCAAGATGCGTAACCAAACAGACCATTTAAGCATTGCCTCGTCTGATACACGATCACTATTGTTGCGAGCGGCGACTACAGAATTCAACGAACACGGAATTACGTCTCGAACTTTTGCCAATGTTGCAGAAAGAGTCGGACTCACACGGTCGTCAGCTTACCATTATTTTGAAGATAATGAGGATTTGCTAGCGGCTTGTTATGACGCCACATGCCGCTTCCTGAAGCAATGCATTCAAGAAGCGCTCGCACAGGAAACCAGTGCGCTTGGAGTTTTGGAACGCTTTATCGAGCTCGCTCTTGCGGATGAGGCGCCCGAGGTGGCGGCGCTGAAGGAAGTGCCGTATTTAAAGCCAGACCACAGAAAGAGAATAACAAAACTCTACAATGAAGTTGTCGCTCTAATTGCCGACTGTCTGGGTCAGGCAAAAGAACAAGGTATTGTTCGCGATGTCGACCCGGTCCTGACAGCGCGCACTCTTTTAGGTCTCGTCAACTGGCCTGCGCTTGGGCAGCGATGGAACCCGGATATGAGTGCGTTTGACGGGAAAGACTTTGCTGATACGGCAAAGGATCTTTTGATCAATGGCGCACTGAAATCAGGGCGGGAGTCTTTTTCTTTTACAGGCAAGCCCTTGCAGCCTCAAAGCATGCTTGCTGCCGATGTGTTTGACGCCGATATTTTAATGGCGGCTAAAAAAGAAGCTCTACTGGCGCAGGGGTCATGGCTATTCAATCAACAAGGGTTTGACGCCGCTGCGCTGGGGGAGATTGGACAGCATTTTGGCGTCAGCAAGGCGGTTGTTTATCACAATGTAGGTAAACGGGACGCCTTTATTGCAGCTTGCTACAGACGCGCCTTCGATATGTTCTTGAGGGTGGCCGAGAGAATGGGCGATGCTTCAACCCCGCCAGTTGCGATTGCTGAAGCGCTGTACACGGTGACGCACGCCTATCTGACGCCAAGTCTCGCCCCTTTAGCGCCAACAGTTGGGCTGTATTCCCTCTCGAGTGACGTACAAGAAGACCTGTCAACTGCGGCTGCTCGCCTTTACATGGCCTATGATACGGTGATGAAGAAAGGCATAGAGCAGGGGCTAATCCGTGAAGGTAATGTCGAAATGCGCGTTATGATGTTGCCTGGTTTGTTTGAGTGGGTCCCTCAATGGCATCATCATAACTCAGAAGACGAACGTCGGCATATCGCCAATCAGATCGCTAGCCTGTGGGCGCTCGGCATTAAAGCCATCGAATAGTCTCCCCCTATGCTTCTTCGGATTTCAACCCGACCCAGAGGCTGTAACAGCAGATCAGTAGAATTGCCGCAAATGGCAATCCCGCAGTTATCGCGCCAGCCTGAAGTGAGGAAAGCGCGGTTGCGCCACCGCCTGCAAGTAGCACAATAGCGACCAGACCTTCCATGCTCGCCCAAAATATCCTCTGTGGGACCGGGGCATGCAACTTACCGCCGGCAGTAATGCTGTCGATCACAAGAGAACCTGAGTCTGAAGAGGTCACAAAAAACACCAGTAGAAGCAATATAGAGACGCATGATGCGACCTCACCAAAGGGCAAGTTTTCCAACATTTGAAAGAGAACGATCGAAACTTCTGAAATTCCGTCAGGAAGCGAACCTACACCCGCTTTGACCTGTTCCACTGCTGCTGTTCCAAATGCGGTGAACCAGATGGTTACAACGACAACCGGCACGAGAAGTACGGCAAGTAAGAACTCTCGTATTGTGCGACCACGTGAAACACGCGCGATAAACATTCCTACGAACGGTGACCAGGAAATCCACCAAGCCCAATAAAATATCGTCCAATCGTGAAACCATGCGCTATCTTCACGACCAATCCAGTTACTCAGTTCGGGCGTTTCGATGACATAGTTGAATAGATTGACGCCAAAGCCTTTAAAGATCTCCGCTGTCGGGCCGAAAATGACCACATACAGCAAGACTAAAATCGCAAGTACGATATTGAGGTTTGAAAGAATCTTCACACCGCCGTCCAGTCCGCGAACCACAGACGCAATTGCGAGGGATGTGATCAGCGAAATAATCAAAATCTGAGAAAGCAGGGTTGCCTCAATGCCGAACAAAAACTCCAAGCCGTTAGCGGCTTGGCGAGCGCCCAGCCCCAAGGAAGTGGCGAGACCAAACAGCGTAGCCACAACGGCTAAAAGGTCGATGATGTGACCTGTCCATCCCCAGACACGCTCCCCAAACAATGGATAGAATGCAGATCTGATTGTTAGCGGCAGCCCCTTGTTGAAGGTGAAAAAAGCCAAGGCCAGACCTACAACGGCGTAGACCGCCCATGGTGTTACGCCCCAATGAAAGATGGTGGCGGCAAATGCCAACTTCTGGGCCTCAGGGGTGAATGCTTCGGCATTTAGAGGTGTTCCCGACCAGCCATTATAATAGGCAAGCGGTTCGGCAGCGCCATAAAACACCATGCCGATTCCGACACCGGCCGCAAACAGCATGGATAACCACGATTTCGTGGAAAACTCTGGTTTGGCATCAGGTCCGCCCAATCTGATTTTTCCTAGCTTGGAAAAGCCGATCGCCAGACAAAATATAAAGACAATGTTTGTGGTTATGACGAAGAACCAGTCAAAGTTGGCGAGCGTCCAGTCCCGAGCGCCTTTAAGTGCGACCGATGCAATTTCTGGAAAGACCAGCGCGCTGATACAGAATGACAACACTAGTCCTGCGGAAAGAAAGAAGACGGGATTGTGAATGTCTAGGCCGAGCCATTCCACGTTGTCCTGGCCGACTTCGTAGTCTGTTTCAAATTCCGACGCGTTGATTGGCTGGTCTTGATCAGACAAGCGAGGCTCCTTGGTTCCTGGGATTATTCGACGCTAAAAACATAGCGTGAGCTTAAAAAGTTAGCACTTCGAAGCATATGTGAAGAATAGACGCAATTGTTGCAGAATTGCCACCTGCGCATAACATTCAGAAAATAAAGAAAAAAAACACTGAGCAGGCCTATTTCTCAAGATTGTGAACTCGTTGTGTTACGTAACAATCCTTTTAATGGGCGAATAATCTGCTACCGAAAATTCCAGATTTCACGACCGATCCAACGTTTTTGCGCATCGATTCGTTTAGATGTGCGAAGGAAAATCTCGTTTCGGAGCAAACCAAAAGGGAAATTTTGTAATGTCCAAGAAGCTGAACAGTGTCTCACTGATCGCGATTGCTTCAATGGCGTTCGCGGGTACTGCGACCGCTCAAGAAACTGACGAAGGAACTTCCAGTCGTCGTCTAGACACAATATCCATCACCGCTACCAAACGGACAGAAAGCGCCCAGGACGTACCGATTGCTGTCAACGCCATTGGTTCTGCTGAGTTAGAAGAATTGGACATTAATGTCTTCACTGACTACCTAACACAGCTTCCTGGCGTAACTGCAGGTGGCAGCGGGCCGGGACAAAGTACAATTTACATTCGTGGTGTCGCATCCACGACGCCAAACCTGACCACTGCGGGTGTTGCGGGGTTATCGCCGAACGTTGCTTTCTATCTTGATGAACAGCCGTTGGCTCAGCCTGGCCGTAACCTTGATGTTTACGCTGCCGACCTGGAGCGGATTGAGGTGTTGTCTGGTCCGCAGGGTACGCTTTTCGGCGCCAGCTCGCAGGCGGGTACTGTTCGACTGATTACCAACAAGCCGAACTTTGACGGTGTGTCCGGAAGCGCGAACTTCTCAACATCATTCACGGATGGCGGTGAACTTTCTAACAAGGTTGAAGCTGTTCTCAACGTTCCCGTCACAGACAAGTTTGCTGTTCGTGGTGTTGTATACACTGACAATCAGGGCGGTTACATTGATAACGTTCCGGGTACGCTATCCGCTGAACAAAGCGCACGTTTCCGCTCTGCAGGCACTGTTCGCGAAAACGGATTGCCTGTTTCTGACAATCGTGAAGGGATCCAAGGTGGCGCCGACCTTTCA
The DNA here is from genome assembly GCA_964342355.1 of uncultured Hyphomonadaceae bacterium. GTDB lineage: Bacteria > Pseudomonadota > Alphaproteobacteria > Caulobacterales > Hyphomonadaceae > Hirschia. Next base: position 119,746 of record CAYFFG010000007.1, read on the forward strand.
AATGTTGAGTTCCAGGAAGCCAGCATTGTAGCGTCCGGTCTCGCAGAAAACGATGTTAATGACACTGTGTATTCTGGTTACCGCGTTAGTGGTCTTTACGAGTTCAATGAAAACTGGAATCTGCTTGTTGGCATAGCTCAACAAAAACTGGATTCAGAAGGTGTTTTCTTCTCTGACCCTGACTTGGACGACTGGGACATCCAGCGTTACGAGGACGATGACCTCAATGATGAGTTCACCAACCTCAGCTGGACTTTGACAGGTGAGCTGGCAGGTCTTGAGGCAGTTTACACGGGTGCGTTTACAGACCGTGAAACAAGTCAGCGTGTAGATTACACCGATTATCTCTTTGTTGGTCCATACCTCCCATATTACATCTGTGATGGTTCCGTAACGGACCCTGGAGATGGGGTTGACCCGTCAGGTGTGTGTTATGCGCCTAACCAGTTTGTGAATTCATCTACTGAAACTGAGACAATCACGCAGGAGCTGCGCTTTAACACGCCGGCCGAATACCGTCTTCGTGCGACATTCGGTGGTTTCTATAGCGATCTGGAACTAGCTGAGCGCAACGACTTCACTTACCCAGGCTCCTTACAGGCAGATGTTTTCGGACAACCAGTCCCCGGACACCCAAACAATGGTTTTGCGCCAAACTTTGCGTTTGATACCGGATACCGTTCACGTACAGACGCATTTCCTGACGGCGTGATTTTCCGCAACGATGTTCTACGCACAGATGAGCAATTTGGTCTGTTTGGTGAAGCAACTTACGATATCGTGCCTGAGACACTTTCATTCTCGCTTGGTGCGCGTCTCTATGATGTTGCGGTCGATCTGGAAGGTAGCGCCAACTCGTCTTTCTGTAACAGTTTCCAAGCCGATGCGAATGCGTTCGGTACGGACATTTCCGACCTTTATAATGGTGACGGTGAGTTCACCTTCCGTGGCACCTGTGACACGTCTCGCCACATCACATACAACAACACTCAAAGCGTTGAAGACATCATGGCGATAGACCCTGAACTGTCGGAAGCGCAGGCTGTTCAGATCTTCAACTCCACGCGTGCGCCTGATAAAGCTGAAGCTGATGGTGTCATTGTGAAGGCGACACTAAACTGGACGCCAACGACGGACCTTCTGTTCTATGCAACATATTCTGAAGGTTTCAGAGCTGGTATCTTGAACCGTCCAGGCGGCGCCCAGGGACCAGGCGGTTACACAGTTCCATTCCAGGTCGACACAGATGATGTGACGAACTACGAACTTGGTTGGAAAACTTTCCTTCTGGATGGTGCGTTGCGCTTTAACGGGTCGGCATTCTTTGTCGAAGCTGAGGGTCTGCAAACGACAATCTTCGACACATCCATCATTAATCTATTCTTCTCCGATAATGCGGCGAATGCAGAGATCTTTGGTGTGGAAGGTGACTTTGCGTGGGCGGCGACTGATAACCTCACCGTGTCGGGCGCTTTTTCTGCGCTTGATTCCGAAATTACAGAAGTCTTGGTGCCAACAGGTGATGTTCTGGTCGGTGAGCCATTGGCGTTTGCTCCAGAATTTCAGGGTAACCTGAGAGCGCGCTACGAGTGGGAATTCGGTGACTACACTGCGCACATCATGCCGCAGATTGTGTATTCGTCGGAAGCGTTCACTGACATCATCGAAGTGAACAAGTTTGAACTCGACAGCTGGACCACCCTTGCCCTGTCCGCAGGTGTCAAGAAAGATGACTGGCGGATCGAAATCTTTGGTGAGAACCTGACGAACGAAGCTGCCGAGATCTCAGGAAGTTTTGTTTACGACCAGCAGCGCGTCACACTTGCGCGTCCACGGACAATAGGTGTGCGTGTTGGAGTTGATTTCTAGCGCCCTCCTTGCGGTTTAGAAATTGAACTGAAACATTTGAAGCGCTCCAATGTTTATTTGGAGCGCTTCAATCCGTTTATAGACGATTATGATGAACCAAGCTGAATTAGCACCTGATGCCATGAAATCCATTCGCAACCTTATGGGGAGCGGGCAATTTGAAAGGGCTCTGGAAATACTGGATGCAGAGTTGGGGGCGCAACCGCAAAACCATGAAGCACAATACATGGCGGCTGTGTGTTCACGTTATTTAGGGCGCTATGATGATGCCAGAGAGCGCCTCGACGCCTTGATCGAAGCATCCCCAGAGTTTGGTCGAGCACACCAAGAGCTTGGACATCTATTGCTCACCCAGGGTGACGAAAGCTTGGCATTGAGCGCATTTACAAATGCGTGTCGATTTAATCCCGGACTTGAAGTGAGTTGGCGTAAGCAAGCCGAGTTGCTAGCGAAAGCCGGGATGCATCAAGCTGCAAATGCAGCATATGGGCAAGCGCAAAGGTTGGCGACGCTGCCAAAGGAACTCGTTTCTGTCACAAATCTTGTGGCCGAAGGAAAACTCCTAAAAGCTGAGAATCTTTGCCGCAGGTTCCTGAAAGTAAATCCGCGCAATGTGGAGGGCATGCGTCTTCTTGCGGATATTGGGGAACAGTTGAATGTTCTGGAAGATGCTGAAGTTTTGTTAGAGCACGCGGTGTCTTTCGAGCCGGATAACGTACAGTTGCGCCTAGATTACATCCAAGTTCTGCGTAAGCGTCAAAAGTATGAGGGCGCTTTAAAAGAAGCCAGGCATTTATATGACAAGGACCCGGAGAACCCTGTTTTTCAATCCAATCTTGCAATTATTCAAATGCAGGCCGGTGACTTTGAAAACGCGATTGCTTTGTTCGATCGTGTTCTGGAAACACTGCCAAATGATCCAGCCACGCTGACGTCGAAAGGACATGCTTTAAAGACATGGGGTAAGCATACGGCTGCAGTCACATCTTACAAAAGCGCATGCGAAAATCGCCCAGAACAAGGCGATGCCTGGTACGCATTGGCAAATTTGAAAACCTACAAATTTGATGAAGAAGAGATTGAACGGATGCAGGCTAAAGAAGCAGATCCGTTGATATCTCATTCTGACAGGTTTCATTTTTGTTTTGCGCTTGGAAAGGCATTCGAAGATCGGGGCCAATATGATCGATCCTTCCATTATTATGACAAGGGTAATGCCTTAAAACGGGCAATGAGCCGCTACACTACGCAAGGCATGCTGGATGAGTTTGAAGCGCAGAAATCAGCCTGTACGGGCGAACTTTTTCAAAGCAAAATGGGACTGGGATGTAAGGCGGCGGACCCGATTTTTATCGTAGGTTTGCCCCGGGCTGGATCGACCTTGATCGAACAAATCCTGGCGTCTCACAGTCAGGTGGACGGGACGCTAGAACTGCCGAATATTCTTTCCATTGCGCAACAGTTGAGAGGTAGAAACCGTAGCGAAGGTGGCGCATATCCAGCTAATCTTCTTGATTTGCAGGGGGATCAACTGGCAGAACTGGGGCAGGAATACATAGACACAACCCGCATCCATCGACAGGGCGCACCATTTTTTACTGACAAGATGCCAAACAATTTCAGGCACATTGGCCTCATTCATCTTATCTTGCCCAACGCCAAGGTAATTGATGCAAGACGCGCTGCCATGGATTGCTGTTTTTCTGGTTTTAAACAGCTGTTTGCCGAGGGGCAGGAGTTTACATACGGATTAGAAGAAGTTGGTGGCTATTATCAAGCCTATGTCGATTTGATGGACCATTGGGATAACGTTCTCCCGGGCAAGGTTTTGCGCGTTCAACACGAGGACGTGATTGAAGATCTTGAGGGTCAGGTCAAGAGGATACTCGATTACTGCAACCTGCCGTTTGAAACTGCATGTGTTGATTTCCATAAAAATGACCGCGCTGTTCGAACCGCCAGTTCAGAACAGGTTCGACAGCCCATTAATCGTAAGGGGCTAGACGTATGGCGGCATTTTGAGGCACATCTTGCTCCTCTTAAAAAGGCGTTGGGGGATAACTTGGCGCCCTAGATTTCGTGTTGGAAATTGACAATGAACCAACGTGCAAATGATGCTCTGATCGCTTTGCGGCGGATCCAACGAAAGATCGAGCTAGAAGCGCGATTATTGGCGCGTGACGCTAACCTCACCCCGTCCCAATTGAGGGTGTTGCAACTACTTGATGAGCATGAGTCGATTTCAGCCGGTGAGATTGCGGCCAAAACACAATTGAGTAACGCTACGATTACCGCATTGATTGATCGGATGGTGGTGCGCAACCTGGTTGCAAGGACGCGCTGTAATACAGATCGCAGGAAGGTGTGGTTGGCTCTTTTGCCTGACGGTCGCAAGGCGCTAAAAGATGCGCCGAGAAATTTACAGCTGATCTTCCAATCTAGGTTTGATGCGTTGGAGCCTTGGGAGCAGGCTATGTTGATTTCATCGCTAGAAAAAGTTGCATTGATGTTGGATGCAGACTCTCTTGAAGTCGCCCCAATTTTGACCGCTGGTGAAATTGATCAAAAGACCAAATCAGATGAAGGGGTCTAAGCTTGGTCCAGAAGTACAGACGCGGCGGCACCCAGAAGGGGTGCGTCTGGTGACTTGATAAGTTTTATCGGCGTTTTTTCCATATATTTGGACATAGGTCCTCGTTCATAAAAACGGGGAAGCACATCTTGCCGATTCAGGAACGGTTCCAGAAGTTCAGTCACTCCGCCTGCTAGCCAAACACCGCCCTTAGCGCCACATATAAGCATGGCGTCGCCCATAGCGCTCATAATCGCGCGTGCTCTAACAAGGCAAATATCCAAGCATATAGGGTTATTTTTCAGAGCTTTTGCAACTGCTTCTGATTGGCTAATAGAAAAACGATTTTTCCCATAAATGTTACCAATAGCCTCAGCGAGCGTCTCAAAATGCTTGCCGCCCGTAACAGATTCCAAAGTGACGACTTCATGAAAGCGTCGTAGTTGGCGCAGGAGTTCAATTTCCAAGTCAGAAGAGGGCGCGTAAATCTGGTGTCCGCCTTCTCCGGCGAGGACGTTCCAGTGTTTCGCAAATGGAATAAGTGTTCCCAGTCCAAAACCAGTACCTGCCCCGCCTACGACGTGAGGCGAGTTTGTGTCACCCTCAGCGTTGACGATAAACGTATAGTGATTTGTGTCTAACTCAGGTGCAGACCGGGCCATAGCCTTAAAGTCGTTGATTATAGTGATATGGGAGATGCCGGAACTTTGGGAAATATCGGACGCATTTATCAACCAGTCTCTATTTGTCAGGCTGGCGGTATTACCATCGACTGGCCCAGCGACCGCCAGAGTGGCTGTAGTGAGGTCTGTGCCAGATGTTCGAATATAAGCAGACAAAACGTCTTTGAACTGATCAAATAGGTCATTCTGAAATTTAAAAAAGCGACTAATTTTGAGCGTTTTGCCTGCCGCAAGTTCGACTTCAGCAAAACGGGAGTTAGTTCCCCCTATGTCTCCGACAATGATCTTGTTTTCTTGCATTTGGGCTAACTTTAAAAATGGGTGCTGATCTTGGGATGAGACATCTCATTGAGCTTGTTTGTCAAAGGTTTTAACCAATCAAAACAATTTACTATACCTTGGGTAAATTGAGATTCACACCAGTCTGATATCGTGATTGAATTGATGAGAAGTGGGGATCCGTCAAATCTGCCTGCATCTTCCAATCATCAGATTGGTTGCTAAGCGGGATGTTCACAACAATGTGACCAGTATTAGCGACGGAGATGCAGGCGCCGTACGTAGAACGTTGAAAGCGGAAAAATGCGCTGGATATCCAGCTGAAGTGGGAAGGCAGTCAGGTGACACGATTTTATAAAGTACCATCGCTTGTGCTGAGCATAGCATGTTTTGCGACGGTGTTATCTGGCTGCGGTGAAACAAAGAGCGTCCCAAATCAACGCACAATGGAACAGCAGCAAGCTGTTAAAATCATTGTGCATGAAGTCGTGTTGGGAGCTGATACTCAAGAAATTGAAGCGGTTGGAACCGCGCGCGCACGTCAAGCGGCCACCATTTTTGCGCAAGCAAGCGGCGAAGTTCAGTCTATGTATTTCAAGGCCGGTGAATGGATAAAAAAGGGCCAAAAATTAGCGCAACTCGATGATGCGGATCAGCGTTTAGCAGTGCAGCGTGCTCGCGTAACGCTCAAAGATGCGGAACAATTGCTCAACAGGTATGAACGCATAGATGTGCCTGAGGCTGTTTCGGATAGTCAAAAAGATGGCGCCCGCACGGCTGTGGAGGCAGCCCAGATAGAGTTGGCGCTTGCTCAAGAAGCATTAGCAGATCGTACTGTCATTGCGCCATTTTCCGGATTTGCGGGGCTGACGGATGTTGATCCGGGGGCGCGCATTACGACGAATACCGAACTTCTGCGTTTAGATGATCGTTCTGTTTTGTACGTTGATTTTTCGATTCCTGAGCAGGCGTTTGGGCGTGTAGGCGCCGGCGACAAAATTAAAATGACCCCGTTTTCTTCAAATGGCGTTGCAGTTGAAGGCTTAGTTCAAGCCGTAGATAGTCGTATTGACCCCACAGAGCGTTCATTTGTCATTCGCGCCATTGTGGACAATCAAGATGATAGGTTGCGGCCAGGAATGAGTTTTCGGATCAATATCTCATTGCCTGGAAACAGCTATCCAAAGGTACCAGAAGCCGCAATTGTTTGGGGTGGTGATGGGGCGTATCTTTGGGCTGTGAAGGAAGGTGCGGCTCATAGAATGCCGGTCACTATCGTCAACCGAGGCGATGGCTTTGTGTTGGTTAAAGCGCCACTAAAAGAAGGTGATCTGATTGTGGCCGAGGGCGTTCAAAAAATGCGTCCAGGATTGAAAATTGAAGTCCTATCCAGAGAAACAGATGGGGAAGACATATTAGTAGCAGCTGACGCTGGATCGCACGAAGAGACGCTAAAATGATCGGCCATAAGTCAGGTCTGGCGGAGTTATCGGTCAAGCGTCCGCTACTTGTTACGGTCTTTAATCTTCTGATCGTTATTGCGGGTATCGCGGCCCTTTTGGGGATAGAAGTGCGCGAGTTACCGGATGTGGACAGGCCTGTTGTCAGCATCCGCGCCACAATGCCTGGTGGCGCTCCAGAGACCATGGACGCAGAAGTGACCAGCGTGTTGGAAGGCGCCGCGGCTCGTGTTTCAGGCGTAAGGGTTATTCGCGCTTCTAGCGAAGAGAACAGCTCCAGAGTCCATATTGAATTTAATCCGGGAGTTGATCTGGATACCGCTGCAGCTGATACGCGAGAGGCCGTGAATCAAATCGTCAGACGGCTGCCGGACCGCGTTGAGAACGTGATTGTTACTAAAGCGGATCAGGATGGTCAGGCTGTTGTTACGCTGGCAGTAACCAGTGATACCCTGTCTCTAGAAGAAATGACGCGTGTAATTGAAAAATCAATTGCGCCAGAAATTCTTTCAATCGATGGCGTTGCCTCTGTTCAAGAATATGGGGTGCGGGAGCGTCAGATGCGGGTCTTGATAGACCCGCTCCGCCTTGGTCGATTTGGTCTGACAGTTAGCGATGTTGCTTCGGCGCTTAGGCAGGCGCCTTATGATGTGCCTGTCGGTAGCTTTAGGTCAGAGGATCAAGAACTTATAGTGCGGGCGGAAGCGACAGCAGCCACACCAGCGCGCATTAAAGAAGTGGTTATTTCAGATTTGGTGAAAGTTGGTGATGTGGCGGAAGTTGTTCTGGCGCCAGCTGACGCAAATAACCTCTTAATGGTTGATGGTGAAACAGCGATCGGCTTGGGTGTGGTAAGACGCGCACAGTCTAACACCATCAAAATATCGGATGCCGTAAGCAAACGGGTTGTCGAACTTAATGAACAATTTGACGACCTTCATATTCGCGTCTCAACAGATGACGCGGTGTTCATCAGGCGTTCTGTTGAAGAAGTTGTGACCAGCCTTGCGTTCACTGTCATCATTGTTGTTGGCACGATCTGGCTGTTTCTACGTTCTGGTAAAGCGACGATAATTCCTGCTGTGGCTATTCCGATCGCCTTGGTCGGCACGCTAGCGGGTATTTGGGCTATGGGATTTTCCATTAATCTCATAACCCTATTGGCGCTAGTACTGGCGACAGGATTGATAGTTGATGACGCAATTGTCGTGTTGGAAAATGTCCAGAGGCAACAATCTCGGGGATTAGGGAATAAAGCTGCTGCTGCCATTGGTACGCATCAAGTGTTTTTTGCCGTTATCGCGACGACAGCGGTGTTGGTTGCCGTATTTGTTCCAATCTCCTTTCTTCCATCCACAACAGGGCGTTTGTTTCGTGAGTTTGGTTTTGTTCTAGCGCTGTCAGTCATTATTTCATCGTTCGTCGCGCTGACACTGGCACCAGCAATCGCAGCCCGGTTCAAACTGATCGCAGAAGAAAATCAACCAAAGAACGCGATCGAACGGTTCGGGACTTATCTTGGTGACAAGTATGCAAGAAGCATTGAGCTAAGTTTCAAAGCTCCGCTGATTGTTGTGATTACCTGTTTAGTGGCGGCTGGTGGCGCTTTTTGGGCCTATAAAGCTTTGGGTTCTGAGCTTGTGCCTCAAGAGGACCGTGGACAATTCATAATTTTTGCAACCGGTCCAGATGGTGTCGGTCTCAGTTATATGGAACGTCAAGCTGACGAAATACTGGACCGCCTGGAGCCTTTGCGGGAAAGCGGTGAAGTTGTATCCATATTTACAATTGTTGGTCGTTTCGATCCTAACCGCGTCTGGATGCGCGCAACTTTGGCCCCTTGGGCGGATAGAGAACGTACACAGTCCGAGATCATCAATAATTTGCGTGGACCGATGTCTGAAATACCTGGGGCGAATGTGTCTGTGTTTGGACAGAACAGTCTTCAGGGAGGCCGTGGCGGAAATCGTTCGGGCCTTCAAATTGCGCTGACGGGCCCGGAATATCTGGACATTTACGAAGCCGCGCGCGCTTTGGCTGACATGGTGGAAACGCGGTCGCAAATACTCTCCAACCCTGAGATTTCTTACCAACCGACACAACCTCAATTATCTATTAATGTGGACCGTACGCGCGCAGCAGACCTTGATGTGCCGCTAAGCGAAGTCTCACTGACACTCCAGGCGATGGTTGGTGGCGAAAATGTTGTTGATCTGAATGTAGGCGACCAAGCAATTCCGATCATTTTGGAGGCTGAAACAAGCTCTATTCGCTCTCCAGCTGATTTGCACAATCTGTTTGTGCGTTCGCGTTCTGGAGAATTAACGCCGCTTTCCAGTCTGACGACTATTACGGAACAGGGTGTTGCTGCAGAGCTCGATCGGGTTGAGCAGAGACGTGCGATTGAATTAGAGGCGGACATCGCAACCGGCGTTCCTCTAGCTGAGGCTGTTGCAGAAATCGAACGGTTAGCAGATGCGACACTGCCAAGCGGTATTTCTTTTATCCTCCAGGGTGAAGCAGATACGCTCCAGGAATCTTCACGTGATATGATGATTACATTCGGATTTGCGATCCTGATTGTATTCCTTGTTCTGGTGGCGCAGTTTGAGAGCATAACCAGTCCGGTCATTGTGATGCTTATCGTTCCATTCGGTTTGGCTGCAGCGATTTATGCGATGTTTCTGTCTGGCACGTCTCTAAACATTTATTCTCAAATCGGGTTGGTCCTATTGATCGGATTGATGGCGAAGAACGGCATTCTTCTCGTTGAGTTTGCCGACCAGCTTCGCACGCAAGGTCGGTCGGTCAGGGGCGCAGCATTAGAGGCGGCTACAGTACGCCTTCGTCCAATTGCAATGACAGTTATTTCTACGGCGCTAGGCGCTATTCCTTTGATCCTGTCAGATGGGGCCGGCGCGGAAGCTAGAAACGCCATCGGATGGGTGATTTTCGGAGGTTTGTTTTTGGCGGCCGTGTTTACGCTTTATCTCACACCGGTGTTGTACTTGTGGTGCGCAAGACTTAGCGGTTCGCGGGCTCAGAACGCTGTGTCACTTGATGATGAGCTGGCGCACGCACGTAGTTTGCCTGAAGATAAGGGCGCTCCATGAATTTAAAAACATCTATTCTGATAACTGCAGTTGCGAGCGCTGCTGGGTGTGTGGTTGGGCCTGAGCCGACAACGCCTACAATTGAATTATCACCCGCATTTTCCATCGAACTGGAAAATAGTAGACCATTCAGCAATGAGATTGCGTGGTGGGAACACTTTGGCAACGCGGAATTGTCCAAAGTGATGCGGTTAGTCAGAGCGAACAACTTACAAGTCGCCATAGCGCGTGCCAATCTTGAGCGTTCATTTGCGCTTTCAACAGCCGCTCGGTCAGATCTCTTTCCGACATTAGACGCTTTTATTGATAACGGATTGTCCATTGATCTTGAGGACACAGGTCGAACTGATGATACGACGGTTGCGGGTGCTTCATTCCGTTTCAATCCGGATTTAAATGGTAAAAATAAAAGAGCGCTGCAAGCTGCTCAAGCGCAACTCCAATCAGCTCGCTTATCTGAACAAGACGTCTTGCGGCTCGTGACACTACAGGCTGGCAGACAGTTTGTAGAGTTAAAGCGGACGCAGGCAAGGTTAGCGTTATTGGAAGCGACGTTAGAGCTTCAATCAAGAACTTTGGACATTGTTACAGCAAGATTTGATGCGGGGCTTTCTCCGGCTTTGGACGTCGATAGAGCTGCGTCTGACCTGGCGCAAAGCAGAGCGCAAAGGAGCTTGCTTATCGCCAGCCAGTTTAGGGCCCAAAATGCGCTAGCCTTATTAGCTGGAACAGAGCCGACAAATGACCCGAATGTTAAAGGAGCAGACCAGGTGCCTATGCTGGTGGTCGCTTCTACAGGCGTACCGGCGGATTTGCTTCGCAATCGACCAGATGTAAGAGCGGCAGAAGCTGATTTTATTGCAGCAGTTGCCAACATTGGCGTTCAAAAAGCAGATCTTTATCCGTCTCTCACCTTGCCGGGGCAAATTCGAACGACGCTTGGAAATGGTGATGTGCTTTCTAACGCCATTTTGAGCATTAGCGCTGCAATTGACATTCCGTTGTTAGATGCAGGGCGTCGGCGGGCAGAAGTCGAAGCGCAAAAAGCATTTGCAGAAGCGGCGCTTCTATCATGGCGTCAAAACGTGCTTACAGCTTTAACCGAAGTAGAAAATGCACTGGTGACGATTGAGAGCATCACAGAACAGCTCAAAGAACTTGAAACCAGCGTTGAGCGCAGTGAGTCTGCTTATCGCCAGTTGGACTCACTTTATCGCGAGGGTTTGACAAGCTTCATTGATGTGCTTGATGCGCAAAGATCACTGATCGCCCGTCGTCAAAGTGTCATTGAGGCGCGCGCAGATCTTGCTGTCGCAACTATAGAATTGTCGGCCTATTTGGCATTGTGATGGAAAAGGGCGAATTAGCGCCCTTTCCAAATCGGTTTCCGCCGTTCCGCAAACGCCTTTAAACCTTCGGTGCGATCTTCAGATTTAAGAGCGATGTTGGCGATATCCATTTGTTTTGCCCACGCTTCTTTTTCATTCCACTCTGTCGACTGGAAGATGATTTCTTTGGAGGCGGCCACTGCAGTGGGGCCGTTCGGTAGCATTTTCTCAGCAAAAGCAAGGGCGGCTTCAAACGCTTTTCCGGCGTCTGTCAGTTGATTGATGACGCCCCATTTATACATGTAGTCAGCGTCTCGAAACTCTCCTGTCAGCGCCATTTCCATAGCTAAATGATGGGGCATGCGTTTGGGCAAGCGGAAGAGGCCGCCGCCAATGGCGACAACGTTATGACGTACTTCGGGCAAGCCAAACTTAGCTGTTTCTGATGCAATGATAATGTCGCATGCGAGGCACATTTCGAAACCGCCACCAACAGCATAACCTTCAACAGCAGCGATCAAAGGCTTGCGAGATGGACGCTTCAAAATCCCAAATCCGCCCCGCTCAGTTGAGCGAGTTCCGCCCTTCGCTGCTGCTTTAAGGTCGGCGCCAGCACAGAAGTGCTCTGAAGAAGATCTGATAATACCGATGAACAACTCATCCGTGTTGTCCAGCAGATCCATAGCTTCTTGCATGCCTTGCGATGAGATATGATCAAACGCGTTACGTGCTTCGGGCCGATCTATCGTGATGACAAGGATATGGCCGTTGCGCTCGGTTTTAATCCGGTCTGAAGGAGTTACTTCTGCTGTCATGATCATAGCCTTAAAGATTGAATGTGAAGCCGCCATTGACTGGGTAAGTCTGACCGGTCACCCAGCTGGAAGCGTCAGATGCAAGAAAGAGGATCATGTTGGCTACGTCGTCAGGTTCGCCTGGGCGTCGGATAACATACGAGCGCATTATCTTTTTCAGGCGTTCAGGATCTTTTTCCAAGCGTGCTTTGATCGGAGGGGTGAACGTCGCTGCGATGGAGACACAGTTCGCTGCGATGTTATAACGCCCCAGTCCGCGCGCGCATGAGCGCATAAAGCCAGCTGCGCCTGCCTTGGCGCCGGCGTAGATTTCCAGACCAGGATCTCCGAAACGAGATGCTTCCGAGATGACAGTCACAATGCGTCCGTTTCTACGTTCGATCATGCCTGGGACAACAGCAGATGTCGCATTGATGACGCCGTAAAAATTGACCCCGATGAAACTATCCCAATCCTGAGGACCTGTTTCCCAGAAAGGTTTGCGAGCGTTTTCCGTTGGTTCAGCGCCTGCGTTTCCCGCGTTGTTTACGAGGATATCAACTGGTCCCAGTTCTGCTTCTGCCCGCGCGACAGTTTCTTGCATTGCCTCCAGTTTGGTGACGTCGCCCTGAATGGCGAGCGCTTTGCCGCCAAGTTCACGAACTTCCTCGGCGACTGCTTCTGCACGATCAGCATGGAAATCGTTTACAACGACACCCCCAGCATTGTGGACTGCAAAATGAAGTGCTGCCTGGCGTCCAACGCCTTGTCCTGCGCCGGTTATCAAGGCGACCTTGCCTTTTAGGTCTACGAGGTCGGTCATATTTTCTTATCCTTTCCTGCCCATAGCGGATCACGCAGTTGGCGTTTTAAAATTTTGCCCATCGTGTTGCGTGGGAGTTCGTCCACAAACTCGAATTTTCTTGGAATTTTGTAGCTTGCCAGTTTTTCCTGGCAGTGTTGGAAAAGTTCTTCTTTGCTGACTTTTGCTTCCGCTTTCAGCTCCATGAAGGCCCACACTTCTTCACCGAAATCTTCGTTCGGCGCGCCAAGGACTGCCGCATCAAGAATGGCAGGATGCTCAAGGAGTGCTGACTCTATTTCTGCAGGGTAAATGTTTACCCCGCCTGAAATGATCATGTCCTTGGAGCGATCGGTGAGAAACAGAAAGCCATCCTCATCGAGATAGCCTTTGTCTTCGACATTGAAGAACCCGCGCTCATCAAGCGTCTTTTCAGATAGTTTAGGGGCGTTGAGATAATTTTTGATCGCGCCTGGAGTGCGCACCCATAGTTCGCCAACTTCTCCTGGCTGAAGAATGGCGCCGTCGTCATTGCGGATTTCGATTTCAACGCCAGATACAGGTAAACCGGATGAGCCGGGCTTTTTTCGTTGGTATTTGGCAGGCATGTTGGTGACCATGCCTGTTTCAGTTGAGCCATATCCCTCAGATAGGATCTCTCCAAAAGTATCTAAAATCCATTCTTTCAACGGCCAGGCACATGGAGCCGCACCGATCGTAATTGCCTTAAGCGAAGACAAATCATACTTTCGGATTGTGCTCTGAGGGAGCGCGGCAATGCGTTTATACATTGTCGGCACGCCAGACCAGTGCGTGATTTTATGTTTCTCAATTAGTTTAAGCGTGTCTTCAGCATCAAACTTGCGAACCAACACAACTTGGCGACCCGCAGCCATCGCATTCCAAATTTGGTTGGGCCCTGATGCATGGTGAACAGGCATGTTCACGAGGGATGCACCGTCCTCTGGGCTAGGTTGGGGATGTTCAGAGGCAAGTGGCGGTAAGGATCGGCGCATTTCAACGCCTTTAGGGAAGCCTGTCGTTCCAGACGTGTAGACCACTAAAGGCGGATTGCGTCTAGCTATTCGCTCGGGTGCTTCTTCGACTAACAGATCGTTAAATGGTTCAAATCCTTTAGCGGAACCATTAACGGCGACTTTGACTTTCAGATGAGTAGATTCAAGAGCTGGGGCAATCGCGCTTAGGTCAGGATCATCGCAAATAAATGCGACAGCGCCAGAATCCTTTAAAATGTGTTTTGTCTCATCTGGAGTTAAGCGCCAGTTTTGAACAAGCAAACGCGCATCCAGTTTGCCTGCAGCTTGAGAAATCACCGCCCATTCAAGGCAATTGTGCGTGCGAGCAACAATGATGTCGTCTGCTTTCACACCATGAATCGCTAAGGCTTGCGCGAGCTGATTAGATCGCGTGTTTAACTCGCGATAAGTGATGGCTTGATCACCATCTATCATGACGGGTAAGTCCGGTCGTATGCCGCACCAGTGCTCCAGGCTTCTATAGAATGGCTCTTGAATCATTTTGCGAGCGCTCGTTTAAGGTTGGAAAGAAAAGTGTCACGCAGTAATTCGACATTCACGGCGTCAGGCGCGATCAGCCATTGGGTGAGAATGCCGCGCATTGCAATCAGGATGAGACGCCCTTGAGCCATTGGGTCGATATCAGGGCAGATTTCACCGTTGTTGATACCTGCTTCGATCATGCGCGCGTAAGACAGGGCTGATTCAGAGTTTAGCCTAGCAGTTGAGGGCCTCAGCACCGGGTTGGTGACTGCTGCATTTAAGATAGCGTGAAAGGCCCGAAGTGACTCAAGATCGCGCTTTCCGTCATCTATATAGAATGCAATGCGCTTGAGTAAGCTATCCAGACCAGCACCGCCAAAGTCAGCGTTTTGCATGCGGTCGACAAAGCCTTCCACTACGTAATCAGCGAGTGCGGAGACAAGTTGATCTTTTGAACCGAAGTAATGTGCGGGCAGGGCGCGGCTATATCCAGCGCGCTGACCCGCCTCCAACAATGTCAACGCCTCCAACCCGCGCTCAGCGACAATCTCTAAGGCGGCGGACATGATTCTGCGTTCCGCTTGCGCGCGGCGCTCGGCCTGAGGCGTTCTTGTCGTTTTGCTGTTTGTCGGATGTGATGAAGGCATCGAAAAGCTTTGTGTAAAATAACTTGTTTGCAGACAAACAAATAAATGCTTAGTTGGCAAGCAGGATTTGAAAACTGACTGCTGAATGGATATTGGGAGGACGAGGGCGATGAATGAGGTGCCGGAATTGTTAAAGCCTGATCTATATGCGCGTACGCCTGATGGCTTGGGTTTGTCGGGCGGTAAGTGCGTTAAATGTGGATATGTCTTTTTTCCCTTCCAACAACGTGGATGTGAAAAGTGTGGAGCGCATGGTGAGGATATATCTGCGTATGAACTAGGGGCGGGGGGCAAGCTCGTTTCTGCGGCGACCGTGCATTTGCACGCAGGAAAAAACAGAACAGCGCCATTTGTTATTGGCGTCATCGAACTGGATTCTGGCCCGCGGGTTCGAACGCTTCTTGTTGAAATGCCAGATGCTGAGCAACGACTCGGCGAGATGGTCGAAGCTGTTCTGGTCGAAGCAAAAAACAAGGACGGAGATCCAGTTCAAGACCTGCGTTTTAAACCGGTTGGGAGAGCGTTATAATGGTTCGGGTTCTGTCAGATTTGCGGCCTGTGTATGTAATTGGAGTGGGTTGGCACCCATACCAGTACGCGTCTGAAACATCGTACGTGGAATTGGGTTTGAAGGCTTGTCGACAGGCTCTTGATGATGCGGGACTACAGTTTCAATGCATTGATGAGGCCTTTGTCGGCACAGCTTGTCTGGGTATGGCGGCGGGACGGAATATCTTCAAGCATATGGGGGCGACGGGGCTTCCGTTAATGCATATTGAGAATGCTTCAGCTTCTGGCTCAACGGCCTTCAGAACTGCCTGTATCAACGTTGCAGCAGGACTGTCAGACAGTGCGTTGGTGCTTGGAGTTGATAAGCGAGAACATCCTTATCGCGCAAATCCTGGCATACCTAATTTGGCGGAAGACGCGATTGTGCCTTTCACGCATTTCGCGCTTTTATCCAACCAGTACACGACAAAACATGGCGTGAGTCCTGAGGATGTCGCACGGGTTGCGGTGAAAAACCACAAAAACGGTTCGCTCAATCAAAATGCGCAGAGACAAAAAGAACGGAGTTTAGACGAAGTGCTCGGCGGAAAAGCGATTTCTGGTGTATTCACATCACTTCAATGTTGTCCGGTCGGAGAAGGCGCGGCCGCGGTTGTTGTCGTCTCTGAAGACACCCTTAAGGCTTACAATCTTGATCCGGCAAAGGCTGTTCGCGTCTTATCTTCTTCTGCGGCTAGTGAGGCACCTCAGTCATCGGATGCTGCGCTTACGAAGGCCACGATCGAGAAAGCGCTACTTGATGCAAAGATAAGCGCTCAAGAGTTAGATGTGATGGAATTTCACGACGCATTCACGATTGAAGAACTGCTTTATGCGGAAGCGTCTGGAATTTGTAATGAAGGCCAGGCTATTCACATGCTGAAAGAAGGCGCGTTTGATATCGGCGGACAAGTTGCAATTTCCACCTCAGGCGGACTAATCGCATGTGGGCACCCGATTGGTCCGACTGGCGTTGGGCAAATCGGAGAAATTGCTCTCCAGCTTCGAGGTGAAGCAGGCGCGCGTCAGCACAAAGGCCCCAGAGGAATGCCGCGTTACGGTCTTGCTCACATGGTTGGACTTGGGTCCGTTTGCTACGCACACGTTTTACGTATGGATTAAGGATCAAGCCGGTTTAGCCGGCCCAATCCAGATTTGTTGGGTATTGACGAACTCATGGATACCATGTGGGCCAAGTTCCCGGCCTAAGCCTGATTTTTTCACGCCCCCGCTTGGAAGGCGCGGGTCGGTTTTTACAATACCGTTAATTGATACCTGTCCTGCCTCTATGTCTTTGGCCAACATTTCGCCCCGGTCTGGGTGGGTCCAGATACTCGCTGCTAGCCCGTAGTCAGTATCGTTTGCAAGATACATGGCGTGATCGAGATCGTCTGCGCAAATGATGGCGCCAACGGGACCGAATGTCTCTTGGCAGTAAGCTGACATGCCTGGTTTGACATCAGTGAGAAGTGTCACAGGATAGAAAAAACCGGCTCCGTCAGGCAGTGAGCCGCCCAACGCCAATGTCGCACCTTCATCAACACTTGCAGTAACTTGTCGGTGTAACGTGTTTCGAAGATCTTCGCGCGCTATGGGGCCAACGTCAGTTGTTTCCAGCGAAGGGTCTCCAACTTTTAGTTTCGAAAGACGCTTCAGCATCAGATCACACATTTCAGCGTAGACTGGTTTTTCGACTATTATACGCTTTGCAGCGATGCAGGATTGGCCTGCATTGATGATACGCGACAGAGTCAGCGTATCTGCAGCTTTTTCCAAATCACCGTCATTTAAGACAATACTTGGATCAGAGCCGCCAAGTTCCAAGACGACTGGTTTGATCTCGGATCCGGCAATCGCGGCAACCGCTGCCCCACCTTTCGAAGACCCCGTAAAAGACACAGCTTTAATGCGATTGTCCCGGATGACCGGTTCAACCGCCGGCGTCTGTAAAAACAGCGAGTCAAACACACCATCTGGCGCACCAGCCGCTTTGAAGGCGGATGCAATAAGCAGAGATGTGCCGGGAACGTGAGGATCGTGCTTCATCAAGCAGGTGTTACCCGCCATTAGAGCTGGAGCTGCAAAACGCAAAGCGAGCCATATAGGGGCGTTCCAAGGGAGAATTCCCAGCACCACCCCGAGTGGTAGGTGCTGAACATAACTCTTGCTCGCATCAGATGCGAGAACTCGTTTGGCAAGATAAGATTCTGCATGTTCTGCGTAGTGTTCCGCGCACCAAGCGGCTTTCTCGACTTCTCCGCGAGATTCTTTAATGGGTTTGCCCATCTCAACGGTCATAATCGGCGCCATCTCACTCATGCGGTCACGCAGATTCTTAGCGACTGCTTTAAGAATGTCGCCTCGTGCTGCGTAACTCATTGTGCGCCAGAGTTTGAATGCGTTTTCGGCGGCTTCCAGTTTGGCTTCGATCTGGCTCGCATCATCACAAGGCACTTCAGTGACGATATCTCCAGTGGCCGGATTGATCGCGGTTAACATCAAAATTCCTCAGCTTTTTTCTGCATCAGCAGTCTTGCGTGATTTGGCGCTATTAATTGTTGTCACGTTGGAAGACGTTTGCTTGCGGGTAAATGCGCGATCAAGACTGAAAAAGGATTCACAGCCGGTTTCTGTAATATGAATCGTGTCGGAAATACCCATGGTCTGCTTACCATTCACCCCCCAAATCCAGGGAATTAGGTGAAATGTCATACCGACTTTAAATGGCGTTGGATCGCCCTGCATCAGACTGAGGATATACCCCTCGTCCCAACTCGGTGGGAATGCGATGCCGATTGAATAACCTGATCTCGTGATAAGTTCTCCGCCATGTTCGCCACTCTCAATGATATCACGCGCAATTTTGTCGGCGTCGGAAACGGTTAGGCCCGGCTGAATTTCACGGTGGAGCGCATCCAGAGCTTGGATCATTTTACGCTCGGCGCTTTCCATTTCGGGGGAGACATCGCCGAGCGTAACGGTGCGCATCATTGCGGTGTGATAACGTCTGAAACAGCCGCCAACTTCGAGAAAAACGTGATCCTGCGCTTCAATTTTGCGACCTTCCCATGTTGCGTGACCTATCATTGTGCGAGGGCCGCTGGTAACATAGGGCATAACAGAAGGCGCTTCGCCGCCAGCGCGGAACATTGCCGCTGAGATCTCTGCGGCGATTTCATTTTCGGACACACCGACATTGCACACGTCTATGCCTGCTTTCATGCCTGCTTCAGTGGCTTTAGCTGCGCGTTTCATCACCTTGATTTCGTGTTTAGACTTGCAGATGCGGCCTTCTTCGACAATTCCGAAGCAGTCAATGAACCGCCCTTTGTTAAAGAGGCCTCTGATACGATCTTGTTGGTAAGCTGGCAGGAAATAGCTGTTTCTTTCGTAGCCGACCGTGCCACGTATAAGGCCAAATTCATTGAGGCTGTCGACAAGTGTCTGGATGGCGTCGCCTGAATCTTTGAATGGACGCGTGACTTCCACCCATGTTCGAGCATGGACATTAGATTCTTCCAACAGGCGCGTCACCATCCAGCAATCACCATCGATTGGGACGACTAACGCCTGAAAAAATGAATAGCCTGTTGTTTGGTAATCCGTGAGATACATGATGTTTTCAGGATCAGAAATGATCACCGCATCCAGAAGACGCTCCTTCATGCGTGCGCGTAGTTCGGATAATCGCCGCACATATTCTTCATGGGGAAACGTCATGTCGTCGCGTCTTCTCATGCGGCTTCTCCCACAGTCTGAAAGGCTGCTTCCAGGATGTTGAGACCTTCTTCAAGGTCTTCATCAGGAACGGTTAGTGGTGGAATAAGTTTCACAACTCGCCCGCCAGATCCGCATGGTCCAACAAGGAGTCCATTTCTAAAACACTCTTCTGCGACGGCTTTTGCAAATGCGCCATCACCAGTGTCTATAGCCTGCATCATGCCTTTGCCGCGAATATCGGCGGAAGGGAGCGATTTCTCAGAGATAGTTACTAGACGGTCCCGCATGATGTCACCTTTCCGGGAGACATCTTTGAGGAATACTTCGTCCTCAAAATAGCTGATAGCTTCTTTACCAGCGACAAAGGACAATCCCTGACCCCGGAATGTGCCGGTGTGCTCACCAGGGGACCAGTGTTTGTCATATTCAGGTTTATTTAGGTTCATCGCCAATGGCGTGCCGAACCCGCCAATACCTTTGGCGAGACAAATGATATCGGGATCGAGCCCCATTTCATCAAAGCTGAAAAAATTTCCAGTGCGACCACAACCGGCCTGAATGTCATCGAAGATGAGAAGGGCGCCAATGCTTCGCGCAAATTCCTGAAGAGATAAAAGCCATTCTTTTGCTGCGACGTTCACTCCGCCTTCTGCCTGAATGGGCTCAACAATAATGCCGGCAACCGGCTCAATTCCGGAGGACGGGTCGGTGAATAACTCTGTCATACCCTTTACCGGGTGCCCGAAATTAAGACGCGTAACGTTGTTCAATGAGACCCCTGCAGCGTTTCTAAAATACGAGTTAGCTGTGCAGGCGAGCGAACCAAGTGTCATTCCGTGAAAGCCCCCGCCAAAAGCAATTATGTTTGAGCGGCCTGTAGCGCGTCGTGCAATCTTGAGAGCTGCTTCTACAGCGTTGGTGCCAGTAGGCCCCATAAACTGGAGTTTATGGGGCATGTTTCGAGGTTTCATAATCGTATCGACGAACGCTTTTATGAATGCTCGTTTTGGGGTGGTTGCCATGTCCAGACTGTGGGCGACGCCATCTGCCTCCATAAAGGAGATGATCGCTTTTTTCATGCGGGGGTTGTTATGCCCAAAGTTGAGAACGCCAGCGCCAGCGAAAAAGTCGATATAGGATTTTCCTGCTTCATCCCATTGTCGCGCGTTCGATGCTCTTGTGAAGACCGTGGGCCACGCACGGCTATAACCACGCACATCAGATTCCCATTGATCAAACACCTCAAGCATGTTGCGCCTCCTTCAAGTTGGGCTAGATTTATTCAGGCGGTCCGACCGGCAATGGTGCGCCGGCAAGACGCGCGTAAAATCGGGTGACCAGAGGAATAAGCCGGTCATTAAAATCATAGTGGGGGCTGTGACAGGGCTTATCGTGACCGTTCCCGTCATCCGAGCCGATGAGTGCAAAGGCGCCTGGAATTTCGTTTAAATAGTAACTGAAATCTTCCGACGCCATGATCGGAGTTGGGGTGGCTGAAGACAACCAGTCGTTTCCCAGACTGTCTTTAAGTGCGGCTCTTGCGATGCTGGATTGTTCAAAATGATTTATGGTCGCTTGATAACGGTCAAAAATTTCAACAACAGCCTCTACGCCGTAAGCGCGTGCAGTCTGCGTGGAAATGTTTTTGATCGCTTCGTTCAGCTGAGCGCGATCATTAGCGCTACCGATACGAATGGAGCCACCGATTGTCGCTGTCTCGGGTATAACTGTGTCACCGCTGCGCGCATCTATTGAAGTAACGCTCAAAACTACCGGACTTTGTGGAGAAATTTGACGGCTGACGACCTGTTGAAGCGACATGGTGACGGCGGATGCGGCAAGGACTGGATCGCGACATAGGTCAGGTTGGCTGGCGTGTCCGCCTTTGCCTGTCAAAGTGATACGGAATGTGCCGTTACCGGCCATTATGGGGCCTTCCGGACAAACCGCTTTGCCAAAGGGAATAGCTGGCCAGTTATGCCAGCCATAAATTTCAGCGACATTTTCCAATGCGCCATCGTCAATCATCCGTTTTGCGCCATGCCCGCCTTCTTCGGCGGGTTGAAAGATGAGGGTGATAGGACGTTTCAACTCATTTTCATGAGCTTTTAGCCACATGGCAGAAGCAAATAGCGTCGCTGTATGGCCGTCATGACCACAGGCATGCATGCAGCCATCTGTTTTGGATTTCCAATCGACCTCAGTGGCTTCCTGTATGGGGAGCGCATCCATATCAGCGCGAAGCGCTATCGATTTACCGGGAAGGGCGTCTCCGACTGTCGCAACCGTACCCAATTTTGCGCACGCACGCCATGGAATGTCCAATTCTGTCAGGGCCGAGCGAATAGCTTTGGCTGTGTTGAATTCCTGCCAGGATAGTTCAGGCGATTGGTGAAGGGTCCGTCTGAAGACTTGCGCAGTTTCTGTGATTTGAGACCAGGTCTGCGTCATGGAGCCCCCTCTTGGTGAGGGGGGCAGATGTTCTTGCGGATGAAATCCGGAAGCCTGTTTGCCATAACAACCATGGTCACAGACAGGCGTAAATAAAGCAACAGCAACACCATAAAGTTTGCAGGAATGCCGTAAACTTTAAAGGCGCCTAATTGTTGGGCATTTGTAGTAAGTGGCGGCGAGAGGGGAAATTAAAAGATCAAATATCACAACTGGCGGAGAGGATGGGATTCGAACCCACGATACCCGTTAAGGTATACTCCCTTAGCAGGGGAGCG
>CAYFFG010000008.1:0-138301 GCA_964342355.1 uncultured Hyphomonadaceae bacterium
GAACTCTCGGCCTCACCCTTACCAAGGGTGCGCTCTACCACTGAGCTACCGCGGCTTCCAAAGTGGGACGAAATCGGTTGAATTTCGTCTGGGACAGCCCGCATAGCCGATATGGTCATTGATGAAAAGAGGGAAGATGGCTATTCCGGTATTCATGACTGATGAAACGTCAAAAAAACGAAACAAACCGGAAGCTGGTTCGAAAGAAGCGCGCTTGGCTGAGGCTTTGCGCGCAAACCTGCGTCGAAGAAAAGCAACCCAGAAAACAGACGCTAAATCATCAGATCCGCGTAAAGACCATTGAGCCAACTTGCTCTCACGCGGCATGATATTTTGAATCGCCATGAGAGCGCCACTTTTTAGGGATTTTGTTCCACGCCATGGATAGTTTACAGATTACTGGCAATGGCCCTTTAAAGGGTGAAATCGAAATTTCCGGCGCAAAAAACTCTGCGCTCAAGCTAATGGCGGCATGCCTATTAACCGATGAACCGTTGGTTTTGTCGCGCATGCCTAACCTTGCGGATACACGTTTTTTGGCGGACTTACTGGCGTCACTTGGCGTGCAAGTCTACTGGCCAAAACAGGAAAATACCTGTCATCTCAATGCTGCAGAACTAACATCAACTATCGCTCCCTATGAGCAAGTGCGGAAGATGCGCGCTAGCTTTAATGTATTGGGACCACTGTTGGCGCGTGTTGGACACGCAACGGTCTCATTGCCAGGAGGGTGCGCCATTGGCGCACGCCCGGTGGACCTGCACTTAAATGCCTTTGAGGCGATGGGCGCAGACCTTGTCATTGAACAGGGGTATGTCAAAGCAGCCGCAATTCGTGGCCTAAAGGGAGCGGATATTACGTTTCCATTTCCATCAGTCGGAGCGACTGAGCACACTATGCTGGCCGCTACGTTAGCAGATGGCGTAACCGTTCTTAGAAATGCTGCCCGCGAACCGGAAATCTCGGATTTGGCAAATTGTCTCAATGTCATGGGGGCAGATGTAAAAGGCGCCGGTAGCGACACCATCACGATAACTGGTGTGGAAAAACTCAATGGCGCGAAATACCAGGTGATGGCCGACCGTATTGAAGCGGGGACATATGCAATAGCTGTTGCCGCGGCAGGTGGGAATGTTTTGCTGAAAGATGCGCCTAGCGATGCTCTTAAAGCCATGTCGGCGTTATTGAGGAAAGCTGGTACGGAAGTCATTGAAGAGGCAGCAGGGCTGCGCATCAAGAGGGGTGGGGGCAGATTGAAGGCAGTTGATGTGGAAACTGCGCCTCACCCTGGTTTTCCTACAGATTTGCAAGCCCAATTTATGGCGCTTATGGCGACTGCTGACGGTGTCTCAACAATCCGAGAGAATATTTTTGAAAACCGCTTTATGCACGCTCCCGAATTATCAAGACTTGGAGCCGACATAACGGTACGGGGCAAAGAGGCTATCGTAAAAGGTGTTCCCCAACTTAAAGGCGCGCCAGTGATGGCGACTGACCTTCGTGCATCTGTATCGTTGGTAATTGCTGGTTTAACAGCGGAAGGCGACACAATGGTCAATCGAGTCTATCACTTGGATCGCGGTTTTGAGCGTCTCGAAGAAAAGCTGGGTGCTTGTGGCGCACTTGTTAAACGTCTTAGAGACTGATTTTCTTTCCAAATATGGTATTCGTTGGCGCTATATATAATGCGTAAGCCATCTCCCTTGAAGTTGAATGCGACCAGTGAAGAGGATCTGGAAACGATTTCGGCTGCGTGTCAGGATGCCATCATTCAACCAAAAGATTTTCGGTACTTTAAGCGAGCGCGCAGATTTACTGTTGAAATGAACCGGTTTCACTGGGAAGTGGCGGGGCTACGCAAGCCATACTTTCGTTCTAGATCAGTGTTGGGGGTAGACTTTGTGACAAGGGTGCAAAGTCGCGGAATGCCAGATAAGTATGGCGAAGTTCCGGCACAGTTACTTGCGATCCAGTTTGAGAAAGCGCAAGAGCCCCCTTCTGGCGTCTTCACCATGTTGTATGCTGGAGGTGGTGAAGTCAGACTCGAAGTTGAATGTGTTGACTTAACGCTGCTAGATTCTAACCAAATATGGCCGACATCTCGTCGTCCCGATCATCAAAGGATTTTTCGCTAATGGCGCGCTGGTTCAAAATTGAAACAAATGACGCGCTGCAGGAATTCAAGCGTTTTTTGAAAGAGCCTCGCGGTGGTGGCGCTGGCGATGTGAGCGTTGCTCAAAAGATAGTCGATGATGTTAAGGCGCGTGGTGGTGAAGCAGTTGCAGAGTACACAAAGAAGTTCGACCGACTGATAGTAGATGCGCAGATGCTGGCATCTCCGAAAGTGGACTTGGATGCTTTGGCTGAGCAATGTCCATCGAAGGTGCGCCATGCAATTGAGTTTGCAGCTGAACGGATTGAGGCATATCACAGTGCGCAAATTCCATCTGATCACCGCTTCGTTGATCAATCGGGTGTTGATCTAGGATGGAGATGGACTCCGATTTCAGCTGTTGGGCTTTATGTGCCTGGCGGGCGCGCAAGCTATCCTAGTTCCGTTTTAATGAACGCAGTCCCAGCCAAGGTCGCGGGTGTCGAACGAATGGTGATGGTGGCGCCTGCGCCGGATGGTGATCTTAATCCTGCCGTCGCGTTTGCGGCTAAAGTGGCTGGTGTTACAGAGTTTTATCCCATTGGTGGTGCGCAAGCGGTCGCTGCTCTTGCATATGGAGCGGGCAAGCTGGAAGCCGTAGATAAAATCGTTGGCCCTGGAAACGCATTTGTAGCCGCAGCAAAACGTATCGTATTCGGTGATGTCGGAATTGATACGATCGCGGGACCATCGGAGATTTGCGTTGTAGCTGATTCGGATAACAACCCAGACTGGATTGCGGCGGATTTGCTATCTCAGGCTGAACACGATCCTGCGGCTCAGTCGATTTTAATTACAGATGATGCCAGCTTTGCACTTGCTGTTGAGGAGGCCGTTCAACGCCAGATTGGATTACTTGCAACCGCTGAGTCCGCAAAGGTTTCCTGGAAAAAACATGGAGCCATTGTCGTTTCTGAAGAAGATTTGTTTCCTGAATTGGTCGACTTGATTGCACCAGAGCACGTTGAATTAGCGACAAAAAATCCAGAAAGCCTCGTTGCGGCGATCAAACACGCTGGCGCGATGTTTGTTGGTCGTTTTGCGCCAGAAGCGCTTGGAGACTATGTGACTGGATCTAACCATGTCCTTCCTACATCAGGTGCGGCAAGGTTTTCATCAGGTTTATCTGTCATTGATTTCATGAAACGCACGTCGATTCAGCGTATCAGTGTTGATGCATTTAATGCTTTAGCTAATGCTGCTGAGACTTTGGCAATTGCTGAAGGTTTGCCAGCGCACGCAAAATCGGTGTCGATAAGAACAAATTCCGGCGGGTAGCCCGATGGATGACAGCAACAGGATCGCTGCTATTGAAATTGACGATGAAACGCTTGCGGCTGCCGGGCCAGACGCAGAGCATGAGCGTCGTGTGGCAATTTTTGATCTGATTGAAGATAATTATTTTCAAGTCGATGGAGAAAACAGCGGGCCTTACAATGTTCGTTTGTCGCTTCAGGATCAAAAATTAGTATTCGCGATAGCGTCTCAGAACAGTTTGCCTGTGAAAACGATCATAATGTCTCTGATGCCATTCAAGCGCGTGATCAAAGACTACTTTCACATCTGTCAAAGTTATCATGATGCCATTCGCTCAGCTTCGCCTGTTCAGATTGAGGCGATCGATATGGGGCGTAGGGGATTGCACAATGAAGGCTCAGAGCTTTTGGAGCAGCGCCTGAAAGACAAAGTTACGATTGATTTTGATACTTCTAGGCGCCTGTTCACGCTGGTATGCGCGCTCCATCAAAAGGGCGGACCAGTGTGAACAACACGGATGTTTTGATTCAGTCCGTATTATTTGTCTGTAGCTACAACGCTGTTCGGTCACCGATGGCGGCAGAAATGCTCAGATGGCGAAGTGGTGGGAAACTTTATGTACGCTCGTGTGGCGTGCAGGAGGGCGGAGAAACGGATGTTTTTGCTAATGAGGTAATGAAGGAGCTTGGCCTCGATATCTCAGGTCATGTTCCTGTTCTTTTTAAAGACCTCGATGATGGCGCGTTTGACCTGATTGTTGCGATGTCACCTGATGCAATGCATCACATGAAAGCAGAAACTCGCACAGAATCGGTGGACATTGAGTACTGGCCGACTTACGACGCCACAGTTGAACGTGGATCACGGGATCACAGATTAAGCGCTTATCGTGAAGTCCGTGAACAAATTGATCAAAAAATTAAAAAGCGATTCCACTCGTTGATGACGTTTTAGAGAAACAGTCTATATGTAGTGTGCGAACACTTGGGATCGCGTAGCCAATTGAGGAGTGCATGGCGAAAGAAGAATTATTAGAGTTTTCCGGTACGATTGTTGAATTGCTTCCAAACGCAACTTTCCGGGTCAAACTAGAAAACGATCATGAGATCGTAGCGCATACTGCAGGAAAGATGCGCAAGAACCGTATTCGTGTGCTCACGGGCGATAAAGTGCTAGTTGAGATGACACCTTATGACCTAACTAAAGGTCGTATCACCTACCGGTTCAAGTAGGTTGATTAGGCGAAGGCTGGCGTAACGATGTCGTGTGTTCCGCCTAAGCTAGTCTTGGCTAGCGCAAGCCCAAGGCGAAAAGATTTGCTTGGACAAATTGGCATCATTCCAGATGTCATTTGCCCGGCAGACATTGATGAAACACCTGAAAAGCAGGAATTACCGCGAAAGCTCGCTTTGCGTCTGGCGCAAGGTAAGTGTGGTGTCGTGGCGGAGCAACATCCTGAGAGCTTTGTGATAGCAGCTGATACAGTTGTGGCAGTTGGGAAAAGATGTTTACCCAAGGCGGAAGCTATCGAGCAGGCGAGAGACTGCCTTAAGTTGATTGCTGGCCGTACGCACACGGTTTACACAGGGCTTGTTGTTGCAGGGCCTGGAGGGTTGCAAGTTTCCCGAGTTATTGTCAGTCGGGTTGTGTTTAAGCGCCTGAGTCAGTGGGAAACAGACCTCTATCTTAAAAGCGGAGATTGGAAGGGTAAAGCCGGAGGATATGCCATCCAAGGGCTAGCAGCTGCATTTGTCAGCGAAATTTCTGGGTCTTATTCGTCAGTCGTCGGGTTGCCGTTATTTGAAACAGCTAATCTGTTGCGCGGGCTCGGCTATCACTGGCAACCGGAAAAAGAGGAAACGGACGCCGAAGCATGACTGGGGCGGTCGAACAGTTATGCGCTATTGAATACACAGATGAGGCGGTCGGTTTTACCCGGCGTGTTTTGACCCTTGAGGATGCAAGCCCCTTTCAATTGACAGTCAATTACGCGTCGCAGTCTGGTGTTTCCCCCGCATTAGGGGATGTTTACTTGGCGCGACTGAAAAAAAGGGCCCCCGGTAACGAAGGGTGGTTTGCTGACCTAGGGGAAGGTCGAGAAGCCTTTGTGCAATCAAAAGCAAAACACACTGAGGGCGAACTTGTGCCGGTTAGGATCAAATCCGAAGCGCATAGCGATAAACTGGCGACAGCACGGTGCGTCAGTATCTCTGAGACATTGGCAAGCAGTTTAGCTGCGCCGGGACGTATTGATGACGCTGGTGGCGATCAAACTGAGGGCGGCGCCCAAATTCTCCAGTCAGTTACGGGAAGGCGAGCGCAAGAAGTTGCTGAAGATGCGATAGACCAGGTTTTGTCAAAGACCTACATATCAGCCGCTGGGGTGGAGATTCACATCGAACCAACGCGGGCGCTCGTTTCGGTCGATGTGGACTACGGGGGACGCAAATCAGGTGGGAGCCGTGATCATGATGCGCTGCAAGTCAATTTGGATGCCGCATATCATGTGGCGCGCTTGCTTTGCCTAAAGCAATTGTCGGGTCTCATAGTGATAGATTTCCTCAAAATGCGAGACAGGGATAAACAGCGCGCTGTTGCGGATAGATTCAAATCAGCGTTAGAGCGTTTTATGGGGCGTCGATGCGATTTCGCTCCAATGTCTAAATTTGGTTTGCTGGAGCTCAGTGTTGCGCGGCGTCGCGCGCCTGTGGCTGAAGTGATAACAAATGTTGATATTCATGAGCGGCAGTCGCTTGATATGCTCAATACGTTGATCCGAACAGCGGAAAGCGAGCGCGCTGAGAAATTTGAAATCACAGTAGGTGAGCCGATTTGGAGCTGGCTTCAAAGAGGGTGCATACCTTGGAGAGAAGATGTTATTCAACGCATCGGTCCAAGGTTTAAAGTCGTGCTAGGCGATACGTTGGCGAATGATCCTTACATCATAAGGAAGGTTTGAAATGGCAAATTCAAAGTGCCCCGTTTGTGAAAAGCAGCTTGTTTCAGAAACATTCGTCCCTTTTTGCAGTCAAAGATGCGCAAATGTGGATTTATCACGTTGGTTGAATGGAGCTTACACCATTCCGGGAGAAGCGTTGGATCAGGCTGAAAGTGCACCATCTTACGCCTCAAAAAGCTTTGAGGATTAAAGTTACAAATTGTATGTAGACAGGCATGAATTGCTCGCCTATACATCGCGGCTCTTAAAACGCACATGGTGCTCCGCCCGGGTAGCTCAGGGGTAGAGCAGCGGATTGAAAATCCGCGTGTCGGTGGTTCGATTCCGCCCCCGGGCACCATTTTCTGCATGTTTCTATACGGTCAGTATGCTGTTCATTCTACGAACAGTGCGCGAATGATGTTTTCTCCGACCGCTTGTAGTTTGGATTCCTGACTAGAGAACATGGCAGGATTTTCACAATATTCGAGCAACCAGACTTGCTGCAGGACCATAGAATAGATCTGAGCGTCGAGCCGGCTCAGCTCGCCCCGGAAATTCTTCAAGCCACCGAGCATACACATGGATGACGTTCCTGTGTTTGCTAACATTCCGCGTGCAATGACGCTGGCGCTTTCCTGTTTAGATGCAGACAGCAAGAGGCCGATCAACGCTATCGCCTCTCTAAAAGATTGCCTGTGTGAGGTTTCGTCGCGGTCGACGCGCGGTGCGGTCAGCTCTTCGACGCTGAGGGAGTTTGCCGGAATGTCCAAGGGAACAGATCGCGTCCGGATACGAGTATAAATTTCCCGGTATGCCGCATCAAGAAAGGCTTCTTTTGATTTGAAGAAATGTTGAGCGGAAGACACGGATGCGCCTGCATTCCTTGCAATTGTCCGATACGTAATTGCGTCAGCGCCTTCACTCATGATCACTTCAACGGATGCTTTAAGAATTTTAAGTGCTGTAGGATGTGTTAGGTCCATCCCGGACTCCAGTTTTGTCAGCTTTTCACTGGCAAGCTGGCGAAATGCGTTGTCTGACGCAGATTGAGGCGCAGAGCCAAGAAGGCGTTCTTGAAACCGAGTAACGAGAGCCAGCGCCCATGCGTCAAAGTCATTAGAGCCGTGGTGAATAACGTAGCCAAACTGAAGGGCGTGGGAAAAGGCGAGAAGGGCGTTCGCATCCAGATGTGTAAGCTTGGTTCGCTGGATCAGTTTTTGCAGAAAAGAGCGTTCTGCTTTAATAGTCTGGATATCTGGCACTTCCAGAAAATTACGCGCCCTACGAATGAGCGTGTGCACGTGCGAATACGCGGCGCCGGGAAGGGTTTTCGTTATATCACGTGTGGTGGTGAACAAGATTCCTGAAAAATCTTCTTGAGCGAGCGCAAGTTCATCAAGGCGCTGGGACCAGTCTAGCCAATATTTGGCTTTGAGGTCGTCACCAAAGGTATTTGCATGGGACACAAGCTCATCAATAGAGCCAAAATGATAGTTAATACTCGCCGCAGATGCTCCGGCACGTTCGGCAACGTTTCTGGCGGTTAGCGCAGGCGCACCATGTGACGCGCAAAGGTCTAGTACGCCTTCTATAAGAGCTCTTTTGGCAGGATCAAAAATAAACTTAGATTGGTACAATAGTTCAGTCATAGGATGATAGGCTGTGTGGTTGAGAGAGAGCTAATCGCCTGTATTACTCTTGGAATATAGCGAATAAGCTGCGGTTTCGCGACAGTGATTTATCAATTTTATCGAGGGTAGCGTGTTCGTGTCATAAAAAATTCATTTGGTACAAGTGTACAGTCCTCGTATGTGTCCCTGCGAAAAATCCGGTCAGGAGGGGTTCATGTCCGCCAAATTTTACGCTCTCAATATATTACTAGCCAGCACAATGCTGGCAGCGCCTCACGCACTTGCTCAAACATCAGAAGACACACAAGCACGCCAGGATACAATTGTTGTTACTGGAACGCCTATTCGCGACAGTCAAATCGCAGCCATCGAAGCTAAACGCTTGTCAGACAACATCGTTGATGTGCTGGCGGCAGACACAATTGGTCGTTTCCCTGACCAGAACCTAGCTGACTCGCTTGGTCGTGTCCCCGGTCTTGCGATTGAGCGTGATCAGGGTCAGGCACGTTACATCAACTTCCGAGGCGCTCCATTCCGTTACACAAAGATCGCGTTTGATGGCATTGATGTGCTGGGCGCGGAAGATGGACGCACGCCACGGTTTGATGCTTTTCCGTCCGTCATCACGTCTCGCGTGGAAGTCAACAAAGCGATCACTGCCGACATGCCGGGTGAATCGACCGTTGGCTATGTGAACGTTGAGACTTTCAAACCGTTCGACCGGGAAGGCCTTAGTTTTTCCGGTGAGGCAGGATATGGGAAACAGGAACTTGGAGATGTCGATATCGACAAGTTCAACGGTCGTGTGTCCTGGTCGAACGATGAATTTGGAGTTCTTTTATTTGGTTCACATAATCTGCGAGGCCGAATAACCGATAACCGTGAATATGGTGAATATGCTGACACCAACAATGATGGCGTGGATGACAGTGTAACGAGCCTTGATTTCAGATCCTATCGTGGTGAACGAGAAGACAATGCATACGGCGGGCGTATCGAAGTTCGTCCAAATGACAACAATACTCTGTTTGTCTCTAGCCTGTATTCAGAATTCATCGACCGTGAAGAGCGCAATCAATTTGTGTTTGATTTTGTAGATTTCACACTTGCGCCGTCTTCAATTCCAATGGGCGAGGCGACTTATTCGCCCCTGATTAACGTATCTCGCGCGTTAGAATACGGTACTTACGAAAATTCTACGCTGACCAATACAATTGGCTGGGATACGGTTGTAGGCGCATGGAATGTTGAGGCGCGCCTAAATCGAACAGAAACGGAAAACAGTCTTTTTCTTCCTCTGCCGCGCAGTGTGTTTGGGTTTGTTGGCGGGACAGCAGATATTACCGACATCTATAATCCAACGCTGGAGTTAACGCAGCCTGGCCAACCGGGAACAGCTGTTGATGTAAACACGCTTCCCTTTGCCGCGACTGTTGGGATTATTGTCGCCGGCTCAACCGACACAGAAGCGACAAAAGCCAAACTAGATTTGGAGCGTGATATTGAATGGGGCGGGCTCCCATCAGTCGTTAAAGTCGGCGGACAATATGACACCCGCGAAGCAATCGGTGGTTTTGCTCAAGCGGTTGGCGGTTTCCCAAGTTCTGTGGACATCAATGACTTTGTCACGGATGACCTTTGGGATGCTGATTTCAACAACTCAATTAACGGCCGCAATGTTAATAACGTCGCGCTGCGTAATGCATGGGATGCAGCGGTTGACGGTCTTAGCGTAGACTTTGCTCCGGACACATTGATCGGCATCGAGGAAGATGTTCTTGCACTTTACGCAATGGCGACGACTGAATTTAGCTGGGGTAACATTGTTTATGGTCTCCGCGCTGAACAAACGGAATTTTCATCCCGCGGCTCATTGATAGACGAAGACACGGGGATTCCTGAAGCTGTCAGTGCGGACAATGATTACACATCATGGTTGCCAAGTGTGCACGCAAACTTTGACCTGAGAGACGATCTGAAGCTACGTGTGTCCGCGACATCCAGTATTTCGCGTCCAACCTATAACGAGGCGCGTGCGTCTCAGTCTGTGAATGTGACAGACACACCGTTTGAAATCAGTGGCGGTAACCCGTTCTTAGATCCTGAAAAGGCATATGGCGTTGATGCGTCACTTGAATGGTATCCGGGCGGCGCAAATCTGATTTCTATTGGCGCCTACTACCGCACTATCGACAACGTCATTTACCCAGGCTCCTCAACGGTTGATGGCTCAATATACGCACCTGGCATCATCGAGCCAGGCACAGCGACCACTTTCAATTCATTCTTCAATGGTGATGATGGTGAGCTGTCGGGAGTCGAGTTCAACTTCATTGGCTCAGCAGAGGACCTGCTACCTGCTCCGTTCGATGGTCTGGGTGTAAGTGGGAATGTGACTCTGATCGACAGTTCGTTCACTGCGCCGACACTGGGAAATCAAACCTTTTCACTGCCGGGTACGTCCGACCTCGTTTACAATGCGTCAGTGTACTATGAAAAGTTTGGTATCTCTGCACGTTTGAACTATCAGTATCGTGATGCTTGGCTATCTACGACTGAAAATGACAGTCTGACAGAGTTCTGGGATGAAACAGAACGTTTGGATGCATCGCTGCGCTATACGCTTCCTAACGAAATTAACGGCACATCTGTTACGTTGGCGCTCAACGGGAACAATCTGACGGATGAGCGTGATGTGCGTTTTATCAACACATCGGCCACGCCTAACCAGGTTGAAGGTTTTGGGCGTCGCTGGGTTTTCTCAGTGCGTTTAGACTACTAGTCGGCAAATTTGAGCGCCAGTTTCTCCTATGGAGCGACTGGCGCTTTTTTATTTAAGGAATGCGAGATGAAGAAGACTATCGCGGTATCGCTTCTGGCCATCGCGGCTGTATTGACAGCCTGCGGTACAGATACAGCTACAAACCAAGACGTAAGTGCTCCAGTCGCATCAGTGGAGAACGTTGAGGTGAAAAAAGCTGAAGTGGCCCTGGATAACGGGCAGTACAATGTTTCATGGGATCTAAGCGTTGCTGGGCGCGCTGTTGATGTTTTGGTCTCCAAGTCTCCTGACGGATCAGAAGCTGAGCTGATTGCTGAAGCCGTCACTGAAACAGAATTTATCTGGTCTCCTGAAAAAGACCTTGGTTCACGCCACTATTTTATTGTTCGACCAGAGGTTGGTACTCAAAGAGTTGTCGCAACACGTGTGTTACCCCTAGAAGGTGGTCGCAACTTCCGTGACCTGGGAGGTTATGAGACAGCCGACGGACGTCGCATAAAATGGGGCAAGGTCTATCGCTCTGGTGTCATGAGTGATTTGACAGCTTCTGACTATTCCTACCTCAGTGGACTAGGTATTGAGGTGGTTTGTGATCTTCGGTCAGCTGAAGAACGCGAAGCAGAACCCACGAACTGGTCGGCAGGAAATGTCGAATATCTGACCTTCCCTGATCCGACAGAAGGCGACATGGCGGGCGACTTTGCCAAAGTGTTCATGGATCCCGAACTGACGCCGGAAAAAGTCACAACTGTGATGACGGCTATGTATTCATCCATCCTTGATCAGCAAAAACCTGCTTACAAAGTGATGTTCGATAGTTTAGCTAGTGGTGATCTGCCGATGGCATTTAACTGTTCTGCTGGCAAAGATCGAACAGGTGTTGGCGCGGCGCTTATTCTCACGACACTTGGTGTGCCAAGAGAGGTTGTTGTTCAAGATTACGCGCTTTCAGAACAAGTTGTCGACTATATGGAAGAGTTTACAGGGGAAGGCGCTAATGTTGAAAACAGTTCTTATGCGTTTCTTGCGCAGCTTCCGCCAGAACTTCTTGAGCCACTTATGCGCTCAAATCCTGTCTACATCGAAACAGTCCTTGCGGAGATAGAAGCTGAGCACGGTAGTGTTGTCGACTATGTCCAGTCTGAACTCGACATAAATGCAACCGAGCTAGAAGCAATCAGAAACCACCTGCTTGAAGAGTAGGCTGGAAAATAAGCTTCCCTTAAAAATCTAAAAAGCCCGCCAATGAATACTCGTTGGCGGGCTTTTCAAATAAATGACGCAGACTAAAATTAAACGCTAGGCGTTTCAGATTTAGGCGGCGCTGATAGCGGGTCCTGTGAATGACGGACCTGACCTTCAAAGATCGCGTTTGGTTCAATGGAAAGCGAAGCGTGAGTGATGTCGCCCTCAACCTTTGCGCCAGTGCAAAGCTGAACTTTCTTGCCGCGCACCATGCCTTTTACTGAACCCCGAACGATAACCGTTTCCGCAATAACTTCACCAGTCACAGCGCCAGTATTGCCGATTGTCAAAGAGGAGGCACGAATATCACCCTCAATTTGACCATCAATCTGAACTTCGCCCTGTGATACAACAGAGCCTTTCATTTTCACGTCCGCGCTGACGATCGAAGGCGCAGCGCGGTTTGCTGGCGTAGGTGCGCGCTTGTTTGGGTCAGCGGCCGGTGGCGCAGTCGGAGCTGAAACAGGTTTTGCACCTGTCGGTGTGGTGTTGTCAGGTGTTTTACCCTTCGTGAACATGTTTTCCGGCCCTTAAGAACTTGATTGGATCATACGTTTTGCCACGGAAGTGAACTTCATAGTGAAGGTGCACGCCCGTAGATCTGCCAGTTGTACCCATACCACCAACTTTTTGACCAAGTATGACGGTATCGCCTTTTTTTACACTAATGCTGGCAAGGTGGCCGTAACGAGTTTTAAAGCCAAAGCCATGATCCACCTCAACGGCGCGACCATAACCGGCTTTAGGCCCAGCAAAAACGACTTTTCCCGGAGCAGCAGATACGACCGGCGCATTTCTGAATGCCGCCATGTCCATACCCGAGTGCCAAGCAAGGCGACCTGTGAATGGGTCACGGCGCTTACCGTACCCTGAGGTCTCGCGGTAAGCAACGCCGACAGGCGCCCCAAGCGGCATAGCGTGGATTAAATCTTCAAAAAGCTGTGCTTCTTGTAGGCGCGCCGCAACTTCTTGCACTCGAGAGGAGAATTCAGATCCTTCTCCGTCGAGTTCAGAAGAATATCCGTTAAGAGCATTAACTTCGATTAGAGGGCCGCCTAGCTGTGTGCTGTTTGTTTGATCGATTACGCGACCCACGCCAACTCCTGTCAGACGCAGAATACCACGCATACGTTCGGCGCGCTCAACGGCTTGATCTTCCGCGTTGTCCAGGAAGGCGTATTGTTCGGCGCGCAGACGATCAATTTGCGCACGAAATCCAGCGACTTCCACAGTGGCTGTTACCCCTGGTGTTTGGCGACCAACACGGGCATCAGCTTCTTCGATTGTCGAATCGACAAGGACACCGCTACCATTGCCCTTCAGGGCGAGTTCTTCTGTTGAATTTTGACCTTTTAGCGCGCCCAACAGGTTTTTAAGTGTTGCGTGGCGGCGCTCAAATTCGCTGGTGGCTTCTGTGAAAGCGATTGTTTTTTCTTCCAGAAGCGAAAGTGCTGCGGCTTCGCGTGCTTGAGAAGCTTGAAGCCAACGTTCCATTTTTGCAATGCGACGTTCGTCGGCAGCAGATTGGAAATTGTTAGAGGGGCCCCGCATAAGAGTGTTCGCTGTCGCGAATACGCACCACCCCACGACGAGTGTCGCACTGCTTGCGAAAAGAGCCTGTTGGAATGGGCTTACGGATACGTATCGAACAGAACCGCCGCTGCGGTGATAGATCTGTCTTTCTGGAAAAACGCGATCAAATATTGCTCTTGCCCGCGCCTTCACTTGGTCCGCCATATCTGTTTCGCCTATGTTTATGCCACTCTAAACCCGATGTTCGAATCCGTTAAAATTCAACTTCGCTGGTTCGTGCGAATGAATAACGCACATTTGCCGACAAGCGAAGCCCATTTCACCGTTTTTCACTGAGTTTTCCATTCATTATGGTCGCGAATGTTAAAAATCAGCAACCTAATAAATGCAAATTTCAAGCCCTTAATATGAATCTGAGCCGTACATATCCTCAAACCCATGAAGATTATGGGGGTTAATGGTTAACTAATTGCCTTGCAAGCCTCTAAAACAGCTTCAACATGACCTGGAACTCGAACCTTCCGCCAGATTTTTGCTATGTTTCCGGCTCTGTCGATCAAAAATGTAGAGCGCTCAATTCCCATATAGGTACGGCCGTAGTTTTTCTTTTCGACCCAGACGCCGAATGCTTCGCAGACTTCGCCCGATTCATCAGACCCAAGCACAATGTTAAGTTCGTGCTTCTGGGCGAACTTGTAGTGTTTAGCCAGTGTGTCTTTCGATACACCGATGACTTCAATTTCCATTGACTTGAAAGTTTCGCGTTTCTGCGAGAACTCAATTGCTTCACGCGTGCAGCCCGGCGTGTCGTCCTTGGGGTAGAAGTAAATTATAAAGCGATGCCCTTTTAGGGAGCTGGCTGAAATTTCGCGATCGTCAGCAATGGGTAGCAAAAATTCGGGCACTTTGTCGCCAATATTTAATGTTGTCATTCGAATTGCCTTTATTTGCATGTAACCATGAGTGTACGCCGTTTGCAGCGAACGCTAACCTGACTATTGCGCATCGATTCCAGCGAAGGACCAACAGCGGCATATGAAACTCTCCATCAGAATGCTTATCCTGGAGATTTTAGCCGTGCTGGTGTTGTCAGCAATTGTTGGCGCTGGCGTTTTGGCGTGGCGCCTGTCTCAGGGGCCTCTGGATCTAGCATTTCTAAAGCCTCAGGTTGAGGCGGCGCTTTCAAGAGCGCGGGATGGCAGAAAAGTCAGTGTTGAAACACTGGCGTTGGAATGGTCTTTGGACAAAAAATCAATTGAAGCGACAGTTCGTGGCGTAACCGCATTTGACCGTAACGGTAACGTACAGGCCACAGCGGAACGCGGTGCGATTGAAATCGAAACGACTGCCTTGATTAAAGGTGATTTCAAAGTCCACACTTTACAGGTCGCTCATGGCAGAGCGTCTTTGCTTCGTGATGAGAGTGGTCAGTGGCTGCTTGTATCAGCAAATGGAGACACAGAACCCTTACTTCCTGAGGCATCGATACCAACCACGTCCAATGTGGATGTAACCGAATGGCGAACGCTCATACCTCAATTGAGAGCGGCGATCACACAACGTTCTTTTGAACGTGTTGAGTTTTCAAACTTTGACTTTGATCTGACAGATAAAGTTTCAGGCATCTCGTGGACTGCGCTGGATGCCAATGGTGCGTGGGAAGCAAACTCTGATGGCGTCTTGGTAGATGTGTCCGCAGATCTGGAGGGTGAAGACGCGCCCAGCGCTATGCAAATTTCTTTTTACACAGACGCGGCTGTAGAACGGTTTTCATTTGAAATTGGCGTTGTGGAAGCGGATCCTGAAAGGTTAGCCGCATTTCTGGCAGCTGAAGATTTTCCTGTTCGGTATGAAGGGGTGACGGATTTCAATTTTGGTGGGGCTGCAACGGAGGAAGAAGGACTGCAGACGGTTCAATTCTCAGCAGCCGGGGAGTCTGGGACAATTGTTTGGAACGATGCGCGCTATGATATCAATGCCATAAGCCTTGAGGTGTTGCTGGACCTCGAAACACGCCGCCTTGATCTCACGCAGCTCAATATTGACTCTGCGAAGTTGAAGGGCAGGTTTGACGGCTGGACAGACCTCAGTCCTTTTTTTCAGGGCGTCAACGAACCAGAAATACCGGTTACCTTCGGCTTACGTGATACATGGGTCGATGTTACGCCGATCTTTGAATTGCCTTGGGAGCTAGAAGCGGTCGATTTTACTGGGTTGTGGCGTCCGTTGA
This sequence comes from uncultured Hyphomonadaceae bacterium, assembly GCA_964342355.1. Lineage (GTDB taxonomy): Bacteria > Pseudomonadota > Alphaproteobacteria > Caulobacterales > Hyphomonadaceae > Hirschia. The sequence continues at coordinate 15,772 of CAYFFG010000008.1, forward strand.
ACAATGAGTTTGAGTTTGAACGCGTCATTGGTCGATTAGAGAATTTGAACGCGACTGGAAATGGCCGTATTTATCTTGAGACGCAAATTGCGGGTGATTTAGATGGTTCAGGTGAAGCTGATACGGAGTCAAAAACACTTGCCCAGCGAATAGGCGTGGAATTTCAAGCCGAGGGTGAAGGCAAAGTTCAACCCAATCAGGTCTTAGCGTTTTGGCCGGTCAATTTAGGGGCTGGCGCTCGAAATTGGGCCCAAGAAAATGTGCATGCAGGTCAGGCTACGAAACTGAAGCTGGATCTAGAATTGCCGCCTGGTGCCAATTCTCAAGGGTTGTTACCGAATAAGCATCTGACCCTGGATTTCTGGGTTGAAGATGCAGAAATTTCGTTTCTTGAGGATCTGCCGGCAATCACAGACGCATCCGGCAAAGGTCGCTTACGCGGAAATAGTTTGTCCATTGAACTTGATCAGGCGGAATTGAATGGCTGGGTGCTTGAGGGCGGTATGGTCGACCTTCCCCAGTTTCATCCTGCTGGCGCGACTTCGATTATCAAAACTTCGGCCCGTGGAGATTTGTCAGATCTGATGCAGATGCTGGATCAGTCTCGTTTGAAACTAGGTGAAAATTACGGATTGGCTGTTGATCGTATGGCGGGCCTTGGAGGGTTAGATATTGAAGTTCACCGTCCTATGGGCGATGGGGTGGATATTGAAGACATCGATATCAAGGTGACGGGGGGATTTGTAAATGCAGTCGTTCCAGATCTGCATGCGGGCTTTGGACTGGTTCGCACGGATGTCGATGTAGAAGTTACCCAGAATAAAATGATGTTGCGAGGAGCTGGCAAGTTTGGACCAGCCCCGGTCGAGTTTGTATGGGATCAAGTGTTTGATGATCCGACTGGAACCAAGTTAACGGCAGAGGCTGTTGTTACGCCAGACTTCATGAATGCGTTCGGCGTTGCAGCACGCACACTCATGCAGGGTGAAGCTGAAATGAGCCTTAATGCGTCCGGAGATGGGCGTAATTTTGAGTTCATCAATGCGAAGTTTGATTTTACACATTCGGCAATCGACTTGTCTGAGATTGGCTGGTTGAAACCGTTCGGATACCCAGCTGTAGGAGAAGTGCGATATGGTCGTTCTTCTGATGGCGAAGCTGTTGCAACAGGCGATATTCGCGCTGTTGGGCTAGAGCTTGCGGGGGAAATTGTCTTTGATGCTGAAAGTGGTGTGCGGCGAGCAACAATCGAGCGCATATTCGCGGAAGACCGACTAGATCTTCGTGGTGATCTGTCACGTAATTCAGAAGGTGACGTACGCATAAACGTATCGGGACCATTTATGGATGCCAGCCCATGGCTGGATGGTGTCACAGACTTTAGTGGCGGGGCCTCAGGTCCTGGAGTCAACGTTTTGACCAACCTTGCTGTTGATAAAATGAAACTCCGAGAAGGGGCTGAACTTTTAAACGCTAAAGTAGTTGTTGATATGGCCGCTTCAGAACTGAGAAGAGCGCTGGTCTCAGGAACAATTTCGCGCGGAAAAGGAGTGGAAGCCACACTCGACAGGCAGGGCGATGAGCTAATCTTTGATTTGCGGTCTGATGATGCGGGATTCGTGGTCAAGACATTGACCAAAACAGATTACCTGCTTGGTGGCACGCTGAACGTCAACGGCGTGTTTTCAGACTCGCTCGGAGCCGCCCAGGTTCATATGGACAATGTCCGGTTAAAAGACGCGCCGCTGCTTGCTCAAATGTTTTCTCTTGCGAGCTTGAGGGGATTAGCGGACGTCCTGAATGGAGATGGTGTTCTCTTCACTTCAATTGATGCGCCAGTTCGCCTGAAAGATGGTCGGTTCGAATTTCCCGGCGCTCGGGCTTCAGGCCCGGCGATGGGTTTAACTATGCGTGGATGGACGGCTCTTGATGGCGAAGGCATCAGTTTGGACGGAGTTATTGTGCCTTCCTTTGGCGTGAACTCAGCACTAGGCGGCATTCCAATCATTGGCGATCTGTTTGTATCGCGGCAAGGAGAGGGCGTTTTTGCCGTTACCTATTCTGTGCGTGGCACGCTTGAACGTGCGCGGGTAGCAATAAATCCGCTGTCTGCCGTCACACCTGGTTTCTTGCGGCGCATAATGGAAAACCCAGAAGAAACGCCTCAGGTTAATGATGAAGCTGTATCGGGTAACTGATGGGCTTTAAATATCACGATACTCAGTGAATCGTCAGAGGTATGATGAGAACACTTGATTCTGAAGATCATGGATGGAATTCAATGTTTTCATCTTTTTCGGGGCTGTGCGTTTCAGGGCGCGTTAAATCACACAAGGATTAGGCTGTATGGAATGGGGCTGGGATAACGCGCGCGCCATGATTGGAATATTGGCAATTGTCGCGATCGCTTGGGCGCTGTCGGAGAAACGGTCTCTTTTTCCAAGGAAAGTTGTAATCGGCGCCATACTTCTGCAGTTTGTATTTGCGCTGACCTTGTTTGGGTTACCTAAGTTATTTGGTATTGATAGCTTTTTTGGTGAGGGCGACAAACCAAACGGATTTGTTCAACTTCTTCAGGATTCAACACGGGCAGGAACAAGTTTCGTGTTTGGGTATGTAGGAGACAACACTAGTTTTCCGGTAGAAGAAATTGGTCAAGGCGGGCCACCGCCTCTATTCTTTTTCCAGATACTTCCGCTTGTCATTGTGGTTGCAGCTCTTTCCGCCATGCTTTGGCATTGGGGAATTTTGCGATTAATCACACGTGCGTTTGCTTATGTGTTTTCCCGTGCAATGGGATTGGGGGGAGCAACCAGTCTGGCTGTGTCTGCGAACATTTTCATGGGGATGACGGAAGCGCCTGTTCTTGTAAAACCGTACATTAAGGGCATGACGCGGTCAGAAATATTCATTCTGATGACGTCAGGTTTTGCCACCATCGCAGGGTCAGTGCTGATAATCTATGTATCCTTTTTAGAGGGCGTCCTTTCCAATCCGCTTGCTCAGCTGTTGACCGCGTCTTTTATGGCGGCGCCGGCAGCAGTGGCTCTCGCGTTGACGCTCGTGCCGGAACAAACTGAGCCACAATCGCGTGCGCATGACCCTGACTTTACGTATCAATCTACGATGGATGCGTTTGCAACGGGCGCATCAGACGGGATGAAAATTGTCCTCAACATTGCAACCATGCTTATCGCTGCTTTGGCATTACTGTATATGATCAATGCCTTATTGGGCATGCTGCCAATCGGTATTGCTGGAGAACCACTATCCATTCAGTTGATGCTTGGCTGGATTTTTTCACCATTGATGTGGTTGATTGGCGTGCCGTGGGAAGAAGCACAGACTGCTGGTTCCTTGATGGGTGTTAAAACTGTGTTGACCGAATTTGTGGCGTTTATTGATCTGTCATCAGTTCCCGAAGACCAATTGAGCGAGCGTTCTCGTATCATCACAGCACACGCTATTTGTGGGTTTGCCAACTTTGGTTCGATTGGAATTTTGATTGGCGGGTTGTCCATCATTGAGCCAGAACGTCGCGATATTTTCCTGTCACTCGCATGGAAGACATTGCTTGCAGGCACGTTGGCGACATGTATGTCCGGAGCGGTAGTGGGCGTGTTGCCGGAGGCTTTGTTCATCAAGTAAAGCACGCGGAAAATAATAAAAAATCAAACTGGGAGAATGGGACGCCTCATGTTGGTTCGATCCTCAATGTCACTTGCATCTGCTTGGGTGCTGCTATCGCCATTGGCGCAAGCTCAATCAGCGACGACAGAAAGCTTTGAGAATAACACTTCAGATAAGTTGAGCGTTATCGAAATATATGGTGACCGCTCAATTGAAGCGCCTGGTGCATATGTTCGTGTTGATCAGGAACAAATTGAGCAGATTGGTGCTGATCATCCAGCAGAAGTGTTGAATGCGACCCCTGGGGTGAACGTTCAGATAAACTCCGGTCAGGAACATCTGATAGCATTGCGATCGCCAGTGTTCACTGGGGGCGCAGGGCAAGGAAGTTTTCTGCTCTTGGAAAACGGCACACCAGTAAGAGCGCCAGCTTTTGGAAATGTGAACGCACTTTTCGAAATCCATCATGAGCTTGCGGATGAAATTGAAATTGTTCGTGGGCCGGGATCTGCCAAGTACGGATCAAATGCGGTTCATGGGCTATTCAATTTCCTACATTCCACTCCAAGCGAAACTGAACCAGGATACATCGCTACATTTAGTGCTTCGACACTGGAGAGATACAAAGCGGACGCTTCGGTGTCAGGGCCTTCCAACCGTTTAGATGTTTCTTTTCATCATGATGCGGGTTGGCGCGAAGCTTCTGGTATCGACATGCAAAAGCTTACATTTGCGAACGAGACTGATATAGGTCGCTGGAATGTCGTGACGACGATTACTGGTGTGAACCTGAATCAGGAAACCGCGACATTCATTCAGGGTGAAGATGCCTACGAGAATAAGGACCTGTCTAAAACAAATAGTGCGCCGGAAGCATTTCGAGATGCTAGTTCGATCCGGGCGCATTCATGGATCCGCACGCGATTCAAAACAGGCGAGTTATCATTTGCGCCTTATCTTATTCATCAGGAGATGGAGTTTTTACAACATTTCCTGCCTTATGAGGGCTTGGAAGAAAACGGACATGACAGTGCGGGGCTGAATACCAGGTATTCCGACTATTCAAATCCTGCCTTCAAGTGGATTATCGGTGCGGATTTTAACTGGGCGGACGGGTATCTTAAGGAAACACAAGAGCGTGAAGGGTTTAGTTTTGGCCCGGATGGACCGACTGGACCGACTTTTCCGCAGGGTGTCCATTATGATTATGATGTTGAGACAATCAGTGCGGCGGCTTTCGGAGAGATTATCTGGATGCCGATAGAGAGTTTTTCCGTTCTGGCGGGGTTGCGCGTTGAAGAACACGAATATGATTATCAAACCAACACCCAAGTAGGGTCGTTTGGTCGTTTTCTTGTGGTTGAAGACCGCACAGATGAGTTTGAATTATTTACGCCGAAACTTGGCGTTGATTATGCGCTGGACGATGAAAGGACGATCTTTGCAAATGTAGCCCGCGGACAACGTGCGCCTCAAGCAAGTGATTTGTATCGCCTTCAGGAAAATCAACAAGCGGGCGAAATAAAAGTTGAAACGCTCGATAGTTTTGAGGTTGGGGTAAGGAGAAAGTCTCTGAGTTCGGGCCTTTCTTATGAGATTGCTGCGTTCGTGATGGAAAAGCGTAACTTCTTTTTCCGAGATGCTAATAGGTTGAATATGCCTTTCGGTCGCACCGATCATTGGGGGGTGGAAAGCAGTCTATCATACGACTGGAATAATGGTTGGAATGCTTCCGGTCAGGTGTCTTATGCTGAACACACTTATGACTTTACGCGTGTTGTTGATAATGTAGCTGAGCGCATTGTAGCAGGTGCGGAGGTGGACACCGCGCCTAAATGGTTAGCAGATATGTCGCTGTCTTATGAGGGGCAGAAATTAGCTGCTTACGTTGATTTGGAATATATTGGCGAATACTACACAAACGCCGCGAACACAGCGAGTTATGACGGCCACATTGTGGTTGATTTAGGTGGTCGTTACGCGCTTAATGAGCGAGTAGAGGTCTTTACGCGTTTATCGAACCTGTTGGACGAGCGGTACGCGGATAGGGCGGATTTTGCATTTGGACAGGATCGATACTTTCCGGGCGAACCACGCAATCTAAGACTTGGTCTTAGAATCAAAGGATAGAGCTGCGCCTATTCAAGGTCCTTTGCCCATCGCGCATACACGGCGGTGGGCAACTCAAAACCTCGCGCTTGTTCCTTGATAGTCATCTCGCCCCATTCTAATGCGCCGCCACATCCTGCTAATGATGACGCGAGAGCTTGTCCTATAGCGATATAAGATAGACGAACGGCATATATTGTCAGGATCACGAACAGAGGATCGTCTGACAGCACGTTACGTACAAGCTGCAGTAGTTCTTTTAAACCTTCATCCAGTTGCCAGACTTCTTTTTTGGGGCCGCGGCCGTATTTGGGCGGATCTAAAATAATGCCATCATAGCGGCGGCCTCGGCGTTCCTCACGACGTAGAAACTTCAACGCATCGTCACAAATCCATCTAATCGTCTGGTCATTAAGGCCGGAAAGGTCCTGATTTTCCTTGCCATATCCGATGGATTTGGGGGAAGCGTCCAGATGAACAACTTCAGCGCCCGCTTGCGCGCAGGCTAACGACATTACCCCAGTGTATCCAAACAGATTCAAAACGCGCGTTGGGCGGTTTGCTTTTCGTATTTTATCTGCAGCCCATCGCCAGTGAACGGAATGTTCTGGAAATAAGCCCATATGGCGAAATGCGGCGCAGCGCGCCTGTATCGTTAAGCTGTTCCATTGTAATTTCCAGCTTTCGGGGAGTGGAGCGCCGGAAAATTTCCATGCGCCTCGGTCCTCATCATCGCCACTTGTGAAAACGCCGCTCGTTCTCCACGACTCAACTGGATTTTGAGGTGGCCAAAGTGCCTGAGCATCTGGTCGATCAAAGGTAAACTTACCAAATCGTTCCAACTTACGGCCATTACCGCTGTCTAAAAGCGCATAATCTTGCCAGTCATCAGAGCTTAGTAGTTTGAACTGTCCAGATGGCGTTTCATTAGTGGGCGCCGTCATATCCAGCCTCCTTCCAGATCTGATACGTCATGATTGCTGTGGCTTGCGCAAGGTTCAAACTATCTGCGGCGCCTGCCATAGGAATACGTACGAGCGTATCGCACTCCTTCTCGTTTTCCGAAGGGATGCCAGACTGTTCATTTCCCATAAGGAGAATGGTCCGGTCCGTGTATTTTGCCATATCGTGGCGACAATCCCCGTTAATTGATGCGGCTATCATTTGGGCGCCGGTTCGGGTGCGCCATTCGCAAAGATCGTTGAAATGGCATTCAACCACTTTTACCGAGAACAGGGCTCCCATGGTGGCGCGCACACATTCTACAGAAAATGGATCACAACAGTTATCAACCAGAATGACCCCAGCGACGCCAGCAGCGTCTGCTGTCCTTAGAATAGTCCCCAGATTACCTGGGTCTCTGACTTCAAAAAGCGCGATAAAGCGTGCGGTGCCAGTGCTCTCAAGTTGTTCGAGTGTTGAATGTTTTTGTTCGAACGCAGCGATGACGGTTTGCGCATTGTCCTTGCGTGAAACCGAAGACAGCAATTTGGGTGTGGTCGTTAAAATGCGGGCGCCGAGCTTTTCTGCAATTTCGAGCGTGTGATCAATTTCGCCAGTTGCTAGTTTGTCAGATGAAACCAAGACGATTTTTGGAGACCAGCCAAATTTCAACGCTTCTCGCAAATGGCGCTCGCCTTCGGATATGAACAGACCAGAATCTAGTCGGATTTTCTTTCTATCCAGGCCTCGCAGGAGTTTAATTGTTGGGTTTGACGAGCTTGTGATGTGCTCGTAACGCGCGTGCGTCATTTATTAAATGTCTCCTGGAACGCGAAACTCGCTGTGAAAATTCATATCCGCAGTATGATAGGTAAGCTGTGGACATTTTCTCACGCACACGCGTGTGTATTCTTATTTTAATTTCGGTTCTTCATTCCCAATCAAACCATGACGCGATCTGACTACATAAAAGCAAAGCATAGGGCCAACAGGAAACGCTTGTTTTTCGCTGGGTTAATCAGCGTTTTATTCATCATGGCGTGCGTCGTCTACCTTGGGATAACAACAGCGACAAGGTTGGAAGCAAAGATATATCAGGAAGCGAAAAACGCATTGGTGTCAGGCGGACATAATTGGGCGGAAATTGAAGTAGACGGGCAGACAATCAGGCTTTCAGGATATGCCTCATCTCAGACTGAAGTTGAAAGTGCTGAGATCGCTGTTTTGACATCGTTAGGACCGGGCGGTGTGGTAAGCGGCGGCGTAACCAAGGTGCTTAATCAATCAGAGGTCGTGTCGATAGCAGCCCCATATTTTTGGCGAGCAGACAAACAAGAAGGGTTTGTCACTTTCTCTGGATACGTTTCATCCCGCACAGAAAAGAAAGAGATATTCGACGCAGCATATCGTTCGTTTCCGGGCAGAGTCATTGATAATTCCGAATTTGCGCAAGGTGCGCCAACAGATGTGGATTGGGCGTCTGCAGCACGTTTTGGGCTGGAGCAGTTAAACGGCCTGGAAACGGGATATGTTGAGCTGACAGATGATGCAATCAGGATCACAGGAGATGCAGCTAGCATGTCTGCAATGGATCAAATTGCCGAAGCTGCTTTGGGCGCATCACATTCATTGGTGGTGATAACAAATATCACAGGTCCTTATCATTGGGCCGCAACGATTGAGGCAGATCAGTTGTCCATGACCGGAAACATCCCGGATATTGTTGCGCGAGACCTGTTTTATAATTTAGCCCAATTTAAGTTTGAAGGGCCGGTGAAGGATCACATGGCGATTGGAGGAGAAGTTGGGTGGACTGATCAAGCTGTTTTAATGCTCGATTATTTCACTCAGTTTGAAAGCGGAGAATTGTACCTTGAGAGGGGTGTCTTCCATCTAACAGGCGAGGTTGAGAAGAACCTCTATGCAAGCATGCTAGAAGGGCTCTCCGAACTGCCGCCTAACTTTCAGTTGGATGTGGATGTGATTGCAAAACGCGAAAGGGTGACACAATGATATGGTTGGTGTCCCAAATTCTATTTTGGATTTTGCTGGCTGCAGGTTTCGGCGGACTGATAGGATGGGCATTGTGCGGGTATGCCTCGCAGCTTAGCCCTGCTGAAGCGCCAACTGAAGCCAATCAAACAGAGAGATTGGATGACGTAAACACAGTCACCGAACAGGCCAATGAACAGGTTCGTGCGCTTCTGCAGGAAGTGGAACATCACCGAGATGAAAATAGTGGCCTAAGAGCAAAGCTTGCCGTTGTAGAAGCAGCAATTGAACGACAGTCTGTGCCGCCTGAAGCAAATGCTGCGACTTGCGACAACTGGCGCCTGAGATTTCTGGAATCACGAAATACGTATTTGGAAAATAAGCTCGGTCAATACGAAAAAATCCCTACTTTCCTTGGGCAAAAGGATGGGGAACCGATAGTCGATTCTGAGATCGAGCTTACGAAGTTAAAGTGGCGAAATCGTTATCTGGAAGCTCGGACATCTTATCTGCTTGAGTGTCTGCCGCGTAACCAGTTTGGGCATATTCCATTACAAGACAGAGCAAATGGCGTTTCTCAGCCCCAATCTTGGGACGAAGAATTAGAACATGACCGAATTAGCGCAGCTGCGCTGAGGCGACGCGAGCGTATCGGATTGCTATCGACGGGGGCGTTTGGCGCTGCGCCAGCGAAATCTGATCAAAATTCAGAACAATCCCTCATTTGGCGAAACAGGTATCTAGAAGGCCGTGTGCGATATCTTGAAGAAGAGAACAGGTTATTCGGAGATTCAGTCGTAGCAGATAAACCATGCGCTGAGCACCCAACAGATGATAACGAGTATGGCGCCTCCGCTATCGAAACCCAGCCTCAAGACCAGCTGAACTGGCGTTCCAGATACCTAGAGGAACGACTGCAACTCCTTGAGAAGGAGCTGAAAGTCGCCAGAGAACAAGCGGCTAATGCGGGAAATAAAACGGCCATCAACGATACAATGGCTCAGGAACGCCTATCATGGCGAATGAGATACTTAGAATTTAAACTCAATAGATTTTCAATAGCGGAACAAGAGAATAAAACTCTTAGCAATGAAGCTGTTTCGCCTGGATTTGAATTGGTTCCGGGTGAGGAGCGGCTGGAGTGGAGAAACAAATATCTGTCTCTTTGCCTGATGCATGCCAAAACCAATATAGATTCAACAGATAAATTTATTTACCGAGATAAAACTGAGCAAGTTGATCTTCGCAATCAATACCTGGAAAGCAAGCTGAAATACGTCAGCTCTCGATCGCTTCCGAAAATTTCTCCGCTTAGTCGCGGAAATTCCTCCGTTTTGTCATCGCGAGGCGAAACGCAAGAGAAGTCAGTTTCGGACATTACACTGTCAGATCTGACGATCGTGACAAGTCATTCGCCTTCAGCATCTTTTTTGAAACAGATGCAATTGAGTGAAGATTATGTAGAGGGTGATTCTGCAACAGGGCGACCAGCCTCTCTGTCGGCTCCTTCAACGGGAAATAAGGACGATCTCAAACGTATTTCCGGTGTCGGTCCGAAGATTGAGAAAACACTTAATGGTCTAGGAGTTTATTACTTCCGCCAGATAGCCGAATGGACAGATGATGAAATGAATTGGGTAAATGGATATCTGTCGTTTAAGGGGCGCATTCAACGGGACAAGTGGGTCGATCAATGTCTGAATTTAGTCGATGCAACCGTGCAGGAAAAAGTCTGAACGTTCAGTTCTTGGATTTGTGCGAAAGTACCGCAGCGTTTGCTTCCCAGTGAACCCCGTCGAATTGGTTGACTTGGACGCTTTCAAAATCGTTTGGGTTATCTAAGCATCGCCAAGTAACCGCGCGTCCATCAGGGTTGGATCGTGGTATATAGAAGCTTTTGACACCGCAATAACGACAGAACAAATGCTGTGCGACGCCTGTGTTGAAGGTATACGTTATTAAGTCTTTCTCACCTTTGATCAGTTCGAAGTTTGATGCGGGGACGATAATGTGAGCGTTTTGAGACATAAGGCAGATTGAGCAGTTACAATCTTCCACTTCAATTCTTGCTGCTAGCGCGACTTTAAATCGAACGCGTTTGCAGTGGCATCCGCCTTCTTTCCAGGCTTTCGCATCCATTTCAGCCACCAACATTTTCGTGCTTCAAAAAAGCATCAAGGAGTTGATCTGCAGCGGCGCTGGCAGGAATGCGGCCGGTCGCAACATCTGCTCGTAAGCCCATAGAGAGTTGCTTAACAGAAGGGTGCCGGGCAAAAGCAGCCGATAATCCGTCTGAGATCAGTTCATCCATCCAGCGGATTTGTTGTTCGCTGCGGCGACGGGCGAAAGAACCAGACGCAGTTGTCTTGTTCTTGTGTAGCTCCAACGTTTCCCAGAGTTCCGAAAGCCCGTCTCCGGTTTCTCCACTGATTGTAATCACCGGAGGATCCCAGGACGTATCAACTGGCTCGAGGATGTGCATGGCGTTGCGATAATGCGATGCTGCGCGTTTAGCTGCTTTGGGGTCAATATCACTTTTGTTGACAGCGATAAGGTCAGCGACCTCCAAGACGCCCTTTTTTATGCCCTGCAATTCGTCTCCCGCGTTCGGCAGCATTAAGACGAGGAAGATGTCGACCATATCAGCGACGACCGTTTCTGATTGCCCGACACCCACGGTTTCGACGAGAATGACATCGTATCCGCCTGCTTCACAGAGTAGAAGCGTTTCGCGCGTTTTCCGCGCAACGCCGCCAAGCGTGTCGCCAGCAGGTGAGGGGCGTACAAAAGCATTTTGGTCTGTCGATAAACGCTCCATACGGGTCTTGTCGCCAAGGATAGAACCGCCCGAGCGACGAGACGTCGGATCAACTGCCAGAACAGCAACTTTCAATCCCAGGCCTGTTAGCATCGAGCCAAATGCGTCGATGAAGGTTGATTTTCCAACACCAGGCACGCCGGTAATGCCGATACGCCGGGCGCCTCCCGTTTTTGGCATAACGTCAGCGAGGAGTTTTCGAGCTTCCTGCTGATGATCGACACGCTTGGATTCAACGCGTGTGATGGCGCGAGCTAGACCAGCGCGTGTCGCTAATATCTCTGGGGTCAGAGTTGGGGGCTTTGTACTGGTCATTGTGATGGGGTAACTACGGGTCTTCTTACAGGAGGTGTTTGGGAGCTATTCCTGTTGATCGGGACGGGGATGGTCATCCATGTAAAGGCGCGCCTCGTTGACCAGCATGTTCGCCGCATCAACGGTATCTGTTTGAGAAACCGAGAGTTTTAGGTCTTCTTCCTCGATTTTCCATAAGTAATCTGCAACCTCGGAAGGTGGCGCTTCGTTGAGTAACAAGCGTAATACGCCGGGGACAAGCGCATCATAAACGCCTTCAGAATTTGGATCTTCGTTTATGTCCATCGGATCCCAGTCGCGCCACAACACTTCGCTAACCACCTGAGACAAGCCTTGAAGCCAACGGTCCAGTTCGGTTTCTTGTTTCGGCATTTTGCGACTGATGCTCCCTAAGTGTGTCCCAGCTGGGCGTTCAGTTTCTCGATCAATTGAGCCGCAGCCTCAGCGATAACAGTGCCTGGAGCGAAGATGGCAGCCGCGCCAGCTTCGTAAAGCGCATCATAATCCTGAGGCGGTACGACTCCGCCTACGACGATCATAGCGTCTTCACGCCCCTGGTCGGCAAGTGCTTTTTTGAGTTCTGGCACAAGAGTGAGGTGTCCAGCGGCTAGTGATGAGGCTGCAACCACATGCACATCGTTTTCAACCGCTTGGCGCGCGGCTTCGTCGGGTGTTTGGAAAAGTGGTCCAATATCAACGTCCCAACCAAGGTCCGCCATGCCGGAAGCAACAACTTTCTGACCGCGGTCGTGTCCGTCCTGACCCATTTTGGCAATTAGAATACGTGGACGGCGTCCTTCATTTTCTTCAAACGTTTCGGCTAGTTTGCGCGCTTTTTCAACTTGATCGGATTTAGCAGTCATTCCAGAAGCATAAACACCCTGAATCGATTTGATAACGGCTTTGTGGCGGCCTACGACTTTTTCAATCGCTTCGGAAATTTCACCAACAGTTGCGTGCGCGCGTGCAGCGTCAACTCCGAGAGCAAGCAAATTGCCTTCGCCTGTTTCAACAGACTTTGTAATTGCATTGAGTTTCTGTTGGACAAGATTGTCGTCACGATTGCTTTTCAATGTGGCGAGCTTTTCCAGCTGGCGTTGGCGTACGCTCGCGTTGTCAACTTTGAGGACTGGAACATCTTCAGGTTCGTCAAGGCGGAATTTGTTGACGCCGACCACCGTTTGAACGCCGGAGTCGATGCGCGCCTGAGTTTTGGCGGCAGCTTCTTCGATACGCAGTTTAGGCAGACCCTCTTCGATGGCTTTCGCCATACCGCCAAGCTCTTCAACTTCTTGAATATGCGCCCATGCGCGCGCGGCGAGGTCATGCGTGAGGCGCTCCACATAATATGACCCGCCCCACATGTCGATTGTGCGACAAGCGCCGCCTTCCTGCTGGAGGAAGATTTGGGTGTTCCTGGCGATGCGCGCTGAGAAATCAGTTGGCAGCGCTAGCGCTTCATCCAATGCGTTTGTGTGAAGTGATTGCGTTTGCCCGTTCGCTGACGCCATGGCCTCTAAACAGGTGCGCACGACGTTATTGTAAACGTCCTGGGCGGTTAGGGACCAGCCTGATGTCTGTGAGTGCGTGCGAAGCGACAATGACTTGTCTGACTTGGGATTGAACTGATCCACAAGTCGCGCCCACAAAAGGCGTCCAGCGCGCATTTTGGCGACTTCCATGAAGTAGTTCATGCCGATCGCCCAGAAGAAAGACAGGCGCGGAGCAAATTTGTCGACATCGAGACCGGCGTCGATGCCTGCGCGGATATATTCAACACCGTCAGCAAGTGTGTAAGCAAGCTCTAGGTCCGCAGTCGCGCCAGCTTCCTGCATGTGATAGCCGGAAATCGAGATTGAGTTGAATTTCGGCATATTTTGCGAGGTGTACGCAAAGATGTCTGAAATGATCCGCATGGAGGGCGCAGGCGGGTAGATATAGGTATTGCGCACCATGAACTCTTTCAGAATGTCGTTCTGGATGGTGCCTGAAAGTTTGTCGGGGGAAACGCCCTGTTCCTCCGCCGCGACGATGTAAAGCGCGAGAATAGGCAGAACAGCGCCATTCATCGTCATGGAGACGGACATTTTGTCGAGCGGAATACCGTCAAACAGCGTGCGCATGTCGAGAATTGAGTCGATCGCCACACCAGCCATGCCGACGTCGCCCATAACGCGCGGGTGGTCTGAGTCGTAACCACGGTGGGTGGCAAGGTCGAAAGCGACAGATAAGCCTTTTTGACCAGCAGCAAGGTTGCGCCGGTAAAAAGCGTTGGATTCTTCAGCGGTTGAAAACCCAGCATATTGGCGGATTGTCCAGGGACGCTGAGTGTACATGGTCGGGTAAGGGCCACGTCCAAACGGTGCGATGCCTGGCCAGTCATCCAGATAGTCCAGTTTAGAGGTATCAGCCGCCGTATAAAGCGATTTTACTTCAACATCTTCAGGGGTGACCCACGCATCGCTGCCGGATGTTTCCGGAAAGGCGCCATCATGCGTTGCCGTTGCTAAAGCAATTTTGGAAAAATCAGGATGTGTGACTGACATGGCGATCTGTTCCCGTGTCCTTACATCTCTTTATCTATCAATTCTTGAGATGCAGCAAAATGTCCAAGCTGCGGAGTGCGCAGCAACGTATTTACAATGTGAGACCAAGCTCACTGTGGGCGAGTTCAAGGACAGCAACGACATTGACACCCACATGGATGAACTCGTCTATGCCCGCTTCGCGCCAACTGGCTTCATAATCGTCAAGCGGACGACCAGCCAAATAGAGGCGTGTGACACCCGCAGCGCCAAGTTGGCGCGCGACGTCAGATGCGAGTGCGCCATAATCAGTGTCAGATCCACAAATGCATGCGATTTCACAGCCTGAGGCTTCAAATGCTTTGCCAAGGGCTTCAGCACCACCTGTTACAGGAACTGCCTCAATTCCGCCCGCTGCAAAGAAGTTGGTCGCAAAGCCTACGCGCGCTGTGTGATCTGCAAGCTTTCCGATAGCGGCGAGGAATATTTTGGGACGGCCGCCCTTCTTCTCTGCGTATGCGTCAGCAAATTTGCGCAGACGTTCGAAGGGTTTTGCCAAACGAACAGGCCAAAGCGGATCAATAAGCTCACCTTCTGACTCTATGGACAAGTCCTCAATTGTGGCGCCGTTCTTAGATGCGGCAACGAGGTCTGTGAGCGCCCTGGAGATTGGTTTAGTTCCCGTGGGGGGAGTAGCAGACGCAAGAATTGCAGTCAGATCAGGTTTAACAACTTCTGCCGGCGTTTCATCCAGTAATGGGAAATCAGACACGCCTGTGACTTGTACCTTACGATGCGCGACATGGCGCAAACGCTCGGCGCGCGTTTCAAGGACTTTGGCTTGGAAATGGCCTTCTTGAAGGGAAGACAATAAGCCATCCTTTGCTTCAATCTCCTGGAAAAGCGACCAGGCAGTCTCTGCAAGTTCGTCGGCGAGTTTTGCCACACTCCAGGCGCCGCCGGCTGGATCAACGACTTTACCCAGATTGGATTCTTCTTGAGCAATGATCTGCGTATTGCGCGCGATGCGACGTGCGAGCTTGCTTGGAAGGCCAAGAGCGTCTGTGAAGGGGCGCACTGTAACGATATCAGCGCCGCCAACGCCACCAGCAAAACATGAAGCGGTTGCGCGCAACATATTTACCCAAGGATCGCGGGCAGTCAGCATGCGGCGAGAAGAGACAACCTGAAGCGTCATTGTGCAGGCGTTGTCAGATGCGCCAAAAGCTTTGGCGACGGTCGCCCACACGCGACGAGCCGCGCGGATCTTAGCGATCTCCAGAATATATTCGGGGCCGACAGAAAGTGTGAAGAGGAAGCTGGAGGCGGCCTCATCGGGCGTTATGACTGCGTCTACTAGAGTGCGCATATAGGCGGAGGCGCATGCTGCAAGATATGCGATTTCCTGAGCTTCTGAACCGCCAGCCTCATGAATTGAGCGCGCATCTATGCGTAGCGATGTCGACTGAGGAAATTGTGAAGCGACAGACTTTGTAAACTCGCTTGTTTCACTGAGCGTATTTTCAATTGAATCAGACAGTGCGCCCGTACGCGTCAGTGTGCCAATTGGATCGACATTGAATGACAGCTTCAGTGTGGAAGAGTCGTATTTCTGGTCTTCAAGATAAGCGATGAACAGGGCGGCTGCTTCGATGCCAGATGCGGCTGATGCGCCTGTTGTGTCCAAGCCGATTGGCGCAAGATCTAAACGCACGCCATCGAGTAATTTGGCAAGGTCCTGAGTCGTACGAACACAAACGCCGCGCTGACCTTCTGCATCAATGCGTAGCTCGATTGAGCTGACACCGTGTTCCAGGTCATAAATCAGATCTGTGTTCGCCTGTTCGACAGACGGATGAGAGATTATCTGACGAATATCCCAAGGCAAATATGCATCTGTTGAGGCGCTAGTGCCGCGAACATATGGAAACTGCCCTGGCAATCCGGCTGAATCAGAAGATGCGGCCCAATCGTCCTCACGATAAAGCGCTTTTACGGTCAGGCCGTCATAGGTTTTTGAATTGAGCTTTTCAGGCTTTCCGCCTTTTAAGGCTTTTTCGACCTGTGCTCGCCATTGGGCCTCGTCTCCGTCCGGAAATCCGGAAGACAAGGAAAGGATTTCGTCGCTCATTATGCGTCCCGAGGTATTGCTTCTGACGTCAGTTTTACAATGTTCAGGAAATAACAGCACCACGCAGCAGGCATGGTCAAGTCGTGGCGGTTAAAGAGTGAGGCTGGCGATTAGTCGCATATATCGTTGCAACGCACCAAAAATGGTGCGTTGCATCAAGGGATGCTTGGAATTAACCGCCTCGGTGCAGATCTTCGACTAGACGAATATTGGTGGGATCGCCGGTGAGGCGGTGTCGGTAAACCTGTGTGTTCTCCAAGATGCGCTGAACGTAGTTGCGCGTTTCGGAAAATGGAATGCTTTCAACAAAGTCGATGGGGTCAATTTCACCCGTGCGCGGATCACCATATTCTTCCACCCAGCGATATGCTCTGCTTGGGCCGGCATTATAGGCGGAAAGTGCAAGCACATATGATCCGTTGAAGCGCTCAATCAACTCGTCCAGATAGCCACGGCCGAGGCGGAAATTGTATTCTGGATCGTCTGTTAGCCAGCTGGTTCGGTATGGCAAACCTGTTTTACGTGCTGTGTTACGGCCTGTAGCTGGCAATAATTGCATCATGCCATGAGCGTTGGCGTGGCTGATCGCGTTAGGAGTGAGTTCGCTTTCCTGGCGGGATAACGCAAGTATCAAAGCTGGTTCGGCTATGCCCGAATCTGGGCTGTCAGGGATTGCAACGATTGGAAATGCCGCTGCCGGTGCGACAACGCCTTTGGCCAACCCAGCTTTTCCACCGCGAATACCTGCTCTGGGCTTGAGGTAAAAAATTGCCAGATCAGAGAGCATCTGATGTTCCTGAACGGTCGTCAGCAGGTCATCAATGTGAAAAGAGAAGCGTTCAAATGAACTCAAGCGACCTGTTTCTGCTAACAGTTTAGCTGCGCGAACAACTGATTTATCGTGGAATTGTGCGCTTTCCTCTGGAGACGGGTCTGTTGGAGTTGCAAAGACCAGTGTGGCCGTAACGCCATTCAGGTTTTGCAGTCTTTCAGCGGCGAGCTGTCCGTAATACGTGAAGCTATGTTCAGCAGCAGCTTGGTAGGCTTGAGCTGCTTCCTCCGAGCGATCAAGAGAATTAAGCGCTTCGCCTTTCCAGAAAAGGCCACGTGATAGGCTGATTGGAGAGCCCACATTGTCGGCTAATGAAGTGAAGTGACTAAGCGCAGCTTCCTTTTTGTTGAGGTATCGAAGCGCGATCCAGCCTGCGAAAAATTCCGCTTCGGCGAAATCTACACCGCTTTCCAAATGGTGGGGGGCTGTAAGTGCGTATGCTTCTTCCCAGCGGTCATCACGGATGAGCGTACGAAGGGCAATACTGCGTTCGTCCCAGATTTTACGACGGCCAGCTGGGGGGGCTTGGCTGGCGTCAATTATCTTTAGAAGTTCAAGCGAGCCTTCAAAATTACGGGTGCGTTTGCGTCTCCATTTCGCACGCTCATAGAGCAAACCCGGGTCTGATGCGTGCGATGACGGCACATCGGCGATGATATTATCAACACCGCGCCTTCCCTCCATGAGAGCCACTCGAGCATTCATCAAAGCTGTGTCGGCTCTAGAAAGGTAGCGTTTTAATTTTGAAGCAGAGCTTCGCTGACCAGTCCATAACAGCATGTCCGCGCGCGCGCTGTGATCGCTTGAGGACAGGCGCTTTCCAAACTCAGAAAGGAGCAAAGATTCGCTGCTTCGGGCGAGGGAATGGTTGCGCCAGATGTCGACTACTAGGTCTGTCAGATTGTCTTTTTGATTGGTTGCGTCCAGACTCAGCGCTAACTGCAGTTTGCCTTGTCCTGTGATTGGGGGATTACGTTCGAACCATCTAAGTTTGGCGGAGTGGCTTAGACTAGATTCGTCAATGGCGTATTCTGCTTGTTTTTGAATGATGTCTCGTTTTGGCCAATCGGACAGATCATTAAGCGCTTCATCTAGTTCGGCAAATTCAGATCTTGCTGCTGCGTTTGTCGCCATACGCCACAATAAGATACGACGCGCATCATTGTCTTTCAGGCGATTACGAATCTGGCGAGTCGTTGACCATTGCCCAGCGTCAGCGGCTTCAAGCGCATCAATCAGCAGTTTAAAGTCGTCTTGAGCGACAACATTTGAATGAAGAGCCTTTTCAGGCTTCATAGAGGGAGCTGCTGGCGCAGCATAAGAGGGCGCTTCCAGCATCAGCGCCAGAGTAGAAAGGATCAAAAGAAAACGATTCATGTCTTGCAAAACCCGCCTTCGACGCAAATAACCAGTCCTCAACATGGTTCTTCGGCGCAATTTAGGCGCCGAGTTTACAATAATAGATTAAATCGGTCCGGAGGACGCGATGTTTCAAGGGTCTATCCCTGCACTTATTACGCCATTTCGTGACGGAAAAGTGGACGAAAAGGCATTTCAGCAGTTGGTATCACGCCAAATTGAGGCGGGATCACATGCGCTTGTGCCATGTGGCACGACTGGAGAGAGCGCAACACTGACGCATGAAGAACACCGCCGTGTCGTGGAATTGTGTGTAGAAGTGGCTGCTGGAAAGGTACCTGTTATCGCGGGCGCAGGGTCTAATTCGACACACGAAGCGGTTGGACTGGTTCAACATGCCAAGGCTGTCGGTGCGCATGCCGCATTGACGGTTTGTCCGTACTATAACCGTCCATCTCAAGTAGGGCTGGAAAACCATTTCCGCACAATTGCTGATTCGGTTGAATTGCCTTTGGTCCTTTATAACGTGCCGGCGCGGACCAGTTCTGATCTTGAGCCTGAAACTTTGGGGCGACTTGCAAGTCATCCTAATGTTGTTGGTGTTAAGGATGCTTCAGGCGAGCTTGGTAGAGTTGCTTGGCACAGGTCGTTGTGTGCTGACGAATTTGCATTGATCAGTGGTGATGATCCGACAGCTGTCGGATTTTATGCGCTGGGCGGATCAGGCTGTATCTCAGTTTCAGCCAACGTTGCGCCGAAAGCCAGCGCCGACATGCATAATGCTCTTTTGGCTGGTGACTTTGCAGAAGGCCGCAAAATCAATGCGACGCTTCAGCGTTTGCATCGGGCGTTGTTTTTGGAACCCAGTCCGGCGCCGACGAAGTTTGCGTTGGCGCAACTCGGTTTGTGTGCGCCTGATGTGCGCTCTCCAATTGTGGAGGTGCAATCCGAGGACGTTAAGCGCGAAATCATCGCAGCTATGGAAGAAGCAGGCGCGATCGCCTAGATTGTCAAAATGGCAAAAAAGAAATCAAGCGGAGATGGTCTCGTTGCGGAGAACCGTCAGGCGCGCAGAAATTATGAAGTGGTCGACACGTTAGAGGCCGGGATTGCGCTTTTGGGAACGGAAGTGAAATCACTGCGTCTGGGGCGTGCGAATATCGCAGAAAGCTATGCGCGCGAAGAAGAAGGTGAGCTGGTTTTGGTCAACGCGTCCATACCAGAATATCCGCCAGCGGCGCGATTTAACCATCCGCCCACGCGCATGCGGAAGCTTTTGCTGAAAAAGAAAGAGCTGGCGAAACTTTTTCAGGGCACGCAGCGCGATGGAATGACTATTGTTCCGCTGAAGCTTTATTTTAATGATCGCGGCATTGCTAAACTATTGCTCGGCATGGCCAAGGGTCGGAAAAATGTCGATAAACGCGACGTCGAGAAAAAGCGCGACTGGGACAAACAAAAAGCACGTTTAATGCGGAATCGCGGCTAGGTCGTTCGGATGAGCAAACCCAGCTACACATTCTCGGTTGCGCCTATGATGGATTGGACCGATAGGCATTGTCGCATGCTGCATCGCAGTTTCACGAAACGCGCGCTGTTATACACGGAAATGGTGACCGCCGATGCTGTTATCCACGGTGATCAGAAACGTCTAATCGGCTACCATGACGGCGAGCATCCGGTTGCGTTGCAGTTGGGCGGATCTGATCCAGTCAAACTGGCTGAGGCCGCCAAAATTGGCGAACAGTTTGGATATGATGAAATAAACCTCAATTGCGGCTGTCCGTCTGATCGTGTGCAGTCAGGCGCTTTTGGCGCGTGCCTCATGCGAGAGCCTGAACGTGTCGCAGACTGCGTGTCAGCTATGCGTAATGCAGTGTCTGTTCCGGTAACTGTAAAGTGCCGCATCGGGATAGATGACGATGACCCAGAAGAGCGCCTATTTGGTTTTGTAGATCAAGTGGCGTCAGCAGGCTGTGAAATATTTATTGTGCACGCACGTAAGGCGTGGTTGCAGGGACTAAGCCCAAAAGAGAACCGCGACATTCCGCCGTTGGATTATGAACTCGTTGCGCGATTGAAGCGTGATCGACCAAACTTGGTGATCAGCCTAAACGGCGGTCTTGGCAGTTTTGATTTAGCTAAAGCTGAATTGGATCGCTTTGACGGCGTGATGTTGGGACGCGCGGCGTACCATGAACCTGGGTTGTTAGGAGCGGTCGATGCAGAAATATTTGGGGAATTGTCACACGATGTAGGTCCTTGGGAAGCCTTGGAGAATTATCGCGAATACATGCTCAGCCAACTGACAGAAGGCGTTCATCTGCATGCAATGACACGCCATATGATGGGCATGTTTGCCGGACTACCTGGCGCGCGGAAATGGCGCCGCACATTGTCGGAAAATGCGCCTGGCGCGACTGGGGTTGAATCAATCGCTATCTTGGATGAAGCGTTGTCGTGCGTTCGGCGGACAGACGTTCCAGATCAAGACGTCGTTACTGATGTATAATCATATCGTGTTTGGAAACTTCCCAGCGATTGAGACGTTCTAAGAATGACATGCCGAGCAGCGATTGTTTGAGGTTATCGTCCAAAACCACAGCATCGACATCTTTTAGCATGACGCGACCGATTTGCAGACGTTCAATCTTTAACGACGCACCGTAAACAACACCGCTAGCCGTGTTGATCCGAAGGTCTTTTTCCATTTCATCAAAATCATAGCCCAAACGTTTTGCGTCACCGTGGGTCAGAACACAGATGCTAGCGCCAGTGTCGACCAAGAAGTCGAGAACGTGCAGATTATTGACCCGCGCGGTCGCCCAATAATGCCCGTCTTGTTTTTTGGGCAGCGATGCCGTCAGGCGACTGGGAGAAGGGATATGCTGTGAGGCGGATACAGTTTGTACCGTTGCAGAGTGACTGCTTTGAGCGATTGATTGTTTGGGTTGTTCGGATTGGCGCACCATTCCATCACGAATGATAAGCGCAACAGCGACCGCGGCGACAACGAGGGCGGAAGGTAAGATATATCCAAGCTTCAATGTGTCACCATATAAATAAATGCGCCGACACACCCCACAGCAATCCAAATTCCTGCAAAGAGGGCCATACGTCCAAAACCTTCTCGTTGAAAAGCGTCGATTACCCTATCAGAAATGAGTAGTAAAAACGCTAACAAAAAGATGATTCGAACCCACGGCCACTCTATCGGATTTGCTGCAACACTTGTATCGCCTGTCAGTAAAGCGGTTCCGATCAGGACAGAAAGAGCAACAGCAGTAATGAAAAGCAATCTGGTAATCATGGGCGGGGCTTTGCTGGTTTGGCCGGTTGGCGATGGTGAAGCGTATTCATGATCGCCTTGCGTTCAGCTTCGCTCAGCGCGCCCCAACGGACTATTTCTTCAATGGTGCGATAACATCCCAGACAGGTTTTGGATTTGTGATCCATCTGGCAGACATTTATGCAAGGTGTGGAAACAGTCATGTTGGCAGATAACCAAGTTATTCCTTCTTGATATCAGACCTATTGGAAGTGTGCGGAAATGGAAACATGCCGAAACGAAAATAGAAGAATGTCTTCTAAACGGTTGCCGCAAAACCCCGAAGCATGCATAGAGAACACTCGCTTACAATTCAGCTTTTTATCGGGCGGGCTTCATGTCACCGTTTGACGATATTCGTGCGCTTGCGCAAAGCGCGCCTCAAGGTGATCTCGCTGCGCGCGATGCAGCGATTGAACGCCAGCAAAAATTGGTGCAAGCGCCGGGCGGTTTAGGTCGTTTAAGCGATGCGGCCATTTGGCTTGCGCAATGGCAAGGACGCACCCCGCCAAAGATCGACAAGCCGATGGTTGCCATCTTTGCGTCATCTCATGGCGTGACGCGTCAGGGCGTTGCGTTTGAAACCCCAGAAGCGACCAAGAAGATGGTGGAGTTGCTTCGCACAGGCGGTGCGGCGACCAATCATATCGCAGCCTCAGCGGGCGCGGGTTTGCGTGTGTTTGAAATGGCGCTGGACAAACCCACAGGTGACATCAGCGTTGAGCCAGCCATGTCTGAGCGCGAATGCGCAGCGACGATTGCTTTTGGCATGGAAGCGATTGCGGAGAAACCTGACCTTCTCGTGCTGGGTGAAACTGGTGTCGGCGGCGGAACGGCGGCAGCGGCAGTTGCTTGTGCTATGTTTGGTGGAAACGCGAACTATTGGGTCCGTGCTGGCGCGTGGGTTCCTTCGAACATTGTTCAGGCGCGTGTTGGCGCTGTACAAGCGGCAATGAAGACTCACCGAGGCAATTTTTCTGACCCGCTAGAGATACTACGCCGTGTTGGCGGACGAGAAATAGCGGCTTTAGTGGGCGCAATTCTAGCTGCCCGCCTGCAGGGCGTGCCAGTGGTCCTTGATGTGTTTTCGACGACGGTGGCCGCTGCGTTGGTGCATGCGTTAAAACCAGGTTGCGCAGACCATTGCATTGCTGGACATCTTTCTTCGGAACCAGCCCACCAGGCATTGTTGGATCGCCTCAACCAAAAGCCTTTGATGAATATTGGTTTGAGATGCTCTGAGGGCGCAGGGGCATCATCAGCCATCGGATTTTTGAAGGCTGCATGCGCCGCTCATGAGCACGCACAGACCGCTGAGGAAGCAGGCTGGTCGCGTTTCAGCGAAATCGAACCAGCAGAAAATGCATAGGCATTAAGTCAGCGAACTGCGACTTTTTCTCTTTTTTAAAGTTAAGGCGCGGGATATCCGGCCAATCCGCGCCTTATCAGCGGTTTTTGACGTTGACCTTTTAAAGCGCATATTGTCCAAAATACAGCAAACATCATTCCTCGTGATGAGATAAGCCGTCGGTGAACATGCGGTTCCCACGGCAGGGAGAAAAGGACAAGATTATGAATCTAGAATTCACTGAAGAGGAAATCGCGTTTCGTGATGAAGTCAGAACCTTCATCAAGGAAAGCTATCCGGAACGCTTCCGCGACCGTAAAGGCCGTTTCGAATTCACAAAAGAAGAAATCCAGACATGGCAGGGCATTCTGGATGAGAAGGGTTGGGGCGCTCCAGCGTGGCCAGTTGAATACGGCGGAACCGGTTGGACGCCGACACAGAAGTTCATTTTCTCCGAAGAGCTGGCTCGTGCTGAATGTGCGCCGCAGCTGCCATTTGGTTTGTCCATGTGTGCGCCGGTTATCTACACATTTGGTAACGAAGAGCAAAAGCAACGTTTCCTGCCGGGCATTAAATCCGGTAAGGAGTGGTGGTGTCAGGGATATTCAGAGCCTGGCGCTGGGTCTGACCTTGCTGCGGTGAAAACCACTGCTGTGCGTGAAGGCGACCATTATATCGTCAACGGCCAGAAAACCTGGACAACACTTGGACAGCACGCAGACTGGATTTTCTGTCTTGTTCGCACCAATCCAGAAGTAAAAAAACAAGAAGGTATTTCCTTCCTGCTGATCGACATGAAGACGCCTGGCATTGAAGTGCGTCCGATCATCACGATGGAAGGCAGCCATGAAGTCAACGAAGTTTGGTTGACGGACGTGAAAGTGCCTGTTGAAAACCGCATCGGTGAAGAAAACAAAGGCTGGACTTACGCAAAGTTCCTTCTGGCTCACGAGCGCACAGGTATCGCTGCTGTTGCGCGCTCTACAAAAGGTATTGAGCGTCTGCGTAACATTGCGTCTGCTGAAATGCGTGACGGTGTGCCTCTCATCGACACCCCTTCATTTGCACGCAAGCTGGGACAGCTCGAAATCGACTTGGAAACACTGAAATATTCAGAATTGCGTACAGTCGCTTCTGTTGCTCAGGGTAAGGGTCCAGGTCCTGAAAGCTCTATTCTGAAAATCAAAGGTACTGAAATTCAGCAACGTATCACTGAACTGGTGATGGAAGCTGTTGGCGCCTATGGCCAGATTGACGCGATCCGTGCCGATGATGAAGGTGACAATGCGCTTGATCTTGGTCCAGCCTACGCACGTCACGCAGCTGCGCGTTACGCAAACACTCGTAAAACTTCCATCTATGGTGGTTCAAACGAGATCCAGCGTAACATTATCGCTAAAATGATCTTGGGACTTTAAAACGATGAAACGGGTTGTTGGGGCTATTCTTTCAAGTGCGCTTCTCGCCTCCTGTGTGACAACACAGGTTGAAGAAGAAGCGAATGTATTCGCAAGCTACAAGGCGCCGGAAGTCGGTACGAAGTTTGTCGTGAACTACATCTCTGAAGATAGCCCTGATGGCCCCGACCAGTTTGAGCAAGTCGTTGTGGCAACCGGCGAAGACTATGCCGTTTATGCCATTCCCGATGAAGAACTAGGGCTTCAGGCTGACTCGTTTTTTATCGAATATTCCGGCGTGTTCTGGCAAGTCTGCGGAGACCGTCAACCCGACCAAAGCGAACGTTTGGCGTTGCAAGGGTTGTGGCCTTTGGAGGCGGGTAAAACCGCAACCGTAACATCATCCGATGTAGATGGATCCATTCGCAAGGTGGATGTATCTGTGCTTGCGTTGGAAACTGACACAAGCGATGCGTTTGGAGAACAACCTGTCGCCTCTGTGCACAGTGCGGTCGAATTCCCAGAATACATGCGCTTTGCACCTCAATTATCCACACCGTTGCGGATTGATTGGGGAGAGCCAGGATCTGCGAATTATGACGGATATGACGAACTGGTCAGCATCGAAAAGACAAATCTTGAAGACTATGCGCTGTGGGTCGACTTCGGCGCCAAAATATGCGCCCCGCAACCGTTGAACGGTTAAAGGGCGCTTGGGAGAAGAACAATGGATTTTAACTTTACAGAAGAACAGGGCATGCTGCGTGACTCCGTAGCGCGTCTTATCCGTGAAAAATACGACTTTGAAACACGTGTGAAAGTTGCACGTTCCGCTGAAGGCTGGCGTCCGGAATTGTGGGCTCAGTTTGCAGAGCTGGGTTTGTTCCACGCACCATTTTCTGAAGAAGATGGCGGTCTGGGCGGTGGTCCGATCGACGCTATGATCGTGATGGAAGAATTCGGTAAGGGGCTTGTTGTTGAACCTTACATTCCAAGTGTTGTGTGTGGTGGCGGACTACTAAAGCACGGCGCAACAGCTGCACAAAAAGAAGAATATCTTGCATCTATGATGGAAGGTGAAAAAATCTTCGCATTTGCTGGTTCTGAACCTCGCTCAGCTTACAACTTTGCTCATGTTGAAACGACTGCAACAGCTGAAGGTGACGGATACAAACTGAGCGGCCGTAAAAGTGTTGTTGTTGGCGCGCCTTTTGCGACCCATCTGCTTGTGACTGCGCGTACGGCAGGTGGCGTACACGACAAAGACGGTGTCTCCGTCTTTATCGTCGACAAGAATGCAGATGGCGTCACAACCCGTGATTACCCATTAGCGGATGGTCAGCGTGCTTCTGAAGTATTGCTGGACAACGTATCAGTTGGTTCTGATGCGCTGATCGGCGAAAAAGACGCTGGTTACGCACTGGTTTCACGCATGGCGGACGAGGCTATCGGTGCATTGTGTGCAGAAGCTGTCGGCGGCATGCGCGTCATGCTAGACACCACTGTTGAGTACGCAAAAACGCGTAAACAGTTTGGTGTGCCTATCGGTTCTTTCCAGGCGCTTCAGCACGTAATGGCCGACATGTTTATCGCAACTGAGCAGTCCGTTTCCATGACTTACATGGTGAATGTGAAAGTGGACAGCGAAGAAGAAGCTGTGCGGCAGTTAGCTGCGTCAGCTGCGAAGGTCAAAATCGGTCAAGCTGGTCGTGATGTGGCGCAACGCGCAGTTCAGGTTCACGGCGGCATGGGGATGACGGACGAACTTAGCATCGGGCACTTCTTCAAGCGTATTGAAACCATCAACACGCAGTTTGGCGATGTTGATTGCCACCTTGACCGCTTCATCCGTTTGAACGGAGGTTCTGCTCAAGCAGCCGAATAAGATAAGGTTTTAGGGCAACAATTTAAAGGAGCCGCATTTGCGGCTCCTTTTTTATTGCTAGTGATAAAAATTATAAAAGCTTTTTAAGGCGTTCGGTAATTGCTGATGCCGACTAATTCTGCTCAATACCGCAACACATGCAGTGGTGAGTGGAGGGTGCCATGTCGCGTTTGAGGATGTCCGCTGGTCGTGGCAAAAGCTGCTCCTTACTAGCTGGTCTTTTTTTTACCGCAGCTATTGGTTTGAGCGCCTGTTCTGGAGGCGGCGGAGATGGAACTCCAGCAACGCCGACACCAACCGCGACACCCACAAGCACCGCTGAGCCAACTTTCTCAACCAAAAACGAAGCTTCGAGATTTCTCAATCAGGCAACATTTGGATCAACGGATGAGACAAGCGACGCGCTTCTGCCTCAGAATGTGTCTGAATGGTTTCAGCGTCAGATAAGTCTTCCGCGCACCAGTCATATGTCAGTCGTTCTAGGCGCCATTGAGGACACTGCGCCAACCGAATTGGAGTATGTACAGGCAGGTTGGCCGACCGCCAGTTTTTACATGTCAGCCATCGAGGGCGAAGACCAGCTGCGTCAGCGTATGACTTATGCCTTGTCTCAGATCTTGGTTGTGTCAGCGCCTGTCGATTCGGAGCTCTTTTATCAGCCGTCGGTGATGGCGGCTTATATGGATGTGCTCAATGAGCACGCGTTGGGAAATTACCGTGACCTGCTTCAGGACGTAACTTACAGCCCGGCTATGGCAAACTTTCTCACTTATCTTCAGAACCAGAAAGCCAATCCGAATACAGGGCAGGTCCCCGACGAGAACTACGCCCGCGAGCTTATGCAGCTGTTCACGATCGGACTGACAGAACTCAATCCTGATGGAAGTCAGGTTTTAGTTGGCGGAGAACCCGTTGAAACCTATTCTCAGGAGGATATTCGCGGGCTGGCGAAGGTGTTCACAGGGCTGTCTTACGACACTGATAGCTTTTATGACCATTGGTATAGCTTGGATCGTGTGTCTCGCTATTCGCCTCTACGTCCGTTTGATGAGTTCCACTCAACTGAAGAAAAGCGGTTTCTTGATCTGACCATACCGCCAGGAACTCAGGCGGACGCTAGTATAAGTCAGGCCCTGGATCATATCTTTGACCATGAAAATGTTGCCCCTTTTGTCTCTCGACAACTCATACAGAGATTAGTCACCAGCCATCCAAGTGATGCTTATGTCGGCCGGGTGTCGGCGGTTTTCGAAGCGGGACGCTACACACTTCCTAATGGCGACATAGTCGGCGACGGTCGAAAGGGTGATTTAGCCGCTGTTGCGTGCGCCATTTTGTTGGACAATGAAGCGCGCAACGATGCTTTCTCGCAGCAGCAGGACTTTGGCAAAGTCCGCGAGCCGGTCATCAGGTTTATTCACTGGGCACGCGCGTTTGGAGCGGATCCAGCAGAGATCGTCAATGAATATTACCTCTTTGACTCGAGTTCTCCAGAACGTTTGGCGCAGCATCCCTTTAGAGCGCCATCCGTTTTCAACTTTTACAGGCCGCAATATGTTGCGCCGAACACCTCAACAGGTGATGCCGGGCTGACAGCGCCAGAACTTCAGATTGTCAATGAGACGAGTTCTATCGGGTATTCAAACTTCATGACATCCTTCATTCGCGGATTTGCGCCTAATTTTGGCGACGATGAAGAAAATGGTCTCAACTTAACCTATCCTGCCGAGCGTGCGCTTGCAGGCGATCCGGACGCTTTGATTTTCCACCTTTCTGATCTGTTGGTGGCGGGCGCGTTGGAAGCGAGTACCGCAAACCGCATCGTGGATGTATTGAATGAAATGCCAATCCGGACGGAGGATGAAGAACAGCGCGTAAGAGATGAATTACTGCGCGTGCAAATCGCAATTTTAATGGTGATGACCTCACCTGAATATCTGGTTCAGCGCTAACAATACAGTAGGTGAGGAGAGTTTCATCATGAGCACCACACGACGGGGACTCTTACGAACTGCTGGGGCGTTAAGCGGTATGGGATTGTTTTCTTCCCTTGCGGCTCGGTCAGCCTATGCTGCAGACACGTCAGGTTACAAAGCATTGGTGTGTTGTTTCCTATATGGTGGCGTAGACGGCCATGATGTCGTGCTGCCGTTTGATACGTCTTCCTATGATGCGATAGCTGACATACGGACATCACTTTATAGCGGATACGCGGTGGGTGGGGATAACAATCCGCGCGCACGCCAGAATATGCTGCAGCTTTCCGTGCAAAACGCGTCAAATTTTGGAGGAAGAGAGTTTGCGCTAGGGCCCGAAGCTTCAGAACTGCATGCACTGTTTGAATCAGGCAATGCAGCGATCGTAGGTAATGTTGGTCCTCTAATAGAGCCAACGACACGATCATTGATTGACAATGGCGGTGTGGCGCTGCCTAGCAAGCTGTATTCTCACAATGATCAGCAATCGACATGGATGTCGCTTGGACCGGAGGGAACTTCCACTGGTTGGGGCGGGCTGCTGGCTGATGCGGTTGTCAGATCAAACGCGAACACCAACCCTGCTTTTTCAGCAATTTCCACGGCGGGCTACAATGTGATGCTCGCTGGTCAAATCTCTCGTCAGTTCCAGCTAGGCCTTGATGGCGTGTCCACGATTACGGAGCTTGAAGACAACTCAGCATGGCTATTTGGCGGCGCTGAAGACCCAGAGCGCATTCGTGCCATTTTGACAGAACATTATCGTGCTTCAGGAGCTGTGCGCACGAATT
Organism: uncultured Hyphomonadaceae bacterium; assembly: GCA_964342355.1. Classification (GTDB taxonomy): domain Bacteria; phylum Pseudomonadota; class Alphaproteobacteria; order Caulobacterales; family Hyphomonadaceae; genus Hirschia. The sequence goes on from CAYFFG010000008.1 coordinate 45,150, forward strand.
TGTTTGAACGCGATATGGCGGCGGCAAGTCGTCGGGCAATTGATAATAACGAAGCGTTCGCGCAGGCAGTTAGCGATTTTGACTCCCTTCCTGTTGCGTTTCCGCAAACCTATGTTGGTCGTCAGCTCCGCGCCATCGCCGCCACCATTGCTGGCGCTGGAAATCTGGGCGCATCCCGTCAGATTTTCATGGCCGCCGCTGGTGGTTTTGATACCCATGACAATCAGGCGGACAATCTGCCCGACCTCATCCGAGACTGGTCGCAGGCGATTGGCGCCTTTAATCAGAATATGCAGGCGCTGGGCCTGAATGACGATGTGACGCTTTTCACCATGTCTGACTTTGGTCGGACGCTGACGGTGAATGGCGATGGCACCGACCATGGCTGGGGCAACCATCATTTCGTTGTGGGCGGCGCGGTTGAGGGCGGTCGCATCTATGGCGATATGCCGCCGCCGGAGCTGGAAACCGAACAGGACGCCAGCCATGGCGCGCTGATCCCGACCACATCGGTCGAACAGTTTGGCGCTACGCTGGGCCGCTGGTTCGGATTGACGGAAATCGAACTGCGAGCAGCTTTCCCGCGGCTAGGAAATTTCCCAACGTCTAACGTTGGCTTCATGGGATAGGCGGGCGAGCATTTAACTCGCCCAGAACCTGTTAGTTCGCCACCAATCTTGCGTGACGTTTCTTGCCGATGGAAAGACGAGCGGCGCCTTCGTCATCTAAATCGCCAACGGTGATCATCGCTTTATCGTCTGCGACGGATTCGCCGTTGAGTTTGGCTGCGCCAGCCTTGATATGACGTTTCATTTCAGACTTCGAGTCAGCAAGACCTGCCGTCACAAACGCATCAACTACGAGATAGCCGGCCTCAATCTTAGAGCGCGCAATCTCAGCTGTCGGCATGCCGTCAGCGACAGCGCCTTCTGCAAAGACTTTTTCTGCGGCCTGACGTGCTTCCGCCGCAGCATCTGCGCCATGCAGCATTGTGGTGGCGGCGTCAGCCAGTGCGATCTTAGCGTCGTTAATGTCCTTGCCGGTCATCGCTTCATATCTGGCGACATCTTCCAGCGGGATATCAGTGAACAGTTTCATGAACCGACCAACATCAGCGTCTTCTGTGTTGCGCCAGAATTGCCAGTAGTCATACGGGCTTTTCATGTCCGCATTCAGCCATACGGCACCGCCTACAGTTTTACCCATTTTAGCGCCGGAGGCTGTGGTAATCAGCGGCGTGGTGAAACCAAACGCCTGCACATCTTCACAGCGACGACAAAGCTCAGTGCCGTTGGTAATATTGCCCCACTGGTCAGACCCGCCAAGTTGCAGGCGGCATTTCTGGCGGCGGTAAAGTTCGACAAAATCATATGCCTGCAAGAGCGCGTAGTTGAACTCCAGGAATGTGTAAGGCTGTTCGTTCTCCAAACGGCGCTTGACGGTCTCTTGCGTGATCATCTTGTTGATCGTGAAGAGTTTTCCATACTCACGCAGGAAGTCGATGTATTTTATCTCACTTAGCCAGTCATCATTATTGACCATGACGGCGTCTGTGGGACCGTCACCAAAGGTGAGGAATTTTTCAAACACCGTTTTGATCGAGTCGATATTGGCCTGGATCTCGTCCTCAGTCAGAATCGGACGGGACTTTTCCTTGTCGGTCGGGTCGCCAACCTTGGTCGTGCCGCCGCCCATAAGGACGATTGGCTTGCCGCCAGCCTGTTGCAAGCGGCGCAGCATCATGATCTGCACCAGCGAGCCGACATGCAGGCTCTTGGCCGTAGCGTCAAACCCGATATAGCCCACAGGAACGCCGGATTTGGCATAATCGTCCAGCGCCTTTTCGTCGGTGATCTGGTAGACGTAACCACGCTCAAACAGGACGCGCAGAAAGTCAGATTCCGGTTGAAAGGCTGTTTCGGTAGACACGAGAGATGCTCCTTTGGACAAACCCGGATGGGCAAGGGTGGTTATTGTCCGGAGGCGCATGATTTGTCGAGTGTTTCGCCGCCGGAAATTCAAGCGACGAACAAAGCCTATGGTTCGCGCCCGCTAGATTGCGAGGCGATAATAAGTCTTGAAAAGGAAAACCGTGTTCGACATGGGGCAGGCAATTAGCCTGAACCGGCGCGTGCGTCAATTAAGGCAGGCCGTCGGGCAGGTCGCGGCTGGCGGCGCTGGCTAAAAGATAGCTTTCATGAAGCAGTTGCTGCGCCGGGTCTGACGGGCGCTGCGCCATATTGAAGAAATCACCCGCCACCAACTGTCTTGGCCGGCCGGGCAGGAGCGGCGTGTGCCGGTAAAACTGGCCTAATTGCGCACGGCCTTCCTGTCTGGCCTGCCAACGGCGCAGGCGATTAATGTGATGGTCGGTGCGCGCCGCCACATCCTTTAAAGCGTCTAGCCGTAAGGTGATTTTATCCCATGATGTTAGGGGTGGTGTTCCGGTAGGTGTTGGGGGCGCGATACCGGTTAGTGTTCCCGGTGGTGTTTGGGTGGGTTGATAATGTATCGCCAGCCCTAATCCGCCGATAGATACGCGCGTTGTGCGCGGGGATTTGTCCCGTGGCGCGCCCAGTTTTGCAAGCGCGCTGGAAAAGGCAAAGCTTTCTGTCAGTTTGAAGAGGCGTTTAGTCGTGTGTGCTGGCTTTAAGTTGGCTAAGTGCAGGCGTTTGGTGGGCGAGAGATAAGTCGGCGCGCGGGGCTTTAACGCTGGCGCCATCGCGGCAAGGGTAAAGAGCAAGCGTCTGGTGATTGCTTCTAAAACGCGAAGGGCTGAGCGGGCCTTGTTGATCTCTTTAAGCGCGCACGCATCCTCAATCAGACGCCCCAACAGGCTGATCTGTTTATCAAGGAGGGATTTGTCCCAGCTCTTTGTGTTGTGGCGCGTTTCAGACATGCCGTCATTGTCGCCGCAAATGCGAGGTGTGGGATAAGTTTCGTCCTTCGAGACGCAGACTGCGTCAGCTCCTCAGGATGAGGAGACGCGCTGTGTAGATCCTCAGACGCCTTACACGTTCGTATCCTCCGCGAAGGCGGAGGTCAGTCTATGATTTAAGAAAACCAATATGGTCAGGTTAAAGGTCCTCTACTGGAGGATTCATCCCAACCATTGTGAAATTGCAAGCGACTAAACAAATATTTGTGGTCTCGGTCAGCATAAGTAACCTCGCAAAGAAATTCTGAGCGATGTTTGTTGGGGGAAGCAGATATAGCATCAAAATATTCAAAAAAACCATAAACAAATACTCTAGTGAGACCGTGTTTTAATTTAAAGTGATCTTCAAAGCCCAGAGTGGGGCCTTTAGTTTTTATTTCTTCGTTTGGTGGTATATCTTGAAGAGCTAATGGCACATCGTTTTTAAATGATATATCATTAATGGTCGGCTCTCTGTTGAATACGGCAATGCTGCATTTAACCCCGCCTTGTTTAGTCGGTGTTTTTCCGTAATTTTTCCAATGAACATCTATCTCGACCCCGCCGCCTGGGCCCGGTGGATTAATATGTAATTTTAAGAAATGAGCGTAAGCACGAAGTTCTCGTTCAGAAGAGAGTTGAAAACCTTCATTAGCGGATTTCGCTTCTGAAACTGCCCGGATTGCTGCTGCAGAAGCGTTTTTCGTTTCATTTAACGTGAGTGCAACAAAGATCACACCCACACTTGTCACAACAAGCATGAGCGCAGACCATTTGGCCATGTCCTGTTGAGCGATTAGCGTAGAAGCGCGATCGGATGTCTCGAAACCAGAACTAATTGCTTGTTCTATGCAGTTTTCGTCGAATGAGAGGATATCTGTACTAAAACAATTCGCAAGCCGCGCGTGCTTGTCGTTGAGCGAAGCTTCATTGAGTTGGCTTTGATGAATGTGTCCATACAAAAGATAAATTACAATACAAAGCAAAGCTGCGGCGGCGCATAAAACCGTGGTTTTGTTTTCAACAAAGCGTGCTTTCAATTTCCCCCAATCCATAGCTTAAATTCCTTTAAACTCATCTTCCCAATCCCCTTCATCCTTGGCTGCAAGCGCCTCTAAATCTCCCGGCTCAGCGCCGGCATCATCCACCCATTCGCGCAAGAGCGGTGACCCATTGATCACGTCGATGGCGAGGACGTCGTTTGTGTATTCGTATTTGAAATCCTTGCCGCGCCAGAGGGGGTAATCCGGATATAAAAGGCGGATGGCTTTAAAGCCCAGGGCCTGAAGGCGCCAGGGTTTGAAGGATTGATGGTCATAATACGGTCCTTCGGTGTGGATCTGGACACCGTTACAAAGCTGGCCGGCATATTTGTGGAAGGTGGGTTCAAACCAGATGTCGCGCAGTTTGCATCCGCCAAGCCAATCTGGCGCAAGCGCGTGCATTTTGGCGATCACAGCGCGGGCGTCGATGTCTGGTGCGCCGAAGAGTTCTAAGGGGCGGGTGGTGCCGCGACCTTCTGATAAGGTTGCGCCTTCGACCATGACCGTGCCCGCATAAGCGCGCGCCATGGAAAGGTTTGGCGCATTGGGGCTGGGGTTGACCCAGTCGCGCTTGCCAAGTGGCCAGCCATAGCCGGGAGCGGCGTCTGGCGCCCAGTCGTCCATTTGAACGACGTGATAATCCACATCCAGATTGAAATGCTTGATGAACCAATGGCCCATTTCACCTAGTGTCATGCCGTGGCGCATGGGCATGGGACCGGCGCCAACGAAACTTTCCCAGCCGGGTCGCAGAGTGAGACCTTCGACAGGACGTCCGGCCGGGTTGGGACGATCCAGCACCCAGACGGCTTTTTTGTGCTTGTCGGCGGCTTCAAGCATGTAAAGCAGCGTGGTGACAAAGGTGTAGATGCGACAGCCCAGATCCTGAAGGTCAAACAGGGCGATGTCGAAAGTGTCCATCATGGCGTCGGTGGGGCGGCGGACCTCGCCATAAAGGGAAAAGACCGGGATATTGTGGAGCGGGTCGAGATAATCATCGCTTTCGACCATATTGTCCTGCTTGTCGCCACGCATGCCGTGTTGCGGTCCGAAGGCGGCGGTGAGGGTGAGATCGTCCAGTTGCGCCAGCGCGTCGAGCGAATGGGTCAGGTCTTGTGTGACCGACGCCGGGTGGGCCACCAGCGCAAGGCGCTTGCCCTCAAGCGGTTTGCGAAGGGCGGGTTCGGTTAAGAGGCGGTCTATGCCGAATTTCATCGTGGGCGGCCTTATGAAGCGGGCAAAGCGTGGATAAATGCGTCCTGATCGTGAAAGTCGGGCTGTTCGCCAGGATGCGCAAGCGCCCAATAGCTTTTTTGCCCGCTCGCCTCTTCGATGACGGCAGTGACGGCGCAATCAAGGGCGGCGGTTTCGTAAGTAGCTGGCAGGAGGATTTTTGCGGTGACAATCGCGCGACCGCCGGAATGGGCGGCGCTTAAGTCGATGAGGGTGGCGGGTGATGGCGCCATGCCGTCGCGATAGGCGGTAAAGTCATATGTCGACCAGTCGCCAGTGTCGGGTGAGATATTGATCTCAAGGTATTGCGATTGGCCGGTGGGGCGCAGGAAGCATTCTAGACAGGTGGTTAGCCAGAGATTGTCTGCACGTTGGCCAAGCGTAAGCGCGTTCAGGGAGGCCCCCCCCTTAATGTTGGTGAGCGCGCCAGTCAGCGTGAAGGTGAGCATCAGTTCGCCCGCCTCACGCATAATGTCCGCCACGATTGCGTTGAGCGCAACACAGGGCGTATTTGCGTGAGGCGATAGCGGGATGAGCATTTACTCTTCTTCGATTGAGAAACCTTCGTTAGCCTCTTTTAAGCGGCGGTCGAGATATTCGCCGGCGGTAGCTTCTAACTCGCCCAGCTTGTCCTGGAAGAAGTGGTTGGCGCCTGGCACGGTGGCGCGCTCGATAACTTCGCCCTTTTGCACGCGGACTTTTGTCAGGGAGCGTTCAATGTCGGATGGGGCGGCCACACCGTCGCGCTCGCCAGAGATGATGACGCCGGACGCCGGGCATGGCGCAAGAAAAGCCAGGTCATAGTGGTTGGCTGGTGGGGCGATTGCGATAAAGCCGTCAATCTCCGGGCGACGCATCAGAAGCTGAAGACAAATGTATGCGCCGAAGGAATATCCGGCGACCCAACAAAAGCGTGGGCTCTCATTGATGGATTCAAGATAGTCTAGCACGTAAGCTGCGTCAGAAAGCTCTGCCGGGCCGGCGTCGAAATTGCCTTGGGAACGACCAACGCCGCGGAAGTTGAAGCGCAGAGTTGAAAAGCCGCGTTTCGCAAACATTTCATAAAGCGTGATCACCACAGGGTCCTGCATGGATCCGCCGGCCTTTGGATGGTGGTGCAGAATCAGCGCAATAGGCGCGCCCGGCGTTTCAGATTCCTCATAACGCGCTTCGATACGACCAGCAGGACCGGGAATGATAACTTCAGGCATGGTGTGGGGAATCCTTCATGTGGCGCGGATGCTTTTAGGGGAATGGGCCAGATAGCCCATTCTTCAGGCATTTTTCAAGTTTTTCTCGCGAAGTGATGAAATGTCACGAGTACTTGACTAAATCTGTCGGGTATATAGACCACGTGCCTCGCGTATTTAAGGAGTATCCGAAATGAAACTTGGCTCAAGAGGACGCTATGCCGTGATGGCGATGGTAGATCTTGCGTCTCATGAAAATGACGGTCCTGTATCCCTTGCTGATATCGCATCGCGCCAGGAGATTTCGCTATCTTACCTCGAGCAGCTGTTTGCCAAATTGCGCAAAGCAGAGCTGGTTGACAGCGTGCGCGGACCCGGTGGCGGTTATCTTCTCAAGAAAGACGCGTCTTTGACAAATGTCAGCGAAATTATCATTGCAGTCGATGAAGCGATCCAGACCACGCGTTGTGGCGAGATGGGCGGACGTCCGTGTACGGGACGTCTTGAACGTTGTGCGACACATGACCTCTGGCGCGAACTTCGTCTGCATATCGTCGACTTTCTGGCCACTGTATCCATCAGTGATGTGATGAGCGGCAAAGTCAAAGGCATGGCTGGCGTGCTGGAGAGAGTCTGAGTTCGATCTTATGCAACCGTCTGTCTACTGTGACTATAACGCGACCGCGCCCTTAAGGGATGAGGTGAAAACCGCCATCATCAATGCGATGGACAAGGTGGCGAACCCGTCTTCTGTGCATGCGCATGGGCGCGAAGCGCGCAAAATGCTGGAAGATGCGCGAGAGGCGGTCGCAGCTGGTGTTGGCGCATGCCGGGAAGATATCACTTTTACCAGCGGCGGAACTGAGGGCGCATGCCTTGTTCTTAATGGCGCCCGTAAGGCGGCAAGCGATCTTCGTTTGATTGTTTCATCTATTGAGCATGACGCCGTGTTGGCGCAGGCGGATGATGCGCTGGTGGTTCCGGTGACGCGCGCAGGCGTCGTGGATCTGGATGCGTTAAAAGACATTCTGGACAATTGGTCGGATGATCAAAAGCGCCCTTTCTTGTCGCTTATGGCGGTCAACAATGAGACGGGCGTTATCCAGCCATTGGCTGAGGCTGTTGAGCTGATCCATGCCGCAGGTGGTCTGGCGCACACGGATGCCGTGCAGGCGATTGGAAAAATCCCGTTTTCCATCCTTGATGCGGACGTCGATTACATCAGTTTTTCCAGTCACAAGATTGGCGGTCCGCAAGGAGTTGGTGCGGTTTACATAAAGCCTGGGGCGCCATGCGCGGCCATGCTGACAGGAGGCGGTCAGGAGACCAGCCGACGCGCAGGCACGCAGAACCTCTTAGGCGCAGTTGGGTTTGACGCAGCTATTAAAAAAGCGCTGGCCGACATGGAAGGCTTTCAAGCCCTTAGTAAGTGTCGCGATGACATGGAATTACGTTTGCAGCACGAAGCAGGCGTTACCATATACGGAAAAGAGGCGAACCGCGTTGCCAACACATCCTGTTTCGGCTTGAAGGGGTTTCGTGCTGAAACGCAGGTGATGGCGTTAGATCTGGCCGGGTTTTCAATTTCGGCGGGATCGGCCTGTTCGTCAGGCAAGGTCAAACCGTCGCACGTTATTAAAGCTATGGGCGAAGATGACGACATGTCCTTGTGCGCTGTGCGCGCAAGTTTTGGTTGGCAATCTGCGCCAGAAGATTTTGAACGGTTTGCAGATGCATGGATATCAGCAGCAGAGCGCGCTGGCGCATTGAAACGGCAAGTTAAGGAGAGCGCTCGATGACAGAAGACGTCAAAGTAAAAGAAGGCGTGGACCAAGCGACCGTGGATGCTGCGCGCGCGCTGGAAGCTGACAAATATGATGCCGGTTTTACAACGGACATCGAACAGGAATTTGCGCCTAAAGGCTTAAACGAAGACGTTATCCGGTTTATTTCGGCCAAGAAGGAAGAGCCGGAATGGATGCTGGAATGGCGCCTAAAGGCTTATGCGCGATGGCTCAATATGGAAGAGCCTAAATGGGCGATGGTTGATTATCCTGAGATCGACTATCAGGACGCTTATTATTACGCAGCGCCTAAGGGCAAAGCAAAATATGACTCGCTTGATGACGTGCCCGAAGAAATTCTGGAAACGTACAAGAAACTCGGTATTCCGCTGCGAGAAGCGGAAGTGCTTTTGGGCGTAGAGGGCGCAGCGGAGACAGCCGCAGAAACCCGTGAACGCCCGAAAGTGGCTGTGGACGCTGTGTTTGATAGTGTCTCTGTGGCGACGACCTTCAAAGAAGAGCTTGCTAAGGCTGGCGTCATCTTCATGTCGATCTCTGAAGCTGTGAAAGAACACCCGGAGCTGGTGAAGAAATATCTGGGGACAGTTGTGCCCCAGTCAGACAATTTCTTTGCCACGTTGAACTGCGCTGTGTTTTCCGACGGCACGTTTGTCTACATCCCCAAGGGCGTGCGATGCCCGATGGAGCTTTCCACTTATTTCCGGATGAATGCGCAAGGCACAGGCCAATTTGAGCGCACGCTGATCATTGCGGATGAAGGATCGTATGTGTCTTATCTTGAGGGCTGTACGGCGCCGATGCGGGATGAAAACCAGTTGCATGCCGCTGTTGTCGAACTCGTGGCGCTGGATGACGCTGAGATCAAATATTCGACCGTTCAGAACTGGTGGCCGGGCGATGAAGACGGCAAGGGCGGCGTTTACAACTTTGTGACCAAACGCGGCGATTGCCGCGGCGCGCGCTCCAAGATTTCCTGGACGCAGGTGGAAACCGGATCGGCGGTGACCTGGAAATATCCATCCTGTGTGCTGAAGGGCGATGATAGTGTCGGCGAGTTTTACTCAATTGCGGTGACAAACGGTCGCCAGCAGGCGGACACTGGCACGAAAATGATCCATCTGGGTAAACGCACCAAGAGCCGGATTATATCGAAGGGGATTTCGGCAGGTAAATCCAACTCCACCTATCGCGGTCTGGTGTCTGTAGGCGCTAAGGCTGAGAAGGCCCGTAACTTCACCCAGTGTGACAGCCTTCTGATTGGCGATACCTGCGGTGCGCACACCGTGCCGTATATCGAGACCAAAAAGTCAGACAGTCAGCTGGAACACGAAGCAACAACGACCCGCCTTTCTGAAGATCAGTTATTTTATTGTCGCCAGCGTGGCGTCGGAGAAGAAGAAGCTGTGGCGTTGCTCGTCAACGGCTTTGTGAGAGACGTGATTCAGAAACTGCCTATGGAGTTTGCGGTAGAGGCCCAAAAACTTCTGGAAGTGAGTCTGGAAGGAAGTGTCGGCTAGAGGTTAAAGCGCACATCAAGGCGCGGACCCAAGCAGATATTGAGGCTGAAATACAATGACACCTTATTCCGATATGAAACCCCAAGCGGCGCGACAGACGCTGTTTGAAACGCCGATTGCGCAAGTCAACTTTCAAGGTGGCGAGGCGTTTCTGGCTGACATGCGGAAAGTCGTTCTGGATAAACAGTTGGAAGACCCCAAAGGCGTAGGCCGTTCTAATGTCGGCGGATGGCACTCTGATGTCGACATGATGAAATGGGGTGGCGCGCCGGCCCAAAAGCTTGCGGACACGGCAATTGCAGTCGCAAAGAGAATGTCGAGCTTTCCCGGCGCGAACCATGATGATTATCATTGGTTATGCCAAATGTGGGCGAATGTGTCAGATAGTGGCGCATCCAATCATCTGCATATGCATCCGGGAAATCTGTGGTCAGGCGCCTGCTATATCGATATGGGCGGAGCCGAGGATAACCCTGACCTGGGCGGCGCTTTTTATTTTGAAGATCCGCGTTTTCCGCTGATCAATATGCACAACACACGCTTTCGCTTTGCGGGAGCGGATGGCGCGCCAATGCAGTTAATGCCGGAAGTCAGACCCAAGGCCGGGGAAATGCTGATGTTCCCGGCGTGGTTACGTCATGGTGTCAAACCCTATCACGGGGATGGCCTTCGAATTTCGGTCGCATTCAATATTGACGCAGTGCCGAAATAACATACTAACACAGTCGGGTATTGCGATGGGAAAATTCATCGCTACCTAAAGAGTAATGATAAGAATTGTTGGAGCGAACGCGTGCTTGAACTGAAAAATCTCCATGCATCCGTTGTGAATGAGGACGGAGAGAGCAAAGAGATCATCCGCGGTGTGGATTTGATTGTGCCTGCCGGAGAAGTGCACGCGATTATGGGCCCGAATGGCGCTGGTAAGTCGACGCTGTCTTATGTCCTGACAGGGCGCGACAATTATGAAGTGTCCAACGGCACAGCGACACTGAAGGGTGAAGACCTTTTGGATATGGATCCGGAAGAGCGCTCGGCAGCTGGTCTGTTTTTATCTTTCCAGTATCCGCTGGAAATTCCTGGCGTGCCTGTTTTGACCTTTGTGCGTGCGGCGTTGAATGCGCAGCGCAAGACACGTGGCGAAGAAGAAGTCTCTGCGCCAGAGTTTCTTAAGAAAGCGCGCGCCGTAGCGTCTCAGCTGAAAATTGACTCTGACATGCTGAAACGGCCACTGAACGTGGGCTTTTCTGGCGGCGAAAAGAAGCGTTTGGAGATTTTCCAGGCGATGATGCTGGAGCCGTCTTTCCTCATTCTGGATGAAACAGATTCAGGTCTGGACATTGATGCGCTGCGCATTGTGTCTGACGGTGTGAACGCGTTGCGGGCGGAAGATCGCGGCATGCTTGTCATCACGCACTATCAGCGCCTGTTAGACCACATCAAGCCAGACAAAGTGCATGTGCTGGCGGCGGGCCGCATTGTTAAAACTGGCGGACCAGAGCTGGCGCAACAGCTTGAAAAAGAAGGTTATGACGGTGTGCTCGCGGAGGCGTCCGCGTGAGTGTTGAAACCCTATCTTTAGAGGAACAATTCAAGAGCCGGTTAGACGCATTCGGCGATGATCCCCGCCGCGCACGCGCGTTTGAAGCGTTTGCAGCGACCGGTCTGCCACACCGCCGCATTGAGGGCTGGAAGTGGAGCGATGTGCGTGCGGCGTTGCGAAAAGCGCCCGATGTTTCTTCCTCCTTGCCGGAGGATGTGTTTGCTGATGTCGCTGCGCCGAGTGTGATTTTTGGCGCAGATGGTGTGACAGGGCCTGAAATTGAGATTCCGGGCCTTCGCATTGAGACTGACCAGCCTGCGAACGCTTTTGGCGGATCAGAAAACCTGCCTATGGGCGCTTTGGCGGCTGCGTTGGCGCCATCGGGCGCGACAGTGACTATCGAAGTCAGCGAGGCAGTTTCAACGCCGTTAAAGCTGGTGTTCCAGTCTCTTCGCGATATGCAGTTTACACGGGTTAATCTGTTGGTGCGGACCGGCGCGTCTCTTACCCTGGTGGAGAGCCATTTGTCGGCCGGTGGGTTTTCCAATGTCGTGCTGGATTACGAATTGGAGCCTGGCGCTTCGCTTGAACGCGTCGTCTCACAGGCAGCTTCGCCAAGCGCAGTGCAGTTGGCGACCAATAAAGTCAGCTTGGGAGAGGATGCGCGTTATGTTCAGACCGCTTTTGGCGAAGGCGCAGCGCTTTGCCGGTTCGAAACGCGCTTAAGCTATCGCGGGATGAATGCGCATGCACAGTTAAATGGCGCTTACCTTTTAAATGATGGCCGCCATCTGGACTTCACCAGCTTTGTCAATCATGGCGCGGCGCACTGTACGACTGAGCAAAAAGTCAAAGGCGCGGTCAAAAAGGGCGGTATATCTGCCTTTCAAGGCAAATTCTTTGTCGCCCGGGACGCACAGAAGACGGATGCGCAAATGGCGCACAACGCACTGATGCTTGAAGATGGCGCCGAAGTGAATTCCAAGCCTGAACTGGAGATCTATGCAGATGATGTTCAGTGCGCACATGGCAATACAGTAGGCGCTCTGGACGAAGCCGCGATTTTCTACATGCGTCAGCGTGGCGTATCACTGGCGCAGGCGCGCGCTATGCTGACCATGAGCTTCATCGCTGAGGCCTTTGATGCTGTGTCCAGTGATGAGGTGCGAGACATTCTGGAACGAGGGAGCGAAAAATGGCTGATGTCGGCGCTCTAACAACCAGATTTGATATTGAAGCTATCCGCGCACAGTTTCCGATCCTGAAACGTGAAGTGAACGGCAAACCGCTCATCTATCTTGATAGTGCGGCGTCGGCGCAAAAGCCGGATGCTGTGATCAACGCGATGGCGGATCAGGCGCGCACATCGTATGCGAATGTCCACCGCGGTTTGCACACGCTGGCCAATGAGACCACCACGGCGTTTGAAGATGCGCGTGAAGCTGTGCGTAAATATATTAATGCGTCCACGGTTGAAGAAATTGTCTTTACCAAGGGTGCAACCGAAGGTGTTAACCTGATTGCCAACGGATTGGCGTCTCTCCTTCAACCAGGCGATGAAATCCTGCTCTCAACTATGGAGCACCACGCTAATATCGTGCCGTGGCACATGCTGCGTGAGCGGTGCGGGGTCGTCCTGAAGTGGATTGAGATCACGGCTGAGGGCGAACTCGACTTTGATAGTTTTGACGCTCAGCTGAGTGACAAGACAAAACTCGTCGCGCTGACGCATATGTCTAATGTGTTAGGCACGCGCCCGGATGTGGAGCGTGTGATCAAAGCTGCGCATAAAGCGGGTGCGGATGTCTTACTCGATGGGTGTCAGGCGATTGTGCATGAGCGCGTGGATGTGACAGCGCTTGATGTCGATTATTACGTCTTTTCCGGCCACAAGATTTATGGACCGACCGGGATTGGCGCGCTTTATGGAAAGTCAGACAAACTCAACGCGCTGCCACCTTACCAGGGTGGCGGTGAAATGATCGACGTCGTGACACGTGATAATGTCACATATAACGCGCCGCCACACCGGTTTGAGGCTGGAACGCCGCCAATCCTGGAGACAGTTGGGTTGAAAGCGGCTTTGGACTGGATGTCTGCGCTCGATTTTGCAGCGGCTAAGGCCCATAAGACAGCGGTTTACGAACGGATTGTTGATGGGCTGACCGGTATCAATGGTTTTCGTATTCACGGACAGGCGCAAAACAAGGGACCTGTGCTATCCTTCAGTTTAGAAGGCGCACACCCGCATGATGTGGCGCAGATACTGGACAGGTATGGTGTGGCGGTTCGCGCCGGCCACCATTGCGCCCAACCGTTGATGAAAGAATTAGGTGTAAACGCGACTGCGCGTGCAAGCATCGGCATCTACAATACGATTGAAGAAGCGGATGCGTTTGTGACTGCGTTGGATAAAGCGCGTAATTTGCTTTTGGCTTAGGGAGCCTTTTGATGGCTGATGACATTAAACGCGATGTGATTGATATGTCCGCAGAAAAAAAGGCGGTGTCTGAACCTATCCCTCAGGATGAGCTGGACAGGATCACAGACGACATCATCGTGCGCTTAAAAGAAGTCTATGACCCGGAAATCCCGGTTGATATTTATGAGTTGGGCCTCATCTATAAGGTAGACCTGAACGATGACCGTCATGCGGATGTTGAAATGACACTCACTGCGCCCGGCTGCCCGGTTGCTGGCGAGATGCCAGGATGGGTCGAAGAGGCGGTGCTGAAAGTTGACGGTGTGGAGACGGTAAAGGTCAATCTCGTGTTTGACCCGCCGTGGGAGCCTTCTCGCATGTCGGATGAAGCGCGCCTGCAATTGAACATGTTATAAAGAGTAGGGCTTAATCTTATGGCCAGACGCCCAAGACCTAAAATTGTTACGCTAAGCGACGCTGCGGCGGCGCGCGTCAAACAGATTATGGCTGACAAGAATGCCGGTTATCTGCGCGTGGGCGTTAAAAATGGCGGCTGCGCCGGCATGGAATACGTCATGGAATATGCGGACCAGCCTGAAAAGCTGGACGAGCGTGTTGAAGATAATGGTGTTGAGATCATTGTGGACGCAAAAGCTGTCCTGTTTTTGCTCGGGTCTGTAATTGATTATGAAGTGACGCCGCTTCACTCCAAGTTTGTCTTTAAAAACCCTAACGAGACAGACGCTTGCGGCTGCGGTGAAAGCGTGACATTGCAGCCATATGTCGATGTTGATGCTGACTAAGGACAAATGAGTCCTCTGACATATGGGGGATGCGATATATACGGACATGCGCATCCCGATGTTTCAATCACTGATCATCAAGTCCCGCCATCTAACATTATTGTGTGTGTTGGTCGCATTTGTTGCGGGCGGCGCGGGCTGGTTTTTTGTTAGCGCTGAGAAAAAGGTCGTCGGCTTATTCATTGCGGCGTGCCTAAGCTGGCTGACATTTGTTGATATCGAACGGAAGATACTTCCGAATGTGTTGACTTACGGCTTGATCGCTGGCGGCCTGATCTGGACTTTCATTTTCAGGCCTGACGCGCTTGTTCACCATATATCAGGCGCAATGGGCGGTTTTGCGCTCTTTTGGCTGATTTCTTTTTATTACCTTAAACGCAGAAAGAAGGTGGGCTTGGGTCTGGGCGACGCCAAGCTGTTTGCGGCGGCTGGCGCATGGCTGGGATGGTATGCCTTACCTAGCGTGATGTTGATTTCTGCTACGACAGGTTTGTTTTATGCGGTTGTGCGCGCACTGGTGGAAAAGCGTTGGTCGCCTGATATGCGAATCGCCTTTGGACCATTTCTAGCAGTAGGTTTTTGGATTGTGTGGCTTTTAGGTCCTATCCAGAACAATCCGTTTTAAAATTTCCAAGAAATCAGGTCCCTCAATAGGGAAAACCCCGTAGTTACAATGAAAAACGGGGTCTGGCGTGTAACACAGCTGTCACAAACCTATGCCATAGGCTGCCAAGTATCGCGGCGGCTTATTAACCTTTGAGGTTCGGGGGACGCTGCGAGGACAAATCTGCTTCACGCTAAAACGCCAGGGGGTCATCCCAAATGAACTCGGTTAAAAACCTTCGCAAAGTACTGATGGTCGGTGCTGCAAGTCTTGCACTTGTTGCATGTTCTGACACGGACATCGCATCACCAGGCACAACGCCTGCGCCGACTACTCCAACGCCAACAACGCCGACTCCAACGCCGACAACACCTTCTGCAGACATTTCTCTGGCGCCATCAAGCGTTGATGTGTCTCACGACAACGTTTCCGTTGTGTCTGTCACAACAGCTGAAGGCACAACGCTGGACCTGGTTGAGATCTCCGGTACGATCACAACTGACCTAGACCTTGCTGACGTCATCGGTTCAAACGACGTTGACGAAGTTGGTTTCTACATCGACAGCACAGTGTTCGTTGGTAACGACGCTGGCGCAGACGGTTCTGCTGCGACAGGCGTTGTCCTGACAATCCCAGCTGGCGCACAGATCTTCGGTTCTGGCGAAACAGCTTCTCTTGTTGTGTCTCGTGGTTCACAGATTGACGCTGTTGGTACTGAGTCAGCTCCAATCGTTTTCACATCAGTTGCTGAACTTGAGCGCCAAAACGGCGTTTCAACTGCTGGAACAACCACTCAGCGTGGTGAGTGGGGCGGCCTGATCATCAACGGTATGGCTCCGCTTAACGTGTGTGACACATCTGGTGACCTGGTTGCTGACGGCAGCTGTGAAGCACAGGGTGAAGCTGGTTCAGGTCAGTTCGGCGGCGATGTCGCTGACGACAACTCCGGTACGCTTCAGTACATCCGTATCGAACACGGCGGTATCGTTCTGAACGAAGCTAACGAAGCAAACGGTATTGCTTTCCAAGGTGTTGGTTCTGGCACAACAGTTGACCACATCCACGTTCACAACAACCTGGACGACGGTGTTGAGTTCTTCGGTGGTACGGTTTCTGCGAACTACATCGTTGTTTCCGGTCAGTCTGACGACGCGATCGACTGGACAGACGGTTGGACAGGCTCTGTTCAGTACGCTCTGGTAACTCCAGGCACAGACCTGCGTGACGACGCATACGGTATCGAAGGTGACAACCAGCGTCCAAACGACCTGCTGCCACGTTCGCTTCCAAGCCTTTCAAACATCACAATCATCGGTAACGATGAGTGGGTTGCAGGCGCTCGTTTCCGCCGCGGTACAGCAGTGAACTTCGTAAACTCAATCGTCACTGGCGCGCCATTCGGTCTCGACATCGACGACTCAACAACTTACGACCTGTTCACAAGCGACGACAGCGAAATGGCTTCCTTGTTGTTCGACAACACAGGCGCTGAGCTGCGTGACGATGGTGACATCCCAACAGGTTTTGCTCTGACAAACTTCGACAACGTCGAACTGACAGCAAACACACTGCAGGACAACTACTTCCCAGGTACTGCTGAAAACAACATTCCAGCTGCTGACGTAACTGGCATGGGCACGCTTGAAGCTGTGACTTACATCGGCGCATTTGGTCCGACAGAAACAGTTGCAAGCAACTGGGCGGCTGACTGGACGAAGCCGGGCACAGTGTTTGAAGAAGTATCTGCTGACTGTCCGACAGGCACAACAGCATCTACCGACACAGTTGACGGAAAAGATGTGTGTGACCTTCCAGCTGTTATGACTTCAGACATTCGTCTGGCGAACGGCGACGACCTGATCTACCGTATGACGGAAGCAACTTTCGTTGGTACAGACGGTGGTCCAGACGCAGCAAACACTTCCGGTTCAGTTCAGGCGACCCTGACAATTGAACCAGGCGTGACTGTTTTTGCTGAAGCTGGTTCTGAAGCTTACCTGGTTGTAACACGTGGTTCTCAGATCCGTTCAAACGGTACTGCAGCTGAGCCAGTCCGCTTCACAACAGAAGAAGTTCTGACTGACTCTATCCGTGACGGCGATGTTCTTGCGAACACTCGTGGTTACTGGGGTGGTCTGATCATCAACGGTAAAGCGCCAATCAACGTTTGTGACACATCAGGTGACGCAGTTGCTGACGGTGGCTGTGAAGCTGAAGGTGAATTCGCTTCCGGTACATTCGGTGGTAACGTCACAGCAGACGACAGCGGTAACATCTTCTACACGCGTGTAGAGTACGCCGGTGTAATCGTTAACTCAGCTAACGAAGCAAACGGTATCGCACTTCAGGGTGTTGGTTCTGGCACAGACATCGACTACGTTCAGATCCACAACAACCTGGACGACGGTGTTGAGTTCTTCGGTGGTACAGTTGACGCTAAGCACATCGTTGTAACGGGTCAGTCTGACGACGCGATTGACTGGACAGACGGTTGGACTGGTCGTGTTCAGTACGCAATCGTAGAGCCAGGCGCATCTCTTCGTGACGACGCATACGGTATCGAAGGTGACAACCAGCGTCCAAACGACCTGTTGCCACGTTCTGCTCCAGCACTCTCCAACGTTACAATCATCGGTAACGGTGAGTGGGTTGCAGGCGCTCGTTTCCGTCGCGGTTCAGCGGTTACTTTTGTGAACTCAATCGTCACTGGCGCACCATTCGGTCTCGACATCGACGACGCGGCAACTTACGCCCAGTTCGACGCTGACGAGAGCGAAATGGCTTCTCTGCTGTTCGACAACACAGGCGACGAGCTGCGCGACGATGGTGACATCCCAGCGACATTCATCGCTGACCACTTCGACGCAGACAACAACATCTCCACAACGGCTGCGAACACTCTGGAAGGTTTCTCCTTCTTCGGTAACGCAACAGGTGTTGTTCCTGGCACAGCAGAAGCTGGTGTGACTGCATTCGACATCAACGCGACAGACTCCTGGTTTGACGATGTTGACTACATCGGTGCTGTCGAAGACGCAGACGACACATGGTTCCTTGGTTGGACCATCGACGCTGACGCAGATGTAACATCTGCAGACTAAACCAAACTCAACTGGCGAGAGCCGCCCTCTTAGGAGGGTGGCTCTTTAGCCGTTTCAAAGCTCAGGCTTTTTGTGAGAGCTCAAACGCTTTTATATATCGGGGATACCTATGCATGTTCGCCTTTCTCACGGTGTAGTTGCGCTTCTGGCGACCACCGCGTTGTCCGCTCCAGCTGCAGTTTACGCTCAAGACGTCGTTGAAACGACGAATGAGCCTGCTGAGACCACCACTGAATCATCTTCCGACGATACGCTTCGTCAGGAAGCAATCGTTATTCGTGGCGCCTTTATTCCTGATGAAAAGCGCGAGACTTCTGAGATTTCCAGTCTCCTCGACGCTGGTGACTTCAGCGTTCAGGGTGACAGTGACGTAGCTGGCGCGCTGCGCCGGGTGACCGGTGTGTCGGTTGCAGACAGCAAATTCGTATATGTTCGTGGTCTTAACGAGCGTTACTCAAGCTCCACACTGAACGGGTCGCCTCTGCCAAGCCCAGAGCCGCTTCGTCGTGTCGCGCCTTTGGACCTTTTTCCAACTTCCGTTCTTGAGTCTTTGATCGTTCAAAAGACTTACTCACCTGAATATTCTGCTGAATTCGGTGGTGGTAACGTTGATATCCGCACCAAAGCAGTCCCGCAGGACAACTTCCTGACGATTGGCGGCTCGCTCAGCGGAAACACTGAAACCTCTTTTCAAGACGGTTTGCTGTATGATGGCGGCGACTCTGATTGGACAGGTTTTGACGACGGCACGCGTGAGCTTCCCAGCGATTTAGAAACGCTCGTAAACTTTGGTGAGTTTAACACTGCGGATCTAACTTCCGCTGAACGCCTACCATTCTCCGAGGCGTTGACAAACAACTCATCTCTGCTGGTCGCTCAGCAAGGTTATGTTGGTCCTGATGTCGGACTTTCCGCAACAGGCGGTAGCCGTTTTGACGTGTCTTCAAACCTGTCAGTTGGTTTGCTCGGCGCGCTTTCCTACGGCAACGAGTGGTCCACGAAGGAAGGTCAGAGCGGTATCAGCTTTTTCTCTGGCACAGACACGCTGAATGATGATGGTGTTGGCTCACGCTTAAGTACGACAAACGCAATCGAAACAAGCGGTCTTGCATCGATAGGTTTTGACTTGTTCAACGACCACGAAGTCTCAATGCTTGGCTTCATTACTCGTTCTTCTGACAAAGAAGTTCAGACAACTGAACGTATCGACAACGACTCCGGTAACCCTGAGCGTACAGACTCTCTGACATGGATTGAGCGTCAGCTTTGGACAACACAGATTCAGGGTGAGAGCATTTTCCCTGCGCTGTTGGATCTCCAGGCTAACTGGCGCGCGTCTTACTCAGAAGCTGAACGTGACGCTCCGTTTGACCTGCAAGCTGGTTACTCAGACAATGACCTAGACGGTATCTTCGCCCTGCAGGGTGGTGACACGCGTATTCGTTATTCAAACATTCTGGACGACACGACTGACGTCGGTATCGACCTGAAGCTTCCGCTGACAGTTGGCAGCGTTTTACTCGACCTAAAAGGTGGTTACGCCTACGTCGAGAAAGACCGTCGTACAAGCAGCGCTGACTTCCGTTTCGACAACACAGTGTTTCCAAGTGACATTCAGTTGCAGCGCATTGACTTTGCGTTCAATAACCTGATCCAGGCTGGAAACACGCTGATCTCACCTCCTTCAGCTCTGAACCCAGACTACTCAGTTGCAACGCTTGAAGTTGACGCAGCATATGCTGGTTTTGACGCTCAGTTGACCACGTTCATGCGTGTGGCTTTGGGGGTTCGCTACGAAGACTCTATCCAGGTTGTTGAAACGCGCGCCTTCCAGAATGCTGAAGGCACAATCTCTGACCCGATCGAAGAAAGCCGTTGGTTGCCTGCGGCGACTTTGACCTGGAACTTCGCTGATGACCTTCAATTACGTGTTGGTTACTCAGAAACAGTCACTCGTCCTCAGTTCCGTGAATTGTCTCCGACATTCTTCGAAAACCAGGACACTGACGTTGGTTACTTCGGTAACCGTTACCTAGTTGACGCTGAACTTTCCAACTATGATGCGCGTCTTGAGTACTATTTCGGGCGAGATCAGTTCATTACAGTTGGCGGGTTCTACAAGGATCTGGAAAACGTTATCGAGGAAGTTCTGACCTCAGACGAGAACCTGACAACGACCTTCGTGAACGTCCCTAAAGCAGAGCTTTACGGTATCGAACTTGAATACGAACAGATCCTACCTGTGTCTTCATGGGTAAACTGGTCCTGGTTTGCGTCTAAAGACGTGACAATCAAGTCCAACTACACCTGGTCACAGAGTGAACTGAGCTATGAAGATGGCACACAGTTTGTCTTTACAAGCCGTACGCCAGACTCTAGCCGTGAATTTGGCGCAGCAGACCTCTTCATCGAAAACGGTCGTGAGATGTCTGGTCAATCTGACCACCTCGTTAACTTCCAGATCGGTTACACCGACACTGAAGCCGGTTCTGAAGCAAACCTCTTGTTCAATTTTGCAAGCGAACGTATTCGTTTCGGTGCGAACGCAACAGGTGCGCGTCGTCCGGAAGTTATTGAACAGCCGCCTATGTCGTTAGACTTTGTCTACAACCGTGACTTTGTCTGGTTGGATGGTGACTACAGCTTAGGTTTGAAGTTCAACAACCTGCTTGGTGCGGAATATGATTGGTACCAGGAAGCTAACGGTCAGGAAGTGATTGTGAACAACTACGACCTTGGTCGTTCGTTCTCAATCTCACTGAAGCGCACATTCTAAAATTGAGAGTGGCCGATCGGGGCCTAAAGTCCTGATCGGCCATTTTTTATGCTGACATCGCCTGGGGTGACGGTGCCAAAATCACCTGCTCGACCGAGTAAATCAAAAGTGTAGTGGCTTTACGATCGATCCGATATATTTGTCAGTGAGGAGATTGTATTCTATTTGCGCTAAGAAATAGTAGGCAGAGGCGGGACTGGTCTTCTAAGTCGTAGCGTTTTAAGGGATGGGCGAGTGAGTTATACCCAATCTTTCTCCAGTATTCAGGGTTTCGCGAGAAACGTTACGCTTTTTGCGTCTATCGCCGTTATCGGAATTTTGGCGGCTAGATTGCTTATTTTAATTTTTACCGGGCCAACGGCTTTTGTCTCTGCTGCGGAAAACAGCACGCTTAATACGATACAGTCAGAAGCGGTTCTAGACACGTCTATTCTGTCACGTGTTACCCCGTTTAAGTCGATTGATAGCCAACCTGAAGCACAGCAAATACCGGTTCAGACAGACGATGATATTCCAGAAACGCAATTGGATGTCGTCCTGAACGGAGTGCGGGCGGATAACGAGAAAAAGGGCGCCGCCTTCATTTCGGTAGGTGACAACGCCCAGAAACGTTATTTCGTGGGTGACGAGATTGAAGGCTTACGCGGCGTTGAAGTGAATGCAATTCTTCCTGATGGCGTGTTGCTTCTGCGCGATGGCGTGTTGGAAAAACTCTCAGGACATGAAGGCAAGGGCGGCATTCGTTCGATCGTCAACAGCGAGCAAGAATCTGAAACCTTGATTCCGGATTTTCGCTCGACACAGTCCGATGTCGTCACTTCAGAAGAAGCTGATCAAGCTCCGGAAGCGCAAAGAGAGCCTGCACTGGCGACTGCGTTTCTTGAGCGTCAAGAAATAGAGAGCTTGTTGTCCTGGGCGCGGTTTGATCCGCAGACAGTGGACGGCGTAGCTGGCTATACCGTATTTCCGGTCAATGCGCAGGTTTTCAGAAAATCAGGTCTGCGTGCGCGCGATGTCGTTCAATCCATCAATGGTGTTGCGCTGACGGATGATCTGGATATCGAAGATTTGATAAGTGCCTTAGAAGAGAGCAAGACAGCGGAAATTGCGCTGTTGCGGAACCAAAATCCCGTCAGGCTCACAGTGACAGTGACTGAATGATCAAGGGTGAGTAAAGAGTTATGAGCGCCAATAAGAAAATCGTTAAGACCACCGCACTCGCCCTTATGGGAAGTTTGGCCGTTCCGGGTTTGAGCAATGCGTACGCTCAAAATGTTCAGCAGGCGGCAAGCCGTTTTTCTCCCGCGGATAGTCATGTCATAAACTTAACCGATGTCGATATTTCTGTGCTGATCGACGATGTTTCCGCGATTACAGGGTATACCTTTGTTGTGCACCCAAGTGTGCGCGGCCGAGTGACTGTATCTTCCCAGACACCGCTGAGCGGCCGTGAAGTGTTTGAAGTGTTCTTGTCGACCCTGCGCGTGCACGGCTACACTGCGGTACCGTCTCGCGGCGGGGTTTACAAAATTATTCCAGAGCAAACAGCCTCTTCGGAAGCGCAAATCGCATCCCGGAACGTATCTGGCGATGTTTTTGAAACAGCCGTTATTCGGGTAACAAACATTGAACCCACAGAAGCGGCTAAAATGGTGAAGCCAATCACCAATCCGCAGGGGCAGGTCGCGGCGAGCAATGGATCAGACTCCATTATCATCGTCGATTACGCAGAGAATATCGGGCGTATCCGTCAGGTTATCGCTGAGTTGGATAAGAACCAGTACGTAACCACAACGATCGCGCTCACACACATGTCCGCAACAGAAATGAGCCGCATCATTAACGGGATGAAAAACGGACAAGGGCGCTTAAATGGTCTTTCCGTCGATGCGCAGGCAGTTGAACGAAACAACTCCATTATTCTGCATGGTGAAGAGGCGGACCTAGCTGAAGTTTACGAGCTGGTGAAAAGCCTTGATGTCGTTAACCGGACAGATGACGCCTCATTAAAAGTTATTTCTTTGAAACATTCAGAGGCAGCAGAATTAGCGCCAATACTGGAAAGATTGGGAGCTCAGCTTGCGGCGCAATCATCTCCGGCTGGCGCAGAGGCTGAAAAGCCTACCATTGCTGTTTATGAGCCGACAAACGCATTGATTGTCAGCGCGTCGCCCTTGGTGCTGCGTCAGTTGGAGAATGTCGTTCTAGAATTGGATAAACGCCGTTCTCAGGTATTGGTCGAAGCCGTTATCGTTGAGTTATCTGATGATGCGACCCGCGAACTTGGCGTTGAATTTGTGCTGACTGGACAAGACGGATCAAACGTACCGCTTGCGGCGACAAACTTTTCAAGGTCTACGCCGAATGTTTTGGCGCTGGCTGGCGCGTTGGTCCTTGATGGCGATGGTGATTCAGACACAGGTACGTCTAGCCTTTCTGGTCTTGCGCTGGACTCTTTATTGTCCACCAGTGGCGCCATTCTGGGTATTGGCGGTCAAACGAATGACGGCACAATCTTTGGCGCCATTTTAAATGCTGTAGAAAACGACACATCCTCTAATATTCTATCCACGCCATCCTTGCTCACGCTGGACAACGAAAGCGCCAAAATCTCTGTTGGTCAGGAAATTCCGGTGACAACAGGGGAAGCGCTTAGCGCCAGCACGACCAACCCGTTCCGCACGGTTGAGCGGATGGAAGTTGGTGTGGTGCTGGAAGTGACCCCACAGATCGGCGAGGGGGACAGCATTAAGCTGGATCTGCGCCAGGAAGTGTCATCGATTTTTGGGCAGGTCTCATCAGGCGATGACTTTATTACAAACAAGCGTGAGATTGCTTCAACTGTCTTGGCTGATGATGGTGAAATCATCGTCTTAGGCGGGCTGATCGAAGAAGAAGAAACGATTTCAATGTCGAAAGTGCCCTTGCTGGGTGACATTCCGGGCATTGGCCGCGCTTTTTCATCCAGAGGTCGCTCCAAAACACGTACTAACCTAATGGTGTTTTTGCGCCCAACAATTGTAAGGGATGCTGAAACCATTCGCGAAGCTTCAGACACTAAAAGAAACTACATTCGTCGCGAGCAGCTAAGAGCAAATGGTGGCGACACACCGAGCCTAGATCGTTTTATGAAAGACGTTCTGGGAGTGGATGAAGATCAATAATTGTAGTGAGTATTGGACCTTAGTTTGAGTAACTCCGAGCCAGATAGGTTGCCTTACGCCTTCGCGAAGGAAAAGGGGTTGGTCTTATTCCGTCATGGGGATGAGCTGGTGTTAGGCGTTCGTGAAAACGCTGAACCATGGGCGATAATGGAAGCGCGTCGTGTTGCTGGTCGCAGTGTGCGCGTATCGCCCCTCAACCGGATGGATTTCGACCGCCGCTTGTCTGAAATTTACACCACTGAAGGCATTGATGCCTCTGAGCTAGATAACGCGCTGGAAGAACGTGGTGATTTAGACAGCTTGGCTGCGGGCCTGACGGAAAATGATGACCTTCTGGATACGTCAGATGATGCGCCGATTATCCGACTGATCAATGGTTTAATCGCTGAAGCGGTTCGTACGAAAGCATCTGACATTCACATCGAACCATTCGAAGATAAATTGTCCGTTCGTTTGCGGATTGATGGCGTTATGCGTGAGGTTTTGACGCCTTCGCGCCGTGTGACGCCATTATTGGTCTCTCGTATCAAAGTGATGGCGCGCCTGGATATTGCAGAGAAGCGTGTGCCTCAGGATGGTCGTGTCTCACTTAGTCTTGGCGGGCGCCCAATTGATGTGCGGATTTCCACATTGCCATCGCGCTATGGTGAGCGGGTCGTGTTGCGTTTGCTGGATAAGGAATCTGCTAAGCTTGACTTGGATGAATTGGGCATGCCGAGTGGTGTGCTGGACGGGCTTAAACGGGTTTTAAGCCAGCCAAATGGCATTATTCTGGTTACCGGTCCGACTGGGTCGGGTAAGACCACTACGCTTTATGCGGCATTGACACTGCTAAATGATCAGTCGCGCAATATTCTAACTGTTGAAGACCCAATTGAATACGGCCTTAACGGCGTTGGACAAACCCAGGTTAACTCAAAAGTCGGCATGACATTTGCCGCTGGTTTGCGCGCCATTCTGCGTCAGGACCCTGACATCGTGATGGTGGGTGAGATACGTGACTCAGAAACAGCTCAGATCGCCGTGCAGGCGAGTTTGACGGGGCACCTCGTATTATCCACAGTGCATACTAACTCAGCAGCCGCCGCTGTTACGCGTCTGCGTGATATGGGTATTGAGCCCTTTTTGCTATCATCCACGTTAGCTGCGGTTATTGCGCAACGATTGGTCAGACGACTTTGTGGGCACTGTAAAAAACCGCACGATCCAACGCCAGCTGAATTGACTGCGTTGGGATTAAGCGCCGGCGATGTCTCAACTATTTATGGACCGGTAGGTTGTGAGAAATGCAATCATCAGGGCTATGAAGGACGTCTTGGTATCTACGAACTCATTGAGGTCGATGAGAACCTAAAAATGATGATCCACGACAATGCGCGTGAGATCGACATCGAAAAATATGCTTTTCGCAATGGAGAGACCATTCAGTCTTCCGGTGTGCAACATGTGCTCAATGGTTTGACCTCAGTAGAAGAAGTCCTGCGCGTCGTCCGACAATCGAGGGATGCGAATGGCGGTCTATAACTATAAAGCGCTCGATGCCAACGGCAGAACGCAGCGCGGTGTGATCACATCTGATTCAGTTAAGGCTGCGCGCCGTGAGCTGCGTTCTCGAGCGCTGACGCCTGTTGAAGTAAACCCCAGTCGGCTTTCTCATAAAAACAAAGGTCCGTCAGAAAAGCTTTCGGACAGTGAAAGCGTTCTTTTTACCCGTCAGCTGGCAATGTTGACACGCGCCGGCTCGACAGTGGAAGGCGCGCTCGCAGCGATCGCTGACACCTCGCGCAAAGGCAAAACGCGCTCGATCGTCTCCCGTGTGCGATCGCAAGTGATGGAAGGTCAATCACTGGCGGACGCAATGCGCTCTGAGCGGTCAGCCTTCTCGCCGCTGTATTGTGCGATTGTGTCGGCTGGCGAAAGCGCAAGTGCGTTGGATGACGTGCTGTCGCGGCTGGCGGATTATCAGGAAAAAAGCGCTGAAATGCGCGGCAAGGTCGTGTCTGCGCTTATCTATCCAATAGTTTTGTCGGTGGTGGCGCTGTTGGTGATTGTTGCGTTGCTTGTTTTTGTTGTGCCGCGTGTCGTTGAACAGTTTGACACTTTCGGTCAGGAACTACCTTTGTTGACGCGCATGATGATCAACACGTCAAACTTTTTGCAAAGCTATGGTTTGATCGTCCTTGGGAGCATGGTTGCCTTGGCGGTTGTGTTTAATCGTCTGCTGGCAAATGAAAATGTTAAGCGCAGTTTTGATCGTTTCTGTTTAAATTTGCCAGTTGTTGGCGATGTTGTGCGCAGTGTGGCGTCCGCCCGGTTTGCGCGCACTTTTGCGACATTGTCGACCTCAGGCGCGCCTGTGATTGATTGCCTTAACGCTGCAAAAGAAACAACGCCAAACCTTGTTTTAAAAGACGCTGTTGAGAAGGTGACGGTGGACGTAAGAGAAGGTGCGGCCCTTAACACGGCCATGGAAAGAACAGGTGTTTTTCCGCCATTGATGACGCATATGGCGGCAGGTGGCGAGGCTAGCGGCCAGTTAGGCGAAATGTTTGATAAAGGCGCTGAATACCTTGAACGCGACTTTGAAAAAACGTCAGGGGTCGCTCTGGGTTTGCTTGAGCCTTTCATCACCGTTTTTATGGGTGGTGTTGTTCTGTTGATTATCCTGTCAATTATGCTGCCGATCTTGCAGCTTAATTCCGGGAATTTGCTTTAGCCGGTTATCACAAAGAGGGTGTTCTACTAATGGTGCAGAAAGACGAAGCGCAACGAGATGAAATCCGCGGTGATGAAGGTTTCTCACTGATCGAATTGATGGTTGTCGTATTCATTATGGGGTTGTTGGCGACAGTTGTGCTGGTCAACGTCATGGGCAATGTCGACACGGCGCGGATCGAAAAAGCACGCGCAGACATAACAGCTCTGGAAGGCAGTTTGGAACGATACCGCCTGCAGTTGTTCAGCTATCCGACAACAGATCAAGGATTAGAAGCACTGGTCAGCGCCCCGGAAGGATTGCAACGACCAGAACGCTATCCCGCGGAAGGGTTCATCAAAAGATTGCCTCAAGACCCGTGGGGGAATGAATATCAATACTTGTCTCCGGGTGAATTTGGTTCCGTTGACATTTATTCGCTTGGTGCAGATGGGCGTGTCGGTGGCGAGGGTCTCGATGCGGATATTGGAAATTGGAAAGAATAAAGCCTCAGTCTAATTGGCCTTCCACAGGACAAGACGGCTTCAGCTTGTTGGAGTTGCTAATCGTCGTGTTTATCATCGGGTTGATGTCCAGCCTGGTGGTTGTGAGTATTCCAAAGGGAAAAAGCGCTTCGCAGAAACAAGCGTCGGAACTGGCGTTTGCGTTGTCCCTTTCTTTGCGAGAAGCGATAAGTACCGGGCGTCCTGTAAGTTGGTCGCATGTCGATGGCAGCAATACGTTTAAACGCTATTTCGATGGGGAATGGCGTTCGGGTCAGTTTTCTAGCTCAGGTTTTCGCAAGGCATCTCGGACGGACGAGATTATCGTGGAAGTGAAGATGCTTGGTATTGAGACCCAACTTGATCCCTCTGATCAGGAAAATAAGCGCGCGCAGTCGCCTGTGTTGTTTTTCCCGACAGGCGAGGCAACGCCTGCGGACATCAGAATCACAAGTTCGGATTATGACGCGCTCTATCGTGTTGAACCTGATGGTAAAGTCACGCTGATAAGCGAGGACATTCGCTGACGAGATGACGGATAGGTTCGCGCATAAGTCTCGTCTGAACGGAGAAGACGGTTTCACGCTGATTGAGGTATTAGCCGCTTTGGCGGTGTTTGCCGTGGCGGCTGTGGGGCTTTTGCACATCTCCAACCAGAATGTTTCTGCCGCCGCGCAACTAGAACGACGATTATACTCTGGCATTGTTGCCGACAATGAGATGATCCGCACCTTAGTCGACCAGCAGGACCTGGAAGAAAAAACAATCTCTGGATCGGACAATATGGGGGGGCGCCAATGGGAATGGCGGCGTACAGTCAGATCAACGCCTAACCCGCTAGTTCAGGAGATCATTGTTGAAAGTTGGGAACGACCAGCCAAACCGGACGTGACGCCTAGCGTTGATATCAGCATCTCAGCATTTAAGGCAAAGTCATGAATGTAAGAGATGAAGCTGGTTTTACGCTGATCGAAATTGTCGTTGCGACATTTGTGATGGGCATTTTGTCCGTGATGGGGTTGTCGCTTCTAAACGGTGCGCTGTCCGCCAAAGATCAGCTCGAAGAAGTCGTAGAGCGCATCAATGAAGTTGAGTTAGCGCGCGCGGTGATGAAATCTGATTTTAGTCAGATAACAGAGCGGATCACGCGCGATGAATTTGGTTATCCGGTTGTGCGCGCTTTTTATGCCGGAGAGGATCTGGACACAGCTCTGATCGCCTCATTTGTGCGCGGAGGCAATGAAACGCCGGGGTTAGTTTCGCCGAGCTCATCTCTTCAGTATGTTGAGTATAGATTTGAAAACGACGCTCTCATTCGCAGAAGCCGCTCTCGCGTAGATCCGACACCGGACACGCCTGAATATGATCGCGTTTTGATTAGTGATGTTAAAGACGTTGAAGCGTTGTTTTTCGACGGGCAGACCTGGCTTGAAATATGGGATAAACCGCTCAATCCGTCAGGCTTGTCATCTGCGCCGGTTTCAATTTCATTTACCTTGGAAGCAACTGATCTGGGTGAAATTGAAATGCTGTTTCTGACGCCGTCAGGATACTAAACATGAGGCGGCGCGAACTTAATCAGAACAATTCTCAAGCAGGCGCTGCGCTGATTACGGCGTTGTTGACTGTCGCGCTGATATCAGTTGCGGCGCTCACCATTCTGGAAAACATTACAGTCTCCGCGCAGCTCACGCGTAATTTGTATGTTCGGGAACAAGCCCGTCTTTATGCGCTGGGAGCTGAAGAGCTTGCTGTTGCTTCTATGCGTGAAGCGCTGAATTTATCCAAACGTGCAGGAGGAGGTGGCAATAGCTTCCCAGCGTTGGATGAATGGACGCGTCAACCCATTTCATTTCCAATCGAAGGCGGTTTTATCCGTGGTCGCGTGAAAGATGGTGCAAACTGCTTTAATCTGAACGCTTTGGTGGCCCCCGGAGATCAGGGTGCGTTAGTCGCTAATCCTCAGAATATAGACCGGTTTGCATTTTTGTTGGAGGAAATGCAGGTCAATCCAGGAGAAGCTGCGGCTTTAGCGAACTCAGTCGCTGACTGGATGGACACTGATGATCGCCCGCTTTCCGGCGGTGCGGAAGATCCAGAATATGCAATACAAGATCCGCCATACCGGACATCAAAAACGTGGTTGCATTCAGTCTCTGAACTACAATTGATTTCTGGTTTTAATCCCGAGATTGTCAGCGCAATAAGACAATGGGTATGCGTGCGTCCAAGTTTTGAATTATCGCCGTTGAATGTGAACACTTTACGCGTTGAAGATGCGCCGATTTTGACAGCTTATTTGGGGCGGGAATACAATATGGACACTGTGATCGGGTATTTGGAAGATCCAAGCTTTTCCGGTTTCGCAGACATATTGGATTTCTTTGAACACAATAATTTGCAAAGTAATCCCGTCCCAGAAGAAAATAGAGGGCTTTTTGCTCTTAAATCAGACTATTACGACCTGAGCGCTGAGATTAATTACCACAATGCTGCAATAAGTATTCGTTCAACCTTGCAAATTCATGAAGGTGGAGACATCACCACTCTATCACGAAGTTATGGGGCGTTTTAATGGCCGATGTATTAGTCGTTTTTGCCGGCGAAACACCAGAAGAAGTGGTGGAGTGGCGCAGTGTTGGCCGCGGCGGCGCCATTACCTCTCGTGGTGTCTCCGCATTGGACGAATTATCAGGGATACGGCAATCAGAATTGATCGTCATTTTGCCTGGGACCCAGATTGGTTGTTTTCGCACAGTACTAGGGGCGAAGAATGAACGCCAGGCAAGATCAGTCGCTGGATATGCGATTGAAGATGACATTGCGGGCGATATCTCAACTGAACACATTGCAATCGGTTTTGCAGCTGTCTCACAGCGTACTTACACGATCTGTACGATCAATGCTGAAAAACTGGAGCAATGGATCAATACGCTCAGTCAGTTTGGATTGAGCGCAAGTAAGATATTGCCAGACTATTTTGTGCTACCTGAATTACCTGGAAGCGTAGCAGTCGCGCCATTACGGTATAGAACTGTTTTGCGCGCTGGAGCATTTGGCGCCGCTATCGACGTTGATCTAGGGGCGTCGTTCATCGATGCTGCAATAGAAAGCGCCGGACAGAAATGGCTAGCCACATCCACAGAAAATAGCGATCCTGCTTTTGGTGTGCAGAACATTGCAGACGACAGTGAAACAGCGCTTGATGTTATGGCGGCGCAGGCTGTCGCAGGTGGTGGATTAAACCTTCGTCAAGGTCGATTTATCGACAAGCGTCGAACCAAATCTCAAGCGAGTATTCTGGAAGAATGGAAATGGCCCGCAGCTGTTGGTGTTATGGCTGTGCTGGTTGCATCAGCCGTCAACGTGACTGAGGGGGTGATGCTTAATCAATCAGCTGATCAGATAGAGACACAGACTGAGCAGGAAATGCGGGCCGCGTTTCCTGAGCTCAA
Organism: uncultured Hyphomonadaceae bacterium; assembly: GCA_964342355.1. Taxonomy (GTDB): domain Bacteria; phylum Pseudomonadota; class Alphaproteobacteria; order Caulobacterales; family Hyphomonadaceae; genus Hirschia. The sequence continues at coordinate 75,921 of CAYFFG010000008.1, forward strand.
GCGGATTGTCAATCCGACTGCGCAACTCAGAACAGCTTTGCAGTCAAAATCGGTTTCTGGGTCGGAATTTTTGCAACTGACCAGCATGGTGTCGCTGGCTGTTGATGAAGTGGACGGTTTCACTGTTGAGAGCGTCCGTTTTGATGACGCCAGATCTCAATTACAGGTCAGCATACTTTACACTGACTATGATCAGCTCAACCGTTTCAAGCAGATCATAGAAGGTGTTGGGGGTAAGCTGGAAGACAGGGGGTCGCGCCAGCAGGGAGATCGGCGCGCAGGAAACATTATGGTGTCCAAATGACAATTGTAGAGTGGTGGAAAAATCGAGAGCCGCGCGAAAGGCTGCTTGTGCAGATTGCTGCCGCGCTGTCTGCTGTCATTATATTGTATCAGGGTATTTGGTCCCCTTCGAACACTTTCAAATCGAAAGCATTTGATCGGCACTCCGCAGCGCTTTCAGAGCAAGCGGAAATCAGACAAGGACTTCGCCGACTGGAAAGTGCGGCCCCTGGAACCATTTCGCAGCCCAGCGGACCGGTTCAGTCCATTGTGGTGGACACTTCAGATGTCTTTGGGCTTTCAATCAGTCGTATCCAACCCGATGAAAACGGCAATCTAACCTTATGGCTGGAGCAGGTTGATCCGCGATCGTTCTTCGCTTGGTTGACGGATATGGAAAATAATCACGGCGTGATCGTTGAAAAGGCTTCAGTGCGACGGGAGCAGGGCACATCATCTATCAGCGCGAATGTGTTTGTTCGCGGCAGGGGACGCTAAGGCGATGCGGTTTTTCTGGATTACTGCAATTTTTGTTGTCGCGTTTGTTGCAACTTTAATTGCCAAATTGCCGCTCGCGTTTGTGTTGAATGTCGTTGGAGCTAAATCAGATGGCTTTCAGTATGACAAAGCATATGGGACGGTTTGGTCTGGCGCTCTAAGCGAAGTCAAGGTCAGCGGTGAAGATGTTGGACTCGTGCAGTTGAAATTCAGGCCCGCGAGCCTGATGCAGGTTAAGCCTGAATATGATCTGCGTTTTTCTGGCCCCATAACCGAAGCGCAAGGAAAACTGCGATTGAGTCTGGCTGGCGGAATTTCGCTTCATACTTTTCTTGCTGAAATAAAGCTTAACAAAGTCCGCCACCTGGATGAGCGGCTAAGACGTTCAGATTCATCGTTGTTTGTCTCTATTGATACGTTGAAAAGCGATACCAACGGTCGCTGCGTCGAAGCGCAAGGTAATTTTGAAAGTGATCTCCTAACAAATGTTGGCGAAGTTTGGGGATGGGACGGTCCGCGCCTGTTTGGTGAGGTAAGCTGTCAGGATCAAAAATATGCCTTCCAGCTGCAAAATCAGGGCGGTGAGAGTAGTTTTAACGCAAACGCTGTGCTGTCGCACAGCGGCGAATATCACGTCATGGCCGTTGTGGAGACACAGGAGCAAGCGCTGTTTAGGGTGTTGCCTGCGCTAGGGTTTTCGACTGGTGCGCCTGGGCGTTACACGTATTCAAAACAACAGCAGGCGCCTAATTTGTAGTTTCACCGTGGGAGTATGAAGCGGATGACGGATAATCATGTAAGGAAGCAAAGTTTGGTTAGAGCTTCAGCTTTCATTTTCTGTTCTGTTTTTGCTTTGAGCGGCTGTGTGACAGCGACAACCACACAATCGAATACTGCGTCTGCGCAGGTACTTGAGCAGGAAGACGAATATTACGACATTGGGGAGCTAAAAGGGCAAAAACTTGCGGTGGGCGAATGCGGTATGTTCCTGTTTGCCTCACGTCCGGAGCCGAGATTTGTCTTTTTTGCTGAAGCCACTAGCGGTGTGGCGAAAATGGTATTGGACGGAAAAACCGTCCAGTTGCAACGATTGGAAGGCAGTGGAGCGTTATTTGACCTTCATTATGAAAACCAGTCTTTTGCGTCTCCAGATCAAAGCATTTCTGTAAAGGTGAATGTTACTGAAGCGCGGGCCCAAACGGGTGGGTTTAGAGTTTCACGCGCAGCTATTCGAATTACGTCGCCAGCTGGTTGGGATATGGTTGTTCCTGTTGGTGGCGCAACGTCCTGTCAGTCGTGATTAGTCTCGTTACGATTGGTTTTTGGCTCTCTCAAACGGCTTGAAAATCAATGAGACTAAAATGTTCGATTACGGTGTTTTTCTGCTTGACGACTAGGGGCGGAGTCTTCTAAACACAGCGCTCTCGTTGAGAGATTTCAGCGCGCGGGTGTAGCTCAGTTGGTTAGAGTGCCGCCCTGTCACGGCGGAGGTCGCGGGTTCGAGTCCCGTCACTCGCGCCATTCGAAAGAATGGTACCGTGCGCTGAAAGCGACTTTCTGACATTTTAGAAACCGACGCATCATATTGGATAATATGATTGCTCGAATATGTCAGTTGTTCCATATTGTGAAACATTATGGATACGACTGTCATTAAAGGTTTGCGTGTGCTGGAGCATTTGTCGTTGGCAAGTGAACCAATCATGCTGTCACACCTAGCCCGTGACCTTGGTCTGCAAAAAAGCAATGCGCACCGCTTGCTGACAACGCTGAAATCAGAAGGGTATGTCGATCAGGAGATTGATAGCGGGCGATATTTTGCGACTCTTAGAACCTGGGAACTAGGCGTTTCGCGCTTGATGAGCCATCCGCTTAAAGCACAGGTTTCCGCTTCACTTCAGGAAGTCCATCGTAGTTTAGGTGAAACGGTCAATCTTGCGATGTTCCTCGGGAAACAGATGATTTATCTTGATAAAATTCATGCCCCAAGGCCGTTTGATTTTTATACGCATGTCGGAAGCCGGGTTTCGACCCTGAGAACGAGCTCAGGGCGAGTTGTGCTCGCGTTTAGATCTGATAGCGAAGCCCAGCTAGATGACATTCTGGCGAGCGAGGATCCGGCTAGCAATGATAGCAGAGCGGACATACTACGCGACCTGGCGGACATAAGGGAAAAAGGATACGCAACGATCGAAGGTCAATTTGTGTCTGAAATTAAAGGAATAGCGACTCCTATTTCTGACGTTAAAGGGGAGGCTATAGGCGCGCTTTCCTGTTCCGGTCCAATCTTGCGAATAAGGTCAAAGGAAGACAGGATTATCAGCACACTGAAATCTGTTTCCGATAAAATTAGGATTTCTGCTTGATGTGCGCTCTATGAACTTACCTCGGGGCTACAAAACGAAACCATGGCTAAATCCGAAGAGAATCATAACAGTGCGCACGGTGGCATAAACGCCGAGAGATCAGCACGCATGAAAGCCAATCTAATTGATGCGGCGATCATTAGCTTAGTCCGTTACGGCTACGGCAAGACAACGCTGAAGAAAATCACTGAAATCGCGGGTGTTAGCCGAGGCGCTTTTCTCCATCACTTTCCAACACGTACGAGCATTCTGCTCGCTGTTGTTGAGGTGTGTTCTAAATTGCAGAACGACCACGTGCGAAAGTTTCTTGCGACCAAAGAATCAAATGAAGAAATTTTCAGAGACATCACAATTGCCACATGGGACTCGATGCAGCAGCCATATTCTGTCGCGTATATGGAGGTGATGCTGGGCGCGAGGAGCGACCCTGATCTTGAACAGCAATATCAAGAGGCGGTTCAAGGGCTCATTGAAGAACAGAATCGAGACGTATGGCGGATAGCTCAATCTGTTGGAATAGAAGATAAAAGACTTGTTGAGAATATGGTGCAGCTACATCGCGCAGCGATGCGCGGTATGTTGTTGGAGTTAAATCATACACGAGACCGTCAGATGGCGGATGATTGCATCGATTTATTGTGTAAATACAAAGAATTGTTATTGAATGACTTACTGGCTAACCGGGCTAATTCAAACAAATCAAATGACTGAAGTCGGTTAAAATTAATGCAGGCTAAAGGTCAGAACAGCAATGTTCCAATATGGTCATTGCCAGCAACATTGTAAGCGTTTACATTGGGCTTGTGTTTGTGAAGGTTCTTGGGGGAGAGCTGAGAGCAAACATTCGAACTAATATTAGAGTGTGTGGGGAATTCAACACGATATCAAAAAAAGTTGATCCGGAGGATTTACAATCCGGATAGACTGCTTTCATCTGGTTACGCCGTAAAAACTCAATCAAACCGCGGCGCGCCTAAGGGAGGAAAAATTGAACAGGTTCTTAGCCACTGCTTCTATGGCAGTGATTTCGTGCGCTTTGTCGACAGGAAATGCGAACGCACAGTCGGATGATGCCGACAATTCAGACAATGCAATTCAGGACGTCATCGTTGTGACGGGTTCCGCCATCCGGGGAACACCGGAAGACGCGGCGCTGCCCGTTAACGTTTATTCAGCAGACGACCTTGAGCTTCAGGGTGACCCATCCGGATTGGATTTCGCAAAAAGCTTAACCCAGTCAGGTCCGACAGCGGGTGAGTCCTACTATTTCAGTGGTGGACCAACAATCGGTGCGCCACGCTTTAACTTGCGCGGTTTGGGGACCGACAAGACGCTGACGCTGATGAATGGTCGTCGTGTAAGCGGCAACATTTCCAACATTCCAGGCATCGCGCTTGGCCGTACTGAGGTCCTGAAAGATGGCGCCGCAGTTATTTACGGTGCAGACGCCGTTGGTGGTGTTGTTAACTTCATCACCAAAGAGAATTTTGTCGGTGCCGAAACGAAAGCTGACTACAAATATGTAGACGGCTCAGATGGCGAATGGGACCTGGGCGTTCTTTACGGATTTGGTGAAGACGACACTAACATCATCGTGTCTGCGGAGTGGGAACACCGTTCTCGTCTGGAAACAGAAGAGCGTGATTTTGCGTCGCTGCCATTTGCTGAAAACCCTATACCTTGGTCATTCCTGACCAACTTGGCAAATTATCTCCCAGTTACGGCAGGCGGAACACCACTCTTCACTCCGATTAGTGACTTTACACAAAGCACGTGTGAGGAGCAGGGCGGCGTATTCTCAGCGAGCACGCCGGGTGGTGCGTCATGTTCATACAACTATGCGCCGTTCTATAATCTGGTAGAAGATCAGGACACATTCAAACTGTTTGCTCAGATTGACACGGTTGTCTCTGATAACGTTAATTTCCATGCAGATGCCTCATGGGCGGAAGTACAAGTACCGCACCAATTCAACTCACCATCGCTGCCGACGACACAAGGCCCAGGAACTGGAACTGGCGCGACCTTCCAGTATTCAGTGCCGACTACAAACCCGTTCATCGCCGAGTTTGCGACACGTTCGGGTTACGCGGCAACGGGAAGACTTCCGATCACCGACCGATTTGATGTGATTTTGCTGCGTCCTTTTGCTCACCAGGGTAACCCTGTCCTCGGTCGCGGAGAAGGAAACTCAAACGCAGCTAGATCGAACATTCAGATTTGGCGCACTTCTGCCTCAATCGATGGTGTCCTCGGGGAAACATTCGGCCCACTTGAAGACATTGGGTTTGATTTTGGTGTGACCTACAACCAAGAAAACTTTGACTATCAGGATGCTGATGTCATTGGTTACCGCCTTCAGGAAGCTTTAAACGGTTTTGGCGGTCCGGGTTGTAATGCCGAGGATTTAGATTCCTCCACACTAGGTACTCAAAACGCGGCTGCTGCAGGCCAAAACGGGTGTTTGTGGTACAACCCATTCTCAACGTCATACGCTGGAAACCCTGAAACTGGTGCGACCAACCCGAATTACGTTGCTGGGTCAGAAAATCCAGATGAACTGATCAGCTGGTTGTTCGACCCGCTTTATATTGAAACCATCACCAGCAGTTTGACTCTGGACATGGTGTTTAATGGAACAGCGCCTATTGAGCTTCCAGGCGGAACTATCGCTTGGGCGGCTGGTTCGCAGTGGCGTCAGTTAGAAGAGCGCGAAATTGTGCCAAGTGAGCTATATAACGGCGCGACACCATGTGCATGGCCAGAAGGTCAGCGTCCGTTGGCAAACGATGATCCAGAATTCAACGGTTGTACGCTAAACGAGCCGGGTCCATTTGGTTTCCGCGGCACAAACGTACCAGACTATAACGACCAACAATCTATCGCATTCTTTGGTGAGGTAAGTCTTCCGCTGCATGACAGATTAAATGTGCAGGCAGCTGTGCGTCGTGAAGAGTTCGATGGCGACATTGGCGCAACCGTTTACAAAGTCTCAGGCAAGTGGGACGTATGGGGGCCTTTGTCTTTCCGTGGATCATACGGTACCAACTTCCAGGCGCCGCCTATCAGTTTGCGTCCAGGATTTAATGAAGCTGTTGTTCGTTCATTTGATGCCCAAAACGGTGCGTGGCTTGCCGGGCAACGCATCACCAGAAGTGATGTTGAAGCGGAAGAAGCTGAATCACTTAATGTCGGTGTGATTTGGAATAGTGAAGGTTTTGCGCCTGATCACGCGTTTACTTTCACAGCTGACTATTTCGACATTGAAACTAAAGGTGCAATTGACGAACTGGCAACTCCAAACCAGATCGCCAATGCGGTCTTCTTTCTCGATGAAAATGAAGATGGGGTAGCTGATAGAATTCCAGATCTAGAGCCCGGAGACCCCGGTTATGATCCATTGCTTGCTGATCGTGCTGACGAGTTGTTAGCTAATTGTGCTAGTCCGTTTATCGATAGGATCATTTTAAACAACGCTGCCTCCTCACCTGATGGAACATGTGTCCAAGGGTTTACAGGGGCTTCAAGCCTGAATACAGCAATCACTGAAATCGGTAACGGTCACAATGAGATCACTTCAGGTATCGACTTTGACGCCACTTACGACATGCCTGTTTGGGAAGGTGATCTGACACTAAACGTGGCAGGTACTTACCTTCTCGAGTTCGAAAGAACGGCCCGTATTTTGGATGGGGTTGAAGTAGCGCCAGCTGATGATCGCCTTGGTTTTGTGAACTTTGAATCAATCCCGTTCCCACACTCAGAATGGCGCGTGAACTTCTCCGCTAACTACAACTGGGACCAGCACAATACTCGCTTTATGGCGCGTTACGTATCTGGGCTGGAAGATGAGCGTGCTTCACTTATCCCGGTTGGTGTGCTTCCAGGCACGAGCACACCTTACCCAGCGATCACTAATGGCGCAAAAGTTGACGATCCACTGTTGTTCGATCTGACATATGTCTATGACTACAGTGACAACTGGCGTTTTACAGCCAACATCACCAACTTGCTCGACACAGACCCACCATTTATCTGGACAGAGTTTGGTTATGACCCGCGTATTGCAGACGCGCTTGGCCGTACAATCGAAATTGGTGTGAAAGCCAGCTTCTAAGACTTAAGAAAGGGCGGGCTAAACGGTCCGCCCTTTTTAGCATTGCAGGCGCGTTAAATCGAGCGTCTTGCACGCTCTAACAGATTTGACTCAGCCTGTGGAGGCGCCGACCAGGCACCTCCCTGGCCTGGTCGGCGAACCCCACCTGTAGAGTAGTTCATTACCTTGACCAGATAAGATTTTAGATGTGTCGGAGATAAAGTGTCCGTCGCGTCGACAGACTTCAAAGCTGCCTTCCAAAGCAGAAGACTTGATGTCCCCGGTTCGGTTCTGGCCATATCGCCAAGAACCGAACCGGGGATTTTTTTACGATAATGTTGTGTTCCAGAACTCACGGATGTCCTTGCGCGGATCGTTCTCCATGTGCGGTTCAGAATCCATAATCATGGTTGGGCGGGTATCCTGATTATATGGATTCCACTCGGGCAGAAGCGCATTGTTGGGGTCACCTGTGTCAGCGAAAGCCGCCCATGCAGAGGAAATACGGTCGGCCATCAGCAGGCTTTCAGCGCTTGCGCCAGTCAATCCGCCTCGCACGCTGTGCAGGCTTAAGCCTACGTCGATGCCATGCGTGGCGCCAAATTTCCCACCGAATGCCGGGCTGGGCCACTTCCATAGATATGTCCAGACAGATGCGCCATTGGCTTCAGCTTTTCGCTCAGCTTGTGTGAAAGCGTTTCGTCTAAAGCTAAGGTCTGTATCCATTCGCACCTTGATCATGTGAGGCGTCACGTTTGGATCTTCTTTGCGGTAAAGCGCGATTGCGTCTTCGGCGTGCTCTCCGGCGCGTGATCTGGCGTAGGACAACAATCCATTCTCATCGAGGTTAAAGTCCGGCATCCGGTAGGAGCGTTCATCCATTGTGGTTGAGATGATCATTGGAATATCATGAGAGACCTCAGGAGCTTTGGGATCAAATGGATCACTTGGAATAACGATGCCATCGACGACTGGCGCAAATGATGTTGGCGCTTCACCTTTGGCGCGGTCAGCCGCTTCAAGCTTTGCTTGGGCTTCCATTAGCGCGGTGAACGGAACTTGCTGAAGTTTAGCAACGTCTTTGACGTCTATATCGAGCGCTTTCATGAGGCGCGCTGATGCCGCTTCGCCGCGATCAGCGGATGCGGCTTTGATCATGGAGCCGCTCATCACGCCCGCGCGCGTGAAAAGGCCTTTAGCAGATGGCATGGCCATCAAGACACTGGTTTTGGCGCCGCCGCCAGATTGACCGTAAACAAGGACCTTTGTCGGGTCGCCGCCAAATTGGGTTATGTTCTCATTTATCCATTTGAGCGCTGCAACAATGTCCATCATGCCGACCGTGCCTGAGGAGGCAAATTGTTCGCCACCATTTTGGGTAAGGTGGGCATAGCCAAACGCGCCAAGGCGGTGATTGACAGAGATGACCACGCTATCAGCGTAGCGCGCCATAGCATCGCCATCCATTCCGAATGAGTTGCCTGATCCGCCGTAAAACCCGCCGCCATGCAGAGCAACAATGACGGGCTTTTTTGCAGATGGCGATAGGCTGGGTGTCCAGATATTAATGCTCAGACAGTCTTCGCCAATACCTGAAGGCTGTCGGTCGAAAACAATCAAATCTGCGTAATCATAGGAGCGCCCGCCGGGCATTTGAGGGGAGACATCACTAAAGGAAAGAGCGTTTCGAACACCAGCCCATTTGGTCACTGGCTGTGGTGGCATAAAACGATTTTTGCCGCTTGTGGGCGCGCCGTATCTTACGCCTTTAAACACGCTGACGCCTGCTGCTTGCGCACCGCGCAGTTTTCCGTTGGTTGTTTCGACCACTGGAAAAAGGTCAGCCGCAAATGCTGGAAATGCCAAGCTTGCGCTACTAATCGCCAAGCCGCTCGCTAACAATGCGCGTCGACTTAAATTTAACGGTGATGTCATGTGTTTCCTCCCACAAAAAGTATCATCTATTTGCGTCAAAGTTCCGCAAAAATGGTGAGGAAGTCAATGAATCCAGTTGATGCTGAACACCACAAAAACGCTCTCGAAGTGGTTTATCTTCGAGAGCGCTAAGAGATGTTTGGATTAAGTCAGTCCAGCTTAAATCTCAGCCGATCCGCCATCACAAGGAATGACAGCTCCAGTCGTGTATGCGCTGGCGCGACTTGCGAGGAAGATTGCGACACCTGCAATGTCCTCAGGCGTTCCAACACGCTTGAGCGGGTTGTTGTCTTTGATGGCGTCACCAGCGGTGGCAAGTGTTGCGGCCATCATTTTAGATGGGAACGGACCCGGCGCGATGGCGTTGACAAGGATATGCTCTGAAGCAAGACGTCGCGCCAAGTGGCGCGTCAGCATTATGCAACCGGCTTTTGAGCTGGAATATGCGTAAGTTTCTAAAGTAGGCGGCTCAATGCCATTTACCGACGCAATGTTGATCACGCGCGCAGTGTCTTCAGCCGTGCCGGCGGCGCGAAGCTGCGGCAAGAGCTTTTGCGTTAAAAAGAAGATGGATTTCAAGTTCAAGTCGACGGTCTTGTCCCATCCATCCTCTGGGTATTCATCAATCGGTGCGCCCCATGTTGCGCCAGCGTTGTTGACCAAAACATCGAGTTTGTCTTCACGCTCGGCAATCGCGTTTGCAAGGCCCTGAATTCCAGACATGTTCGAAAGGTCGAAAGGTAAAGAGATGCATGTTCCCTTTTTTGAAAGTTCATCCGCCAGATCATCACACACATGCTGTTTGCGTGAAGAAATGTAGACTTTGGCGCCGTTCTCCACAAAGCCGGTTGCGATCATTTCTCCGATACCACGGCTGCCGCCTGTTACCAGAACAGTTTTGCCTTCGACATTGAACAAACTTTTCAAAATGCGTCTCCCACTTTTTTGTTGTGTCTGATTTATGCGTTTCAGAAACGGTTTATCAAAGTGGTTGAGCATCACAAGTTCGAAGACATACGCTAACTAATCTTCATTAATGTGTTGGCAGGCAGCTTTGAATACGTTTTCAAACATTTCAGCGGTTAAGCGACCAGTGTTCGTATTGTAACGCGAGCAGTGATAGCTATCGAAAAGTTTGATACCGGCTTTATTGTTAAGTGGCAGATCATGTTCTGCCGCATGGGCAAACTTGAAGGCTGAAAGTTTTTCTCCGAAAGCGCGAATAACGGAATCGTGGGCAATTTTGCCAAGAGCGATGATCGCTTTCAGGCGAGGCAATGCTTGAATGCGCGCTAAGAGAAAGGGACGACATGCGTTTATTTCTGCGCCAATAGGTTTGTTCTGCGGAGGCACACATCTGACCGCATTGGTTATCAGGGCGTCTGTGAGCGCCAAGCCATCGTCAGGCCGCGCATCGTATTTGCCCCGGCTAAAGCCAAATTTATCGATTGTGCTGTAGAGCAGATCGCCGGCAAAATCACCGGTAAAAGGTCGTGCGGTTCTGTTGGCTCCGGTGACGCCTGGCGCTAGTCCAACAATCAACAGGCGTGCTTGATCATCCCCAAAGGACGCGACCGGAGCGTTATGCCAGTCAGGGTGAGCCAATCTGTTTTCTTTGCGATAGTCGACCAGACGAGGACACAGGCCGCAGTCATGTGGGGCTTCGGCTGGGTAGGTGTCCACGATTTTAACTCCAGACGTCGTTACTGATCGTCATCTCTTGGAGGGCGGCCGACCAGATTCACCAAATCATTGAGATCGATAAAGTTGTCAGCGGTTCGGCGCAAGTCATCAGATATCATTGGCGGTTGCGTGCGAACGGAAGAGACAACTGAAACACGCACTCCTTTTTCTTTTAACGCGACAACAAGGCGGGTCAGGTCTCCATCGCCGGAGAATAAAACAATGTGATCTAAACGGTCAGCAAGCGTAAGTGAGTCAACGGCAATTTCAACATCCATGTCACCCTTGATACGGCGGCGACCGGCGGCGTCTGTAAACTCTTTAGCGGGCTTGGTAATGACATTGTAGCCATTGTACTGAAGCCAGTCGACAAGCGGTCGGATAGGGGAGTATTCCTCGTTTTCAATCAACGCTGTATAATAATTGGCTCGCAACAAACGTCCTTTTTTGCGAAACTCTTCCAGCAGTCTGCGATAGTCCACTTCCACCCCAAGTGTCTTCGCGGCTGAGTACAGATTGGCGCCATCAATGAAAAGTGCGAGACGCTCGTCTTTATAAAAGGCCATTTAAATGCCACTCCAACAAAATAATAACCGGCATAACAGCGAAGAAAGCGATCAACGACCGGGCGTATTCGTCGCCCTGGGAAGCAACACGGCATTCGAAGATGACACAGGTCGTCTACTGGAAGGCGCGGGTCTTTTTTCTTCAGTCGTTCAAGCGCTCAATCACGCAGGAATGCTGGCGATCCGAATTTCCAGTCATTGGTTGTCCCCCGCTTGGCCAGACCCGACTCTTGGAAATTTCAGTAACGCTGTTGTTGAAGTAGACTGTAGTACACTAGATGCGCAAGAGGTTTTGTGCCGTCTGTTGGAAATAGAGGTGAATTACGGCCGTAAGAGAACCGTTAAAAACGCCCCCCGAACGCTTGATCTGGACCTGATTGACTTTAAGGGCGAGGTGATCTCGACTTCAACTCCTTATAATCTTCAATGTCCTCACCCCAGAATGCATGAACGGTCGTTCGTTATGGGGCCATTGATGGAAATATGCCCTAATTGGAGGCACCCGGTAAGCGGTGAGGAGGGGAGTGATTTAATGATCGCTGCTTTAAAAAACTGGCCAGCGCAATCTTCTGATTCAATCACGTTGTTAGACACCCAAAAATAAAATTACTGAAACGTCAGAAAGATATGACTATGAAGTCTTGCTTGTTTTGTTAGACTGCAATAACAGGAACGTTTCACACGGAGATTCTATATGGCGCGCGTCACTGTCGAAGACTGCATTGAGAAAGTTCCAAACCGCTTTCAGCTAGTGTTGCTGGCGGCGCACCGTGCGCGCATGATCCGCGCTGGTTCGGAACTTACAGTGGATCGTGACGACGACAAAGACCCAGTTGTCTCTCTTCGTGAAATTGCAGGTGATGGTGTGGATCTTGGCCTTGTTAAAGAGAGCTACGTCGCTGAACTGCAGGAAATCCGTCCGAACGAAGAAGCAGAACGTGAAGAAGACAAGCGTGCGCTTCAGGCTGCTCCAACCCGTTCTGAGGAAGACATTATTCGCGCTTATCAAGCTGAGCTAGAAAACGCTCGCGAAGACCGCTACTAAGCAAAACAAAGGCGTACGAGGCGCAATGACAGTTAGCGCTTCTGAATCCCACAACACTCTAAGAGAGCCCGGTCTGCCAACAGGTCGTGGTCGGGCTTTTTTGCGTCAGTTCGAGCTTATCGAACGCGTGCTCTCTTATCAGCCTGATGCTGATGAAGACGCCCTAAACCGTGCTTATGTCTTTGCTATGCTTAAGCATGGCGAGCAGATGCGTCATTCCGGTGACCCATATTATGCGCATCCGGTTTCTGTTTCAGGTATTCTGACAGATCTCAAACTTGATCAGTCAACGATTATCGCTGGGCTGTTACATGACACCGTCGAAGACACGGATGTTTCACTAGAGGATTTGGAAGAACTCTTTGGCAAAGATGTCGCCGACATAGTCGATGGCGTCACTAAGTTGACGCAACTGGAAGGCGCTAGTCAGAACGCAAAACAGGCAGAAAATTTTCAGAAATTTATTCTGGCGACGACGAAAGACATTCGTGTTCTATTGGTGAAACTTGCAGACCGCTTGCACAATATGCGCACGATCGAGTTTATGCCTAAGCCTGAAAGCAGACTTAGGATTGCGCACGAAACAATTGAAATTTATGCGCCCTTGGCGCGTCGAGCTGGTCTTTCAATTTTTGCAGCGGAGTTGGAAGACCTTGCGTTTACGGTGATCGATCCAGACGCGCGGGAAATGATCGAAAACCGATTGTCAGAGATCGCAAGCGACGCCCGTGAAGATATCAGACGCATACAGTCAGATATCGAAGTCCTGATGATGGCAAACGGTATTGATGGTGTCATCAGAGGAAGGCTTAAGCGTCCCTACAGCATCTGGCGGAAGCTGGAATATAAAGCAATTTCATTCAAAGATTTGGGTGACATTTTTGCATTTCGGTTGATCGTGCCGACCGTTGAAGACTGTTACAAGGCGATCGGAATTGCGCACCAGAATTGGGCGGCTTTATCCGGACGATTTAAAGATTATATTTCAGTGCCTAAACCAAATGGCTACCGATCGCTTCACACCACTTTTAACGGGCCAAGTAATAGGCGTGTCGAACTCCAGATCAGAACGGCTGAGATGGATGAGGTTGCAGAGCGTGGTGTAGCTGCACACTGGCGTTATAAGAACAAGTCTTACGGATTTGACGAAGAAGCGGCGAGAGCGGCGGGTATAGACCCGTCTGACGCGCTTGTAAGCTTCTCTGAAATGCTCGAACACGGTGCAGACGCTGAAGAGTTTCTTGAGCATGCGAAACTTGAGATGTATCGCGATACTGTGTTCGCATTTACGCCAGGTGGGCGTCTCGTCAAATTACCCAACGGGGCTATGCCACTGGATTTTGCTTATGCTGTTCACACTGCTATCGGCGATACATGCGTTGGCGCACGAATAAACGGCCATGATAGACCTTTAAGAACACCAATTCAAAACGGCGACGTCATAGAGATTATACGCGGAGAAAAGGTGCAGCCGCCTTTAAACTGGCAAAGCCTGGTGGTGACGGGCCGCGCAAAGTCTGCAATCCGACGCATTACGCGAGAAAAAGAGGCTGAAGAATTCCTACAGCTGGGTCGCCAGAGATTGAACGTAAACCTTCGCCGAATTGGACTAGATCCTCTGGACATTAAGTTCCGTGAGATCGCCAAACAGAATGGTTTAGGCACCACAGAACAGATGCTTGAGGGGATTGGAAGAGGTGATGTCGACCTTAAACATCTTCTTCAGGCAACCTTTCCAGAAAAAATGGACGCGGATGCGTTTGCTGGAAAGCATCGCATAGCTGACGAGGACTCCTTAGCTCTTATCGCTGGTGAGGAAATGACGCCTGGTGTGACCTTGCATTTGGCTGAGTGCTGTTCGCCTTTGCCGGGTGATCGGATTGTTGGCATTCATGAAGCTGGCAAGGGCGTGAATGTTCACGTAATTGATTGCAAATCGCTGGAAGAGTTTGAGGACCAACCAGATCTTTGGACTGATTTGCGCTGGCGCACACAAGCTACGTCGGATTTCTATGCTGTTGGGCGTGTTTTGGTGACGCTGACCAACAAGAAGGGCGCTTTGGCGAAGGTTTGCAAATCCATCTCGGATTCAAACGGCAACATTATCAACATAACCATCAAGAATCGTTCTGAGGATTTTTTCGATTTTCTGTTTGACATTGAGGTTGAGGACAAGCGCCGCTTGTCTCAAATTATCGCAGCGTTGCGGGCGTTGAGCATTGTCGAAAGTGCGGATCGCGTGCGTGGGGAAGATGTTGTCCGTGAAAAGGAAACAAAGCATTGAATACGAACGAAGTGCTAGATGAATTTAGGAAAGTGGGCGCTCTATTAGAGGGGCACTTTATCTTATCATCGGGGCGACGCAGCCCAGTATTCCTGCAAAAGGCTTTGGTGTTTTCCCACCCTCAGACAAGCGAGCGCATTTGTTCGGCGCTGGCTAGAAAGCTGGAAGAAGCATTCGGTCGGATTGACGTTGTTTGTGGTCCAGCTGTTGGCGGATTGATCCCAGGTTATGAAACAGCTCGCGCTCTTGGTTGCCGCGCCATCTACACGGAGCGTCAGGATGGCCAAATGACGTTGCGTCGTGGTTTCTCGATCGAGCCTGGCGAGCGTGTGGTGGTTGTCGAGGACATTGTGACGACGGGCTTATCTATGCGCGAGACCTTTTCAGCACTATCAAAAACGCCTGGCGTTCTTCTTGGAGGAGCGTGTGTCGTTGATCGTTCCAATGGGAAAGCAGATGTCAGCCTGCCGCTTGTATCTCTCGCAGCGGTCGATTTTCCTGACTATGATCCATCAGAACTGCCACCAGAGTTAGAGAAGCTTCCGGCGATAAAACCAGGTAGCCGGGGCCTAAAATGAACCAACTAACCCGTGCCAGATTAGGGGTGAATATTGACCACGTTGCGACAATCAGAAACGCACGCGGCGGCGCACATCCTGATCCGGCAAGAGCTGCTAGAATTGCGCGTGACGCTGGCGCGGACGGGATTACTATTCACCTGCGCGAAGACCGGCGGCACATAAGAGATCATGACTTGGAGGCAGTCGCTCAATCGGTTGAGCTCCCGATCAATCTTGAAATGGCGACAACAGAGGAAATGTTGTCGATTGCGCTTCGTTTCAAGCCGCATGCTGTCTGTCTTGTTCCTGAAAAGCGTGAAGAGCGCACGACCGAAGGCGGTTTGGATGTGGCCCGTCTTCATAACACCGTCGCCCCATATGTTGTCCGCCTGAAAGAGAATGGCTCACGGGTGTCTCTGTTCATAGAGCCGGATCTGGTACAGGTTGCGGTTGCAGAAGCGATTGGCGCACCTGTTGTGGAGCTGCACACTGGCAAATACGTCGAGCACGTTTTTGCTGGAGAATATGAAAGCGCCGAAAACGAACTAGCTCGGCTTAGGTCTGCGGCGTTTGAAGGCGCAAAACGAGGCATTGAAGTTCATGCAGGTCATGGATTGACGTATGATACGATTGCCGCCGTTGCGTCTATCCCGGAAATCGCTGAATTCAACATTGGCCATTTTCTGATGGGCGAAGCGATTTTTGTCGGTTTGGATCAAGCTGTACGCCGCATGCGCGAATTGATAGATGAGGCCCGCCAGTGATCATCGGTTTAGGGCAGGATATGTCTGATATTCGGCGGATCGAAAAATCTATAGAACGGTTTGGAGATCGTTTCACCCATCGCATTTTTACAGATGTAGAAAGAGCGAAAGCCGAAAGCCGCCGACGACCTGCGGATACCTATGCCAAAAGGTTTGCAGCTAAAGAAGCATGCGCAAAGGCCCTGGGAACGGGAGTTCCTAAACACGGTGTCAGCTGGCAGCATATGTCGGTTGTTAATTTACCATCCGGCAAACCAACCTTACAGCTATCTGGCGGCGCACAGAAAAGGCTGCAAGATATTACACCTGAAGGTATGACCGCCCACGTGCATTTGACCATTACAGATGATTATCCCTACGCGCAGGCCATGGTGATCATAGAAGCATTAGAGGCATAGTCGCATTAGATGGTGAGACCTAATTCCAGTCACACGGGTAAGAGGCGGCGTAACAGAAAGCGGCTAGAAAGATCGGCTCCGCCTGTGCTGGCGGTGAACCTGAGCAAAGAACTTGAAGAGATTTGTCGATATAAGTTCAAAGACAAAGCGCTACTGGCGCGTGCAATGACGCACACCAGTGCGGTGCCGGGCGATGCGTCGAAACATTCTAACGAGCGTTTGGAATTTTTAGGCGATCGTGTGCTGGGCTTGGTTATCGCCAACCAATTGTTATTGCGATTTGAGAGTGAGCGAGAAGGTGGGTTGGCACCGCGTCTTAACGCCTTGGTTAGCCGGGAAACATGTGCACGCGTAGCGGAACAACTGTCACTAGGACAATTCTTGATTTTAGATCCTTCTGAACAGGCAAGAGGCGGCGCGCATAAACCGTCACTTTTAGCAGATGTCACAGAAGCGATCATTGGTGCGATCTATCTGGATGGCGGTTTAAGTCCCGCAGAAAAGTTTATCACGCGACATTGGAAAGCGTTTTTCATGGATCTGGAAGAAGCGCCTAAGGATGCAAAGTCTGCGTTACAAGAGGTTGTGCAGGCTAATGGAAAACCGACGCCAGTTTATACGCTGAAAGATCGGGTTGGACCCGACCATGCGCCTGTTTTTACCGTCGAAGTGTCTGTTGATGGCATAGAAAGTCAGTCCGGACAGGGCGCTTCCAAGCAGGATGCGGAAAGACAGGCTGCGCGAGCAATGCTTGAAGTTATTGGAGAAGATATTTGATGTCTGAACAAATTGAGACACCAGACACAAATTTACCTCAGACCCGCGCTGGCTTTGTTGCGGTCATTGGCGCGCCAAACGCTGGGAAATCAACTTTGGTGAACCAGTTGGTTGGAGCCAAAGTTTCTATCGTTACGCATAAGGTGCAAACGACGCGCTTTCCTGTCCGCGGTGTAATGATGCATGACAGAGCGCAGATCATTTTAGTGGATACGCCAGGGATTTTTGCACCCAAAAGGCGACTTGACCGTGCAATGGTGCGTTCGGCTTGGGAAGGCGCCGAGGGTGCTGACGCTATTCTTCATGTGGTCGATTCAAATTGCTGGGCTAACTATCTGATCGGCAAAGCGTCTGCTGCTGATAATAAGTCAATTGAAGATGATAAGCGTATAATCAACGACCTAAAGGCGTCCGGGCGTAAAGCGCTTTTAGCTCTAAATAAGATCGACCTTTTTGAGCGAGATGCTTTGTTGCCTATTTCGCAGAAATTATTCGAAGAGAATGTTTATTCTAACGTATTCATGATTTCTGGTTTAAAGGGCGGCGGGCTAACATCACTTTGCCAGCACCTATCCGAACAAATGCCGTTGAGCCCATTTTTGTTTCCGGAAGATCAAGCCGCGGACATGCCATCAAGACTTTTGGCGGCTGAGGTCACGCGTGAAAAACTGATGCTTCGTTTGCACCAGGAATTACCTTATCAGCTCACGGTGGAAACTGAGAACTGGGAGAATAGAAAAGACGGTTCCATTCGTGTTGATCAAATGATTTATGTTTCGCGTGAGGGGCACAAGAAAATTGTTCTTGGGAAGGGCGGTGAGACGATCAAGGACATTGGACGCAAATCTCGCCAAGAACTCCAGGAAATATTTGGTACGTCTGTGCATTTATTTACGCGCGTAAAGGTGTCTGAAAAATGGGCCGATAGTCGGTTAAGGTTTAGCGCAATTGGATTAGATTTCGACGTTTAAACCGATTTTCTCCAGAAACTGTTTATATAACAGCGTTATCATTTCCTCGGGTTGGGAATGGTGAGAACATGTACCTTCAGCAAAAATTCATGAGAGCGATGCTGTTTGGTGTGCTTTTATGCACATTAGCGCTGATATCGGCTGCAGTGTCTGTTGCCTTTATAAAATACTATCGCCAGCCAGAAGTGGCTTTGATCTTCCCTTTAATGGGGGTGATGAGCATGTTTGTTGGTGAAAAATTACTTTATAAAATAGAACAAACCGTCTCGAATAATACAGGTGGCGCGGGTGCGTCTTTCTTTCGGTGCGCAGTCTCTGCAATTGTTATTGTTTCAACTCCCGCAATTGCATGGGGAAGTGTTGAGTACGTTTCAAATTTGATAGTGGTTGGATTTGAAACCTGGGGAATGCCACACAATACCGAGTTCATCCGGAATCTGTTGGATCGCCAAACAGGTTAATCTTTCAAACCTTTGGCTTTGCGCGCCCAAGCTTCTCTTGCTTTCGCAAGACGAATGAACCGAGCAAATGCATAAATGATGCTTTCGTTAAACCCCTGAACGCCAAACAAAATATAACGCCTCAAGAGCATAGATTTAAGAAACGCTGTTGTTGGTTCTGTTAGAAGCCTGAGGATAGACGGCTTGCGCCCTTTGGCCAGCATGTCCGATGCTTGCATTGAGCTATAGTTATTTATTTTCTCAATAGCGTGTTTGTAAGAGCGAAAGCAGCGGTGATTGATTTGGTTCTTAAACTTGCTGACGCGCCCACCACCTTTAACAACAACTGAATCGTGGACGAGTTCAGTTTTAAATCCGGCCTTCTCTTTGTTATACATTCGGACAGGATCGTTGGAGGGAGCGAATGGGCGCGGTTTGTCATCTAATGGAAAGCATAGTCTGATATCGATCCGATAGGCGTCAGCGGTTGGTTCATGCTCGCCAGAAAACATTTGTCTGATTTCTGCCCCTAGAGCTTCGCTGACCTCTTCGTCTGCGTCGATATTCAACAACCATTTTTGCGAGCAAAGTTTTTCGCCAAAAACCTTTTGAGGGCCATATCCCTCCCACTCATTGTAAACAGTATGAGCTCCAAGAGACTTTGCGAGTTCTACCGTGCCATCCGAGCTGCCTGAATCAATGACAATGACCTCGTGCGCCCAGTCAATCACCGATTTGATCACAGCTCCAATGCGATCTACTTCATCGCGCGCTATGATGAAAACAGATAAAGGTATCTTGTCCATTGATTAGTCAGACCAAAAACTGATGTCAGGATATGTTGCACCAAATCCCTAAATGAGCGTTCGCTAAGACTCAAGGGATACGGCCTTCTACGTCTCTGACATCACCGATCTTTTTTACTGGCGCAACACTGATTGATTTGATGGGCGGTAAGGGGGGCGCTGGTTTGGCGGCGTTCTCATCCAACCATGCGCTCGCCAGTCTGGCGCGCTGAGCTGCATCCTTTTTAAGGTTTCCATAAAAGAGATTATAGTCGGGCGCTTTAAGAAAGCCCTGTTTTCTTTTGTTGCGTTTTACCCGTTTGTCATCAGGACGATTAACAACCAAAACATTGTCTACACATTGCGCTACTGTTCCCGAACTAATTATTTCAGGCTCTTGTGAATTTGGATCATTCGGTAAAACAGCCGCACCAAGGTGTTTTGTCGGGGCGGCAATACGACTGGAGCTATCTCCAAAAACGGGATTGAAGCAGACAGGTGTTGATTGGCTGCGCACAAATTGTTCGTCAGAAGACGACCATGCCCAATCTCTCTGTGCCAGTATTTGGACTTGTTGCGTGTTACCTTCTTCCGCTGAATTCCATGATGCAAAACAGTTAAATTGATTGGCTGTGTCACAGACCGACAGCCAACTTTTCTGAGAATGTACGAAAGATTCCGGAGTGTACGTTTCTATTGCATAGGCAGCGACCAGGCGCTGCCTTAGATCCTCTGTGACAAATTCTTCGGCGAGCAATCGTTGTATCAGCAGGCCGCCCTGATCAACGCCTACAAGTATGAGAGCTCGCCCCTTGTTGTCGTTTTCCAAATAGTGCTGAAATGCCCGATCTATGTCTGCATAAGCTAATTCTATAGCAGATGCAGAAGAGCTGTCCTCATCATACAATGCGCCCAATGTCGCCTGACGATACCTGGGGGCGTAGATGGCGCCAGCGTCTGCAAAAGCTCTGGCATAAATGTTTGTTAGCGAATGTTGCTCGGTGGTTGCCGGTAAAGATAAATCATCATTCCATTTTTCACTTGAAAGGAAACTTGTTGGATGCGCGAAGAACACATCAACACCCCATGGTGTTTCCCAGGCGCCGGGAAGAGGGGCTTTAGGACGGATTAGCCAAGAAGATTCGTTAGCGTAATCAGGAGGTGCGGCTATTTCTGAGTGGGAAAAAATGTGTTCAGGTGTGACGCTTTTCTGCGTCCTTGCTTCGTCAAACCATACGATAACAGCGATTAGAAATGTAAAAGCAAGCCCAGCAATGAGGGCCATCTTCGCTTTGCTTGGAGGTTGAGGAGCTGATGCTTTTTGGGGCTGTGAATGCATATAATCTGACTATCAAATGACGATGGTTCCTGAATATCAGGTACATCGGAAAAATCGTTGGAAATAAGGGCCAAATGTGATCACTAGGCCATAGAATCTACAAAATTTAGAATACATTCCAATACCAGCAGAGCAATGCGCACCCATGTAAGGTGAATGTTCCTCTTCTCAAAATATTCAGACAAATCGCCTATCTTCAGTCGATGAAGGATGTAGCGTTTATCGACGTTAACTAGTTGCTGAGTGGACTTTCAGGATGTCAGACAAGACGTCGAGCACAGAAAATAACCTTTTTGAGATGCGGCCCCCGAAACGGTTGGGTCCTTTAGGCTGGCTGCGAGCTCGCTTCTTCACCGGGATTGTTGTGGCTGCGCCGATAGGTATCACTATCTGGCTTGTTTGGATGTTTGTCACTTTTGTTGATGCGCGCATAAAGCCGCTCATTCCTGAAAAGTGGAACCCAGAGACCTACACGCAGATTGGCTTGCCTGGTCTTGGTGTGTTGGTGGCTGTTATCGGTTTAACAATAATCGGGATTATTGCTGCCAACTTAATCGGTAAGTCGCTGTTGAAAGCGGGAGAACGTCTGATTGGACGCGTGCCGCTTGTGCGTAATATTCATATGGCTTTCAAACAAATCTTTGAGACACTTGCGACAAGTCAGTCGAGTAACTTCAAGGAAGTTGTGATGGTTGAATATCCACGTAAGGGTTCATGGGCGGTCGGCTTCGTGACCGCACCCGCTCGTGGAGCTGTTGCCGCTGTAAATCCTGCATTGGTCGGCGTGTTTGTGCCAACAACCCCTAACCCAACTTCGGGCTTTTTGATCTATGTCGAACGTCATGAGCTCAGACATCTGGATTTAAGTGTCGAAGATGGAGCAAAGTTGATCATCTCTGCAGGCCTGGTGGTGCCAGAATCGCTTTCTGTGAAGGCCATTGAATCTGAAGAACAGGTTGAGGTTGCAAAATAGCCGTTACATGGCGGCCGGTTCTTGATCTTGAGTGAAATTCCACAACTCTTTTAAAAGTGCGATCGCCGCCATTCGTTTTGCATTGTTTGAGATGGCGGCATGATGAGCGTCATCTTGAGCACTCTTTAACAGTCCTGCATCTTTTACGAGATTAAGGATGCGGAAATTCGGCAATCCGGATTGGCGGATACCGAGTAAATCGCCTGGGCCGCGTAGCTTGAAATCTGCTTCAGCAATTTCAAAGCCATCAAGTGTTTCGCGTAGAACATTAAGGCGTTTCTGGCTGATTTCGGACAAAGGGTGTTGATAGAGCAAAAGGCAATATCCTGGCTTGTTCCCTCGACCGACACGGCCTCTTAATTGGTGCAACTGAGCTAGACCAAAGTTTTCCGACCTTTCAATGACAATGATAGTCGCGTCTGGAATATCGACACCGACCTCAACAACAGTCGTCGAGACGAGAACTTTTGTGTGTCCGTCTTTGAAAGACTGGATTGCGCCGTCTTTCTCATCGCTGCTCATGCGCCCATGCAGAAGACCAATTTTTTGCCCTAAATATTTTTCCAGCATTTTTTGACGTTCCGTGACTGAGGCATCGTCTTGGTCTTCAGATTCAACTTTTGGACAAATCCAGAATATACGCTCACCTCTAGGGATTGCGCGTGCGATCGCGGACATGATTTCATCAGTCCTGTTTTCTGGGATTATACGTGTTGTCACCGGCTGGCGGTTTGCGGGTCTTTCATCCAGAATTGTGACGTCTAGTTCGCCATGGATTGCTGATGAAAGGGTGCGTGGAATAGGCGTTGCGCTCATCATCAAAAGGTGAGGAGCAATACCTTTGGCGATGAGTTTATTCCGATCATTGACTCCAAAACGGTGTTGTTCGTCGATAACGACAAGAGCCAGGTTGGGAAATTCTAATCCGGATTGGAAAAGGGCCTGAGTGCCGCAAACGCAGTGAATTTCATTACTTTCCAATCCACGTACTATGTCTTGTCTTTGAGCTTTGTTTGTTCGTCCAGTCAGAGCTCTACTACGATAACCTATCGGGTTTAAAAATGCATTGATTGCATCGTTCAGCTGGCGCGCCAAAACCTCTGTTGGCGCCATAATCGCGGAAGCTTTGCAAGCTGCAGCACATTGGGTTACTGCCAGTGCGGCTACAAGTGTTTTGCCGGTTCCAACATCACCCTGTAATAGGCGCATCATTGGTATGGTGCGAGAAAGCTCCGTGCCGATAATTTTGATTGCTTTCAATTGTGCTGCTGTCGGTGCAAATGATAGATTGTCGAGCAGAGCGTTCATCGCATGTGGGTTTTGCGGAATTGTGTGGCTTTTGGCCTTTGTTCTTTGCGCTCTGATTGCAACTAACTCAAATTCACGATGTAACGCTTCATCGTAGGCGAGTCGTGTTCTTGCGGTCTCCATCGCATCCAAATCATATGTGCTGGGAGTGTGTACCTGCGCCAATGCGTCCTTGAAACTTGGCCATTTAAATTTCACTAGAAGATCCGGGTTGACCCATTCTTCTAGTTCATTTGACCTGGATAAAGCATCAGCGATGGCCTTTCGAAGGATTCGAGATGTAACACCCGAGGCAAGAGGGTAGACGGGTTCGACTTCAGGCGGTTGTTCCTTGGCGTCTTCAGCTACAACATAGTCGGGATGAACAATTTGCTTCTGGTCATTGTAAAGTTCAATTTCCCCAGACACGACGACCTTTGCATTGAGAGTGAAAGTCCGCTGCAACCAAATCGGCTGGGCGCGAAAATATACCAACGTCACAGAAGAAGTTTCGTCACTAATGCGGATACGAGCAGGCGCTGAGCCTCGGCCGATTTGCACTGAATCAACCCAGCCTCTAAATGTTGAAACTTCTCCCACTACAGTGTCGAATATGGAGGGGCGTGGGCGTCTATCTATCCACCTTACAGGCATATGAAACAACAAATCACGCACCTTATTGCCCCCAACTAGCCGCTCGAGCGCAGGCGCTGTTTTCGGACCAATGCCGCTTAAGGAGCTTAATTCGGCAAAATAAGGATAAAGAGACTCATGTCGCATGGCTCTGTGACGGTATTGCGCGATTTCTGGGCTGGCAATCGCTGCTTTCACGCGTCATAAAGTCGTCAACAGGAGTTAATGTAATGGACGAACGTCGCCGCAAACTATTGTTCCGCGCAAACCATCGAGGTTTCAAGGAGATGGATCTTTTGATGGGCGCATTCGCTCAACAAACTCTTGCTGGGATGTCATCTGAAGAGCTCGATGAGTTTGAACATTTACTGGCGTTGGATGATCAGGATGTTTACGGATGGATCATTGGACGTGAACTGGCGCCGGAACATGTTGAATGTGCCGTTCTAGAACAATTAAAAGCGTTTGATTTGCCGAAATATTTGAGTCGTCACGGGCTCGCTTGATTTGCTGTCGACGATTATAGAGCAACAATAATGAAAGTCTGGAATACGATTGCGGCTCTGAAAGAGCCGACGAAAGCCGTTGGCGCACCTTTTGGTGCGGACGTCCGTGTGTTTGTTGAGGCGTTGATCGAACGAGGCGGTATTGGCGTATTTGTCGCTAAAGATGAACGCCTTGCTATGCAGGTTCAGTCCATAGCGGCATTCTTTCGCCCAGAACTCGAATGCGTTGTTTTTCCTGCATGGGATTGCCTTCCTTATGACCGCGTCAGTCCCACACCGAACGTCGCAGTACAGCGATGTGTGGTGTTGTCACGCCTTGCGCATGGCGCAGCCCAAAAAACACTCCTGATTGTAACAACCGCACATGCGATTGTGCAGCGATCCGCACCGATTGAATCCATGCGCAGCGCGTCCTTTGCTGCACAGGTAGGCGTCGATCTGCATGAAGAGGCCTTACAAAATTATCTCTCTGTGAATGGTTATGTACGCACCGAACTGGTCAGAGAGCCCGGTGAATATGCCTTTCGTGGGGGCATAGTCGACATATTTCCACCGGATTATTCAGAACCCGTTAGACTGGATCTGTTTGGAGACACAGTCGATTCTATTCGCTCGTTTGATACAGAGACACAACGCTCAACCGGCGATCTGCAACATGTTACGTTTTCTCCAGTCAGCGAGATTTTCTTTACTGATGAGGCGCTTAGTCGGTTCCGTGTAAAATACCTGACTGAGTTTGGTGCGCCGGGCGGAAATCCAAGCTATGAGGCGGCACGCGCGCGTATTCGACGACAGGGCGTGGAACAATGGTTGCCTCTGTTCCATGAGCACCTCAATACGCTGTTTGATTATGTTGGTGTCAGAGCGTTAGTAGGCTTATCAGATCAAGTTTTGGCCGCTTGTTTAGAACGCATCAAGCTTGTCGAAGACTATTATGAGACTCGCCTTCATGCGGCTGGAGGAGAGATTTCTGATGCCAAAGTGTTGAAGCCGTCAGATCTGTATCTGTCTTCAGATGAATTACGTACGACACTAAACAAGCGACCAAGTGTTGAGTTTAAACAAGAGACCGGGGCATCGGAAAAAAACGTATTGCATGTTGGTTGCGAACTAGGGCGCAACTTCGCCGTTGAGCGTATAGACCCAAATGCAAATGTGTTCGACGCAAGTGTTGCCTATGCGCGGGAGGCAGATAGCAAGAAACAAAAAATTGTGTTTGCAGCGTGGTCTCGTGGTTCTGCGGAACGCATGCAAACAATGTTGTCTGATCACGGTCTTGAAGGCGTCAGGATCCGTGAAGATTGGAACGCCGCTAAAGCGTCCAATACGCCTACGGTGGCTCAGCTAGCTTTAGAATCTGGATTTGTGTTTCCAGACCTCTGCGTGATAGCGGAGCAGGATATTCTAGGCGATAAGCTGGCGCGTCCGAGAAGGAAAAAACGCAAAACTGCCGATTATATTGCAGAGGTTGCCTCGTTATCTCCGGGTGACCTTGTTGTTCATGTTGACCATGGTGTGGGGCGATATGACGGGCTGCGCACAGTCGATGTGGGGCAGGCGCCGCATGATTGCCTGGAGTTGGTCTACTCGGGAGGTGATCGAATACTCCTGCCTGTCGAAAACATAGAGCTGGTATCCCGCTATGGTTCGGAGGGCGGTGAAAGCGCAATTGACCGTCTGGGCGGAGCGGGTTGGCAAACAAGAAAAGCACGCGCCAAAAAGAACATTATGGAGATGGCGGAAGACCTCATCCGCATCGCCGCTGAAAGAGAACTCAAAAAAGCTGAGAGGACTGCTGAGCCAGACGGCTTGTTTGATGAATTCTGTGCGCGTTTCCCATATGAAGAAACCGATGATCAACTTCATGCGATAGAAGACTGTGTTAGCGACCTGGCGTCGGGCAAACCTATGGATCGTCTCATTTGTGGGGATGTGGGTTTCGGTAAAACAGAGGTTGCGCTGCGCACAGCATTCGTTGCAGCAATGAGTGGGATGCAAGTGGCTGTTATTGCGCCTACGACGCTGCTCGCACGTCAGCATTTCAGAACGTTTAAGGAGCGTTTTGATGGTTGGCCTATAAAGGTTCGTCACTTGTCGCGATTTGTGTCCGCTAAAGAGCAGGCAACGACGCGTGAAATGTTGAGTACGGGCGATGCGGATGTAGTCGTTGGCACGCACGCTGTTTTATCTAAACAAGTGAACTTTAAGCGCTTAGGTTTGCTGATAATTGACGAAGAACAGCGCTTTGGCGTGAAGCACAAAGAACGACTCAAAGAACTTAAGGCGGATATTCATGTCCTAACGCTTTCAGCCACACCAATCCCTCGAACGCTTCAACTAGCGCTGACAGGAATTCGTGATCTATCGATCATTGCAACGCCACCAATAGATAGACTGTCTGTAAGAACCTATGTTCTCGAATTTGATCCGGTCACTGTTCGCGAAGCACTACTGAGAGAGCGTTATCGAGGCGGACAATCTTATTATGTCGCGCCCCGGGTGTCCGACCTTCCATTCTTAGAAAAATTTCTTAGAGAAGAGGTGCCGGAAGTTTCATTTTTAAGTGCGCACGGGCAAATGCCAGCCGGTCAGCTAGAAGATATCATGAATGATTTCTATGATGGCAAAGCGGATGTCCTCTTAGCGACGACAATTGTGGAATCCGGACTGGATATTCCCCGTGCAAACACATTGATTCTACATAGGGCTGATATGTTTGGCTTGGCGCAATTGTACCAGCTGCGTGGTCGTGTTGGACGCTCGAAATTACGTGCGTACGCTTACATGACGACTAAAAAGGATATGGTCTTAACCGACGCTGCAGACAAACGCTTAAAGGTTCTCCAATCACTAGACAGTCTCGGCGCCGGGTTTCAGCTAGCTAGTCACGACCTGGATATGCGAGGTGGCGGCAACCTGTTGGGTGACGCACAGTCTGGTCATGTGCGCGAAGTCGGTGTGGAACTGTATCAACAAATGTTGGAGGACGCGGTCAATGCGCTGCGTTCTGGTGAGGTTCAAGTATCCGACGATTGGTCTCCTGTTATTGACTTGGGCGCTGCAGTCCTTATCCCCGACACTTATGTAACTGACCTTACGGAGCGCTTGTCTTTATATCGAAGACTAGCTGACCTGGACACGGAGCAGGAACGAGAGAGTTTCGCGGCTGAACTGATAGATCGGTTTGGACCACTGCCTGAAGAGACCCGGCAATTGATGGAAATTACAGCGGTCAAAACAATCTGTAAGACGCTTGGCGTATCCAAACTTTCTGCAGGTCCCAAAGGCGCGACTCTGACTTTCAGGGATGATGCAAAGGTAGACCCGGCTAAATTGGTTGCGTGGGTCCACACCCGTCCTAGCCAAATGAAATTGAGGCCAGACCAAAAGTTAGTGGTGAAGGGAGTTTGGCCAACCGCTGACATAAGATTGAAGTCTGTAAAGAGCGTGTTAAAAGAACTCACAGGCGCTTTGGTTTAGTTCAGTTGATCATTGTTACGCTGCGCGGTGATCTGCATCGGATCGACGTTGATCTGACAATGCGCGCTCCAACAATGAGCTAACCGTCTCGTTGGAGACGCAGCTTAATACTCGCCAGTTTATCTGTATTTGGCGTGCGGGTTGATCAAGTCCGACTTCGAATGCTGTTGAATCAAGAACAGCTTCCAAACGAAACGCAGCACGCTCGGCGGCTGACTGAGTCGATCCGGGAAGAGCAACAACTATATGCGATTCATCAATCTGTGCGGGTACGTCTTCGTTACGGAGAAGTGTTGTTACAACTTTAGCAGCATGAACTATGTCAGATTTTGAAGGAACACCTGATGAGCTAACACCCACAACTTTTAATACAAGCAGGCACAAGCTCTGGTTCATTTTTTGAGACCACCCCAGTTGCCGCTCTAAATGAGAGCGGAAGAAAGGTTCAGAAAAAAGTAAAGTCTCTTGATCGACGATAGCGCTGACATTTGGTTTTTCAATCTGCTGGGCAGTGTGTAGCCTTTTTAGTCCGTCCCATACTTGCGCTACAAAATTGTCCTCTGACGTTTCAATCAAATCGGTTGCGCAGGATAAAATATCATCAGATAGCCTCACTTGATCATTAGCAAGAAGCAGAACTGGGATGTTGATGAGTGAGGGGCTTCTTCGGACCAGCGAGCATAGTTTATGGATTTCCTGACTGCCTTCGCTGAGATCCATTATGACAGCGTCGAAATCATGCTCATGAAGATAGTCAAAGCTAGTATAAGCACTAAAAGCTGCTTTCACGCTCAAGCCACGCTGGCCTAGATCTGTATCTATCTGTGAAAAATACCTGGAAGCAGCTCCGACATACAAAACCCTTTTGGGGTGAGAGACGTAATCGTTGTGCTTGTGTTCAGGCTGATGCCCGAATTCGACAAACGATTGCTGCCTTAATGCAGCTTCGTTTGTTTTCGCCAGTATTCTATCCGCAAAGTCAAACCGGTATGAGGCTAGATTGAGAGCATGATCTGAGCTTAAAGAGACATCAAACTGATTCAGATCAACTGCGATATTACATCTGCCAACAGAAGCTAAAATGGGCTGCTTTGCCTCTTGAGAGAAGGCGAATTCAATCGTCTCTTTTATGATTGCTGGAGAACAAGTCAAAAGATCGAACAAAAGCACATCGACTGGCCCTTTAAAATCTCCGCATAGTGCCGTTAAGCCAGCATCCTCAAGGTGCATGCAGATTTTAACAGCACGGAAATGATCACCACAGATGACAGAAACCGTTTTTGACGATTTTGCTTGAGAATGGCTCATAATTTGACCTTGGGTCAGTCAGGAGAGGGGAGCCATTGCAATCTATGAAAGTGTATTTAAGTCGACCTTATTCTAATCGTTGCAATTTGAATAAAATTTCGTTGGTTTGCTTTGAAGCAGATATGAATGTTTGTTGAATATCACGAAATGGAAACTTTCATGCTCAAGCGCATATATTTGTTTTCCGATAGGATTGAATGATTTTTTTAAATCGACCTATCGACTGTTCCTTTAAGACTGGCCGACGCAATTGCGTCGGCTTTTTTGTTGCAGAAGCAATTCAAGCTGGTTAAGCCGGTTGTATTGTTAAAATGATATCTGTTTGGATTATCCCGGGAGAAAAACCATGAAGTTTTTCGTAGATACCGCTGATGTTGCGGCGATTAAAGATCTAGCTGAAACCGGCATGGTCGATGGTGTGACGACTAATCCATCGCTCATTGCCAAGTCGGGTCGGGATTTTAAAGAAGTCGTGGCTGAAATCTGTGGCGTAGTGCCAGGCGATGTCAGTGCAGAAGTGGTTGCTACAGATTTTGAAGGAATGATTCGTGAAGGGCGCGCACTTATGGAAATTGCGCCCAATATCGTTGTGAAACTTCCTCTAACTTGGGACGGCCTGAAAGCAACGAAGGCAATCACTTCAGAAGGAGGTAAGGTCAACGTCACGCTTTGTTTTTCCACGAACCAGGCCTTGCTTGCGGCCAAAGCTGGCGCGACATATATCTCTCCGTTTGTTGGACGACTAGATGACATCAACATTGACGGTATGGAGCTCATCTCTGAGATCCGGGCTATGTATGATAACTATGAAACACTTTCGACTGAGATATTGG
Organism: uncultured Hyphomonadaceae bacterium; assembly: GCA_964342355.1. Classification (GTDB taxonomy): domain Bacteria; phylum Pseudomonadota; class Alphaproteobacteria; order Caulobacterales; family Hyphomonadaceae; genus Hirschia. The sequence continues at coordinate 105,730 of CAYFFG010000008.1, forward strand.
TAGCGTCTGTTAGAAGCCCAAACCACGTCAGGCAAGCAGCTATTATTGGCGCAGACGTTGCAACCCTACCGCCGAATGTCCTCAAGTCATTGATCGCACACCCATTGACTGACAAGGGGCTTGCATCCTTCCTTGATGATGCCAAGAGCGCCGGTGTAAAAATAGCCTAATTACAATCGTATAGAATTGTAGAAAGGACTAAGCGTCCGTTTCAGCTGCGACTATGCGGACGCTTTAAAATCATCGAGTTGATCTTCAACAGTCACACGGTTTCGCCCGGTCTGTTTTGAGCGATAAAGGCATGTGTCAGCGCGTTCGATCAAGGATTGGATATTGTCGTCTGCGGAGTATCTTGCGATACCAAATGAAACGGTGATCTGACCAAGGGGTTGGCCCGTCGACCGGCGCATCAGCTTCTTCGTCTGAATAGCTTTCCGGATTCGTTCGGAAATATCAGCTGCCTGTTCGATCGTCGTGCGTGGCATGATGATAGCAAATTCTTCGCCGCCATAACGTGCGACAAGAAAATCAGGCATCGACGCCTGAGATAACGAGCTGGCTACAAAACGAATGACCTGGTCACCCGTTTGGTGACCCCAAGTGTCATTGAATTTTTTGAAATGGTCGATGTCGCAAAGCACAAGACATAGCTTTTCATCTGTAGCTTCTGCTTCTTCAGTGCGCCGGCGAAGTGTTTCATCAAAATACTTACGATTCGCAACACCTGTAAGACCATCAGTGAGGGCTTCTGCGCGGGCAGCGCGAAGTGAGCTGCGGAGTGATTCGATTTCATCTGAAGACTGACGAAGCTTTTCGTTTAGCTCTGTGTTCTGCTTCGACATATCGTGTGTTGAAGACGCTAGAACTGTAATAATACGTTGCAATGCATCGCTGGACAGTTCAGCTGTCTCCAGTGTTCGGGCTGCATTTTGTAGAGTCGCACCGTATTGTTCGGTTGTGTCGCCGGCTGCCTTTAGGGCTTCGAGCGCATCTGTGATTTCTTTGGCAATCCGGCTTCCGGTTTCCATAACCTGATTGGAAAGCTGGGTAGAGGAGAAAAACCTTTCGTGGAGGCTTTCCATCTCATTGTCTGTCAGTCCGCCATTGATCGTGATTGTTTCGTCAATTGCTTTGATAAGTCCAGGCGTCCAACCCGTCAGGTAGTTCAACCAGATCTCGTAGTTCTGAGCAGAGGCGCTCAGTTTGAACTCGCCGATTTTGTCTACAGAGGCATGGCCAATCTTTTGACCCTTATCGCCTCTAAGCTGATCAATCATCAGGCATCTGCTCCCAACACAATCCACGCTAACGAAAATACGATGCACCTAAAAAGGTTACTAAAGTCGAACTGACAATCAAGCTGAACACTAATTCACCTAATCGTGAAACGTATCTTAGTTGTCTGATCCGACTTTAACGGGCCGTAACAGGAATGCCGGGACATGATCGCCTAGCCCTTTTACCTGTGAACCCATATCGTCTTCTCTTTTTGAGCGTTTCTGCTTCCCCGAACGACGCTCGTCTACCTGCTTATCATGTGATTCTGCATTCGCAGATGTGTCATTTTTTCTTCGACGCTTTCTTCCGCCACCGTCTGTATCTTTCTTATTGCTACGCGGAGGGCGCGAAAGAACATTCTCAACTTCTGCAACAATGTCGTCATTTGAGTAAGGCTTAACTTCTTTTCCGATGCGCTTAAGGACGGCATCCCACAGCTTTTTGTCGCGAGGTGAAACCACCGTGTAGCTTTCCCCCAAACGACCAGCGCGACCTGTCCGTCCGATCCGATGCACATAATCATCTGAGTTTGGCGGAGGAGCATAGCAAAATACATGGCCCACATCCGGTATGTCCAATCCACGGGCTGCGACATCAGAAGCTACCAAGAGTTTTAGCTCCCCGTTTCTGAAACGCTCCAGTGTTTGCATGCGATAGGATTGCGGAAGGTCGCCATGTATCGGCGCAGAATCAAATCCATGCTTGTTTAGTGATTTTGATACGATATCAACATCAACTTTTCGGTTACAAAAAACGATACCGTTTTTCACATCGCAATTGGAAATTATGGCGCGCAGCACAGCACGTTTAACATCGTCTTTGTCGCTTTCAATGTGTGTAACGTGTTGAGTAATGGTCTCTGCTGTTTGAGCCGGACGCGCTACTTCTATTTTCTTAGGGTCTTTTTGAAATTGCTGCGCAAGTTTTGCTATTTCTGGCGGCATTGTCGCCGAAAAGAGCAACGACTGGCGCCTAGGCGGCAGTAGTTTGCAGATTTTTTCAATGTCGGGGATAAAGCCCATATCCAACATGCGGTCGGCTTCATCGATCACCAGCATTTGTACGCCGGTTAACAGTAGTTTGCCGCGCTCAAAATGATCCATTAGGCGACCTGGAGTGGCTATAAGCACGTCCACACCGGCAGTCAGCTTTCGGTCTTGGTCTGCAAAAGACACACCGCCAATCAACAGGGCCATGTTAAGTTTATGGTTTAAACCGTACTTATCGAAATTTTCTGCAACTTGGGCGGCTAGTTCCCGAGTGGGTTCTAAAATCAAAGAACGAGGCATGCGCGCCTTTGCGCGTCCTTTGGCCAAATTATGGATCATGGGCAAGACGAAAGCGGCTGTCTTTCCTGTGCCGGTTTGGGCTATGCCTGTAATATCTCTACCTTGAACGATTGCAGGGATTGCTTCTGCCTGAATCGGTGTTGGTTCAGTGTAACCTGCGGTCTGTACGGCTTCGAGAAGCTGCGGATCTAATCCAAGGTCTTCAAATGTCATATATATGTTCCAGTGCAGGCCTGGCAGCTCTGTCACTGTTCCTCACTAGCTGTAGCTGGCTGTGTCTTGGACCGAATTGTCGCAAAAGAGCCTGGGCTATGTTGGAGCGGCGCTTTCATGCCGCTAGCGCTGCTACCTGCAGCTCGTCATCAAAAGTGTCTTCAGTGATTTTGACGTCGAAGTCAATGAAGTGAGTATTGATGATTTATAGGAGTCATAAACGATTTACTTTAGACAGCTTTTGCATGGCGCTGATTTGCACTCTGCAATTGATAATGTTTATCGAATGTTTGCGCCACGCTTCTAAGCATTATGCGAGCTGTTTCGGGTACTGTTATTTTGCGGCGGGCAACATAACACAACCCGTCCATGCTTAAAGCTTGGAGCTGAGTAAGTGACTCATCCAAGTATTCGACAGGAAATCCGTATTTTTCGCATATGATACCGAAATCCACTTCCAGATAGCACATCAGTTCTGAAATGACCTCACGCCTTAATGCATCATCACGATTGATAGCGACACCCCGGGTAATTGAGAGGTTTCCGCGCTCAATGTGTTCGGTCCAAAGTTTGATGTTTTTCTCGTTTTGACAGAAACCCGCAGGCAATTCGGAAATACCTGATGGTCCTAACGCTATGAGCGTATCACAGGTGTCGTCTGTATATCCTTGGAAATTTCGTTGAAGTCTTTTTTCGGTCAATGCCGTGGAAAGTGGGTCGGACTTTTTGGCAAAATGATCGAGTCCGATGGCAATATAGTCGTTTTGAACCAGAGTTTCAGAAATGATATGATATAAGTCAAAGCGTTGATGTAAATTTGGAAGTGCGCTCCCATCAATTGCTTTTTGGTGTTTTGCAAACCAGGGAATATGCGCATAGCCAAACGCAGAAATACGGTCAGGCTGAAGCTCAATTGCTTTTAGTGCTGTTTCTTTGACTGTTTCAGGTGTTTGAAATGGCAGTCCATAGAGGAGATCAAAATTAATGTCTTTGATTTCCCAATTGCGGAGCCATTCGACAGATTGTTTGACGAGTTCGAAAGGTTGAACGCGATTGACGGTTCGTTGCACCTTCCCGTCAAAGTCCTGAACTCCCAGACTAGCGCGAGAGACGCCACCAGCCGCTAAACTGCGGATCATCTGAAGGTTTAGAGTTCTTGGGTCCAATTCAATTGCGACTTCAGCATCGTCCAGAACTTTGAACGCTCGGCGTAACTTATCGAGAAGAGTGAGCATATCTTCATCAGAAAGCGCATTTGGCGTGCCGCCGCCAAAATGTAAGTGAGAGACCCCTTCATATGAACCCAAGTTTGAGGCAACAAGATCAATCTCTTTCATGAGCGTCTGAAAGTAACGAGATATTCTGTCGTAGCCATTGGGTATGGTTGTATGACACCCGCAATACCAACAAAGCTGTTCGCAAAACGGAACGTGCACATAAAGTGATATGGGTTTCTGAGGCGGAATCGCCTGCGCCCATTCCGATACATTTGAAGATGTTATCGAGTCAGAAAATTGTGCGGCTGTCGGATACGAAGTGTATCTCGGAGCATTCTTTTCTGCGTATGGAATCCAAGCATTTCTCATAACAATACTTTTAGTATGGTTATAGGAGTTTGTCTGTGTGTCGCATTAGCGCATGAGGTTGTATTTTTACTTGCTTAGTAGCGGGCTGGACGCGCAAATAGTTAAACAACGAGTAGGGAGAATGAGATGAGCATCAGTTTTGAAGGCCGAGTTGCGATTGTGACCGGAGCTGGTGGCGGTCTTGGGAGGTGTCACGCTTTAGAGCTTGCGCGTCGTGGGGCAAAGGTTGTCGTGAACGACTTGGGCGGATCGGTAGATGGTCAGGGCGGTAACTCTCAGGCTGCTGAGGCTGTAGTTGAAGAAATCACGGCGTTGGGCGGTGAAGCTATTGCGAACGGATCATCTGTATCTGACGATGCAGGCGTTCAAAAAATGATACAAGACGCGATGACTGCTTTTGGCCGGATTGACATCATTCTGGCGAACGCAGGCATTTTGCGGGACAAGTCCTTTGGGAAGCTGGATGTTGAGGATTTTGAGATCATCAACGACGTGCACTTGATGGGATCTATCAAACCATTCAAAGCTGCTTGGGAAATTATGCGTGACCAAGGGTATGGCAGATTGGTCGTCACCACATCTTCAACAGGTCTTTACGGTAATTTCGGTCAGGCAAACTATGGCGCTGCTAAGTTGGGGCTAGTTGGGTTGATGAACTCGCTGAAAATTGAAGGCGCCAAGTACAACATAAAAATCAACGCAGTTTGCCCCGTAGCGGCAACAAGAATGACTGAAAACCTTATGCCAGAGAATATCCTGGCTATGCTGAAACCTGAATATATCACACCTGGCGTAATGAACCTTGTTAAGGAGGATGCGCCTACAGGTGTGATTTTGTCAGCGGGTGCAGGGTGTTTTGCAATATCGCAAATTCGAGAAACACAAGGCGTATTTGTTGGCGTTGGAGAAGAGTTGTCAGCAGAGGCAGTCGAAGCGCGTTGGGATGATATTTCTGATGAAACCAATATGCGAAAACTGGAATCGGGATCAGAGCACGGTCGACATTTTTTCGGACTGATTGAGAAAGCTAAATTATAAGCTGCGTCGCAGAAATGCCGAAAGAAAACCTATTTTCTTTCGGCATTTTGGAATTAGGATGCGTCACGGAGATACATTGAGTTTTTTGGCTTTGCAAACAGTCGTCGAACCATTGGTTCGAAAAACTCTAAAGGTTCTGACTGATAATCCGGGTCAAATGCTGGTTGATCATATAGGTGGCAAAACTGTGCGGTATATTCAAACCAGGGATGTTCTTTGAACTGCTCGCGCATGTTTCTGTCGAGACCAAGGTAGTGGAAAAAGTAGTACCCTTGGAATACGCCGTGATTTTGCACCATCCAAAGGTTTTGTTCAGACACGAACGGCTTCAGGATTGCTGCGGCAATATCTGGGTGATTAAACGAACCAAGCGTGTCGCCAATGTCGTGTAACAGGGCGCACACAACATATTCTTCGTCACGCCCATCTCTGAAAGCGCGCGTGGCGGTCTGAAGAGAGTGCTGTAATCGATCTATCGCAAAACCGCCGAAGTCTCCATCTAACAGTTTGAGATGGTCAAGAACGCGATCGGTCAGCCCCTTATTAAAGTGCTTGGCGCAGTTACCGATAATAGCCCAGTCCTCTGCTGTGCCTTCTGTCATTGCATGAAATTGCGCACGTTTTTCGTGGTGCTCGTCATCGGCCATTTTATCCTCCCAGAAACTCTGTTTCTGATAGGCTAGCTCTGAACGTAAAATCCGTAAATCGTGTGTTGAATTTAGACGTCCAATTCACCGGCGAACTCAGCGTTTTCCTGAATGAACCTGAAGCGGTGTTCCGCCTTTTTACCCATGAGCATCTCTACAAGTTCACCGGGTTTTTCAAGACCATCAGGCAAAGAGACTCGGGCCAAAGTTCTAGCCTTTGGATCCATTGTTGTTTCCTTTAGTTGGGCCGGCATCATTTCACCCAGCCCCTTAAAGCGAGATACCTCTACTTTTCTATTTTTGAAGGCTGAACCCAACAATTCATCTTTGTGCAGGTCATCACGTGCATAGACTGAAGTGCTTCCAGCACTGATTTTATACAATGGCGGCATCGCCAGAAATAAACGTCCAGAAGAAATCAGCTGTGGCATCTGCCGATAAAAATATGTGATTAGAAGGGCTGCAATGTGTGCGCCGTCAACGTCAGCATCCGTCATGATAATGACGCGCCCATATCTTAAGTTATCGAGATCAAAATTACGGCCAATGCCAGAGCCTAAGGCTGTGGCCAAATCGTTCAGCTCCTGATTTTGCATCAGCTTATCTGCGCCTGCTGAAGCGACGTTCAGGATCTTTCCTCTAAGTGGAAGAATCGCTTGTTTTTTTCGGTCACGCGCCTGCTTCGCAGACCCACCAGCTGAGTCACCTTCAACGATAAATATCTCAGTGTCAGTTGCTGAATTATCCGAGCAGTCTGCCAGCTTGCCAGGAAGTCGAAGTTTGCGCGTCGCTGATTGGCGAGAAACTTCTTTCTCCTTGCGTCGACGAAGGCGGTGCTCGGATTGTTCTATCGACCAATCCAATAATCTGGACGCATCTTTGGGGCTGGCTGTTAGCCAATGATCGAACCTGTCGCGAATGGCGCTTTCTGCTACGCGAAAGCCTTCGGCAGAAGACAATTTATCCTTTGTTTGGCCAACAAATTCAGGTTCGCGAATAAAGACAGAAAGCAGCGCGCCGGCTGTGCCCATGACGTCTTCTGCCGTGATTTGCGAGGCTTTCTTTGCGCCAGTCAGATCTCCATACGCTCGGAGAGATTTGGTTATCGCCGAACGAAGTCCGGCTTCATGCGTCCCGCCGTCTGGCGTGGGAATAGTATTACAATAGGATCGGGTTATACCGTCAGCTTCGCCAAACCCATTCGCTGACCAACAAAGCGCCCATTCGCATGCGGCGCCTCCATCCATTTCCACGCGCCCAAAAAACAGATTCTCTAATACCAGACTTTTACCTTCTGACATTTCCTTGAGCATGTCAGCTAAACCGTTAGGATAATGGAGAACTGCTTCTGCTGGCGTTTCATCATTTTCGCGCAGGAGCGTGGGGTCGCATTTCCATATAATTTGAGCGCCTTGATGCAAATAGGCTTTTGATTTTGCCATTTGATAGAGGCGGGCGGGTCTAAATTTCAGTTTATCCCCGAAAATCTGGACGTCTGGTTTAAATGTTACAATTGTGCCTCTACGGTTAGGCGCTGCTCCCAATTCTTGAACAGAACCTTGTGCGATACCGCGGGAAAAAGATTGAGAATATAATTTTTTGTTGCGAGCGACTTCAACCACAACACTTTCAGACAAGGCATTGACAACTGACACACCAACACCGTGAAGACCGCCAGCAGTTTGATAAGCTTTGTTAGAAAATTTTCCACCGGCGTGGAGTGTTGTCATAATGACTTCTAACGCAGACTTGTCTGGGAATTTGGGGTGAGGGTCTACAGGTATGCCGCGGCCATCGTCCTTAACACTTAGCGAGCCGTCAGAGCGCAAATGCACTTCAATTTTACTTGCATGTCCTGCGACTGCCTCATCCATTGAGTTATCAAGGATTTCGGCAAACAAATGATGATAGGCGCGCTCGTCCGTTCCGCCGATATACATACCGGGCCTTTTTCGGACAGGTTCTAATCCTTCAAGAACCTCGATATCTTTCGCAGAATAGTCCTGAGAGGTGTCGGTTTGAAGGGAGGCGTTTGGTTTGCGCGCCATTGTCTTTCTTTCGTTCGTGCTACTGGAAGAAAGATTGAACGGATTTGCATGGAAAGCAAAGCCGCGAATTCAATACTTTGAAGTTGCTCACATTTAATGACAGAACATCATTGGAGCTGATTAGAAAAACCAACTACGTTTCAGTGACTTTCTACAGGACTTGATTTGTGATTCGTATCGTGACGCATTTCTCTGAACCTGATTCGCCGTCTCAATAAGCCACTTTTTTTTACGCCATGTTCCTCGAGAATAACCGCCTGCGCCTTCGTGATAAGCTAAATAATGTGCTTTATAGTTGTGCGGCCCAATGCCCGTTAACCTGCCAGTTCGATTAACGTACCAGCCTATAAAATCAGTTGCGTCATCAAAATCATCACGGTCGGCGCCACGGTTACCAGATTGTCTACGATATTCATCCCATGTTTCATCTAACGCCTGAGCATACCCATAGGCAGATGAAGGCCGAGACCCTGGTATAAAGAAAAGAATAGTTCGCTTTTTTCGGTCCGGTTTCGCGTCGTGCGTAAAAGAGCTTTCTTGTTTAATGATTGCAAGTTGGAGGCCCATAGGGGCTCCCCACTTTTTTGCCGACGATCGCACAGCCCGATACCAGGATTTGTTATCCTTTAAAAAAACACAGGCATTATCCTGGTTTTTGGGTGGTGCTGTCGCACAACCGTTCAGAAACAATAATGAGCAGATTAGGATAAACAGTCGCATAAACGCATCATGCCCTATTATGGTTAATGACGGTTTAGACTAGGTGTCACCCTTGAAATGAGATGGCAAGAAAGATCTGTCTCAAATTTTTGCAAGAAAAAGAAAACGCCGGCACATGTTATGCGCCGGCGCTCTTGTTTGCGTTAGTTGTTTCTTGCGAAACGATTAACTAGCACTTGTAGTACATTTCGAACTCAACAGGGTGAGGGTGCAGTTCGAAATTCATAACTTCTTCCATTTTTAGGTCGATATATCCGTCAATCTGGTCGTCGTCGAATACACCACCAGCTTTCAGGAATTCACGGTCGGCGTCGAGGCATTCGAGCGCCTCACGAAGCGACCCACAAACCTGCGGGATTGCTTTTGCTTCTTCTGCTGGCAGGTCATAAAGGTCTTTGTCCATGGCGTCACCAGGGTGAATCTTGTTCTGGATGCCATCCAAGCCAGCCATGAGCAGAGCTGAGAAGGCAAGGTATGGGTTCCCTGCTGGGTCAGGGAAGCGAGTTTCGATACGTTTCGCTTTCGGACCAGAGCCGTAAGGAATACGGATGGAAGCAGAACGGTTGCGAGCAGAATATGCAAGCATAACTGGCGCTTCATAGCCCGGCACAAGACGCTTGTAAGAGTTGGTTGTTGCGTTCGTGATCGCGTTCAACGCTTTTGCGTGCTTGATGATGCCGCCAATGTAGTAAAGGCATGTTTCAGACAGGTCAGCATAACCGTCGCCAGCAAATGTCGGCGCGCCGTCTTTCCAGATAGACTGGTGTACGTGCATACCTGTACCGTTGTCTTTATACATAGGCTTCGGCATGAAAGTCGCTGTTTTGCCGTAAGATGCTGCGACGTTGTGAACAACGTATTTGTAAAGTTGCACACGGTCAGCCATTTCGATAAGCGTGCCAAACACCATGCCTAGCTCATGCTGAGCAGGAGCAACTTCGTGGTGTTGTTTTTCTGGCTTCATACCAAGCTCGGCCATGACAGTCAGCATCTCAGAACGCATGTCTTGGCATGAGTCGACTGGTGGGACAGGGAAGTATCCCCCTTTAGGGCCGGGGCGGTGACCCATGTTGCCGCCTTCATACTCTTTATTTGTGTTTACCGGCAGTTCAGTAGAGTCAAAAGAGTAACCAGTATTGTGTGGTTCAACAGACCATTTTACATCGTCAAACACGAAAAATTCAGGTTCTGGACCAAAATAAGCAGTGTCGCCTATTCCAGTAGACTTCAGGAATGCTTCCGCCTTCTTCGCGGTCATACGCGGGTCGCGGTTGTAAGCTGTCATCGTGCCAGGATTTAAGATGTCACACATTACTGACATCGTTGTTTGCTGGTAAAATGGGTCGATTTTAGCTGTTGAAGGGTCAGGCTTCAGGACCATGTCAGATTCGTTGATAGCTTTCCAACCGGCGATAGAAGAACCGTCAAACATTGTGCCGTCTTCAAACACACTGGCGTCAACCGCGTCAGCTGTAAAAGTCACGTGCTGAAGTTTACCGCGCACATCTGTGAAGCGGAGGTCGACGAATTGTACGTCTTTTTCTTTAATTTCCTTGAGAACGCTCTCGGACACTTGGTGTCTCCTTCTTTTAGTTTACCCAGACGCGCCGAAGCTGACGCGCCGGGCTAGGGGTGTGCCTGTAAGGTTTAATTAGATTGCTTGATCGCCTGTTTCGCCCGTACGTATACGAACGACTTCAGATACTTCCGAAACGAAAATTTTCCCATCGCCAATTTTTCCAGTTTGAGCGGCATTCGAAACGGCTTCCAATGCTGCATCCAACTGAGCGTCGGGCACTACAACTTCTACTTTTAGTTTTGGTAGGAAGTCCACGACGTACTCAGCGCCGCGATATAGTTCTGTGTGTCCGCGCTGGCGACCAAAACCCTTTGCTTCGATGACTGTCATACCTTGAAGACCGACGCCATGTAGGGCTTCTTTCACTTCATCGAGTTTGAACGGTTTGATAATTGCTTCGATTTTCTTCATTTTCGTTCTTTTTCCTGCCCCTAAACTTCAACCTCTCGATCAAAGTCGGTTTGCGTTGGCGAGTTTGGCTCTGTGTATGCGCGAAGCTTTTCTTTTAGAGTAGGATTTAGGTCAACTTTCACGCATCGAAGAATATCGGCGCCATGTCGTTGAGCGGTTTTGCGTAAAAATTGGGCGCCCAAATAGATACTAGCTGTTGGTAGTCATTCTTCTGCTTTTAAATGCTAAGATAAATAGCCTGCTTTGCGCAATTCCAAACTTAACAAAACGATTCATCGAATCTGGCTCTGACAAGGGATTATGCTATTTAAACAGCGTTTTGACGGGATCAACAACGGACTTCAATTGTGTGTCCGTTGTAGAGGTGCTCGTCCTTGTCGCATTTTCAGTTGAGGAACATTTTCCATGCTTAAAGTCCTCAGTGTTCAGCAAGTATACGCAGCGGAAAAACGGGCAATAATGTCTGGTTTGAGCGGTATGCAGCTTATGGAGAATGCGGGACAATTAATCTTTGAAGAAATCGCCCGAAGATATCCGGAAGGTCGAATCATTGTTTTGTGTGGGCCGGGAAACAACGGGGGAGACGGTTATGTTATCGCGCGTTTGCTTAAGGCGGTTGGAAGGGAGGTTCTTGTCTACAAAATACAAGACCAAGGCGCGATAAAAGGTGACGCAGAACAGGCTTTTGAGGATATTCACCTAACGGTCGAGGATGCGAGCATGCTTCTTCATGGCTCTTTGGATGGAAAACATGAAATCCGATCTGGCGATGTCATTGTAGATGCCGTTTTTGGAGTAGGTTTGAACCGCCCCCTTGAAGCGGAAGTGAAGGATTTGGTGGAGTTTATCAACTCAACTGGCGCTCAGATTGTCAGTGTGGATTTGCCGAGTGGATCGAACGGAGATGCGACATTTATTCCTAAAACGTCAGTTCGAGCTGATGTGACCGTTACTTTTTCGGCATTAAAGGCGGCGCACGTACTTTTTCCTTTCGCTGAACAATGTGGAGAAGTTGTCGTTGGAGAGATCGGGCTCTCAAAATTTTTTGGCGACAATCTACCTAAGGTTTTTGTGAATTCCCCTGAGGTGTGGGGGGAAGCGCTTTGTTGGCCTGATGGTCTCTCTCATAAACACTCTAGGGGGCGTCTTGGTATAGTTGCTGGCCCAAAGTCGGCAACGGGAGCAGCACGCCTATCGGCGATTGCGGGCGCAAGAACCGGCGCAGGACATACAACGCTTTTGGGTCGGTCCGATGTCATGCAGGAATTAGCTGCGCATTGTGCCTCAGTGATGACGAAACCTTATGAATCCGTTGAAGAACTTATCAACTTAACTGACAGAATGAACGCAATAGTTGTCGGTCCTGGCCTAGGATTGACGGAAGTCAATCGACTAGAGATTTTATCGCTTCTTAAGCGGAGGTCCCCGATCGTTCTGGATGCGGATGCGATTTCGTTGTTTGCTGACGGTCCAGGAGAATTAGTATCACATTTACACTCAAAATGTGTTTTGACGCCACACCAACAGGAGTTTGAGCGTCTCTATCCAGGACTATTTAAATCGGCCGATAATAAAATAGAAGCAGCTTTGCAGGCTGCTCGAATGTCAAATGCTGTCGTTGTGCTTAAGGGGGCGGACACCGTGATCGCTTCGCCGGATGGTCTAGTGTCCGTTAATGTACATGCCTCCCCATTTTTAGCGACGGCCGGATCCGGCGATGTGCTCTCCGGAATAATAGCTGGGTGGTTGGCGCAGGGTTTAAAGCCTTTTGATGCTGCGTGCGCCGCTGTTTGGATTCATGGAGATGCTTCATTATTGGGAGGGGCAGGCCTGATTGCTGAAGACCTTGCAGAATACCTGCCTCAAGTCCTGACAAAACTCTATGACCGATTTTCATCAAGAAAAATTCGGTGGGAAAGAAAATTTCACTATCGCTCTTGATGTTTAGGGCCAACACATTCTAAACGCTTCGTCTCAGAATGTGCGGGTGTGGCGAAATTGGTAGACGCACCAGATTTAGGTTCTGGCGCTGAGAGGCGTGGGGGTTCGAGTCCCTCCACCCGCACCACTCTTGAATGTTCGTCTTTCTGGCGTTCGCGATGGACATCTTCTTGACCGTGTGACATACACCCGCCAATTCAAGCGGCGGCCTCCGCGAAGTGGAATATTCACGCTGTGGAACCGTTTGCTATCGTCCTTGTCACAACAACCCGTTGCGGCTGTCCTCAACGGGATAAAAAGAAACTAATTTAAGGAATCCGTGATGAACGTCACCGAGACCAAGTCTGAAGGTTTGACCCGAGAATTCAAGGTCGTCATTCCAAAGGCTGAGCTGGAAGAAAAACTAGACGCCAAAATTTCCGAACTGCGTCCGCAAGTTCGTTTGAAAGGCTTCCGTCCAGGCAAAGTGCCAGCTTCTCACATCCGTAGTATGTACGGTAAATCCATTATGGGCGATATCGTACAGGAAGAAGTGACAACAACGTCCCAAAAAGCGTTAGAAGAAGCGTCCTTGCGTCCTGCTTCTCAGCCAAAAATCGATTTTGGCGGTGACGAAGAAGAGATTTTGTCCGGAAAAACAGACTTGGAATACTCTTTGTCTGTTGAAATCATGCCTGAATTTGAGCCGGCCGATGTGACAGCGATTAAGCTGGAACGCATTGTGGCAGAAGTAACTGATGATGAATTGGATGAGGCGCTTACCAAGCTTGCTGAAACCAACAAAAAATTCGAACCGCGGGGCAAAACGGCTAAAGCACGCGAAGGTGACGCCGTTGTTGTGGATTTTGTAGGCTCAATTGACGGTGAGGAATTTGAGGGTGGAGCTGCCGAAGGACAAACTATTGTTCTTGGCGATGGCCGTTTCATCCCGGGCTTTGAAGAACAATTGGTTGGTTCTAAAGCCGATTCATCCGTGGAAGTTAAAGTTACGTTCCCTGAAGATTACCCATCAGAAAAGCTTGCAGGCAAAGAAGCCGTTTTCGATGTTAAGGTGAACGAAGTTCGTGCGCCAGAAACGCCAGAAGTTGATGAAGAGTTTGCCAAGGGACTCGGAATTGAAGACCTTGATAAGTTAAAAGAACTTATGCGTGCTCAAATGCAGCAAGAATTAACAGCAGCTTCTCGACAGCGCTTGAAACGAGTGTTGCTTGATGCGCTGGACGAACGCCATGATTTTGATCTTCCTCCTGGAATGGTTGAAGCTGAATTCGAACAGATTTGGCGTCAGTTTGAGCAGGAGAAAGAAGCTGGCCGCCTTGATGAGGCGGACAAAGAAAAAGATGAGAACGAACTGAAAGAAGAGTATCGTAAGATTGCTGAACGTCGAGTTCGGTTAGGTTTGGTCCTTGCTGAAATCGGTCGCATCAACAATGTGGAAATCAAACCTGAAGAAGTATCGCGCGCATTGAATCAGGAAGCGTCTCGTTATCCTGGTCAGGAAAAACAGGTGCTCGAGTTCTATCAAAAAACGCCTGCGGCGATGGCGCAACTTCGAGCTCCATTGTTTGAAGAAAAAGTCGTTGATTATATTATTGAGCGAGCTGAAGTAACGGAAAAATCCGTTTCTCGTGAAGAGTTGATGGAAGCGCTCGAAGCTGAATAAGCCGCGGAAAAGTTAGATTATTTTCGGGCCGCGAGTGTTTTTGCTTGCGGCCCGATTGTTTTTACAATGGAAAAATACTTCAAGTTAGAAACGGGGTCTTAGCTTTTTTCCGTTAAGGCTGTTGATCATGAAAATGCTTCCAGTCCAGACAGCGCTTTGCACAGAAATGATAATAGAAGGCCTTGCGTGCTGGACTGCGGGGCCAAATATTGCCATCAAATGCAGTGAGAGTCGTAATCGGCTCATATCAATTAACTTCAAAGACAGCGATTAACATGCACGATCCCCTTGAGACCGCGATGAACCTTGTCCCCATGGTGGTGGAGCAAACGAGCCGTGGTGAGCGCGCGTACGATATTTTCTCACGCCTGCTCAAGGAACGAATTATTTTCGTAACTGGGCCGATTGAAGATGGAATGGCGACATTGGTAACGGCACAACTGTTGTTCCTTGAGTCTGAAAATCCGAAAAAAGAAATTGCTATGTATATTAATTCACCAGGCGGCGTAGTGTCTTCTGGGTTAGCAATTTACGACACTATGCAGTATATCCGCAGTCCAGTTTCAACAGCCTGCATCGGCATGGCGGCAAGCATGGGCTCTTTGCTACTGGCTGCTGGTGAAAAAGACATGCGCTTTGCTACACCTAACGCGCGTATTATGGTGCACCAGCCCTCAGGCGGTTACCGCGGTGTCGCAACCGATATTGAACTTCATGCCGAAGAAATTATCGAAACCAAGCGTCGTTTGAATAATATTTATGTGAAGCATACAGGTCAGGACTACGAAGCGATTGAGCGCAAGCTTGATCGTGATAGTTTTATGACTGCTGAGCAAGCACAAGAGTTTGGCATAGTGGATCGCGTGTTTGAGAAACGTGTAACGCCTGGCTCAGAATAAAAAATTTAGCTGTTAACCAATAGTGGTTAAGGCTAACGATGAACATGCGGCATGATCCTTGCGGGAAATCGCGAGCTATGTTCGTATTATTCTATGTTGGGAACCTCTCGGAAACGTTTGGTGGTTCAATATAGCAGATTAGGGCGAAACCGATCCTGAACGGATCAATTGATTTGAGCGTCCTGAAAGTTGAGGTGTCCATGACGAAGAACGCATCAGGCGGAGACGGAAAGAACACGCTTTATTGCTCCTTCTGCGGCAAAAGCCAGCATGAAGTGAAAAAGCTTATTGCGGGTCCGACAGTGTTTATCTGTGATGAATGTGTCGAGCTTTGTATGGATATTATACGTGAGGAGAGCAAAAGTTCGCTCGTCAAATCTCACGACGGCGTTCCGACCCCACAAGAAATCTGCGATGTTCTAGATGACTATGTTATTGGTCAGTCTAATGCGAAACGCGTTCTGGCGGTTGCTGTGCACAACCACTATAAACGCCTTAGCCACTCCACAAAAAATGCAGATGTTGAGCTGGCGAAGTCCAACATTCTTCTGATAGGCCCGACAGGCTGTGGTAAAACACTACTTGCACAGACCTTGGCGCGTATTATTGATGTGCCATTTACAATGGCTGATGCGACAACCCTCACTGAAGCTGGTTATGTTGGTGAAGATGTTGAAAACATCATCCTGAAACTGCTGCAGGCGTCAGACTACAATGTTGAACGGGCGCAGCGCGGAATTGTATACATTGACGAGATTGATAAGATCTCTCGTAAGTCTGACAACCCATCAATCACCCGAGACGTGTCAGGTGAGGGTGTGCAGCAGGCGCTTTTGAAGATTATGGAAGGCACAGTCGCATCTGTGCCGCCGCAGGGTGGCCGTAAGCATCCACAACAAGAGTTCCTGCAAGTCGACACAACCAATATGCTGTTTATCTGTGGCGGCGCGTTTGCGGGTCTTGATAAAGTTATCTCCGACCGTGGGCAGGGATCATCAATCGGTTTTGGCGCGACAGTATCAGATCCTGACGAGCGTCGCACAGGGGCTGTGCTTCAAGATTGTGAACCAGAAGACCTCGTGAAGTTCGGTCTGATCCCTGAATTTATCGGTCGTTTGCCTGTTATCGCGACTTTGGAAGATCTGGATGAAGACGCACTCGTTGAAATTCTCACCCAACCAAAGAATGCGCTTATCAAACAGTATCAGCGTCTTTTTGAGATGGAAGATGTTGAGCTGACCTTCTCTGATGATGCGTTGCTTGCTGTTGCCCGCAAGGCAATCCACCGGAAGACCGGTGCGCGGGGGCTTAGGTCCATCATGGAAGGCATACTGCTAGATACAATGTTTGAGTTGCCAAATCTTCGTGGCATCGAAGAAGTAGTCGTGAACGGAGAGGTCGTCGAAGGACGAGCAAAGCCACTGTATGTTCACGCAAAGAAATCTGATGCCAAGGATGAAGCATCCTAAGTGACAATACAGACAACTGTAACAAAATGATAATGTGCGTCCGCTGAGGGTTGATACCTTTGGCGGACGCATCCACATTTATGTCAGACGTTTGCCCAGAATGATAACAGCGGCGAGCTTGCCGCGTATAACAATGACTTCGCGCCCGCTTGTTTATCAGTTTATCAGGCGCGTGCTTGGAGAATAAGTGAATGACTGAAAGAAAAACACTTCCTGTTTTACCCCTTCGAGACATTGTCGTTTTTCCACAAATGGTGGCGCCACTCTTCGTTGGGCGTGACAAATCCGTACGTGCGCTGGAGGAGGTGGGAAGTGAAGGCGGAGAGATTCTGTTGGTCGCTCAAAAAGAGGCGAGTACTGACGACCCAACAGCTGAAGACCTTTTCCAGATTGGCGCAGTTGCATCTATTCTGCAGTTACTGAAGCTGCCTGATGGTACTGTAAAAGTACTCGTCGAAGGTAAGGAACGTGCCAATCTGCGGGAATTAATCGATCGTGGAGACTATTACGCGGCACGAGTAGACACAGTCCCTGAACAGGATATCGATTCTGAAGAAGCCGCGCCTTTAATGCGCACTGTCGTTGAGCAGTTTGAGGGCTATGTAAAACTTAATCGAAAGATCCCGCCAGAAACCGTAGGTACTGTCAGCCAAATTACATCGCCGGGTCGCTTGGCGGATGCGATCGCTGCACAGCTTTCAATTAAGATCGACGAAAAGCAGGAATTGCTGGAGCTTACAAGCGTTACGGAGCGCTTGGAAAAAGTCTATTCTATGATGGAAGGCGAGATCGGAATGCTCCAGATGGAGCGTAAGATTCGAAACCGCGTTAAGCGTCAGATGGAGAAGACGCAGCGTGAATACTATCTAAATGAACAGATGAAAGCGATCCAGCGCGAACTTGGCGATCAGGAGCCGGAGCGCGATGAAATCGCAAAATTGGAAGAGTCGCTGAAAGCGAAAAATCTGCCAGAAGAAGTTCAAACAAAAGCAGAAAGTGAGCTTCGGAAACTTGGACAGATGAGTCCAATGTCAGCTGAATCCACAGTTGTTCGTAATTATCTTGATTGGATCGTTTCTTTGCCTTGGGGAGATCGCAAAGAGCTGAACATTGATCAGGAACAAGCAGAAAATGTCCTCGATGCCGACCATTATGGCCTTGAGAAAGTTAAAGAACGCATTTTGGAATACCTGGCGGTCCAGTCACGAACGCGTAAATTGCGCGGCCCGATCCTGTGTCTTGTTGGTCCGCCGGGGGTTGGTAAGACTTCACTTGGCAAATCAATAGCGCAGGCCACCGGTCGAGAATTTGTTAGAGTTTCTCTTGGTGGCGTACGCGATGAAGCTGAAATTCGTGGGCATCGTCGTACATACATCGGTTCAATGCCGGGTCGGATTATTCAGTCGCTGAAAAAAGCTAAATCAGGCAATCCGTTATTCCTGTTGGATGAAATTGACAAGCTTGGTCAGGATTATCGTGGAGACCCTTCCGCTGCATTGCTTGAGGTTCTTGATCCAGAACAGAATTCCACATTCAATGACCATTACCTTGAGGTCGATTACGATCTTTCTGATGTAATGTTTGTAACCACGGCCAATTCACTCAACATGCCTCAGCCTTTGCTGGATCGCATGGAGATCATTCGTATCGCCGGTTACACTGAAGATGAAAAATTAGAGATCGCAAAGCGTCACCTCATTCCAAAGATCGTCAAGGATAATGGTCTAAAGGAAGGTGAGTGGAGCATCACAGACAGCGCCATTAGAGATCTTGTCCGGTATTACACACGTGAAGCAGGTGTTCGGAATCTTGAACGCGAGCTGTCTCGATTGGCGCGTAAAGTCGTTCGTGACATTGTTCAGGGAAAAGAAACCTCAGTCATCATTTCGCATGACAACATTGTTGATTATGCAGGCGTGAAGAAATTTCGTTTTGGTCTGACTGATGCGGAAGATCAGGTCGGCGTTGTTACTGGCCTTGCCTGGACTGAAGTTGGTGGGGATCTTTTGACAATTGAAGCCGTGCAAATGCCTGGGCCGGGAAAGGTAACCGTTACTGGCAACCTTAAAGACGTCATGAAGGAATCAATTTCAGCTGCAAACAGTCTGGTGCGCGCCCGTGCTGTGTCGCTGGGTATTCGTCCAACCGTGTTTAACAACACAGATATACACGTTCATGTGCCTGAAGGTGCGACACCAAAAGATGGACCTTCTGCAGGTATTGCGATGACAACGGCTATAGTCTCTTTGCTGACTGGTAACCCAATAGCACGAGATGTCGCGATGACGGGCGAAGTGACACTTCGTGGGCGTGTTTTGCCGATTGGTGGTCTGAAAGAAAAGCTTCTAGCGGCATTGCGCGGTGGTGTTAAAACTGTGCTCATTCCGCAGGAAAATGAGAAAGATCTTGAAGACATTCCAGACAACGTCAAAGAGGGATTGGAAATCATTCCAGTATCGACAATTGATCAGGTCTTGGCGCGTGCGCTGACACGTCCGATAACACCGATAGATTGGAGTGATGCGGACGAAGCCGAATTGCGTGCGGGATTTATTCGCTCCAACCAACAAAAAGGCGAAGGTAAAACGCCTTATTCTTCTCACTGAGAAATTATTCCGCACGATTTTTAAAAGATCGTGCGGTTTCTTGTTTTTTGTAGTTGATATCGAGGGCAAACACCGTTAGGTGTCTGTCCTCCAAAATTGGAAGGGCGGTTAGCTCAGCTGGTAGAGCATCTCGTTTACACCGAGAGGGTCAGCGGTTCGAACCCGTTACCGCCCACCATCTTTCCCCAATAAAAACAACGCATTAGGCGGTTTTCGTGATCAGTACACGGAGCGCCTATGTGCATTTTCACGGTTTTTTGCGTTTTTCACGGCTCTGCATGGTGATTCCTAGGATTTGCACCGCTTGAAAGTGCGCATCAACTTTTGAGCATTAACAAGAATTCACCAATCAACATATTGCGTTTGAATGCCGCGCCACCCACCTGATATAGAGTATCAAAAAATGGCAATTGGTTGATGAACGAGACCAACCCGGAAATGGCATCACACCTCAATCTCATACAGGGGGTTGTGAATCGGACTGAGAACAATTCGTTCGCGCTTAAAGCTCTGTCGGTAACGCTGATGGCCGCGCTTCTGGCGTTTGCTCGTTCTATTGAAACAACCGCAATCACAATTTGCCTGATAGGACTGTTGCCGCTGGCTCTGTTTTGCTTCCTTGATGTTCGATACATGGCGCTAGGGGCGCGGTATCGGGCTTTTTATGAACATGTTCGTTCGGGCGCTGATGTAGCGCCCTTTTCTTTGTCTCCTGCGGATTATGAGGTCAGAAGCCGTTCCCTATGGGGCTGCTTGGCATCTTGGTCGGTTTGGCCGGTATACGTCACCCTTGGTCTGCTTGTTTTGGTAAGCGCAATATTTGAGTGAAAGGATAATCAATGCCGCGTCGAGTTTTTTACAGTTTTCATTTTGGTGCGGACTGCACACGTACTCAATTGGTGCGAAACATGGGAGCGATAGAAGGCAGCAGTGTTGCTACTCCTAACCGCTGGGAAGAAATAAAACGTTCCGGTGATGCAGCGATAAAGAGTTGGATTGACGCCAACATGAAGGGGAAATCCGCTGTTGTGGTTTTGATCGGTTCAGAGACCGCCGATAGGCGTTGGGTAAAATACGAAATCAAAAAAGCTTGGAATGACGGTCGTGCCTTGTTGGGTATCCATATTCACGGGCTTAAAGACCTGAACGGAAGAACAGCAACAAAAGGCCGAAACCCTTTCGGTAACTTTACAATTGGGGCTGCTGGGACTCCGATGTCTTCACTTGTGCCTGTTTACGACCCAACGCGGACATCAAGTAAGTTCACCTATCAGAATATTGCACTGCATTTGCCGCTCTGGATCGATGACGCTATCGAAAATAGACGTAGAGCCGCATAGACCTTGCTTTGTTGAATGCTGAGTTTGTTAGGCATGTTAACATGGGTTGCAAGTGACGTGTCTACGACACTATCAAACCTATAGTTAACGAATCAATCTAACGTTGGTTGGCCGAACCAATGGGGGATTGAATGGCTACAACGATTGAGGAATTCCACGGCGCTTATCCCGGAACGCAGGCCAGCCGAGACAATGCCGCGAAGCATTGGTGTCCGTTCGTTGATACTGTGTGCAAAAAAGGCAACTCCGGTGGGACATGCTCGCTTTCACCGGCAAAAACCGAGCCGGTGATAATTTGTCCCAATCGGCTTTATGGCGATGGCTTCAAAGTTATTGGTGAAGTTGCGCAAGAATGTTTTGGTTCGTCATCTGAACCGCTATCCCCGGAAGAAGTCGGCAAGCGTTTCAGCTCCGGTCAGATGACCGGCAACGAAGTTATGGTCTATGGGCAAGGATTCGCGGAAGAAATAGCAATTGCGTCGCCTGCGCCTCAAGGGAAACGAGCAGGAAGCTTCAAGGTCGATTACATTTTGGTGAAGCCGTCCATGGACGATCTTACCCCGAAAGCAATAGTCGCAATTGAGGTTCAATCAATCGACACAACGGGTTCATACAGGCCGCAAGCCGATCAATTTTACGCAATCCCCGAGAACCAACCCTTCTTGGCCGAAGATTATCCAACCGGAGCAGGTTTTAACTGGGAGAATGTGAACAAACGCATTCTTCCGCAGGTTATATATAAGGGGCATGCTTTGAGGCGCGAGCGCTTAGCGACTCATGGCTTATTCTTCATTCTGCCCGATGCCGTGTATCAGCGAATTCAAACGCGATTGGGCGGGAACCTCCTGTCAAACCCGCAAGGGCCGGGAACTGTTACATTCAAGACGTATGACCTAGGGTCGAGAGACGAGAAGGGCCATCGTTCTTTGAACTTTGTGCAACGGTTTACAACCACGGTTGACCAAATTGCATATGCGTTTGTTTCGCCGCAAAACCTTCCACCGGAGGGCGCTTATGAAAACACTTTGCGCGTCAAAGCAAAGAAGCTGACGGGCAGCTAAGCGATAAGCGAAAGCTCTTGAAGCATCGGGAAGTCTTCGCCGCTCTCAATTGCGGAAATCGTTTCAGCAATTTTCTTACCCAAGAGCGGCGGAACGGCGTTCCCAACTTGCACATATTGTTCAGTTCGGGAGCCGCTGAATTCGAACCAGTCAGGGAACGACTGGAACCGCGCGGCTTCGCGAACGGTAATAGCCCGATCTTGTTCGGGATGAATGAATGCGCCCCAATGGATATCGCATTTGGTCAGGATCGTTGACGACAATCCTCCCCAACTCAGACGGCCATAGCGCTTAGTGTGGTCAGAACGCTTTGCGCGCTTCATTCCCTTGGGAAGAAGATCAAAAGGGATATCCCGCCATGAACCGCCTTGCGGGATGTATTGCAGGCGCTCCAAGTTGATTGCGCCCAGCTTTGGCGCGGAATGGTTTAAAACCTTGCTGGAACCGGCGCGCATTGATTTCTGATAGTCGCCGTTCGCGCGCTTCCCGTACTTGCTCCCAATGAGGGTTTCGCCGTTCTGCAATAAGGGCAGGTCTGCAATTGCATCTTTGACCGTTGTCAAAGGGAGTAAGCCGGGGCCGTGAGTTGGGGCAGGCCACTTGATAGGCAACCCAACGCGGTTTCCTACAAACAGGATACGCCGCCGCTCTTGGGGAACGCCATATTCTTCCGCTTTCAGCGTTCGGGCCTCTACTCGATACCCTAGGTCGGCAAACCCCCTGATAATCGCATTTACCGCTTCGCCGCCGCCCGCTGAATTCATGCCCGTGACGTTTTCGAGAACAACCCAACGGGGGTTTAACCCTTCAACAATGCGAAGATATTCCAAATAGAGCGATGAACGTTCGTCATGCAATCCGCGTTGGTGGTTGTAGACCGAGAAGCCTTGGCACGGGGGACCGCCGATCAGAACATCAAGCTCGCCTTTGCGAAGATTCCCTGCTTTCAGGAATTGGCTTGAAGATAGTTGTTGGATCGGTCCCGGTATGAACTCAGCTTCGGAATGAGTACCGGCGAACGTTTCGCCCGCTGACGTGTCAAAGTCATTGCCTGCAACAACATGATAGCCGCCCTGACGGAAGCCTTCCGACAAACCGCCTGCACCGCAAAATAGGTCAATGACAGTTTTGGTCATGGTTCCCGGCTCCGCTTTCCAACCCCAACTTTCAGTGCGTACTGAGTCGCGATTGGCGATCAAGTGAGCAATGAATCAATGGGGTGAACAATATAAGAACAAAATTGATTTGTTAACAGTTAATATCAACAAAGTCAGTTTAGTTGGTCCACAACCGCGCAACCATCGCCCGCTTCTCGCTGTTCATCGCTTTTGCATAGATCGCCGTCACTTCAAGCGAGCTATGGCCCATCATTTCGGAAACGAGCGTCAATGGTATGCCGCGACCTAGAGCTGAAATAGCGAAACCGTGACGGCAGGCTTTTGGGCTGAATGCATCCAGTCCAGCGGACGCAAACAAGGTTGCAGCAACTTGGCTTACCCTCTGGCGTGAGAAGCCCCATAGGCGGGTTGCGGAACCGCTTTTCGTCGCCTGCATTTTGCGTAGGTTGAATACGGCTTGCAGGGTGTCGAAATATGTTTCGGGTAGGGGAATGATACGCCAAGCGTCCTTGCGTTTCTTGAGCGTCTTTAGCTGGACTTCGAATGCATCGGTGTTCAGGTCAACAGCCCGGACGGCTAGCATCTCTGAAACCCGGCAACCTGTCAGGCAAAGCCCTTCGAAGTATGCCGCCCATTCAGGCGCTAGATCCCTTTTGGCCGTCGCGACCAAGTGCGCCTTCTCTTGATCGTTCAGATAGAGCCTTTGCCCGCTTGGGCTGAATATGCGCATCTCGCTGGATAGGTCAGGCATTTTGTTGGCTCCGCATGGTTTGCATTTGCCATGAAGAACAGCAAAGTTGGAGCCGCGCTTTTGTGCTGGGACACACTGATTTCTTGGTTAAAATGAGTCAGATTGGGACGGGCGCTTGCTCGAATGACTCATTTTGACTCACCCTTCGTAGGGATAGTAAGTGAATATATCAATTGACGATTTGACTAACTGGATGAACCGTTTCTGGTTTCTTAGAGGCGCAGTCACAGTCTTTGCACTTTTATCGCTAATAGAAGCACTGCTAGGTTGGCCGAAATCAGAGTTGCTCCGGTTCGTTCTTGCCGTGGTCATGAGTTGGAATAGCGGGATAGAGTTATTATCAGACCTGTTTTCTAAACTTCCCATGATACCCAAGCTCAGTGTGTTTGTTTGGAATTATATTATCCTAACGGCGGTTTTTATCATACCGGGGATGTTGAGTGCGTTAAGCGGAATCGCGCGTAAGGATAGAAATAAATGGACTATATCTAAAGGAATAACCGGGCTTGTGTTTTTCGGTGGCACCTTGTTCTTTATGCAAGATGCCGCAACGGGTGGAGATTTCTTCAGAGTGCTTTTTTGCAATGAAGTAGAGTGTTCGAAATTAGAGAATTTGTTTATTGGGATGCTAGCGCTACAGGCTCCATTTTGGTGCGTTGTCTGGATGCTGCTTTTTGGACCCAACCAGTATCGTCGTGGGTTCCTTACATTGGTTTCGGCATTGAGTGTGGCTTCATTGGTTTATTTCGCTCCACTGCTCGGTGACAGTATGAAATCGTTCGCCGATAGCGTCCTAGGTCCAACGTCTCAATCAGAAACCAGCACCCAATAGCCCCATTGCCCGTCTCGCTTCGTCCAGCCGTAAGGGTGTTCAGTGATAAACGCTTTCAGCCGTTCGCTGGCCTCGCATCGCTCATGAGGGTTTGCCGCGCTCTTGCGCCCAGGCTTCCAGATACGCCGCGCGCAATGTTCACCATTGCAACGGATTATCAACCCCTGCAACGGTTGCATCATTAACAGATTGGTTTAACGGTGGCGCGTTCATGTTCGGAACATAACGTGAACATTGCGCGCGTTGCAATCTGTTTATAATGTTATGAACAAAAAGACCCCGACGCCGTTAAGCGCCGGGGCAGTTATGGATATCAAAAGCCGAAACCAAACGAAGGCTAAACATCTGGTTTCGGCTGGGTTGATGAAGGCCGATGTGATTGCATCGGATCGCTACACTTCATCAGGCGCTTACCGGGCGAAGAAAGGAACCTCCCGGAAAGCTGTCGCATGAGGAGAAACGCCGTGTCTGAAGCGGCGCGATGACCCCATGCGCATTCGGTTAGATACCTTCAAGCTCGGCAAGCTGTTCAGCACACTTCGCGGCGTCGGCGCGCGCCTGTTCGGAAAGCGTGTAGAGCTGCTTCCCAAGGTCAGTTGAACCGGCCTTGGCGTAAGCGACGGACTTACTCACGCCTTCCGCCTGCTGGATGCGGATGACCTGTTTCTCGAACAGGCTTTCATTGGCGGCGATGGTGCGGTTAGCTTTGGCCAAGCTGTCTTCGATCTGTACTTTAAGTACGGGTTTCATACGATTGGTCGTGTTCATTGGTTAATTTCTTTCAAAAGTTCGGAGAGGTCTGGAAGTTCGTAGTCTTGGCCGTCTTCATCGGCGTCGATCTGGTCAACTATGTCGTGAAGTTCTTCGTCCATGCTTAGTCGTCCTGCATTTCGCGGATGACTTCAGGCACGCGACGGCTGATCAGGTTGACTGACCTATCCTGACGATTGCGGCGAATTTTTTCTTCAAGGTTGAAACCGACTGAAAACGCCGGAGCGACTATCAGGATTGCGCCCGTCATGATCAAATCGAGATCATGCGCAATACGTTCCGCATCGTCGGTTTTGACACCTACCGCCTTGGCGGATTGGGTATAAACATCGACTTTGGAAGCGAGTTTTGTGTAAGCGTTATCCAAGACGGAAAGGGCTTTATCTACGGCTTGCGCCGCTTCAAGCATTTCGTCAGTTGCAGTGTTAACGGTTGCAATTTTGACAGGCGTAACCGTGGTGTGATTAGTGATAGCCATTAGGGCATTCCTCATCTGAAGTTTTGTTATCTACTGTCTGGAAAGCCGCATCATACCGGGCGCGGGCAACGCGGACGCGTGCGAGAGCGCGATTTGACATGGCTCTTAATTCTTGATGGCGGTGGCTCGACAAACCGGCGTTCGAACCTTCCCGGAGCAAATCCCAATAGACGGCGCGGGCTTCGCTCAATTCGGCTTTGGCGGCGATCTGAACAGGCGTCATGTGTCGATCCCCCCAATCATGTGAACCTTAGCCGTACCGATAGGCGCGAAGGTTCCAGCACTTAGTTTGCCGCCTGCCGTTTTGAAGGCTTTTATCGCGGTGTGAAGCATGTCTTTTTGAATGCGAACCTGCATGTTGCATTGATACCTATGATCAACCGCGTTAGGGCCGGTCGAGGCGCGCGCAAGTTCAAGATCGGCGACGGCTGAACCATATCGGCGCGCCAATTCCTGAATGTCTTTCAGGGTGATCATCGGCGCTAACCCTTTTTAACTTCAACAGGCATGATCTGTTCAAGCGTGCGAGCCAACGGGATGCGGTGACGGGCTGCAACGCGCCGAACGTTGAAACGGTCGGCTAATTCTGGGGCAGAGGCATAGAAGGCGTTCAGAAGCCGCGTGTTCATCCGGTTCGAGACTGTTGCAGAGTTTGGAAGACCGGCTTCGCGAAGCGCTTTTTCCATGTCTGCAATACCTTCAAAAAGCTGACTTGAAGCGCGTTCCAAAATCTCGAACGCCGTATCCAGTTCACGCGCACGCTTCTGCATGGTTCCGGCGATCTTCTTAGCAGCGTTGAGGGCGTCGGCGCGCTGTTTGGCCTCTGCTTCTGATAGGGCGTCTCGCTGCTGTTCTTGTGCGTGAGCAATCGCCCGGTCTGCAATCTCAATCCGGGCATCATAACCGGCTCGCTTGGCTGCTAGGCCGTCCGCCTTGTCATAATCGCCCGCTTCGATAGCGGCGTTGATTTGATCTTCAAGTGCGGCGCGCTCCGCTGCAATAGCTTTCCTGCGCTCTATGGTTTGTTCAAGCATCTGCCTGCCTTTCGTTAAGTTGAGCGCAATTCGCTCGTTTGTCTTAACCCATTCTTAACACTTTCAAATACCAATGTCAAGTATTCAACATGTTACAAAGCCTGTTCTATATTATACAGCATTTGCCAGTTAATTATGATGTGAAAAAGTTAGAAGAATAGCGTCGTATGAATGGCGATATTGACTGTATTCGCAATTTGTGTTAACCATTCTTTGCTTTCGCGTGGTCGAAAGTAGCTCGTTAATTGTCTTGAAAACCGGCATGGGAATTGCTCCACCCCATGCCGGTTTTTTTCGCTTGCTGCTATTATGAATTTTGACAAGTCATAGCGCGCCGGTCGGCGGATCGGGCGGCGCTATTGGCGTCTGTCGTAAAATAGGGCGTGAGATGAGAACGCGCCGCTTGTCACTTCTCTAAGAGATTGGGCAAGTCGTCTGCTAGTGCGAAAACCGCTCGCGCTTCGTAGTTGTTGAGCGGTTCGAAGCTGGCCACTAAACCCGCCATGTCCCGATATTTTTTCACGGTGCGGCGGTCGGGCTTATAGGTGCCGTTGGCCCGCTCGCGAAGGTTTTTCGGCACCGGCTCGCCACTTGCTTCCATCCGGGCAACACGCTGCTTTAGTTCGGCGCGGTATTCGGCTTGCATATGCCAGCGGAGGGCCGGGTCGATCTGCTCGATAGCCCTAACGTCCGCAATCTGCAATCTCATGCGGAGGGCGGCGCGCCCGAACCCATGCGCGCGATACAGGGCTAAGAACTTGCGACCTTCACGGGTGATTGGTTCCGTGCGGCTGTAGTCCGCATGGGGTGTCAGGGTGAAGCCCGGAATGACTAAAGAGCGCCCCGCTTTCTCAAACGCTAGGTCGCGGCGCTGCAAAGACGCTTTCAGCAAATCCCAACTGATCCGGGCGTGAGCTTCTGATAGCGAGGCGAATACCTGCCGGACGTGATTGAAGCGCACTGATCTGCCCGGCGCGGGCGTCAGGTACTCAGCAATGAACGAGCGGACCAAATCAGGGGCTTCACGCCAGCCGGGCCGGTGCTGGTCTGCCCAATCTAGCAGGGCGGGCCGTGAGTAGCCTTTAGCGCCATCAGGTAAGGTGACTATCGGCGGACGGTTCACGCTATCAGACGAGCGG
Organism: uncultured Hyphomonadaceae bacterium; assembly: GCA_964342355.1. GTDB lineage: Bacteria > Pseudomonadota > Alphaproteobacteria > Caulobacterales > Hyphomonadaceae > Hirschia. Next base: position 133,641 of record CAYFFG010000008.1, read on the forward strand.
CAACGCAAGATGTATAGAGCGTTCGTTGTAACGCCTAATAGGTCAGCCGCTTCTCGCGTGGTTAATAGGTCATCACAAGCCATCAGCTACTTATACTCATAATGAGCATAAGTGTCAAGGTCGCTTGACCAATAACTGTTGCAAAAATACAACACTATCAAGGCGCTAACCGCCGATTGCGGCGGATCGACATTTTAGCCCATTTCGGGTTCCTTGGAATTGAAAGCGCCGATTCGCGTTGAGTGTGTCAGGCGGGAGCACATGCATTTTCTTTGGAGCCGCCACCGGTCTTTTTGGCCTGCTGTGCGTTTGTTGTGCCGAAAAATCAATTAAATCAGTTGTGTAGACCCTTGTAGTGCGTTTGTAGTGCGTTTGTAGACCCGAAAAACCAATAAAATCAGTTGTGTAGACCCTGTAGACCCTTTTTCTTCTTATTCTAGGAGATAACACTGTTTGAAAAGGTTAATTGGATTTGAAAGATATATGCATACCTTTAAAATCCAATAGAAGTAGATAGACTTAATATTCATGAACTATAGGGGAGAGGGTCTACACGCACTACACGCACTACACAATTGAATTCATTAGGGTTTTTCGCGCGGCCACCACTACAATCCACTACACCTCTGAAAATATTAGACTTTTTATCTTAATCGCGCTCCAAAAGCACCCAACTGTTGTATTTTTGCAACACATCGGGTTTAACAATCGCGTTTCTAAAGAGGTAAAATAGGTAAAAAGTTGGATCATTGCGCAACGGTTTAACGGTTTAACAAAAAAGCCCGGTTGTTTATGAACCGGGCTTCTTGGTGGTTTATCAATCGGCTTTGAAATAGCCCGCTCTGTTGTCTGGCCCAATGCGGACGTTTTTCTTATGGGCAAATCCAAACCGGGCTTCCATGATATCCCGCAACTGACGCGACATCCATTGTTGACGGGAGCCTTCCGATATTCCCAGAACGTCGAATAGCTCGGAAGTGTGAACTTTGTCAGGAGGCAAAGCTTCCCCTAGCATTGTCTCACCTTCTTCATTCTCGCCGATTTCTGGTTTGATACCTGTTGCATAATTTGATTGCCGCTGTTCAAGGAAATCATTGATAACATCCACCCAAGGATGATCGGTGGTTTCGGCCTCTTGGCGTTCACCAGCCGCCGCCCAAAGGCGCTCTGGCAATCGGTCGCTTTCCCCCTGTTTGTACAAATGCACGGCCTCGGCGAATATCTGCCCCCGGTCGCTTTCAATCTTTGCAACGTCAATCGGAGCTTGCACGGTGGAAAACCAGAAGCGCCGGTTCCCTGTCATGTCAGACAGTTCCCCGCTTCGGTTGGTTGTCCCCGCAAAGATGCATCGGCGGTTGTGGTCATATGCATATGCGCCATATGAATCCCGGTAGAAGTCAGCACTTTTTGAAAGAAACTGTTTTACCGTTTCGCCGGACTTACCTTGCAGCGCGGTCAATTCGGCAACCTCTACAAGCCATTTCCCGCGAAGTTGTTCATAGCTTTCCTTTGAGCCGATATTGCCCAAGGTGTCAGAGAAGTAATCTTCTCCAACCAATGCCTGCAACCCGCTGGACTTGTTCCAACCCTGCTTGGCGCTAACCAGAACCCACATTTCATCATGCTTGTGACCGGGGTTATATGCGCGCCAGACCAACCCTAGCAGGAACCGTTTCGCCTGTTCACGGTCAAGCTCGGTGTCTTCTGTATTGAAATATTCAGGTCCGAAGCGGTCTAGCCTGTTCACACCATCCCATTGCAGGCTTTCCAGCCAATCAACAATCGGATCGAATTTGCGTTGTGACGCCAAGCCATCCAAGGCATTTCGCATCGTTTCTTTCGATGGGTTAAAGCCGTCATGACCGTAAAGTTCAATCAAGCGGTTCCAGATGAGACTGAAAGATGTGTCATCGAGAACCCGCCCTTTGGTGTCAAGCTCCTTGCTTTCATCAAGCCAAGGAACAACCCCCTGCAACTCAATCCGGCCTTTGACGATGTTTTTTGAAGGTAAAAGTTCGAGTGACTGGATTGCAAAGAGCGTGTTCGCAAGGTCGGAGATAATGGTTCCGCTCTTGTTGGTCCGCATGGCGCTTTGACGCAATTGTAAACATTTTTGTTTGATTGCGGGCCTGTTAACAACCAAACCTAAGTCAACATCATCTTCAAAATCATCTATTGCGGCGATGCGTGAAGACTGGACCTTCGCCCGCGATTGAATGCGTTGAAGTTCGGTTTTAAGCGCCCCTAAGTCGGGGAATTCTTCAATCGAACCGCCCAATTGATCGGCATGGGCGTCAACAGCTTCAATCAGAGTGTTGAAACCTGCCTTTTCTTCCCGCCCGTCATCACTGAAAGACGCCCATACATCTTCACAATTCGATTCGGGTTCCGACATGGCGTAGAACAGTGCTTCGCCGCTGTCTCCAAACAGGTGAAAACACGCCCAACCACAAGCAACCCATGCATCACGCCCAACTTGTTCACGCTCAATCGTGCCGGGATAAAATTCGGCTTTCTCGCATAAATCAACCAGCCGCTCTAGCGTCTCGTCGTCAACGTCAATTGGTTGACGCGGCTTCTTTTCAGTCGCCGGAAGCGTCGGCTTGGCTTTGCCGTCCGCGCCGATTGCGGGCTTGTCTGTCAGCGTTCTGAAAGTCACCGGGTCAACGCGACCGGTGCTGTCAACAACCGGTGTGTTTGGAATATGCGTGTATAACTGCCCATTAGGGTGAACGCTTCCAGCCGCGACCGGTGGAGGGCTGGATTTATCGCAAAGCCAATCAACCCCTTGCAGTTTGGCGGCGCTCTTGGACGGGATGCCAAGACTGCTATCAAACAGGAAATAGATATGTAGCCCGCCGCTTCCGGTCCGAACATGCGTAAAGCTTGCCGCGTCTCGTCCTAGGATTTTGAGAACCGCTGCATATTGATCCAGCTTGCGAACCGTTCGGGCGTCTTCATCATTTCCGCCTTTGTCGAAGACGTATTTGACTTTAAACGTGTTGCAACCGGGATAGTAGTTCAAAACACGAATGTCCGGCGCGCCATGCGCTTTGCGTTGGTCCAGATACCATTGACGGTCGCTGTCATCAGCGAAAGGCATGTTCTTCGGGTCGAGATCTGCAACGCCTAAGCGATAGCCGCCGATTGCCTTACCCATGCGGACATTCAGATTGCCTTTTCTATCGCGCATGAGCGCTTCGGCGTCCGTGTAGCTTACCGCCTCATGGGTCGGTTTATTCCAGCCATCATCAACAGGCGCTTTACCTCTATGGGAACCGTTTATGAAGTGCGCCCGTCCGGTCTTTCGGGCATGTTCATTTGCATTCAAGTCTTTCAGGTAAATTGAAAGCCCACTTACGAAATCCGGTTCCCCATCCGTCGCCCTGAAATATCTTCTCGGAAGTTTGAAGTAGTTCGCGATTGAGGGTTTCGGAATGTCGGGAGCGTCCAGCGGTGATTGGATGGGAAGCGGTTTGCCGCCCCGCTCCAACACCGCATTCTTTGGGTCCGGTAGGTCAGTCATAACCGCGCAATGATCCAGCGGCAACACATCGGTTTCGCCCAAGCCCAAAGCGCCAAAGAACAGATAGGCTTTTGAGCCGTCCCCATTGGCTAAATAGGGGAGGTCATCAATCGCCCATTTGTGAAATGCAGCCCAGAACGCAAAAGCGCTTTTAGCCTTGGCGTCATTGGACACTAGGAGCGCAACAAGGTCTTCCGACAACATGTCGCACTCATCGTAGCTCAAGCCGATTGTGGTTGCGTTGTTAACATTAACAATTTCCATGTTCACGGCTCAATCCTCCACCGTGCACGAAGCGGGGTCGATCCGTTCGCCTGCCCATTCGACCAAATCAGCGATTTGGTAAACGACGCGACCTTCTGAGAGCTTATGAAAGGAGGGGCCTGTATTTAGGCTGCGCATGTTGCGGAGCGCATCATAGTTATAGCCAAGAAAAGAACTTGCTTCTTTCGACCCAATGAAAGGCAACACCAGTTCTTTACTGTCTTCGCTCGTTGGTATCTTGACTGAATCGGCAACACGCCGAAATTTATCCAGTGAGGGTTGACTAAATTTTATCTGTCTCATAATATAGGTTCACTTTGTTGAAGCCCGTCAGGGCGTTGAATTAAATCAAACCCCGTTTTTGGAGCTTGACGGTTAGGTTTGATAGCTGTTTCAAAACTATCTCTATTGAAACCGTCCAGTTACCGCTGGGCGGTTTCGCTGCATTTTGGACGCAGGTAATTCAATCAATAGCATGAACAACATGAGTATGTCAACACCATGGTATGATGTTGCACAATTAGTCCTGTAAAGTTCTAGGATTGTTTCTTCGTTGTCAGTTTGGCGGGCGATAAGCTGTTAAACGGTTGCGCGCGAAACATTGCTTGTTAACGGGAGTGCCGTTGACAATTTTGGTTATGAAATTTGTTACGTAACAAATTGCGGCTGTTAACAGGCGATGGGTTTTCAACGGATCAACAAAACACTGCTTGTTAACGGGATTACGCCATTGACAAATTTGTTGACGAAAATGTTTCAAAACATTTTGCGGCTGTTGACGTTAGCTGTTCAACATCCGGTGCGCGTCCAGTTCTCCGTCGAGCCATTCCGAAAAACGGTCAACGTGAGGCCGGAGCCATTGGTTAGAACC
>CAYFFG010000009.1:0-127184 GCA_964342355.1 uncultured Hyphomonadaceae bacterium
ATCACGCGCTCCGCCAGTTGCCCCTCCCCCCTCCAGACGGAAACGTCGTGGAGATGTTGGCGCTAGTGATGCAACGTCCTCTTTCTCAAAGCGCATGCATAATCAGAATGGACCTCAAAAGCAGGTATGCGCCAAATCAGGCAATATCATAAACTACTATTTCATTATTACCTGAAATACGGTAGGCGTGCGCCAAACATGATGAGAAGGCCCCGCCAAATACTATGAAACATGCCCTCCTGCTTTCCGCTATCTGTCTGCCATTTGCGCCTTTGGCGAGTGCTGACACGCCTTTCCGCCTTGAGGAGGCCGTTGATGCGCCAGAGTGGCTAACGCTGAAAGGCGAGACACGTGTGCGTTACGAAAGTCTGGACGGCCAGTTCCGCGCCGGGCGCACAGGCTCTGACCAGCTCTTACTATTCCGCTCATTATTCCTGGCGGAGGCTGACACAGGCCCTGTCGCTTTCGGATTTGAATTGCAGGACAGCCGCACATATCTGGGTGATGAAGGCACGCCACTGTCCGCCTCCATCACCAATCCGCTCGATTTCCTGCAGGCCTATGCCCGTATCGACGCTCTGCCAGGCGTTTTAGGAGATGGATCAACAAGCAAGCTGACACTGGGGCGTCAGACTGTCTCTATCGGCTCCAAACGCCAGATCGAGCGTGTGGACTACGCTAACGTCATCCGCGCTTATACGGGCGCACATTTTGAATCCGTTTCCAAGCGCGGCGACGAGTTGCACGCCATTTACGTTGTGCCTGTTGCGCGCCTGCCCAGCACTCGTCCAGAACTGGACGACAACACCTTGTCAGGCGATGAGGAACAATGGGGTCGCGAAATCTGGGGCGTGCACTATCGCCGTGCGGACATCCTGCCAAACCTAGCGCCTGACCTATGGGGCGAAGTTTATGTCTATGGGCTGGAAGAGCGCGACACGTCCGCATTCGCCACACCTGATCGCTCTTATGTCTCACCCGGCTTTCGTCTCTACCGCAAACCAAAGGCCGGACAGTGGGACATTGATCTGGAAGCCTCACGCCGCATGGGGACGCGCTATGCGACCAGCGCCGCGACAGACACGCAAAGCCTAGAGGTCGAAGCTGACCTTCTCTTTGCTGCGCTGGGCTATACGTTTGATGCGCCATGGAAACCGCGTTTCGCGCTGGAATACTACTATGCGAGCGGGGATGACGATCCTAACGACCTGAAATTCGATCAGCATGAGCGTCTGTTTGGTTCGCGCCGGTCAGATCTCAACAACACATCAATCCATGGACCGCTTACGCCAGCCAACCTCAATGCGCCGGGTTTCAGAGTTGAGGTCAAACCTAACGATCGCTGGGATGGCCGCTTCTATTACCACGCCGCCTATCTGGCGTCTGAAACGGACAGCTGGGTCATCGCGCGTCGTCGCGACCCAACCGGCGCAGCGGGCGACTTTATCGGTCATGTGCTTGACGGCCGTGCGCGTTACTGGGTCGTGCCAGACAATCTTCGCCTGGAAATTGGCGCATCAGCCTTGTTTATGGGGGATTTTGCTGAAAACCTGGCAACCCCGCCGGAAGATGACACCACGCTGTTTGGCTATTCCATGCTGACATTCAGCTTTTAGCGTAGAACAAAAAAGGCCGCCCCATAATGGAGCGGCCTTTTGCAATTCACATTGAAAGTCGGATCAGCGCGCCATGCGGGAAATGCGCTGCAATTCCTTCTGCACTTCCTGCTCGACCAGTTGAGCAAGGTTTTCATCCAGCCATTCTTTAAGCATCGGCTTGAGCATTTCCTTGACGAGATCCTCCAGTGTGACGCCTTGCGACAGCATCATGGAGCCCATCAATTTGCCTAGCTGGCTTGCTGCCGCCGAGGCTGTCGCATCCGCGACCAGGCCTTCGCCAGCAGGCGCCGCCGCTGGAGTGGGAGCTGGCGCTGGCGTCGCCTGCGCAACAGGTTCAGGCTCAGGCGCTGGCGCAGGTTCCGGCTCGGGCTCTGGTTCTGGCGCCGGCTCCTCTAATGCGTCTTCTTCCATGCCCCATTCGGACATGTCGACTTCAGGCTCTTCTTCAGCTGCTGGCTTGTCATCTTCATCTTCGATGATGATATCCCAGTCTTCAGCTTTGACCAATTCTTCAACGGGCTCTGCTTCAGCAGAAATCTCTTCGCCGGCAGGCGCTTCGTCCGGCTCAGTCAGATCCTCAGGCCAATCCAATTCGTCTTCGGTCAGATCAAGCGGCACTTCATCTTCGCTTTCGGCCTGTTCGGAGAGTTCAAGGACGTCACCGCCGTCTGGCCCCGCCTCTGTGTCATCATCGTCAGAGATAATCTTACGGATCGACGCAAGGATCTCCTCCATGGTCGGTTCGGCTTTGGCTTCTTCAGCAGACATAACGCGCCTCTAAACTTTGTTCCCACTACGGCCATATGGTCCGCATAGCGTCAGGCATAGTGTGGAGCAAACATGGTTAACATTCCACACCTAACTGACATGATTCCAGTTACCGTGGAGTTTCATCACGTTTTTATAATGGAATGTTAACACCCAGTGATTGGGGAGAAAGTTGACCCATTTCAGCCAATAATTGGTGAACAGCGACATAATAATCGCGCTCAGCTTCAATGAGAGCCAAACGCGCTGTAAGCAATTCCTGCTCCTGATCAAGCACGTCCAGCGTCGTGCGAAGGCCAACGGCAAGTTCCTGTTCTGCGCCTTCAAACGCAATTTCCGCGGCTTCCACCTGGCGCTGAGAGGCATCTATTGCGCTTTTGTTCGCAACCATCAGATACCATGCTCTGGTCACATTCGCAGTCCGCAACCGCTCAGCAGCGCGAACCTGTTGTTTGAGTTGGTCTTCCTGAAGTTTGGCTGCGCGGATCTGAGACGCAAACAATCCGCCCTGATATATCGGCATCGAAAATGTGGCCGTGACAGAAGCAGAGCTATCTTCAATACCCGGGTCGCCATAGGTCTGATTGAGCCCAGCTCGCCCTGACAAGGAAACATTCGGGCGTCTTTCTGCTTTTGCAGCGTCCACCCCATGCGCAGCGGCTTTAGCCGATGCGCGCAATGCGACCAATTCAGGATTTCGAGACAGCGCCGCCTGAACAGCCGTTTCCAGTTCTTCCGGCGTTAACGGCGCGTCAGGCACATCAGCCAACTGAATCGGCGCGCGACCCACAAGCGCCTCATACTGTGCTCTGGCGCTTTCAAGACCTGATAACGTCGCTGCAAACTGCGCTTCTGCGCCAGCAAGACGGGCTTGCGCCTGCGCAACATCGGTTCGTGTCACCTCGCCAGCCTCAAAGCGCGCCTTTGCCGCCTCAACCTGCGTCTCAAGAACTTTCACATTGCTTTTGCGGATCTCAACAGCTGCGAGCTGTGTTCTGACTTCCATGTAAGCGGAAACCACATTCAGGATCATATCCTGTTCGACAGTGAAGAGTTCTGCTTCCGCGACATTGACGCCTTCCTGCGCCTGATTGACACCCGCAGCAATGCGTCCGCCCGACCAGATGCTTTGTGAAATTTCCAGACCAACGGAGGCGTTCGCAGCGCTATTGTCGCGGGTAGGTATCTGCTGTCCAAGAAAACCATTCGTCCGCGTTTGCTGATAACCTGTCGACGTATTGACGCCGACACTTGGTTTCCATGCTGACTTAGCCTGAACTAACTGCTCATCCGCAATCAAACGCGCGCGCCGCTGAGCGAGGACACTTGGGTTTTTTTGATAAGCCGACAAAATCGCGTCGCGTAACGTATCACCGTAAGGCGCAATTTCCTCATTCATAACTGGCTCAGCCTGATCCGAATCGACCTGCGCCCAGCAAATTTGTCCGGATTGCGCACCAGCAATCAGCGCTACAGAAAGTATCGTACGTTTCATCTAGGCGTCCCACCTCATTCAGCGTCACTCTACATCACCAGCTTACCACCTTAAAGTAGCGGAAAAACTAATCCTACAGCTAGGCTGTCGTGAAAAAATGGGCAAACGAATTCCCCATCCAAGCCACAAACGCAAAAAGCAGGCCTGCTGATTAGGTAGATGTGTGGGAAACTGAATCAGAATGAAAAGCTAGGCGCCGCTTCAAAGCCAGGCAAACGCGGAGGCGCAGAATCAAATACTTTCCGGCAAGAGATCACATTATCTGCCTTGGTATAAATGCACGCGTGAGAGGCCTTTCCTGTGCGAACAACAACAGCCAGACGACCGCCATCTTTTAATTGCTCGAACCAGGCTTGCGCTGGCGCATCCACAGAACCATTCACAAAGATCACATCGTACGGTCCCTCGCCCGCCAGTCCGGCAGACAGATCGCCACTTACAACGTCGGCATTGTCGATGTCTAATTCATCAAGACGCGCAGACGCCGCTTCCGCCAGTTCTTGATCCGTTTCAAGTCCGATAACAGCCGCAGCAAGCTTAGACAGAATAGCGGACGAATAACCAGTCCCTGGCGCGATATCCAGAACTTCGTCTTCTGCTGTAATGTCTGCGGCCTGAAGCAATTTGGCAAAATCACGCGAACGCCACATCCAGCGCCCTGGCGCTGTTTCGTGTTCAAACTCTGCATAAGCCAAAGCATGGCGTGATTTTGGCAAGAAGGGCTCGCGAGGTATGTCCTGCAAAGCGGCGTGAATGCGTCGGTCGGTCACATCATTAGGACGGACCTGCGTATCGATCATGGTTTCACGAGCGTCTGCATTATTCATGGTTCAGATTTTCCTCATGCGAGCCGAAAAGCGGATCATCTTCGCGCAAATTAGATCGACTATTATCACACGCTGCGCGCAAAACAATGTGACGCCTTGTCTTTCTGACGCAGTTTGGAAAAAAGCAGCAGATATCAGACGTTTCGAGAAACGAGATTCTGATCCGAAGATTAGAATTTGGTTTCATCAAATACGGTCAAACAAAAGAATCATGTGATTCCTTTGATGATTTTTCAAAGCTACTCTTTCCAATCCGAAGAAAAATGATATGACACACAGCTCGCTGGACCACATGAGTCTTTAGCGTTTGTCCTTATCATGGACACTATCTTAAATGGCTGCGTGGCGGAGTGGTGACGCAGCGGATTGCAAATCCGTGTACCCCGGTTCGATTCCGGGCGCAGCCTCCAAAGATCCTTATTTTTCAAGATGCTACAACACTTTCTTTATGCACTACATGAAGTCAGCACTTTTGTGTATTTAATCCGCACGCCAATACATCAAATTTCATGCAAATTTTACCAATTGGCCAATATTTACCCGCCATTAACCAATATGGACGATATTGCCTATGTCTTCTCTTGAAGACACCCCACCATCACCCAACGCCTTGACGGGAGCTTTTATCTAGCTCCCGTCTTTTTTTGCCCGGTGATTTTATCGCTTTTATGCAAAAGAGTTCAAAATACCGATGAAAAGGGATTGAACTTATCTCTCAGGCTAGATATACGGCCTGTCTCTTCGGCGTTCCGCGATAGCTCAGTTGGTAGAGCAGTCGGCTGTTAACCGACCGGTCGTAGGTTCGAGCCCTACTCGCGGAGCCATTTCACTTCACTTCCAGTACAGTATAATGGCCACGACGTACGTTGAAGTTCCTGATCAGATTTGATCGATCAGCGATTGTCCCTTTCGGTCGCAAGCGACCTCAACACCTGGTCATGTGGGTTAAAACGCGCCCAGGTTACAAATCCCGCTCAAGACAAAGACTGGACGTCGCGTGAGGATCGCAGCAAGATTGCCTAAATGGTGAATACGCGTCGGCTGATGGAAGGGACCAACATGACGATTTCCAAACCTGCTTTTATCCAAGGCACATACAACTTTGCCGGTGAGGGTCTGGAACAGCCGATCAACTTGTATAACGCCGAATACATTGTTCCAGAGGGACGTTCCGCAAAACTCGTCTACTTTCGGGCCGGTCAGTCCAGCGATGACATCGTCAATCTGACATTGCTGCGCAATGGAGAGACCATGCGTTTGTTTCCGCTAGGCATGAAAAGTTCGATGCACTTCCCTCTTGCGATTACTGAAGAATTACCAGCCGGAACAAAATTAGAGCTTAAACTACTCGCCCCTAAAGGCATTTCCGGTTCTCTGTTCGTGGACCTGGGATTCATGGAAGAACGTCCAGAAGCGATCGGATAGCGGTCAAATTAACAGCATATCACTTCAGCGATGCACAATCTTTGCGCACCCCGCGCTCTAATTAGACCTCTGTCTAGTTGCGCCGACATTTTCGGTCGAGTTTCAGGCCGAGACGATAAATAAGACCAGTTCTTCGACGCTGAAGACACATTTGTTTCTGATCCGATGGCGGACGCGAAACTGAAAAAGACAGAGACCTTTAGTCCGCGCGCAATGTGACGGCGCGACAATGGAAGAACTGTCTAAAGCACCCCTTTACCTAGTGGCTTTTCGAGGGATTTCGAGTTGTTTTGCTCGACCCCAAGGAGTTTGGTTTGACCCCGCCGACCGATCAGAAATTCAACCTATTATCCTTCACAGGCAAGATGAAGATCCTGCACCTGACATGGATCGCTTTCTTCATCACTTTTGTCGTCTGGTTCAACATGGCCCCCATGCTGCAGGCGATCGCCAAATCACTCGGTTTGAGCCCTGCGCAGGTTAAGTCGCTCCTGGTCCTCAACGTGTCGCTGGCCATACCAGCGCGTATCATTGTCGGCATGCTGACCGATAAATTCGGCCCGAAACGCGTCTATTCCGGTCTGTTGTTCTTAGCGTCTATCCCCTGTTTCGCCTTTGCTATGGCGGACAGCTATGGGCAACTCGTTATAGCGCGTTTCGTGCTGGGTTTTGTCGGCGCCGGTTTCGTGATCGGTATCCGCATGGTGTCTGAATGGTTCCCCCACAATGAGCTGGGCGCAGCAGAAGGCATTTATGGCGGTTGGGGTAATTTCGGGTCGGCCGCCGCTGCTTTCACACTGCCAACAATCGCATTGATGTTTGGCGGCGAGGACGGCTGGCGCTGGGCGATCGGCATCACCGGTCTGATGTGTTTCTTCTACAGCTTCGTCTACTACTTCAATGTGAAGGACGTACCCGAAGGGTCACACTATTTTAAACCACGCACAACCGGCTCGATGTTGGTCACAAGCAAGGGCGACCTGCTGTTCCTGATCGTGATGAAGCTACCACTTTACATCGCGCTTGGCGCACTGGCGTGGAACCTGAAAAACGTCAACCTGCTCAACGTCTCCGTGATGCAGACAATCTGGGTCGCCCTCGTCGCTATCTATGCAGCCGACAGCTACAACTCTATTCGCGCCAACATGCCTGAACTAAAAAAGGGCGTCCCTGACATTCAAAAATACAAGTTCAAACAAGTCGCGGTGTTGAACATCTTGTATTTTGCAACCTTCGGATCAGAGCTGGCCGTTATTTCTATGCTGCCGCTCTTTTACGAGACAACCTTCGAGCTGAGTGCGGTATACGCCGGCATGGTCGCTTCCGCTTATGCGTTCATGAACCTGATGTCGCGTCCTGGTGGTGGCTGGCTTTCAGACCGTTTCGGTCGCAAATCCACATTGCTTATCCTTACAGCTGGTCTGGCCGTCGGTTACTTTGTTATGTCGCTAGTCGGCTCAGCATGGCCGTTATGGCTCGCTGTGATAGCAACAATGGCTTGCTCATTCTTCGTACAAGCTGGCGAAGGCGCAGTGTTTGCTGTTGTGCCATTGATCAAGCGGTCTCAAACAGGCGCAATCGCGGGGATGACCGGCGCTTACGGCAATGTCGGCGCGGTGATTTATCTGATCGTTTTTGCATCTGTGCCGGTCAATGTCTTCTTCCTGGTCATCGCTTCTACCGCCGTTCTGGGTTTCATCGCCCTTCTCTTCCTTGAAGAACCAAAGGGGGAGATCGCAGAAGTGGCCGACGATGGCACCGTCCAGATGATCTCGGTGGGATAGAAAAACCTTGGAGCTCGTTTCTTTGCACGCGACAACGACCAGCAAAGTGTCTTACGCTTCCCATTCTAAAAAGGATGGGAAGCACGTGCGACTGGAATTAGGTATCGGCGGCTTCAGCACCGCTGGGGTAAAAGATAGAAACGACGACGCCTTTGCGGCTCATCTGCCTGAAACCGACATGGAACGGCAGATGAAAGGGGGCGTCGCCTGTATCGCAGACGGCGTTAGCGAAAGCAGCCGTTCTCACCTGGCCAGCCAGATGGCGGTCACACAGTACATAACCGATTATTTTTCCACACCTGAAAGCTGGAGCGTCGAAGAATCATCGTCTCGCGTTCTAAAGGCGCTCAATGACTGGCTCTCCTCTCAGAACCAGAAAGGCGACGGAGACGCGATGGTGACGACCTTTTCAGCGGTCGTTGTCAAATCCCGCACTGCGCACATCTTCCATGTAGGCGACAGCCGCATCTACCGCCTCCACAAAGGCAATTTCGAGTGTCTGACTCGCGATCACTCAATCATTCTGTCTAAAGACGCCCACATGCTCGGCGCCGCTCTTGGCATGGATCCGCGCCTCAATGTTGACTACCGCAAGGTTGAAGTCAGCGAAGGCGATTTGCTGTTTTTGGCCACTGACGGCGTGTTTGGTCCATTGTCGGACCCACAGATTAAAGCTGCGCTTCAACCGGCTTTCGACAAGCACACAAATCTGGATGTGCTGTGCGAAACCATTTGCGATCAAGCTCTGGAAGCAGGCAGCACAGACAACCTTACCTGCGGTGTTTTGCGACTAGATTCGCTTGCTGTTGAAACCCGGGAAGAAGCCGCCGCACGCATCCATGAAAAAATCATCCCGCCAGTCATGGAAGTCGGAAATAAGATTGACGGGTATGAGGTCATCCGCATTCTGCACAACGGCACACGCAGCCATATTTACAAAGTGCGCGACACCGAGACTGGCAATGTCTATGTCCTCAAGGCGCCATCCCGTAATTTCGAAGACGACGCTGTTTATCTTGATGGGTTTAGCCGCGAAGAATGGGTGGGCAAGCGCCTAAACCACCCGAACCTTATGAAAATTTATCCCGGCCGCGAAGAAAGCCCGTTCTTATACCTTCTGTGTGAGCCGGTCGAAGGACAAACATTAAGAGACTGGATGCGTGACAATCACCACCCTGCTCTCACACGCGTGCGTGAAATCATAGAAGATGTCGCCCTTGCCCTTCGCGCCATGCACCGTATGGGCATGGTTCACCGTGACATCAAACCCGAAAACATCATGATCACCCATGAGGGCGTCGTGAAACTCATCGACTATGGCACTGTCCAGGTCGCTGGAATGGATGACATAGCGCAGGCCATTGTTGAAGAACATGCCGTTGGTTCTGTGGCCTATTCTGCACCGGAATATGTCTTGGGCGAAAAAGCCACCGCACAATCAGATCTCTTTTCGCTGGGCGTTATCGCTTATGAATTGCTGGTCGGAAAGCGCCCCTACACCCTAAACGAGGGCGCGCGCGGCAAATGGAATCTTGCAACGTGGAGTCACACGAACGCGCACGCCGTTCGCACGGATACGCCCAAATGGGTCAGCGCAGCGCTTGAAAAAGCGTGTTCGGCCAACCCTGCCTATCGTTATCCCGTTTTATCCGAATTTCTGGGCGATCTGAAGGCGCCTGGAGACTATGCTCGCAGCAAAGCGACCCAGACCTCTTTGCTAGAACGAAACCCTGTTGCATTTTGGAAGGGAACAAGTGTGATCCTGATGTTGATCACGCTTATTCTCGCCTTCCAACTAATGCAGTCCTAACCACTAGGAAAGCGAAGGACCCATGACCAAGGAAAAGCTGGTCGTTATCGGAAACGGTATGGCTCCCGGAAGAGCGCTTGAGACGCTTTTTGAGACCGCACCCGACCTTTACGACGTCACAATTTTCAACGCCGAACCGCGTGTGAACTATAACCGGATCATGCTGTCGCCTGTGTTGTCTGGTGAAAGCACATTCGAGGACATCATCATTCACGGTGACGACTGGTATGCTGAAAACGGCGTCACCCTGCACCGCGGTCACAAGGTTTCCAAGATCGACCGTGAGGCCAAGAAAGTTGTGTCCGAAGGCGGCGTCGAAGCCGAGTATGACAAGCTGATCATCGCAACAGGATCTAACCCGTTCATCATCCCTGTTCCGGGCCATGAACTGCCAGGCGTCCTTGCATACCGTGACCTTGACGACGTCGACAAAATGCTCGCCGCATCAAAAGAAGGCGGTTCAGCAGTTGTTATTGGCGGCGGTCTCTTAGGATTGGAAGCGGCGGCTGGTCTTAAAATGCAGGGCATGGACGTCACCGTCCTTCACCTGATGCCAACCTTGATGGAGCGCCAGCTTGACGCGCCTGCCGGCTACCTTCTGGAAAAAGAACTTTCCAGCCGTGGCATCAACATCATCACCAAAGCGAACACCAAAGAGATCATTGAAAAAGACGGTCGCGTGGGCGGTGTTGTCCTTGAAGACGGCCGCGAGATCCCAGCGTCAATCGTTGTCATGGCGGTTGGTATTCGTCCAAGCATTCAGCTCGCCAAAGACGCCGGCCTTGAGGTCGGTCGCGGCATCCAGGTGAATGCCAAGATGGCGACATCTGATCCTGACATTTTCGCGGTCGGCGAATGTGTCGAGTTCGAAGGCAATGTCTACGGTCTTGTTGCGCCGCTCTACGAACAGGCGCGCATTCTGGGCAAAAGCCTCGCAGAGACCTGCGAAGACTGCTTTGTTCACGCCGAAACCTCTACAAAGTTGAAAGTGACAGGTGTTGACCTTTTCTCAGCCGGTGACTTTGCCGAAGGCGAAGGCCGCGAAGAAATCGTCTTCCGTGACCCAGGTCGTGGTGTTTACAAACGCTTGGTTCTTAAAGACGAGAAACTGATCGGCGCCGTGCTTTACGGTGAAACCGCCGACGGAACCTGGTTCTTTCAGAAAATCCGCGACGGCGAACCAATCTCAGCAGAAGACCGCGAGACTTTGATCTTCGGCCAGTCCTACGCTGGAGGTGCGCCGCTGGACCCTATGGAGGCCGTTGCAGCCTTGCCGGATGAGGCAGAGATCTGCGGTTGTAACGGCGTGTCCAAAGGTAAGATCGTTTCTGCAATCACAAAAGAAGGACTAAAAGACCTTGATGGCGTGCGCGCCTGCACAAAAGCCTCTTCTTCATGTGGCACGTGTACAGGCCTTGTTGAAAGCCTGCTTGCGCTGACACTCGGCGATGAGTTTTCTGGCACTAAGCAGACAGTGTGCGGATGTACGGACCTTGGCCATGGCGACGTGCGTCGCCTGATTGTCGCCAAGGAGCTTAAATCCATTCCGGCCATCATGCAGGAACTGGGTTGGAAGACGTCTGGCGGCTGTGCGAAATGTCGTCCGGCGCTCAACTACTACCTCGTCGCCACATGGCCTGGCGAATATGTTGACGACCAGCAGTCACGCTTCATCAACGAACGTGTCCACGCTAACATCCAGAAAGACGGAACCTACTCTGTCGTTCCACGCGCATGGGGTGGTGTCACCACCGCAGCTGAATTGCGCGCCGTTGCCGATGTTGTCGACAAATACAAAATCCCGACAGTCAAATACACTGGCGGTCAGCGCATCGACATGCTGGGCGTTAAAAAAGAAGACCTTCCCGGCGTCTGGGCCGACCTGAACGCAGCTGGCATGGTCTCTGGCCACGCTTACGCAAAAGGTCTGCGCACGGTGAAAACATGTGTCGGGACGGACTGGTGTCGCTTCGGCACACAAGACTCAACCGGTCTGGGTATCAAGCTTGAGAAACTGATGTGGGGCTCCTGGTCACCAGCTAAAGTTAAGTTGGCTGTTTCTGGCTGCCCGCGCAACTGTGCGGAAGCAACGTGTAAGGACATCGGCGTAATCTGTGTGGATTCAGGTTACGAGATCCACTTTGGCGGCGCCGCCGGCATGCACATTCAGGGCACGCAAGTGCTTTGCAAAGTGGAAACCGAAGCAGAAGCGATTGAATATTCATCCGCCCTTCTTCAGGCCTACCGCGAGCAGGGTTACTACCTTGAGCGCATCTACAAATGGGCGGACCGTGTCGGCTATGACGCGATCCGTAAGATGATCGTAGATGACGCTGAGGGCCGTAAAGCTTTCTACGAGCGTTTCCTCTATTCTCAACAATTTGCGCAGGACGACCCATGGGCGCAGCGCGCAACTGGCGGGGTCGACTCTCACGAGTTCAAAGCCCTTGAAGCTGCGGAGTAATATCTATGTCAGACACCACCACACTCACTGACTGGCTCGACCTGTGTGCGCTGAGCGACGTGCCGCTGCTTGGCGCGCGTCGCACAACGATTAAGGGCAACAAGATTGGTGTTTTCCGCACAGACGAAAACACCGTCTACGCCATCGACAACACCTGCCCACACAAGCAGGGTCCTCTATCTGAAGGCATTGTTCACGACTGCGCTGTCACCTGCCCGCTGCACAACTGGGTCATCGACCTGCAAACCGGCGAAGCGCGCGGTGCGGACGAAGGGAAAGTTGCCACTTACCCGGTCGAGATCCGTGAAGGACGTATCTTCATTCAAGTGAAGGACTAAGTGCATTGGCGGACACCCAGGTCACACCTGATGAAACACGCACCACCTGCCCCTATTGCGGGGTAGGTTGCGGCGTGCTGGCGACCCCCGCACCTGATGGCCTAAGCGCTGAGGTGCGCGGAGATCCGGATCATCCGGCTAACTTTGGACGTTTGTGTTCAAAAGGTTCAGCTCTCGGCGAAACCCTCGATATGGAAGAGCGCCTGCTCTTCCCGACGATCAAGGGCGAACGCGCAAGCTGGGATGACGCACTTGAAGAAGTCGCTGCCACCTTCAAGCAAACCATTAAGGATTATGGCCCTGACAGCGTTGCATTTTATGTCTCCGGCCAGCTCCTGACCGAAGACTATTATGTCGCCAACAAGCTGATGAAAGGCTTCATCGGTTCAGGCAATATCGACACCAACTCCCGCCTTTGCATGTCTTCTTCAGTTGCCGGGCACAAACGCGCCTTTGGCGCCGACACAGTGCCTGGATGTTATGACGATCTGGAAAAAGCAGATCTCATCGTCATGGTCGGGTCCAATTTCGCCTGGTGTCACCCGGTGCTCCATCAGCGCCTGCTAGCCGCCAAAGAAACGCGCAACTTCCGCCTGGTCGTCATAGATCCGCGCGCCACGGCAACAACAGAAGCTGCTGATCTGCACCTGCCGATTACACCGGGCGGTGACCGCGCTTTGTTCAACGCCCTCTTTGCTTACCTTGCAAACTCAAACGCGTTCGACAAAGCCTTCGTTGAAGCTAACACATCAGGATTAGAAGCGGCCTTAGACGCTGCTGGTGAGCTGGACCTTGCCTCCACTTCTGAGACGACCGGCCTTAGCCAAACCGACCTGATGCAATTCTTTGAATGGGTTCGCGACACGCAAAAGACAGTCACGATCTACTCTCAGGGCGTGAACCAGTCATCTATCGGCGTGGATAAGGTGAACGCCATCATCAACTGCCACCTGGCAACAGGGCGGATCGGAAAACCTGGCATGGGGCCCTTTTCTATCACGGGCCAACCCAATGCGATGGGCGGACGCGAAGTTGGCGGCCTTGCCAACCAGCTTGTCGCCCATATGGATTTTGACCCTGCAGACCTTGATCGTGTTCAACGTTTCTGGGACACGCCAAACTTGGCTCAAAAACCTGGTCGCAAAGCTGTCGACATGTTCGATGCTGTTGCTGACGGACGCATCAAAGCCATCTGGATCATGGCGACTAACCCAGTCGTCTCCATGCCAAATGCCGACAAGGTGCGCGCAGCCCTAGAAGCCTGTCCTTTCGTTTGCGTTTCCGATGTCGTGTCCACATCCGATACCGTCAGATTGGCAGATGTCGCACTTCCCGCCACCGCATGGGCTGAAAAATCCGGCACTGTCACGAACTCCGAACGCCGCATCTCGCGTCAACGCAGCTTTTTAAAGGCGCCTGGCGAAGCGCGTGGCGACTGGAAAATCATGTGCGATGTGGCCACCGCCATGGGGTATGCCGGTTTTGACTATGAAAATGAAGCCGCTGTCTTCCGTGAATACGCAGAGCTGACTGCATTTGAAAATGACGACACGCGCGACTTTGACATTGGCGCGCTCTCAACGCTTTCCAATCAGGATTACGACGTCCTTGCGCCTTTCCAGTGGCCACTGACCGAGACCCGCGAACGTCCAGGCGACACCAGCGGCGATAATCACCGTTTCTTTGCAAATGGTCAGTTTTACACCAAAGACCGCAAAGCTCGATTTATTGCCACACCTGATGCCCCACATCAGCAGACAGCTTCTCAAAAACTGCCATTCCTTTTGAACACGGGCCGTGTGCGCGACCATTGGCACACCATGACGCGTACCGCGAAAACACCACGCCTGAGCGCGCATATCGCAGAGCCTTTCCTGGAAATTCATCCTGAAGACGCTTCTGCTTTAAACATTGCGCCAGCAGATCTTGTTGAAATACATAACCAGAATGGCTCCGCAGTCCTGCGCGCTCAGGTCACGGATCGTGTGAAACGCGGCGAACTGTTTGCGCCAATGCACTGGACGGCCCGTTATTCCCAACAGGGCCGCGTGGACGCCTTGGTCAGCCCCGTCACCGACCCCGTTTCTGGTCAGCCTGAATTCAAACGCGTGCCTGTAACGGTCCAACCGCTATCGGCAAGCTGGCAAGCTTTTGCTGTCCTCATTGAGGAACCTTCATCTAAAGCGCTTCAAGGATTAGATTATTGGGCGTTAGCGCGCGCTAATAATGGCTGGCGCTGTGAAATGGCCGGCTCTGGTGATGTTGGCGCACTCCTCAACGCCTTAATGCCTCAAGGCGATGTACTACGCTTTGATATGCCAAATGGTGCGTTGGCTCGAGCGATCGTCAAGGATGACAAACTCGTTGCCCTGTTTAAACTCAGCCCAAAAGGTCCCGTAAGCACCGACCGCGACTGGCTTTCATCTCAGCTTGGCGAAACGCTGGATGACGCAACGCGTTTAGGCGTCCTTGCCGGGCGCCCGCCAGCCGGACAATCTGCTGGTCGCATAGTCTGCGCTTGCATGGGTATTGGCACAACGGACATCGAAGCTGCGATCAAAGACGGCGGATGCACGGTCGCAGACGTTGGCAAAGCGACCACGGCCGGCACAAATTGCGGGTCATGTAAGCCTGAGATCAATAAGCTGATCCAGGCCATGATGGCCAAGGAGACAGAAGATGCCTAATGATCTCCAACGCGCAAATGACGCTATGGTCTGGCTGGTTGGTTCAGGTCCTGGCGGTGTTGACGATCTGACCATTCGCGCTGCACGCTTGATAGAACAGGCCGATGTCATCCTGCATGATGCGCTCGTGACTGATGACATTCTGGCGCTGGCGGGAAAAGAAACACGAATGATCCCGGTCGGCAAACGCGGTCACCGCGGTGCTGTTCCGCAAGATTTCACCAATCACCTGATGGTGTCGCTCGCCAAAACGGGGCAGCGTGTTGTGCGTCTCAAAGGCGGTGACCCAAGTGTTTACGGGCGTGCTCAAGAAGAACGCGAATTCCTTGAAGAACATGGCGTTGATGTGCGTGTTGCGCCGGGCGTGACCACCGCATCGGCCGCCGCAGCACAGTTTGGCTTTTCCCTTACCGAGCGCGAAACAGCGCGCCGCGTGATGTTCGCCACAGGACGCACGCTTAACGGTCCCCAGACGGAATGGCGCATGGCGGCCGACAAACAGACCACCCTCTGTCTTTACATGGCCTGCGCTGATATATCTGACATCTCAAAACTGCTGATCGACGCAGGTCGCGACGCATCCACACCCGCCTTGATCACCTGGAATGTCGGACGCCAAGACTCAGGCGCTGTTCAGACCTGTTTGAAAGACTTGCCATCAAAAACGTCGCATGTCGCAAAAGGCGCGCCCGTCTTTATTGTGATTGGCGAAGCGACCGCACAAGCCAAAACGCAAAATCTTGCGCCTGCTGTTCAACCAGCACTCAAAGACAACAAACAACTTGGCGCACCCGGCAAATAATCTTACCTCTGAAGGTCCAAGAGAGCCGGATTGTGTAAGATAATGTCAGACGAAATCGCCAAAACCTCATTTTATCTTGGCGGCGCCCGATCAGGCAAAAGTCGCATCGCGCAGGAACATGCCGAACAACTTTCTTCCTCACGCGTCTACGTCGCCACAGCCCAAGCGCTTGATGACGAAATGGCTGCCCGCATTGCCCACCATCAGCAAGATCGACACGAAGGTTGGACAACAGTTGAAGCCCCATTAGAGCTAGGCAACGCCGTTCGCACGTCTTCAACCAATGAAAATGTCGTTGTTATCGATTGCCTGACGCTCTGGCTTTCCAACCTCATGCATCTCGAACACAATCTGAATGAG
Source organism: uncultured Hyphomonadaceae bacterium (assembly GCA_964342355.1). GTDB lineage: Bacteria > Pseudomonadota > Alphaproteobacteria > Caulobacterales > Hyphomonadaceae > Hirschia. Next base: position 16,380 of record CAYFFG010000009.1, read on the forward strand.
GCTTATGTCGATCTTGAAGGCGCCCTGAAGCACGCACCAGGACCGGTCTTGCTGGTCTCAAATGAAGTCGGGCTAGGCCTCGTGCCGGAGACACCGCTTGGACGCGCCTTTCGAGACGAACAGGGGCGCCTCAATCAACGAATCGCAAAGCTTGCAGACCATGTGGTGTTTGTCGCAGCGGGGCTAACATTACCGCTTAAAGGCTAAGCGCACGCGCTAGCCGCTGTAATTCCGCTTCGCATTTCGGCAGGCCGATCCGCAAGTGTTTGTCGCTCCATGAAAAAGGGCGGACGTAAATACCTTGTTCAGCCAGTCTCCGCCAAACCTGTTCCGCATCTGCAACTTCAACATATCGAAAAAGATCTGTTCCGCCGAAGACCTTCATTCCGGCATGATCCAAAACCGTATCAACGCTGTTCCTCATATTGTTCAGGTTTTGACGCGTTTGTTTCGCCCATTCATCGTCGTCCAACGCCCTGGCGCCCACCTCCAACGCCGGACCAGACACCGCCCACACGCCCAATAATTCTTCAAGGCTCTGCAATACTTCTTGCGGCGCTAGAACAGCGCCCAGCCGCAGACCCGCCAAGCCATAAAATTTGCCGATTGATCGCAAAACAATCAGCCCAGGCTGACCGGCTAAATGCGCAACGGACTGATCTGGCGCAAGGTCTGCATAGGCCTCATCAACGATCAGCCACTTTCCTTGCTGCGCTATCTGAAGCGCACAGCGCCTCAATTCCTCAACTGACCAGCGCCGCCCATCAGGATTATTCGGATTGCAGACAATAACAATGTCTGCATTGTCCGTTGTTTCTAACGGATTAGAAACCTGCACGACTTGTCGGCCTGCATTTTGCCAGACCTCCACATGGTCGCCATAGGTCGGCAGAGGCACAGCGATTTTTTCACCTTGAAGCAGCGTCGGCAGCAAGCGGATCACAATCTCTGACCCTGGTGTCGGCAGGATAGCCTTTGTTGGCGCTCCATAAACCCGAGCCATCACCGCTTTGCATTTTTCAAATGCGCTGCGCGTCGGCAAATGGGTTATCGCTTCTTTCGATGGCGGATCAAATGGATATGCGTGCGGGTTGATACCTGTTGAAAGGTCCAACCATGGCTCTGGCGCATCGGGAAACATGGCCTTCACCAGATCCAACGCCCCGCCATGATGGAGCAATTGATCGCTCACGCCACACCCCTAACCGCAAAAGCGACTAACGCCAGCCCGCCTGCGCAAAGCGCCATAGCACGCACATAAATCCATAGACCCCGATCAATATCGTTTCCCGTTGGGTCTTGTGCGCCTTCGTTCAACCAGGGTTCGTTATTGATCTTATCCCCATAAACACGTGGCCCAGACAAACGCACATTCAGCGCGCCCGCCATCGCAGCTTCTGGCCAACCCGCATTGATGGAGCGATGCTTTCCAGCATCCCTGAACATGACCTTAAGCGCACGGCCGGAAAGGCAAGCCAGAACAATCAATCCCCCTGTGATCCGCGCTGGGATATAATTGGCAATATCGTCCAACCGCGCTGCTACGCCGCCAAACGCCAGATAACGATCGTTTCGGTGTCCGATCATTGAGTCCAGCGTATTGATCGCCTTGTACCCAGCAATCCCTGGTAACCCGAACAATGCTCCCCAGAACAAAGGCGCAATCACCCCGTCAGATGCGTTTTCCGCTAGGCTTTCAATGGCGGCGCGTGCAACGCCTTTTTCATCCAGCTGCTCAGGATCCCGCCCGACAATCATGGAAACTGCTGTTTTTGCGCCTTCAAGATCGCCACAACATAAAGGTTCAGCCACCTTTTTTACATGAAAATACAGGCTCCTACTGGCTAACAAACTGGATGCAAGGAGACCTTCTATCCACCAGAGCTCTTCCGGTAACACCACATGGATGAGCACCAGAACAGCACCAGTAACTCCCACCAGGACACACACCAGACATCCGCCCAGTACATATCGCATTTTGTGCGATAGGGATGGCTTGTTCCACTTGACCTCTAACCGCGCAATCAACCACCCCATCCACGTCACCGGGTGGCCGATTTTGCGATACAGCCAATCGGGCCAGCCAAATAGCGCCTCGATTACAAGCGCCAGCAACATGATCACCGGTGCGCTCACCCCAGATGCGGCGCCCAGCCCGGCGCGCGCGCATTGCCAAACAGCTGGTCAATATCCAGCGCGGTTTCTAATCCATCGGCCAGATCATCCAGCGCCTGATCAACTTCAGCTTCAAAAGCGAGCCCATCAGAAGCAACATCTTCGCGGATATCATTCAGCCAGCGCTGGCGAAATAAATCTGATGAAAAGAGACCATGCACATATGTTCCTTCAATCAGACCATTCGCGCTGCACGCGCCGTCCGGGCCATGTTTCAGCTCAAGGAAAGGACGCGCCATGTCCTGACCTGATGTGCGCCCGGCATGAATTTCATATCCGGACACTTCAGACTTTGACATTACATGCCGCCCAAAGACCGGCCTTACCTGTTTGTCTGGCGTCATGACCGTTTCAACGTCTAGTAAGCCCAAACCGTCTATATCGCTGATGCCTCCATCGACTTGGTCAGGGTCTTTCAACGTCCGCCCCAACATCTGGAATCCGCCGCAAATGCCAAGCACCCGGCCACCGGCGCGGGCGTGAGCGATGATGTCATGGTCCCAGCCCTGTTCTTTCAGAAAGGCCATATCCGCCAGCGTCGACTTGGTTCCAAACAGGATGATGACATCACTATCGCGCGGGATTGCTTTGCCCGGCGGGATAAAAGCAAAATCAACATTGGGTTCTGCTTTTAAAGGATCGGCGTCATCAAAATTTGCCATGCGAGACAGCATGGGCGCTGAGATCCGTAGCTTACCGTCTTTGCGCCCGGTTGCTCGGTCCAAAACAACAGCGTCTTCCGCCGGCAAACGCGCAACGGCTTTCAGCCACGGCACAACGCCTAAACATGGCCAATCGGTCCGCTCCTCGATAGCTTTAATGCCGTCCTCAAACAGGGAGATATCGCCGCGAAACTTGTTGATGGCAAAGCCACAAATCATAGCGGCGTCCTCAGGATCAATTACCGCTTTGGTGCCGACAAGGGAAGCGATCACCCCGCCGCGATCAATGTCTCCCAACAGGATAACAGGCACGCCCAGCCTTCGCGCAAACCCCATATTGGCAATGTCGCGCGCCCGCAGATTGACTTCCGCCGGACTTCCCGCACCTTCCACAATGACCAGGTCATATGTATTCGTGAGCCGCGTAAAACTTGTCTCAACTGCGCCCATCAACATGTCACGACGCGACATATATTCAGCAGCCGTTTGCGTATTCAGCGCCCTGCCATGCACGACGACTTGCGCCATCTTATCCGACTGCGGCTTCAACAAGACAGGATTGAAATCGACCTGTGGATCTAACGCGCATGCGCGCGCCTGTAGCGCCTGCGCACGGCCAATCTCGCCGCCATCAGCGCAGGCGGCTGCATTGTTTGACATGTTCTGAGGCTTGAACGGCGCAACTTTTAATCCCCGCCGCTTTGCGATCCAGCATAATCCGGCAACGAATACGGATTTGCCAACGTCCGACCCCGTGCCCTGCACCATGATCGCGCGCCCGATCATGCAGGCCCGTCGATATGGATTGTACATTTGCCAGATTGTTTTTGGATCACAGCATTGACCCCATATATCTCAGCCATGCGTTCTGAGGTCAGCGTTTCATCAACAGAACCGTCAGCCACGATTTTTCCGTCCATCATCCAGATGAGCCGGTCTGCATATTGTGCGGCAAGGCCAATGTCATGAAGAACGCACAAAACACCGCCACCATTGTCAACATACCCCCGCATCAATCGGAGCACCTGATGCTGATGCAGAGGGTCAAGCGCCGCAACTGGTTCATCCGCTACCATCAACGGCGTATTAGCAGCAAACGCGCGCGCAAAGTGAACCCGCGCCAACTCACCGCCCGACAAAGTCGCTGTCGAACGGTTTGCAAACCTTTCCAGCCCGCATTTTGCAATCGCATCATCAACAGCTTTTGCGTCACGTTCAGGAAGTTTTCCCAATGGAGCGCCGTGCGCAAACCGGCCCAGCGCCACCACATCTCGCACACTCACCGGCCACGCCAGAGCGCGTGTTTGCGGCAAATAGGAAACCATCTTCGCCCGCTCGGTGACATCAATTGCGCCAATTGGCTTTTCGTTCAGAAAAGTTTCACCGCTATCAACTGGTAGCAAGCCAAGCGCTGCTCGCAGAAGACTAGTTTTACCAGCGCCATTGGGGCCCAGAAGCACGGCAAACTCGCCATCGCCAACAGACACATTTGCGCCGTTTACAAGTCCGGCCTCGCCACGGGTAACCGTAATATTCTTGACCGTAATCTTATTCATGGATCGAGCGCCTTTGGACCGCAATCCAGACAAAGACCGGCGCGCCAATGAGAGATGCCGCCACCCCGAGCTTCAGCTCTGTTGATGTCGGCAACAGACGTACGCCAATGTCAGCCAACACCAGTATGACGCCCGCAAGCAGCCCAGACGGGAGAAGACTCCTGCCGGGATCATGCCCAACAAGCGGACGCACTAGATGTGGCGCAACAATGCCGACAAAGCCAATCGCACCGGCTAGCGCCACTGCCCCACCCGTCGCTAATCCGGCGCCGATCACCACAAGCAAACGCTGGCGATTAAGGTTTAATCCCACGGCTGACGCACCCTCTTCGCCCAGGATCAAAGCGCTTAATCCCCGACGCGAGAACCATAAAATGGCTAGCCCGGCAATCAGGAAAGGCGCCGACAAAATCAGATCATCAAAACTCCGGTTCGCCACCGAGCCCAGCATCCAGTTTATCATGTCTGATAATGAAAACGGATTGGGCGCCAAATTCATCAACAGCGCCATTACCGCTGCGGAAAAACTCGATATGCCAACACCCACAAGGATGAGCGTGACGATGGATGAGGTGCGTAAAGCAGCGAATGCTAAGAGCCCTGTCGCCGCCATCGCGCCGGCAATCGCAAAGAGCGGCAGCGCCACAGGCGCATATGCTGTCACGCCATAATAAAGCGCGAATGTCGCGCCAAGAGAGGCTGTTACCGTGACACCCAGCACACCTGGCTCAGCTAACGGGTTTCGCAAAAGTCCCTGCAAAGCTGCGCCGCTAACGCCTAACGCTGCGCCTACAACAAAAGCACACAACGCGCGCGGCAAACGGATTTCCCAGATCACAATCTGGTCGCCCGGCAGGCCGACGCCAAAAATGGCCGCCAAGATACGATCAAATGATAATGGCGTCGCCCCAAGAAAAGAAGCCGCTAGTAACGATAATAGCGCTAAGCCAATCAAGAGCGGCATCAGCCAGCGTGATAAAGATGCGATTATCATCAGGGGCGCTTTCCTTGCTCGCCTAAAGCCGAGGCGTTCTCAAAATCAGACAAGGCCTCAATGGCGTCCAGCAAGAACCAGGATCCACAAGACGTCCAGGCTCCCTGCAACGGGACGGTCGGCAAATCTCGCATCTGTCGCTTCGCAACAGGATGCTTCATGGCGCTCCAGGCGTCAGGGTGGTTTGTCAGCGTTTCAAAAAAAGCCGCCGCCACCACATCCGGCTGTTCGTATGCCAGTCGCTCAAGCGGGATGGACCGCCAGCCAGGCAATTTCTGAAAATTACCTAACCCCGCAGCCTGCAACATCTCATCGACCTGCGTCCCAGTCCCCGACGTCACACCAGATGGCGTCATATAAAGCGCTTCAGGCGGATTTTGATACTTTGGAATACTGGCCAAGCGACGATCCATTTCCAGGATCGTCGCCTCGCCTGCCGCAGCATCCCCCAACCCTGCTGACATGTCCCGAATGACGCTCTTTATGGACTCCATATCCGATGCAAACCCGACCTGAAGGACAGGCACGCCCGCCTTTTCAAAGAAAGCGCCTGCATTGGGTCCGCCGCCATAAGAGCGCACGACAAGATCCGGCTGCAGCAAGAGCACGTCTTCCGCATTTGGACGAACGCTTGGCAGACCCACCGCCGCGTCGCGCATATACGAAAACTGTCTCACTGCATCCGGCGACACTGCGCGGATTGAAGCTTTGTCTGCAAATTTAAGAACGAACTGATCCGCACAATAGTCGAGACTGACGATCCGTTTTGGCGGAGCATCCGAAGATGACACCGCCACCGGCGCCTTGCCCAGCTTACACGAAGCTAAACACGCCAACGCCGAAATCAGGATCGTCAGTCGAACCATGGGTTAGCCCTTAGTAATTGATGCGAACGCCCAAAGATCCGGAAACGCCAGGCGTGCCGTAACCGAGGATCTGTTGATAGTCTTCATCAAACAGGTTTTCGATCCGACCATATACCTCAATAAAGTCATTGAGTTCATAGGCGCCGGAGAGATCTACTCGTGTCCATGCATCGACCACTTGTGTCGGGCTGTTGTTCTCTTCGCCGTTGTAACGAACGAGCACAGCGCCAGAGAGCGGGCCTGTCGGATGAAAAGTAAATTGCACATCACCAGAGTGTTCAGGAACACGCACCAACTGATCGCCGGTCGCACCGTCTACAGAGTCGATGTATGCATAATCTGCGGAAACACTCAGCCACTCTAGCAACTCATAAGAGGCAGAAAGCTCGACCCCTTCAGATTCTACTTCAACAATGTTGTCGTAACCGGCCGTGAAAGAAAAATCGATCTGATTGGTCACGTCTGTGTTGAAATAAGTCAGGCTGACAATGCCTTTGCCATCTGGCGTGCGAAGATCAACACCGATATCAAAGGCATCTGCTTCTTCTGGCTGCAAATTTCCATTCGCTTCCGTAAGGCCGCAAAAAAATCCACAAACAAAAGTCGATTGGAAAATGCTCGGCGCTTTAAAGCCTTGTCCCCAGCTTGCGCGCGCAGTGGTTAGTTCATTCGGGTTCCATGCTGCGGCGAGGCGACCAGTTGTCTGTGTTCCCCAGTCATCATGATCGTCAACACGTACACCGGCTGTAAGCGTCAGACTTGAAACAGGCTGAAACTGGTAAAGGCCAAATGCGCTATCTAAGACACGCTCTTCCTTGCCGGTATTAAGATCCGCTTCGGCATCTTCGCGCTCAATACCAAGAGTGATCTTATTGGCCTCGTTGATATTGATGGTTGAGTTTATGCGATACTGAAAACGCTGCCCTTGCGCTGCAAACGATACCGCGCCTGCATTAAAGTTTGTGCGTTCAATATCTGAATATCCAACAAAAACTTCGTTCTCGATCATGTCGTCGAGCACCGAGAAAGTCAGGCGCGCATGACCGTTCAGTTCTTCTGTCTCAGAAGTCTGGTCAGCATCGCCAAAAACGCCAGAAACAAACCCATCAAAGTCTGCTTCCGCCTCTGTGTAATTCAGACCGCCATCCAAGCGAACATTCGGCGCAAAATCATATCCGGCGCGACCACCGAAGGAGCGGCTCTCATAACCATCATCTTCTGGGTTACCATCGTCTTCGTCCGCTTTTGAAATGCCATCAGTCGTAATCCCATTGGCAAACAGGCGCAGGTCGCTCTTTTCCCCACCATATTCATAGGATGCGCCGCCACGGAATGTGCTGAACGAGCCATACTCGCCAAAGACCTGTCCACCGACACCTTCTTCGGGGCGTTTTGTCGTGATCGAGATCACACCACCGATTGCGTCCGATCCCCAGAGAACTGATTGCGGACCTTTCAAGATCTCGATGCTGCCCACACTTTCTGTGTCCAAACGTGCGAAGTTGAACTGCGCATCTGTTGTGGACGGGTCACCGACTGGAACACCGTCAATCAGGACAAGTGTCTGCCCAGAGCTTGCACCACGAATTCGCACGCTGGCGTTACCGCCATACGGACCATTCTGGTTGATCGTGACCGATGGTGATTTGGCAATTGCGTCCAATACAAAATCCAGCCCGGAGACCTTCAGTTCTTCAGATGTGATGATATCGACCGTTGTGCCAATCTCTGTCAGCGTCTGTCCAAGACGGGAAGACTCAACAACAACTGTGTCCAGCTCGCGTGGTTCATCTTCGGCAAATACTGGCGCAGACACGGTTAGAACTGCAGCACTCATTAACAGCGAATATTTCATTTCGCGTTTCCCCTTTTACTGCGCTTTGCAGGCGTCGACCCAACCAATGCGCACACGACAATCTGGAGCCTCACCGTGATGGGTGCGACGACAGGCTTTTCAAATGTCGTTTCTGAGGAAATCCTTCCCGTGCCTTAAAGCTAATCCCGGCTTCGGCGCGAACGACGCGATGGCAGGTTTCCTGACTTACCGATCTTCGCTTTCAGCCGCCTTCCCGAATCGTAAGTGATCCAGTGACGTTGTGGCTGTCAGCTCATGGCTTACAGTTGCGGGTACAGCGCTGGATTTTCACCAACTTCCCTCTTAGCTCCCAATAAAGAGAGCACCATCTGAGACAAGGCTATGGCGTAATTCATAAAGCCCTGTCAATCTGACTTTGTTGCAGTGCAATATTTTTGTGACTAAAAATCAACACCACGTTGGGCTTTGATACCGTTTTTGAATGCGTGTTTTACTTCCACAATTTCTGAAACTGTATCAGCGTATTCGATGAGTTCGGGTTTGGCGTCCCTCCCCGTCAGAATGACGCTTGTGCGTGTGTGACGGGCTTTTAAAGCATCCAGCACATTTTCAATCATGAGGTAGTCATAGCGAAGCGCGATATTGATCTCATCCAGCACCACAAGATCAAACTCACCAGAAGCCATCATCTCCGCAGCAGTCGAAAACGCCGCTGTCGCAGCAGCAATATCCCGATCCTTGTCTTGCGTGTCCCAGGTAAAACCCTCTCCCATGGTTTTCCACGTGACCTGGTCTTCAAACTTGTTGAAGAATTGACGCTCCCCGGTAATCCATTTGCCTTTGATAAACTGAACCACACCAACTTTATGTCCCCAGCCTAGCGCGCGGATGATGACGCCAAATGCGGACGATGACTTACCTTTCCCGTCACCCGTATGAACCAACACCAAGCCACGGCCAGGATCTTTTGCTTCGCTAATTTTCTTTTTCTGCTCTCCCTGCAGAGCTTTCATCTTCGCTTTGTGGCTATCTTCCGCCATTCATGCCTCCCTCAATATAACTCTTCATCACAGCTGGACTACGTCGCCGAAATTGATGTCGGCTCGCCAGCCGCCCGTCCCATCACGCCTTGCGAGTGCGGCTCGAATAACACCTGCATGCGTCACCACAACCGCGTTTGGCGCATGCGCTTCGATTTCATCTAACGCCTCTAACGTACGCGCTGAAAATGCTCTTACGCATTCCCCGCCATGTGGCCGCGCATCCAGAAAATCGTCTGACCATTGATCAATTTCAGCCCTTGGAATCTCGCTCCAAAATCTTGTTTCCCAACGACCAAAATTCATTTCGACAAGTCGATTATCTAAAACAAGCGGCGCGCCAAGCATCTCTTCCAAATGGCTTGCCAACAGCCGACATCTTGTGAGCGGACTGGCATATATAACGCCATACGACTTGCCGGTTTCATGAAGCGTTTGAACAACTTTTTCTCGCTCGCTTACGAAACTGGGCGCTAGTGCAAGGTCGGTCTGACCATAGCATACGCCTGCAGCCACATCGGGCTGTGTATGACGCACGAGCGTTAGAGCCACGCCGCCGCTCCAAGATAAAATCCAATTTCGCTGAATTGCTGCACACCGCCGAGGCAATCGCCCGTGTATCCGCCGATCGCGCGACTATAAAGAATGCGCATCAAGACGTGTCCGACAACCACGCCAACAAGCCCCCAGAGCACCATTTGCGCGCCAGCCCCCCACATAGCGCCAGCGACGATTGCGCCAGTCGTCGCAAACCCAAACACAATACCCACGCTTGAAACGCCAACAGCAACGGGTTTGGACTTTCCTTCTTCGCGTGCGTATTCGCTGGTGGCGATGACCATCAATGCGGACAAACGGCTCACGCAATGTCCCGCAATCAAAATTGCCGCAACAACCTTCACATCAAATGCCAGCGTCGTTAGCGTCGCCCATTTCAAGGACAGTACGATCAGCAAAGCAACCGCGCCGTATGTTCCAATACGGCTGTCCTTCATAATCTCCAGTTTGCGTTCACGCGTCTGACCACCGCCCACGCCGTCGAACACATCAGCAAGGCCATCTTCATGGAACGCGCCTGTCGCAAGCAACGTGACGCCCATAGACATCAAAATCGCAACTAGCGGATTGAAGGTTTGCAGCGCAACAACAAGCGTAACCGCACCAATCGCACCGACCATTGCGCCCACCAAGGGATAATACCTTACAGACGCCTGAAAACGCTCAGGCGTATACGCCCAGTTTGCAGGGACTGGCAAACGCGTCAGGAACTGAATCGCTAGTGTCAAAACTGCCAGCTCATGACGCAACCAGTTCATTCTTGCGGCCCGTTTACGCCAGCGCTCTCAAAACTTGCCATATCGCTGAGCATGTTTGCTGCTGCCTGTGCCAATGGCCATGCGAGAAGAGCGCCAGTGCCTTCTCCCAACCGCATTTCAAGGTCCAGAAGTGGCTTAACTTGAAGATGATTTGTCAACGCCAAATGGCCTGCCTCAGCAGACTTATGCGCGAACGCCATTGCATTCTTAATTTGAGGTTCCAGCGAGATAGCTGCGAGTGCAGCCGCAGTGGCAATAAAACCATCAACAATAACCAGGCGTCGTGTCGTTGCTGCGCCAATCATTGCGCCAGCCATCATCACAACTTCAAACCCGCCATATTCTATCAACGCCTCTTGGGGAGATAAAATATCTGATGTCCGCTTGCTCGCTTGCTCAAGGATACGCTGTTTCTCTTTTAAGGCTTGGTCATCAAGTCCCGTCCCTCGACCGGTCATTAGGTCTAAGGGCAAACCTGCTATCTTATGTCCGAGCATCGTCGCCGCTGATGTGTTGCCAATACCCATTTCCCCAAAACAGACAGCGTCCCAGCCATCTTCTGCGCCAATGACAAAACCAGCATCAAAGGCTTTTTGATATTCGGCATCTGTCATCGCCGGTTCACGTAGAAAGTTTCGAGTGCCTGGCGCCACATTGCGATTGATCAAACCTTCCAGGCGCATTGGCTCACCCGCAATACCTGAATCCACAACCTGAACAGATGCGCCAACCGTATTGGCAAATACATTTGCAGCCGCTCCGCCTGCCACGAAGTTCGCCGCCATCTGTCGTGTCACTTCCTGTGGGAAAGCCGAGACGCCTTCTTTCGCAATTCCGTGATCAGCGGCAAAAATCGTCAGCCGGCATGTCTTCATTTCTGGCGTGAGTGTCTCTTTCAGTCCAGCGATCTGTGATGCTAGCGCCTCAATCCGCCCCAGAGAGCCAAGCGGTTTGGTTTTGTTGTCGATTGCCGATTGAATTTGCGCTTTGAACGTATCAGACACCCGCAGATCCATGTTATTTAGTCCCCTGTAACCAGCCGACACGACGTCAGCATGGTCACCCTCTAGGACGAACATGATCCCAAAAGCAAATAGATGATCGCTTTTAACTTATGCAAATAACAAGGCTGGCGTTTCCAGAAGTCGTTTAATCCGCTGGATGAAGGAAGCCGCATCATGGCCATCGACAATGCGATGATCAAATGAAGATGAGATGTTCATCATCTTACGAACCACAATCTGCCCATTCATAACAACTGGCCGCTCCACGATACGGTTTGGACCGACGATCGCAACCTCTGGCGTATTGATAATCGGCGTTGCGGACACGCCTCCCAGAGCCCCCAAACTGGTCAATGTAATGGTCGATCCAGACAGCATTTGAGGCGTGAGTGATCCTTTTCGAGCAGCTTCTGCCACACGATTTACTTCTGAAGCGCAAGACCAGATATCGAGCGTTTCGACATGGCGCACAACAGGCGCCAACAGGCCGTTCTTTGTTTGTGCTGCGATACCGACATGCAGAGCGTCAAATTCATGCAACTCCCCGGATTCATCATCAAACCGCGCATTGATCTGCGGAAACTCTGTTCGTAATCGCGTCAACGCCAACATGAAAAACGGCAGAATTGTCAGCTTGGGCTGATCCGATCGACGCTCCTTATTCATCTCAACGCGCAACTGCTCCAACTCCGTCATGTCGCATTCTTCCACATAGGTAAAATGCGGAATATTTCGCGCGGAAAGCTCCATCTTTTCAGCAATTTTTCGACGAAGACCGATAATCTTGCGGATGTGAACGCCCTCTTGCGGTGCAGATTTCGCTGGCGCCGTTGGTCTTTCTGCTTTCGATGTTGCCGCTTGAACGAAAGTTTCCAAATCCTCAGGCGTTACCCGTCCATCCGGCCCTGTTCCCGGCACGATTTGAAGCGAAACCCCTAATTCTTTTGCTTTTTTTCGTGTTGCTGGGGCAGCAAGCACAATGTCAGTTTCTGGCTTGGATGATTTGACAATCTGCGGCTCAGGCGTCGTGACTTCAACAACGCTAGCGTCTGGCAAATCATCGTCGAACCCTCCAATTGTTTCGATTTCCACCAGAACCGCACCAACCGGCATCCTATCGCCAACATCACCATGAATGGCTTTTACAACGCCATCGACCGGCGAAGACATGTCCACTGTCGCCTTGTCCGTCATGATGTCGACAAGGGAATCATCTTCTGAAATCTTGTCACCGGGTTTGACATGCCAGACGACGATTTCAGCCTCAGCAACACCCTCACCCACATCTGGCAAACGGAAATTGTAAAACCCCATGGCGGCTAGTCCTCCATCACTTTTTGAAGCGCTTTTCCAAGTCGCACAGGTCCTGGGAAATAGTCCCATTCAAAGGCATGCGGGTAAGGCGTATCCCATCCAGCCACGCGCTCAACTGGCGCTTTTAAATGGTAAAAGCAGCGCTCCTGAATGAGGGAGGAAAGCTCGCCCCCAAATCCGCCGAACTTGGACGCCTCATGCAGAATGACACAACGGCCGGTCTTCCTCACGGACTCAACAATCGTATCGATGTCCAAAGGCACAATTGAACGCAGATCTATGACTTCGGCATCTACACCAACGTCTTCCACACCCTCTAGGGCGATGTGCACCATCGTGCCGTATGCAAGAACGGTGGCGTCTGAGCCTTGTCGCACTATCGCTGCTTTGCCTAAAGGCACATTATAGCGTTCTTCAGGAACATCTGCTTTGGGATGGTTTGCCCAGGTCGACAAAGTCTGATCATGCCGACCGTTAAAAGGTCCGTTATAAATACGCTTTGGCTCCATAAATATCACAGGGTCATTGCATTCAATGGCCGAAATCAACAGGCCTTTCGCATCATATGGATTGGACGGAATAACGGTCTTAAGTCCGGTGATGTGCGCAAAAATAGCTTCAGGACTTTGACTGTGTGTCTGGCCGCCAAAAATCCCGCCGCCATAAGGTGATCGCACCGTAATCGGTGCCGTAAACTCACCATTTGACCGGTATCTTAAACGCGCAGCCTCAGAGACCAGCTGGTCATAAGCCGGTAAAATATAGTCTACGAATTGTATCTCTGGGACAGGTCTTAGCCCATATGCCCCCATGCCTATCGCACTAGCGATGATACCGCCTTCGGCGATGGGCGCATCAAAGCAGCGACGCTTGCCATGTTTTTCCTGGAGCTTGTCAGTGACACGAAACACACCGCCAAAATAACCGACATCTTCTCCAAACACGACAACATCGGGATCTTCCATCATCATCACATCAAGCGCGGAGTTGAGCGCCTGGATCATGTTCATTTGGACCATGTCACACTCCTAACTCACGGCGTTGCTCCTGGACGCGCCAATCTGGTTCTTCAAAAACGCCTTCAAACATTTCGCCGACAGGCGGTTTTGATCGTCCGAGTGTCCCGATCTTTTCGCCTTTCCGAACAGCCGCTCTGATTTCCATCTGAATATCGTTTGCCAAAGCTTCATGCTGGCCATCATCCCATTCGCCTATCGTGATGAGATGCGCTTTTAGACGCTCAATCGGATCCCCCAGCGGCCAATGCTCCGCCTCATCTTCGCAGCGGTATTTCGTGGGGTCATCCGATGTGGAATGTCCCGCCATGCGATAGGTGTAGTATTCAATCAACGTCGCGCCATAACCAGCCAACGCCCGCTCTCGCGCCCATTGTGTGGCCGCCCACACAGCCAGAAAATCATTGCCGTCGACGCGCAACCCCGGAAGCCCGTAAGCCAGCGCTTTGGCAGCAAATGTCGTCGCATCACCTCCTGCAAACCCTGAATAGCTGGATATGGCCCACTGATTGTTGGTCACGGTTAGAATGACCGGCGCTTTGTAGACGGACGCAAATGTCAGCGACTCGTGGAAATTGCCTTCAGCTGTCGTTCCTTCGCCCACACACCCCAACGCGATACGGTCATCGCCGCGATAGGCCGCAGCCATCGCCCAGCCGACAGCGTGACCAAAGCGGCTACCTAAATTGCCGGACACAGAGTAAAAACCATAATCCCGCGCTGAATAGAGAATGGGTAATTGTCGCCCTTTAAGCGGGTCTTTTTCATTTGAGAATATCTGATTGACGAGATCATCAAGCGGATAATCTCGCGCCATCAACCATGTCAGCATGCGGTATGTCGGGAAGCACATATCGTCTTTCGACAACACCAATGACTGCGCTGTGCCGATTGCTTCTTCGCCAAGACATTTCATGTAGAAACTGGTCTTGCCCTGACGCTGCAATCGAAACATTCGATCATCGAAAATACGCGTCTTCAACATGGCGTGAAGACCTTTGCGCAACTGATCCGCCGTAAGTCCCGGATCCCATTCCCCCTTTGCCGCACCTTCACGATCAAGAACGCGTACCATCCCATACGGATAGTCGCGCAATTCAATTTCTGGCGCATGGGGCGAAGGCCTAGCGAGCGTTCCCGCTTTAGGAATGTCTAGTTTGGAAAAATTCGCCTTTTCGCCAGGACGCGCTGGCGGTTCAGGCACATGTAATTGAGGCGCATTGGGGATAGACATGCTTCATTCCTCCATTTTGAGGCATATCTTACCACGTATTTTGGCATAATTCGAGTATTATTCTTTGTTTTTGCATATTATTGGTTCTATTATTTATTTTAACACATATTTATAGTATGTTTTGCCTCACAACACCGCCAAGAGGAGTCATTTTTACCCGTTCCAAATCATGCCCGACGCAAAATCCGAATTTTCTTGTTCTGAACGTAACGTCACCGGCATTTTTCAATCATCAGGTTAGTGCTACGTTTCAGAACAAATCATCAGGGAGCAGCACGTCTTGTCGCCACAATTAGATTTCGCACTTGGTGAAACCACGGACATGATCCGCGAAACCTGTCGTCGATTTGCGGATGACAAAATCGCCCCCATCGCATCCGACATAGACACTTCGAACGCATTTCCACGCCATCTCTGGCCGCAAATGGGAGAATTGGGCCTTCACGGCATAACTGTTGAAGAAGACTATGGCGGTCTTGGCTTGGGCTACCTTCAACACGTTGTGGCAATGGAGGAAATCTCTCGCGCTTCCGCCTCTATCGGACTTTCTTACGGCGCTCACTCAAATCTCTGTGTCAATCAGATCCGCCGATGGGGAAATGAAGCGCAAAAACAAAAATACCTACCCAAATTGATTTCCGGGGAACATGTCGGCGCCCTGGCGATGTCAGAATCAGGCTCTGGCTCAGACGTGATGAGCATGTCGCTAAAAGCGTCAAAAGTGACCGGCGGCTGGCGGTTGAACGGCACAAAGTTCTGGATCACAAACGCCCCTCATGCAGATACTTTGGTTATTTATGCCAAAACCAATCCTGACGCTGGATCTGCAAGTGTGTCCGCTTTCATCGTTGAAAACACTTTCGACGGCTTTTCCTGCTCCAAGAAACTCGACAAAATGGGTATGCGCGGCTCCGACACTGGCGAATTGGTGTTTGAAGACTGCTTTGTTCCAGATGAAAACATGATGGGCGCAGTGGGTCAGGGCGCTCAGATTCTCATGAGCGGACTGGATTACGAGCGCGCCGTTCTTGCAGGTGGTCCCTTAGGGATTATGCAGGCATGTCTTGATGTGGTTCTTCCCTATGTTCATGAACGCAAACAGTTTGGAAAACCCATTGGCGATTTCCAGCTAATGCAGGCCAAACTCGCTGACATGTATGTCGCGCTCAACTCGGCGCGCGCGTATGTGTACTCTGTCGCTCGGGCATGTGACGCAGGTCACACCACCCGCTTTGACGCTGCAGGCGCCATTCTGCTGGCGTCTGAAAACGCGGTTAAAGTGTCTTTAGAAGCCATTCAGGCATTGGGTGGCTCAGGCTACACCAAAGAATGGCCCGTCGAACGCTTTCTGCGTGACGCAAAACTCTATGACATCGGCGCCGGCACGAATGAGATACGTCGCTTCCTCATCGGCAGGGAGTTGATGAAAGGATGAGCGCGCCCATCTTAAAGTCAAAGATCAACGCGAATGATCCTGCTTTCGCAAACAATTCAACCCATAATAAAGCTTTGGCCGAGAAGCTAACGGCAGACGTGACTAAGGCTGCTCTTGGTGGGTCAGCACACGCCCGAGACCGTCATGTATCACGCGGCAAGCTTTTACCGCGGGAGCGTGTCGCACACCTTCTTGATCCGGGCGCGCCTTTTCTTGAACTTTCGCAACTCGCCGCCAATGGCATGTATGGCGAAGACATACCCGGCGCAGGCATTATCACTGGTGTTGGACGCGTATCCGGTCGAGAAGTGATGATAGTCGCCAATGACGCGACAGTTAAAGGCGGCACCTATTATCCAATCACCGTAAAAAAGCATCTGCGCGCGCAGGAAATTGCGCTCGAAAACAGACTACCCTGTATCTATCTCGTCGACTCTGGCGGGGCTAATCTGCCACATCAATCCGAAGTCTTTCCAGACCGCGATCACTTTGGGCGCATCTTCTACAATCAGGCCAATCTATCCGCACAAGGCATTGCGCAAATCGCTTGCGTCATGGGGTCCTGCACAGCAGGCGGCGCCTATGTGCCCGCTATGTCGGATGAAACTGTCATCGTTAAAAATCAGGGCACGATCTTCCTAGCCGGCCCCCCTCTTGTAAAAGCGGCGACTGGCGAAGTCATATCGGCTGAGGACCTCGGCGGCGGCGACACGCATACGCGTCTTTCAGGCGTTGCCGATCATCTGGCGGACAATGACGAACACGCCCTCACAATCGTACGGGATATTGTGTCAACGCTTCCCAGCTCAGAACGATCGATAACCGTCAAAGACACCCCCGAACTTCCCCTGTATGATTTACAGGAGCTGAATGGCGTTATCCCGCCGAGTTTGCGCACGCCTTTTGAGGTTCGCGAGATCATTGCGCGTCTGGTTGATGGCTCAAAATTCCACGAATTCAAACAACTTTACGGTCAAACGCTCGTTTGCGGGTTCGCCAATATTTGGGGCATGCCTGTCGCGATTCTCGCAAACAATGGCGTGCTGTATTCGGAAAGCGCTCAGAAGGGCGCGCATTTTATTGAACTTGCCTGCCAACGTCGTATTCCTTTGTTATTTCTACAGAATGTGTCCGGCTTTATGGTCGGCGGAAAGTATGAATCCGAAGGCATCGCCAAACATGGCGCAAAACTCGTTACCGCGGTCGCCACTGCTCAAGTGCCTAAAATTACAGTCCTGATTGGCGGCTCGTTCGGCGCTGGAAATTATGGCATGTGCGGGCGCGCCTATCAGCCGCGATTTCTTTTTACCTGGCCGAACAGCCGTATCTCGGTCATGGGCGGCGAGCAAGCTGCTAGCGTGCTTTCTACCGTGCATCGCGATGCTGACAAATGGACTGACGAAGAAGCAGAAGCCTTTAAACAACCCATTCGCGACAAGTATGAAGAAGAAGGCAATCCCTGGTATGCGACGGCACGCCTGTGGGATGATGGGATCATCTTACCCTCCCAGACCCGTGATGTTCTGGGCTTAGCCTTCTCCGCCACTTTGAATGCGCCCATTCCAGAGCGCGCTTCCTTTGGCGTCTTCAGGATGTAATGCCATGCTGAAATCGTTGCTGATCGCAAATCGAGGAGAAATAGCCTGTCGGATAATCCGCACAGCTCGCAAACTCGGAATTGAAACGATTGCTGTTTATTCACAAGCAGACTCATCAGCCCCACATGTCGAACTGGCAGATCATTCTGTTTTAATCGGCCCCGCGCCCGCCTCAGAAAGCTATCTAAATGGCGATAAAATAATTGCTGCCGCCAAGGAAACAGGCGCAGAAGCCATCCACCCTGGCTATGGGTTTCTTTCCGAGAACGCCAGCTTTGCGCAAGCTGTTTTAGATGCGCGCATCATATGGGTTGGACCACCGCCTGCGGCAATTACAGCAATGGGGTTAAAAGACGCCGCCAAGGCGCTAATGCATGACGCTGGCGTACCTGTCACTCCTGGTTATTTTGGCAAAAGCCAGACCCTTGCGACACTGAGGAAGGAGGCCACCAACATCGGCTTTCCAGTGCTCATCAAAGCCGTTGCTGGCGGCGGCGGCAAAGGCATGCGCAAGGTTGAAAATGTCTCAGACTTTGAAGAAGCGCTAAAGTCCTGCCAACGCGAAGCCAGGTCTTCCTTTGGCGATGATCGGGTCCTTCTTGAGAAGTGGATCGAAAACCCAAGACATATCGAAGTGCAGATTTTCGGTGATACGTATGGAAACATGATCCACCTCTTTGAACGCGACTGCACACTACAAAGACGCCATCAGAAGGTCATAGAAGAAGCGCCCGCGCCGGGAATGGATGCAACCACTAGACAGGTCATCTGTGCTGCAGCTGTGCGCGCAGCTGAAGCCGTAGATTACCAAGGCGCCGGCACGATCGAGTTCATTGCTGACGCATCCAATGGCTTATCCGCTGATAGAATCTGGTTCATGGAAATGAACACCCGATTGCAGGTCGAACACCCAGTGACCGAAATGATCACTGGCGTTGACTTGGTAGAATGGCAACTTCGGATCGCCTCTGGCGAGGTCTTGCCCAAACGACAAGAGGAATTATCCATCAATGGATGGGCTATTGAAGCGCGTTTGTATGCGGAAAATCCGGCCACCGGCTTCTTACCCTCCACCGGACGCTTTGATTTACTTGAATTTCGTGATGACTCTAGGGTTGATTCAGGCGTCAAACATCAAGGAGAAGTCTCCCCTTATTATGACCCGATGATCGCCAAGATCATCACCCATAACTCCAACCGGGACTCCGCGAGACTGTCATTGGCTGATGCCTGCGCTGACGTTGCAACATGGCCCGTTCACAACAATGCCGGCGTGCTCACAAAACTGCTTAAAAATGACATGTTCGCCAAAGCTGAAGTAACCACTGGCTTCATCGACGCCAACATAGAAACGCTTTGCCAACCGAACACACTCACATCCGATGACCTAGCTGCTGCAACGCCCTACTTCGCTCAAAATGATCCAAATGACCCTTGGAGCGCCCTAATCGGCTTCCGATTAGCGCAGACGCCAGACAAAAGAATAAGGCTTCAAGTCGATGGGAATGTTCAAACTGTAAACTTATCCAACACCTCAAACACATCAGTTAAAGTTTATCCACTCAACGATAGCGTTGTCATTGTCAAAGATGGTTGGTCGCATCTGGTTCACTCCGCCCGCACGGATGCTACCGACTTAACTAGGAAGACAAAAGACAGCGCTATAATTGCCCCAATGCCCGGAGCCATTTTATCAATTGAAGCAAAGGAAGGACAATCTGTCGAAACAGGCCAGAAACTGGCGACACTTGAAGCCATGAAAATGGAGCATGCCCTTACAGCGCCTTTCACGGGACAAGTGTCAAAGATTCATGTGTCAATTGGAGCGCAGGTCAGTGAAGGTGATCTGTTGATCGACATTGATCCGAAAGAAAAGCCATAATGCCCGGACGTTATTTTGAAGATTGGAAAATTGGCGACTCGATTAGGCACGATCTGAAAAGAACCGTCACAGAGGCGGACAATCTCAATATCTGCACGATGACCCACAACCCACAACCTCTGCATCTGGACAAGGAATACGCTTCAAAAACCGAATTTGGCCAGATTGTCGTCAACGGCATTTTTACGTTCGGACTGATGGTTGGCGTTTCCGTCGCAGACACAACTTTGGGAACCCTCGTCGCCAATTTGGGCTATGACAAGGTGATTATGCCAAATCCGGTTTTCATCGGAGATACGCTCAGCATTGCAACGGAAGTGACGGACCTGCGCACCAGCAAATCTCGCCCAAACGCGGGTATTGTGACATTCACTCATCGCGCATTCAAGCAAGACGGGAAACTGGTCTGTCAGTGCCTTCGTACGGCCTTGGTTGAAAAGCAGGTCAAATCAATATGAGTTTCCGATCAATCCTGTTTGTGCCAGGCGACCGCCCGGATCGATTTCAAAAAGCGCTCAACAGCGACGCGGATGCGCTAATCCTCGACCTTGAAGATTCTGTTGCCATCTCAAAAAAGCCCGACGCGAGAATAGCTGTCTCAGAATTCCTAAGAGCCCCCCATTCCAAGCCGTTATTCGTCAGGCTCAATCCGATTTCGACTGACCATTTCATGCAGGATGTAAAAGCGCTGTCTGGCGTTAAACCTGACGGGTATGTGCTGCCCAAAGCTGAAGGCCCTAACGACATTACAAATCTTGCTAACATTCTTGGCAGTAACAACGCCCCTATTCTTCCAGTCGCCACCGAAACGCCACGAGGCGTTTTCGAACTTGGCAACTATTCTAAAGTCGCCCCACACTTGGCTGGCATTACCTGGGGTGCTGAGGATTTGCCTGCAGAAATTGGCGCAGAGACATCACGTCTTGAAAACGGGAATTACACGCCGCCTTTTGAAACAGTGCGTAGCTTGGCGCTCCTCGGCGCACACGCAGCGGGGGTACGCGCAATTGAGACGGTTTATCCCAACATCAAAGACCTTGATGGGTTGGCGGCTTATGCTGCGCGCGGTCGTCGGGACGGATTTTCAGGCATGATGGCGATCCACCCCAGTCAGTGCGCTATCATCAATCAAGCTTTCTCGCCGAGCGAAAAGGAAATCACTCGCGCAAAAGCAATCGTCTCTGCATTTGAAGAGAATCCTGAAGCCGGCGCACTACAACTGGATGGCGAAATGATCGACGCCCCCCATCTCAAACTTGCCAAACAGATCCTGGAAAGAGTTGAGGTTAAAAACTAACCCTTAATCGACCATCAAGAATGCGTGCGGTCATATCCCGCAGCACGCTGTCGAGGGGCGTGTCCTCCTCAACAAATGACGCCACTTCCCTAATCTTGTCCAATTGAGCCATCAAACGCTGACCAATCATGTCTTCAGTCAGCGCGCCAGATTTTAAGCGAATCTCCACAGCCTGCGCACACGCCATCATATGAGCCGCCGCCACTTGAGCCGTTAGTTCGTTAATCCGCAACGCATCGCGCGCAGCGATCGTCCCCATGCTTACCTTGTCTTGATTGTGACATTCAGTCGAACGAGAGAAAACACTTGCTGGCATAGTCAGTTTTAACGCCTCGGCAGTCCAGGCTGACACACCGATCTGTATTGCTTTAAAACCATGATTAATGGCCGCGCGATCACCTGTCGCACCAGACAGATTGCTCGGCAAACCATTTGAGTATTTCATGTCCACCAATGTGGCTAATTGCCGATCCATCAGATCCGCCAGGTTGGCTACCTGTGTTTTTAAGCTGTCCGCAACATAACAAACATGTCCGCCGTAAAAGTGTCCGCCATGCAGAACGTCTCCAGTTTCCGGATCAAATAGCGGATTATCGTTGGAGGAATTGATTTCCGTCGTCAGCATTGCTTCTAACGAAGGTAGCGCATCCTCCAACACACCGATCACGTGCGGCGCACATCTGGTGGAATAGCGGTCCTGCATGCGTTCCGCCACTCTCGCAGTCAGAAGCGGGGCGAGATCCTCGCGGATACGAGTTGCGACCTTCGCTTGCCCCAGATGAGGTTTAGCTTTGAATAAGCGCTCGTCAAAGTGATGCGGATTACCTAGAATGGCTGCTGATACCATTGACGTCAGTCGCGTCGATATGGCCGCTAATCTCTTGGCTTGCTCCATCGCAATGGCTGTCAGCGCCGACATCACAGCGGTACCATTCATGACAGCGAGCGCCTCTTTCGGTTTTAGCGTAATTTCACTTAGACCTTCTGCTGCAAACGCTTCGCGCGCCAACTTGACCTTCCCGGCGTGCAGAACCTGACGCTCACCAGCCAGAGCGCCTGCGATGTACGATAAGGGGGTCAGGTCACCACTGGCGCCAACTGATCCCTCGGAAGGAATGAGTGGGAGAATATCTAGCCGCAGCATGTTCGCGAGCAACTCAACGAGATCCATTGATACGCCAGACCATCCACGCACCAATGTCACCAACCGCACAGCAAGCACAGCGCGTGTTTCTTCCGGTGTTAAATAACGGCCTAAACCACACCCATGAAAACGGGTGAGATGCAAAGGTAATTGCTCAACGAGTTCCGGCGGAACAGGCCTTACAACACTATCGCCATACCCTGTCGTCACACCGTAGATTTTTCCCTCTTTCTCAAGAAGGGCAGCCACATGATCCGCCGACCGTTGTATTGCGGCCAGAGCTTCCGGCGAGGTCGTCAACAACCCTGTTTTCCGACTTTGAGACAATGCCTCTATTGTTGGCGCATCCAGATCGTGATCACCGAAAACAAAGGCCGGGAGAGACACATTATCCGCTGGCATAGCTTATCCTGTAATTTTGATGATCCGACGATTGCAAACTGCTTGTGCGTACCGGCAGAGGACGCACATTGGAAGGCGCTTAACACGGATATTACCTGCGCATTTCGACGCATAAAAAAGCAGCCTCGGCAAAAGTCTCCACGTATTCGCCTTCCAGCCCTTTCGCGACCTTCAGTCTATCACTTTTAACTGCAAACCCCTCTTAAATGTTACCAACAAGGCATAAGGTTTTCACCATTTACGGGCCGGAAAATTTACCCAAATGCGTTACAGTCCACATATTGGGAAGACCAGACGAGGGAACAGGTACAGGGATACAAAGAGATGCGTGAAATCGCACCAAACAATCCCTATGTATTTATTCTCTCTATTTAATCCGGACGATGTTTTATGCGCTTCTTTGTGGACACAGAATTTAATGGCTTCGGCGGCGACATATTGTCGATGGCTATTGTGTCTGAGAGGGGCAAGACGCTCTACCTCGCTCTGCCCGAACAAGATATCGAAACGATGAACCTAGACCCCTGGGTGGAGCGTTATGTGGTTCCCGTCATCGACGTCTACAATGCGTCGGCAAAGCGTCTACCAAAAGATGCTTGGGGATTTGAAATCCAACGTTTCTTGCGAGGCGCAAAAAACATCACTTTCGTAGCCGACTGGCCCGAAGACATTTCACACCTCATGAACGCCATGATTATTGCCCCTGGCGGCATGATTAATCTGCCTTCTTTTCATGTTGATATGCAGCGCGTCGACGCTTATGCGGCTAAACCATTAGGCGCAGTCAGGCATAACGCACTTTGGGATGCGCGTGCGCTGTGTCAGTTCCACACAGGAAATTTTACTGACCAGGATGCCAAGGCCGAGACACGCAAAAGCGCATAATTTACTTTGCAGCTGTCATTTGGATGACCTGGCCGCCGATATCCTCATTAGTAACGCGCTCGACGAGACCAACAAATACTTTTGGCGCAAATCCAGCAAATACTTTTCGATCCTCAGCGAACGGCTTTTTGTACCCGATGAATGGAGTGAAGCCCTCAATAGACGTCCCGATAAACATAGTCACCAAACGCCTGTTCTCTGCAGTCAGTGAGGGATTTATCCGCCCGATGAGATCCCCAATAATTTCCCATGCGCGTTCATACATATGGCTTACATTTTTTGCCGCATGTTCGTCATGGTTTGCAAGCGCCCATAGCTCTGGAAAGAAATGCGTTGTGTGTCGCTCGCCTAAATCTAAAACCACCTGCTCAAGAATTTTATGTAGCTTTTCTGAATCTGACTTCCCGTCTTCCTGGATAATGTCAGCCCATACTTCAAAGTAAGCCTCCACAACCGCATCAATGAGGTCATGTAAAATCGCTTCTTTGGTCTTATAATAGTAAGAGAGGTTGCCGATGGAAATGCCCGCGCGCTGTGCGATTTTGCGCATAGAGAGACCTGCATATCCTTTATCAATCAGCACTTCCCGAGCCGCATTGAGAATCTCAACCACTCTCTCCTCACCTTTGGGAGAACTTGCACCGACATGCCGGCTTTGTGCGCTGATCTTTTCCATGATCGGTCCCTGATTCAAATGCCGCTTCAACAACAGCAGACACCCCACATTACGTTGGGTCAGCAATGTGAAACAAGAGGAGCCGCATAGAAACGCTTGCCAAAGCGGCGGCGTTGGACGCGCTCCTCCTGTGGTTCTTTAGTTGAAAAACTGATTATTTAAACTGTTGGGAATGAAACTTTGTGAGCTCAGTTGAGTTCACTTGCTCAACAGCGCCACTCATAAGCTGACTGACACAATCTGCGTACTTGGCCAATTTTGCAGATTTGGTCGCAAATTCGCCTTTATCTGCGCAAGCTGCAATCGAACGGTCTTCTAACGCTGCGTAAAACTCCGCAACTTGGTTTGCTGATGCTTCCATTTGATTGGGGGCGTCAAACTGAATGGAGACAGGTGTTGAAGCGTTTGGGGCAAAAAGCCCCTCGGCGCTTGCTGTGGCAGAAACCAGCACCATACAAGCCGTTACCGGAATTGTTTTAATCATAGCTCTTATTTCCTCCTCATTATAATTCTTACGGCCCCCGATCTGAGTCAGGGTCGGAGGAAAATGCACTATATTTGTACATTTGTCCAATTTTTTGCCCATTTATATGGCACTCAGCAAAGGTGCTTGATATTGAGCATCACCATTTTACTAATCCATTTTCTGTTTTGACCTTTGCTCGCCGGAATATTCTGTGTCTTCAGAGAAAGTCAGACGACTAATTTTTGGACATTCGTCCCACACTTCAACACGCAAATGTGATCTGCCGTGATTGGTCAACGCAACTTACAGTGATTGCTACCGGCTATTTTCGATGAATTTCACCCCAAATAGTAGATATTGAGTGATGGGTGGGCACATTTCACTTCACCGGTTTAACTTTTATGCGCCAGCACACATTTTAGGACGAACGTCTATTTTAGTTTGATCCAAGCCCCCCTCATTCACTTAGCCTCGACTTCAATAAAAATGGATGCAGTCTCAATCCCGTGACTCCAAAGACACAAACCGGGTCGGCGAATTGTGACTGACAGACCAGGCGCTTTAGGGAGCGTGACGTCCTCTGATTGGGCAGACTTTCGTCTCAAATCGGGGATTTTTTGGAATGAAATTGAAATTGTGCGCATCCAGCAGCGCATTGGTCTTGTTGGGGTGTATGGGGTCAACCGCAGATGAAGCTGCTGACCTTACTCCTCCAATTGAAATCGAAGAACTGACTGTTGAATCCGAAATTACACCCGGACCAAACATGTATGTGGTCTCATCCAATTGGGGTGGCGCGTCAGCTGTGACCGTGTTGTCGGCAGACGACCTGAGCTACAAGGGCAACATCGCCACAGGCATGACGCCACAGTTTTTTTTAGCAGCTGACAACAGTATCGGGTATGTTGCTTCTGCATTTGCGGAACGCATCACATACGGCGATATTTCAGCCTTTTTCCAGGAAGTTGACATCAAAACTCTGGCTTTTGGCCAAGAGGTAAAAGTGCCGGAAAAACTGGCGCAGACAATGGCCCAAATGCCAGCGATGTCTGTTACCGAAAACGGTAAGTGGGCGTTTGTACAAAATGCGACGCCAGCAACGTCGATTTCAGTGATTGATCTGGAAAAAGGCGAAGTTGTTTCTGAAATTCCGAACCCAGGATGCTGGGGTATCTATCCATCATCAACACCAACAAAATACTCCACCCTTTGCGGGGATGGCGCGCTTGTGACTTACACCTTCGATGAAGATGGCAAGGAAACAAGTCAAACAAAAAGCAGCACGGTGTTTGATATAGAAACAAAGCCCCTCTTCGTTCATTCCGAACGTGCCGGCGACACACTGTATTTCGTCACCTATGACGGCACGCTGATCACACTCTCTGACAAATCCAAAAAGATCTCAAAGGTCGACGAATGGACTTTCACAGAAGGTATTGAGGGGGATTGGGCGCCAGGCGGCTATGAAGTCATGGCGTTGAATGCGCCAAACAATATTATGTTTGTTCTCATGCACTCCGGCGCTACGGATGGCAGCCACAAAGACAGCTCTGAGGAAATCTGGGCCTTAGACCTTAAAGCAAAGAAAGTCCTTTATCGCTCCGCTTCAGAGCACATGTCGCACGTCGATGTCACACAAGACAAAGACACACCAATCCTCTTTGGCTCCAACAGCCATGAGGGCGGATTGTACCGCTACGAAATCGACCCAGAAGCAAAATACGCCGCAAAACTGACCGCATCGATCAAGTTAGACGGTGTGTCCTATGTCGTCGCGGAGAAATAAATTCATGAGTGAATTTATCCGTTTCAGTGTGGCTCTGGCGTGCATGGTATCGAGCTTGATATTCATCCGCGCTGCGCTTCACAAATTCATGGACAAGGGCCGGTTTCAGGGGGTGTTGGACGACTACGACATCCTACCTGAAGGCTCAACGAAGGCGGCTTCAGTATTAATTCCGTCCGCGGAAATAACTACAGGGGTATTGTTGGCTCTCACATGGTTCCAGCCTGTTGGCGCCGCACTTGGCGCTTTCTTGTTGGTTATCTATGCGACTGCGATGGCAGTGTCTCTCATGAGAGGCAAGTCGATTTTAGACTGCGGATGTGGCGACGAACCGGACCGCGTTCACTCGGGGTTGGTTATTCGCAACATACTGCTGGCTTCGACGCTTGGTCTTAGCACGGCAGGTTTTGGCTCAATAAACACCGCATCTGAAGCCAGTGTCTTATGGGCTCTCGCGATACTTGTCTTCAGCTTCTGGATGATGAGCGAAAAAGCGCTGAAAAATCTCAGTCAATTTCAATCAACACTGATTGCCGCCTCGCAACAGAAACTCGCAGGAGGCGTATTATGACCCTCACCTTATTTGCTGTATCTACGCTTTGGGTGGTCGTTATCGCCATGTGCGTCATGATGTGGGTGATGTTGCGCCAGATTGGCGTCCTGTTTGAAAGAGTCGCTCCGGTTGGCGCGCTGATGGACAGTTCAGGTCCCGAAGTTGGAACAGACAGCCCAGTGTTTTCGCTTGAAAGCCTCAACGGTGGCGGTGTCACAATCGGCGCGCCCTCTCAAAAGGCGAAACTTGTCTTCTTTCTCTCCTCCACCTGCCCTGTTTGCAAGCAACTCCTTCCTGTTCTTGTGGGCATACGCGCTGAAGAAGGTGATCGTGTCGACGTGGTGTTTGCTAGTGATGGTGACGCACAAAAGCATAAGGAATTCATCCAAAAACAGAACCTTGGATCATATCCCTATGTGCTCTCCACAGACCTGGGCATGGCCTACCGGGTTCAGAAGCTACCCTACGCAGTCGTTATTAATGCTGACGGCAAAGTCTGCGCCAAGGGCCTGGTAAACAATCGCGAACAACTCGAGAGCCTTTTCAATGCTTTGGAGTCAGGGGTTGGCTCCGTTCAACATCTGGTCGCCCTTCAACGAGAGGACGCCGTCGCATGATCCCATCATACGCATCAACGGGCGATGTCTTCGCTCCCTCTGGCCGGTGCGGCTCAGTAACGGCTCTCAATATTCAACTCTATCCATTGGCAACAGCTTGTCTGGAGAAATAACATGAAGAAACTGTTTGAAAAAATTAGCGGCGCTCTGGACAAGAGTGTTGAGTCCAGCGCCCGCTCAAGCGCACGCAAATTTGGTCGGCGCAGCGCATTAGCCAGAATTGGCGGCATCGTAGCAGGTGGCTTTGCCGTCAGCGCACTTCCTTTTGATAAAGCATGGGGAGCCACACCAGCGCCAAGCGATGGCCCCACAGACCAAGACAAAGACTGTGACTACTGGCGCTATTGCGCACTTGATGGCTATCTCTGCACCACTGCTGGTGGGTCTGTCTCATCATGTCCTGTCGGCTCGGAAGCGTCCGAAGTGTCGTGGGTAGGCACATGCCACAACCCAGGCGATGGCCGCGATTACCTTGTCTCTTACTATGATTGTTGCGGAAAGACGGCCTTCAGCGGCTCAACCTTCTGTCTGCGTAGCGAAGGCGAACGTCCAGCCTACTCCATGGGGCTTCACAATGACATCAACTGGTGCATGGCAAACGCCAACAAGGGATATCACTGCACTGTCGCACTTATCGTTGGAACGGCCGCCTAATCATGATCAGCCGCCATTCATCTCTAGCGATATTTGGAATTGCTGCTGCGGCAATCGCCTTAATGCCGTTTTCATCAGCTGAGGAAAACAACGATGAAGTGATCACTCAGCAAAGTGAGAATATTGTCGTCAGCAAGATGAAATCACCTCAGGCGTTATACCGTTTGCGCTGTTCCGGGTGCCATCAGGTCAATGGCATGGGGTCTCCTGGCGGCGGCGTCCCCCCTTTTCCTGATTATCTAGGCCCTATGGCCAGTGATCAGGAAGGGCGGATCTACATCGCTCATGTACCAGGTGTTATGTCCGCACGCCTGAACGACGATCAACTCGCTGATGTGCTCAACTATCTCATTGATGTTTGGGGAGAAAATGCAGACGGGACACGACCGAAATATTTCACAGCAAAGGAATTGGAGGAGCTTAAGGCTGTGCCTGTTCAGAATATCGTAGAGTACCGACGAGGGATAGTGAAGCGATTGGCTGATGGGGGTCATCCAGTTGCTGATTATCCGTGGCCCTGATCCGACTTTGGAGCACGGTCACTCGTTAGAATTTTATACTTGATCAATTTCAAAAAGCCGTCGGGTGAACTCTAGGGCCACTCGACAAATCGCAAACTTGGAAACGCTCCGGGTTAGCCACGTGCTGAACCGAAGACAGGGAAATTGTGCAATTCGCTTCGAGGGGAGCTTAGAAATATGAGTAATGAAATGACCAGAAAGACGCCGTCTTTATTTAAAAAATTCATGATGACGGCCGCCATCATACCGATGACCGCATCCTTGCAGACACCGTCTTTTGCGCAAGATACAGAAGACGCAGCAGACGCGCCGACAGAAACTTCAAGTGACTCACTGTTGTTTGAGAAGATCGTTGTGACAGCGCAGAAGCGCGAGCAAGATCAGCAAGATGTTGGTATTGCGATCACCGCGCTTAACGGGAATCAGCTCGATGCGCTCGGCTTCACCAACGCTCAGGATGTCGCCGCATTTTCTCCGGGCGTCGTTTCTGTTCAACCAAACGGCGAAGGCAGCTACTCCTTTGCGATCCGCGGTGTTGCCAATAACGACTTGAGCACAAACGTGGAAAGTCCAGTCGCTGTCTACGTCGACGAAGTCTACATCTCACAGATGTCCGCTACAGGTTTCTTACTGTTCGATGTCGACATGGTTGAAGTATTGCGTGGTCCGCAAGGCACGCTTTTTGGTCGCAACGCGACTGGCGGACTTGTCCAGTACACCACCGTAAAACCAACAGACACTTTCGAAGGTTTCGGGAAAGTCTCATACGGAGACTATGACGACCTGATGATGAAAGGCGCGGTAAACATTCCAATCAATGACTGGATTTCAACACGTTTATCCGTCGCGCAACACACATCATCAGGATACATTTACAATCGTGAGCATCCTGAATCTAACCTCAACAACAATAATGACTGGGGCTTTAGAGCTCAGGTGTTGATGGAGCCGACCGACGACCTCAGCATCCTGTTAAATGCCCGCAAAGGCGGTCAGGAGATCCGCACTGGGTTTTTCGAGTACAAGTCTGCGGTCAACGGCGGAGGCATATACACGCCTGGCGTGCCAAACCCATTGTTTGAGGGTTACGAAGACACAGACGGCGATGTTTGGGCTGGTGACTATGACACCGTGGGCCACAACATTTCTGAAACTGAAGGCTACACCGCCACTGTGAAATGGAATGTCGGCGAATGGGAACTCACGTCTCTTACGGACTTCCAGACCAACTTCCGTGATTATATTGAGGACACGGACGCCACCCCGTTCCGGATGTATGAGTACTTTCAGACTAACGACGCGGAACAGTTTTCTCAGGAATTGCGTGTCGCACGCACCTTTGAAAATCTGAATGTTGTTGCCGGCGCTTACTATTTAGACCTTTCCAGTGAAGACTCGACCGGTGGTATCGCCCCATTAATGTACTACGACCCGGACAATGGGATCACGGAAGAAGTCGTCATGCAGGACATGACGCTCGCCAATGGCGACCGGACCCCTTCCAAATCTGAAACCACTTCAACCTCGATTTTTGGTCAGGCTGAGTATCAGTTGGATAATCTCACTTTCATTGGCGGTCTGCGTTAC
Organism: uncultured Hyphomonadaceae bacterium; assembly: GCA_964342355.1. Lineage (GTDB taxonomy): Bacteria > Pseudomonadota > Alphaproteobacteria > Caulobacterales > Hyphomonadaceae > Hirschia. The sequence continues at coordinate 46,876 of CAYFFG010000009.1, forward strand.
ATCAAAGAAACCAAAGACTTTGAGTCCACACGTCAGGATGTCAGCTTCGCTTATAATGCAACAAGCGGTTTAGACCCGCGTACTGCTGTCATCTACACCTATTCCACATTCGATCCGGATGAAAAAGAGTGGGATATGTGGTCCTGGCGCGCACAGGTCAACTATCGTCCAGTTGACGACCTCCTGACCTATTTCAGCTATAACCGTGGCGTAAAGTCGGGCGGATTTTCTCAACCGCCATATGACCCGACTTCAGCTTTGCTGACAGATCCAGAGCTTCTCAGCTATGAACCTGAGGAACTGGACGCATACGAGGTCGGTGCGAAATGGGACGTCATTCCTGGTAGTCTGCGTGTGAACACCTCAGTCTACTTCTACGACTATGGTAACTATCAGGCCTACACCAACTTCCCAGGATCGCTTGGCTCTGCAACCATCAACGCCCAAGCGGAAAACAAAGGTGTTGAAGTTGAAATTCAGACTTCGCCTATTCCAGGGTTGTCGTTCCAGGGTGGTCTGTCCTACGCCGATATTGAGGTAACGGATGTCATTGGATTTGAAGGACTGACTCTGACGTCCGTCAACTCACCTGAGTGGAACGCAAATGGACTTGTGCGGTATGAGTTCCCCGCTGGAGACTGGGGCGACATCGCTCTGCAACTAGATGGGCAATACAAGTCAGAACATTATTTTGGTCTTGATGTCACACCTGCAACCACAGAAGACGGCTATGGGCTTCTAAATGCCTCTGTTTCATTGATGCCTGCTGATTCCAACTGGGATTTCAGACTGTCCGTCGAAAACCTCACAAACGAAGAATACATCGTTCAGACATTCGATCTGTCTGACTGGATTGGCATGATCGAAGAATATTACGGCAAGCCGCGCTGGGTGCGCGCCGAGATCGGCTGGAAATTCTAATAACAAGACTGTCCCAATCAAACTTATACCACCCCCCGCATATAACGTGCGGGGGTTCTTTTTTGGGAACAACTTTTCTAAAAAATCGCAGTGGTTAAATGGTACCGACTTCTGGGATCGAACCAGAGACCTCTTGATCCACAATCAAGCGCTCTAACCTACTGAGCTAAGTCGGCACAAGATTCGACGACTTACTATCGCGTCGAAGAAACGGGTTGATAAATCGAATGCGCGCCCGGAGCAAGGCCCATGGCGCGCAAAATTTGATTATTCCTCACCTTAATCACGCCAAGGTTAAAGCAGCGCGTATCCTTTGGAGTTGATATAGTTCGTCAGCTCCCGTACGCGCGTGTTTGGGCTTGGGTGTGTGGACAACCACTCAGCCGGCGCACCAGATCGGTTCTGGCCCATCTTCTTCCATAACTCGACGGATTCACGCACATCATATCCAGCTGCATACATGGAATCGACGCCCAGTTTGTCCGCCTCAAGCTCATGTGTGCGTGAGAATGGCAGGATGATGCCAAGCGTCAGCGCGCCAGATGCGCCCATCATCACCATCTGTTGTTGTTCAGAGCTTAAATCAGACATAGACGCTGCCAGACCTGTTGCGAGCAATCCAGCCTGCCCCAAAGTCTGTTGACTCATGCGTTCATTGGAATGCCGGCCCTCTACGTGTCCGACTTCGTGTCCAAGGACAGCCGCCACTTGATCATCATTGTCTGAATAGTCCAGAAGCCCTTTATAGAACCCTACTTTGCCGCCAGGAAGAACGAACGCGTTCTTGTCTTCAGTATCAAAGACAACAAATTCCCAATCAGCATTTTGAAGTGAAGGTGTTCGTTTGGACGCAACCGCTTTAATTTTATGCCCGATACGCGTCAGACGCTCATTCGCCTTCCTGTCCGTTGAAATAGGAAGTTCTGATTTCGTTTGCGACCATGCTTGCGACGCCATAGACACAAGCTGAGAGTCAGACATAAACGCTAACTGCGTACGGCCAGTCGCAGGGTTAGTGGTGCAAGACGTCGCTCCACCTGCAAACAACACCATTGATCCGGCCCAAAGACCGCGCACAACGTCACGGCGATGTAGTTTGACCGGTTGGCCATTTGGCAAAACGCCTACGTGGTTGTCACACATGTCGCCCGTCCCTCCTGAATTCAAGCTCGTGCAGGTTAACCACGCTCCAGCAGATAGAAAACCCTTTTTATCGAGCAACTTGCAAGGATTTCATCATGCAACACATGAACAGGAGATGAGCTAAAAGTGTCTCAAATTCGACATATAGGGTCCAACCATCTGTATTAAGCTGATTTCTGGAACTCGTAGATGGAACCCAGGTCCAGTAAATGTGTCAGCTCATCAAGCGCTTCACGCGTTTCTTCCAGCAATTTTGGATCAGCAAGGTCACTTACCGATAGTCGATCTCTGTAATGCTGGTTAACCCAGTCTTCCAATCGGTTGAGCATAAAATTATCAACCAATCCGCATTCGCCAAGCGATGTGATTTCAGCGCTCGTTAGAACGAATCGCAATCGTAGGCATGCTGGACCGCCGCCATTTCGCATAGATTGTTTAAGGTCCATAAAGTGAGCTTCTTTTATGGGCCCATCGCCATTGACCTGCGCTTCCACCCAGGCCCGCGTTGTTGGCGTTTCCTCGACGTCTGTGGGTAAAATCAGCGCCATCCCACCATCTTCCAGGGTCACCAACTGAGAATTAAAGAGATAGGACTTGATCGCATCTTCAAGCGGTACGTCCGCGGCGCGCGCTTCCAGCAATATCGGTGAAAACCCGAGCATCTCCGAACTTTTATGAATAGCATCAAGCGCGCCTTGCCGGTCTTCAAACGCCTTTTCATGAAACATCAGCGCCCGACCATTGGTGACGGACACCACATCATTGTGAAACGCGCCTGCATCTATTGCTTCTGCAGACTGACGAATGAAAAGGGTTTGAGCGTCCGATAATCCGTGAAACAGCGCAATCGCCTGTGAACTCTCCAGCGCCTGGCGCGCATCAAATCGGCGGCCTTCTTCCGGGCGTTCAAAAGCGGATCGGCCATAAACAAACAATTCAAGACCTGGCGCTCCGTGATGTTCGCAGAGACGCCCATGGTTGGCTGCGCCTTCATCACCCATTCTCCCGCCAGTCGCTAAAGCATCATGATGGGCAAAATGACTGTCGTCCGCGAATATCCTTTTAAGAACGCGTGACGTTGTCTCGTGCTCAATTGAGCGATGAAACATTGCGCAAAGGTTTGCGGGCGTGAAATGCACCTTGCCATCTTGCGTATCTGCAGACGGGCTCACGGTTGCGGCGTTCGCAGTCCACATCGACGCAGCCGACGACAGGTTCGCCAACAATAAGGGCGCTTGTTTTCCTGCTTGCTCCACGACCTGCGCATCGGTTCCAACAAACCCGAATTTTCGCAGCGATCTCACATGGGGTCGATCTTGAGGCGGCAATACGCCTTGCATAAGGCCCAGAGATTTCAGCTTTCGCATCTTCTCTATTCCTTGCAGAGCTGCAGCGCGCGGATTGGAAACAGCGCCAAGATTGTTCATTGAGGCCAGATTGCCTTGAGACAGTCCGCCATAATTGTGAGTAGGCCCTACAAGTCCGTCAAAATTCACTTCAAATGCGGTCATGGCATCATTCCTGGTAAGATTTCGTCGTCTCTTGCCGGACCAGCCGCCACAAGCCCGGCCATGGGCCAAGCACAGTAATCAGCTGCATAATATCCAGCAGGACGCAGATTGCCGGACATTCCCGGCCCTCCGAACGGAGCCGCACCTGACGCCCCTGTCGTCTGTCGGTTCCAGTTAACAATTCCCGCCCGCACACGATTGGCGAACATGTTAAACATGTCCGCATCATCTGACACTAACCCCGCAGCGAGGCCAAATCGCGTGTCATTGGCCTCCTCAATGGCTGCGTCAAAATCCCTAACCCGGATGACCTGTAACAAAGGTCCGAATATCTCTTCGTCTTCGCGTTCTTTCACTGCGGTTACGTCGATTAACGCAGGTCGCAACAATGTCGGTTTATTATCGATGAATTCCGTCGACCGTAAAATCTCTCCGCCTTGCGCTTTCAGCTTTGTCTGCGCCTCAGCAACCGTGCTGGCGGCGCGGCCTGAAATGACTGACGCATAAAATGGTTGTGGATCTGCATCCGGCACCGAAACGGCAATCTGGTCCATCTGCGTTGTCAGCGCCGCAAGGATATCGTCGCCTTGCGATCCATCTGGAATGATCAACCGGCTCGCACACGTACACCGCTGACCAGCGGATATGTACGCTGACTTCACGATAATGCGCGCAGCGCTTGCTAGATCACCTGCGTCCCAAACAACAAGCGGATTATTACCGCCCATTTCGAGCGCCAACATTCTGTGAGGCTGCCCAGCCATCGCGGTATGTATCGCTGTGCCCGCTTTGACACCGCCAGTGAAAAGCACTCCTGCCACATCTGGATGATCAACTAATTGTTGTGCTGGCCTCGCAGCCCCCTGAACCAGATTTATCACCCCCGGCGGAAGGCCTGCCTCTTCCCATATTTCCAAGATATAAGCTGATACGCCTGGCGACTGCTCTGATGGCTTCAAAACGATTGTGTTGCCCGCAATCAGTGCTGGAATTATGTGGCCGTTTGGAAGGTGTGCGGGAAAATTGAAAGGCCCCAGCACAGCCACGACACCAAATGGCCGATGCGCGATCCTCAAATTCGCAGCGCCTAATTCGGTTTCACGCGAACCTGTGCGCTCATGATATGCCTTAAGCGAGATAGCGGCCTTAGCAGCCACAGCGCCTGCTTCTGTGCGAGCATCCCACAACGCTTTTCCAGTCTCTTTGGAAATGAGGGAGGCAATTTCTTCTTTGCGATCAGCAGCCAACGCTGAGAAATCATTGATAACGGTCAATCGCGCATCCAGAGACAAGTTCGCCCAACTGTCCAAGGCTTGCTTGGCGGCTAAAACCGCTTGATTGACGTCATCCGCACCAGCAGAATTTCCAGACCAAATGATCTCTCCCGTCACAGGGTTTAGCGATTGAAAACCATCGCCTGATGCGTTTCGCCACGCGCCGCCAATGAAAAGGTCTCTTCCCATTATGCCTTCCTTTTCACTGGCGTATTGAAAGCATAGGCTAAAACTTCGTCAGTCTTTGATACTTTGAGATTTGCAAGGACATCTGCACGATCATCATGTGCCTGAAATGCGGCAACGGCGAAATTCGTGTAGTCGCATGACGCTATCAACCCGCGTGAAAGTTCGTCTGCATAACGCCATTCATGAGCAGTCTGACGCGTGGCCGACCGAACAATATCTATGCTTTCCGTATGCGCTTCCACACATGGCCCCGCATCGAAAATGTCGATCATATTGTCATAGTAAAAGCCCTGGCTTTCCAAGACAGCCATTGCCGCCCCAGCATTGTCATGAGGTTTGGCAATGACGGATTGCGCTTCGTCTGCAAGCAGATCCACATAGATCGGATATCGCGGCATCAGGTCGGAGATAAAACGATGGTCCTTGATCGATAATTTGTCAGCTTTGGCGTAGTCCATCTGAAAGAATTTGCGACCAACATTTTCCCAGAATGGGGAAACACCATCGTCATTGGTCCACCCACGAATTTCGGCGATCACTTTAGGCCCAAAACGCAACGGGTCTGCGGCGATCAGCATCAAGCGCGCAAATGACAATAGCCGCCCACGCCCGCCGCCGCGAAACGCTGGCAACAAATAGAGCGTGCCCAACTCTGTCGCGCCGTGATAATCATTCACCAGATGCATGATCTGTGTTTCAACGCTAACGCCTGTATCAGGCGAGGTCTTCGATTGGCGCGAGATGCGGTAATTATAAAATGGCCGAAAACTACCTAGGTTGGTAAAAATGCTGGACGTGCCAACAATCTTTCCATCTGTTTCCAGAACCAGAAAATAGGCCTCATGCACCGGCGCAGCGGATTCGCGCTTAAATGCCGCCATGGATCGCACAACACGGCTCTCCATGTCTTCAGGGGTCTGCGGCATCGTAATCATGCCTGGATCAACATGCTCTAAGAGCGCGCAAAGCTGATCTAAATCTTCCAATCGCGCAGGACGAACAATCTCGGTCATTGAACCTCCTTAGGCCAGGGCGCTGCGCCCGATGCGAGCATCATCATGCTCAAGCTGAAAAGACGCGCCCGCTCTTCAAAACTCTCTATCACAGCATATTCTTCTTCAGAGTGGATATGTGCGCCGCGCACGCCCATGGTATCAACAGTCGGCAATCCGGCACGGTGCAGATTGTTGCCGTCACAACATCCCCCTGTCGTTTGCCATTCAATTGGAATACCGATCTCAGATCCTGCCGTGCGAACGGTATTAAACAGGCTCGCCAGTCCTGCCGTCATTGGCTTGGCTGGTCGGTGGATACGCCCATGCAACTGTGCGCGTACGCCCTCTCCAAAGTCCTGTTCCACAGTCTCCCGAATAGCTGCATCGACCCAGGCAAGACTTTCCGTATCTCTTGCTCTGACATTTAATCGAACAATGGCTTTGTCAGGCACGACATTGAGCGCAGTTCCCCCCGAAACCAGGCCAATATTGAGGGTGGTGTCTGGGCGCTTACCGTTGAGCGCATTGAGCGCGCCAATTACTTTGGCGGCTCCAACAATTGCATTGCGCCCTTTGTCGAACTCTCGCCCGGCATGAGCTGACACCCCCGTGACAACTACATCATAATTACCTGAGCCCGCCCGTGCGCCTGCTAGCGTTCCGTCCGCTAAAGCTGGCTCGAATATAAACCCAGCATCCGCAGATTTCGCAACGTTTTCCATATACTGGCTGGAGGCGTGGGATGCGACTTCTTCATCTGAGTTAAGAACAATCTCCAAGCCGACTTCTTTTGACCAAGGCGAGGCTTCAAACGCTGAAACCCCTTCCGCCATAACCAGAATTCCGCCTTTCATATCCGCAACGCCAGGTCCGTGCAGTGTTCCATCGTCACGCATGACAGCGCGTTGGAATGCCGATGTCGACGGAAATACAGTATCTAAATGACCTGCCAGCATGATGCGCTTTTCAGCTTCCGGCCGAATTGAGAAATGCAAAATCGGCCCGCGCTGGATAACGCTTTCCTCTCCTGAGGAACTAATAACAGGTATTGGCGATGTCTCCATCCGAAGCGCAGAAAACCCTATTCCGGAAAAACGCTTCATGGCGAGCTTCGCCATCTCATCAATTCCGGCAATATTGGTTGAGCCTGAATTGACGCCAGACCAATGTATAAGCGTCTCAAGCATGCGTTCTTTTGATCCGCGCAGCGCTTCCAGCGACGCACAAAGATCTTTTACTTCTAGTCCATTAAAAGAATTCTGCATCTCAAACTCATACTATATGGGGAATTTTATTTCCAGATAGCGCGCAATAATTGGATAGAGTTCCAATCAACCTGTCACCATCATAGAGGAGTCGCGGAAAGTAACTTCATGCGCGATAAAAATTCTGTCCGACGGCGGCGCCTGTGACTCGATTTTCGCGCATTTTCAGCGCAACATACCTATTATTTAGACACGCTTATTCGTTGGAAGTTCGGGGATTCGCCAATGAGCTTGGTTTTTAAGAAAATTGTCGCCGCAGTGGATGTAAATGACAGTCTTGCTGAAATCGTCTTGATGACAGCTCGCGATCTCGCTGAGGCTTCTGGCGGTGAGCTTCACGTTTTTGACGCCGTGCCGTTCATAAACACAATAGATTCGCCTTATGAAATCGGAAGCTTGCAGTTAGAACAATTGGCGCATCAACAGGAGGATGAACAACGTCGTTCCAGCACTGCTGCGCTCGTGAAACGCATTGCCCCCAACGCCATCGCTCGGGTTGAAGAAGGTGACGCATCACAGGGCGTGACAGATCATGCCAGAAAGGTCGATGCTGATTTGATCGTCGTCGGATCGCATCAGAAAAACTGGTGGCTATCGCTCATCCAAGGGTCTGAATCGCGCGACGTCATAAGAGAAGCCCCGTGTGCGGTTTTTGTTGTCACCAGCGCTCACAAAAAGCGGATCGCAGCACAAACTTAGCTGAGTTGCGCCAGATCCGTAAAATTTGACCATCCAGCTCCACCGCCCACTAACAATAATTCGTTAGTCTCTTCATTCTTGTTAGCGGTTGGAGGCGGACTTTAAAATGGCAAAAGCGGCATTTCACAAAGGCCAGAAGGTGTTTGTCACGCCTGTCGGCACCTGGGCAATCGTTGAAAAAGTCATGCCGCAATGGGTCAAAGGTTTAGATGAACCTTTGAAGATCCATTATGATGTCGGCCTCGGGCGCGAATTTTCAGCAAGCGAGCTCATCGCTGACAAATCCGATCGACCAGATGATTCCATTGGTGACCTCGAACGTTGGCGCGTTATGCGGGAAAAGAACCGCTGGACTGATCGCGGCGAACAGGTTTCACATCCTCATCCGGGCACGTTTCCTAAAGTCGTGACCGATGAAAAAGACTGGGGCGGTTGGCGCGTTCCAAGTGCTGAATACGACCGCGATCCGCAAAAGATTGAATTCCAAGCGCGTATCATTGCAGCTTCCCCAGAAATGCTGCGTATTACGCGCACGCTTGCGCGCAACGTCGCTCAAAATCCTGACGATTTCCCAGATGAAATTGTCACTTTGGCTAAACAGGCAAAAGCGCTTCTAAGACTGATCTACGAAACACCAGCTGCTGAAGTTCGTCCCCAAACGGACAACAGGAAAAGCGCTTAACGCCCAAAACAGGGTCAATTCACCTTAAAATTCCATTTGAAAAAAGCATTTGGTTTTTCGAATAATTCCAAATTGCGATAACATGCGTTGAATATTCCACGAAAAAGCGCCAAATCTGGTAGCTCTTCAAGGGAGTCATTTATGCGCACCGACACGCCGCCGCCAGTTAAACTCTCAGACTATCGGCCCTATCCATTTGCAATCGAGCATGTTGATCTTGTCTTCACGCTTGATCCCAAAACAACACGGGTTAAAAGCACAGTCAAAGGACGACGTGTTTCAGGTGAGCACTCTGCGCTGAAACTCGACGGCGAAGCGCTACATCTGATTTCGATCGCCGTGAACGGAAAACCGCTCAGCCCGGAACAATATGAAATTGTCGAAGGCGGCATGGAAGTTCACCTTCCTAGCGATGAGTTTGAAATAGCGATCGAGACTGAGATTGCGCCCGCAGACAATACCGCCCTCTCCGGCCTCTATATGTCAGCTGGCCGTTTTTGCACACAATGTGAAGCGGAAGGTTTTCGTCGGATCACTTTCTTTCCAGACCGCCCAGATCTGCTGGCAAAATATGATGTGCGGATCGAAGCGCCAAAAGAAGAATACCCATACCTTCTTTCCAACGGGAACCCAGGGAAGACAGGCGGTTTGGACAATGGCTGGCACTTTGCTGAATGGTCCGATCCGCACCCTAAGCCATCCTACCTGTTCGCCTTGGTGGCAGGGAAATTTGACGTTTATTCAGACAGTTTCACCACACGGTCTGGCAAAGACACACCGCTGAAAATTTACGTCGACCCAGGCGATTCTGATCGCGCTGTATATGCGATGGACTCTTTAAAACGCGCAATGTCCTGGGATGAAGATGTCTTTGGTCGTGAATATGATCTGGATATTTTCAACATCGTTGCCGTGCGCGATTTCAACTTCGGTGCGATGGAAAACAAGGGACTTAACATCTTCAACTCAGCCTATGTTCTGGCGGATGGAGAAACGGCGACCGACGCTGACTTTGAAGCAATTGAAAGCATCGTCGCACACGAATACTTCCACAACTGGACCGGCAACCGCATCACATGCCGAGATTGGTTCCAATTGTGCCTGAAGGAAGGTCTGACTGTTTATCGGGACCAGGAATTTTCCGCTGACATGCGGTCGCGCGCGGTCACACGCATTAAAGATGTCATCCGTCTTCGTTCTCGCCAGTTTGCAGAAGACGCAGGCCCGCTTGCGCATCCGGTTCGTCCAGACCAGTACGCAAGAATCGATAATCTCTATACTGCCACGGTCTATGAAAAAGGCGCGGAGCTTATTCGCATGCTGCGCGCGCTTCTGGGCGACACCGCCTTCTTTGCTGGTCTTAATCGCTATTTTGATAAATTCGATGGCCAGGCCGCCACAATTGAAGACTTCATTTCCGCGTTTCAATTCTCAACGGAAGAAGACCTGCAGGCATTCTCAAAATGGTATGCGCAACCCGGCACGCCGCATGTTGAAGCGTCCGGCGAATACGATTCTGTAGCGCGCACATATGCTTTGAAACTGAAACAACATGTTCCAAACGGCGTCGCGAACAAAGCCAGCTTATCTCCACTGCCAATTCCCATCTTATCAGCGCTGTTTTCCCCAAACGGTCAGGTGATGAATGTCTCACTTGATAATATCGAAGGAACAGAACATGTGCTGGTGTTGAGAGACACAGAACAGACTTTTATCTTTTCAAATGTGCATTCTGCGCCAATCCATTCTCTCAACCGGGGCTTTTCAGCGCCTATCCGTCTGAATGACGGTTTAAACGACGCCAATCGGTCGGTGCTCGCCGCATGTGACACAGACGCGTTCAGTCAGTGGGAAGGGCTGCAGACACTCGCTCGCGGCGTCATGCTGGATCACGCCAACACAGGCGAACAGGATGGCCGCGCCGCAGCGTTTGTCGACGCACTCGACATGGCAATTACTGGCGCAATAGACGAACCAGCCTACGCCGCCCTTCTATTACGTATGCCAACAGTGGGCGAACTCGTTCTGGACATGGAAACCCCAGACCCGACCGCCTTGCATGAAGCGCGCAAGGATCTCAAATCAGCGCTTGCTCGTAAAATGCAAGCTCACCTTGAAGCGATCGCTGACACAGATGTTGGTCCGGTGGATGGCGTGTTTGACCCATCCGCTGACGCCGCCGGCAAGCGCGCACTTAAAGCAGCCGCGATTGATCTATTATCCACACTCGGCGAAAGCCAGACAGAACGCATTATGAGCTCTTTTAATGAGGCTCAGACAATGACCCTGAAACTGGCGTCTCTAAATGCGCTCGCCAATGTCAGCGGCGATAATTTCGACAAAGCTCTGCGCGCATTTGAAGACCGTTGGTATGACCATCCGATTGTGATGGACAAATGGTATTCGGTTCAGGCGATGGCCGTGCGTGACGACATCCGAACGCGTCTTGAAAGTTTAAAACAACGCGCAGACTTCGATTGGAAAAATCCAAACCGTGTTCGGGCGCTGGCCGCAGCCTTTGCGGTCAATAACCCAACCTGTTTCCATGCCCCGGACGGATGGGGTTACGCCTTTCTTGCAGATATTGTTTTGAAAGTTGATGGGCTTAACCCTGCGCTCTCGGCACGTTTGTGCACAGCGTTTGAAAGCTGGAGACGTTTTTCAACAGAACGTCGCAAACATGCGGAAGCCCAGTTGCGACGACTGGATGAAGCCAATCTTTCCAAAAATGCGCAGGATATTATTACGCGAGCGCTCGCTTTTAGTGGCTCTTAAGACAACAGAATATCAAAAATCTGCAAATATGAACGCAACCTGCAGTGTTTCTGAGTGGAAGAGGACAAATTTCACACGTCCTCTTTAACCAAAAGCAATTGCTACTTCGTATGATGGGTCTTCGTACTAAAAGAGGACTTTGAAATGGCGGACCAAGGCGCAGAACTCGCCAAAATCCAGAAATATGTATTCACATCGTCCGATCTGCTGCTTGAGACCGAACGTGACGGACGCATTGTGACCGCTGAAGGCGATTGTCACCTGTTAAACGAGCAAAGTGTAGACAAGCTATGCGGTCGGAACCTGTTTGATCAACTTGAAGTCTCCGACATCAATACGGTTCGTCACCAGTTTCTTAGTCTGGAGCCAGGTCAGCGCGTTACATTCGATGACAAAGATTTTGCACCCGCGGGGCGGCGCATATCAATCAAACGATCTTCTGTCGCCACACAGCAATACCGTGTTTTCCTGACTGATCTTATCAATCACCATGTGCTTGAAACGCGCGGAGCAGATGAAAACCTTCTTGCCGCCTTTCGAACGTCCATCACCTCTCCTGAATTATCAGTCGCCCTACAACCGGTTGTGAACTGTCAAACAGGTGATGTTCATCACTATGAGATGTTGTCTCGCTTCCCTGTGGAAGGTTCACCCTATCCAATGATTGTGGCTGCCGAAAAACGCGGCATCATCCATGAGCTAGACTGCATTATGCTGGCTGCAGCATGCAATCGACTGGCAAGCCTTGGCGACACAAACGTTCAGCTTGCGGTCAATATATCTGGTGAATCCATCCAGCGAGACGATGTTATCGAAAAACTAGGCGCAATCGTTGATGCGGCTCGGTTCGACAAACAGCGGCTTATCCTTGAAATCACTGAATCCTCTCACATCCACGACATTGAAAAAGCCGCTCGGATGGTGGATCAGCTTCGCGCCCGTAAGGTGCAGGTCGTCCTCGATGACTTTGGCGCCGGGGCCGCTTCCTTTGGATATCTTCGCTCCATGAATGTGGATGGCGTAAAATTCGATGGTTGCTTCCTTAACGGTCATGGCGACAAATCACGAAACGCGGCTTTGATGCGCGCTGTTGTTGGCATGTGCAAGGAATTAGGCATGAGTGTTGTTGGCGAACGCGTTGAAACTGACACCGATCGACAGACCCTTCTCGACGCGGGTGTCGAATTCGCGCAAGGTTACTACTTCGGGCGTCCCGAAATCGACCCGGCCTTCTTTTCAGAACGCCGGATTGCAGACGATGCTGCCTGATTAATCGTCGGGGGAAGGTATGTCGAAGCGCTATATGGAGAGACTGAGAGTGATGGTGGTGGACGACAACCACCACATGATCAATATCGTCAAAACTCTTTTGCGCGGTTTCGGCATCAAGGATTTTTATGAAGCTCGCGATGCGGTGGAAGCATTTGACATTGTTCGCACCGAGGCAGTCGATTTCATCATTGTTGACTATAACATGGACATTCTGGACGGGACTGATTTTATCCGCTTGGTGCGCAATGGCGATGATAGTCCAAACCCCTATGTTCCGATTATCATGCTAACGGCTTACTCCGAGCGCTCTAAAGTTGAGGCGGCGCGCGACGCTGGCGTCAGCGAATTCTGCTGTAAGCCTGTAACAGCAACAGAGCTATATAGAAAAGTTGCCTCGGTTGTGAACGCCCCTCGTCCCTTCGTTCGGACGAGTCAATATTTTGGGCCAGATCGACGTAGAAAAGACAGTCCCGCTTATCGCGGACCGGAAAGGCGCGCGCCATCTGAAACCGAAGATGTTGATGGCGCAGACGCAAACACTTCTACAGAATAATCAATCAAGATCGGTATTGGCGATGTTCACAGGAACATTGACGTTAACGTTTGATTAACTCTTTCAGCGTGTCTCGAATCCTGAACAATTCAAAACATGTCAGGAAGATTCCCCAAAGTGGCGAGATCTGCACAGCAAAGGACCAAGTCAGACATGCGAGACGCCGCAGCAGCGACGCCGGTACCGGTTCGTGTTCTGACATTGTTGTTCATCGCATTTGGCGGCGCGCTTGGCATGAAAGCGTGGGAAGAACACCGCACCCACCAGGAAGTCATGCTGTCTCAGCAGGTCACGGAAGCTGCAGCTGTTGCAGGCTATACGCGCTCAGAAATACTCAGCGCTCAGGCGGCGCTCAACACATCTATCCTTGCGGGCAATAGCGAACTGGCAAAAAAGACGGCGGGCTTTGCGCAAATTATGAGCGGTCCGGATAATGTCAGCACATTTGCAGAGTTAACGTCCGACAACCAGATCATGGTCTACGTCAATGACGTGAACGGACAAAACTGGACAGGAATATCAGACCTTGCCGGCTTAACGCCTGATCCACAGGGCGGACGCAGCTTCAAGCTGGAACGCACATCCACCGCCAGCACGCACCCAAGTTATAAGTCAGTTAATGGCCAACGGTTTGCGCGTGCGTGTGCGCCGGTCAACGGCACGCGCATTGCCGTTTGTGTCGATACGCCCGTCCCGCCCCTGTCGCTCATGGATTACAACCGGTTCGTAATCTACGGGCTACTGCTGTTAGCGCCACTTCTGGCCGTCATCGGACTTGTGAACACCGTCAACTCAAACTCACGCAAAGTGAAATTGGAGCGCGCGTCCCGTCAGGAGATTGAAGTCCGATGGAAAGAACTGGAAATTGGCGGACAAAACGGATTTTGGAGCTGGAACACGAACACTGAGCTGTTTGATATCCGCGAAAAAACAGCCGGCATGCTTGGCCTTGGCGCGCATGGTGAAGTGACGCTGGGCACTTTTTCAGAAATCTTAGACGACGCAAACCGGGACGCGGTAATCAAAGCTGTGCGTCAGGCAGCCAAAGGTCAAAATGTAAGCCAGCATTTTAAAGGCGCCGGAGCTTTTTCAAACCGTCACTTCGAAATCCAAGGCGGGCCTTCCAGCCATGGCGCATCCGGAGTCATCACCGACATCACAGACAGCGTGCGCGCAGAACACAGGACACGCCAGTCCGAAACCATCGCACGTTCTGTCGTTGACGCTTATCCAGGCCCATTCGCGGCATGGGACAAACGTCACAGGCTCGTGACGTGGAACAATGCATTTCAGAAAATGTTTGATCTGCCTGGCAGCGTGCTTAAACCCGGCGCGACCTATGATGTCGTCATGGCGGAAGCAGCCAAACAGGTCAGAATTGAGCGCCCCGTTCGCGGCAACGAAAACGGACGCGAAATGCTGTTATTGTCTGACATATGGCTAAACTTCTATGACCGTCCAACCGCTGGCGGTGGGTTGGTCTCAGTTGGATTGGATATTTCTCCCCTGAAAGAGCAGGAAGAAACCCTCCTTTCAAAGGAAAAGAAACTTCGTCGGCTTGTCCTTGAACTCGACCGCGCCCAGGGACAGGCTCAAGAGCTGGCTGAAAAATACTCCGAACAGAAGACCAAAGCCGAACGCGCCAGCAATGCTAAAAGCGTCTTTCTGGCGAATATGAGCCACGAGCTGCGAACGCCGTTGAACGCCATCAATGGTTTTTCTGAAATGCTGATCAAACAGGTGTTCGGACCGTTAGGCGACGAACGCTATGTCGGATATGCCGAAGACATTCTCCAGTCTGGCGAACACCTGCTCGACATGATCAATGACATTCTGGACATGGCCAAAGTTGAAGCCGGCAAAATGACCATTTCCCGGCGGGTGATTGATCCAACGGATGCAGTCGACGCCGCGGTGCGTATGATCCAGCGCCGCGCGGCTGACAAGCAGATCAATCTGAAAATGGAAATGCTCAACGACATTCCAGAGATTGAAGCTGATCATCGCGCCATCAAACAAATGGTGCTCAACCTTGTGACCAACGCAATCAAGTTCACTGATCCTGGCGGCAAAGTGCTTGTCGAGATGGAACAGCAAAACGAGTTTGTGCGTGTCAGTGTTATCGACACCGGCATAGGCATTCCCAAGAAAGACCTGCCGCGTCTGGCTCAGCCCTTTGAGCAAGCTTCAGCTGATGAAAGTCGCAATAGTCAGGGCACAGGGCTGGGTTTGGCGCTCACCAAATCTTTTGCCGAGATGCATGGCGGCCGCTTTGAAATCGACAGCAAGGAAGGCGTCGGCACAAAAGTCAGCTTCTTCCTGCCGCTTCAGCCCTTCAAGAAAACCGCTTAAAGCGTTCGTCGCTGTTCAATCCAAGGGACGTGGCGGCGGAGGGGCATCTTCTGGTCCGCCTTCATAAGGCGGAGGCGGTCCGCCATCCGGCCCATGTGGTGGTGACCCTTTCGGCTTTTTATGGCGCATACGGATCATAGGGCGGCTAAACCGTTCCAATATGATCGCCCGTTCTTCAGGTTCAGCTTCGGATGCAATGTCGATAATTGCATCCAGCCCTTTCATCTTGAGAATGTTTTCTTTCGCTTCCAGGTCTTCAATTGCAATAACCAGAGCGTCCTGATCCAGAGGGTTGGTGCGCACAATCCTATCAACATCTTCATGCGCCGCAGCAATCGCCAGTCGCTCCGCTTCAGACGCCTTCCACAAAGCTGAGAGAGCTTTGCGAATTTCTTCGCGGTGTTCTTTCGGAAACCGTTCAAAACCTCGATCAGACCGTTCGCCACGCTCAATCTTGTGAACTCTAGGGCCATGCTGCTTGTCACCTGCGATCAGGTGCCCGCCGACAACGCCGAGTAAGGCGGCGTTGATTGCAAGTGACGCAGCCAACCACAAAGAGACAGATTTGGCTTTCTTCTCGTCGCTCATTCAGCCTCCTCCTCAATCAACTCTGATTGCACATCACTTAAAAAACCGATGTTTTCAGACACAGAATATGCGAGCAGAGAATCTGCCGCCGCCCGATTTTCGTCCGCCAGTCCGCTGGCATAACCAACGCTGGCGCCGCTTATCAAAGCAGCGCTAATCACGCCCGCACTTACCCAGCGCGGCGCAGTCACCTGACGCAGCCATCCGGCAAACCGGATGTGAGGCGGGTGAGAAACACCTGCTGAGGACGGCGCGCTAGCCAATAGTTTTTCTTCCAGCGCGATCGATACAGGCGGTATGGTATTGTCGCTATCTAAGACATCATCCAGCGCCTTTTCTCGCCCATAAGCGCTGACAACATCAGGATCGCCAGCCGCCAGCAATGACTTAGCTCCGGCGCGCATGTCTTCCGGCCAGCGGGAAAAGTCCGCACCGTAAACTTGGATAAGTGATGCAAATTCCTGTTTCGTCATCATTTTCAACACCGTTAAAGCAATCATCCTACAAACCCGGAAGACCGCCCTGCGGGCGCTTCTCCTAAGAGTTCTATGCCTGCATCCGTCAAGTGAGCCTTTAGACCACGACGTCCTCTGGCAAGCAGGCTTTCCAGCGCATCCACGCTGACCTTCAAAATTTTTGCCGCCTCTATATTCGTACATTCCTGAAAATAACAAAGAATGACAGCGGCGCGTTGCCGATCCGGCAATTTAGACAGGGCGTTGCGCACCTGTTTTGCCTGTTCTTCACGTTCTACATTTTGCGCAGGCGTTGCAGACGTATCCGACATTTCCGGCACATCGTCGGAATTGGCAAACTTTGGCTTGCGCAGACGATCAATACAAAGGTTGACGGTCACCGTATGCATCCATGTGGTCAGCTTTGCCTGACCTGTCTTCCACTTGTCCGCCATTCTCCAGGTTCGCAGAAATACTTCCTGAGTGACATCTTCTGCTTCGGCCTGATTGTTCAACATGCGTGCGGCGACCGCCATCACACGGTTGGAATGGCGACGCACCAGGACGGCGGCGGCGCGTCTGTCACCCGCCCCCGCCTGAACCAGCAAATCCTCATCTGATAAATCTGTGTGCGTCATTGAACCTTAGATATCAGCGTCTCAAACCATTGAAACGAGGATTAGCCCCCAAAGTCGACTAGTAGTCTTTCTTGTATTTGTGCTTGCGACCGATCTCATCTTTGCTGATGAAACCATCGTCATTCTTGTCCATTTTGTCGAAACGCGCACCAGGGCCTTTTGCCAGGAATTCCTCCAGAGACGCTGTGCCATTTCCATCTTCATCAAGATGGGCAAACATCTTGTCCTGACGCTCAGCGCGCTTCTTTTCCATTTCTGCGCGGCGTTCAGCTTCTTTTTTCTCATGGTGTGCCGAGATTTCAGCTTTTGTCAGCGATCCGTCACCATCAGCGTCGATTTCATTAAAAACTGACGTACGATGCGCAGTGATCTCAGCTTCTGACACTTTCCCGTCGCCATCTGCATCGACTTTTTCAAGCATCATTTTGTGCATATGCTTATGCGATTTCCCCTCTTTGGGACCAGCATTTGCAACAGCCACGGTTGAAAAAGCTGCGCATGCAAATGCGCCTGACAGAAGAAGTGCGAGAGTGGTGCGTTTCATATTTGGCTCCTTAATTGGATTTCCCAAGCCTTACATGTCACACGTCTCCAGCGTTATTTTCCGTCGCTAGCGTTCCAATTTTTTGCACCCGTAGGTTTTCCGCAGCGCTTTGAGCGGCCAAAAGGCGTTTGGTTAATACTTCAAAACTTTCACAAGCCGCAATTTTGGACAGCCAGCGTTTTATGCCCTCTGACGCCGTTACCGGATCAAAATCTCCCGATATGGCAATACGCAAAGCTTGTTGCAGATCCACCTGCAATCTGTAGCTTTCTTTCAAAAGGTCGGCCTCTTCCTGTGTAAAAGCTTTTATCGCTTCCAAAGCCTCAATCGCCGCCACTGTATTGGCTTGCACGACCTCTGGATGAGTAGACGCGTTCAGGATGATTTCCTGCTGCACGACAAACTCAATGTCCAACAATCCGCCGGGCGTTAATTTCAGGTCCCACTCATTCTTCGGCGCCCGGTCCCGCGCCAACCTGCGACGCATATCCAGAATATCAACTTTAAGATCAGCAAATTCGGAACGGCGACGAATGGCGTCTTTTGCGATCTGTTCGACCTGACGCGACAAAGCCGGATCGCCAGCGACACAGCGTAAACGTGTCAGCGCCATAAACTCCCAGGTCCAGGCGTCCTTCTCATAATATTTTTCAAAGGAACTCAGCTTTACAGCCACCGGTCCAGCGCGCCCAGAAGGCCGCAGCTGCATATCCACCTCGTAAAGATGGCCTTCTTCCGTCGGGGACGACAAGGCAGCGATAAGCCTCTGCGTAAATCGGGCGGCAAGATCATTTGGATGTGGCGGGTCGCCTGGATCATAAATCAGGATAATGTCCAGGTCCGACGTGGCTGACAGTTCTTCACCGCCCAACTTACCAAACGCGCCGACTACCCATCGCCCAGGCCATTCCCCAAATTTCTGGGTGACTTCCTCAAGCGCTGCATCCGCCATTATTCTTATGCAGGCATCCGCCAGCCGCGTGTAAGCAGCGCCTGCTTCCACGGCCCGCACCTGTCCGCGCAGCACCTGATATCCGATCCGAAGCGCTTCCTCGCGATGAAAACGCCGGGCGGCATTAAGCTTACCCTCAAAATCATCCGCCTCGTCCACGGCCCGCCGCAGCGACGCTTCAGCGCCATGCGGACTGTCATCAACCAGCGACGCATTGAAACTATTATCCAACATTCCGTCTAAAAGCGCAGGTTGCCGGGCAAGATCATTTGCCAGTTTTGGCGCATACGCCATCACTGCGATCAGATCATGCGCAAAGGCTGGTTCCGCCAGCATGAGCGCAAACACCTGCACACCGCCGCGCAATCCGGAGATAAAGTCGGAAAACCGCGCAATTGCTGCGTCCGCTTCGCCCGTCTCCGCCATCCACGTCAGCAAGCGCGGTGTCAGCGTGGTCAAAAGCTGGCGCCCGCGCGCAGAGCGCGTCGCCGGCACTCCGCCACGGTGCCAACGCCTGATCATATCAATGACCTTTGGCGGGTCTGAAAATCCCATTTCCTCTAAAGTCTTCAACGTGCCCGGGTCATCATCCACACCCGTGAAAACCAGGTTTCCCATGTCGCCAGACAAGCGCTCTTCCTGCGCGAAAAGATCCGAATAAGCGCCATGCACAAACTCGCGCACGCCCAGCACATCCTTTTCAAAAGCGGGCAGATCATCGCCATAGCCCATCAGGCGGGCTATGCGCCCGCGTGTCTCAACATCATCGGGCAAAATATGGGTCTGCTCGTCATTTCGCATCTGGATACGGTGCTCCAGCGTGCGCAGATAAGCATAAGCAATTTTTAAATCAGCCGCAGTTTTGCGCTCAACAACCGTTTGTTTAACCAGCGCGTCTAATCCCTCGTCTGTGCGCGTCACACGTAACTCAGAATGACGCCCGCCCAGGATCAATTGTTGTGTCTGCGCGAAAAACTCGATCTCTCGAATACCGCCACGACCTAGTTTGACATCAAACTCCGCCACGCCAATGGCCTCATGGCCGCCTGTTGCGTGGATTTGCCGTTTAATGGCGTGAATATCGCCAATCGCCCAATAATCCAGATGTCGCCGCCATATGAACGGCTCCAGCTCGTCCATATAAGCCTTGGCCGCTACCATGTCGCCAGCGCACGGCCGTGCTTTGATATGCGCCATGCGCTCCCAATTTTGTCCGATACGCTCATAGTAATTGAGCGCAGCCTCAGTCGACATCGCGATTGGCGTGGAAGATGGGTCCGGGCGCAATCTTAAGTCAGTCCGAAAGACATACCCCTCAGCATCACGGGTCTCCATGATGGCCACAAAATCCTGCGTCATCCGCAACGCCGCCTCTTTCGCAGAGCGTTCGGCGGCCGCAAACCGACTTGGATCAAACAACATGATGAGATCAACGTCTGATGAGTAATTCAACTCAAACGCGCCCATCTTGCCCATGGCCAGGGCAAACAATCCCGTCTCGCAAAGTGACGACTTTGCTTCCACCCACTCACGTTTCGCCGCCTGACAATAAGCAGCCCACATAGCCGCCTGCACCGTCCTGTCTGCAAGACGCGTAATCGCGTGGGTGACCTGCTCACAGGTCCAAACGCCTGAAAGGTCAGCAAGGGCAATGGCTAAATGTCCGCGCCCTTTTGCCTGGCGTAAGAGCGACACTATCGCTTCACGATCATTGACCTCATTCTCCGCCTGATCAACCAATGCCAGCGCGCCATTGAAAGCTGCGTCCGCCCCCTGTTCCAGACACATCGTCCGTACGTCCGCAAACCGATTATGGAGGCTCGCCAAATATGGCGCATCATTCAAAACGCGCTCAAAAGCATCGTCATTCGACAGTAAATCTAAAAGTGGCTGATGATGTAGTTCGTCCAGGCTGAAAGACATAATTTGCTACCTGATCTGAGCTATTGAGAATCGCGTCAGCAGAATGCGCCTAAGCGGACGCCAGAATCAATGACACCTTCAAACCATTGCCATGCGGGCCTTCCTCGCCATCGCTGAGCACGAGACGCCCCTGATGCATTTCAGTGACAGCCGCCACCAGCGACAATCCCAGCCCCGACCCCGGTTCTGTCCTTGCCTGCTCCATCCGGTAAAAGCGCTCCAGAATTTTAGGTCGCTCCGCTTCCGGCACGCCAGGGCCATTGTCTGTGACAGCCAGTTCGATTTCGCCATTGCGGTGTTTGCGTCCGCTTAAACGCACCTTGCCGCCTTGAGGCGTATATTTCACCGCATTGTCGAGAAGATTGGACACGGCCTGAATGATCAAAGACTTATCCGCCAGTATTGGCAGGTTCCCGCGAATATCTGTGGTGAACGCCAGTTCGGCGTCTTCACACACCGGTTCATACAACTCGGCTAATTCCTTAAGGGGTTCAGCTGCGTTGAACTTGTCCAACTTGCCCGATTGTCCGCCTTCCACTCTTGATAGGCGCAAAATCGCATTGAACGTGTCGAGCACGCGGTCCACTTCGCCAATGGAATGTTCGATCGCCTCCTCAAACCCTTCGCCGGTCTGAGGTTGCGCCAGGGTTTTTTCCAGATGATTGCGCAAGCGCGCCAATGGCGATCTTAAGTCATGCGCAATTGCATCGCCTGAATGGCGCGAAGCGATCATCAACCGTTCAAGTTTTGCCAACATAGCGTTGAGACGCTCGGCCAAACGGTCAAACTCATCGCCTGAGCCCAGCACAGGCGCCCGGCGGGACAAATCTCCACCCATCACGTCTTCTGCTGTGCGCGCTAAGGCTTCTGCCCGGCGCGACGCCCATCTGGACACGATCACCCCACCCAGTAGCGACAGGCCAATACCGGCAATAGCCGCAGTCCACACCACATCCGTTATCCGGCGCACCATCTCGCCGCGCGCGCCCGTATCATATGCGACAAGCAGGACATTGCCGTCAGGAAAGCGCATAATGCGGCCTTCAGCCTGTTTTCGCTGGACCTGCCCGTCTATGTTTCTGGCTTCATAGATAAAAGGCACATTGATCGCGCCGCTGTCGCGCGGCTGGGCGGGCAGCATGTCAAAGTCGCCTGATACTTTTGTCCCGTTCGGATCTGTCAGCAGATAGAAAAACGCCCCTCGCACAGACGAACGCTCAATCACTGACTGGTTCAAACGGTCAAAACCACCGCTTGCATAAGCGGTGGTCAAAGTCTGAAACTCAGAATTCAGCTCATCTGCCGCTTCACTTTCCAACCTGCCCGCTGTTGCTGAAAACAGATAAATCAGCAATGCGCCACAGAAGACGATGAAAAGAGCCGCATGCACCAGCGCCAATCGGAAAGTGGTGGTCCGAAAAAGCGCCGGCAGCCGCCGGATGGGCAAGCCTTTAGGCCTGAAGGCGATAACCGGCGCCACGAACTGTATGTAAGAGCGGTGTGGCGAAGTCTTTGTCGATTTTGCCCCGCAATCTGGAAATGTGCACGTCGATGACATTTGTCTGCGGGTCAAAGTGATAATCCCACACTTTTTCCAACAGCATCGTCCGTGTCACCACCTGACCCGCATTACGCATCAGGAATTCAAGAAGACGAAATTCGCGCGGTTGCAGGTCGATCTTCTGATCATCCCTGAAAACCGTACGCGCCAACAGGTCCATCACCAAACCGCCCACCTGCAGTTTGGTGACAGGGGCTTCGGTGGAGCCACGACGCCCTAAAGCTTCCACGCGCGCGATCAGCTCGCTGGGCGCATATGGCTTGCACAGATAGTCATCGCCACCGGCTTTCAGGCCTTCAACGCGATTATCCACATCACCAAGCGCCGTCAGGAAGAGAACCGGCGCATTGCCGCCACCTTCGCGATAATTGCGCACGACTTCGATGCCGTTGAGTTGAGGCAACATCCGGTCAACGACCAAGGCGTCAAATTCAGACGCCTGAGCCGTATCCAGACCGGTTTGTCCGTCATTCTTCACGTCGACAGTGTGTCCCGCCTCCACCAGCACATTCTGAACGAATGCTGCGGCTTCAGGGTCATCTTCAATGACTAGTACGTTCATGCACCGTCTCCTTAAGCATCACCTATTTTAGACTTTCAATTTCCACTGTGCGGAACAAAGTCGCACGGCCTTTGCGCACCGCAACCAGAATATTCTGTTTGCCTTCCTTGCGCGCTTCTTCCACGACTTTGGTCAGGTCTTGAGCTTTCCCCAGCGCAACACCCTGTGCTTCCAGCAAGACGTCGCCATCTTCAACGCCGGCATCGACAAACGCTGACGAACGGCTGATGTCAGCAACGAACAGGCCTTTCTCAGAGGTCTTCAGACCAAGCGCTTCACGAATGTCATCCGTTGCCGGCATCACGCTCATACCAAAGAGCTCAGTTGTGCCTTCAGGTGTTCCATCAGAAGATTCTGGCTCTTCCTGCGGGCTCAACGTACTCCCAAGGTCATCAGGACGCACGCCAACGGTGACATTCACAGTCTGGAATTTGCCGTCGCGCAGCACTTTGAAAGAGTTCTTAGAACCAGCCAGCAGGCTGCCGACAACGCGCGTCAGCTCACGGCTGTCCTCGACTTTCATACCGTTGACCTCAACGATAATGTCGCCGCGTTGAATGTTGCCATCTTCAGCCGGGCTGCCTGGCGTAACATCCGCAACCAGCGCGCCGTTCGTGTCGATTTCGCCCTCGGCGTCAAGCAAACCGCGCGCTTCCGCCATTTCCTCTGACAGGGATTGAATAGAAACACCCAACCAACCGCGCGTGACCTTACCTTCTTCAATAAGAACCTGGGTAATTTCCTGAGCCACATTGGCTTCAATTGCAAAACCGATACCGACGCTGCCGCCGGATGGCGAGAAGATGGCTGTGTTCACGCCAATCACTTCACCGTAAAGGTCAAATGTCGGGCCGCCTGAGTTACCCCGGTTGATCGGCGCATCCACCTGAATGAAGTTGGAATAGTTCGAGCCAAGCATTTCACGGCCAGAAGCCGAGACAATACCCGCTGTCGCCGTACCGCCCAAACCAAACGGGTTACCGACAGCCACAACCCAGTCCCCCACGCGCGGCGCGCGCTCGGTTGAGAACTTCACATATGGGTATTTGTCTTTTTTCTTGACCTTCAGCACAGCCAGGTCCGTCAGTGCGTCCAGACCAATAATCTCCGCTTCCAGTTCATCGCCATTCGAGAGGGTAATGGTCACCTCTGAAGCATTTTCAACAACGTGATTGTTGGTGACGATGTGGCCTTCTTCAGAAATAAAGAAACCAGATCCGAGCGAGCGGCCTTCACGTGGTGAGCCCTCGTCTTCGCCCTCTTCTCCGCGACGCTCCAGATAGTCGTCAAAACCCGGCAGATTACGGAAACGTTCAAAAAGATCTGCGTATTGATCCGCCGCCTCGACCTCAGTGGTCACCTGTACGCTCACAACGGCTGGGCTGACATTCTCAATCAGGTCAGCGAAGCTCATTGGCGCGCCGTTTGGCGGCTGAACAACGATCGGTTTTGCATCCGCTATATTCGATCCCATCGGCGACAGCACAAAAGCGCCAAGCGCTGCGCCGCCAGCCAGACCGAGAACCCAAGCTGCTGCCTTGGAGCGGGTTTTTCCCGTCGTCTTCATTTGAACTCCTCTCGATTCAATCCCTTGCGGGGACTTATGCAACAATATGATTATTAGTTCGGGGAACGAAAATTAAACGTCCTTCATGTCGATTCTGTGGTGCAAATCGCCAAAACTTTTCTCAATTCACACGCCAGAATCTGCATTTTGGCCTGTCTGAACGCCTCTTCGCTTTGTTGGGTAATGTGTTTGCTCACGCCTTAAAAGCGCGCGCCACACATCGATTCGTTCATCCTACGACATAATACAACTTTGACGATATAGGGGCGCTGTCGAACTTGTCTACTCAACCTGATCTTCGGGAAGCGGCGTCAAAGTGGTTCCCTGCTCGCTTTTTTTGGCGATCACCATCTTCCACACGCCATATCCAGCGCCAGCCAATAGCATGAACGGAAACAACCAGATCAGTATGCCGAACCCCGTTGTGCTTGGACGAAAGATCACCACATCGCCGTACTTTTCGGCAAACCAGTCCCGCACGTCTTTGTTGCTTGCGCCGTTTTGCACCTGCAATCGCACCTGATGACGCATGTCCGCAGCGATTTCAGAATTAGAGTTAGAAATAGGCTCATTCTCACAGGACACACAGCGTATCTCGCGCATAATCTCCTGTGCGCGCTGTTCCTGTTTAGGGTCTTCCAGCGCCGCATCGCTCAGCGCGCCAAGAAAGATCAGAGGGAGAAGGAATTTCATGACACACCTTCAGCTGCCGGTAGGGCGGTGTCTGTGTCATCAGGCTTGTCTTTGGCCGCCTTGCGCGCTGACAGCAATTCGCTAACCCGCCCCTTCACCCTGTCAGCGAAAGCAAAGAAACCACCCAACGCAATCAGCCCGACGCCCCCGAATACGAAATCAATAATCGGGTTCATGGAAACGCGCACTTTAAACGCTTGCGGATGCACGCTCGGGATGGGTTCTCCCAAAGCGACATAAAGGTCGCCGCGCAAGGACTTACGGATAGCCACCTCAGTCGTCGGCGTGCCCGCAACCGGGTAAAAACGCTTGGAAGGCTTTAGCACATGACGGCGTGCGCCATTTTCAGCGATGATCGTGCCGACCTGCGATTCAAAATTTGGTCCGTCAATGTTTTCAAGGCTTTGATACTGGAAAGTCCAGCCCGCCATTTCAACTTCTGAGCCCGGACTCATCACAAATGTGCGCTCAAGCCGACCATTGGTTTCCACACTTGCGCCAATGACAAAAAAGCCCAGACCGATATGCGCAATCATCAGGCCCCATACGCCAAGGCTGAGTTTGGACAGACGCTCAAACCCACCCGGACGAACCCGGCGATAAAGGTCAGTCAGCGTGCCAATAATCACCCACACGCCGATAGCCGCGCCAAGTACCGCCCATAATTTCCCAGCGACCGCGATAAAGGTCACCGCCGCCGCCGCTATGGCGAATACGCCCGCCACCACCAGTGATCTGAAAACCGGCGCAACATCGGCTTTGCGCCATGTCATCGTCGTCGCCACAGGCACTAACAGGAACAACAAGGCCATCAGCGGCGCAAGCGTGCGGTTAAAGTATGGTTCGCCGACAGAATCTGTCTCACCGGTCACTAGCTCTATACCCAGTGGATAAAGCGTGCCCACAAGCACAGTCGCCGCCGCCACAGAAAAGAACAGATTGTTGACGATCAACGCGCCTTCCCGACTGATCGGGTCAAAAGCAGAGCCAGACGGTAAATTAGGCCCGCGCCACGCAAACAGCACGAACGCAAATAAAGCCGCCACACACAGCCCAAACAGCAGCAATAATCCGCGTTCAGGGTCCAGCGCAAAAGCGTGCACGGATGTTAACACCCCGGAGCGAACCAGGAATGCGCCCAGAATAGACAAACAGAACGCCAGCACGGCCAGGAAGACCGTCCAGGACGCCATTGAACCGCGTTTTTGAGTGACGATGATCGAGTGCACCAAAGCTGCGCCAACGAGCCATGGCATGAGCGAAGCGTTTTCCACCGGGTCCCAGAACCACCAGCCGCTCCAGCCAAGTTCATAGTAAGCCCAGATACCGCCAAGCGCGATCCCGATCGTCAAAGCCGACCAGGAAAACAGCGCCCATGGCCGCACACGTTTTGCCCAGTCACTGCCAACTTCATTGATCAGCAGCCCTGCAGCGGCGACAGAAAACACAAAGGAAAAGCCAACATAGCCAAGATAAAGAAACGGCGGGTGAAACGCCAAAGCCGGGTCCTGAAGCAACGGGTTCAGCCCATTGCCGTCAAGCGGCGCAGAAGCAACACGCGTAAACGGGCTGGATGCAAACAAGAGGTATGAGAGCGACATAAACGATAAACCGCCCTGCACGCCCAGCGCATAGGCTTTTAAGCGGTCATTCTTCATGACCAAAGATGCGATTGCGCCAAAGCCCAGCATGATCAGACACCACAACAGCATCGAACCTTCATGGTTTCCCCATGCGCCTGCAAATTTGTAAAACGCCGGTTTTAGGGAATGGGAGTGTTTGGCCACCAGCAGAACTGAAAAATCAGACGTTAAAAACGCATTCACCAGCAAAACGAATGAGATCAAACACGCAATCATCCCCACCTGCATGGCGCGCCCTGCCGCAGCCACTTTTCCCATACCGCCGCTAACCGCTGCAACTAACGTCGCAGCCAGCGCAAAAAAAGCGGCCAGGTGTCCAAGCTCAATCATTCGCCAGCACCTTGCGCGTCATATGAGGACGCCCCGACTGCGGCTTCGCCGCCAGCAGCTTTCAGGGCTTCATAGGCTTCTTTCGGCATGTAGGATTCATCGTGGCGCGCAAGCAGACGTGTTGCTTCCAGCCAACCGTCTGCGCCATAAACGCCTTCCGCCACAATGCCCTGACCTTCTTCAAACAGATCTGGGGTCAGGCCGGTATAGCGAACAAATACGCTGTGTTCGCCGTCGGTGACTTCAAAACTCACTTCGCCATCATCTGCATGCTGGATGGAATCAACGCCGACCAGTCCGCCAACACGCAACCGGTCTCCAGGCGAGATATCCGTTCCGGTGACCACCTGTGTCGGCGAGCGCGAATAAGCGACATTATCGCCGAGCGCGCTGAAAACGAGTGTCGCTGCGCCAACCAGCAACAATCCTGCGACCCCAATCAACCAGGCGCGTTGTGAGCGTGCTCGCATACTCGTCTTTCCTCTTACCTACTGCCGGTACAGATATAGTGCGTTTGTCAGAAACTCTACTGCTCGCTGCTGTGACCTGGCGTCCCATCTGTTTGTTCTTCGCTGTTTTCAGCGTCCGGCGCCTCTACATTTGCCATGGCTGCCTGCAATGTTTCAACCTGTTCGACCAGCGCCTGACGTTCCGGAGACCCCTCCGGCGTGGCGTTAATGGCGGTCGTCCACCATTCTTTCGCCTGATCCCGCTCGCCGTTGAGCCAGAACCGCATGCCCGCCATAAAGCCCGCTTTCACATCTGTGCGATCAAATGCAAATCCGCGCATGTAAAGCTGCTGGGCCTGTTCGCTCATCTGCGGCCCGTCACGCGCCATCAGCGCATCGGCCATTGGCGTCATCACCGGTCCAAACCGATTGTCGCGGCGCAATGCTGCTGAATAGGACTGTAGCGCCATATCAACCCGTCCGCGGATCATATGCATGTCACCGATCAGTTTATGCGGCATAGCCTCTTCAGGTTCTAACCGCGAGCGCTCGGTGAGCAATGCGATCCATTGTTCAGGCGAGACTTCACGCGGGTCCATCGCGCGAAACGCATCTAAGCGCGCTTTAAGCGGCTGATCTTCCATAACCGGTCTTCCGATCAGCGAATATGTGATCAGCGCACTGGCGAACACCACAAATATGCCGCCACGCCATAGCCAGTTCTGACCAATCCAGAACGCCAGCCCCATCGCGGCCGCCAGGCCAATGAAAAATAACACCATAACTTACACCGCCGCCGGTAATTCAAGCGTCGCACGCAATCCGCCCAGCGGGCTTTCATGCAAACTCAACGATCCGCCATAAATCTCTGCCGTGTCTTTGACAATGGAAAGGCCCAGCCCACTGCCCGGCGCTGTTTCATCCAAACGCTTGCCGCGCAAAAGTGCGATCTCGCGATCTTCCGGCTTTAAGCCCGGTCCATCATCATCCACATGCACAGTGACAAACCCCTGCGCGCGCGCAACGGTCACCGACATGCGTCGCTGCATCCATTTTGCTGCGTTTTCCATCAGATTTCCCACCAGATCTTCCAAGTCCTGTTTTTCGCCTCTGAAGACCGCTTCTTCGTCAACGTTCAGTTCAACAGCCAGATTTTTATCGCGATGAATGCGTTCCAGCATGATCGCGATGTCTTCCACGACAGGCTCAATCTCTGTGCGCGCGCCGGGCACTTGCGCCCGCGCCGCTGTTTGCGCGCGCCGCAGCCAGTGATCGACATTGTCCCGCATCCGCAGCGTGTTGTCTTTGACCAGCTCAGAATAAGGTCCGCCATCACCTGGCTCATTCATGAGTACCGCAAGCGGGTTCTTTAGGGCATGCGCCAGATTGCCCACATGCGTGCGCGTGCGGTCCACGACTTCTTCATTGTGCTGCAGGACCCGGTTCATATCATCCACAAGCGGCTTGATCTCTGTTGAATAATCACCGCTCAACCGCGTGGCGCGCCCTTCACGGATAGCGTCCAGATTTTCACGGATCAGACGCAATGGCCGCAATCCGGTGTAGATAATGAGGCCAATGGTTGCGAGCATGATGATCAGCATCAGGCCAACCACCTGTATCAGCTTGTTGCGCAGATTGTTCTCTGCCTGACGCGCCGCCTCGCTGGTAATGCCCGCAAACACCAGAATGGCGTCGTCCTGTTCAGGCAATTGCACCGCCCGGATCGCCACCCGCAATGGCTCCCCTTCAGGTCCGACGGCGCTATAATAGAATGTCCCCCCAAGGCGTGCGCCAGCTAATTCTTTCTGAGCCTGTGTCACCGGCACGTCCGCATCCCATAAACTGCGCGAAACGCCAATTTCAGACAGATTGTCCCCGTCAGCAGACATTGGCACAAAGCCATAATACCAACCGGACCAAACCTGATCATAGCGCGGATCATTCGGCATCACCGCCGTGTCCACCATGACTTTGCCATTTGGCCCGGACCGCAGCGCAGATGTCAGCGCGCGGATGGTGGCGTCCAGTTCAGTATGCAGGAATTCTTCTGATTCACGGCGATAGGTCACGCCAAGAATAGATGTTGCGATTACAACGATCAGCACGCTCATCAAAAGGGATGAGGAGATCAATCGGCCAGTGATTGATCCAAAAACAACGCGGCGTATTCGATAGAGCCAGCTTAGCTTGCCTCTTTTATCCAGCTCCATTCACACGTCCGATCTAGTCTTCCTTGTCCGCCTTTGGATCAACGAGACGATAGCCAAGTCCGCGCTCAGTCAAAATACGGTTGGAGCCGATTTTCTTGCGCAGACGGCCGACAAAAACCTCGATCGTGTTGGAGTCACGGTCAAAGTCCTGATCGTAAATGTGTTCTACCAATTCGGTGCGCGGCACAACCCGGCCCTGATGGTGAATAAGATAGCTCAGGACGCGATATTCATGGGCGGTCAGCTTGATCAGATTGCCCATAACCGTCGCGCGCGCAGAGCTGGTGTCGACCATCAGGTCGCCACACTCCAGCATGGCGCTGGAATGACCTGCTGTCCGGCGCAATAACGCCCGCAGACGCGCCAGTAATTCTTCAGTGTAAAACGGCTTGGTCAGATAATCGTCCGCGCCCGCGTCAAAGCCGGCCACTTTTTCACTCCAACGATCGCGCGCCGTCAGGATCATAACCGGCATGGCTTTCCCGTCGCGCCGCCAGCGCTCCAGCACACTCACACCATCAAGTTTTGGCAGACCCAAGTCCAGTATGACCGCATCATAAGGCTCCGTATCGCCAAGAAAGTGACCTTCTTCGCCGTCACGCGCCAGATCCACGGCATATCCTGTGCTGGACAGGGCGTTTTTCAGCTGGTCGCCCAGTTGCGGGTCATCTTCGACAATCAGGATGCGCATGGGGTTTTAACCTCCGTTAGACCGCAGGACCCGTCCATTTGCCGCATCAACACGAAGCTTGAGAACAGAGCCGCTGCCTGCCAGCCATTTGACATCATAATAATAGCCGCCCCGGCCATCAGAATAGAGCGAGGCGTCCAGCAACTCACCGCCATATTGGCGCGCAAGATTGCGGCTGACATTGGAAAGCGAGATCATATCGCCCTTGCGCGAGGCGTCGCGGGCTTCATTGTGCGGCACAAGACCAGGACGCAGGAAATCCTGCGCGCTTGCCTGTCCTAAAGGCGCGCTCAAAGCCAGAAGCGTTATGATCAAACAACGATACATAGTGTAAGACCTAAACGCCCCCGTCGTGAATGTTTTCTGAACAATCTGCTCATAACAGCAGTTTTCATAAAAACAGTGTGCTTTTTACATACAGCAAGGCTGTATTTGGTGTTTGCTTATCTAGTCGCGCACATTTTCATCACGCCTGGACCAGGATTTGACAAACTTCTTCAATTCTTCATCCGGTTCGTCCGGCAAGGTCACGATAAGACGGGCCAACAAGTCGCCTGCCTTGGTCCGCGCCTGCACGCCTTTGCCCTTTAAACGCAGTACCGCGCCGGAATTACTTCCAGCTGGAACGTTCAAGGACACATTTCCTGTCGGTGTTGGCGCAGTGACTTTTCCGCCTTCAACGGCTTCTTTAAGGGAAATACGCAGATCCATGCGGATATTATCGCCTTCGCGGCGATAGAGGCTGTGATCGCTGACAGTGACTTCCACCAGCGCATCGCCTGCCGGTCCGCCATTCATCCCCTGCTCGCCCTGGCCTTTCAGGCGCAATGTCTGACCGGTCTCCACACCTGCCGGAATATTGACGTCCAGCGAGCGGTTATCCGCCATGGTCACGC
The DNA here is from genome assembly GCA_964342355.1 of uncultured Hyphomonadaceae bacterium. Taxonomy (GTDB): domain Bacteria; phylum Pseudomonadota; class Alphaproteobacteria; order Caulobacterales; family Hyphomonadaceae; genus Hirschia. The sequence goes on from CAYFFG010000009.1 coordinate 78,212, forward strand.
GCTTGCGTCCGCCATTTACCGCGTCGACAAAGTCGATATTCATTTTATAGCGCACATCGCTGCCGCGCATGGGGCCATAATTACCGCGACTACGCCCGCCGCCCTGACCGAACATGCCGCCAAACAGATCTTCAAACACATCCGGCCCCGGACGCGCCCCGCCTTGCGCCCCAAACGGACCGCCAGCACCGATGCCGCCGAAACCGCCTGGATGGTAACCGCCCTGAAAATGCGCTTTCTCATTGCCGTCAGCGTCTATCTCGCCACGATCAAAGCGTGCGCGTTTTTCCTTGTCGGATAACAAGCTGAAGGCTGCGCTGACTTTCTTAAACTGCGCCTCAGCCGCCTTGTCATTTGGGCGCACGTCAGGGTGCAGCTCTTTTGCAAGCTTGCGATAAGCGCTCTTAATGTCCTTTTCGCCAGCGTCGCGTTTAATACCTAGCGTCTTATAAGGATCCCAACTCAACGGCGGATGACTCCTGTCACTCTTATTCTGTGTTATGGAAGTAGCCCCGCCTTACAAAAAATAAAAGATGTCAGTCTTTAGAAGTTAAAGGTCAGTTCAGCGGAAAGACCTTGAATGCCCAGCGGTGACATTTCCCAAACACGGATATTCGCTTCATTTTCTCCCGCATAATCTGATTGCAGGTCAGAAACATCATAATCAATTGAAGTTGCTAATGTTTTCCAACTTCTGACCACTTCGCCATTGAGAATAGCTTCCACACAGAAAGACGTATCAGATGAGTTTGACGGAATATCCAAAGCCCAGTTATCGCCGCGTTTTCGCACGCGGCGCACCCACGAAATATTGACCGTATCCAGCGTAAAATCTGCCTGAAAATGCGCCGGTTTCCATGGGTTTAGCGCTTTTGCGCGCCAAACAGCGTCACCAGACGATTCGGCGGACACGTCCTTTTCAAACACAGCCCGCCAGGCAATGGGCGTATCTAATTCATGTTCGCTTACGTCTATTCGCTGTTCGCCATAGCCAAGGAACAAGATACGCGCGCCCGTCACAGCGCCTTTTTCACGCGCCGCATCACTGCCTTGCTGTCCGCGCAGCAATCGCTCCAGCCTGTAAACGTTAGCGCCGATCAGCTCAGCATGCTGAAACTGGATCATCTCCCACCCGGCGCCCGTTTCAATAAAGGCGGCATTTGCGCCATTAAGGACCGCCAGCTCGCTTTTTGAGGACAAGACCCCGCCTTTGACCTCAACCTCGACCGTCTGATCTATCCAGCGACTTCCTGCGCGCGCAGGCAAATCATTTAACAATCGTCCCATAACGCAAGGCTGGGTGAGGATCGCGCGCTCCGTGAGGTTGGCTTCATCCACGCCTGCGCTAACACGCAAAGCGCCTGTCCAGGGCGAGGCATATGCGAAGACAAAGGGCGAAGCATCATCTTCTTCTCCCGGCAGAGGCGGCGCATCGACAACAACCACATCTGGTGCGGATTGAAATGTATCTGCGCCTTCAATGACGCCTAATGGCGCAATATTGAGCGACGGCGCTTGGCCGCCCACACGTTCTAAAATCACTGTGGATGACAGAACCGCTTCTTGTTCACGCACTTTCCAGCTTGCGCCATCAACGCTGAGAATATCACCCGGCTCCACAACAAGCCCGATCGCCCCCAACTCCAAAGACAATTGATTGCGCGCCGCATCAGCCCGATCGCGCAACACGTCCGCCATCACGTCCGCCTGTGTCGGATCAAGCAGCAATGGCAATGAATACCCAGCAACCGGTTCATCCTGCGATCCCCACGACAGCACACTCGCTGAGGCATGATTGTTCGCCGCATCAATGTAATTAAGCCGCAAGCGCCGCCCGTCGCGCTCCATGTCCTCTCGGGCATAAGCCTTTCCGGTGCGAAGCTTGATCGACGCGATATCATCCTGGCTGATGGAAACCGCATCAGCGACACCCCCCTTAAAGACCAGCCCGTCAGGCGTCTCAGCACAATGAAAATCAAAACTCACGCGCAATGGCTCCAGCGCGCCACGCAGGCGCATCACCCGGTCGCGCGCATAGCCCGCCACCAGCCCATCCAGCTGGCTGGCATCCAGACTGACACCTGCTGGCGCAAATAAATCCGCAACCACGTCCGCCAGGGCCGCTGCGCCAGTGCGCCCATTCAACCAGTGTCCAAACCGCCAATTATCGCCATCGCCCCAGATATCATCTCGCAACGGCCAATATGGAAAAGGCCGCATGTCCCACGCCCAGATGGATATCCCGTCCTGATCAATTAGCGGGTCATCACGCCAGTAAGCGATGAACGCCTCTAAAACCCGCCGCTGGATCAGATCATCCCGCGCGCCATTTGAATAATGCGGCAACGCGTTTTCAGAACTCTTCGGATCGTAAAACACATTCGGCTGGTTAGCGCCTTTGTCCACGGCGGGAACGCCAAACTCGACAAAGCGAAGAGGTTTTGATCCCGGCGTCCAGCTTGTCGGCGTTGTTGATCGCACCCCACCCACGCGCGGATAGTGCGCATTCTGAGCCCAGCTGCGGATATCTTTTTGCCGATATATCCACGGCTCTTCATAGGCGCCGTCTGTGATCTGCGTACGCGCCTGTGCGTCCCTGTCATCTTGCGAGGCATAATACCAGTCAAACGCTTCGCCTGCTTCCATCTGGCTGACCAAATAGTCCAGATCGTAAGCTGAGCGCGCGCCCGCCAGTTTATCCAGATGCGTCGCGCCCTCACGCCAATCAGACAAAGGCGGATACCAGTCTACCCCGACAAAATCGATGTCGGGGTGCGCCCACACCTCATCCAGCGGAAAGCCAACATCGCCTGACCCATCGGGCGGCGCATGCGCGCCATATTCCGTCCAGTCCGCAGCATAAGAAAGCTTTGTCTCAGCACCAATAATCGCGCGCACATCCTCAGCCAGATCTGCCAGCTGCGCCACCGCCGGGTACTGCCCCGGCCCCGAGCGCACACGCGTCATCCCCACCATTTCAGAGCCAATCAGAAACGCATCCACACCGCCAGCCGCTTGAGCCACCCCAGCATAGTGCAGAATGAACCGTTTATAGCGCCAATCCGCTCCATTGCCGAAAAAGTCCGCAACCTGATCAGCCGCGCCAGCAGTCAAATCGGTTCCCGCCGCACAGGTGATCCGCCCGCGCCAGGGAAACGCCGCCTGTTCTTCGCCGCCATAAGGGTCCGGCAATCCGTTTCCGGGCTCCACATCCATGAACACAAACGGATAAAGCGTCACCCGGATCCCGCGCGCCTTTAGCGCCTGAATAGCTTGGATCACGCTGTCATCTGTGGGCGTGCCGCCATAATTGGCCCGGCCATCGCTTTGGCTGACAAGATAAGCGTTCGCCCGGCCCACACCCGCGACGTTCCACACCATTGGCCGCGTGGATTTCTCGGATATCTCAACACCTGGATGGATTTCACACGCTCCACAGCGAAGGTCGGTGCCAAACCAACCAACGATCAGATTGACGTGCTCAAGGTTAGGCAACTCCGCCACCAACTGATCGAGCGACGCAGTAAAGTTGGCGACCGACGCGGACGAATGCTGGTTTTCCGGCGCTTCTTCGCCATCTGCGATCACCCGGCGCACAATATCGGTTGCGTAGGCAAACTCACCTGATCCGGGGATAAGGTTCACCGACGTGATTGCCTGCTCCAGCCGCCCTTCATTTGTCGCCTTGCCGCCCGGACGCACCACCTCAAATGATAATTGCGGCATGCGATTGCCAAACGCCTCCAGCGGCAAATCCTCAAACACCACATAAGCCAGCCCGCGATATGCGGGCGCTTTACCTTCGATAGCTTCGATCAACGCATCCGGCGCCTGATCATCCCGCCCGGAATAAAGTCGCCAGTTGATCGCGGCTAAATCCAGCTCTTCGCCATTGGCCCATATGCGGGTCACTTGCGACACCTCACCCTCACAGAGGCCTACCGCAAAGCTCAGTGAATACGCATATGTCGTCGCGCTAGGTCCGCCCTTACCGCCGCCCTGACGCCGCGCCTGTTCCTGAAAGCGGGCCGCCCAGATGACGTTGCCGCCAATCCGCATACGCCCAAACACATCAGGGATCGGTGCGCCTTCCCGGCTTTGCGTCACCTGAAGATCAGCAATGCGCGGGCCTTCCACATGTGACGCAAAAAGATAGCTGTCCACCGCAGCACCCGCCAGCGACCCCACGAACTGGCCAATCGCAGCCCCCGACACCTGCTGCCCCAAAACGCTCACACCATTTGGCAATAGCGCAGACCCAACACTTTGCCCGATGCTGGAAAAAACGAGCTCAGCCATGATGTATGTCTCCATAGCCTTCAGGTTCTGCGCGCTCAGGAAAAGAAAACGCGCTCGCAATCCGGCGCGTCCACCAGGGCGACAAACGTGTTTCAACGACTGATCGGCCCCAATACGCGTGAATAATCCGGTCCGGCGCCGTCATGATCGCAGCATGTTTGGCCGGCGCGCCCAGCCCCATGCGGAATAACAGCACGTCGCCTTTGCTGGCGGCGGTCAGGGGAATTTCAACAAGGTGGCGCCTTGCCGCGTCCAGCAATGTCTCTTCCCCCAGCGCTTCGGCCCAATCGGGCGTATAAGGCGGCGCACATTCAGGCTCATCTCCATAAAATCTGCGCCAGACCCCACGCACCAGACCCAGACAATCACAGCCAGCATGACGTACGCTTGCCTGATGTTGATAAGGCGTGCCCAGCCAGGTGCGTGCTTCGCTGACAATCGCCTCTGGTGACACACTCATCGCGCGCCTCCATCGTTTTCATGGCGTGAGGAAGGACCAGTGAATATTGCATCCGGCCCCGGCAGATGCGGAAAGCCCTGAAAATTGTCACCATTTTGAAATTTGGTCCGGCATGTCGCCCAGCTCTTGTCGCACCCGGCGATCAGTGTGACCGCTTCGCCTGGTTCCAGGCTGAGCGCCTGATTGAGCCTGACGCGCACCCCATCCATCGAAGCGATGCGCGCAGCAGCGGCGCCTTGAGCACGCAGCTGACCGCCCACAAACCAGCCCGCCTCAAACGCACCAGCGCTTACCAGTTCCAATTCCTTGTCGCTGATAACGCCCGCAATCTGGGTCTCATGACGATAGCCTGACTGCTCCAGATCAACACGGCATCGCACCCCGCCAAGATCGGCGTCACACTGGCGCGCATATACCCGCCCGATCAACCGCTCCAGCTCTGCTTTTCGCCCGACAAGTTCGCTCTCAAACCGCGCGCCGTCACAGGTAACTTCGCCGATAAACCCAGACCAGACATGCACGCTGAGGTCCGGTTGCAGCCAGTCGACGCGAAAGACATCCACCGCCGCGTTATTCCACACCCCATCGCGCAGCGCGTCTTCTCTGAGGAAATCAATCGACAAAGCCCCCGCACATGTCGCGCGTCCCGGCGCCAGTCCGGCGGAGGTTAGAAAACTGGCGCCCGCCAACCCGCTGGCGGCATGATAGGTCACACCTTCCACAACAAGGTCGGTGTCATGGTCAGTTGCGCCAAAGACGGCGCCATCCCGGCGCGAAAATCGCCAGCACAGGCATAGGCTCGTTGCGCCCGACGCGAGCCGGGCGGCCAATTCAGGATCAATCTGTTTCATGAAAATCTAGTCCAGTATTTCAATAATCGGCGCTGATACCAATCGTCCGGCGTTCAGGGCGCTCAAGCTGATATTGAGAAAATCGGTGTCAAAGCGCGCATGTGCGTCGAATTCAAAGCCAGCGGTCACAGGCGCGCCCGCCTGCGGCGCTTGGTCAAACGTGATGAGACCCATTGTATGATCAACGCTCCACCCGGTCTCAATCTCTGCGCCATCCACCGCCACACGCACGCTGTCAGTCACCGATTTGGTGATCTTGCGCAGGCTTGTCTCACCGCCGCTCTCATAGTGTTTGACCAGTTGAAACGCCGTTGCCGCGCCATCGCCAGTCCCAAGCAGCTGATCAAACGGGGAGATATCCCCTTGAGCAGCACAGCTTCGCCAGTCCGCCACATCACGAAACCTGAAAGAATAAAGCCGCCCCCGCCGCGCCTCAAAAAACCTTGTCAGCGCCTCTAAGTCATCGCGTGATTGCGCCGCCCCGCCCACATCCCAGCGTCGTTTGGGGCGTGACCACAGCCCGTTTCGCCACTCTTTGCCAGACGCTAGCGGCACAACATCCGTCTTCCATTCCGGCCCGCCCGACGCCGCCATCGCCAGCGCCAATGGCAAACGCACATCATGAAACCCGCTCATATAAACCGGCTCCCACGGGTGATGAGATCAGACACAATCCCCACAGCCTCTCCTTGGGCCCCACCCGTTTGCGTGCCGCCAATGTCTGCCAGAGCGCTGGCCAGCACCCGCTCAAGCACTGTCAGCGCGATGCGTTCGGCCACATCAGCAAACTCAGCTTCGCCATCGCGGATTGCCCGGCGGATCTCACTCGCCACCCGCTCGCCCGCTTCCTCCACCAGGCCATCCAGTTCCAGACGCAAATCATCAAAGCGATCCGTCATGATCCCCCTCCTGGCGCAAAGGCGATCGGCCCCGCCGAAGAAAGCGTGATGGAAAACTGCGCCTCACCTTTTTCCCGCCCGCCATAGGCAAGCTGTGAGACAAAGAAATCCCCGCGCATCAGGCCGAATTGAGAGATATCCAGCTCTAAAAGGCATAAATCGCGCGCAAAGAATGTCTCTCGCATCAACGTGTCGGAGGCCACATCGGTAAAGACACCATCCCCGGTGATATCGACACGCTTTTTGCCTGCCCCGCTTAACAGTCTGCGCCAGCCGTCAAAATTATCCTGCGCGGTTGAATCCACAGCATCTGCGCGCAGCCGGATATCCCGCGCACGCAAGCCGGCAATCGTTAAATACTCGCCTTCAGCGTTATCATACATGCGCATGATCACGTCCCGGCCCTGCCGCATCGCCATGGCGGCCTCCTTTTCGTTTCTACATTTGTTGAATATTTCGGCTAGCAACCACTTACCAAGCGACCGCATTCGCTCTAGGCTTATCCGCCAAAGGGCCCTATCGTGCCTTTTGATTTGAGCAGCTGAGGGAGTTCCCTGATGAGCCAGAACGCTTTCGTTTACACAATCTATATCGGCGCAAGCCCTGAAAAGGTCTGGGAAACGCTGATAGAGAACGAAGCGCCACGCAGCTGGTGGTCAGACACGCACATGCTCTCCACATTCACCTCCGGCTCGCCCATCATCTTTCGCCGCGACGGCAAGGACGACGTGCAGGGTGAGATTTTAGAAGCTGAAGCGCCTGAAAAACTGGTCCACTCTTTCCGCGTCGGCGGTCATGGCCCCATGCATGATGAAGGCATGTCGCTGGTCACATACGACATCGTGACCAATGGCCCGTCCACCATGCTGACCGTCACCCATCAGGGCTTTCCGGAAAACTCCGCCGTGCGCCGCGGTATCGCCAAAGGCTGGCCCGCTATCCTCTCCTCAATGAAGTCTTATATCGAGACTGGCAAAGCCTTGCGTTATGCCGACTGGGGCGACCGCATCGAAGGCTCCCGCGCCAGCGAAAATCCTTAAAAAACGGGCATCCGCCAGTCAAAAACACAGTTCTGACTGGCGGACTTTGCACGCATCTACCTGTTATCCAGTTCTGATCGAACAAGCTCCAGGCCCCGTCTGGTGATGACATAGGGCTTGCCTCCTTTGGAGGCGATGGCGCGCTTTCGCTTCAGTTTGCGAAACAGAAAAGCGTCAAGATTTGGCGCTTTCCAACCATCCCGATTAATGCAGATGATTTCTTTCAGCTTGCGATTTTCATCACGGGTAACTTCCAGTCTGCCGCCTTGCGCTAGCAGATGAAGAATGCGCTGTTCAGCGCGTGAAATGTCCATTTGGGTGTCTTCCAGCGATGCGCCGCACGGACGCACAAAAACTTCCGCTGACACACAGGTCAGCGACTTCGTTTTTTCCTGGCCTGCCTGACGCTGCTCATCAGCGTCTTTAACGGCAAGCCCGTTACCGGGCCTCTGAAAGATTAGAAGACATCAAAACTCCATTAGAGCCTTAAATATGAAGACCCGCCGACGACAGGTCAAGGCTTCAGTGCGCGACACTATTAAGAGTCTGAAACCCTTGGTTTGAGCAGAGCTGAGAGTGCTTTGGTTCGACTATTTTATTTTGATTGCTGTACCAGCATCTCGCTAGACAGTTCAAAGTAAACTAATCGGCGTTTCGCACACTCTCAGTCCTCAATCGCTGGATTGGCGCCAAACCACCAACGCTGGATCCCAATAGCGTTTGAAGCATATCGAGTTGCCCAATCGGACTGCGCTCAAAAGTTACACCCTACTGCGAATCGCTTTCCAACTTGGCGCAGTCAGAACCTCATTCGGGCTATCCAAAAGTTTGGTCAAAAGAGATCCTCCTCTTCTGGAATGTTCTCAATGTGTTCACATTCGCAGAATATGTCAAGTAGAGTTAATCCGCGTGCGCGCTTTTATGCGGACGATGGATCGGAAAGTGTTATAATCATTGAGCAAAAGCGTGTCTGTCAGCGCGATATAGGCCCAGCCAAGTTGAAACGGCGCCGCCAGCATGATCGGGCCTGTTTCCAGCACGCCCCTGACAACGCCTACCGCTTCGCGCGCCGCAGATCGCCCGCCCCATTGCGTCATCACATGCAGATCCAGCGTGTGATCAATCATCGGCATCAACTGCGCATCGGCATTTTCTGTCTGATGACGCGCCACGCGGATATGCGGATAGGAAAGCCGCGCCCGTCCTGGCGCATCCACAATGCGCGGATTGTCGCCAAACACAGATTGCAGCTCACTTGCATTCTTAAGGTGAGCTAACACGCCATCTAAAAACGCGCTTTCGTGCGATACGGTCATATGCGCACCTCCCGCCAGGGAGCGGTCAATGCTTTTACCCGCGCCGACAATGCGCCACCCTGTTCGCCATTCTGATAGGCGTCCGCCACAGCAAACAGCACCGCCAAACGCAGGTCCGGCGGGATCGCGTTTTCATCCGCGCCCGACCCGACAATCACCTCCACAATGACGGAATGATCCGCAAATGGTAAATCAGACCCCGAAAAAGTGAGTACGCTGCGTTCATAATTCGATAAGACAAACTGTTCCGTATAATCTAAACCATCTATTTCGATTAAATTCAGCGCCTTGGCGGGCTTGACCGGCAACGTTAACCGTCCGGTGCAAAACGCAGCCTCTGGCCATTTGTCGTAGGCAATACGCACCGTCCGGTCGATCAGCGCTGTTTGGGAGGCGATTTCAACCTGTGCGCGGGCTGCGGATATGAGTGATGTGATCAGCTCATCCTGCCCGTCATAATCCACCTTCAGGAAAGCCTTGCATGCGGCCAAAGCCACAGGCTCGCTCGCCGGCGGAACCAGCGTCGTTATGTGCATTTTGATCTCTTTGAAAGTTAAGCTAGACTAATAAAGACTTCGTCCGTTTTCGGACGCGTCGAGACAAACGGAGGTGACAAGTCATGATCACCACAGCTGTGCCGCTCACACTCTTTCTTGCCAAAGTGCTTGGCGGCTACATGATTTTCGCCGGCATTTCAGGCTTTACGTCGAAAGACCGCTGGGAAAACCTCATTCTGGAATTAAGGGAAAGCGCCGCCCTGTCTTTCATCACGGGCGTCGTGGTTTATGTGCTGGGCGCAAGCATTCTTTACGCCCACCATCACTGGACCGATCCGATGGCCATCATCGTCACCTTGCTTGGCTGGGGCGGTCTGATTGAAGGCGCGCTATTCCTGGCCATCCCCAAACTCTTCATGGATGTGACGCTGAAATTCTTCCAGCCAAGCACTTATCGCCCATTTGCTGCGTTCGCAGTGATTGGCGGTATCGTGCTGATGATCTGCGCCTCCATCGCCACCGCCGGACCGCCCATCGGCTAGTCAAGCGGCCACAGACCAAAAACAACAAAGCCCCGACCTTCCGGTCAGGGCCTTGTTGAAAGGTATTGTGGTGTTAGCGGCGACCTAATGCGGACGTTTTTTCTTTTCGCCATCATCAGGACGATAATCAATCAATAGCCCGAACAGACCAATGCATAAAACGAGCGCCATGACGATCAACGCCAAAGTCTGGGTCTCCATGTCAGGTCTCCTTTTCAAACCGGCCAGCCACAACATAGCTCACAATTAAGCAGGCCACACCGAAACATACGAGGAATATAGCACCTGCCAGATCGAACTTCGAGCTTTTCTGCGCAGAATCCAAGACGGCCCCAGCCAGACTCCCAATTGCGGACGCATTCAAAAACGTCTGCAAGACTTTGCGTTGCTCATTGCGCGCGCGTGGACCATCACCCGCAAACCGCCACCGCAAATACCCCAACCATTGCCGAAATATGTTCATGCCATTCCCACCCAATGCGCAAGAACATTGCATGAACAAACATGTAAATCAACACGTTTTCGGGCAAGAGTTACGCTATTTATCGCCTGTCGTGTCGCTTGCAAGAAAGCGGGCATAGCTTAGCAAATGGGATTGTTTGTCCGGCGGCAAAGCGCGCCAGAGACCGGCGAGTTCAACAAAAGCGGCATCCTCAGGGATGATGTGCTCAGGTCCTTCGCCCGCCACCAGCCACGCCACCGAAGTTTCAAGAACGGGGGCGAGTTTTTCGATAATCTGCACAGTTGGACTGGTCTTATCTTTAAGTAATTGCCGAAGATATGCTTGGTTTAGTCCCGCCGCTCTTGATGCCCTAGCATAAGGTAAGTCTAACGCCTCCAAACGCCCCTCTATCCGCGCATATATGTCCGACATCCCGCCCCTCCTTAGTTCAGCGCGCTATTAAAACGTCATCACCTTAATGGCGTCAAAGTTCTGGACGCCGCCGCCAACGCGCTTCGTGGTGTAGAACAACACATAAGGCTTGGCGGAATACGGGTCACGCAGCACCCGCGCGCCCTGACGGTCAACAATCAGATAGCCTTTCTTAAAGTCGCCAAACGCAATCGCCGCCTCATTTGCGGCAATGTCGGGCATGTCCTCAATCTCGGTCACCGGATAGCCCAGGATCGTGGTCGCCTCGCCTGCCGCCCCCGGACGCCAGATATAAGCGCCGCTTTCATCCTTCAGCTTGCGCACAGCCGACAGCGTGCGTCGGTTCATGACAAAGCGGGCATTGGCGCGAAACAGCGACTTTGGCGCATACATCAGGTCAATCAGCGCATCCACCGGATCACTGGCGGCAAACCCGCCAGTCCCGCCAGAGGCCACCGCCCCGATCTCGCCCCATGTGTGAGACGCGTTGGCGACAATATCATAGTCTAAAAAGCCCTTCGGCTTGTTTGATCCGTCCCCAACAACAAAGGCTGCGCTTTCCTGCGCGGAAAAAGCGCCTTCCACTTCATCCGCCAGCCAGGCGTCAATGTCGGCGTAAGCGTCATCCAGCAGGGTCTGTGTCGCGGCCGGCATGGCGTAAAGTTCTGCGGCTGGAAATTCCAGCAAGTCCAGCGTCGGCGCGGTTGTTTCCGCCCGCGCGCCCGTTTCAGCCGCCCATGCGCCTTGTGCGCCTAATCCCACCGGCTTTTTAAACACCATGGCTGATGTTTGCCGCACGGTTGCAATCTGGCGCATCGGGCTTGCCGCGGTTAAGCGCGCTTCGATCAGCCGGTCCAGCTCCGGCGGCGCCACATAGCCGCCCTGCGCATCTGTGCCCTGTGTCAGCGCTTTTGTGTCCAGGCGCGCCAGCTGGCTATCATCGCCTGAACGCAGATACCCATCCCATGCGGATTTATGCTCGGTATTGTCATTCACACGGCCGCCCGCCGCCGGACGCGCGCCATCCAGCGCCATCCGGTCGAGCCGGTCTTTTTGTTTGTCCAGCGCCGTTTCAATGCGCGCCAGCTTGTCATTGATCAGCGGATCAGGGCCCCCGCGCGTTTCAATCTCATAAAGGCGCTGGTCATTGGCCGCCTTCAGCGCTTCAAACGCCGCCAGCATGTCAGCTGTGGCCGCGCGCACGTCTCCGCTCGCTCCAGCCTGCGCTGCAGCGTCCATCTTGGTTTCAATTGTCATGATTTTTCCTTGAATAAAGGTCGTTTAAACGTCCGGAATTTAGGGGCGCGACACGTCATGCCGCCCACACCCGCCCGGATCCCGCGGGGAATTCGTGTGTTTTGATTGCTATTTTTAGTAGAACATCGTGCAGAATCTTGAAATTCTGCCCCTCACACTGGGGGTTTTTATGTTCGATATTCTGCTTGTGATTGGCATCACAATTTTTGTTTTATTGTTATTCTACAAAGTAGCCAGAGGAGTTGGTTGGCTCTCGTCTCGCATCAATATGAAAGATACTTCCATTTTTCAAAGCGAAGATGAAACTTATCATACTGACTCTGAAAAATATTGGACTTCACGAAGACGTTTAAGTGATTTGGAGCTTTCTCAAGAAACATTTGTGCGCCTCATATTCTTTGCCCACATTTGGGGGATCGTCGGCGTGTTAATGCTGATCAACTTCATTCTTGAGCTAGGTTTTGGACTTTGGTTTGGAACTCTTCTGGCCAAATACATCGAGTACTGACCTAAATCTTCCAGCGCTTATCCGCCGCCAAACACTGTCAGCGCTGCGATTACCACGACGCTCGCGCCCACACCATAAAGGGCGATCATTTCCTTCAGCGCCCGGCGCTTTGCCCAGTCCGGCTCGACCGCGCGCAACACCAGCGGCCCGCAATAAAGAATGACAAGGCCAGACACCACCACACCAAACAACAAGCCGATATTGCGCCAGGCCTCAGATAGCGGCGCAGCGTCCGCCCTGTTGGACAGAACCAGCGCCACCATAAACGCCAGCGCGACTATGGATAAAATCAAAACGCTGAAAAGCCGCGAAGCGACACTGCGGCCTTTTTCAGCCGTTGTTTTGTCCAGCGCTGTTTTGGTCTCTGCGTGCAGTTCCATGACCCATGCCCTCATGCTGCAACTTTAGATGAGTCAGCATACACCATTTTGCGCCCACAGCCCATGGGGGATTTAGAAGCGTGGCGGCCAAAAAAGAAACAGCGGCACAGCGCCAAAAAGTGTCACGTTCGAGCCCAGCCTGCGCAGCTCTGGATAGCTTATGCCTTCCAGACCCAATGCGCTTAACGGATGTAAATCGAGAAAAGGCGCAATGCCCAGCAAAAATAAGAAGCCGCCAGCCAACACCAGAAACGTCAGCCCGCCACGCAACGCCATCACCGCAATTCCAGATACCATGCTCACCCCCAATCCAACCAACGACACTAAGCGTATCATTCAACCCAAAGTGTACAATAATGGTCAGGAACAATTATCCGTGAACGAATGTCCGGTGCGGCTTAAACTGAAAGGCAAAGCTAGCTTTTCAGCTCCTTAGGAGCGAAATAAAATGCTGCTGTATTTGCAACACTGGAGGCCAGGTCGTAACAACGCCTCACTTTGAATTGAGAGGCGTTACTAAAGAAGATCAGGTCGGCGAAGACACAATAAAAGTCATAAATGCATCTGCTTCTTTTTCGACGTACTGATTGATACTGGCGGGCTCAATTCGAAAAGTTGCTAATGTATATGCCGCCTTTCTACCCTTACCCGATTTTATCAATTCTTTTGTACAAATTCGCTTTCCGTCAGCAGTCACCAAACCTTCGGATGATTTTCTACCATCATTAGATTTAGCCAGATCGGCCGGCCTTTTATCTGTATCTTTGCGCCACGCTTCAACCCATTTTTCTTTGGTGTACAATGATGACCTAGTAACAGTTTCGCACTTTTTGCCACAGTCTTTAGTACCGCCCGAATAGCCCTTGGTGCAGGAATGAGGGACGCCCATTTTATACCTATAACCTTGGTACAATTTCTGTCGTTTCTCGACAAAACTGGATCGAATTTCATTTCTCTTCTCAATGATCAGATCGACTTTTTCGTCAACTGATAGAGAGTTGTCGTTTAAAACAGCAGAGCGATAACTTTGGAAATTCAGCCTTAAATCTGTTAAATCGCCACGCCAATCCGGCAGATCGTAACTGGAATGGAAACTGGGTCCGTTTGCACTTTGTGCATGTGAAGCCAGTGAGATTGACGCAGCCCCCAACAAAATCAACGTTTTTTGAAATAGTCCCATTATTATCCCCCCCATAACATGCTTTGAAAAAGCGGTCTGGTTTCGCTAAGACGCCCATCCAAAAACTTCTATTTGTTGGATTTGCCCCCGCCCAGTCAAAATAGTTAAGATTTCACAAAAACACAACCCTGAATGGTTTTATTGGTGTTTGTTGTCGATTAAAAACAGACATAATTTACGCCACAGCCTTCACCGCATCGCTTAATACCATAAACCGCGCCTTGGGCGCCATGGGCGAGGTCACCAGAGATATCTCACGCAGTTCCAGTGTTTTTAAATCACGTCCGCGCCCCGGGCGCGGGCTCCAATTGCGGGCGATAAAGCCGATGGAAAGCCCGCTTAACATGCCGCGCCGGATCAACCGCAGCGCGCCTGCGCCCGCCGGGCTGTTCTCATCCACCAGCCCGCGCACATAAAGCCCTTTGCCATCTTCAACCATGCGCACCCAGCGCCCGACAACGCGCCCGCCCTGGTGTTGCAACAACATGGGCGCGCTTTGCCCATCGCCCATCAGCGAGCGGGCAAAGGCCCCTGCGCGCACGATATCGCCGCATAAATCCTCTTCGCCAAACAGGCTGGCATAGCCTTCGATCAAAGCCTCTCCGGTCATTTGCCTGACACCCTTTCTTCGATCCGGTCGAGCTGGCGGCGCGCGCCAGTCATTTCCGCTTCTAATCTGGCAAGGCGTTCCGTGACCGAGCGTTGATCGCGCAAGCGTTGTTCGACATCGGTCAAACGCTCCGCCGCAGACCCGGCCCAGACCAGCGCCGCCATCGCCTCCAGCGCGACCGCGACCACAACGCCCCAGCCAATTTTCCTGTCCATTGTCACCCTATTCGCCCCTTTCCACCAGAGGTAGATTGAAGCCCCGCCAGCGCGCGTTTTTCATCTGTCGTGGCAAAGCTGGCCGCTTCCAGTCGCGCCCACAGCGCATCGCGCTCAGCCGACAAGGCCGATACGCAGTCCAGATCTGGGCGCAGGCTCACCTGCGTCTCAAACCTTTCCGACAACCAGTTGGACAACGCCCCCGCCGCCTTTTCCACCAGCGGCAGCACCGTCAGCCGCCAGAAGGCCAGATTGGCTTCTTTATAGTTGGAATAAGTATTGTCGCCGGGTATCCCCAACATCATTGGCGGCACGCCCAGCGCCAGCGCAATCTCGCGCGCCGCGTCATGGCGGGCGGCGACAAAATCCATATCCGACGGCGTAAAGCTCATCGGTTTCCAGTCCAGACCGCCCTCCAGCAACATCGGCCGCCCCGCATTTATCGCGCCAGTGTGGCTGTCGTTAAGTTCTGTTTTCAAACGCTCAAACTGATCGTGGGTCATATGCTCGCCCGCCTTGCCATAAACAAGCGCCCCCGATGGCCGCGCGGAATTATCAATCAACGCCTTGGCCCATGCCGCGCCCGCATTATGAATATCCACCGCCTTGCCCGCCGCCTGTAAGGGGGACATGCCCACCACATCCTGCAGCGGGGAAAACAGCTTCATATGCAACACAGGCGACCAGCCATCCGGCTCACACAGGATGCGCCGCTCCTGACGGTCGATGCGATACACCCAGCCAAACGGCCAGCCATTGGCCCCTATCATCGCTTCCATCCGATCCGGACGCAGCGCATGGATCTCGCGCACAGGCCCATCCTCCAGCACCAGCCCATGCAAATAAGCGTTTCCCAGCGTATGCAAATGGCCGTAAAACATCTCCATCAATTCTGCGCCTGACTGCATCGGGTTGGGCCGGTTCAACAGTTTGATCGCCGGATGCGCCATGTCGTTCGCTGTCCAGGGCACGCTCGCCGCCGCCTCACAGATCAAACGCACGGCGCGATATCCGACCGCGTTTTTCTCAAATCCTTCACGGGCCAGCGCGCCGGGATTTTGCGTCCACCGGGCCGCGCCTAATTGCGACAACGCCACAAGCGGTATCGCGCCTGAGGCTTTCGCCTCACGCGTAAACAAAGAGAACATATCAATTTTCCTTTTGGGAGTTTTAAGGGAGCGAAGGGCTCCGGGTAGTCGCCCTTAATCAACGGGGTCCTTATCCTGCCGGACCATGATCAGGCGGATTTTCGCAAAAAGGCGGAGGCTCTGAACCTTAAGAAATCCTAAGCCGGTTGAGCACGCAAAACCACATGACAGATGCGCATATCCCGCCCGTTGAAAGGCATGCCAGCATAGACTGGAACCATCCCTCGGCTGAACTTATAAACAGCAACAACACGCCCCCACCCAGAAAACCGCCCAACATCATTCCAAAGCCAAGATAGCTTACAAGCGATCTTGCCTTACACAATGAAAGGATGATGTGCGTTGGAATGCCAACAATCAGAACGCCCAACAGCGTCATGCTTACCCAAGCGTAAGACACACGTAAGATGGCCGCATCCGTCTTAACAGCGTCCGATAAATGCAGGCTGACAAAGATAACACCCCAGATCATCGCCCCGGTGAGCACAAAACCGATCACATAAAACCACACAGCCGTAATGATTTTTGCTATCACTCGAACGATGGTCATCCTCATCCCCAACACTCAACTCTGAATGCGTCATCCCTTTATGGCGGAGTAAGGCTTAGCATCACCGTGGGCGCAAATCGAACCCAAAGTATGACATACGCAACGTGTTTCTCGGTTTACGCATCTACCCCAGATTGTTGCCGCAAAATCACACACAGACCCATAAGTTCTAAAATAGTATTTTAATCATTACGCAGAATTTAGAATCTGTTACATCCCCCCCGCCCAGGCGGAGTATGGCCTGGATAGTTGGGGATAACCACATGAAATCGTTAATTCTTTCCGTGTTCGCTATCGCAGCGGCAGCACCGGCGTTCGCCGAAGATACTAAATTTTACGCCACAGTTGGCGGCACATTTTTGTCTGCTGAAGAAGCAGGCGTTGAATTTGACCTTGGCGCAATGACCACACGCGCGGGTTACCAGTTCACGCCGAACTTCAGCGCAGAAGCAGAAGCCATGATCGGCTTCGCCGAAGAAGAAATTTCAGGCGGCGGCGCAAGCGTCGAAATCGGCCTGAACTACGCAGTCGGTCTGTTTGCGCGCGCAGAAGCGCCCGTCAGCGAATATGTCACACTCTACGCCCGTCTCGGCGTTGTGAACGCAGAGCTGGAAGTTGAAGCGTCTGTCTTTGGTTTCACAGAAAGTGAATCAGCAAGCGAAACAGGCGCAGGTTACGGTGCTGGTGCGGAATTCAACGTAGTAGAAAACTTCAGCATCTACGCTGATTACACACGTTACGACATCGAAGAAACTGAAATCGACGGTCTGTCTTTCGGCGGCAGATTCCGCTTCTAAGCAATCTTCATTTCCGATGAAACGCCCCGGCGCCACCCCGCCGGGGCGTTTCTATATGTGCCGTTCGAGTTGAAATGCCCGCCACCGCTAATGTCTGCGCGGGGCGATTTCAACGCCTTCTCACATTACAAATTTTATACTGTAGACAGATCTTTTCAGATCCATTTTTTGACACAATCTAGGCGTTACTAGCGGCCGCAGGTCACTAGCCGACTTGTTTGTTAATATTAGGATTTTTTCATGAACACCTATCTTGTGCCCCTGTTCGCCCTTGCGGCGGCAACACCCGCTCTCGCCCAGGATTCCGGCTTCTATGCGTCGGGCGGATACACCTATCTGAGCGCAGAAGACGATGGCATTGACGTCGACCTTGGCGCCCTTGGCGCGCGTGCGGGCTACAAATTCACCCCATACCTTGGTTTGGAAGGCGAAGCCCTGTTTGGCGTTGCCGACGAAGACTTCACTTTTGAAGGCGTCGATGTGTCTGCTGAGCTAAACTACGCTGTCGGTCTTTACGGCCGCGTCGAAGCGCCGGTCACAGACCGCGTCACCCTTTACGGGCGTCTGGGCGTTGTGAACGCAGAGCTGGAAGTCACAGCTTCCGTTCCGGGCGTCAGCATCTCTGAAAGCGAGAGCGAAACCGGCGCAGGCTTTGGCGCAGGCGCAGAGTTTGCCGTGACCGACACATTCGGCATCTACGCCGACTACACGCGTTACGACATTGACGAGCTTGAAATCGACGGACTTTCCGTCGGTGGAAAATACCGCTTCTAAGCGGACCTCCTCCCCGAGGACCATCGCCCCGGCAAGACCCCGCCGGGGCGTTTTTTTACGACCCCAGATTTTGGCCCATCACATCCGACCAGTCGATCATGCGCGAGCCCACAATCGACAAGTGATGCTTGTCGATATAATGCAGCCCCCGCTCGTCCGCGAACTGACATTGCGACCCGTCCCGGCAAAAGATGTCGCGCAGGCGTTTGTATTCCACATTGGGGTTTGTGCGCGCTTCTTCACGCAACACCTCTTCCAGGATTGAGGGTGAAGCCGCGACCCTGCCGCGTTCGCCAGAAAACAGCTCGTTTGCGCCAGCAATAAAGGCGCGCAGCGACATCACCGACGCTAATTCCATTTTCGGACCATGGCCCACAAACAAGGGCACATCTTCCACCAGCACCACTGACTTGCCCGCCGCGCCCAACACTTTCGTCGTCTCCTGCAAGCGTTCACGAAAGACTGGCGCGACGTCTTCTGCCTGTGGCGGCCAGAAACCGGAAAGGACCACTGTTTCAATCGCCTCATCCTCAATCGCGCGCTTTATCGCAGCGTCCATAAACACCGCGCATTCTGAATGCGAGGTCATAGACGGTTGGGTTGAGCCAAACTCCAATAGCGGCGGACAGGATGATTTCGACATTTGCACCAGACGCACACCATTTGCCTGCGCAGCTTCTGTCAGTCCGGGCCCCAGCGCCGCTGCGTGACTGTCGCCAATTAGCGCCACACCGACGCCATCGCCTTGCGGGTAACACATGTCATCAATCTGCAGGGCCATATCGCCCGGATCCACCAGACACGCGCCGCGCCCGGCCTGCACCAATTGTTCAATATTGCGCGCATGATCTGGCAGGCGGTCAAAAACATTGTCGACCTTGCCCAGCCCTATCGCGGCGACCATCACGCCGCCAGCAACCACCCCATAGCGCCCGACAGTCACCAGCGGTTTTGCGCCAGAATGACGGAAAGGCTGTTCGACAAAGCGCCAGGAGAGATACCCAAGCCCGCCGCTCAACAGCGCCACCAACAACATCAACGCAGGCGCAGGGTCGGTTGGCACAGACACCCGCACAAACGCCATCAGCGGCCAGTGCCACAAATACCAGGAATAAGAGATCAGCCCGATCCCTACCACAGGCGCACAGGACAAGGCTTTCCTGTTCAGCCAGGACTGGCGAAAATGAATGAGCAACATCACGCCGACCACCGGAAACAACGTCACAAAGCCGGGCACGGGCATATCCTCCGTGATCAGGAAAAAGCCCGGAACAATCAACGCCAGCCCCAGGATCGCGCCCAGATTGGCAAAGCGCGCGCCCGTATCCGTTCCGCCCGGCATCCGGTGCCATTGCGCCAGCGCCACGCCCGCCGCCAGCTCCCATGCGCGTGTCGGCAACATGTAAAACGCAAAGTCAGGCTGGCGCTCAGATAACCAGACCGAGGCGGCAAAGCTGGCCAGAATGATCAGCGCAATGCCGCTCCAGATCGCTTTTTGTCCCATTTTCACCAGGCCAAACAGCAATATCGGCACGATGAAATAGAATTGCTCTTCCACCCCCAGCGACCATGTCATCAATAGCGGATATTCATCCGATCCCGGCCCGAAATAATTGGTGTACTGCCAGAAAGTGACGTTGGACAAACCAATGATCGACTTGGCCGCCGTGTTTGCAAGAAAGCCAAATTCTTCCTGTGTGAGGATAAACCAGCCCAGCCCCAGACACACCGCCAGCACCACCAGCAAAGCCGGCAGAATGCGCCGCGCCCGGCGGGCATAGAAATTGGCGATAAAGCCAAAAAACGGCGTCTTTAAATCCACCAGCTCGCGCAGGATAATGCCGCCGATCAGGTATCCGGAGATAACAAAGAAGATATCAACACCCAGAAACCCGCCCGGCAGCGCCGCAGGGATCGCATGAAACAGCACCACCGAACTGACCGCGATGGCGCGCAGGCCGTCAATGTCGGCCCGGTATTGTTTTGACGATGTGTGACTGCCAGTCATGAGCCTGTTTTACCTGCTTAACGTCGCGATCATTCTGGCGGACGTTCAGGTGACAAACCCTTCGTAAAGAGCGCCTGTCCCACCCGCCATAATCTCTCAGCGGGAAAGCAAACTTCATGCCCACGGGCGCATATCTGACCCAATAAAGGCGCATCACAGCAAAGAGCGACGCACAAGGACGCAGATAATGGTTCTAATTGCAGCCGCTTTTAGTGTGGCTGACCGTGCGAACAGCTAAGTCTTCACAGCAACGCAAGCAAGGTCGGTAAAAAGCGGCTGGGTCGTGGTGTGGAAGAAACCTCTTCCAAGTTGATGGAGCGTATTTGGATAAACAAGAACAAATCGAGTATATTTGAGTCATCTTCAGTTTTGATTGGCTCTAATATGTCCATTCCTTCCCTTGCGATTAGAAATCAATTTAATCGCGGAACTCGGCGAATAGCGGTAGGTGCACACTGCCTGTCCCGAGGAGTAGGCGATATACTGTTAGGCAGTTTGCGGGCTTTCATATATCCGATTGCTGTTCTTTATAGGATAATTTCCTTTAGTTTCCTCTGGCTAATAAGTAAAATATGGAAACTTGCAAAATCTGGAATTACAATTACTTTATCTGCATTCGCTTGGCTCGTTGAAATAATAGCGCGTCCGATACTTTTCTGCGTACTTGTTGTTTATTTCATACTATCAATCCCAATAGCGATCATTTGGCTACTAATTGGTGGGCCACTGATTTTAAGAATAATTGGCCTAATCACACGCACCTTTGTTCTGCTCGCGGCATGGAGCATTGGTGCAATACTAATGTTGGTTGCGCTGTCGGTTTGCTCATTGCTACTCGTACTGGGTGTAACAATTTCCATCGCGGCAACCGGCGTTACTCTATGGACGTTGGTATTATTCGCTGGTCGATTATTATACTGGCTCGCTTCATACCTGTTACTCGAACTGAAAAACAACTTTGAAGCACTCAATTCGTTGCCTTTAGGATTGCAGCTCATTCTATTTGGAGCTGCCGCCGCATTCCTTGTTTGGGCTTATGACAAGTTGAGAGCATCGCCTTATTCCGAACCGAAAATTGAATTTAATAGATTTCGTTCCGCGACAATTTATTGGAGAGAGAAATTTACACACTCTCAAAAAAGCGCCGCAAAGCTATCCAACTACGTCCTTGGCAAACCGAAAGCGAACGCTCAAACAAAAGACCACAAAAGCAAAACATTAAATGCAAACATTGCTGTAATATCTACTAATTCAAAATTAGCTCTTGCGGAAATTTCCGTGAAATCAAAGTCCAACTTTTCTTTAAGTTTTATTTCTTTATCTGCAATTTCGCTCGCGTTTGTATCCTTTAGCGACCTTTCCAAATCTATCGAAAACATCGGCTTAAATATCGATTTGTCGCAGACAAAAACCGAGGAACCAAATGCAGAAAAAACATCAGAAATACTTCCAGATAAGGCCGGCGATATAAAAGAAAAAAAGGATACTTCCGAAGTAAACGAAGCAGATGAAAGCGTCACTGTTGAACCCAACGTTCCACAATCGGATTATCTGCTTCAACCTGTGGTGCGGTCAGATATGCGATGGAGAAAAGAAAGCGCTCTTGTATTCGAAGTTCAGGGAGAGCCAATTCGCACTCTCTCAAGTATGAGGATAAACCATGGGCTACTTTGTACAGCAAACTTAGTAGTCGTTGTCGGCCTTGCCTCACATGATGGCCATCAAGCTCTCAATGATGAATTAGCTTATAATCGTGCCCAGACCGGTGCCCGCCTAATTTCATCTGAGATAGAAAAATGTGGGGGATTGGTAGCCCCTGGCGTACTGATTGTGACCTTCCCCGGGATACTCAGTGGGCAACATCCTGATACAGAAAGAGGATTGTTAGGTTTTGCACTGAAACAGCCAACAAGACATGATGATTTCCCCAATTTGCTTGATAAAATTGAGATAAAGGTAATGGATGCACTTGCGTTGAAATCAACTTCAAAACGTTCCCAACACAACCATTTACTGTCCTGTAAGCAAGGACCTCGAAGAATCTTTATCCTCAATTTGCCGCTTAGCTACGATATTGAAGAATGCGAAAATGCTCGGCCCAAAAGCTGGCAACTTTCCTCAGTTTACTAACCCACTCACAACACCCTTACCCTCGCGCCGCAGCCTCTGTTTTCCAGCAGGAGCGCGGTGATCGCCCAGACCATGGCGTCCAGGCGGTCGGGTGAGGCGCTAAAGCCTTTGGCGCCAAAGGCGCACATCTCATCTTCCAACTCGGGAAATGCGCCTGCATGGCAAACCTTGCCCTGCGCATACAGCGCGGCCACAGGCCCGGCCCGCATCGCCTTGGAAAAGCGCGCATGCACCAGCCGAATGGGCGTATTCGCGCCAGCCAGCGTCAACACCTCGCGCACCATTTCCCCGCCCTGATTAGCTTCAGCGACAATCTCCGCTGCGCCCCATTTTCGCGCCAACACCGCCACGCGTGTCGCCCAGTCCAGCGGCGCAAGGCCCTGTGCGCTATCGTCGCTAAGCACCACCGCCCGGCCATCGCTTAACAAGCCCGCCGCCACAATCCCGCACGCGTCTGCGTCCTTACCCTTGCTGGCAGGCGGGTCCACGCCCACCACCACGCGCACCAGCGCTTCAGGATCAATCGCACACCGGCCCGCCTCTATGGTTTTGCGCGCCCATAACGCCCCTTCCCGGTCTTCAATCATTTCGCCGTCTAATTCCTGACGCCCCATCCGGGTGCCGCCATAAGCGTCCTTGACCGCCTCCACAAACCCTTCGCCCAGAAAGTCGAGATTATCGCTGGTCGATCCGCGCGTAAGCGCCACTTTGGGGTCCTGATAAAGGCGTTTGACCAGTTTTGACGGCCTTGGCGTCGTGGTCGCCGCCACACGCGGATTATCCCCCAGCCGCAGACCAAACATCAGCATATCCCATGTGGCCTCATCCTTTGCCCATGCGCCGATCTCATCACACCACGCTGTATCAAACTGAGGTCCGCGCAGACTGTCAGGATCTTCAGCGGAAAACACATAGCCGACCGCGCCATTGGGCCATTCCAGCCGCCTGCGCGAAGAAAAAAATAATGGCCGCTCATCTTCCGGGCCGATATGGGCCAGGCCCGATGGCCCCTCAATCATCACTTCGCGCGCATCATTTAAGGTTGGCGCCACCAGCGCTATGCGCCGCGCGCCCTCTTCCATCACCCGCTGGCGCACCCATTCAGCGCCCGCCCGCGTCTTGCCCGCCCCGCGCCCGCCCATAAACAGCCAGATGCGCCAGTCATCATTATCCGGTGGGGTCTGGCCCGCATGGCTCCACAACAGGAAGTCCCTCAGCATGTCGGCCTCCCGGTCGGGATAAGAGCTTATCACCGCCTTCAGCGCGTCGGCGCGCAACGGATCGCTCAACGCTAGCGATGCGAGCCGCGATCTGTTTCCGTAAATCCTCCACGGGCGGTTCTTGCTCGCCTGTCTCTTGCGCACAGTCTGGGTCGGCGGTGGCCTCTTCATCTTTCGCCTCTTGTTTTAATTCCTTTTCCATCGCCTCAATGTCCTTCAGCGCGCGGCGGTAATGGCTGACGGCGCGCAACAGCTTGCCCGCCTTTTCCAGATCATCCTCATCCAGCGCCTGTTCAGCTTCCGCCATCTTGATGCGCATGCGCAAAATCGCGACGCGTTTCGGATTGGATTTGCGCAACCATCCGCGCTTGACGGCCCAGTCGCGCACGCTGTCTTCATGCACGCCATAGCGCGCGGCGATCTCGTCTACGGGCACATTGGTGCGATAGGCCAGCTCGCGGCGCTGCCAGTCGATTTCATCTCGAATCGTCATTTTGTTTTCTTGGAATTGTCTTGGGGAAATCCCTATTTCGGGAACATAGCCAATATGACCGCAAAGCCTGCCCGGTCGGATAGATTGGCCAAAGAAATGCGTTCATTCCTGTTTTTGTTGGGGTTTCATCGCAACGCCCCGTGGAAAAGGACACCGCTTATCCATCATGACAGCCTTAATGACTTTCCTTTGCCCCATTTTCAGGGCTTAAAAGGGTATAAATCATCTTGACCCTATATGAAGGCTGGGGCGTCAAGGTGGCGCTTGACTAGGGACCAATTGCACCGGGTAACGGCATTGTATGGCTGGCTTTCGCGCTGACACTCTGAAAGCAAGCGATGACTTGCGTCGTCGCATTCTTAAAGCGTGCCTCATTGCGGGCGGCACAGGTTTGGCGATTGCGATTTTCACCTGCCTCCTCCTCTGGAATACCCTGTTTGCGCAAATGCCGACCCTGCCGTCCAACGAGCATCTGTGGGCGATGAACCGCGAACCCGCGATCGAGTTTCAGGACGCAGACGGCAACACGCTGGAAATCCGCGGCCCCCGCTATGGCCGCAAAGTCGCCGCCTCCGACCTACCGCCGCATGTCCTGCACGCTTTCCTCGCGGTTGAAGACAAGCGCTTTTACCAACACGAAGGCGTGGACCGCATGGCCATCCTGCGGGCCGCCTTTGCGAACTGGCGTGCGGGCGAGACGGTTCAGGGCGGCTCCACGCTGACCCAGCAGCTGGTCAAAAACCTGTTTTTGTCTTCTGAGCGCACGCTGAAACGTAAAGCTCAGGAAGCGCGCCTTGCCTTTGACTTGGAACAGCGCCTCTCCAAGGAAGAAATCTTAGAGCTTTATATCAACCGGATTTATTTAGGCTCGCGCAGCTATGGCTTATCGGCGGCGTCCCAGACCTATTTTGGCAAGGACCCGCAGGAATTATCCATCTCTGAAGCAGCCCTAATCGCCGGTCTTCCTCAGGCGCCGTCTCGTTATTCCCCGTTTAAAAACCTCGATCTAGCGCTTGAACGCCGCAATCTGGTGATCGACCGCATGGCCGAAAGCAATTTCATCACCGCCGCTCTTGCTGACCGCGCCAAGCTGGAAGAGGTCACGCTGATCGAGGAAAAGATCGACCCGCGCCTTGGTTATGTGCTCGACGCCGCAGCCGAGCGCGCCCGTGAAATGCTGCCCAATAATGCGCCGGATATGGTCGTCACCCTGTCCATCGATCCGGAGTTACAGCGCCAGGCCAGCGACCTTCTTAAAGCCAAACTGGCCGAAGTGGCGGAAGAGAAAAACGTCGAACAGGGCGCGCTTGTCATCATGGACGCAAAAACCGGCGCTATCCGCGCGCTGGTTGGTGGTCGCGACTATGAGGAAAGCCAGTTTAACCGCGCCACGCAGGCCCTGCGCCAGCCGGGCTCCTCGTTTAAAGCCTTTGTCTTTGCCGCCGCGTTGGAAAACGGTCTTCATCCGCACACTGTGCGCGTTGACGATCCCATCTCGATTGATGGCTGGAAGCCGCAAAACTATGGCGGCCACCATGTCGGCGCGATCACTCTGTCCGAAGCCTTCGCCACATCGCTCAACACCATCGCCGCAAGCCTTGGACAAGAACTGGGCATGGACACGGTGATCAACCTGGCCCACCGTTTCGGGATCAATGCTGAAATCCAGGATTATCCGTCAACATCACTTGGCTCAGAAGAAGTGCCTCTGATTGAAATCACCACCGCTTATGGCGTCTTCGCCACTGGCGGCAAGCGCTTTTCTCCATGGATTGTCAGGGACATCCGCAACTCGCGCGGCGAACTCCTGTTCACCCGCTATCCAGAGGGCGCAGAACCTAAAACCCCGCAACAGATCTTCGCCCCGCAGCTCAATAAAAACATGGTCGGCATGATGGCCCGCGTCGTCACCTCCGGCACCGGCAAAGCGGCGCGTCTTGCCATGCCTGAACCAGAAGCTGACCCTGACGAAGTGCGCTCCAGCGTGCCGCGCGCCAAGACCTATCGCGACACGGCCGGCAAGACAGGCACCAGCCAGGACTGGCGCGATGCGTTATTTGTCGGCTTTACAGCAGATTATGTCGGCGGCGTCTGGGTCGGAAATGATGATGATACGCCGATGGAGAAAGTCACCGGCGGCGACGTGCCTGCGCACATCTGGCACGACATGATGATTCTTGCGCACGCAGACCTGCCCGCAACCCCGCTACCCGGCGCAGAAGCGGCCAATGCGCTGACAACAGAAGCTGAAAAACGCCTCGCCTTTTACCGCTCCATGGCCGACGCCTTCGCCATCGTCGAAAACCGGGGTCTGCGCTAGGATTTTTGCAGGATAAGCCGCAAGGTAATCCTTTCGCCACATTCGTACGTTACTATATAGACAAGCAAGGACATGGATCACTGAAAGGCGCGCACGCCCAGATTGATCGGTCCTTTAAATTAGGCTAGATTAACCCCGCACATAACAGGAAAGGAGGACATTCAGATGAAACAACTGTTTATTGAGTCGTTTCGCGATCACCCGCTGAACTCAGCGCTCCTCCTCGTTGGCGGCGTGCTCGGCCTTGGCGCGTCCAGCGCTGTCTTCCTGCTCTCCCTTGTCGTCGCCTGACGTATTATCGCTCCGGAACTTCCTCCAGATTGAGCTGATCCACCACGCTTTCAGAACCCCAGCCAGCGCTGAAAAGTCCCAGCAATCCTCGGACACATCGCCTTTATTGCGCACGCCTTCAGAAATCGCACTGATGGCGAAGCCTAAAAACATATAGCCCATCAGCGCTTGCATGCTCGCCATCAAACGCAAAGAGCTGGCCGGGTGAAAGTCGCCATAGCCAAGCGTTGTAAACGTCACCACGGAAAAATAGAGCGCCGTCAAAAACGAATGATCTTCCTCGCACGAGGGCGCATCTAGCGGACATTGCTCAATCGGTCCGCCAGAATAAATCAGGCCAAACACGTCATAGATAATGGCGCAGACGAACAAAAATCCAATGCCGCTTAGCGCCAATGACGTAAACGCCAGACGGTTGGCGACGAACTTGTTGTAAATGGGCACAAAGCTCGCCATCAGCATGAAACACGCGCCGCCAAACAACGCATAAATCACAATGGGAAATTGTATGAAAATCGCACCGCGGTTAAGGGTCGCCAAAATCATGACGACAAAGACCACGCTCGGCATCACCACATACGCCAGATCATTTGGCGATCGTGTTGTTTGACGCGGTTTTTCGCCAGTCTCGCTCATTTATCCCCCCACGGAACACAGCGCTTATAATGACCTGCCCGAGAAAAGAATTTCAAGCCGCCCAGCTTCCGCCCTTACGCAAAATCGACTAACACCCGCATTCATGTCACGCACGCCCATCACCACACTTAAAGACGTTCGCCTCACCCTTGGCGGCGCGCCGCTGTTTACCGGTGTCGATATCTCGCTTTTCAAAGGCGAGCGCACAGCCCTTGTTGGCCGCAATGGCGCCGGTAAGTCCACGCTGATGCGCATTATCGCCGGCGCGATGGAGGCGGATGCGGGCGATGTGTTCCGCCAGCCCGGCGCCAGCCTGCAATACCTGAAACAGGAAGCCGACTTTACCGGCTTTGACACCGCCCTCGCCTTTGCTGCGCAAGACCTGGACGAAACAGAGATATGGCGCGCTGAATCCGAACTGGACGCATGCGGCGTTGACCCAGACGCTGATCCCGCCAGCCTTTCAGGCGGACAGGGCAAACGCCTCCAGCTCTCGCGCGCATTCGCCTGCGAACCCGACATTTTATTGCTGGACGAGCCGACCAACCACCTCGACGTGGAAGCCATCGAAAAACTCGAAGCGCGCATCACATCCTTTCGCGGCGCCATCCTGCTGGTCAGCCACGACCGCCGCTTCATGGAAAACACCACCACAGCCACCGCCTGGCTAAGACAGGGCGTCGTGCGCTCCCTTGATCGCGGCTATAAACATTTCGACGATTGGGCCGAACAGGTTGAAGCGGAAGAAGAAAAAGCCCTCGACCGTTTGGAAACCCAATTAAAAGCCGAACAGCGCTGGCTTGCCCGCGGCGTCACCGCCCGGCGCAAACGTAATCAGGGCCGCCTGCGCAAAGTCTACGCCATGCGCGAAGAGCGTTCAGAGCGCAAAACCAACCTCTATCAGGCCAACGCCACAGCCTCCCTTGGCGCTGATTCTGGCGCGCAATCCTCCCGCCTTGTCATTGAGGCCAAACACATCTCCAAAAGCTTTGGCGACAATAAAATCGTTGAGGACTTTTCCATCAAAGTCATGCGCGGCGACCGTGTCGGTCTGGTCGGCGGCAACGGCACGGGCAAAACCACGCTCCTGCGCCTTCTGCTTGACCGCTTAGAGCGCGACGATGGCCATCTGCGCCTCGCTAAAAACCTTGAGATTGCCTACCTTGACCAGACCCGCGCCAAGCTCAGCGATACTGACACGCTCTGGGAAACGCTTGCGCCATTGGGCGGGGACCAGATCATGGTGCGCGACACGCCGCGCCATGTGGCCGCCTACGCTAAGGATTTCCTCTTTGGCCCCGAACAATTGCGCCAGCCTGTCTCCGCCCTTTCAGGCGGTGAACGCAACCGTTTAACGCTTGCCCTTGCGCTGGCCCAGCCTTCCAACCTGATGGTGCTCGACGAGCCGACCAACGATCTGGATATGGAAACGCTCGACCTTTTAGAAGACATGCTGAGCGAATATGACGGCACGCTGATCCTCGTCTCACACGACCGGGCCTTCCTTGATAATCTGGTGACCTCCGTCCTCACCCCGCAAGGCGGCGGCAAATGGCTGGAAACGCCGGGCGGCTATTCCGATTATGTCACACAGGTGCGCGACAAGGCCCCCGCGCCTAAAGCGGACAAATCACAAAAGACCGCCCCCAACACGCCCTCCAAACCAAAAGCGCCCGCCGCCAAATTATCCTTTAAAGACAAGCACCGGTTGGATGAGTTGGACAAACTCATGCCCAAACTTGAACAGGAAATTTCCGAATTAGAAACCGCTCTGGCCGACCCGGATCTCTTCGCCAAACAGCCTGACGCCTTCAACACAAAGGCCGCCCGCCTGGAAACCGCCCGTGAGGAGCTGGAAACATCCGAAATGGAGTGGCTGGAACTGGAAGAGAAAAAAGCCAGCCTGACTTAAAACGCGTGATTTAGAGACTGCCATTTTATTTAATGCCCAAATAAAAGACACTATTAATCATGGAAAAATCTCGATTTCGAAGAATAACAACAAAATCCGCCAGCACTACAAACAAACAAATGATTCACGTATATATTTCTTTTTTTGGTATGACTTCATTTTTCAGCGTCAACTACCTTCCAAACTATGCTTTATCTATATTTTTATTTATTTCGTATTTTATTATTATCTTTCTACTTTATCTTCTTGCTTGGGGATATTTCGCATGGAGATTATCATTCTGCATCAAGAAACGCTTTAACCCTGACGAGATGACGGACCAGGAAATCGTCGATTTCATCACTGATAGCAGCCGCCCCTAACCCATATGCGACCGCCCGTCACATTAAAACATGCATCGTGTTTACATATATAATGACATATACTAGTATTTGATATGCATATTATAGACTGGATGATGTCATGACCGACAAAACCAATTCCGCAAACAGCCCTTCTCCTGCAGCCTCAGCAGCAGATGACCGGGTCAACGCCATGCGCCAGCGCATGCAGGAAGAGATGGCCGAGATTGGTGTCACCATGCAGTTTATCGACGATCTGGTCGAGGAATTTTACGCCCGCATCCGCCAGCACCCGGCCTTAGGTCCCGTCTTCAACAACAAGGTTGAGGACTGGCCGCATCACTTAGAAACCCTTAAGCGTTTCTGGGCCTCTGTGGTCCTGCATGCGGGGCTATATTCGGGCAAACCCATGGTCGCGCACGCTCAGGTGCCGGACATAAAACCAAACCATTTTGCTGTCTGGCTGGGCTTGTTTGAAGCGACCTTAAAAGACATTGCGCCCAATGAAACCGTGGTCAACGTCTTCATGGACCGCGCCAACCGCATCGCCCACAGCTTAAAACTCGGCCTCTTCTACCACCCCGGAAACAATCCCACATCCAATCCATGAGGGTATGGTGGCAATGCTGCATTTGAGAATTGTGTGGAGATCACTTTAAGGACAATTCCTTTTCCGCCTCGATGCGCCTACTATTTTAAGTATTGCGATGTGGGGGATCGAAATGGTCGATGAAACAGACGAGCACGACTACTGGAAAGACGATCAAATCGGTGACCGCAAGGAATTGGCCGATTTTTTAATTTCAGTTCTCAAACAAAAAGGCGCGGACGGAACCGGTCAGCACGGTGGGTATGTGCTGAACATAGATGCGCAATGGGGAGCCGGAAAATCCTACTTTCTTGAAGGATTGAAACACGATCTGTCGAAAGACCATGCCGTTGTGTTCGTTGATGCGTGGAAGACGGACTTCACCGAAGAAGCGATGGTCCCATTCATCTCCGCCCTTAAAGATACCTGTGAAAAAGCCGGACTAAGCGAAGACCTGAAAAATGCACTGAAAGATGGCTTGGAGAAAGGGACAAAAGTTGTCGGTGCGCTCGGCAAAGGTATGGGGCTGAAATTTTTACAGAAAATTTTTGGAGAGGGTGTCACTGAGGCAATCAATATACTCGACGAAAACACATTAGATAAAAATGATAACACTGACGAAATAATAGATGGCGACGATAGCAGTGAGATCGCTAAAGCTGGCGTTTCGCGCGCCCTGACTGCTGTTGAAAAATTAGGCGAAGAACAAATCAGCGAGCATGAAGAACTGCTTCGCTACGTAGAACAATTTCGATCCTCATTGCAGGAAACCACTCGGGCGATTGAGAAAGAAGAGAACCTCAATCTGCCTCTGTTTGTGCTGGTGGACGAACTGGACCGCTGTCGCCCGAGTTACGCCATCCAGATGCTAGAAAGAGTAAAACACTTCTTCTCTGTTCCGGGGTTCGTATTTGTGTTTGCCACAGACACAGAACAATTATCTCATTCCACTCAAGCCGTTTACGGCAACAACTTTAACTCTAAACGATATCTGCAACGATTTTTCGATGACACGTTTTCACTGCCTATTGCAGGATTAGATGCTCAAATCCGCAAATTAAGCGATGACGGATT
This sequence comes from uncultured Hyphomonadaceae bacterium, assembly GCA_964342355.1. Lineage (GTDB taxonomy): Bacteria > Pseudomonadota > Alphaproteobacteria > Caulobacterales > Hyphomonadaceae > Hirschia. The sequence continues at coordinate 109,423 of CAYFFG010000009.1, forward strand.
TCTTTCTGACGCCAATTTCAGCTGCCAGGGGTTTAAGTCTCAGCTAACATTTATCAAAGAAAGTTTCAAAAAATTTGGCGTGGGCGCACGCGAAAGTCAGCGCGCACTAGGAAAACTTAAAATGGTACGGGATGCAATTAAACATAAATTCCCTTTGCATTTGCCGTATTTGCTTACACTCATAATCGCAGAAGTAATGAGCATTGATGAATTACATGCCGCATTGACCGCTGATGACAACGGGAATTCTATAAATGAATACTTCGGCAGAAATCCACGTTTTAATTTTAAAGGTATAAATACACATTACAGGAAAACAAACGGATCCATTTTAAATGACAACACTCACCTAAGTGCTATTTTATTTGAGCTAATTAAGCTTATACACGATAAAAATGCTTCAACGGAGCCATCTGAAGATACCTGTAATTCTGTAAGTCACTTTTTTGCTCGTAGCTATCTATACAGCGAGCGTCTATCATATGCACAAAGCAGAGGCATTTTAGGCGGAACAACTAAAAGCAGAATTATCGATTATCCCAGAATTACAAAAACGGCCGGACACTTCAGCAACAACACATAGCAGCACCCCCCCCCACACCCCATCAATTACTAAACGCCCATACCAAGCTTTTTTAACTCTTTTGGCCTAACGTTAGAGGCTGGGAACGGAAGTCAGAGGGCCGCTTTATGTCCGTCGAACAGTCGAAATTTCAGAAACTCGTCGACCTGGCAAAAGAAACATCCAGTGAAAAACGTCGCGACCTGTTACGCGAAGTGACGGATATTTTCTTTGAAAATGAAGGGGCCGCCCGTACAGAAACCGAAAGCGCGATGTTTGACGAAATCGTCGGCGCCGTCGCTGCGGAAATGACCGAAGACATTAAGGTGGAGTTGTCACGTAAAGTGGCGACATCCCAGGCGCCCTTGCGCCAGACCGCGCGTCGCCTCGCCACAGAATCCATTCGCGTCGCCCAGCCTGTGCTACAACACGCAAAAGCGCTGACGAATGAAGACCTGGTCAACATCGTCAACACAGCCGACGGCCAGGACCGCATGATGGCGGTCTCCAAACGTAAAGAGCTGGCGGCGGTGGTCTCCAAGGCGCTGGTGAAAAAAGGCGAGGACAAGGTTGTCGCCTCGCTTCTTCAGAACGAAACGGCTGAAATCGACCGCGAAACCTTTGAAGACATCGCCCAGCGCGCGGTGAAATCCAAAGAGCTGCACGCACCTTTTGTAAAGCGTAAGACGGTGCCTTTAGATCTTTTGAATGATGTCTATGAGGTCGTGGAACAACAGCTGCGTCGCCACATCATGGTGCGCTTCAACACGGTGTCAGAAGCCGAACTCAACGCCGCGCTGGAAAAGTCAAAATCCCGCCTCAACGCCGCTTATGGCGACCTGCCCGAAGACATTGGCCAGGCCCAGCGCTGGGTGCGCGGCGAAGTGGCGGGCAACCGCCTCACCCCGCCAAAGCTGATCGGATTAATGCGCAGCGGCGAAAAGGCCAAATTTCTCGCCTCTTTCGCACATTTAACCGATGTGCCGGTTCAGACTGTCGCCCGTCTGGTCTCTGCGCGCGACATTGACGCGCTCGCCATTCTCTGCCGTGCGGCCGAGTTTGAAAAAGCGCTGTTTACGTCGATGGCGATCCAGATCATTGGCGGTGAAAACGGCGTCTCCAAGGCCAAGGGCTTTGCCGATCTTTACGACAATGTGCCCCCATCCGCGGCCCAGCGCGCCGTGCGCTTCTGGAAAGTCCGCGACAAGACCATCTCAAACGCAGCTTAAAACAAATCCTCACAGCACATAACGGTGCAATATTCTTTATCGAGATTAGCCAATGACATGGCGTGCACGTCTTCTGCGCTGCGCATAACACCATTCCAGTCTTTTCGGGCGAATGTAAAACAGGCGTCTTCGGCCAACACGGTGTTAAATCCCAAATTTCCGGCGTGACGCACACTGGCTTCGATCGAATTATTGGTGATCACGCCAGCCACAACCAAAAGGTCACACGCTGCTGCTTTTAACAGCGCCTCCAACCCCGTGCCGATGAAAGCGCTGTTGACTGTTTTGGAGACGATATCTTCACCTGACGCAGGCACAGCTTCCGGTTTGAAGGCATGTGTTGGTCGGCCTGGTTGATAGTGTGAATTTGGCTCAACAGAATCGTGGCGCACATGCACGATCTTCCATCCGCGTGCGCGCCAAAAGCCAAGCAATTTCGCTATGTTTTGCTCGGCACCCGGATTGTTGCGAACACCCCAGTCTGGATGATCAATCGCTTGTTGCAGATCAATGAGCAACAGAACAGGATTTTGAGCCTTTTCGATCACCCTTCGCCGCCGTCTTCTGCGCCAGCGTTCATACCGCTTTCAGAGCCCTTCAGCGTGCGCATTTTGGCGACATTGTCAGACAGGGTTGGCGGGTGAATAACTTCCGGCGCGTCCTGCTGTTGCATGTAAAGCGTGCGCGAAGGAAACGCAAAACTGGTGCCCGCCGCCTCGACAATCTCGATCAGTTTGAGCGCAAATTCTTCCTTGTGGGTCAGCCATTCAGTCCACACCGTCGTCTTGGTGAAGCAATAGATCAAAAAGTCGATGGAGGAGTCATTGAATGAATCCACATGCACGAACAGTGTCGCTTCTGGCGGTTTGGCGAATGCGTCATTGGTGTACAGATAGGCTTCGATCTCTTCGCGGATATAGCGCAACTGCTCAACGCTCGTGCGGTATTCCACCCCGATCACCCATTTGATCCGGCGGTGCGTCATGCGCGAATAATTGACCACCGCATTGTCGGAGAATTTCGCATTCGGCACATAGACCGGGGCTTTATCAAACTGGCGCACCAGCGTGGAACGGAAATTGATCTTCTCGACCGTGCCTTCCACCACGCCGTCCACAGCGATCCACTCGCCCGGCTGCATGCGTTTTTCCACCAGGATCAATATCCCTGCGATCAGGTTTTTAAAGAGGTCCTGCGCCCCCAGCGCGACCGCCACACCAAAGATACCCAGACCCGCCAGGATCGGGCCGACTTTGATGCCCCACATTTCCAGGATCGCCGCCGCACCAATCAGGATAAAGGTGATCTGCAACGCCTTGACCAGCCAGTCGACAATGGCTGGCGATAACGTGTCCCGCAAACCAGTGAAGAGGAATGAAAACGCCCCCACAGCGCGGTTTAACGTCCAGAAAATCGAGAACGCCACCAGCGAGCGCAGGACTTTGTCCACGATCGCTTGGGCCCCTTCCGGCAGCGAAATCACCTGGGCGGCGAAATAAACCCCAAGGATGATAGGCACCATTTTGAGCGGCGCCGCCACTGTCGTCACCAGCGCGTCATCCAGATTGGTCTTAGTGCCCGCCGCCGCGCGTGAAATCGCCCTCACGACCGTGCGCGCAAACAGGCCCCGCACAATCAGCGCAAACAGGAATATGCCCACAGCCATGATAATGTCGCCATAGGTAAGGCCAAACGCGCCCTCATTCCAGATGTCGCTAAGATAGTCGAGCGCGCCCTGCGCCCACGCAGGCAGCACAATCTGGCCCAGAGTTAGGTTTTCCATGGCAATCCCCTCGCGTTCGGCCTGCTCCCGACAGGCGAATGACAAAGTCAGTCATGTCCGGCCATCAACCAGGACAACTGCGAAGAAGTGCTAGGCGGGTTTTAAGGTCGCATCAAGGCGAAGACGGAGGAATTTCTGAGGCGCGCTCGCCGCCCGCATGACGCATCACTTGATAGGCGCCAATCCGGCTTTGGCAGACGTCAGCTTGTCAAACAGGCCCAACCCGGCGGAGAGCATGGGTTTCTCGATCAGCTTGTGTACAAGCACCCCAGCACCCGTCGCGACGACAATCATGATCACTCCCGACGCCATCAGTGCGAAAGGTCCCAACCCGGCGGCTTCAGTGAAGGACACGACACTGTCGCGCATCAGATAGATGATCGGAACATGCACAAGATAAATCGCATAAGACGCATCACCCAGAAGCAACAGAAACCGTGACGCCCGCCCGCCACGCGCCTCAAACGCCAGAACGCCCGCAAAAACCACGGTCGTGGCGACGCCATACGTTAAAAACCGGGAGTGCTCTATGAGCCCGGTCAGCTTGAACATCGCTACAAGGGCCACCCCCACGGCGATCGCGATATAACCATTAAACCTGAAAAGGTCTCTGCGGTCCGCGTATAGCTTGCCCAGAGCCATGCCGAGAATGAATTCAAAGATCACATCATTGCCGAAAAACGCCGCGAACACATCCACGCCGGACAGCGGACCGATGACATAAAATCCAAGAAACACACCCGCCAGCGCCAATACGATGCGATCGGTCTTCAGCAATAACAATGCGCCAAAGCAGACATAGAAAAACATCTCGTAATTCAGCGTCCACCCCACACCCAGAATGGGATGAAGCGCGCCGTTAACATCGAAAGACGGCACAAAGAAAAAGCTCAACAGGCGCTTTGGCGTCAGATCATAGTGCAAGGGCTCGCCTTGCAGATACGCCAGATACAGCTGGACACACACAAACGCCGTGACCAGCGCATAGAGCGGCCACACACGGTTGAACCTGTGATATCCAAAATGCAGGATAGAACGCTCGCCGGACATGTATTTTCCGGAGATGAGGATCATGATGAACCCGCTGAGAACGAAGAAGACGTCCACGCCCGCCGCGCCCATACTGACAAGCGCAGGATGAGGCGCCCAGGACCCGGGCGCCCAGACATGGCTTTCCATGTTGATCGTTAACGCACGAAACACATGTGGAAACAGAACCGCCAGCGCCGCAAAGCCGCGCAGAACCTGCACATATTCCAATCTGTTCGTCATTGCTCATCTCCTGCCAGAGGCATGGGATGCAATTTGCCGGCCATCCCTTTTGCGCTTTGGGGAGATAGTGGCTTAGCTTTGCGCAGCGCTTATTTCGTTCACGCGCTGGTAGGCCGCGCGCGGCCGCAGACGATCAGCGTAGGCGTCCAGCGCAGGGCGCTCGCCCGGCTCGCAGATGGACTTGAAATCCAGTCCCCATATCACCGTGGATCCCACATACACATCCGCAGCGGTGAAAGTGTCGCCGCAGACGTACGCACTGTTCTGCAAGTGACCGTCAAGCGCGTTGATCGCATGGTCAAACGCGCCAAACCCCAGCGTGCCTTCGCGTTCCGGCGGCACGTCCCAGCCCATGGCCTTGACCGAAACCGCCTGCTCCACCGGTCCTGCGCAAAAAAGCGTCCACCGATAATAATCCGCCAGCTTGTCGGCTGAAGGTTTCAGGCCCGCATCCGGAAACGCATCGGCCAGGTAAAGACAGATCGCAGCAGTCTCCGTCACCACGCGCCCGTCGTGACGAATAGCCGGCACTTTACCCATCGGGTTCACCTTCAGAAACTCCGGAGATTTGTGCCCGGTCGGCCCCCACTCCAGCCAGTGCGTCTCATAGGGCTGGCCCAACTCCTCCAGCATCCAGTGCGCAATAAGCCCCCGGCTCATTTTATTAGTCCAGAATTCCAGCATCACAGCCTCCCCACATCAGAACATTTCATGAACTTATACCCGCTGTGTGCGCTTACGCAATCTTTTAAAAAGCGCAAAGCGCGTTTTTAAGCGCCCCACTGGCAAAACAGGACGCTGACCGGCAAAGCCCATTGCCCATGCTTGCCCCATCCGGCGCACAATGAAACACTGGCCGCTCCAGCGCCACACTGGCCCAGCAAGACGATCTTCTTTCATGCGCTTTATCGATATCTCTTTTCCCACCCGCCATTATACGCGTGTGAAAGCCGCTCTCGCCGACACCACAGACCCGGCGCTCATCTATAACGAATCCACCAATGGCCGGTCTGAAATCCGCATCATGGCCAATGAAAACGACACCCAGATGATCGTGGATCGCGTCCAGTCTGTGCTTGCCGACAATGGAGAATGGCGCCTTGTCGTCCTGCCTGTGGAGGCGGCCTGTTCCTCACGCCAGACCGCGCGCGACCTCTACCTTGAGGACGAACAGCACTCCGTGCGCACCGCCCGCGAAGAGATTTTCCATGAAGTCAGCGCCAGCTCGCGGCTCAACCCGGATTTCATCGTCCTCTCGGCCCTCTCCGCCATTGTCGCCGCGCTGGGCATGAATGCTGAAAACGTCGCTGTGGTCATCGGCGCCATGGTGATCGCGCCGCTGTTAGGTCCCATCCTCTCTTTCTCGTTTGGGGCGGCAATTGGCGACCTTAAAATCATGACCCGCTCCGCGCGCACAGCCCTGGCGGGCGTCGCCACAGGTGTCGTCATTGCTTATTGCATCACCTTCTTTGTCGAGGTGAACACGAAAAGCGCTGAGCTGCTTTCCCGCGCCGAGATTGGCATCGGCACGCTGGTGCTCGCGCTTGCCTCTGGCGCGGCGGCGGCGCTGTCGCTGGTCACAGGATTATCCGCCATGCTGGTGGGGGTCATGGTTGCTGTGGCGCTGTTGCCGCCATCCGCCGCGATTGCGCTTTACATGGGGGCCGGCGCCCCAGATCTTGCCTTAAAAGCAGGCGCGCTTTTAGCCGCCAATGTCATCTGCGTCACGCTGGCCGCCCAAATCGTGTTTATCGCCAAAGGCGTGCGCCCGCGCCGCTGGCAGGATCAACAAGCCGCCACCCGCTCCCGCTCCATCAATCTTGCCGTCTGGGGCGTGCTTCTGGTCGCGCTGGCCGGCGTCATTCTTTATATGGCTGACTAATCGGGAATTTATCGCAAAAACACTTGTCCCACAGGGGCGATTTAGCGTCATAATACCCACCGGGACAAAGCGTTATTGGGCGGGGACAGATGAGCGATCTCTCACAGGCAAAAAAAGACAAGCTGATCAGGCACGCTTACAACGCCTATGTGAGCGGCCGCACCTATAAGGATGAAAACGGCCACACCCGTGCCAAAGACTATGCCGAGATTGAAAAGTTATGGCTGGCGTTATGGGAGGCCTGCGACTTTTCCTGGGAGAGCCTTGCCGATGCGGGATGGGATCTTGAATCCACTAGTAGCTTCTGGAAAATGAACGTACCAGGCGGAGGTGCAAATTTCGCACAAAAGCTCAAACAATGGTGCGCTCCGCTTGATTTTCCCGGTGAAGGCAAAGCACATAATACTTGGAAAGAAGCCACGCTTCAGGATTATTGGCGCTATGATCCTTTGCCCAACGGCGGCTGGCGAAAAAATACCGATGCAGAGCTGATCGCGCGTGGCCTCCTGATCGAAAAAGACGGCAAGCTATGGCACGCCCTCCATTGCCCGGAGGTAACCGCCACCCCACCCAAAAATTGGACACCCCCAAAGCCCTTAACCGAAACCTCCGCGCCCCACTCCGTATCCCCCGCGAAGGCGGGGGCCCATCCCTCAACATCCACAGATCCGACGCATGGATCCTCTGACGCGCAAACGCGCGTCGAGGATGACGCAAACCAAACCTCCGCCTCACCTCATTCGTCATCCCCGATGGCGAAGCCATCAGGGGATCCACACCTCCACAGCACAGGGGCGGAACGCAGCTCCATGGATTCCCAGACGCAAAGCGTCGGGAATGACGAGGATGACGCAAACCAAACCTCCGCCTCACCTCAGTCGTCATCCCCGATGGCGCAGCCATCTGGGGATCCACGCCTCCAAATCGCAGAGGCGGAAACCAGCTCCATGGATTCCCAGACGCAAAGCGTCGGAAATGACGAGGATGAGAAAAGCGCCTCCTCACCCACACCCGTCATCCGCGATAAGCAAAGCGCATCTGGGGATCCATCTCAGCCAACCAGCACCGCATCAGACTCAAACACCCCCCTTGCCGAAGCGATCTTTTCCCGCCTCGCCACCGCAAAAAAATGGACAGGTTACCTCGCGCCAGACCACCGCGTCCACCACACCGGCGCACGCGCGAAGGGCTTGAACGCTTGTTGGCGGACGTTTGCCAAATCTGGCGCAGAAAACGCCCCCAGAAAACTTCACCTTGCTGCCGCTTTATCCGCCTTTGGAGACATCTTTGTAGACGGCGTGAGTTTTGGAGAAGCGACAAACTTTAGCAACGTCTGGTTCGGGGAGAGCCTCTTCTTCAACGGCGCCACTTTTGACGACGGAGTAGATTTCAGAAACGCCACTTTCTGCGATATAACATTCTTCAACAGCGCCACATTCGGTCAAAAGGCTAATTTCAACAGCGCAACTTTCTGCAAACTTAGTGCCTTCCGGGATACCTTTTTCGGCGACGAGACCAACTTCTCAGGCGCCACTTTTGGCGACTCGGTTAGCTTCGACGTCGCCACGTTCGGCGATGAAACCAGCTTCGACAACGCTACCTTCGGCAACAGGACCAGATTCCACCGCGCCACGTTCGGGGATAAGGCCGACTTCAACTCTGCCACTTTCAGAGGCGCAGTTATTTTTACTGGGGCTCCAGCCGAAATCACTCAGCCAGCTGAAAGCTGGGACATAGAAATGTCCTCCCAACCTTCACAAAATGATGGGGACGGCGCCGCAACCAACACGCAAGGCTCGCTGAAACGTCCCCAAACAGACTTGCCCTTAATGCGGCGCTCTTTTCTTTCCATTTCTTTTGAAAACGCGCGATTTTCAGGCGATGCAATCTTTTCCAATCGCACCTTTCTGGGTGAAACCAGTTTTGACAGCGCAAAGTTTTCCGGGCTGGCGAAATTTCATGAGAGTAAATTGCATCAGGATACCAGTTTTCGAAACACAGAATTTGCTTTTCGTCCGCATCCGCAATGGGCGCTGGACTGGCGTTTCTGGCGCGACGATTGGATCAGGGATTGGAGCACGCGCCTGTGGATGATTTTCGAACAGGTTTTGTTCAGCATCTTTTCTAGCTTATCCACTTCGGCAGGCGAACTATATAATAAATATGTCCCGGCCCCCACCCAACAGGTTCCGACAGACGCTGCCTCAAAAAACCGCTTTAAAGATAATCTGCACAAGCAGGTTCACGCATTTACCCGGTTCATGCCCTGGCGGTGGATTGATCCAAAATGGCGTCAAAAATACCTAAAAACGATAAATACATTTGATCAGAAGGCGCATGCGTTTGAACGCTCATTTCGAAGCCTGAAATTAGCGATGGAACGTGAAAGCGCCCACCGGGAGGCTGCGCGTTTTTTTCGTCTGGAACTAAAAGCGCGCGCGGCCAGATTGCCGCTGCCAACTGAGAACGGTTCAAGAGACGTCACAAGAATAGAAAAATACTCAAGCGCCCTTTATGGCATGTTTTGCGGTCATGGTGAGCGCATGTTGTGGCCCTTGGCTTGGCTTGGCGTGCTTTGGTGTGTTGCCGCCATCGGCATTGTTGATATTGCATGGCGCGCAGACAACACGGTTAAGAGCCATCTTGTCTTTGAAGACACACATATATGTGCGCCGACGGACAATCTGGTGAATTGTATTTTGAAAAAAACGCCTGACGAACCGATTTGCCGCGCGTCGCTGGCGTTAGACGATGCGCCACGCGCCCGCATTGATCTGCGCGAAGCGCTGGTGTTGGCGGGCGAGCGGACCTTTATCCCAATTATCATTCAGGAGGATGACCGCTTTAGCTGGTGGACCCGGACAGTGGAAGAAAAGCCTTTGGCAGCTTTCCTGTTTGGCCTCTTTCACCGCGTCCTCGCGATCATCCTGATCTTCCTATTTGGCCTGTCCCTGCGCCGTCGTTTTCAAATAAACTAGGCGCTTATCCACATTTAAATGACTGTATTCATTGCACTTTCAGGAGAAAACAGCCCACTTATCCTCCCAAACACCGCCAGGATGACAACCGCCTCTGTTTATCGCTTCAGCACAAACGAAAGGGCCTGGATGTGACGGACACTTTGAAAGTGCTTTACAACAGCGTCTGTCCCGTCTGCCGCGAGGGGATCTGTATGATGGAAAAGCGCACGCGCCAGAACACTGCCGGGGTGGATTATATTGACGTCAGCGCTGCGCCCGATCGCTTTGCTGAAAAAGGTGTGACGCTGGATGCGGTCCGGTTTAAACTGCACGCGCTCACCCCGGATGGACGCATTCTTTGCGGGTGGCCGGCAATCTCTGCGCTTTGGCGGCGCACGCCCGGCTTAAAATGGCTGGCGGCGGTGGGCGATTTTCCCCTGCTCCGCCCCTTGTCTGGCCTTTTGTATGACCTGACCGCGCGCATGCTTTACGCCTGGAACAAAGCCGTGGGACGCTGGTGATTTAGCTGCGTTCCTTGGTGGCGGAAAATTTGATGTCCGGGTTTTTCTCGGCGGTGTAGCCCACATCCCAGGTGTTTTTCGCCAACAGCACCGGGTCGCCGTCAATGTCGCTCGCCATGTTGGCCTGGTTCTTTTCGACAAAGGCGTCCAGCTTGGCTCTGTCGTCTGAGGACACCCAGCGGGCGACATTATAAAGCCCCTGCTCGAAGACGACTTCGAGATTGTTTTCCGCGGCCACGCGCTCGGCCATCACGTCGATCTGCAACGCGCCCACCGCGCCAACGATCATGTCGGCCCCGATCATCGGGGAAAAGAGCTGGGTGACGCCCTCTTCGGCAAGGCCTTCTAGGGCTTTGCGCAAATGCTTGGCTTTCATCGGGTCTTTCACCCGGGCCCGGCGCAGAATTTCCGGGGCGAAGTTTGGAATGCCGCCAAACTGAACCGCGCCGCTTTCCGACAGGCTGTCGCCCACACGCAGCGCGCCATGGTTGGGCACGCCGATCACATCGCCAGCAAAGGCGTCGTCGGCGATTTCCCGGTCCTGGGCCATGAACATTACAGGGCTGGCGACATTGATCTGTTTGCCAACGGTGTTTTTTAACTTCATGCCGCGCTTGAACTTGCCGGAGACCATTTTGAGGAATGCGATACGGTCGCGGTGGTTGGGGTCCATGTTCGCCTGGACCTTGAAAATAAAGCCTGAGACTTCCTTGTAGTCGTTTTCAATCAGGGTCTCATTGCCTTTCACATCCGCTTTGTGCGGGCGCGGCGGCGGGGCGTAGGCGGTCAGCGTGTCGAGCAATTCGCGCACGCCAAAATGGCGCAGCGCCGTGCCAAAAACGACCGGGGTCAAATGTCCTTCAAGAAAGGATTGATGATCAAATTCAGGACACATCTCACGCGCCATTTCCGCGTTTTCTGAGATTTCCTCAAACTCGTTTTCATCCATGTGGTCGTGGATGGAATTGCCGTCCATGGGCGTGCGCGGTGCGCCATGAATGTCGATTTCTTCTTCGGCGGTCTTCTTTTTGTACATCAGGAATTCACCTGAGCGCACATCCGCCATGCCGCGAAAACGCTCACCAGATCCTTGCGGCCAGTAAAGCGGCGAACAATCCAGCGCCAGCTTGTCCTGGATTTCGTCCAGCAGCTCAAACGGGTCCTGAGATTCGCGGTCCAGCTTGTTGATGAAGGTCACGATCGGAATGTCTCGCAGCCGACAGACCTCGAACAGTTTCAGTGTCTGTGGCTCAATCCCCTTCGCAGCGTCCAGCACCATCACGGCGGCGTCTGCTGCGGTCAGCGTGCGATATGTGTCTTCAGAAAAGTCCTCGTGGCCCGGCGTATCGAGAAGATTGAAGATCAGGTTTTCATATTCAAATGTCATCACGGATGACGCCACAGAGATCCCGCGGTCCTGCTCAATTTTCATCCAGTCCGACGTGGTGCGTCGACGCTCACCACGCGCCTTGACCTGGCCCGCCAGACGGATCGCGCCACCAGAGAGAAGCAAATTCTCTGTCAAAGTGGTTTTACCGGCGTCCGGGTGGGAAATAATAGCGAAGGTGCGTCGGCGCGCAGCTTCATCCGCAGCAGTCAGCGCCATGGGTCAAAGCCTTTGAAAAGGAAGATGTGTTCAAGGCGCGTTGGGATATCTTACTTCTGGCCAAGTTGCAAAGGGGCTGACCGAATTTACGCCAACTGAGTCAAAGTTATCCCCGCCCAGAACAGCAGTGATATAATGACATCGTTAAGCGATAGCAGAAACAACCTAAGCCGCAGCAGACCAGACACTGGAATTGACGATTGCAGGATCTAAACGCCTTCCTCCCCCCTGCAAACCAAAGAGGTGAGACAGGATAGGAAGTTCAACATCCGCCAGACGCAACATCACATCTTCAGGATCGCTCGCATCTTCAGGCCTTACAAAGAGCGCCGCATTCACATGGGCGTTCGCCGCCAGATGAGCGCACAGCGCTTCTAGCGCTTCAGGTTGCGGACGCGATCCCGCCGGACAATGAAAGAAAAGCGCACGGCCAAGCTCAACCGTAGACTTGGCCTTAATCGATGCAGGTGCGGCAGGCGTTAAAAAACGTGTTTTGTTGGCGATCGTGTCATCGATATCGCCGATGTCATACACTGTGTCGTTCAACAAGAATAGCATGAATAAAGGTCCTAATGATCTAAAAACACAATATACAAGACCGACGTTAAAAAGAGATTTGCGAAATGCTGAAGTTTCAAAAAACAACAGATTATCTTTTATAAATTTCGCTAAGGATTTAACTTTGAGCGTTAATGACTTTTTCTGTCAGAAAATGCCGCCCTTCTTTGTCATCAATTTCTATCACCCACAGGTCGGAATCATATGACAGGCGGCGATTTACATATTTTGTCGCTTCAGCCTCGCTCATCTGTGAGGCATCAGGTGTTAACTGTTCAAAGGTTGTTTCGTCATGAAGTCCCGGCGGCGCTTTTCCAAAAAGGCGAACAAGACCGTTAATGTCGCGTGTCATGATGATCACATCTCCGCGCTGGTCGTCACCTATATGGGATATTGTTGCAAACGCTCCGGCGACATTCGCCCGTCGCGCGAGCGCATCAATCCAAGTTCGCGTACCAAAGGTAAAACTCAAGGTGTCATCCTTTCTTCGTTTGACATTGCACTAATACTTACTTAACGAACGCACATAAATTCGGCCTGATTTGTGAATTGCGAAACTGTAATGATTGTATTCGCGGTAGTTTGATTAGCGATTAAAATGCAGAATATTCGCACGTATTTGGGCAGATAACGTAACGTCAGGTTATTAGGGTTGGAAACGGGTCTTTACTATCATGCGTGAAGTACAGGTCTATCTTAGCGAGCTTTTTTCTCTGCATGCTGGCCCGGGATCATTGTTGTGGCTTTGGCTCGGCGTCGGTCTCGTAATGCTCTCTGGGTGTGTTGTTCTTCTGTTTGAGTTAAGAGCTGACATTAAAGATCGCGCCCAAAATGTCGGCCCAATCCCAAAACGAGACATCGCCGAAACGCCTGTTACGTCTCAGACTGTCGCAACGGACCTTCACGAAGCGGCCTGATGTTGAATTTTAAAGCGTAATTTGAGTTCTATTTGATTTATTCACCGGAGATAAACGACCGTTATTGTATTTTACGGTCATGAAAATATTTCGTTCTTTATCCGTTTTAGCCTTATCGGCTGCAATGATGGCTGGCGCCAACGCACAGGAAGCTGCCCCTCGTGACGCCGTTTCAGCTTTCATGGAGCGTGCGTCGCTCAGGTCTGCTGACGATCACTGCGAATTACTCACGCGCAATGAGCGTCTCGCTTTGGACATGGGTTACTGGCAATCTTACGGCGCATTGTTACGCGGCGGGTTTGAGTTGGACGAACTTACCGCCATGCATAATGAGACAACCGACTACGCCAGCACAAAACCTTGTGACGACAAGGCCATGACAGCAGCAACCGAAAAGCTCAAAAACGCGTTCCTTGCATTTTCTCGTACGCCCTTTTTTGAGTTTCACAACAGTCAGTCGACCTGGACAGCCTCGCGAACACTCACCGATGTTTGGGGAACTTATCAGGAAAACTCAAAAACCAATTCTCGAATGGGCCTGGTCCATCTTAAACGCGCCCGTGACCCGCTGGCTTTCGCCAAACCTGGAGAAAAACGCGATCCGCCCCAACTTGGTGCGATGTTACGCCTCGCGAAAGGCGACAAGCTCCCCGCCACTGCGCGTCTGATTGCTAGAGATCCAGCAAAGAACGCTGAGCCTTGGCTTGGCGGTCTGTTTGGCGACGCTGGAACATTGTCTGCTCCGCCGCGTGCGTTTTCGTCCGCCTATTTTGCTGCTGGCAGAGAAGTTGTCGACGCTCGTCCCTACGAAGATGGCGACGCCACAAATGGCATACTTTTTCTCTTTGGATCTGATGCTCTTAGAGCATTAGAAGCTTTAGATCCGCGCGAAGCAGTCGTTATTGAATTTGCGCCCTCTGACCGCGACAAGGGCGGCAAACTGATACGTTCTGTGTTTGAGGTTGGCGACTTTAAAGCCGCCGCAGCATTCACATTGATTTCCAGAGAACAGTCTTCCTAGTCGGACTTGCCTCCAACCAGGTCATCATCGTCATCTAATAGCTCAAAATCGCCTTTCTGCTTTTTGTCATCCAGCGTCGAGGGCAAGAACAAGGAAATGACAGAACCCGCTTGCGTGTCAGCTTCCAAGATCAAGTCGCCGCCATGCAGCTTCGCCAGCGCATTCGCGATCGAAAGTCCCAATCCGGTGCCTTTGGGCTTAAGTTGAGCTTTTTCGTCTCCCTGCACAAACGGCTTGAGCAGTTGTTCAAACTCTTCCTGACTTAGTCCAGGTCCGGTGTCGCGCACAGACACATTCGCCCCCCCCTCAACGCGGCTTACCGCGATAACAACCGCGCCATTTTCGGGGGTAAATTTAATCGCATTTGAGATCAGATTGAGAATGATCTGTCGAACAGCGCGCGCATCAGCAACGGCTTCCACATCATCGCGCTTTCCAAATCCGATGCGAATGTTTCGGCGGCGCGCCTGATCCGCCATAAACCGCATGGAATCCCAAGCGATTTCGGTCAGGCTGACCTTTTCAGGGTAGATTTTATACTGTCCCGATTCAGCTTTCGAAAGATCGAGAACATCGTCAACAATTAGTTGAAGCGAGCATCCGCCCTCATGAATCAAGTGCGCATATTCAAGGTATTTCTCAGGCAACGGACCATATAGGCCGTCTTTCATAATCTCTGAGAAACCAAGAATCGCATTGAGGGGCGTGCGCAATTCATGGCTGGTTTGCGCAAAGAAACGGGTCCGCTGATCGACTTGTTCCTGTGCTTTTGCAAGTTGATCAGCAAGTTGCTCAGCTTTTTCCTCAGCCAGTTGAGCGCGCCGTTCAGCATTGTTGATTTTCGCCTGCGCCTTGCTGATCACGTCACCTGACTGTTCTGAGCCAACGCGCACTTCTTGTTGTAGTCGGCGCACCAGAGCGACCATGTTCACAGCGATTGGCGACAAGCGCACAAGCAGAACAAAATAGATAAGCGTAAAGAAAGCGAACCAGACGGAAGCTGTGTTCAAAAACTCAGGCTGAGAACGCCCAAACTGCGCTAAATCAAGGAAACCAGCCAGGATAAAGCCCAGCACTGAAAATGCGCTCGCCTCCATCGCAAGGCGTCGGTTGCCGATCGCCAGCGCAGACATTATCGGCAGAACAAAACCTATCAGAACAGGTGATGACAAACCGCCAGAAAGCGCAGCCCCCAACATGACGACAACCACCCAAGCGGCCATCTCCAATTCGTCAGCTGTCTTTGTTGAATAGCGACTGATTGCCATGTGAAGCAGGACAGGAAACGCCGCGCCGAGCGCAATCAGGAAGCTATCCAGCAGCGTTTGTCCGCCAAACCACAAAAACCCCAGCATCACGCAGGTGAACAACACCCATGAGGCGCGCGCAGCTGTCATTTCTCGCGCGGTTGACGAAAAATGAATCATACGGGAAGGGTTTAATGCTGTCATGGTAATAAGGATTAAACGAATATGCAGATACTGTAAATTTTAGAGGCGCACATGTGCCAAAATCTGCTATGTACGATCATCACCTTGCCTGCTCTTGTAACTGCGTAACAATCATCCCCGGAGGATCCCCCATGCGACTGCTAAACTGGTTCCAGTCTGCAGCCCTTGCCGCCGTTCTCGTTTCTACCGCATCAGCTCAATCCACAGCTCCAGCCACGAAAAGCGCCCTCACAACCGGCGCGACTCAAACTTATGCGTCAGCTAACGCTAACGCAGCAAATTCTGCGCCAGCATCCCTTTCCGCTATCCCAGCCACAGCGACCACATACGCCGGCTATCAAGGCGAAGTTGCTGAGCTACGCGCCAAGCCGCTTTCTTCTCGCGAAGAAATCGATGTGCGCCTTGAATCCATGGGCGGTCAGAACCCACGTAACCTGACAGCCGGCTGGATGTCCTACTCTGCGCTGATCACAGCCCAGAACAAAGAATTCGCCGCTGGCGTGCGCGACATCGAGGCTTACTATGGCCGCGAAGTTCTGATGAACGCGCTCTCCAAAGGCAGCTACGTCATGCAAATCAAAGGCGCTGACCGCGCTTTGCAAGGCGCATACGCTGCTGCGGAAGCTGACGCCCAGCACATGCAGGCGACCGCAAACTTCATGGAAGCCCAGCAAGCTGACCTGCAGAACCAGAAATGGATCAAAGAGCGCATCTATGACGGCCAGCAGCGCGCTACCCGTCTGAAGTCTCTTGCCAGCGCGGCGACTGCGCCTGTGTCTGACCATGCCAATGAGCTGTTCACAACGGCCAACATTGAGACACTCCTGTCTGACTCTGGTTCAGCCGCTATCTGGGACCGCGCGTCCCGCATCGCATCCAACGCGCCTCGTTCTGCGCTGACATCCTTTACTGGCCGTCAGTACAGCGTTGACCGCGCCTACACCGGCACAGCCCGCAACATGGCGGCTCTGGCGGCGTATGAAATCATGGACGCAGCCGACACAAGCGTGGCCGGCGTTTCCAGCGCCATGAACGACACAACAGCAAACCGTTGTTTCTCTGACGCATCATTCGAACTGCGCGGCTGTGTGGCGGCGATGTCCGAACACTACGGTCTGCAGGCCTGTCTGCGTAAGCACGCCATCGAACAGATGGGCAGCTGTGTGGACGGTATCGCGCAATAATCCGCGCCGAATAATAACTTTTCCAAGAGGCCCGCTTGCACTTTGTTCAGGCGGGCCTTTTATATGCGCCCATGACGCAAACGCTAGAAGACGCCGCCAATGCGCTGCGCGAAGATTTTGAATTCCTCTCAGACTGGGAAGAACGCTACGCCCACATTATTGATCTGGGCAAAAAGCTATCCTCCCTTAAAGAAGAGGAGCTGACCGACGCCAACAAGGTGCGCGGCTGCGCAAGCCAGGTGTGGCTGGTGAGCGAACCGTCTGACATTCCCGGCGCTTTGCACTTTCGCGGCGCATCAGACGCTATTCTGGTGTCCGGGCTGATCGCCCTCCTGCTTGAGATTTATTCAGACAAAACGCCTGATGAAATCCTAGCCTTTGATGCTGAAGGCTTTTTCGGCGGCATCGGCGTTCAGGAGGCGTTATCGCCCCAGCGCTCCAACGGATTTAAATCAATGCTCGCCCGCATCCGTCATGACGCCGAGCAGGCCAAAAACGCTTAACGCGCGCCACCTGGAATGTGTTTGTCGTACGCCTCGCTGATGGTTTCCAGCGCGTGGTTGAGGTGGAACGCGCCTTTGCGTTTGGGCAAAGAGAAGCGCTGTTCAAACCGAGTAAGACTAGCCCCGTCCACACACATAAAGCGGGCCATGGCGAACAGGGTGTCACCGACAATGGACCTTAAATGGCCAAGCCTTCGCTGGGCGTCCTGGCGTGTCTGGCTGATGGGGAACGTGTCGGTGGGCGCAGAGCGATCGATGTAGGAATAAATTCTTTCCCAATCGACACCCACCACATCGCTTAACGACGCGCGCG
>CAYFFG010000010.1:0-112970 GCA_964342355.1 uncultured Hyphomonadaceae bacterium
GCCAAGGATCATGTGACAAAGATTACGCGAGGATGGCCGGTGTGGGATAAGTTTTAATTTATCCTCGACATTCTGTGCGGGAGCTGGAGGCCATCGACACAGCTAAGCTTGAGCCGTAGGCGTCCTCGCTTTGCATCCATTTTGCAGCGGTTTTTTCCGCAGAACACTGGCAAAATGCTTCAGGATCAGTGACCCCCTGCATACGAGAAGCAGCCGCGCTGCAAGCTTTTAGCTCGCTTTCAAAAACATAGTCCGGTTTTTTGCAGGAGCTGCCTTTGTAAGCGTACAATGCTACGCTGGAGACTGGTATGGATGCCGGATCTGGGCGTGTGGTGGCTTCATTCAATGATTGCTCGGCACGCTCTAGCTGATTTTGAGCGCTGGTAATCTGAGCGTCAGTCGTTGCCTTTGCGAGCCGGTCTTGCGCCTGCTTCACGCCTGCTTCACGCCGGGGGATGTAGGGCTTTTGTGTTTCAAGCTGTTTATCCGCCAATTCTTCGCGGATAGAGGGCGCTTTTGCGTCGATACATGCGCAGTCATAAAGATCATTGAGGCGATTATCGCGACCACACGCTTCGCCTAGCGGGTCATTGTAAGCGACTGGTGCGGGTTCAGGGACAGGATCAGGCGTTGGTGTCACAATCGGTTCGGGTTTTGGTTCCGCAGAAGGCTCGGTTGTCTGTTGCGCCGGTTCGGCGCTGGCCAGCGGGTATTGCGGATATGTTTTCAGCGTTGCGTCCGCAGGCGGTGTCGTGAGACCGATACGTATTGTGCGGGTTTCATCAGTTGTAGGTGAATATACATCAAAATTTCTTGCGCCGGCGCGCATCGGCTTGGGTTGCAACAGCTGGTTTTCAGCCGGAGCAGATCCCACCTTCACTATCAGGTCGCCGGTACGAACGCCGGCTGATTGCGCAGAGCCGCCGGGAATTAAGTCGCCAACCAGAACCGCCCCTGTCGGCGCTTCGTCGCCCGCAGCGCTTAGTTTTGCGCCAAGCATGGCTTCCTGAATGGAAAGATCTGCCAGTATTTTGTTTTCCAAATTAGCGCGACACACGGTTTCAGCATTTGAAAACGCGTCTTTTTGCGGATTTGTGCCGGGAGGTACCTCAGCCGGGAAGGACTTGACGAACTCATCGGCAAGACATGTGCAATAATAATTAAACGCGCCTTCGCGCTGAACACACTGGTTGCCAATGCTTGTGTGGCGCATGATGGCGTTTGGATTGACATTGGCGTCTTCTGGCGACCAAGCGGCGGCAAAACCGTCCAGCGGCAGAGTCAGCGTGTCATCGTTTGGCAGGGCGATTGTCAATTCAGAGCCAGTTTCCATTGCAGCGACAGCTTCTGAACTTTGAAACTGTATGGTGCTGTTTCTTGGGTCGAGTGTGACGCTGGCAAACTGCTGACCGTCAACGAAGAGCTTTGCTTCGCCAACCAGACTGTCGCGCTCTTTCTGGATCAGGCGCACTTCATAAGGCGCAGATGCTGAATAACGCGGGCGCTCAATTTGAACCGAAGTGGCGTTGATTGTGTCTGACAAATTGGGATCGTGGATAACCGCCAAGACCTTTGTCGGCGTTTCAAATGGTTTGCGCTCGACCACCCAACCCATGTCATCGGCAGGCACTGTCACATTGTCCGCATGGGCGGCGCCGATGAGCGTTAAACCCAATAATACTGATCTTAAAATCATGTCGCGTCTCCCAATTTGTCCCCAAAGCGCGTCACAGGAAAGAAGTTTGCCTGTAAGCAAATTGGTAGGCGACCAGGGCCAGCGGGTCAACAGCGCCAATCAGTTGATACGAGACGGGACTGGCTGTTCATTTGCGGCAAAACCGCATAAGGGCTCGCATGTCGGGGGAAGCCTTGTTATAGACGCGGATCGACTCTTTGGCGGGGACTGACCCCTGCCGCCATCACAATAAGAACCGGCATGCTCGACACACATTTCGATCACAAATCGTCTGAACAGAAAATCTATGAAGAATGGGAAACCCGCGGCGCGTTTAAGCCAAAGGACGACCCCAATGCGGACACGTATTCCATTGTCATTCCGCCGCCGAATGTGACGGGCGTTCTGCACATGGGACATGCGCTCAATAACACGCTTCAGGATGTGTTGTGTCGTTATCAGCGCATGCAGGGCAAGCGCGTATTGTGGCAGCCGGGCACAGACCATGCGGGGATCGCCACGCAGATGGTGGTTGAGCGCAAGCTCGCTAAAGAAGGCAATCAGGATCGCCGCTCCATGGGGCGCGAAGAATTCATCAAGCGTGTCTGGGAATGGAAAGAAGAATCCGGCGGGCAGATCGTCAATCAGCTCAAGCGCCTGGGCGCCAGCTGTGACTGGTCGCGTGAGCGCTTTACGCTGGATGAAGGGCTTTCCAAAGCGGTCACAAAAGTCTTTGTCGAGATGTATAATCAGGGCCTGATTTACCGCGATAAGCGCCTGGTGAACTGGGACCCGCATTTCCAGACCGCGATCTCAGACCTTGAAGTTGAACAAAAGGAAGTGGACGGCCATTTCTGGCATTTCCGCTATCCGATCGTGGATGGGTCAACGTACAAATACCCGATTGAGCACGACGAAGAGGGCAATCCGACAGCCTGGGAAGAGCGTGATTATATCGTTGTTGCGACCACGCGTCCGGAAACGATGCTGGGCGACACAGGTGTGGCGGTTCATCCGGATGACGAACGCTATAAAGACCTTGTCGGCAAACTGGTTGAGCTGCCGCTGACCGGGCGACAGATCCCGATCGTGGCGGATGAGCATGCCGACCCTGAAAAAGGGACAGGCGCGGTGAAGATCACGCCGGCGCATGACTTTAATGACTTTGAAGTTGGGAAGCGGGCCAATCTGCCGCGCATCAATATCTTTGATGTGCACGCCGCAGTTTTGAAAGACTTTGAGATCATTCACCCTGAAGGCGTTGCCTATCGCGTAGAAGCAGCCTCTGCGCCTGAAGGCTATGCGGGTCTGGACCGTTTTGAAGCGCGCAAGAAAGTGGTCGCGGATTTTGAAGCAGCAGGTTTGCTGCAGGAAATTGAAGACAAGAAGATCGAACAGCCATTTGGTGACCGCTCGGGCGTCGTAATCGAGCCCTATCTGACAGATCAGTGGTATGTGGACGCAGCGACACTGGCCAAGCCTGCTGTGGCGGCGGTGAAAGACGGCAAGACGCGCTTCATTCCGGAGACATGGTCCAAGACATACTACAACTGGATGGAGGACATTCAGCCCTGGTGTATCTCGCGCCAGTTATGGTGGGGGCATCGGATCCCTGCTTGGTTTGGGCCGGATGGAGAGATTTTCGTTGCGGCAAATGAAGCAGAGGCGCGCAAGTTGGCTGAGGCCAAGCATGGCGAGGGCGTATCGCTTCATCAGGACGAAGACGTGCTCGATACGTGGTTTTCGTCTGCCTTGTGGCCGTTTTCCACTATGGGGTGGCCGGAAGAGACAGAAGAGCTGAAAGCGTTTTATCCGACATCTACGCTGGTGACGGCGTTTGACATCATCTTCTTCTGGGTGGCGCGCATGATGATGCAGGGCATCCAGTTCATGGACGAAGTGCCGTTCAAAGATGTCTATATTCACGCGCTGGTGCTGGATGAAGACGGTAAGAAAATGTCCAAATCCATCGGGAACGTCATCGACCCGATCGACATTATTGATGGCTGTGACCTGGAAACGCTTGTCGCCAAGCGCGTTAAAGACGCCAAGAAAACCGGCAACGAGAAAAAAGACAAACAGGTCGAGAAGCAGATCGCTAACAAGACCAAGAAACAGTTCCCTGACGGCATACCGCCATGCGGCACGGATGCGCTACGTTTTACGCTGGCCTCGCAAGCGGCGCAGGGGCGTGACATCCGTCTCTCTATGGAGCGTGTGGTCGGCTATCGTAACTTTGGCACCAAGCTGTGGAATGCGGCGCGCTTTTGTCAGATGAATGAATGCACCATTTGGGAAGAAGACAAATTCGACCCGATGAAGGTGGAGCTGACGCTTAATAAATGGATCGTCTCAGAAGTTGCGAAAACATCTGAACAGGTCGCAAAAGGCATTGATGATTATCGTTTCAACGAAGCCTCTTCTGCGATCTACAAGTTCGTATGGAATGTGTTCTGTGACTGGTATCTGGAGCTGATGAAGCCGCTCCTCAATGGCGAGGATGAAGAGGCAAAAGCTGAGACACGCAAAACGGCGGCCTGGACGCTAAACCAGATTATCACCATGTTACACCCGTTTATGCCATTCGTGACCGAAGCATTGTGGGAAGACCTGTCTGAATTTGGTCCTGAGCGTAAAGTCATGTTGTGCGAAACCAGCTGGCCGACGTTTGCGCCAGACGCCAAGAATGCCGCGGCGGAAGAAGAGGTCGACTGGGTCATTCGTATCGTAACGGACATTCGCTCTGCGCGCGCAGACCTTAACGTGCCTGCGGGCGCGAAATTGCCAGTCAGTGTAGTTGGCGCATCAGACGCCACCAAAGACCGGGTCGAACGTTATCGCGGTATCATCGAGCGCCTCGCGCGTTTGGAAAACCTGTCTGTCATGCGCGAAGCGCCTGAAAAGTCCGTCTCTATCGTCGTGGATGAAGCAACATTGGCGCTGGAAGTGGGCGGTGTGATCGACTTGGCGGCGGAAGTTGCACGTCTTGAAAAAGAAATTGGCAAGCTGGACGCTGATATTGATGGCATCGACAAGAAGCTGGCGAACGAGAACTTTGTCTCCCGCGCGCCCGAACATGTTGTGGCCGAACAGCATGAACGTCGTAAAGACGCTGAGGACGCCAAGGTAAAACTGCAAGCCGCGCTTAAGACCTTGCAGGACATCAGCTAATAGGCTCTCATCCCGCCCGAATGCGATGTGCACATGCGGGCGGGATAGATGACGGACAAGTACGACAAAGATATCGAAAACACATTTTCTGATCTGCCGTCGGATTTTGATTTTTTCAAAACTGTCTATCGCGAAGACATTCTGCCGGAATTGATCGCGCGCGAAGGCGACCGGCGTGAGGCAGCCGATCGGTCACGCAAATTCACTTATGCAGGGTTTGGTATCGGCGCGGCCATCGTTTTGATCAGCCTGATTTTTGTGCGCTCGCCGGTCGCATGGATTATCGCTGCTGTGATTGCTGTGGGTCTGCATGTGTTTGGCAAGCAGGAATTAAAGGCGATCTCAGAACAGGCCAAGCTGATGATTGTGGATGCGGCCGCTAATGGCTTTGGGTTGGTTTATCAGAATAAGCCAGCTGCTCCGCCTGCGATGAGAGAGTTCAAGACGCTGGGCTTGGTGCCGGACTGGGATCGGTCAAAGTATGAGGATCTCCTGACCGGCAAGCGCGGTGACACAGACTTTGAATTTTATGAAGCGCACTTAGAAGACAAACGCACAGAAACAAGCAATGGCCGCACACGCACCAAATGGGTGACCGTGTTTAAAGGTCAGTGTCTGGTGCTTGATTTTCACAAACAGTTTCATGGCCTCACAAAAGTGTTTCGCGACACCGGACTGTTCAACAAACTGGTTGAGATCGGGCAGAAGTTTTCCAATCGTCATATCGAGAAAGTCGGACTGGAAGACCCGGTGTTTGAAAAAGCGTTTGAAGTTTTTTCAAATGATCAAGTCGAGGCGCGCTATCTTTTGACGCCGGATTTCATGCAGCGTCTGTTGGATTTAGAAGCCGCTTTTGACGGTAAAAAGATTCGGTGTGCGTTTTCCGGCGGCAAGCTGTTTATCTGTATGGAGGGGGGCAATCTGTTTGAACCCGGTTCTATGCATGATCCGCTGGATCATCCGGATCGGATTTCAGATGTGCTGCATGATTTCGTTGCCGTCTTCCTGGTGATCGATTCTGTGTCAGATCGCGCGCTAAATGCGCCTCATTCAGATAATCCCGCCACTTAAGACGACACAACGCAGAAAGGGCCAGACGAAGATCTGGCCCTGAATCTTATTGAAAAGATGACTTCTTAGTGTGGACGATCGGACGTCCAAGAGTGGTCTTGTTTCCGCTTTTTCTTTTTTGCGTACATAGCGGCCGCCTGAAGCGCAGGAAACAAGGGATCCTTGGAAACCTCACCCTGCACATCCTGACGATCGCCCTGACGTTTACGCATCCAAGCTACGGCTGCGGCGTCATCGGTGATCATAACATGTGCTCCTATGGGTTCGTTTGTTGGTACTTTAACAACGCGTGAAACATTGCCTGGTTCCGGCCTTTTTGTGGTCACATCCCCTTGCGATGTCTCACACTTGAAAGGCTGAACCTCTAAGGTAAAACGTCGAAGTAACTTGAGTAGAGACGGAGAAAATTCATGAAAATGCTTAAATTTGCATCAGTACTGGCGGTGTCTCTGCTTGGGGTTGGTGCAGCCAACGCGGCGCCTCAGTCCTGTCTGGCGCAGCACAAAGCGCTTGGAAAAATGGGCCAGGAGATTCTGACGCTGCAAGCGGAGCGGGAAAAAGTGGTGGAAGAGTTTGAACACCACAATGACGCGCGCGCAGCGGCGAAAAATGACTTAGCAATGGCTGGCTTAGATGCGTCTGGGGACAGTGCTGAAGCGCTGGAGATCCGTGTGGCGACCCATCATGAAGCGGCTGAAGAGTTGAAAACGCAACTTGCAGTCCTCAACAGCACGTTGGCGGAAAAGGGCGCGGCTTATAACGAAAAAACCGAAGCCTTCAATAAAGCCTGCACGGAATAAGCTGCAAAAGAAGCGGGTTACTGGAAGTCCTGTTCTTCACCTGCGTTGGACTTCCAGATGATCGCGAGAAACAAAGCCTTAGCGAAAGGCAATATCGCCAAGCACATTCCAGTAGCGATTGAGAGCAATACTGTCATCGTGATCCACACAGGGATGTTGTGCGTGGTGATCAGCACCATGACCGGCGCAAGGATATGACCCACAAGCAGGATGGTTAGCCAGGGCGGACCATCATCAGCGCGCACGTCGCCTAACGGTTCTCCGCAGCTTGAGCATTCATCGACCTGTTTCAGGTATGACTTCCAGAGTTTTCCAGTCGCACAGTTGGGGCATTTACCTGACAGGGTGCGTTTTATCGCCTGAAACGCTGTTTGTGGCGGTGGTTGGCGGTTGGCTGCTGACGTGTCTGTTGAAGTCAAAGGTCAAATTCCCCCACAATCGGCACATGGTCTGACGGTTTGGTCATGCCGCGTGCGTCTCTATAGATAGAGACAGACTGCAATTTGTCAGCAGCTTGCGGGCTGCAGAGCAAATGGTCGATGCGGATCCCATTATCTTTAGGCCATGCGCCAGCCTGATAATCCCAGAAAGTATATTGATGGCCGCGATTGTCGCGTGCGGCGAAAGCTTCGGTATAGCCCAGCCATTGCAGCTGGCGGAATTTGGCGCGCGTTTCCGGTTGGGCAAGGGCGTCGTCGCGCCACGCAGCCGGGTCATAGCAATCTTCATCGCGCGGGATACAGTTATAGTCACCCGCCAGAACAACGGGTTCTTCTGACGCCAGTAATTCCTTCGCACGATCAATCAGACGATCCATCCAGGCAAGTTTGTAGTCAAACTTTGGGCCGGGAAAAGGGTTGCCATTGGGAAGGTAGATCGAGGCGACGCGCACAGGTGTTGCGCCCATAATGGTGGCTTCCAGATAGCGGGCCTGATCATCTTCATCATCGCCGGGCAGGCGCGCCTGGACATCCTCAAGTGGCAATTTTGAGAGGATAGCGACGCCGTTATAGGTTTTCTGGCCATGCACAGCGACGTTGTAGCCAAGGTCTTCTATCTCAAGATATGGGAATTTTTCATCCACACATTTGAGTTCCTGAAGACAGATGACATCCGGCGCAACTGTTTGCAGCGTCTCCAGCACGGTCGGCAAACGGGCGTTGATAGAATTTACGTTCCACGAAGCAATTTTCATGTGCGCCAGTTAGCAGTCTCAAAAAGGATCTGTCACCGATAAATCGGCTTAAGGCTATTCAAACAATTTGAGCAATTGCTTCTTGGCTTCATCTTCTAATTGTTCTTCAACGGATTTTTCTTTTTCAGGTTCTTTTTCGGCTTCAGGCTCAGTCTCGTCCGCAGCTGCAGCCCCAGACGCGGTTGGCGTTGGAGTTGGCACGGTTGATTCGGGCTCTTTCGTCTTTTTCTTTTTGTTTTTTTCCAAGAGGTCCTGAAGTGCGCCGGCAACGACTTCGCGGCGTTTTTCCTCAGCTTCCTTACCTTCGCCGAAGATTGCGCCCGCGGCTGTTTCGTTCAGGCCAAGTTCTTTGGCGGCGGATGCGCCAAGCTGGGCTTTGAGTTGTTGCGCAATCCATTGCTGATCGAGGCCAACAGAGAGCTTGTCCCAGGAACCTGAAATTTTGAGCGGTGGCGCAAAACCATTAATGCCCAGGGCTTTGTCGCCTGACCGCGGCGACAGGCTCAAAGACAGTTTGCGCTCGCCAAGATTAAGCGCGCCTTCGCCCGGTATCTGCAAAAGCGGGTTAAGGAGGTTGAGATCATTCGTGCGCGCCAGACCATCCTTGATATTGAAGGAAGCGGAGAAGTTGGTGAAGTTTGTTTCCTGTTCGGCGGACAGCGCTTGTGGAACAGCGCCTGTTGTCAGGAATTCCTGGGCCGAGCGCATGAGTTGTGCGGCGTTGAAGCCCTTGATTGCGCCATTGTCGAACTTGAAAGATCCGCCACCATTTAGCGACTTCATGATGGCTGCAACGGATGTGCCTTGCCCTTCAAGGTTGATGGTCAGGCCGCCAACGCCTTCGACTTTGTCAAAGTTTGCGATGGCGCTTAAAAATGGCGCTGTGTTGAGGGCGTTCAGGTTTGCTGACAGACCCACTTTCGGCGTGCCGCCGGACATGTCCGCGATGATCTGGGCTGCGCCGCCACCGCCATAAAGTGAGGTTTCGGTTAAGTCAGCGATCAGGCGTCCATTGTTGAGTGTGACGCGCAATACGGATTTACCGATATTGATTCCCTGGTAGGTGAGGCCGCTGGCCGACAGGCGCAGGTCCATATCCACTGTGTTAAGCGGTGACAGGTCGAGTTCTGTTTCCGGCCATCCTTGTGTGGATGTTTTTGAGGTCGCTGCGCCTTCACCCGCGCCGGATGCGGCCGCATATGGCGTGATGTTGAGTGTGCCGACATCCAGTTGGCCGGTAATGGCCGGACGTGCGCCGGAAAGGTTGAGATCTACGCCACCCGTGCCTTCTATATCGTCAAACACGATCTTGGCGTTTGAGAGCTTGGCGCGGGTCAGGGAACCTGCCGCCTGACCGGAGAGCGCAAACTTTCGATAGATGTCGCCTGGCGGTAGCTCCACATCAGCGGATGCGGCCAGTGCGCGTAGCTTGGGAGCGTTGATTGCCAAATCGCCATTGTAGGAGATTGCGTCGCCAACTTTGGCAGAGCCCTTAAAGTCGATTTTTAGGAGGTCGCTGGCGTGCGCAAAGGTAAGGTTTGACAGCGTGAGGTCTCCAAGTTTGCCGCTGACATTTGCGGAGATATCTGCAGATCCTAAGGCTTCACGGGCGGGAAGATCCTGCACACCGGCAAAATCAGCCAGTTTGGCGACAGATTTGGCGTCGCCTTCAACTTTCAGGTTAAGTGCGATGTCTTCGCCCATGGTCACGTCGCCATCTAGTTTGGCGGCGACAATGTCGGTTGAAAAGTCAGCGGTCACGCCTGTGGTAACGCCATCAAGCAGATTCTGGAGATTGTCTGCGCCAGCGTCCAGTGAGAAGGCGAGATCATCTAAAACGCCATCGCCTTTGACAGCTAGCGGCGCATCAAAGCTTTTCAGATCGATCTTGATGTTCAAATCTTTTAAGTGGTGAGACACGCCCGCCTGTTTGTCAGCGAATTTTATGTCGCCATTGACGAGGCGCACATCGCCGAGCGCGGTGGAGAAACCACCAGTGTTCGGGGGCGTATTCGGGGCGTCTTCTGGGATGTCTTCAGGCGGTGGCGCGCCTGTTTCAAATGTCCAGTTATTGCGCCCGTCAGCGAGTTGAATAAGCGAAATAGCCGGGTCTACGAGGATGAATTCATCGACTTCCACACGCTTGGAAAACAGCGGAAGCACTTTGACCGCGACTCGTAGCTCGCCCATTGAGGCGAACTTGTCATCTCCAAATCCGTCAGGGTTATCGACTGACGAGGCGCCGGCTGACACTGTAATGCGCGGGAGCAGGCGGATCTTGATGTCATCGGACACGGTTACGTTGCGGCCTAGCGCTGCTTCGGCGGCTTCTTCGATACGTGCGCGATAGGTGTCGGTCGGCACAAAATAGGGCGCAGCCAAAAGTCCGCCGACGGCAAGCACCAGAATAACGACAACACCGACAATCAATTTACGCACGCGCAACCCTCCTTAAAAGCAGGCGTCCCAGACCCCTATCCCTATTGGTTAAGTATGGCGCGTTGATGACGCAACAAGGATGTGGGCGTCTTCACAATTAATTTCCCGCAAAAGAAAAGGGCGAGCCTTAAACAAGGCCCGCCCACGCTGGTCGTAGCCTGCAAAGATCGGCGCGTTACCACGGGTGTAGAGCGTTGAGCTAAGATCTGCAGATACCAGCGGCGGGCTACGTGTCAAAATTATTGGAGCTCACCCTCTAAGGTCCAGTCATTTGTCTGATAGCGAGCGGACACGTCATGATAGAACACGGCTGTAACATCAACGACATAACGACTAACTTGATGAGGAAAGTTTCGAAGGGATTGGAAGCTTCCTTGAGCGTAAATGCGGATTTTAGTTCGATAAGGTAGAAACGTATTTTAATTCAGGTCGCAGAGCTTGCCTGCTTTGCGGCCTGTTTTTATGCGCCCGCTGTGCAACAATGGTCGAAATTTCTTAGATATGCCCTATTTATAAGTCTTTCTGGATTGCAATGTGCTTGTGATACGCAGAATGTAGGTAATGAGGGACAATCACATTACGTAAGTGGAAACCTTTGCAAAATAAGGTGGTTAAGAGTATCGCGTGATGGTCGCGAGTTAAGCGTGGGGACTGGTGCGCTAAAAAGCGGAGCAGTGGTTTAGGCCGGATGATCCATAGGCTGGAAAATCTGTTTGACACCGTAGCAGAATGGCGGCGTGAACTCGTCGGCAAATATTATCGCTTTGTCGATGGATTAGAAGCGCGCCGAAATGTGAAAGCCGGCGCCGGTCAATTGCGTCCTGAGCAATCTGTTCGCATCGCTCTTCGGGAAACCCGCGTGCCGGACGGCGTCCGGGTTTATGCCATCGGGGATGTGCATGGTCGTGCTGACTTGCTGCAAAAGCTGTATGACAAGATAAAATCAGACCTGGGTGAGAATGGCGCGCCTGGCGAGCAAGCGGCAATTGTTTTCCTGGGCGATTACATCGACCGTGGATTTCAATCACGAGATGTTATTGAGTTCTTGTCCGCTGGCGCATTTGACGGATTTGAACCGCGGTTCCTGAAGGGCAATCACGAAGAAGCGTTTTTGAAGTTTCTTGATGATGCGAGCATAGGGCCTAAGTGGGCGGAGTTTGGCGGTCGAGAAACGCTGGTTTCCTATCAGGTTCAGCCGCCTCGGCTGCAGGAAGATCTGGATGATTGGGAGCGCGCGCGCCGCGAGCTGGTTGATCGCATGCCGACACATCATCGGAGTTTTCTGGATAATCTCGAAGTCTGCCTGACGCTTGGCGATTATGTCTTTGTGCATGCGGGGCTAAAACCCGGCCTTGCGTTAGAGGATCAATCAGAAAAAGATCTGTTGTGGATCAGAGATGAGTTCTTGTACGACAAAGATCCATTCAAACAGGTGGTTGTTCACGGGCACACGCCGATTGCCGAACCGCATCGGGATTTTAGAAGAATTAGCGTCGATACAGGCGCTTATATGAGTGGAAAACTCACCGCTGCCTGTCTTTTTGAGGATAAAGTGACTTTTATCTCGACATAGGGGCTAGGTCTTTCCCTCTGGCAACTTATATCCATCATTCATCTTGTGAAATGACTTAGAGTGTGAGCCGTCACTGCGCGTTCGCCTTTGGGGATGACCGAACGAGGGGATGTTCACATGAAGCGTTTTGATCTCAACCTTTTAAACACGTTTGATGCGCTTTGGCGTGAGCGGAACGTGACCCGCGCCGCGCGTCGGTTGAATGTGACACAGCCAGCTGTGTCGAATGCGCTGTCACGGCTTAGAGAAACATTTGGCGACGAACTGTTTATCAGAACGCCGTCAGGTGTGGAGCCAACCGAGCGGTGTGCGGAAATTGCAATCGACGTGCGTGAAGCGTTACGCCATGTTGAGCGCACATTGGCCTCTCACGACACGTTTGATCCAGCAACTTCGGAACGGACCTTCCGTATTGGCGCCTTGGATTACAATGATCATGTGGTGCTGCCGCCATTGATGGAGATGTTGAGAGCCGAAGCGCCGCTGATTGATCTGCGTATTTCACCCATCCAGCTGAATAACGCCTTTGAGGAACTGGATTCTGGCGATCTTGATTTTCAGTTCTTTGGTGGGACCGAGCCACCAAAACGGATCACGTTTGAGCACATGATGGATGAACATTTTGTTCTGATCATGCGTGAGGGACACCCTTATTGCTGTGAGAACATGACGCTGGAAAGTTATGCTGCGCTGACACACATAACGTTTTCAACCCGTGGCGACAGTCACACCAAGATTGATGAGTATCTAGCCGAACAAGGTTTGCAGCGCCGGGTCGCGCTGACATCCTCACATCATACTTCAATTGCTGAGACTGTGCGGGATACGGATATGGTGGCTTTATCGCCTAGCCGATTAGCGCGCCGTTATGTTTCCAGTGGCGGCGTGATCGCTGTGAACCCGCCGGTCGAGTTTCCCGGTTTTTCAATGAATCTTTACTGGAGCCGGCGCCTGAACTCAGACCCAGGCGCAATGTGGCTGCGCGATAAGCTGCGGGAAGTCTGTCTGAGCGTTCCGCCTTACCTGCCGATGAAGGCGCATGCGCATTCCGTGGCTTAAGTTGGCTTAGGTTGAGCTTGATCTGATCGCGGCAAACCCGTTTTCCAAGTCTGCGATCAGATCTTCAGGGTCTTCCAGGCCGATTGCGAGACGGATAACCGGTCCGGCAAAGTCGGTTTCTTTGACGGTGCGTTGCATCTGGGGATCGCACACAATCGCAAGACTTTCATAGCCACCGTATGAAAAGCCAAGTCCGAACAGGCTGAGCGCGTTCAGGAATGCGTTCGCCGTTTTTATGTCTCCGGATTTTAGAACGAAGGAAAAAAGACCCGCACTGCCGGTGAAATCACGTTGCCAGAGTGCGTGGTAACGATCATCAGGCAATCCGGGATGCAGGACACGATCGACGTTCGGATGCTGGCTCAACCATTTTGCAATCTCAAGACCTGAGGCTTCATGCCGCTTGAGGCGCACCGCCATTGTGCGCAGGCCGCGTAGGACGATTGACGCATCCTCTGGTGATAGACAAAGGCCCAGATCGCTGGATGCGTTTTCCAATGCTGTGGCGATAGCGCGATCTTTTGTAAGAATGGCGCCTGAGAGGCTGTCGGAATGCCCAGCAGCATATTTGGTTGTCGCCAGGACAGACATATCTACGCCCATTTCCAACGGGTTGAGATAGACGCCAGACCCCCAGCAATTATCCAATACGGTTTTGACGCCCCGAGCCTGTGCGACGGCAATCAAAGCTTTCGTGTCTGGCACCTCGAATGTCAGCGATCCGGGCGTTTCAATGATCAACAACTTGGTGTTGTCCTGAATGAGATCGGCAATGCCTGCGCCAATATCAGAATCGTAATAAGTCACAGACCCGCCAGTGCGTTGTAAAGAGCGATCACAATAACGACGCGTTGGACCATAGGAATTGTCTGGCACAAGCAGATGATCGCCAGCGCCAACAAAGGTGAAAATGGGTAGGGTGCAGGCCAACAGGCCGGATTCAGTCAGAATACAGTGTTTGGCTTTTTCCAACGCGCACAGCGCTGCCTTTAATTCGTCATGCACCTGCCCGCCACGAATGCCGTAAGTGCGCGGGGCAGAATAAAGCTCTTCTGCTGTCTCCAGCACAATTGTGGATGCGCGATGAGTTGGCGGATTTACGGCGCCATTCTGACGAGATGGATCACGGCCTGTGTTGATGAGACGGGTGGATAAACCCTGTCCGGTATTATTTGATTTTGTCATGTCCAGGCTCAGTTTTTTTCAATGGGACAGTCAGGAGATGAGGCCCACTCGCTCCATGAACCATCATAAACAGCCACGTCCTCACGACCGATCCGGGCAAGCGCGAGCGCCAGAATAGACGCCGTCACTCCAGATCCGCAGGTGGTGACAATTGGTTTTTCAAGATCTGCGCCGGTCGCCCTGAACGCTGCTTTAAGTTGTTCGAGCGGGAGCAGTTTGCCATGCGCGTCGATGAGCTTGTCGGATGGTAGGTTAAGCGCGCCGGGCATATGGCCGGAGGAAAGTCCTTTGCGTGGTTCGGGCGCTTCGCCGGTAAAGCGCTTTTCGCCACGCGCATCAATAATTTGCGCGGACGCATTTTCGACGATCATGCGCATTTCGGTAATGTTTTTTTCTAATGTGGGCGCGCGATTGGCAGTGAACTGGCGTGGTTCAATAGTGTTGGGGAGGAGGTCTTCCGTCTGGCCGCCAGCATCGACCCAGGCAGATAAACCGCCGTCTAGAACCACAACGTCTTTATGGCCCATCACACGCAGCATCCACCAGGCCCGCGCCGAAGCGCAAAACCGGTTCTGGTCATAGACAACAATCCGATACCCGTCTCCAAGCCCCAGTTTCTGCATATGCTGGATGAACTGATCTTTGTCCGACATCATGTGTGGGAGGTTGGAGGAGGTATCCGCAATCTCATCAATATCGAAATAAACAGCGCCAGGAATGTGTGCCGTCTCATAAAGCTCGCGGCCAGTCTTCTCCGGATTGAGAAAAGGCGGAATCCAGCTTGCGTCAACGATCTTGATATCAGGCGCTTGTGTGCGCTCTTTCAACCATTCTGCCGTCACAAGTGGCGCATTTGAACGGTCGTTATGGGGCATAAGCGTTACGCTTCCATCCACTTAGGAACAGGAAGCCCTTTCTCCTTTAGGAAAACAGGGTTGTAGAGTTTCGACTGATAGCGATTTCCATAGTCACACAGCATGGTCACGATAGTGTGGCCGGGGCCCATATCCTTGGCCATGCGGATCGCGCCAGCAATGTTGATACCCGCTGACCCGCCAAGGCATAAGCCCTCTTCAACTGTCAGATCAAACAGGATTTCCAACGCTTCGGCGTCTGTCAGACGATAAGCGTCGTCCAGTTCCAACCCTTCAAGGTTGGCGGTGATACGGCCCTGACCAATGCCCTCGGTGATGGAGGTGCCTTCAGATTTAAGCTCACCATTCTTGTAATAGCCGTAAAGCGCTGCGCCGCCAGGATCAGAGATTGCGCAACGAATGTCTTTGTTACGCTCTTTGAGCGCCATTGTGACGCCTGCCAGCGTGCCGCCAGAACCGACTGCACATGTAAACCCATCGACCTTGCCGTCTGTCTGTTCCCAGATTTCCGGGCCGGTTGTGTCGATGTGGGCTTGGCGATTGGCGACATTGTCAAACTGGTTGGCCCAGATCGCGCCGTTTTCAGATTTAGCCGCTATTTCTTCAGCAAGGCGCCCGGAATATTTCACGTAATTGTTTGGGTTAGAATAGGGGACGGCATCAACCTCTATCAGTTCCGCGCCGAGAAGGCGGATGGCGTCTTTCTTTTCCTGGCTTTGGGTGCGCGGCATGACGATGACAGAGCGATAGCCGAGCGCGTTACCGACAACGGTGAGGCCTATGCCAGTGTTTCCTGCGGTGCCTTCGACAATCACGCCGCCGGGTTGAAGCAGACCTTTCTTCTCAGCGTCACGGATGATGCCAAGCGCAGCCCGATCTTTAACCGACTGCCCAGGATTTAAAAACTCAGCTTTGCCAAGAATCGTACAGCCAGTCAGCTCAGAGGCCTTGCGCAGTTTGATCAGCGGCGTGTCGCCAATCGCGTCAACGATATTATTTTTAATGGTCATGGTGTGAAAACCTGGAAGTACGAGAAAGAGTCGTTCAGATTAAAAAGGGTATTAAGCTGCGTGCCTGCATTCAAGTCTATGCGAGCTAATGCCTGTGTTTATATTTTCAAAGAAACGCGAGGAGCGATTAAACGCCGTACTTCATTGTGAATTTGCGGATGCAGGCAAAATAACCTGGCAAAACATTGTGAAGGTTGGTTTTGCCAGCGTCTGTCAGCGTCACGAGCTTGGCGCGTTTGTCGCGTTTGTCGCCGGTCAATGTAACAAGACCTGCATCGCTTAGATCCTTGATGGTGCGCGTGATAACAGGGCGTGAAACGTCAATCTTGTTGGCGATTTCATGAATAAAGAGCGCGTCTTTTTCCGGCTCCCGGTCGATTACAACAAGAATAAGAAACTTGAGTTGAGATAACTGATGGCGGGCAAAATATTTTTCGATGTCTCTCACCAGCACGCTGGCTTTACGCATCATTTCCAGCGCGCTGAGGATTTCTTTCGGCCCTATGTCGTCTGCGAGGTCCTGATAGCCCTCGATCATACGCTTTGACGGTAGGTCCTTAAGAAAAAACATAATTGCTAACTGGGGGTAAGTTTCGACAGGATTGTAATCTCAAGCGGCGCAGCAAGCCATTCCTCATAATGACGCATCACAGCTTGCGTGTAGGGCTGCTCGTGATGAAGTTTAAGCGCTAGTTCGTTTTCAAACTCTTCATATAAAAAGAGATTTTCTTGGTTACTGTCCTGATGCAGGACAAATTGGAGACATTCTGGCTCATTTAGCGTGTCAGAAATAATTGCCAGTAACGCGTTTTTAGCCTGCTCAAAGAACTCTGGTTTTGGTGTGATTTTGGCGATGACGAACAGGGTGGACATGAAAATAGCTCCATAATAATTAGCATGATACATAAATGGGGTGTGTCGAGCCGGTTTCAATACCATTGATCGTAGAGATCAGCTTATTCGCCAGAAGAAATGCAACCGCGAGATTGGCGCCAGTGGCGCGGCGATATAGCGTTGGCGAATGTGGGGTCGCTTCGATATGAGCGGGGAAAGCATGCGCGCATTTACGTTTCGCCGCTATGGCGGTGTCGATGAGCTGAGGCTTGAGGAGATATCGCGACCAGAACCAAAGCCAGACGAAGTGCTGGTGCGTGTTAAAGCTGTGTCTTTAAATGATTGGGATTATGAGCTGTTGCATGGACGACCATTCGTCAACAGACTCTCTTACGGCATGTCAAAGCCAAAAATTTCCATTTTAGGATCAGACATAGCGGGCGTTGTAGAAGCGGTTGGTGAAGATGTTGTCGATCTTGAAATCGGCGACGCCGTTTTTGGCGATCTGAGCTTTGAAAAGTTTGGCGGCTTTGCCGACTATGTCTGCGCGCCTGAAAAATGTCTGCACAAGAAACCGGAAGGCATGTCATTTGAAGAGGCGGCAGCGATTCCGCAAGCTGGCATGCTGTGCTTTCAGGCTTTGTTTGATGCGGCCAGCATCAATATGAACAAGCGCATTCTGATCAATGGCGCCGGTGGCGGTGTTGGCACTTTTGCTTTGCAGATCTTGCAACCCTTTAATCCGGACATCACGGTTGTGGACAGGGAAGAAAAGCTCGATCGGTTGATAGAGTTAGGCGCAAATTGTGCGTTTGATTATCGCAATGTCGATTTTACGCGCACCGGCGAAACCTACGACATTATTATTGATGTGCAGACGCGGCGCAGCGCAGGGGATTATGCGCGCGCATTGGAAAAACAGGGTGTCTATGTTTCGCTGGGCGGGGATATTGGCAAAGTGTTCAAGTGTCTTTTCTGGTCTCCATTTATATTCTTGTTTGCAGGAAAACACCTGAAAGTCGTGATGCTAAAACCAAACCGGGATCTGGCTTTCTTTGCTGATCAGTATCAGCAGGATTTGATAAAACCTGTGATCGACAGTGTGTTTGCCTTTGATGATCTGCCACGCGCCATGGAAAAGTTTGGCGCCAGCTTGCAGGTCGGCAAAATAGTCGTGACCATGAGCGGGAAGGAAGAATCGCAAAGCGCCTGACGGCGCTCGATCTCATGTAAATGCATGGCTGAATGGACTGATATTGGCATATCTTTGGGGGGGCGTCTGTTTGGAGAAACGGACGTTATCCTGGATGTTTTAACGCCTGAACGCGGTCGGGTGCGCGGACTGGTCTATGGTGGCGTGTCTCAGAAGAAACGTGCGTTGATCGAAGCGGGTAACACCATATCCATCCAGTGGCGTGCGCGGGCTGAAGGCAATTTGGGCCACTTTGCCGTCGCCGAATCGCAAAGAGAGCGGGCATCGCGATATATGTCTGATCCGCTTGCGTTGGCGGCTTTAACAGCGGCGACGGACATTCTGCGCGAGGGCTTACCGGAAGGCGAAGCAAAATCGGGCCTGTTTGAAGCAACCGAAACCTTACTTGACCTCTTAGGGGACCCAGACATCTGGCCGGCGCTTTTCATCAAATGGGAGTTGGGCCTTCTGCGCATGCTCGGCTATGGGCTCAATCTTGATAAATGCGCGCTATCGGGCGCCAATGACGGGCTCACGCATGTCAGTCCGCGAACGGGGCGGGCTGTGCGTGGCTCCGAAGCGGAAGACTATCTGGATAAGCTGTTAGCGCTGCCAGCTTTTCTCACAGATTCGACGGCGCCGCCGACCCCGATTGATATTGGATCAGGCTTTCAGCTGACAGGGTATTTCCTTACCCGCAGATTATTTGCTGACTTTAATCGCGACGCCCCGGATGCGCGTTATTTCATGCTGGAAAGGTTGAGTAAATCAGGCCGACTTGCCCATGCGGCAAAGCCTGAGAGGGAGACCGCGCCACTCAAGGAAGACAATCCCAAAAAGCTAGGCAAACACATCCGACCAAAGATTAATCGCGGGACGTGATGCGCGTGAAGTCCTCGTTTCGTACAGCTATTATTAATTGACCGTGAAACAGTAAGGAAGTACTTTTCTGTAGGCTCGTTCAACTGGTTCTTATTCAAGAACCGAAGGCGAATGGACTAGCTGTTTTGGGGGGACTTTCGTGACAAACTATATCTCTGCGGGCGGTACGAAAATGTGTTTGCGCATGATGGTCGTATTGACGCTTTTAACAGCTCAGGCGGTTTTCGCATTTAGCAGTTCAGCTCAGTTGAGCGTCAATAAGAACGCACCGACAAAATATGAGCGCAAACAGCTCGCAGAACAAATGGGCAAGGCGCGAGACCTCTGTTTACAGGGTGATCTGAAGTCATGCCGCCGCGCCAGAGACTTGAATGTCCGGTTGTTGAATAATGAGAGCTCGCCTCAAGCAAAGAAGATCTGGCAAGAAAAGGCGGAGGCCTGCATTAATACGGGCGACGTTGAGGCATGTTACGATTGGGGGCGTCGCCAGGAATTATATGAACAGTGGGGACCGGCCAGCGCATTTACGCGCGGGATTTTTGAAAAATCGTGCACCCCAGTCGCGGCATTCCCAAAAGGCTGCACCAGTCTTGCGTCAATGGTCTATAATGGACGAGGCGGCGCGGCTGACAAAGTTAATGGACGGGTTCTTTATCAAAAGGCGTGCGATGAGGGAGATCTTGCCGCATGCCCCACGATTGCGTTTCTGTTCAAAAATGGCGAAGGCGGGCCACTCGACCTGCAACAAGCGGTTTCTTACTATAATAAAGCCTGTGAAGGCGGCCTGAGACGATCGTGCACGGCGTACGCTGAACTGCTGGAAAAGGTAAAACCGGTAGGAGATAACGCTAACGATTTGCTTGCCGGGTATTTGCTGGGTTGCAACTATGGAAGCAAAGGCGGCGACGGCTATGCATGTTTGCAAGCAGCAGAGCTTTACGCCGCTAAGGATGGCCCAGACTATAATCCGCAGCAAGCACAACAACACTATAGCTATGCTTGCGCTAAGGGCAGTGAAGATGCCTGTTATGAAACGGGATACTCGTTAGATATTGGCAAAGCGGGGGATCCCGACAAAGCGCTTGCTCTTCAATATTATACAACATCCTGTTCAGGTTTTTTCAAATCCACTCAGGAGGTTTTTGCAAACCTTGGCAATGTGAACAACATCTGGAAAGGCAATGACAAGGCTTGTGTCAGACTAACAGACATGCTTCTTGCGGGGGAGGGCGCACCGCAGGACACTGCAGCAGCCGTGAACATATCTAAGTCCGCATGCGAGCAAATTCGTTCTGAACGGATTTGCAATAAAGCGGCGGATGTGCAGATGGAAGCAGTGTTTACACGCCATCCAAGCATAGACAACGCAAATGCCGTCATTCGTTACGAAAAGTATACGTGTAATGATTCAAGTCCTGATTCAACGGACTGTTTTAATAAGGTTATTGGTCGATTTCTCACTAGGTGCACATTTCAAAACAAGGATAGCTGCCAGCTATTGGAAGTCTTAAAAGACGACACCCAAAAATCATGTGATTACTCGTTCCAGACGCGCGTGGTAAATTCGTGCCACAATACCGGATTCTTATATGAGCATGTCACATCTATTCGTGATCTTGATGCAGCAAAGCGTTATTATACAAAGTCCTGCAGCAATAAGAATGCTGCTGGGTGTTCGCGCTTAGAAGATCTATCGCGCGGCCAATGATCCCCGCTGACGTATTGACGGTAGAAAATCACTCACAACTTCTCAGATCGTCCGCACTTGGTCGAATGGCGAATTAGTTTAAAC
Organism: uncultured Hyphomonadaceae bacterium; assembly: GCA_964342355.1. Classification (GTDB taxonomy): domain Bacteria; phylum Pseudomonadota; class Alphaproteobacteria; order Caulobacterales; family Hyphomonadaceae; genus Hirschia. The sequence goes on from CAYFFG010000010.1 coordinate 20,754, forward strand.
ATGGCGGTTCAAGAATCACTAGAAGATATGAACCGCCTGTATGAGTGACACAATCGACGACGAACCGGGAAAAGGCTTTATTGACGAGCCTATGGCTGAAGCGCTGTCCAAGCGTTATCTGGCGTATGCTTTGTCGACGATTACCAGCCGGGCGTTGCCGGATGTGCGTGATGGGCTCAAACCGGTTCATCGCCGTCTTATGTATGCCATGCGCTTGCTGCGTCTTGATCCGGATCAGGCGTTTAAAAAGTCTGCGCGTGTGGTCGGGGATGTCATCGGTAAATACCACCCGCATGGCGACACAGCCATCTATGATGCGCTGGTGCGTCTAGCGCAGGATTTCAACGTTCGCTATCCGCTGGTCGACGGTCAGGGCAATTTCGGTAACGTGGATGGCGATAGCGCTGCAGCGATGCGTTATACGGAAAGCCGTTTGACCGAAGCCGCCAGGCTATTGCTTGAGGGGCTGGATGAAAACGCGGTCGATTTTAAAGAGACTTATGACGGCGGCGATGAGGAACCTGTTGTTCTGGCGGCTGGGTTTCCAAACCTGCTCGCTAATGGTTCATCAGGCATCGCTGTGGGGATGGCGACATCCATTCCGCCTCATAATGCGGCCGAAGCGATTGATGCGGCGATCCATCTGATTGAAAACCCAGGCGCGCAGACGACTGACCTGCTCGAAATCATGCCGGGACCGGACTTTCCAACAGGCGGTGAGATCGTTGAAGATAAAGATTCGATCCTGAAAGCCTATGAGACCGGGCGCGGTGGTTTCCGCATGCGCTGTAAGTGGCACAAGGAAGATGTGGGCCGGGGGCAATACCGGGTCATCGTCACGGAAATTCCTTATCAGGTTCAAAAGTCGAAGCTGATCGAGCGCCTGGCGGAACTCATTGAAACCAAGAAAGCGCCGCTTTTGGGCGATGTGATGGATGAAAGCGCGGAAGATATCCGCATCGTGTTGGAGCCGCGCGCGAAGACTGTTGACCCTGAAGTTCTGATGGCGAGCCTTTATAAGCTATCTGATCTGGAAAATCGCTTTTCACTGAACATGAACGTGCTTGACCATGGCGTGCCGAAAGTCATGGGGTTGCGCGAGGTCTTGAAGGCGTATCTGGATCATCGCCGCGAAGTTATTACACGCCGCGCACAGCATCGCCTCGACAAGATTGAGCGCCGTTTGCACATTCTGGAAGGTTTCCTCAAAGCCTACCTCAACATTGATGAGGTCATTCGGATCATCCGCTATGAGGACAATCCTAAAGAAGAGCTGATGAAGGCGTTCAGTCTTTCAGAAGAGCAGACTGAAGCGATCCTCAACATGCGTTTGAGGGCGTTGCGCAAACTGGAAGAGATTGAGATCCAGGGCGAGCACGACAAACTGTCTGAAGAACGCGACAAGCTGGTGCAGTTGCTCGGTTCGACGGCACGCCAGTGGACCGAAGTGAAGCGCCAGCTTAAGGATGCGCGCGCCGTCTTTGATCCGTCCACCGAACTAGGCCGTCGTCGCACTATATTTGGCGAAGCTGTGGAAGTGGACGCAGAAGCTGCCTTAGAGGCGCTGACTCCAAAAGAACCAGTGACGGTCATTTTGTCTGAAAAGGGCTGGATCCGTGCGCTGAAGGGTCATAATCAGGCGATGGACAAACTCAAATTCAAGGAGGGTGACGACCTTGGTTTTGCGATTGAATGTATGTCGACTGATAAGGTTGTGCTTTTAGCCTCTGGCGGGAAAGCCTTCACCATCCCTGCGGACAAAATGCCAGGCGGTCGCGGTCAGGGAGAACCTATCCGATTAACGATTGAACTAGCCGAAGATGAAGAGATCATCTCCATTCTGGTTCCGGTTGAGGGCAAGAAACGCCTGGTAGCCTCAACAGCGGGTTATGGCTTTATTGTGCCAGAAGAAGAGCTGATCTCGCAGAAACGTGGCGGCAAGGTCGTTATCAACCCGCCTAAGGGCGCGACATTCTCGCATTGTCCGCAGGTTGATGGCGACATGGTCGCCGTTATTGGCGACAACCGCAAACTTCTCTTCTTTGAGCTGAGCGAATTACCTGAAATGCCACGGGGCAAGGGCGTGAAATTGCAACAATACAAAAGCGGCGGTCTGGTGAATGAGCAGTTGAAAGACGTGACGACTTTCACCGCAGCCGACGGCTTCTTCTGGAAAGACAGCGGCGGTCGCAATATCTCGCTCAACGAATGGCAGGACTGGCAAGGCAAACGCGCAGCGGTTGGAAAGCTTGCGCCTAAGGGTTTTAACCGCAAGGGCACGTTTTCCTGACGACAGAATGAGCGGGAATCTTTGCTCGTAGCGAGATTTCAGTCTAACATTACTTTCAGGTGATGTTTATTGAGGGGATACGCGCATGACGCCGCTATACATCGGACTGGGCGTTGTCGCCCTTATAATCGTATATCTGATCCTGCTCTATAACGGGCTGGTGGCTAAACGGCAGCAATGCAATGAAGCGTTTGCGGGCGTCGACGTACAACTTAAACAACGACAAAACCTTGTGCCCAACCTGGTGGAGACCGTCAAAGGATACGCCACACACGAGCAGGAAACGCTGAACAATGTGATTGAGGCGCGTAACGCTGCGATGAAGGCGTCAGGCCCAACGGACAGCGCACAAGCAGAAAACGTGCTTTCCGCATCTTTAGGAAAGTTATTCGCGCTGGCGGAATCCTATCCTGACCTCAAAGCAAATACGAATTTCCTGCAGTTGCAAAAGGAACTCTCATCAATTGAGGACAAGATCGCAGCGGCCCGCCGCTTCTACAATTCAGCTGTGGGAGATTTCAATACGGCTGTTGAACAATTCCCTGCCTCTATGTTGGCAAGCGGATGGGGCTTTTCTCAGCGTGACTTCTTCGACCTGGGCGAAGAAGTGCGTGCGGACCTTTCTGTCGTTCCAGAAGTAAAGTTCAACTAAGTTGGGCGCCTGGTTTAGCGACCTTTTCAACTTTCAGGGCCGTATCGGGCGGACAGAGTATCTGCGCCATCTTATTTTGATGCCGCTCGCTTTTTCGCTGATGACCGCCATCTTGTGGTGGCTCCTGGACGCTGGCGGTATTGTAGACCTGTGGCGAGCGTTTCGGTTTGGTTATCTGGATGAGGTGTTGCGCTCTTCGAACGCATCAACATCATCCTTTTTCCAAATAGCGTTCTGGCAGTCCATTTTGGGGCTTTTGGCCATGCTCAGTCTGGCGTCTGCTACGGTGAGACGCCTGCACGATACCAACATGTCGGGCTTTTTCGTGTTTATCACGATGATCCCGTTGGTCGGCCCATTTTGGCTTTTCATACAATTGCTTTTGGTTCCAGGAACGGTTGGACCAAACAAATATGGTCCATCTCCGAAAATGCAGCGCATTGAACGAGAAATGGAGCAAAAGGAGAGCTGGCAGGCACACGGCGCAGAAAAAACGCGTTCCATCGGGCCGTCCACATCAGCGACCGCGTCTTCCAAACCCGAAAAAGTGTTGTCTGCCCGCAAGCTGGCGCCAAATAATCAAAAACCTTTGATCTCAGAGCCTAAACGCTTTGGATTTGGCAAAGACAAAACCAAAAAGCCTGGCAAGCTGGTGTCTTAGCCAACCACCAAGCCGGGAACGAAGATTATCAGCAACATCGCTAGAACCTGAAGCCCGATAAATGGAATCGCGCCTCGCCAGATGTCAGGTGTGTCCACTTCTGGCGGCGCAGCACCTTTAAGGTAAAATAGCGCAAACCCAAACGGCGGTGTCAGAAAGCTGGTTTGCAGGTTGATCGCCATGATCACGCCAAGCCAAATGGGGTCTGCGCCAAGCGCAATAAGTGGCGGTGCGACAAGCGGCACGACGATGAAGGTGATCTCGAGGAAATCGAGGAAGAACCCCATAATGAACATAACGATCATCGTAGCGGCGAGTGCGCCCCAAAGTCCGCCAGGAATGGAGTGAAGCAATTCTTCAACGAAGGCGTCGCCACCTAGTCCGCGAAACACGATCGAAAACAACGCAGCACAGATGAGGATCAAAAACACCATAGCTGTGATTTCGGCAGCGTTATTAAACGCGGGCTGCAGCCCGCGCTCCTTCCAAAGCGAAACACATCCGCCGACAATGCCTGCAAGGATCATCAATAAGAGCCCGACACCCAAAGCGTGTCCAACAGGGGTGCTGGTGAAAAAATCGCTTGGCGGCGCGTTGCTGGCTAATCCGGGCATCCAGCCAAGTTTTATTATCCACACCAGTGCGATCATCACCAATAATGCGCCTGCGCCGATGAGGCTGGCGAACAACATCCAGCCTGGCTGGGCTTTATCCATGCGCAAACGAATGCCAGCTAAAAGCACAGCCCCGATCGCCCCGACAGCAGCTGCTTCGGTTGGCGATGTAAAGCCGCCTAGGATGGAGCCGAGAACAGAGAATATCAGCGCTAACGGCGCCCCGAAGGCAAAAAAAGTACGCTTAAATTCAACGTCTTCAGATGTCTCGTCATCAGAGCGCCCAGGTGTCAGAGCAGGTTTGACGATGGCGACAACAGCAAGATAAGTGAGATAAAGACCAACCAGAAGAAGACCCGGAACAAGCGCCCCGGTGAAAAGGTCTCCAGCACTCACAGGCGCAGGCGGTAATCCCATGCTCATACGGGCCTGGGCATTGGCGTTAGAGATTGTGTCAGCCAAAACAATCAGAACAATAGAAGGCGGAATGATCTGACCTAATGTGCCTGATGCGGCGATGACACCTGTGGCGATGCGTTTGTCATATCCCTGTTTCAGCATGGAAGGCAGGGCGATAAGTGTCATCGTGACGACAGTTGCCCCGACAATACCTGTTGACGCAGCCAGCATTGCGCCGACCAGTACGACAGAATAACCCAGTCCGCCGCGCATTTTGCCTAAGAGGCGACCAGCGGCTTCAAGCAGGTCTTCAGCGACCTGAGATCGCTCAAGCACCACGCCCATGATGACAAACAAGGGCACGGCGGCGAGCACCTGATTGCTCATATTACCAAGTATTCGGCTGGGCCAGAAAATCAGTGAGCGGGGCTCGAAGACATCGAGCATGACACCTAAACCGGCAAAAGCCAGAGCGACGCCGCCTAAAACCAGCGCAACGTGATATCCCGTCAACAACAGCGCGAACGCAGCCGCGAACATGAGGACATGAAGATATTCGCCAATCATGCGACCGGTCCTTCGCCATGGGGCGCATCTGTTGTGGCAGGCTCTACATTACGCAGGACACATGCTGCGTGGACGGCATTGGCCCAACCTTGGGCGAGCATGGTCGCAGCAAAGACCGGCACCAGAGTTTTAAACAGGAAGAGCAGTGGTAGCCCGTCAGTTTCCAGCGATAATTCCATACGCCCGGAGACATCGCCCCATGCCCGCGCCAGTTGCGGTGCGTAAGCGATTAGGATCAGCACCATCAACGGAAGAAGCGCAAGGTAAGCGCCCGCCAGATCGACTATAGCCCGCTTTTTTGCGGACATGTTGGAATAGAGGATATCGACACGCACATGCGCGCCGGTTTTCAGCGCGCCAGCGCTACCCAGCATAAAACACGCAGCAAATGCATAGACCCAAATGTCCTTGAGCCAGCCAAAGCTCATCCCGAACACATAGCGCATGATGACTGCGCCCATCATGGCGATCGCCATGATGAATCCGGCCCACCCGGCAATGCGCAAAAATCCCATCGATATGACATCAACACGCACTGCGATCGCCTGCGGGAGCGTGGCGAAGCGAGGGGCGACTAAAATCAGAAGCGGCGCGATCCACAAAGGTGCGAGGATAAGGCCTGCATATTGCAGCCAGTCTCCCACTGTTAAGGCAATTTGAGGAATAGACGCCACGATCTAGTCTGCTCCGGCCGCTTAGGTTCTGTTGGCGAGGAAAGCGCCATCAGACACGCGGGACCATTCGCGCATGTTTTTCAGAGCGGCTTCGAAGCTTTCGTAGATGCGCTTCTCAAGATCACCGCCAGACCCGGCTTGTGAGCGTACGTCAGCGGATATCTCGTTGACCCGCGCCATGATCTCATCTGAGAACACACGCAGTTTCACGCCGTGTTGCTCTTGAAGCACTTTTAGGTTCAGCGCGTTCTGGTAGGTAAACTCAGCAAGAGAAGAGTCATTTGCTTCTGCACAAGCCGCGCGAATGGCGCGCTGATGTTGTGGCGCAAGCTTTTCCCAAACGCCCCGATTGATGCCGCATGCAAGTGCGGAACCTGGTTCGTGGAAGCCTGGCCCGTAATAGAATGGCGCCTGTTGGTAGAAACCCAGAGACAGGTCGTTCCAGGGACCAATCCACTCAGTCGCATCAATCTGGCCGGTTTCCAGCGCTTGATAAATTTGTCCGCCGGGAAGGGTTTCTGATGCGCCGCCAAGCTCGCGGACAATTTGGCCGCCAAGGCCCGGAATACGCATTTTAAGACCGTTGAAATCGTCAAGTGTGTTGATTTCCTTGCGGAACCACCCACCCATTTGCTGTCCGGTGTTGGCGGCCTGGAATGAAATGACGCCGTACTGTCCGGACAATTCTTCCCAAAGCGCCTGGCCGCCGCCAAATTGGATCCAGCCATTGATCTCAGCTGCTGTCATGCCCATCGGCACAGCAGTAAAGAAATTAAACGCTGATGATTTTGACTGCCAGTAGTATTCAGCTCCGTGATACATGTCCGCTGCGCCAGAAGCGACATCATCGAAAGCCTGAAGGGCAGGCGAGAGCTCATCAGCGCCGTAAACTTTTATCTCAACTTCACCGTCAGTCAGCTCGTTTACGCGCGTCGCAATACGCTCTGCAGCAGAATAAAGGCCTGGCAGACCCTTTGGCCAGGTTGTAACCATGGTCAGGCGTTTTTTATCACGCTTGATAGCCGGTGCGGATTTGTCGTCAGCTGTTGCTTTAGAGTCATCACTACACGCGGACAGCGCGGTTGCGGCTAGCCCAAAAGCTGCGCCACCGATAAGGCCGCGACGCGCAATATCCAAAGTGGATGATGATTGTTTCTTGTCTGCTGTTGTCATGGCCCCGGATTCCTCCCTTGTTTGAGGAAACTCAATAAGGAGCTAGCACTCTTCGTCAAGGAGGGGACGCCAAGTCTCTCCGTCGCAAACCTCTAACGGCTTGTATGCAGCTTTATAATCCATCTTGTCTGAACCCTTCACCCAATAGCCAAGATAAACATAAGGCAGATCGAGTTCCGCAGCTAAACGAACGTGGTTGAGAATCATGTAAGCGCCCATGCCGCGCTTGATTTCATCCGGGTCATAAAACGAATAGACCATGGAAAGACCATCGCGCAGAACGTCAGTCAGCGCAGCGGCTTTTAATTCACCTTCATCAGATGCGTATTGAGGCTCTGTACGGTATTCAAACACCACAGTGCGGACAGGACTGGCGTCGACCATCCCAATATAGTCGCGCATTTCCATTTCGTTCATGCCGCCGTCTTCGTGCCGGGACGTCAGATAGCGTTTTAGCAGACGGAATTGTTCGCGCGTGGCAGATGTTCGTTGTGGAACGCGACGTAGGTCTTCGTTGCGTTTCTCAGCGCGTCTCCAACGCTTGGACCATTTGAAGTTTTTAACGTCGATCCGAACAGATTTACAGGCGTTGCAGGCCGCGCATGCAGGGCGATATGCGATTATCTGTGAACGCCGAAAACCGACTCTGGTCAGGCAGTCATTGAGCTCTACCGCGCTGTTTACGGCTAGATTGGCAAAGACTTTTCTTTCGCGCTGGTCCGGAAGGTAAGGACACGGCTGGGACGACGTCAGGTGAAACCGAACGCCACGCGCCAACTCTGGCGGGATAAAGAAGGTCGATCCATTCTCTCTCATAAGGTCAACACTATGCCGTGCCTAGCCCGAAATACCAGCCTGCAATTGCTGAAAATGCCAGCCAGAGCAAAATAACCAGCGGAGTGCCAAATCTAACGAAATCTTTGAACTGATAATGACCAGGGCCCATTACGAGCAGATTCGTCTGGTAAGCGATTGGCGTCGCAAACGCACAATTAGCAGCGTATATCACGCACAACACAAAGGGAGCCGGATCTAAATTAAGCTGTTTTGCTGTCGCAATGGCAATCGGAGTGAAAATGATCGCTGTTGCTGAATTGGACAACACATTCGTGACGATCGCGACCGTTATAAACATTGCAGAAAGGACAGCCAGCGGACCATAAGGCGCTGCTACGTTCACAGCCTGCTGTGCGATAAAGTCTGCCGCGCCCGTGGCTTCCAATGACGCGCCCATCGCTAAAGCTGCTCCGATAAGCAGGTAAATCTTCAGGTCCAACGCGCGTGCGGCCTGCCGTGGATTAAGACACCCTGTGGCGATCATTGTCACGGCGCCTAACAAAGATGCATGTAGAATGTTCATAAAACCGGTTGCGGCAAGCAGGACAACACCGATCGCGATCGTACGCGCAACGACGGCTTTATTCAGGTCTGGCAGGTCGGTTCGTGACCAGTCTAAAAGTAACAGGTCTCGATCAGTGCGCATCTCGTCAAATGCTTCGGCCGTTCCGCAAAGCAAAAGCGTGTCACCTGATTCCAACCGTATTTCACCCAGGCGCGCGCGGATCATTCTCGACCGCCGCTGGACCCCGAGCACCACCGCATCGTGTAGGCGCGCATAGCCCATCTGGTCGATTGTGCGGGAAATCAGGCGCGAGCCTGGCGCAACCACTGCTTCAGAAAGCGACAGTTGCGGGGGCTTGGCTGCGTCGTCACCATAGTTATCGAAATTGGATAGCCAGATAGACCGCAATAGTTTTGGCTTGCGAGACAGGACCTCTGTTAGCGCCTTGCGGGTTGCGGCGACGATGATGAGGTCGCCGGGTCGAAGCGTCAGATCTTCAAATGGCGGAAGAATGGTTTCATCGCCGCGTTGAACCATTCGAACGGTCATGTTTGGCAAATCTGGAAACATGCCGGCTACAGCTTGTTTTCCCGTCATTGGATGACCGTAAGTCACCTCAATCTGGGCGATGAATTGCTTGCCCGATCCGGAGTGCGCAATATCGCCCTCTGCTTCACGGCTCGGAAGGAACATGGGCGCGCAGATCAGAATATATGTCAGGCCGACGCCTGCTAGCATCAACCCCATAGGGGCAAGTTCAAAAAAGCCAAGCTGTCGGCCTTCAAGCCTTAACAATGTCTCGGCGGCAAGGAGGTTGGTAGAAGACCCGATCAGGGTCGTCATTCCAGCCAGTACAGAGACAAAACTTAGCGGAATAAGAAGTTTAGACGGCGCATTGCCCATACGTTGCGCAATTGCGCCCATAATGGGAAGAAACATCACGACGACAGGCGTGTTGTTGATGAACGCAGATGTGACAAATACTGCGAAGAATGCGCCCAGCAGTGTCAGGCGAGGGGCCGAATCATACGACTTCAGCAAGCGTTTTGACGGGCCATCAAGCGCGCCGGTCTGAAACATGCCTTGTCCGACAACAAGCAACGCCATGATGGTGATGAGCGCTGCGTTGCCAAATCCTTTTAGCAGGACCTCTGGCATGATTGGCTCGCCGTTCGCATCAACAGCAAATGGCATTGCGAATAATAATAGCAAACCTGTGACGATGCCCGCGGAAACCAGTTCCATGGACAGGTCTTCATACATGTACAGCACAATGGCGACGATAACGACGCCCAAGCTGATCCACATTGTTAAAGTTGCTGCAATTTGGGCGACCATATCCATCCCTGACGAAGTCGGCTCTTATACTTTTGGCCGATGCTAAACGTCCATTAATAGAAAAGAACCTGCGGGGTCCATAGATTAAAGTGAGTGGTCACCAGGCAATACTGGTGCTTCTCGCAGCAAAACGATAGAAATCCGGCGGTTACCTGGCAGGTCGGGGTCGTCAGGGTAAAGTGGCTCAGAACCGGCTTTCCCGGACACTTGGAAGACACGGGTAGGATCTAAACCAGACGTTTCCAGAATACTGCGTGCGGCGTTGGCGCGGTCTGCGGACAATTCCCAGTTTGAGTAACCTTCGACACCTGTCGGCAGGTCGCCGGTGTGGCCAGAAATGGTGATTCTATTGGGCAAGTTCATCACAACGTCAGAGACTGCTGAGATGATTTTCTCCGCACGCGGTAAAGGTTTTGCCGATGCGGCGGCGAACATGGCGCGCCCTTCTTGGTCGACAATCTGAATGCGTAAACCTTCAGGCGTGTTGTCGATTATGAGATGTTTAGACAGTTCAGCAAGGTCCGGCAGGTCCTGCATTGCTTGGCGCAAGGACTGTTCTGCGCGCTCAAACTCCGCTTGTTCACGCATAGCGATCGCGCGCTCCATTGCGGACTTGGAAATTTCTTTAGGCTTGGATTCTGCTTTTTTCTGCCCATCGCCAGTTTTTGAAGACGTCCGGCGCTTCGTTGCTGATTGCTGGCTTTCCGGCATTGGACGGCTGGCGCCGGATGCCCTTGCGCCATCGTCCTGGAAAGACGTGCCGCCTAACATACCATCAGACCCCTGGCGTGATTTAGAAACGCTTGCGGGCGCGAAATAGTCGGCGATACCGCGTTTTTGATCAGGAGAAGTCGTGTTGATCAGCCACATCAACAGGAAAAACGCCATCATCGCGGTCACAAAGTCAGCATAGGCCACTTTCCAGGCGCCGCCGTGGTGACCTCCGCCTGAGACCTTCTTCACCTTCTTGATGACGATTTGTTCGTTTCCGGCCATGGTTTCTCGAATTCTTCCCTCATCTGCGATAGCGTGACGCCAAGAGCGGATTCTATTGCTTTGAAGATACAATGCGGAAAATGCGTAACCTGCGGGTTAACCCTGTTTAGTTTCAGCGCAATAAAGGGGAAGTTATGGCTCGATGTGCGTTTTTAGGGCTCGGCGTTATGGGCGGCCCCATGGCGGGTTGGCTCGCGAAACAATCCCATACCGTGACTGTTTGGAACCGGACGCAAAAAAAAGCAGACATCTGGAAGGACGGTTATACGGGCGTTGTTGCGTCTGATCCTGGCGAAGCCGTACGCAGCGCGGATTTTGTGTTCATGTGTTTGGGCGATGATCCGGACGTCGAGCGTGTTTTTGATCAAATGGAAGACGGGTTGGCAAAAGGCGCTATCGTCGTAGATCACACGACGGCTTCGCGGCAATTGGCTAAACAATTGTCAGTACGCTGCTTAAAAAGGGGCGTCCATTTCATGGATGCTCCTGTATCGGGCGGTCAGGCCGGTGCTGAAAATGGAAAACTGACGGTCATGGCGGGAGGAGATAAAGACGTGTTTGCGCGCGCTTCTCCAGTTATGCAGGCGTATTCTGCGAACATGACATTGATTGGTCCTGTTGGTTCCGGGCAATTAGCAAAAAGCGTCAACCAAATCTGCATCGCGGGTGTCCTGCAGGGTTTGGCGGAAGGGCTTCATTTCGCCAAAAGAGCAGATTTGGATATTGAAGCGGTGCTTAAGGCTATTTCTGGCGGCGCTGCGCAGTCATGGCAGATGGATAATCGCGCCTCTTCAATGAACGAAGGTCAGTATGATTTCGGATTTGCCGTTGATTGGATGCGAAAAGATCTGCGGATCGCACTTGAAACAGCGCGTACAAATGGGGCCCAATTACCCCTAACGGCGTTGGTGGACCAGTTTTACGCAGACGTTCAATCGAAGGGAGGCAGTCGTTTAGACACCTCAAGTCTTTTGATGCGGCTGGAGACACAAACAAAAAACGGAGCGGAATAGATGACATTTCTTGTAAGCAGTTCACGCGCGGCGCTGGCGACAACAGCGTGTGAGATGATTACGCAGAAATTGTCGGACGCGCTGCAGAGCAAGGGGAGAGCCAGCCTGATGTGTTCTGGCGGGTCAACGCCAGGACCCGTTTATCAAAATCTCTCTGAGAAACAGCTAGATTGGGAAAAGGTCACGGTCGGATTAGCTGATGAGCGTTGGGTCGAGCCCAACAGTGAATTTTCCAATGAACGGCTTTTGCGCGAAACGCTTTTGCAGGCCAATGCGCGAACTGCGCGGTTTTTGCCAATGAAAACGGACGCAATCACAGCAGTTGAAGCGGTTGCTGATGTGGATATGGCCTATCAGTCATTCTCTTTGCCCATTGATGTCATGGTGTTGGGCATGGGAAATGACGGTCACAGCCTCTCCTGGTTTCCTGGCGCGGCTGGACTGGATCAGGCCATTGATTTGGCAAACGAATCTATGGTGGCGGCCATAAAAGCAGCGCCCTCAAATGTTACAGGCGTTCATACCGAGCGCATGACATTGACCCGAAAAGCGGTTGAGAACACCAGTTTAGTGCTGCTTTTGATGACCGGCGAAGAAAAGCGGAAAGTATATGAGGATGGCGATTCGCAATTGCCAATACGTACAGTTCAAGACGCCGCACAGTCTCGTTTGACTGTTTTATGGGCAGAATAACAAGCACAAACCTCATAAAAAGACGCTTAAAAGAAATAGCAGTTTGTTACGCTGTTTTTATTAGATCGTAGAGAGATCTAGTGGACCATCTTATTTGAAATAAATGGTGCAGTTTTATCGCGCTGAAATTCGACCAAAAGACAATTCGTCAAGGATGAATACATCAAGCTGTTTGATCACATCCTTGTAACATATGCTTTTTGAGGGTTTCCGGTTCGTTAATAAAAACCGATCATTCTTTAAAGATAAAGTGAGTCAGAGCGCGTGACGTAATGTCCATAATGGTTCGACGACTAAATACAGGCCTGCAAAATGGCCCCCAAAATCAGCGTCCCACAACTGACGTTCTAACCCACATCTGCGCAAAAAACCTAAGAGTGCGATCTGAAGGAGCGACTTCCCATGAGTGAATTTTTTGATTCCTATACACGCGCCTTTGAAGCTCGACGTGAAACTGTCATGAGTCTTCAAGAGTATCTTGAAGGGTGTAAGGAAGACCCGCTGATGTTTGCTGGTCCGCATGAAAGACTGCTGGCGGCCATCGGTGAGCCGGAAATGGTGGATACGGCGAAAGATCCGCGTTTGAGCAGGATACACATGAACCGAACTGTTCGCGTTTATCCGGCGTTCAAAGAATTCTACGGCATGGAAGAAACAATCGAGCGGATCGTCGCTTTTTTCCGGCAAGGCGCGCAGGGGTTAGAAGAACGCAAACAGATTCTCTATCTCTTGGGACCTGTTGGTGGCGGTAAATCTTCGCTGGCCGAGCGCGTAAAAGCGCTTATGGAAAACGAACCGATTTATGTGTTGAAGGCCGGTAATGATCTAAGTCCGGTTTTTGAAAGCCCGCTCGGTCTGTTTAACCCAGACACACATGGCGAAGCGCTTTTAAACGATTATGGCATTCCCACACGCCGCATCACAGGTTTGATGAGTCCCTGGGCGCTCAAACGTCTGGATGAATTTGGCGGTGATATTACAAAATTCAAAGTCGCAAAAGTTTTGCCTTCACGTCTGCGCCAAGTTGGTATCGCCAAGACAGAGCCTGGTGATGAGAATAATCAGGATGTGTCTTCTCTGGTGGGTAAAGTTGATATTCGCCAACTTGAATTTCACTCTCAGGACGACCCGGCTGCTTATTCCTACTCAGGTGGGTTAAACCGCGCCAATCAGGGTGTGCTTGAATTTGTTGAGATGTTCAAAGCTCCAATCAAGATGCTGCACCCGCTGCTGACGGCGACACAGGAAGGCAATTATGTTGGGTCGGAAAATATCGGCGCCATTCCCTACACCGGCATTATCATGGCGCACTCTAATGAGAGCGAATGGCGTTCCTTTAAGAACAACAAGACCAATGAAGCCTTTATTGACCGTATCTATGTCATCAAGGTGCCGTACTGCCTGCGCGTAGAAGAAGAAGTCAAAATCTACGAGAAGCTTGTTTCAAGTTCTGAATTGTCAGATGCGCCATGTGCGCCAGGCACGTTGGACATGCTGGCTCAGTTTTCAGTGTTGTCTCGTCTGAAGGAGCACGAAAACTCCAACCGCTACGCAAAAATGCGCGTCTACAACGGTGAGAGTTTGAAAGAGGTCGATCCAAAGGCGCGAACGCTTCAGGAATATAAAGACGCTGCCGGCGTAGACGAGGGTATGGAAGGCATCTCCACGCGTTTTGCTTTCAAAGCGCTATCTGCAACATTCAACCACGACACAGAAGAAGTTGCAGCTGACCCCGTCCACCTCATGTATGTTCTTGAACAGGCGATCAAGCGTGAGCAATTCCCAGATGACACAGAAGCTGAATACCTTGAATATATCAAAGGTGAATTAGCGCCGCGTTATGCTGAATTTATCGGGAACGAAATTCAGAAAGCCTATCTGGAAAGCTATCACGATTATGGTCAGAACCTTTTCGACCGCTATGTCGATTACGCCGACGCCTGGATTGAAGATCAGGACTTTAAAGACCCTGATACAGGCCAGCTCTTAAACCGTGAATTGTTGAACCAGGAACTTTCCAAAATCGAAAAGCCTGCGGGCATAGCTAACCCGAAAGACTTCCGTAATGAGGTTGTCAAATTCGCTCTGCGGTCCCGTGCGAACAATCAGGGCGATAACCCATCCTGGACGTCATACGAAAAAATCCGCGAAGTCATCGAACGTCGCATGTTCTCACAGGTGGAGGACCTTCTGCCAGTCATCTCGTTTGGATCAAAGAAAGATTCAGACAGTGAGAAAAAACACGATGAGTTTGTAAACCGTATGGTCGATCGCGGATACACTGACCGTCAGGTTCGGCGTCTGGTTGAGTGGTACATGCGCGTTAGACAGGCGGGGTAGTGGCTCATGCACATTATTGACCGGCGACGTGATCAGGGCGGGAAAAGCCTGACCAACCGTCAGCGTTTTATGCGACGCGCTAAGGCGATCGTTAAAAAGGCGGTCAACGAAGCGGCGTCCAAACGGTCGATCAAGGATATCGGCAAGGGAGGGAACATCACTGTTCCCTCAGACGGCGTGCATGAACCTTCGTTACGCAAAGGCCGTGATGGCGGAAAACGCGAGCGTGTTCTGCCAGGTAACCAGGACTATCTGGAAGGCGACACAATTCCCCGCCCTGAAGAGGGCGGCGGAAGAGGATCTAAGGCGTCTGATTCAGGTGAGGGTGAAGATGACTATTCTTTTGCGCTCTCAAATGATGAATTCCTTGAATTGTTTCTGGAGGATTTGGAGTTACCGGACCTGGCAAAGCGTCAGGTTATGGGCGTTGAAGAAGTCATTCCTCAACGCGCGGGCTTTCAGTCGTCAGGATCGCCTGCACAATTAGCGGTTACGCGTACAATGCGTAACTCCATGTCTCGCCGTATCGCTCTGCGTCGTCCGCGGCTCTGCGAGGTAGAGGCCGCAGAAGAGTTGGTCGCGCGTTTGACTGGAAAAGAAGGCGCCGAACACGATCTAAAGGATGCAGAAGAGTCTTTGGCGCGGATCAAGCGCAAGATGAAAATCGTACCGTTTATTGATCCGCTTGATGTGCGTTTCAGGCGATATGAGGGGGTGCCGCAACCCATAGCGCGCGCTGTCATGTTCTGTTTGATGGACGTGTCCGGCTCTATGGACGAACACAATAAGGATTTGGCGAAACGCTTTTATTCCTTGCTCTACCTGTTTTTGAAAACGCGCTATTCCCGCGTGGAAGTCGTTTTCATCCGCCACACGCATGAAGCAAAAGAAGTGGACGAAGAAACCTTCTTTTATAGCCGTGAAAGCGGTGGAACGGTGGTCTCAACAGCGTTGGAAGAAATGCTGACAGTCGTGCGTGATCGGTATCCGGCTGACCAATGGAACATCTATGCGGCCCAAGCGTCTGATGGCGATAATCTGCCATCAGACAATCTTAGAACCATCTCTATGCTGCAAGAGACCATTCTGCCGCTGTGTCAGTATTATGCCTACTTAGAGGTGGGCAACGAAGAAAATACCGGTTTCCGCATGTCTTCTGACGATGAAACCGGATTGTGGCGCGCTTACGAACATTTACAAAAATCTGGCGGTGATATTGCTATGCGCCAGGTCAAGCATCGCCGTGATATTTTCCCAGTCTTCCGCGATCTCTTCCGCAAGCGGTCTGAGGTGGCGGAGAAAACAACGGGATAACACACATGAATACCCGCAAGAATTCAGCGTCTCACGTCAGAGCTCCCAAAAAGCCAAAGAATGGCTTGATGTTTGAGGGGCCTGATTGGGACTTTACCCTGATAGACCGCATATTTGATGAGTGCGGAAAGATCGCGATCGGTGAGATGGGGTTAGATCCCTACCGTAGTCAGATCGAAGTGATTACATCCGAACAAATGCTGGACGCTTATGCCTCCACTGGCATGCCGCTTTTTTATCATCACTGGTCGTTCGGAAAACACTACGCGTACAATGAAGCCATGTATCGTAAGGGCTATCAGGGGTTAGCCTATGAGATCGTGATCAATTCTGATCCCTGTGTCTGTTACATTATGGAGGAAAACTCCGCGACGATGCAGACGCTGGTGATTGCGCACGCAGCTTTTGGCCATTCCCACTTTTTCAAGAACAATTATGTCTTCCAGCAGTGGACTGATGCTGATGGCATTATGGACTATCTATCCTTTGCCAAGTCATACATTGCACGCTGCGAGGACCGTTATGGTCAGGCTGCGGTGGAGCGCGTCATAGACGCTGCCCACGCGCTTCAGTCTCACGGCATTCATCGTTATCCGCGTAAGCGCAAACTCAATCTGCGGATGGAGCAGGAAAGAGAGAAAGTGCGTCGCGAACACGGTGAAGCGTTGTTCAATGACTTATGGCGGACTGTTCCGGAGGGCGCGAAGGCGAAAAAGAAGAAAGATCCAAATATCGCGCGTCAGCGGGCATTGCTGGGTCTGCCGGAAGAAAACATTCTTTATTTCCTCGAAAAGACAGCGCCTCGCATGGCGCCATGGCAACGTGAGATATTGCGGATTGTACGCCTGATCGCTCAGTATTTTTATCCGCAACGTCAGACGAAAATGATGAATGAGGGCTGCGCCACCTATTCACATCATCGCATTATGACGCGTTTGCATGAAAAGGGATTAATCTCGGACGGATCATTCCTTGAGTTTCTCCACTCGCATTCCAGTGTCGTCATGCAGCCGGGTTATTCAGACCCAAGGTTCAATGGCATCAATCCATATGCGCTTGGTTTTGCCATGTGTGAGGACATTGAACGTATCTGTACAAATCCAACGCATGAGGACTTGGAAGTCTTCCCTGATATCGCTGGCAAGGGAAACCATTTCGATGTTCTTAGAGATGTGTGGGCGAATTTCCGGGACGAGAGTTTCGTCCTTCAGTATTTGTCGCCGCACCTCATTCGTAAACTTGGTCTCTTCCACATTGTTGATGATGCGGAAGAAAAGAGCATAGTTGTCTCTGCTATCCATAATGAGCGAGGATATGCGCGAGTGCGTAAGGCATTGTCACGTCAATATGATGTCGCGCGGGCTGATGCAGACATTCAGGTGACAGACGTTGATCTGGATGGTGACCGTCGGCTTCACCTAAAACACTTCGTAGTTGATGGCGTATTATTAGATGACGACGACACTTGGCGTGTCCTCCGTCATCTTTCCAATCTCTGGGGCTACCCGATTGTTCTTCAGGAAGTTGAGGGAGACCTCGTTCTGGAAGAATACGACATCGAACCAGATGAGCCATTTATGTAATCTGCAGATTTAGTCCTGCAGTATTTGAGCCATTCTCTCGGCGAAATAAGTCACCACACCGGATGCGCCCGCACGCTTGAAAGAGAACAATAGCTCCATAATCGCGCGATCTTCGTCCAACCAGCCACGTTCTGCGGCGGCTTTTATCTTGGCGTATTCGCCAGATACGTGAAAAGCAAGCGTTGGAACGTTAAAGGTGGATGACACGCGATAAACAATGTCCAGATAGGCAAGACCGGGTTTGACCATCACCATGTCAGCCCCTTCTTCAATATCCAGCGCCACCTCGCGCAAGGCCTCATCGGTATTTCCAAAATCCATCTGATAGGTTTTTTTGTCGCCAATCAGAGCGGACGAAGAACCGATCGCATCACGATAGGGCCCGTAGAATGCCGATGCGTATTTAGCGGCATACGATAGGATCATCGTGTTGGGGTATCCGCCATTTTCCAATGTCTCGCGGATTGCGCCAATGCGCCCATCCATCATGTCCGAAGGCGCAACCACATCAGCGCCGGCTTCAGCCTGAACCAGCGCTTGTTGCGTGAGCGCTTCAACCGTCGCGTCGTTTATTACATAGCCAGCGTCATCAATTATTCCATCATGACCGTGCGTGGTAAATGGATCTAGCGCCACATCACACATAACGCCCACTTCTGGCGCGGCTGCTTTCATCGCGCGGATTGTTTCGGGCACCAATCCTTTAGGATTAAGCGCTTCTGAGCCAGCGGCGTCTTTTTTGTCAGGGGAAATGAACGGAAAGACAGCAACAGCTGGGATGCCAAGCTCACGCGCTCTGACGGCGGCCTTTGCGGCTTCATCAATGTTCAGTCTGGCGACGCCAGGCATAGAGTCGACGTCAACACGGGCTTCTGGACCGTCATGAATGACCAGCGACCACACCAGATCATTGACGCTTGGCTGGGTTTCCCGTGAAAGGCGGCGGATCCAGTCGCTTTGACGATTGCGGCGCATACGCGTGGCGGGAAACTGCATTGTTAGTTGTCCTGTGAGTTTGGTCAGTTTTTTCGTTTAGTAAAACCGACGAACGGTTTTTTCCATGAAGCAACGTTTTGATACGTCCATGGATTTGCTTTGTATCTCGATCAGCGCACATTGCCAGTCGGTGAGACGCCAAACGGGAATTTCTTGAAATCCCAGCTTTCTATAAAATGGGCCATTCCATGGGATATGTCGAAATGTCGATAGGGATACGCGTTGAACTTTGCGGCGTTTAGCTTCTTTCAGCACGCGTCTGACAAGGTATGTCCCATATCCTTTTCCGCTATGAGCCGGAGTGACCGAAACCTGGTCAAGGTAAAGCGCGTTTTCTTTTCTGGACGCTAGCGCAAATCCGACTGGAATGTCGCGATCTTCCACAGCGCACCACAAGAGCGCTTCGCCAAGTCCGACGCGAAGTAGATTTTCCGGAATTGGCTCACTATGAACACTTCCCGGAGAAAGGTCCAACAATCCGGTGTCCCGAAATATTTCGTTCGCAGCGATATCGATTTCTTGCAACGCCGCTAATTCGTCGGCCCGGGTATCACGGATCCGCAAACAGGGCGCTTCAAGGCCAGGTGCTTCCAGCTCGATAGACATAATCAGGAAAGTGTCAGGGTTTGTTGTGACGGACAACGAATTTTTAGTCTGGATTAGTGAAGGTGTGGATTAAAAGTTGCATGGCGCTGAAGTGATGTTGTCAGTGATGGATTGATGACAGGCTCAGATCATTGAGGTGATACGCGTGCCACCGCTAAGTAGCGAGTATCTTGTTATGCTGCAGGATGCCGACGCCATTCAGGTGTTGGGCGGTGTATTTGGATTCCTGGCATCGCTTGCTGTGATTATTATTGTTTTTCTGTTTCCTCGTCGGATGCGGGGGTACGTTAGCTATGGATTGCTCTGTGGAATAAGCATGGCGCTGATGTCTGTTAATGCCATCGGTAAGTCTTCTTTAGATCCGCAGACCGTTATCATTTCAGTAAGCTATCCAATCCTGGCATTGATGGCGGTAAACTTAATGCTCGGCGCTTATTTAGCTGTTCGCTTGCCGCAACTGCTTTCGGTTATGTTTGCCGTGCAAAGTTCAGTGGGATTGTTGCTGCTAGGCGCATTGGAACTGCCTGCGCCGGATTGGCTGGAAGCGTTCCTGATCTCCTTTGGCGCAATGTACGGGCTGGCTTGTGTGTTGCTTCTAAGGCCGCAGAAGCGTGCTTTTTTCAATGATTAGTGGGTGAAGCCTGCATTTGCGAGAAAAACTGAGAGAATTATCTTCAGATTTCAAAGTGATTCACTGAAAAATCTTGACAAATCTCAACAAAAATTTGCGATTCGTGAACATCATTAGCAATTTGTTAGAATCATTTCCTTAACCTCGTTCTTAGCCAAAAATAACAAAAAGTGGTGATGGTGATGATGTTAGAAGCTAGCGCGTCTAAAATGGACGGCGCAGACACGGTCGAGTATTCTTTTTTGCAGGCCCTGTCTCTCCTTGAACAGGCTCACAGACGTCTGCATGACGTTGTGAAGGACAACCTTGAGCGCTCCGGCGAGCGTTACTTGACGGGTGTCCAGGCTCTGCTCCTTTATGAAATCGGCGAAGGTGAAACACCTGCGAGCACATTGCGTGCGCGTGGCGCATTTGCTGGGACATCGATGTCTTACAACGTTAAGAAACTACAAGAAGGCGGATATCTTGAACAAGCGCGTTCTGATGACGACCGCCGTACTGTGCTTCTTAAGCTGACAAACACAGGTTTGGCAGTGCGTGAAAAAGTTGAGCAATTGTTTGCGCGTCAGGCAGCTGCGCTTGAGCCAACAGCTTCTGTTCGCCACGACGATCTTGAACACTTGAATAAGACGATTTCTCGTCTGGAACGTTTCTGGTCTGACCAGATCCGCTACAGACTGTAATTCGGTTACCGAAAAAATTTACCTCGGGGGCTGGGGCTGCCTGAGACAAAAGTGCAGGGATCCACATTGTGTGGGTTCCTGTCTTTGTATTAATGTGTCGTGCTAAAAATTTAAGGTGCGACGATTGATCAGTTCCACTTTGTTAATTCTCGCATTACTAATGTGGTCAAATACAAAGCTTGGCCATTGCACAAATTCGCTTGTCGCTTATGTGCACTGAGACCTGCAGGATCGCGAGGAGCGTATTTCGATGAGACATTTGGAAGCTTTTGAAGCGGCGTTGGACACGATTCAGTCCGAAGGCCGTTATCGTGTCTTTATCGACCTTAAACGCCACCGCGGACGTTTTCCAAAAGCTTCAGCGCGTCACCCAGACGGATCAGAGCAAGATGTTACAGTCTGGTGTTCCAATGATTATCTCGGAATGGGGCAGGACGAAACCGTTCTAGAGGCTATGCACGAAGCAGTGGATACTTTCGGTGCAGGTTCTGGCGGCACGCGTAATATCTCGGGAACAACCCGTTACCATGTTGATCTAGAAAAAGAGCTGGCGGATTTGCATGGCAAAGAGGCTGCGCTACTGTTTACGTCGGGCTATGTCTCAAACGAAGCGACACTTTCGACAATCGCTAAGATCCTGCCAGATGTGATCATTTATTCCGACGCATTAAACCATGCTTCAATGATTGAAGGCATTCGTCGTTCAAACTGCGCGCGGCGCATATTCCGTCACAATGACGTTGAGCACTTACGCGCATTGATCGAAAACGATCCTGCGGATGTTCCAAAATTGATTGCGTTTGAAAGCGTTTATTCAATGGATGGCGACATTGCGCCGATTGCGGAAATCTGCGACCTGGCGGATGAATTCAACGCGATGACGTACATTGATGAAGTGCACGCAGTTGGGCTTTATGGCGATGAAGGTGCTGGTGTGACCCAGCGCGAAGGTCTTGCTCACCGCATCGACATCATTGAAGGCACGCTGGCTAAAGGTTTTGGCGTCATGGGCGGCTACATTACCGGTAAGACTGCGGTGATTGACGCTATACGTTCCATGGCTCCAGGGTTCATTTTTACAACATCGACATGTCCTGTGCTTGCTGCGGGCGCTTTAACGTCGGTTCGCAAGTTGCGCACAGATGAAGGGCGTGATCTGCGCGCACGTCATCAGGCCGCCGCAGAAACGCTTAAGCAGAAATTCGTAGAAGCAAAACTGCCTTTGATGGAGTCTGAGACCCATATCGTGCCTTTGCTGGTCAGGGACCCAGAGCGCTGTAAGGCGCTGTCTGACACGCTGCTTTATGACTTTGGTATTTATGTCCAGCCGATCAACTACCCAACCGTTCCCAAAGGAACAGAACGCTTGCGGTTCACACCATCTCCCCATCACACAGAGGAGATGATGGACGAGCTGGTTTCTGCTCTGCTGGCCATTTGGGCCCAGTTGGGGTTAGAGCGCGCAGCCTGATTGGCGCGACTCACAATGCGCGGTAAGATAGGCCTATGGAAACAGGCGTATCAATTCTGATTGAAATGTATGTTGTCGGCCGCAGCATGGAGGTGCGAGCGGTTGATGAGAGTGATGGGCTGGAAGTTGCTTTTATTGCGCCAATAAAGACCCCTGAAGAAGAGCTTCGCATTCTATCCCGACGACAATTGGAGTATGTCCGCCGAAAGCGGGCCGAAAAAGCCAGTCAAAAAGACACAAAAAAACCACCGCGGGATGACCGCGGCGGTATTTTGGTTTGATCGCAATACATCTTCAGTATCACAAAAGTGGTGTTTTTTACTTGCGTCCACCGCGGCCGAGGCCGATTTCTTTTGCGAATTCTGAGCGTTTTGCTGTGTAGCTTGGCGCAACCATCGGGTAATCAGCGGACAAGCCCCAGCGACGGCGATAGTCATCAGGGGACATATCGTATCTGGAACGCAGATAACGCTTGAGCATTTTAAGTTTTTTGCCGTCTTCTAGACAGATGATGTGGTCTTCGGTCACAGAACGACTGATAGGAACAGCAGGTTTAGGCTTGTCTTCTGGCTTATTCTCAATTGATTCAGCTAAACTACTCACTGTCTTGTGAACAGAACGAATAACTTCTGGTAAATTATCTGGCGGAACCGGGTTGTTTGACACGAATGAAGCGACGATGTCTGACGTCATTCGCATGATGTCGTCCGCTGCAACCAAGTTTTTTTCAGTGTTTTCCGTCATCTGTTCTTCCTGACGCTTATATTTCTAGGTGATTTACATACTCCTTGGCAAAAAAATCTGAGACCATCAAGTATTTATATCTGAAGAACAGTTAAACCAATTGTTAGTACAATTAAAAGCTAAGCTAAGTTCTAGTCAAACGTTAATAGCTCGCCTTTTTATCGTAACCTTGCCATAACGCTCACGAAGGCTTACGTCGCCCTTGTTTCAATTTAATGGAGGCTGTTATGGACAATTCCACCACGCAAAACGATTCTATCGTTCGTACGCTTATGACTGGGGAATTGAAGGGAGCGGACCCTGATGTTTTCGCTGCTATCCAGGATGAGTATAAAAGACAGTCCCAACAGATTGAATTGATTGCTTCGGAAAACATCACATCGCGCGCTGTGCTTGAAGCGCAGGGCTCTGTTCTTACGAACAAATATGCGGAAGGTTACCCAGGACGCCGTTACTATGGCGGTTGTGAATATGTCGACGTTGTCGAAAACATTGCCCGTGATCGTGCAAAACAATTGTTCAACTGTGAATTTGTCAACGTTCAACCGTCTTCAGGCTCCCAAGCGAATCAGGGAGTGTTTCAGGCGCTATTAAAGCCAGGCGACACAATACTTGGGATGTCTCTTGCTGCGGGCGGTCACTTAACCCACGGCGCAGCGCCGAACCAATCTGGTAAATGGTTTAACGCAATTCAGTATGGCGTCCGTGAAGATGACCATCTTGTCGATTTTGAAGAAGTGGAACGCCTTGCAAGAGAGCATCAACCTAAGCTGATTATTGCAGGTGGCTCAGCCTATCCGCGTCAGATCGACTTCCAGAAATTCCGCGATATTGCAGACGCGGTAGGCGCTTTCTTCATGGTGGATATGGCCCATTTCGCAGGTCTGGTTGCTGCTGGTGTGCATCCAAACCCGTTAAACTGGGCCGATGTTGCAACGACAACAACGCACAAGACTTTGCGTGGTCCGCGCGGCGGCATGATCCTGACAAACGACGCTGACATCGCCAAGAAAGTGAATTCAGCGATTTTCCCAGGCATTCAGGGTGGTCCGTTGATGCATGCAATCGCAGGTAAAGCAGTCGCATTCGGAGAAGCGCTGACACCAGAGTTCAAAACATACGCTAAGCAAGTGCGCGCCAATGCGGCGCGTATGGCGCAGACGCTTAAAGATGGCGGTCTGGACATTGTGTCAGGCGGGACAGACACACATGTCGTGCTGGTAGACCTGCGTCCAAAGGGCGTGACCGGTAAAGACACAGAAGAAGCGCTAGAGCGTGCTTTCATCACCTGTAACAAAAACGGTGTTCCATTCGATCCGGCTCCGCCAACAATCACTTCAGGCATACGTGTGGGGTCTCCGGCGGCGACGACGCGTGGTTTTGGCGAAGAAGAGTTTGCGCAAATAGGCCGTTGGATTGTTGAAATCGTGGATGCTGTTGCAAAAGGCGAATCTGCTGAGGTTGAGCAGAGAATCAAAGCTGAAGTCATGGAAATGACAGCGCGGTTCCCAATTTATGATGGCGCAATCGCCGGCCGCTGAAAATCAAGGTAGGCTGATTCAATAGCCTGCCGAGAAAGTCGAAACTATGCGTTGTCCGTTTTGCCAATCGACTGAGACTGTGGTTCGTGACAGTCGTCCAGCCGAAGAAGATACAGCTGTTCGCCGCCGTCGCGCCTGCCAGCGCTGCGGTGGGCGTTTTACGACGTTTGAGCGCGTTCAGTTACGCGATCTGATGGTTGTGAAGCGCGATAAGAAGAAAGTCTTGTTTGATCGGGAAAAGTTGGTGCGTTCAATTAAGATCGCACTGCAAAAGCGTCCTGTATCGGACGAAAAAATCGATCAGATGGTTTCCGGTATTGTGCGTCGCCTTGAAAGCGCTACCGAAGGAGAAGCCAGCTCTAAGGAGATCGGCGGCATGGTGATGGAAGCCCTGGCTCAACTCGATCCTGTCGGATATGTGCGTTACGCTTCTGTCTATCGTGATTTCAAAGACGCGTCCGATTTTGCGCAATTCATTGAAAAGCATGCTTTAGAAATTGATCCGGACAATCATCAAGAATGACAGGTGTAGAGAAGCCTCACGTCACTTTAAAGCTTGCAACATCGCTTGATGGTCGTATTGCAACCAGCAAAGGCGAGAGCCAGTGGGTAACGGGGAAAGCTGCGCGTCAAGAAACGCACGTAATGCGATCCAGGCATGATGCGATCCTTGTGGGCTCTGGAACTGTGTTGGCGGATGACCCAATGCTGACGGCGCGATTAGAGCCCTTACCAGATCAACAACCGATCCGATTGGTTGCGGACAGTAGATTACGCACGCCAATTAATTCCAAACTTGTTCAGACCGCGCGTGAATACCGGACGATTATTGCCTGTGGACTGGAAGTTAAAGAAGAGCGCGAACGCGAATACGTTGGCAGGGGCGTGGAAGTCTGGAGCCTGCCGATTGCGCCCCTAAGTGGGATTTCTATAAGCGCGTTGTTGGCGGAGTGTGCGGAGCAGGGCATTCAATCCATTTTCCTTGAAGGGGGAGGAGCGCTTGCTGCGTCGTTTTTAAAGGCGCGTGCTGTGGATCAGATCGAATGGTTCCGCGCACCTCTTATTATTGGCGGCGATGGCACGCCTTGCGTCGGCGCTCTCAACGTTGAGTTCCTTGGAGATTGTCTCCCACTGGAAAGAACAGATGTCAAAACCATAGGCGCAGACATTTGGGAAACCTACGTGCTAAGACGCGAAAGCGCATAACGTCGCATTACATATGGCTTCACGCGGTCTTATATCCCGCGTTCAGCTCACAAGAGTTTCGGAGAGTTCCATGTTCACAGGTCTTGTTGCTGATAAGGGCCGTATAATTTCGATTGGGGTGGAAAATGATATCCGCCGTTTCCGGATAGAAAGCAGTTTTTCGGCGGACGCCATTCAGATGGGTGCGTCAATCATGCATTCGGGGGTCTGTCTCACCGTTGTCGCGTTCGGACAGAACCATGAAGGCTGCTGGTTTGATGTTGAGGCTATTCCTGAGACCTTGGATCGCACAATCCTGAAGGATTGGCGTGTAGGCGATGAAATTAACCTCGAACTCAGTTTGAAAATGGGAGATGAGCTGGGCGGACATTACGTGTTCGGGCACGTGGATTGCGTTGCCACTGTCGCAACAATTGTCGATCAGGGCGCTTCCCGCCGCATACGGATAAATGTCCCTGACCACATGGCGAAGTATCTTGCAGAGAAGGGCTCAGTTGCGGTAGACGGCGTGTCCCTTACGGTCGCCGCTGTGGGGCAGGCTGACTCACAGGATTGGTTTGAAGTTGCGGTTATTCCGCATACATGGGATGTGACAACGCTAAACCGCTTGGAACCAGGTGCGAAAGTCAATTTAGAAGCCGACATGCTGGCGCGTTATGTGGCGCGCATGCTGGGCAAGGAATAGGAACGGAATGTCAGAGAATTTCAAAGACGCCATTTCTCCGATTGAAGAGATCATCGAGGACGCCCGTAATGGGAAAATGTATATTCTCGTTGATGCAGAGGATCGCGAGAATGAAGGAGATCTGATCATTCCAGCTCAGTTTGCGACCCCTGAGCAGGTTAACTTCATGGCCAAATATGGGCGTGGTTTGATTTGCCTGTCGATGAACCGCAGTCGGGCCAAAGCCCTTGATCTGGACATGATGGCCAAAGTCAACCGTGAAAGCATGGGAACAGCGTTCACAGTCTCTATTGAGGCTAAAGAAGGTGTCACCACGGGTATCTCGGCTCATGATCGCTCGCACACAATCGCGGTTGCCATAGATCCGACCAAAGGGCCGGATGACATCGTTTCGCCTGGTCATGTTTTTCCGTTGGTTGCGCGTGATGGCGGTGTCCTCGTGCGTGCAGGGCACACCGAAGCGGCCGTAGACATTTCTCGTATGGCTGGGCTTTATCCTGCTGGTGTGATCTGCGAAATCATGAATGATGATGGCTCAATGGCGCGCTTGCCAGAGCTGATCGCCTTTGCCCAGCTGCATAATCTTAAAGTAGGCACAATCGCTGACTTGATCTCATATCGCCGCCGAAGCGATCATTTCATTGAGCGCCGAATTGAAAAAGATTTCGAGTCAGAATTTGGCGGCAAGTTCAAACTTATCGTGTTTCGAAACCAGTTAGACGGTAACGAACATGTTGCCCTGATTAAGGGGCGCATTACGCCTGATCAGCCAATCAATGTGCGTGTTCACAGAGTGGACTTCTTAAATGATGTTTTGGGCGATGCGACAGCAAGGCCAAACCTTATTCAAGACGCTATGAAAGCGATTGCCAGCGATGACAATCCGGGTGTGCTGGTTTTTGTCCGTATGGGTGTTAATTCAGACATCACGGCGCGTCTTGGCGCCAAAGAGGCTACGCATGCGGATCAGACGACCGATGTTATGCGCGAATATGGCGTTGGCGCACATATTCTCAAAGACTTGGGCGTTCGCCGTATGATATTGATCACAGATCACCAGCCTAACAAATTGCCAGGGCTGGAAGGCTACAATTTGACCGTCGAAGGCTGGCGGAAGATTAGCGGAGAATAATCTCTATGAGTGAACCATTGGCTCACGTCCTTATTGTGACTTCGCGCTATTACGAAGAAATTGCGCGTGAAATAGAAGCGAGTGTTATGGACGCATTGCGCGACGCTGATTTCACTTACGAGGTAATTGAGGTGCCAGGTGCGTTTGAAGTGCCGGGTGCAATCCGTATGGCGATTGAAACTGACGAATTCGATGGTTTTGTTGGGCTGGGCTGCGTTATTCGCGGCGAAACATCTCACTACGATCACGTGTGTGCTGAAACGGCGCGGGCTATGATGGATATTTCCATGTCGGGGTCGCCGGTTGGGTTTGGTATTCTGACGTGTGAAAACAAAGAGCAGGCATGGGTTCGCGCAGATCGTGCTCAAAAAGATAAAGGCCGTGAGGTTGCTGACGCTGTCATCACAATGGTCCGTTTAAATCAACATTTCGCAGAAGCTAACGACTAAATGACAGATCAGCCGGCAATAAATAAAGACGCAGAACGAAAACTGCGCAAAGCGCGCCGATCAGGTGCGCGTTTAGCGGCTGTGCAGGCGCTCTACCAACTTGAACAGACTGGACAGTCAGGACGTTCTGTTATTGTCGACTTTCTAGAAGACCGCCTTGGACTTGACGATGAGGGACGTCCCATCGAAGAGGCTGATCCGGATTTGTTCAAAGATGTCGTGAACGGCGTTGTCGAACACCAAAAAGATATCAACGCAGCGATTATAAAACGCTTGGCTGATGGTTGGAAAATTGAACGTATCGATTCAACTTCCAGAGCTATTTTAAGGGCCGCTGTTTTTGAATTGATGCACAGACATGACCTGCCGCCGCAGATCATTCTGGATGAATATGTCTCCATTGCGCATGCATTTTTTTCCGATGCGGAACCAAAATTCATCAATGGAATTTTGGAAAATGTGCGCTCTGATGTCCGTACTGCCGAAGCAGGCTAGGTCTAACCTTAAAGAGTGTCACTCGTGAATGAGTTCGACATTATTGAAAAGTATTTTGCGCCTTTAACGGATGCAGACTTGTCGTCTGGTCTTAAGGACGATGTTGCTCGCTTACCAACAGCAGCGACGGATACAGTGTCCATTGTCACCGCTGACACCATAATCGAGGGCGTCCACTTCCTTGCGACAGATCCATTGGACACTGTGGCTCAAAAACTGATGCGCGTGAATGTGTCCGATGTGGTTGCAAAAGGTGGGCAACCTAGGACTGCGATTTTGTGTGTGTCCTGGCCGAAAACACGCCCTATTGAAGATATTGCAGTTTTTGCGGAAGGACTAACAAGAGACCTCCGGTATTTTGGCGTAAGACTGCTGGGAGGAGACACCACAAGAACGCCAGGGCCAATGACCCTAAGTCTTACCCTCATTGGGGAGTGTGGTGCTTCTGGTCCTGTGACCCGTTCAGGGGCTAAGGCAGGTGATGACATCTGGTGCACAGGGGTTATCGGTGATGGGTATCTTGGCTTAAAGTGCCTTACAGGCGACCTGCAATTGACAGGAGATTTACGCGACGGTGTTGTGAATGCATACAGGCTGCCTGCGCCTGCTGTTGATGCGGCGCAAATCATCAAAAGATATGCGAGCGCGGCAATTGATGTATCAGACGGGCTCTTTGCTGATCTTGGGCATATTCTCAAATCCAGCAATGTCGGCGGTACTTTGATTGAGAAAGATATTCCGCTCAGCCCCGCGGGAAGTGAATGGTTAAAGTCCTCCGGGCAAGCAGATAAACTGCGGCTGCTAAGCGGTGGAGACGATTATCAATGTCTGTTCACAGCTTCTCCGTCTATGAGAGCTGCAATTCTAAAAGTTGCCAATAACCGCCGCCTTCAATTGTCATGTATCGGATCAATTGAAGCGGGGCAGGATTTAAAGATTTTGCGGGTGGATGGAGGCTTAAACATGGTTGAAGCCGATGGATGGTCGCATTTCTGAGCTTTTGGCTAACGCGGTGTAAACATCTTCAAGGCACACTGATCACGCTGACGACAGGAGCGCAGAGTGATTAAGTTCTTCAATGATTTAGCTAAATTTATTGTCCTTGGATGTTTGATATCCGGGCTGGTGGGCACGTCAGCGCATGCCGCAGGTGATAATGCTGCTAAAAAAGAAGAAAAAGAGATCAACCGTTCTGTTGAGCTAAACGCGTTGGTATTGCCTGTGTTTGATGAAGACATGCAGTTGAAAAACTATCTCTTCGTCAATGCGCGCATGCTTGTGGTCGATGGCAAAGGCGTCTGGAATTACCGTGAGAAAGCACACATCATCCGCGATGCGGTGCTGCGTGCTTCCCACAGAGAGAGTGTTCATCTTGAAGGTAATTATCTACGTTTGGACGAACATAAAGCGCGAGAAGTTTTCCTTAAAGCTGCAAACGAAGTGCTAGGTGAAACGGCATTCGATCGAATGGTGTTTTTACAAGTTGCCAGTCAAAACATGCACCAATGAACATGTTTGGTTAGAAAATAGCCGCTCGCTTAGCGCTTTTTCTAACCAAACCTTAGAGTCCCGGATCGCGGTTTTGAGCGTCGCCAATACCAGTTGGCAGGCGTCCAATGGTGCCGAAAAGTTGCTCAAGAATGCCTAGCTCTCTGCCACGTGTCGGGGTTTCGCGCGACACAAAGTCAATCACGCGACCATCGTCCAGGTCATAAGTCAGTACGTCTGTAACCTGATCCTGATCGTCAAACTGGATGGCGACGATTTGGCGGGATTTTACCTTAGGACGGTGGTATGTCAGCTGCTCTCGTGTCGCTGACATATAGATCCATAGGTCATCATTAAAGACACTCGTGGTAGAAGGCGTGCCAAGGCGCGCAATGACTGTGGACCGCGTATCGATAGATGGCGCAATATCTGTTGGTTGAACCTGATCAGGAATATAGCCGTGAAAATTTCGTGTCGCCTGACAGGCGTTTAACGCAAGAATTGCTGCGCAGGCTGTTAAAATTTTGTACTTGGCCATATTAGGAACTCCAAAGTCGTTCCCGCTTTCGTAGCGGGAGACACTAATGTTTGGCAAGCGGAGTTACGTGAATGGGACTGCTGAATTCCATTATTGGGGCTGTTTCTGGACGAAAAGAAACACCAGAGGCGCTACACATTGCCATTATGCGGCAATCGCTGTTGCCGGACTTTTATGGAATAGATTTTTGTCCGGACACGTTTGCTGGGCGATTTGAGATGACGACTCTGCACTCAGTGTTGCTTTTCAGGCGTCTCAGGGAACTAGGTCCCGCTGGGAATGACCTGTCTGATGCAGTTTTCAAGGAACTGCTTTCGGGGTTTGACGATGCGTTACGAGAAATCGGAACCGGCGATCTTAAAGTGGGTAAAAAAATGCGTCAGCTCGGGGAAGCTTTTTATGGCCGCGCCCAAGCATATGATGAGGCTATAGCTTCGGATACAGAAGAATCGTTGATGATTGCTTTGAAGCGGAATATGCAGGTTTCAGAAACATTTGCATCTAACTTGGCGCTTTATTGTCGCAAAACAGCTATGTCTCTTGCTGACCAAATAGAATCAGATCTGCTTCGCGGAACAGTAAAGTGGATCTCACCTGAAGTTATTGGTGATTAGGTGGCTATCTAACCTATGTGGGCGTGTTAAGTCCTGTCTGCATTCAACCAACCTAACCATGGAAGATTTACATGACTGAAAGCCTGGTCATCTCGATCGATGGAATGGGAGGCGATCACGGCGCGCCAATGACAATCGGTGGCGTAGCTGAGTTCGCTAAAAGTCATCCACAAGCGAAATTTCTTATTCATGGGGATGAAAAACAGCTAACTGATTTAGTTGCTACACACCCAGTTTTGAAAGGGCGTGTTAAAATTTGTCACGCCGACAAAGTGATTGAAATGGATGACAAGCCAGCCCAGGCAGTGCGCCGCGGTAAAGGTTCATCCATGTGGAACGCCATTGAATCTGTTAAGAATGGTGACGCAAACGCCTGTGTTTCTGCTGGTAATACAGGCGCGCTGATGGCGATGGCGAAACTCATTCTTCGCACCATGAATGGAGTGCACCGGCCCGCTTTATGCGCAAGTTGGCCGACAGTGTCTGGCATATGTTGTGTCCTGGATTTGGGTGCTGACATTACAGCGGATGCTGAACAATTGTCAGAATTTGCGATTATGGGAACAGCGTTTGCGCGCGCTGTGCATCACAAAGAATCGCCTTCAGTCGGGCTTTTGAACATCGGTTCAGAAGACATGAAGGGTAATGACACCCTCCGAAACGCTGCGGAACTGATTTCGAAATCGAATCTGAATTTTGATTTTAAGGGATTCGTTGAGGGCGATGATATCTCGATGGGAACAACAGATGTTGTCGTGACAGATGGATTTACCGGCAATATCGCCCTTAAATCTGCTGAAGGCGCTGCAAAACTAATGGGACATTTCCTATCTACGTCCCTAAAATCGAGCCTCTTTGGGCTCTTAGGGGGGCTTATAGCCACTCCCGCGCTTAAGATGGTCAAACATCACATGGATCCGCGACAGGTGAATGGCGCCGTCTTTCTGGGGCTTAAAGGCATGGTGATTAAAAGCCATGGCGGAACTGATGCGCTTGGTTTTGCACGCGCTATTGACGTTGCCGCGGAAATGGGGGCGTTTGATTTCGCCCATGAGATTGAAAAAGACATGAAGCGCTTGAGCGCGACGGTAAGCGAATTTGGGGACCAGTTGGACCCCACTGAAGCAGCCGAATAGATTGAGACTTGACGTATGACTGAGTACCGTTCCGTCGTAACTGGCATCGGCGGGTATTTGCCTGAGCGCATTCTTACCAATGATGATTTATCCAAAATGGTGGATACTGATGACGCTTGGATCCAGGAACGAACAGGTATCAAATCCCGCCATATTGCGGCTGAAGGCGAACTAACTTCAGATTTAGGCGTCAACGCAGCACTGGCAGCTATGAAAGACGCTGGCATATCTGCGGACGACATTGATCTCATTGTATGTGCGACAACCACACCTGATCTTACTTTCCCCGCGACTGCCACCATTATTCAGCGAAAACTGGTGATAGAGCAGGGAGCAGCCTTTGACGTGCAGGCTGTTTGCTCCGGTTTCGTGTTTGCGCTAGCGACAGCTGACAATTTTCTCGCACGAGGTCAGTTTAAACGTGCTTTGGTGATCGGCGCTGAGACGTTTTCTCGCATTATTGACTGGTCTGATCGTGGCACGTGCGTCCTGTTTGGTGATGGTGGCGGAGCTGTCGTTCTAGAGGCTCGGTCTCCCGAGGACGCCGGCGACAGGGGTGTGATCGGCGCGCACATGCGTTCAGATGGAAAGTATGTGGATCTGCTCTATGTTGACGGAGGGCCTTCTTCGACACAAACCACAGGACATCTGCGGATGGTGGGGAACCAAGTCTTCAAACACGCAGTCAACAAAATTTCAGATTCAGTTCGGCAAGTTGTTGAAGAAAAACAGTTATTACTCTCAGATATTGATTGGTTAGTGCCGCATCAGGCAAACCAAAGAATATTGACAGCAGTTGCCAGGAATCTTGGTGTTGATTCATCGCGCATCGTTTCAACAGTAGCCACACATGGCAACACATCTGCTGCTTCTGTCCCTCTTGCGCTAGATTCTGCAAAGAGAAATGGCCAACTTAAAAAGGGCGATTTGGTGCTGATAGAAGCTATCGGCGGCGGATTGTCATGGGGCTCGGCACTGTTCCGCTATTGATTAATGTTGTGTAAACGCATGATTTCTCGACAAAAAAGTGGTTACTCCACTTAACAGACGCGCCAAGTCGAGTTATGATTCAGTTATTGGGCTGGAGCTGTTGGCGTGACTGAAAAAACAATTACACGTGCACATATTATAGATGCAATGCACAGAGAGGTGGGGCTTCCGCGTTCTGACTCGAGCGATTTTCTCGAGCGCGTACTAGAGATAGTTTGCGATGAACTCGTAGCAGGCAACCCAGTTAAGTTGGCTCGTTTCGGTAATTTCGTGGTGCGCAAAAAGAATGCGCGGGTCGGACGGAATCCGAAAACTGGCAAAGAAGCGGAGATTTCGGCGCGTCGTGTTGTGACGTTTAAGCCATCGCCGCTTATGCGCCAGAGAGTCGAAACCTCTCTGATTAGCAAGGATGCATAATGAGCGCGAATGCTGCGAAAATATTCCCAAATGAAGAACCCGCAATAAACATTCCTTCGACGTCAATAGATTCTGCCACTAAAGGCCCGCAAGTGGCTATTTGTGACGGGAAATCCGCAGATGCGTTGCGCACGATAGGTGAGGCGGCTGACATCCTGCAGCTGAAGACACATGTTCTCCGGTTCTGGGAAACAAAATTTTCTCAAATTAAACCTGTTAAGCGCCGGGATGGACGTCGTTTTTACGACCCGAACACATTGCGGACGCTAGCAGCGATTCGTCAGCTGCTGCATGTACAAGGCATGAGTATAAAGGGAGCTCAAAGATATTTGGAGGCGCATGGCGTGGACGCGGTAGATGTGAATTCAGATGTGGTTTCCGCACCAACACCAGTTGCGGCAGGGCAGTCGGTTCGCGATCTGCAGGATACTGTTCGTAGAGCTGTGGAAGACGGGGCATTTAAATCTGCTGTGACAGATGACAGCACTTCAAAAGATAAGCTTTCTCAGCTTTTATCAGACCTTACCAATCTCAAAGATCGTGTTGATCAAGTTCGTAAGGTGGGGTGATCACAGAAAAAAACTGATGTTTTTTCTGCGTTGCATCGTGTAAGTGGCTAGCCTATAACGTCGCTTCTCGATTGGACGGAGCGTGGCGCAGCCCGGTTAGCGCACCGGTCTGGGGGACCGGGGGTCGGAGGTTCAAATCCTCTCGCTCCGACCATCGAAATTTATCACCCAATTTTTTTGATGATTGCGGACAGCGTTAAATCCCAAAGGGATTTGGTACCAATCACAATTCGGACGTCTGCTGACTGGTTGTTTTTGATGCTCTGAGCATTAAGCGCCATATCCGTCTTCAGTAAGACCTGGTTATGCCTTTCCAAGTATTTCATCGGTCGGGATTGAAAGGGTGAAACATAACTGATCGAGGCAGTTATTTTGGATTTTAGAACATTCCTGCTGTCGCCCCAACTGATCAAGGCGCTCTGACCTTTCATGAGCTTGTCGACATCATCGGCAGCAACAATAGCCAATATTTGCAGTGTGTCTGATGGTGACGACACTTCAATAACGGGGGCGCCTGGTTCGAATTTGGAGGCGGTGGAAATTTTGTGAACCACTCCAGAACGCTTTGCGACAATATAAGAATTGGAAATCAAGTTATTCAGGGTTTCTTGTCGTGAGCTAAGCGCTTTAATATTGGATTGAGTCTGCTCCAGGGTGGTCCATACACGATCGCGATAGCTATGCGCTAGCTCGTTCGCCATATGCTTAATGCGGATTAACGCCTCTTCATTGGAGCGGATTTTGCGGAGTAAATTCCTCTCAGTGTGAATCTCTTCTTGCCGTTTTTCTTCGTGCAGGTTTATTGAGCGCTGTGAGATTATTTGCGCCTGCTGCAGAGCGATAAGTCCTGCCGTATGTTCAGAAATATCTTTAATATTGTTAGATGCGTCAGATGCTGCGCGATTTAAGCGTTCAAGGTTGAATTCGTGTTCGTTTATGTCATTGAGCGCGCTTATCCGTTTTTGATCAAATTGATCATAGGCGCGCGCCAGGTCGCGGACGGTTGTGTTGTGATGGCCTTCGGGAAATGAGATATTCTCTACTGGCAAGTTAGATAGGATTTGGGCTTTTTGAACAACGTGAAGTACGTTGATTTCTTCCATTAATTTGGCGTCAATTTCGGCCCATTCCTGGCGTAGGTTTTCTGTAGTCAACTCAGCGAGGGTTTGCCCAAATTCCACCTGTTCGCCGACTTCAACAAAATACGATTCAATTTCACCGGATCTTGGCGAATCTAAAAGACTTGTTTGTAGGTTGGTGACGTATCCGCTGGTGCTAATTGTTTGATCAATTTGGATGAAACAAAGGCTAGTAAACAGAAACGCTATGCAAAATACAATGCTCAATCTCGGTCTTTTAGCAAATGGATTGCGGCGTTGTTTTACCTGTTTGAATGGGATAGAAGAGGAGATAGAGGGCATAGTGCGGGGGCTTGGTCTGAGAAAGCTCGATGACGGATTTCCAGACGATGCAAATTTTGAGCCGCCCCTAATTTGACGCTGCTTTTAGATCGCTAACCGTATCAATATCCATGACCATTTTGGGGCTGAGAGATACAGCGGTAGATTTGATACTTGCAATAACGCTGCGCGCGCCGTTATCTCCGGAAAGCGCTGTTAATTTCGAAAATAAACTCCGGTGAAAAAGAGCCGGAGGGCCTTGGTAGGAAGAGGAGCGCGTAATTACCGCTTCATATCCATTGTTTGCGGCTTTAATCATTGCAGAAGCGTGATCAGCAGGAACAAAAGGCATGTCTCCAAGAATGCATATCACAGCTTTCACATCTGTCTGAATGAGTTGGTGAACGGCAAGTGAAATAGAAGATCCTATGCCGTCTTGGGGGGAATGATTGGTAAGAACATCCCATCCATGAGATGATACCGTTTCAGCACGCTCGTTAGTTTCGTCTGCGCCAATTACTGCGACTTTTGTCTTAGCGCCAAGCTGTCCCCATGGTCGGGCTATGTGCTCTAAAATGCTTTTGTTTCCTAAGGGGGCCAGTAGTTTGTCACCACCTGAGAAACGGGAAGACAGACCGCTAGCTAAAAGCACAATGGCAACATTAGATAGCTCCATCATGTAGTGATCTTCCTAAAGTTGTCTATGATTTCAGCCAGAGCGGAAACAACAACACCAGATGCATTGCGCATGGCTGGGACTAAACCTATCGGCGCGTGAATGCGCGCAATGTCCTCTTTGGCGCAGCCATGTTCGAATAATACTTGTGTGCGAGCAGCATGCGCACTTCGACTGCCCACTGCGCCGACGTAAAATGCGTCACCTTTAAGCGCATCCATTAATAAGGGCGCTTCCCAATGAGCGTCGTGAAACATTAAGACAAACGCGGTCCAAGTGTCATCTTCGTTTGGTGGAAGGAATTGTGGGGTTTTAAGGCGTGTGGATAGGAAACGTCCATGGCGGTCTAAACTTGTAAGCAAATCCAGATCAGGCGTTTGTAGGACAAGTTCAAAGCCACACGCACTTGCGATTCTCGCAAAAGCGTTAAAATCGGCGCCGCGACCAGCGACTCTTATGCGAAGTTTGGGTAGGTAGGTGGTTTGAAATATTACCTCAGCCAGATCGCGATCCGGTGTTTTTTGAGTCCCTTCCTGAAGTTGTAAACCGTCAGAGCTTGAAAAAATCACGTGCGTTGTTTTTCGACTACGCAGCTGGTTAACGATCCGAGATATAAACACTAGGTTGGGATTGGGAATTATTGAGACTTTAATTGCTCCGCCGCATGGCAGTGGTAAATCAGTGAGAACGGAACCTTTGCCATAATGAACTTCTCGAGGCGTTCCGGATTGAATGGATTCGATCCCTTGACGTGCGACATCGGCATCAACACAACCACCGGAAACATATCCAACATACGCTCCGGTTGAACATATTGCCATCAGTGCGCCGGGCGTTCTCACGCCACCACCCTCGGTGTGTGTTACGACCGCAATAGCAACTTTATGATTATTCGCAGCAAATTCTTGCAAGCATATCAGAACGTCTAATGGGTGTTCCTTGCTGGGGTCTTGAATCAGTGAGATAGTCATAAATCAAAATTTACCAGTAGGACGATTGGTGATTATTTCAACGCCTATCATCCGTTTAACAATGCTGCTAGTTAATAGCTATTGTGGGACAGAAATTAAACGATTGCTCTAACGACGGGGACGATGCGCGACATGTTCACAAAGGAACCAGACGCCACCACATCTGCTACGCCTGACGAAAAGGCGCGGCCTCACTTTTTAAAATTAGACAGACGCGGATTTCTTACCGGCGGTCTAGCAATGGGAGTCGTCCTGACCGGGTGCGCTCAAACTCAGGCTGTGGTCGAAGAGCTTCCACAAGTCGAGCTACTTCCAGAAAAGTTGGGAGGAAATCCCCTAAAAGATGTCAAAGGTGGTGACGCTAATCCAGAGCTATGGATTGAGATCACCACTGACAGCGCTGTCAAAGTCACGTGTCACCGGGCTGAAATGGGACAGCAAGTCTGGACAGCGATGGCGCAAATTGTGGCTGATGAACTAGAGGCCAACTGGGATGACGTTGAGATCGTTCAAGCGATAGGCCATCCTAAGTATGGTGACCAAAATACAGACGGATCACGCTCAGTTCGGTTCAACTTCCATCGCCTGCGGGTTGCTGGCGCGGCGATGCGGATGATGTTGGTGCATGCGGCGGCTAAACGCTGGGGTGTTAATCCTGCTCAGGTTACAAGTGAAAATGGTGTTGTTTTGCTTAGGGGTGAAAAGAAACAGACCCTGACTTACGCCGAGTTAGCAGAAGAAGCAGCACTATTAGAGCCGCCGACAGAAGATATGCTTGTTCTGAAAACTCGTGATCAGTGGAAACTGATCGGCAAGAAAATACATTCGCTGACGGTTCCAAAGATTGTAAAGGGAGAGGGACAGTTCGGAATTGATGTCGATCTTCCGGACATGGTGTACGCGGTCATCGCGAGACCTCCCCAGGTTTTCGGCAAAACGGGCGATTACAACGATGCTGAAACGCTCAAAATTCCGGGGGTTCTGAAAACGGTAAAGTTGCCAGACCCAACGCCGCCTATACTTTTCAAGCCCCTGGGTGGCGTTGCTGTGGTTGCTAAGGATACGTGGGCGGCTATCCAAGGACGAGAGGCGCTGGAAGTTCAGTGGATTGACGGACCGAACGCTGGTTACGATTCAGAACAATACGCACAAGACTTAATCGCTTCGTCCAAAGCGGACGGCAAGGTACAGCGCAATAGAGGAGATGTGGTTGCC
This sequence comes from uncultured Hyphomonadaceae bacterium, assembly GCA_964342355.1. Classification (GTDB taxonomy): domain Bacteria; phylum Pseudomonadota; class Alphaproteobacteria; order Caulobacterales; family Hyphomonadaceae; genus Hirschia. The sequence continues at coordinate 59,056 of CAYFFG010000010.1, forward strand.
GCACTGGATAGCGCATCTAAGACAGTAAGCGCAGACTATTATGCAGCCCACCTGTCTCAATCACCAATGGAACCGCCAGTGGCGACAGCCAGATGGACAGGCGACAAATTAGAGGTGTGGGCGTGTACACAGGACGCGCAGTCCGCACGCACAATGTTGGCAGGCGCACTCAAAATCGCTCCTGATAATATTACAGTCACGCCAACGTGGCTGGGTGGCGCGTTTGGTCGAAAATCCAAACCCGATTTTATTATTGAAGCGGCAATGGTCGCGAAAGAGGTTGGAAAGCCAGTCAAACTTCAGTGGACCCGCGAAGATGAAGTGCGCCACGGTTTCTATCATTCAGTGAGCGCGCAACACTTTGAAGCGGGACTGGATGAGGCGGGTAACTGTACAGCGTGGTTGCACCGAGCAGCTTATCCGTCGATTTCGGCTCTGTTCAATCCATTTTCAGACGGACCCGCTGCAAATGAATTGTCACTCGGAGCGATAGATGTGCCATTTGCGACACCCAATCTTCGGGTTGAGTCAGGTAAAGCGAAAGCTCATGTGAGGATTGGTTGGCTAAGGTCGGTTGCAAATGTCTATCAAGCGTTCGCTATTCAAAGCTTTGCCGCCGAACTGGCGGAAGCTGCGGGAAGAGACCCTAAAGACTATCTTTTGGAGCTGATAGGACCTGCCCGCACTGTAGATCCTGGAGCAGAAGGCGCAAGTTACCTGAACTATAACGCGACCTTGGAAGAATATCCGATTGAAACGGAACGTTTGTCCAATGTGACGAAAGCCGTAGCCGAGATGGCAGGCTGGGGGCGTGAACTACCTAAAGGAAAAGGGCTTGGCATTGCGGCTCACAGGTCATTTCTGACTTATGTTGCAACGGTTGTTGAAGTGGATGTGTCCGAGGATGGCAAAGTACGTATCCCAAAAGTTTGGGTGGCGGCGGATGCAGGCACAGTTGTGAACTTACGGCATACGATTGATCAGATGGAGGGGGGAACGGTGTTTGGCCTGTCAAATGCGCTCTATGGGTCTATTACTGCTAAGAATGGTGCGATTGTGCAGTCTAATTTCCCTGAATGGCGTTTGATGCGCATGGATGAGGCGCCTATGGACGTTGAAGTGAAAATTGTTGAGTCTAATGCGCCTCCTGGTGGTGTTGGAGAACCCGGCACGCCACCGGCTGCGCCAGCGCTTGCAAACGCTATTTTTGCGGCAACTGGTAAGCGGTTCCGCAATTTGCCGCTTATTGGCGCAAATAACGACACATTGGATCTGGCCTAGGTGGGTGAGGGAGTTCGATCATGACAACGCTTAAAATCAACGGCCAGTCTTATGAAGTCGAAGCAGCTGAAGGGACGCCGCTTTTATGGGTTTTGCGCGATCATCTAAAGATGACTGGCACGAAATTCGGTTGTGGAATCGCACAATGCGGCGCTTGTACTGTGCATGTGGACGGTTTTCCGACACGTGCCTGTGTGACGCCGCATGATTCTCTCGAAGGGACAGAGATATCAACCATAGAGGGGAGAGAAGGTGCTGCGGCAGATGCAATTCGCACGGCTTGGCAGGCAAATGACGTTCCTCAATGTGGCTACTGCCAATCCGGTCAGATTATGTCAGCAATTGCCCTACTGGAAGAAACGCCGAATCCGACTGATGAGGACATAGACTTTGCGATGAGCGGAAACCTCTGTCGCTGCGCAACTTATGTCAGCATACGAAAAGCGATCAAGGAAGCAGCCAGCAAGCTATAGAATAATAAAGGTTTTTACTTTTAGCACGCCCGCTATCTAATATTAGATAGCGGGCGTGGGGCGTCCTGATTAACATCATATATCCCTACTTGTGCATCGTATGTTTGATGCAGCTTAGTGTGGGAATTGGGATAACAATTCTTCTATTGCTTCAGGTGGTGCGCCCCGAGCTTGTAGTTTTGCCTTAAGAGTTGAAGCGAAGGCTGAAACATCGCCTTTCCCTTCAGTTTGGGCACTTTCCCAGATCTGATCGAATTCTTCTTTTTCGATTTGCAGAGCGGCCAAATTGACCTGTACGCCGCCATTGCTCTTGGCTTGCTGTTGCTGAGCGAGGATTTGAGTCAAAATCTCCAATTGTTCAGTCTCCTCCATTTGCTCGAATGGCGTTGAGATACCTGAATTGGTAAGCATCGCATTGATATTGGAAAGAGTGCCGGGATCTTGGAGGAGTTGCGCGAGTAATTCAGGAGTAGCCTCTGGAGGCGGTCCTTGATTTTGTTGTGACGCTTGTAGCAGAGCGGCAACCGCTGCCTTTTTTGTTTCTGGTGGCAGGGTATCTATCGGATCAGTGATGTTGTTAGCTTTGAGCAGTTCGCTCAGCATCTGACGGGAGTTAGGGTCTGCTAAGACCTGTTCGACCAGTTCGTCAGGAATATTGTTCATTTCGTCGTGTCTTTCACTGTTGCGGAGAACTGCGCGATTTGAAACCAGGACTTAGCGCGCAAAAAGGGCTAGACGGCGGCCAAATACACTGTGCCTTTGTCACAGCTAGCGTCCTGAAAGGCGCGGACAAATGTCCTTAACCGACTCTTCCAGCTTAACAGTTCGGCCTATGAAGTTCAAATGTTTGGCAGGTCACGAAAAAGCCCTGCAGTTAGAAAACTGCAGGGCTAGTCATTATTTTAGCTGGTCAAAGAAGATTAGTAACCGTTCTTCTGGGCAAGCTGGTCTGCATGATAGTTAGCGTCACCAAAAAGCTCAGCCAATGCGCGTGCGCGCTTCATGTAAAGACCGATGTCGTGTTCATCTGTCATACCGATACCACCGTGAAGTTGAACACCTTCCTGGACAGAAAGGTGTCCCGCGTTTTCCGCCATGGCTTTAGCGACATGGATTGCTTTATCTGCGCCAGTTTCGCCATCATCCAGCATACGCTGGGCTTTTCGGATGGCTGCTTTAGAAACTTCCAACTCAGAAAACAGGTGTGCGGCTCGGTGCTGTAACGCCTGGAACGTGCCGATAATAACGTCAAACTGCTTACGCACTTTAAGGTATTCAACAGTCATATCCATCGCTTCGGTGGCGACGCCTTGAAGCTCCGCCGCTGACCCCAGCGACAAAGCAAGAAGAGTAGGTTCGATAACGGTCCACCCTTTATCGACTTCGCCAATCACATTGCTGCTGTTGACTTTGACATTATCAAAACGAAGCAGGGAGCCAAAAGAACTGTCTACAAGACGCTCAGGAGAGGCAGTTAGGCCTTCCGCGCCCTTTTCAACGGCAAATAGGGTGAGACCTTCTGTCGAGCCGATGGCTCCGCTTGTGCGTGCTGCAACAAGAATGAGGTCAGCAGTGTGGCCGTGAACTACGAGGGTCTTGTCACCATTGAGCACGAACTCATCGCCTGCAGCTTTAGCTTCCAGTGCGATGTTTTGTGGTTTGTGCTTGGATGCTTCATCAACGGCTATCGCAACGACAGCATCTGCTGAAGCTATTTTTTCAAACCATTTTCCGCGCAATTCATCATTTGCGTGTTTAAGAGCTGTGACTGCTCCTATTGCAGTTGATAGGAATGGTGTCAGCGCAACATTTCGGCCAAGTTCGTGCAGAACGATACCCGCTTCCATGTGACCCATACCCATTCCGCCTTCGGCCTCGGGGATGAGAATGGAAGTAAAACCCATTTCCGCAAATTGTTTCCATAAGTCTGGCGAGTAACCCGTCTGGTCACCAGAATCGCGAAGTTGGCGAAGCGCCTTTACAGGAGTGGCCTCTGCTACAAAGCCACTAGCTGTGTCGCACAGCATACGCTGGTCGTCATTGTATGAAAGTGTCATGTTCAAAAGCTCTATTACGAAGATGGAAGTTCAAGGATGCGTTTGGAGATGATGTTGAGCTGAATTTCGCTCGTACCACCTTCGATCGAGTTGGCCTTTGTACGTAGCCATGCGCGTGGAATAGCGCCGTGCTGGGAGCGCTGGCTGTCCCATTCTAGCGCTTTTGCACCACCACCGGACATTAATAACTCGAACCGATCCTTGTTTAGTTCCGTTCCGTAATATTTCATCATGGACGACATAGCAGGGTGGGCTTTGCCGCGCTTGAAGTCCTCAAGGAAAAGTTCTGCAGTTGCTCGCATTGCCTGTGCGCGAACGTCAAAATGCGCCATTTGCGCGCGCAGCAACGGGTCGTGCTTCAGGTCGTCACCGAATTCTTCACCCATAGGACCAGAACGCTCAGATCCCATGCCGGAAATCATTTCGCGTTCGTGCGCCAACAGGTGTTTCGCAACATCCCAACCGCGGTTTTCTGTTCCAACAAGGTTAGATTTTGGAACTTTTACATCATCAAAGAAGGTCTCACAGAACGGAGACTTACCTGAAATCAGCAAAATTGGTTTGGTGGAGACACCTAGTGTTTCCATGTCGAACAACACAAATGAAATGCCGAGTTGTTTTTTTGCTGTTGGATCTGTGCGAACCAGACAGAAAATCCAGTCGGCTTCATCTGCGTAACTGGTCCAGATTTTCTGACCGTTGACGATCCAATGGTCACCCTTGTCTTCAGCCTTTGTCGCAACAGAAGCCAAATCTGAACCGGAACCAGGTTCAGAGTAACCCTGACACCAGCGAATCTCACCTCGACAGATTTTAGGCAGATGTTCCATTTTTTGTTCTTCGGTACCAAACTTCAGCAATGCGGGACCAAGCATTGAAATACCGAATGAACGAAGAGGCGAGCGCGCGCCTGCACGATCCATCTCTTCTTTGAAAATTTTACTTTGTGGAGGCGTAAGTCCGCCGCCGCCATACTGAGTTGGCCAGTCGGGCGCCGTGAGGCCTTTTTCCGCACAACGGTCCAACCATGTCTTTTGTGCGTCAGACTGAAATTTAAACTTACGGCCTCCCCAGCAAATCTCTGCATCGGATGTCATCGGACGACGCATTTCTGCTGGGCAATTGTCTTCGATCCATGCACGGATTTCCGTGCGGAACGTTTCCAATTCTTGTGGGGTTTGATTTTCGCTCATTTTGGGCTCGTTTCCGTAATTCTCGAAAGATGTGTCGTTTTTCAGAAAATTGCAGACAAACTAATGCTGCTACAACTTACTCGACCTCTACGATGGGCGTTTTCACGCCAAATCGCTTGGAAAAGAAACTATTGATACCTTTAGGGAAAGGCAAATAATTTTGAACAGTGTTGTCATTGTCAGGCCCTTGCTGATCTTGGATGTGTGCGGTCTAACGTCACCGAATCCTAAGATGTCATTCGAAAGACAATAATTTCCATGTTCGATGTGATTTTATCCAACTCGCAGCTATTGCTGTTTCTTTTTACTGCAGGCGCTTTTGCGGGTTTGATCGCCGGAATGTTTGGGGTTGGTGGCGGTGTTGTTATCGTACCTGCACTCTTCTTCGTGCTGTCAGCATTGGGTTATGATGACACCGGAATGCATGTAGCTGTTGGAACCTCTCTGGCCACGATTATTGCTACTTCAGTGCGATCTGTTCTTGCTCACAATAAGAAAGGCGCTGTTGATTGGAATGTGCTTAAGGCTTGGGTTCCATTTATTGTTTTAGGTTCTCTAGCTAGCTCATTGTTGTCCGGTTTCATCAGCGGAGAAGCATTAACTGCGTTTTTCGGAGTCGTGGCCATTTTGTTGTCCGCGCAGTTCATCTTTGGCCGGCCTGGTTGGAAGATGGCGGATGAGTTGCCTGACGGCGTCGTGAAAGCGAGCATTGGCGGCATTATTGGTGCGTGTTCTGCGCTAATGGGGATTGGTGGGGGCGTGTTTGGTGTGACGCTAATGACTCTTTGTGGACGTCCAATACATCAAGCGGTCGGCACAGCAGCTGGATTTGGCGCCGCTATAGGCGTACCTGGGGCGATAGGGTTTATCGCCAGCGGATGGGCGCATGAAGACCTGCCACCAATGTCTGTTGGTTATCTGAGCTTGCCGGGCTTTATCATTATTGCGTTGCTTACGACATTGATTGCGCCTTTAGGAGCAAGTCTCGCGCATAAGTTACCTGCGCATAGACTGAAACAAGCATTTGGAATTTTGATGTTGCTAACAGCCTTCAATATGCTGCGAAAAGTCTGGTTCTAAACAGAATTTTTGTTGGGAAACAATTTGAACAGGCCGATTGCATTCGCACATTCCCGTCCTCGGGACATTAGTGTCGCTGTGGCTCTTATTGTTTCATCAACAGGCTGATTCAGTGTCACAGAAACCGTGGACCAGCGACCGCGAGCAACTGCGTTTAAGAAAGTTGTATTGAGATTAGTGGTCACCATTTTACAGTGATGGGCATCGAATATCGATTGCGCCATTGAGCTATCGAGAATGGAAGCAATCATACCGCCATGCACAAATCCCAATGCGTTACAGTGGTCTGTGGTCGGAAGAAATGCAAACTCTGGCGGGGTGCCGCTATGAGAGTTTTTTTTAAACATGGGCCCATTGATGCGCCAGAAGGGCCCTCGGGGTGGGATTTCACTAAAACCCTCTGGGATATTTAATCTCGCAATATCCGCCATTGGTCAGGCCTTGCGGATCTGCTTGAAACGACTGGTTGTCAAAGCTTCATCGGTCAACAGGATCTTCTGTGGAATTTTGTAGCCTTCGATTTTGCCGGAGAGGTGAGCGCGGACTGCTTTGCGTGCTTCTATCGCCGGCCAATCTTTGTTTTTGGGAAGAATTTTAGCAACAACCGCAGCGCCTAATATCGGGTGCGATTGACCATAAACGGCAACATCTGCGACTTCATCCATATCGCGAAGCAGGTTTTCTATTTCAGCTGGAAAGACTTTTTGCCCGCCGATATTGATGATGTCGCTGTCGCGTCCAAGAAATCGGACATATTCGCCATCTTGTTCAACCCGGTCGCCAGTTTTGAAATAACCGTCATCAGTAAATGGGCTTGGCGCATTCAAATAACCGAGCATTGTCGTGTTAGCTTTGATTTCAAATTTGTCGTCAACGACCCGCCATTCAACACCGTTACCGCCCAGCTTAATCCATGTCGACGTATTGGATTTTGACTTTCCAGAGAGCGCGCCCGTTTCAGAAGTCCCATACTTCTGGATAATTTTGGCAAACGGAAAGGTCTTCGCACATCGCTCTAACGTGCTTTGCGCCATCATTTCAGAACCATAAGTGATGATCTTCAGACTAGAAAGATCATGTCTTTCAGGTGCGCCAGACAACATCAGTAGGTTAAGGAAACTCGGTGCAGTAGGCAGCACCTCAACTTTGTGGCGATCTATCAAAGAGGCGACAAAATCAGGTGACCGATTTTGCGTCAGCACTAAAGTGCTTTGATTGGCCAGACTGTAGAAGAGGGTGTCGATACCAGCAATGTGGTCAAACAACAGGAATGCCAAAGTTCGAAGGTTTTTTCCTGGATTGCGGAATTTCTCCATCAATCGAGCTGCGTTATGCACTGTCCCTTTGGAAGCGCCAGTCGAACCTGAAGAAAAAAATACAACACCGGGCGCACGATCTGATCTGATAGAGTCATACAGCGCATGTTGGCCTTCAAATGAGAGCTTGCTTATTCTGAAAATTTCAGAATCGATTACAAACTGTGCTTGGCCAACTTCTGTAAATTCATCTTCTTTTTCATAACTTGATGGCGCAAGTAAAATGACGATTGCGCCGAGCTGAAATAACGCAAAAAGTCCTGTTATAGAGGCGGTGCTGAAATCTCCTTTGAGAAGGACGACATCGCCGCGCCTTATACCTGCATCAATAAGTTTAGGCTGCCAATACTCTAGGCCGCTAAGGAGGTCCTGATAGGTGATTGATGCATCATCTGTAATAAGCGCGATAGAACGACCAGCGGCTTTAAACCGTTCAATAAATACATCAATCACCAGACAACTCCCTAGCAAACGCCGCCAAGGTAAATGGTTTGCGCTGTCACAAAGTCAGATTCTTTACGAATGAAGAAATCTATGACGTTCAGCACATCACGCATTTCCCCATAGCGTGGAATGGCTTGGCGATTGATCAGCGCTTCCATCTTTGCTTCTGGCACGGCGCCAACCAAATCAGTTGGAACCGGGGTAGGCCCAACTGAATTGACTGTGATGCCAAGACCTGCAATTTCTCGGGCGAGAACTTCAGTGAAACTGACGACCGCTGCTTTAGACGCTGCATAGGCTGCTTCGCCTTCAAGTTTTAGCGGTGTGGCGACCGTCGCAAAGTTGACAATGCGGCCGTATTTGTTGCGTCCCATAAGTTTCGCCGCCTCGCGACAAAACAGGAAGGTTCCAAACACGTTCGTTGAGAAGATGTTCTCAATAGTCTTTTTGGGAGTGAGTAGTGTGTGGTTCATGCTGGCGATGCCAGCGTTGTTCAAACAAACGTCCAAACGTCCATGGCGTTTTGCAACGGATCTCATCATTGCAGTTACGCCACGCTCATCTGCAACGTCTGTGCAGTGGTGAGTGTAGTTCGGGTGCTCAAGATCTGTTTCACCGCGACTACAGGCTTCTACGACCCAGCCTTGTTCTAGGTAATGTTCGGCTAGAAAACGACCGATGCCTTTACGTGCGCCGGTAATCACCATGATTTGTTGTTCGCTGGCCATTAGCCTTCGTTCCCTTGGGCGACTTCGAGTGCATATTCTGCAAGAGCGCCGACCGAGCGGTAAGGGCTGCGCTTGCGTGACATAGCGGCTTCGCTAGCCAGAATCAGTTCTGTTTCACTTGCATCCATTATGTGTTGCTCTGCAGACATAATGAGATTGACAAGTTCGAGTGAATCCAAAGGCGCGCCTTCGCCGAAGAGTAATGCGTCTTCGGATTTGGCAAGTTTGCGGTCTGCTGGCAATTGATCATTGAGCTCGTCAATTGCGTTATAGATTGCCTGAATGGCTGTGTTTTTATCAAGTGTCATGCGTGCCCCCTCTGGCCGTGTGTCATGTTGTTGAGATTATGGACGAAAAATTTGAGCTTTTGAATTGGCAATCCATCCCTATTCATCAGCTTTCTTAGGAAATGAGCGTGGCGGTGAGACGAATAAATTACGACCAGACGGCACATTCGTCGAAACGGTGCAGTTTGGACCAATCGATACATCATCACCGATAGTCACATCTCCTACCAAAACCGAACCAGGGCCGAATTCCACACGTGAACCAATTATCGGTCCCTTATTAGCGTCATTTGCCGAAATGCGGCCGAACGTAACATTATGGCGGATAATGATGTCATCACCCATTGTTGCATGATCATGGATAACAATGCCGCTTTGGTGGGCAATGAGAAGTCTGCGACCAGCTTTGATCGTCTTATAAAATTCAATTCCGTAAATATTGCGCACCCAAATGTACGCTAGTCGATACAAAAGTTTCATGGCCTTTGCGTATGGCCAGAAAGACAGCGTATCGCCCCACGTTCCAAATCGATATACAAAAACTGCTTGCGTGCCTGGAAGGAAAATTTTACCGCCGACTTTTGCAAAATCTTCGCGGACAACACGCCAGAATCCCATCGCCTTAATGAGGTCCGAACCTTGGAGGAGGGCGTTTTCGCGTTCGCTATCTTCAAAGCTGGCCGGAGGGTGTTTCATTTCGATCGACATCATTCGTATTCCGCAGTTTGTTCGCGCTGCAATGGATGACGCGTTTAATGAGACCAGTATCGGCAACAGTCAAATGTCCACACGCCCTACGGTGACCTCCATTGAAACGAAGGACGCCGCGCTGGCTATATCGAAGCACAAACCATGCCTCGAATATCGGAGAAAAGATTGTAATTGAACGTTGTCTATATGCTTTTGAATAAGGGCTAAGCAATTAGACGTAGGTAGAATGGGACTTTATTGTGCGACCCAGCCGCCTTCCATTTTGATGTCAGAGCCATTGATGCTGGTGGCTGCATCGCTCATTAGGAAGCAGACCATCCGTCCGATTTCCTCAACGGAAGTGAATTCCTTGGTCGGTTGACGTTCAAGCATAACGTCCTTGATGACGTCTTCCTCATCCATATTTCGGGCTTTAGCTGTGTCTGCAATTTGATTTTCCACTAGGGGAGTTCGAACATAACCTGGGCATATCGCATTCACTCTGACGCCATGTTCTGCGCCCTCAAGCGCCAATGTTTTTGTTAGTCCAAGAATGCCATGCTTGGCCGTTACATATGCAGATTTATAAGGTGATGCGGTTAAGCCATGCGCAGAAGCAATGTTTATGATCCTGCCCCAGCCGCGCTCTTTCATTTGTTTGAAGCACAGTCGAGATGTGTGAAACGATGCGGTTAGATTGAGGGCGATTATCAGATCCCAGTTTGATACAGGAAAGTCTTCTACCGGTGCGACGTGTTGTACGCCTGCGTTATTTACAACGCCGTGCACGTCACCAAAAATGTCCGAGAATGACCGAAACAAATTCTCAATAGCCTCAACATCAGTCAGATCAGCTCCGTTGTAAGCAACCTTAACACCTGTTTCGGCCGCAAGACCGGCGCGAAATGATTCAATTTCGTTAGCATCGCCAAAACCATTCAACATCACATTGCAGCCAGACTGAGCCAGTGAAATGGCGATACCTTTGCCGATCCCGCTAGTGGAGCCTGTTACGAGGACATTCTTTCCAGATAAATCCATGATTTCAGCAAATGAAGAAACAGTCATACTAGTCCACCAATGTTGCTTCAGTTTTGGCGAACACTTCGTCCATATTTACGCCTTCGGCGAGTTCTTGCACCTTCAACCCTCCATCCACAACATCAAACACGCCCAGATCAGTGATGATGCGGTCGACGACTCTGGTTCCAGTTAGAGGTAGTGTGCACGACTTCAAAAGTTTGGACTCGCCCTTCTTGTTTGCATGATCCATCACAACAATGATGCGCTGCACACCGGCGACAAGATCCATAGCGCCGCCCATACCTTTTACAAGTTTGCCTGGGATCATCCAGTTGGCCAGATCGCCATTTTCCGCAACTTCCATAGCGCCAAGGATTGCCAGATTGATATGTCCGCCACGGATCATTGAGAAGGACGTGGAAGAAGAAAAAAAGCTTGTCCGGTCCAGTTCTGTAATTGTCTGTTTGCCCGCATTGATCAGATCAGGGTCTTCTTCACCATCAAAAGGAAAAGGCCCCATGCCCAACATGCCATTCTCAGATTGCAACGTAACATCGACACCGTCAGGAATGTAGTTAGAGACGAGCGTCGGTATTCCAATTCCAAGGTTTACGTAAAATCCGTCTTCCAACTCTTGAGCGGCGCGCGCCGCCATTTGATCACGTGTCCAGGGCATTATGCGCTCTCCTTTGGACGAGTGGTGACTTTTTCGATCCGCTTTTCGTGCTGACCCTGAATAATACGCTGCACAAAAATGCCAGGTGTGTGGATGTGCTCTGGATCTAAAGAACCAACAGGAACAATTTCTTCCACCTCCGCAATCGTAATTTTACCCGCAGTCGCCATGTCAGGATTAAAGTTCATAGCTGTTTTGCGGTAAACAAGATTACCCTGCGTGTCGCCTTTCCAGGCTTTTACGATTGCCAAGTCGGCGACGAGCCCAGTTTCTAAAATATATGTTTGGCCGTTAAATTCTTTATGTTCTTTTCCATCGGCGATCTGAGTTCCAACACCCGTCTTGGTATAAAATCCCGGTATGCCAGCACCTCCAGCTCGACAGCGCTCCGCCAGAGTTCCTTGAGGATTGAATTCCAGCTCTAGTTCCCCAGAGAGATACTGACGTTCAAACTCTTTGTTCTCTCCCACGTAAGAAGAAACCATTTTTTTTATTTGGCGGGTTTCAAGAAGTAGCCCAAGTCCAAATCCATCGACGCCAGCATTATTGGAAATGACGGTGAGGTCCTTAACGCCTGAATCCTTTAGCGCAGCGATCAACAGTTCTGGAATTCCACATAGTCCAAAGCCTCCGCTCATGATGGTCATGTTGTCGGTTAGCAAACCATCAAGGGCGGATCGGGCGTCGTTATAGACTTTATTCGCCATTTCTTGTCCTCCTGCACATCTATCAAATTTAGAAGCGCTTCCCTTTATATGTCGTACCCCACCCATAAACTCAACAAGCGTTGAAATCAATCGTGACTTGAAATGCAAATGAAAGAAATTTGATAATTAACTAATGAATGAGCGTTTTTTCAGTTGTGCGCTTGGTAATCACGCGATCTTAGCCGAGGCTTTATTTTCATGTGCGTTCATAGCGTGAAAAGTAGCATCAAGAACAGTTTGCAATTCCGCAATCATGGCGGTTATCTGAACTGTGCCGATGTTCTTGCTTGGAGCTCGTTCCAGTTTTTGCGACAAATCTGCTGCATGTGCCGCACCAGCACTGAGACACATTGATTTTAATGCATGCGCATGAAATGAGAGCTCGCTTTCAAAAGAAGCGTTCAAATCAATTTCGGTAATCTGTTTAAGGCATTCAGACGCCTTTATCTTAAACAAACTCCACATTCTGTGTTGTAAAGAAACCGCTTGCCCGGCCGATAGTGTTTCCATTGTTTTAAGCGTGTCCTGATCCAATAACTGGGGGGCAGCTTTGGCGGGGAGGGAGCCTATTTGGTTGGATTCAACCTCTACAAAGTCAGAATTTTTGGCGACGCTCGTTCGACAATATTTTCGGACAATTTCTGTAAGTTTATCAATACTAAATGGCTTGAACAGGCATTCGTCCATTCCGATAGCGCTCAGGGCATCTGCATCCATTCCGTGAACTTGTGCGGTCAGGGCAATTATTGTCAGCTTTTCTGTATTGTGTTGTTGCTCATGCTCCCTGATTTGCTTGGTGGCGGTAAAGCCGTCCATTTCAGGCATGGAACCGTCCATGAAAATTAGGGCATACTTTTTGCTCGCATCTGGCTTGGTGGCGAGTTTCACTGCTTCCAGACCATTCTCCACGAAATCAACTTCTATTTTTAGGCCCGCAAGCGCCTCAGCCAGAATTTCGCGATTAACGGCGTTATCGTCAGCGGCGAGTACTCGTACACCCTCAAAAGTCTCTCTTTGCGTTAGTGTCGTCGCGCCCGTAATAGCTTTTACGCCTCTGAACTCGCCAGTCATTAAACGCAAGGCAAAATCTCGTAATTCACGACGGCTGGCGGGAAGGGACACTAGATCTTTGACGATACCAGATGTGACAAGGCTTTCAGCCTGAGTGTCACCGATTTCGGTCAGACAGATGTACTGAGCTGGAGGCAGATTGTCACAATTGGTTTTTACTATGCTGGATGTTGTCAGAACGGTGTTCTGTTGAATTGTATTTGTGGCAGTAATCTGTTGTGGGGGGAGACGTTGGGCGTCGCCCCCGAGAGATTTAAGCGATTTGACTAAATTTTTCGCCGTAAGCGGTTTTTCGCAGATGACGAAAAGTTTTTTTGTTGAATGATCTAACTGAGACCAGAGCCCAGCCTGTGCAATTTTAAATTCAGCAAATGCGGTAAAGCAGCTACCTTTTCCTTCAACTGAGTGAACGACGACGTCGCCATGCATTGCATTCATCAATCGTTTGCAAACGGCTAGCCCCAGTCCTGTTCCGCCAAATCTTCGCGTTGTTGTCTGATCTGCCTGCTTAAAGGCTTCGAAAATTGAACCTATACGGCTTTTAGGAATACCGATGCCTGTGTCGATGACATCAAAACGCAGTCTTACATTCTGCATGTCATTTGCGCGTTGACTCGTAATTCTAATCTCAACGCCACCTCTTTCGGTGAATTTTAGGGCATTGTTGGTAAGGTTGGTAATGACCTAGTTTAATCTCGTTTGGTCACCAAAAACTTCTTCTGGCGTGTTCGGACACACATAAGTTGTAAGTTCAAGATTTTTCGCTCGGGCTTTTTCCCAAAATAAGCACGCAATATCTTCGATCATCGCGCTTGGGTTGAAGGGCGCGCTTTCCAGCTCTAGTCTTCCGCTTTCGACTTTGGCTAAGTCGAGAATGTCATTTATAATCGTAAGAAGACTATTTCCCGACCGTAGAATGATGTCTGCATAGCGGCGATGTTTTGCAGAAAGATTCGCAGCGGTTAACAGCTCGGCCATGACTAGCATTCCGTTCATGGGCGTTCTGATTTCATGACTCATGGTCGCAAGAAAATCAGATTTTGCGGAGTTGGCTGACTCTGCCTCCTCTTTTGCTTGGCGATAGTCTTTCGTGCGCTGTTCAACCTTGCGCTCTAGAGTGGTCGCGTATTCGGCAATTTTTCTGTCGCGCTCCCTGATTTTACGGATCATTTCGTCAAATGATCGCGATAAAAGCCCAGTCTCGTCTTTCTTATTGCTTTTCAGTTCATACTCATAGTCAGCGTTGTCTCCAAGCCGCTGCATATGTCTCGCTAGAGCGCTGATTGGGTGCGTGATTTTACGAATAAAACGTTGTGCTAAGGTCAACCCAATTAGCAATGTCAATCCCATGATTGCTAAGTTAACTGACAGGTCTGAGATTAACTGCTGGCGAAGATCAGCTATGCCGATAAGCAAACGTAACTCACCAACTTTTTCACCGTAATGATAGAGGTTTGTGTTCACTCTTAGGCGGTCTGCTTTGAGTAAATCAAAAGTAGACATAGTTTCGTTGTCGCCGTCTCTCGGGCGCAAACTCGCGCCAGCGCCTATCGATGTAAACTTTGCGCCAGTGGATGTTATGACTTCCGAATATTCCAGATTAGGGATGTTTCGGACGCCCCGCAGCGCTCTAAGAACGTCCGCCTTATTATTCTCAAACAGCGGTGAGGAAATGGAGGCTGCAATACCATTAGCCGACGCTTCGATATAAGCTTTTTTTGTCTCTATTTGTCTGGAAAACTCTCTCCAAATAGAGAGTGTTGAGATCGTTAGCACGCTCGCTATGATCACAAGTCCGATTGTTGCTGTTAGTCGGAATCTGATCGAATTATAAAACCGTACTCGTTCATGGGGCGACATTTTAGACAAACTCAGCTGGTAACTTATCGACTTTTCTATGGAATTAGGGTTTTCGAAGTGTGAACGACGCTTGTGAAACCAGCCCCTACCGGAAACCAGATATTTAGAATGATTTGAAATAAAAAGAGTAATGTAATCCGTGCGCGGTTAGGTGGGGCCGGCTGATAGATGTTGTTTTCCAGGTTTATAAAAAATGAGACTGGAAATATTGCCGTCGTTAGCGCCTTGATGCTGTCAGGGCTGATTGCAGTTATTGCGTTCTCCGTCAATTTGTCTTTGCTTCAAGGCAGGGACGCTAATTTACAGAACGTTGCTGATGCAGCTGCGCTTGCGGCGGCGCGTGAATTGGCAGTAGCCAAGCCAACCAATGAACGCATTCAGTCAGTTGCGCAAAGCTATGTGAATGCGAACCTCCCAGATTTGAACGCTAGCACAATGGCTATGCTGGAAGACAACAACACGTCTGTTCGTGTAACTGTCTTTGCTGAAGTGGCTGAACTTTTCGGATCAAAAAAGAAAAACCTCAGCGCGACAGCAGTTGCTGAAGTGTCTGGTGGCGGCAATGTGTGCTTAATCGGGCTTTCCGATTTTGAACTCGCGACAGTTGATTTGAAACAACGCGCCAGAATCACCGCTGAAAATTGCCAAGTATATTCAAATTCCTCCAGCCGTTTTTCTATGGTGGTGAAAGACCGCGCGATGGTAAAAATGGACTTGGTTTGCATTAATGGCGGCCTGAAGGGAGACCCCGCAAAAATTGACGGTGAGGTTGTTACTGATTGCGCTAAAATCAATGACCCACTGCGAGACCGGCCTACGCCGAAGTTCGATCTAAGTGATTGTGTTGATGGTGTTCTTGATGGGATAAAGATTAAGCCACGCCAAAAGGTAACGCTTGAGCCAGGGGTTTACTGTGGGGGGCTAACAGTGATCGGGGGGGAAGTTAAATTTAAGCCCGGGAACTATGTGATTCTGAATGGACCTCTGCTTGTTCAGAGTGGGGGAAGCATTCAAGGTGAAAAAGTCGGATTTTACTTATCGGGCGCGCTTTCAACCATCAAGTTTGGTTATAAGTCTTCAATTGACCTGTCGGCGCCTGAAATGGGAGAATTGGCGGGCCTGCTTTTTTTTGAAGAACGCAAACAGCTCCCGCTTCCAAAAATGCATCGCATTACTAGCAAGAATGCGAGCCGTTTGGTGGGGACTATCTACATGCCTAGAAGCACCTTAGTGATTGATGGCAACGACCCCGTAGCGTCTGAATCTGAGTATACTATTATCGTCGCCAACAAGTTCAAACTGTTTAATGGACCAAATTTGGTAATTAATACAGATTATGACCTCTCCACGGTTCCAGTGCCAAGTGGTGTTGGAATGATGGATGTTAGTATCAGATTGAAGGAATAGCTCAGCGGGTTTTGTTCAGACTCTTGTCACCGTTACCGACGTGTTAAGTTTCATGTTTACCCTATCTTAGGAGTGAGTCGGGTCCTGCTGAAGTTGATTGATGAATTTTACGCGCGCGCTTCTCATTGACGACGATTATGTCTTTCAGCTCATGGCCGCTGAATGCCTAAGGGCATGTGGAATTTCAAGCATCGAAACTGCTGATAATGGGCGAGATGCGCTTGGTTCGCTTGTTGCCGTAAGCGAACCGTACGATTTAATTCTCTGCGATTTGAATATGTCGGAAATGGATGGTGTTACCTTTATCCGGCAACTTGGTGATTCCGGTTACACTGGTGCGTTTATAATCGTGTCTGGTGAGGATGCTACGCTGCTAGAGACTGTTTCTAGATTGGCGCGGCTCAAAAATATTAGTTTGCTGGGGGTAATTAGCAAACCGATTAATGTTGAAAAGCTCAAGATGTTGCTGGCGGAAAATACCGCACATTCAGCGATGGGGCAGTCAGAAAACATATCCCTAACTAAGGCGGAACTGATCGAGTTTATAGCTACGGAAAGAATTGTACCATTTTATCAACCCAAGCTTAACCTTGTCTCTGGGGACGTGAGTGGCTTGGAGGTGCTTAGTCGATTTATTGGGAATGATGGCGAATACAATAATCCTGAGCAGATTATCGCGCTTGCCGAAGAATATCACCTTATAACGGAATTAACTTTGTCTGTTGTGGGGCAAGTCGTGCGGGATTTGAAATCCTGGCGTGAAGTTGTGGGGAATATTTGCGTCTCATTCAATGTCAGCCCGTCGAGTTTGATGAAGATAGATTTTCCGGAAGATCTGATCCAGGCATTGAGGGGAAGCGTTTTAAACAACAACGACATAACGCTTGAGGTCACCGAAAACAAAATGATGCAGTACGGAGCTGACGTGCTGGATGTGCTATCGCGGCTGAAACTTAAGGGATTTAGACTATCTTTAGATGATTTTGGCACCGGGGCCGCCTCTTTGGAGCAATTGCGTCTGTACCCATTTGATGAACTTAAAATAGACAAGTCTTTTGTATGTGGGTTGCCAGAAGACACATTCGGAAAAGTAGCTATCGAAAGTGCTGTTAAGTTAGCCAGAGAAATCGGCCTCAAAGTCGTTGCTGAAGGTGTTGAGTCGCGTGAAGTGCTGCATTTTCTTCGTAAACTAGGTGTCGATGAAATTCAGGGATATGTTCTAGGCAAGCCCATGGATGCGCAAAAATATTTCAAATGGCGATCTGATATCATTAGTCGTCGCGCAAATACCGGACGCGTTTAGGATAGCAAAATCATCTCTCTGACAATTTGTCGCATGATTAATAGTGCGCCGTATACTGACGAGGCGTTGTGTGAAAATGTGACTTCTTTCAGAGCTTTTGCGGTTTCAATGAACAATAGTCATTAAGGCTAAATCCCTTTGAAATTTGGAAGAAAAAGTGCAGTTGATAATTATTATCAATGTGTGTGGACTATTGTTCCGGTAGACCCCTCGGGTTCACCGCGAAAATAATTTGTTGATACCTAAAAAAGTTAGTCGATCAGAGCCTTGCAAGGTTATGCAAAGCGTCATAGGCCATCCGCAAACCGCTAGGAAGATGTCATGCAAGACGTACAAAACCTCGTCATCAATTATCTGCCAGTTGTTCTGTTTTTCGTTTTTGGTCTCGCGCTATGTCTGGTGTTTTTGATTGCTTCGGCAATTTTGTCGCCCAGCCATCCTGACCCGGAAAAGAACTCTGCATACGAATGTGGTTTCAACCCATTTGATGATGCGCGCATGAAATTTGACATCAGATTTTATTTGGTGGCGATTTTGTTTATCATTTTTGATTTGGAAGTTGCCTTCCTGTTTCCCTGGATATTCCAGGTTGATGCGGGAAATATTGCAGCATTCTGGTCAATGATGGTTTTCCTTGGCGTTCTAACCGTTGGCTTCATTTATGAATGGAGTTCTGGCGCGTTGGAGTGGGAATAGTCGGGAGTCTGAAAAATGGCAGAAACAAAATTACCTGCGTTCTCTGCAGGGCGTTCGACTGTTGAAGGTGGCGCTAAAGTACGTGGCGATGATCCATTCTTTGCGGGTGTGACTGACGAGCTTGCAGACAAAGGTTTCGTGGTTGCTAAGCTTGATGATGCGATTGCGTGGGCGCGCACCGGTTCTTTGATGTTTATGAGTTTTGGGCTTGCTTGTTGTGCTGTGGAGATGATGCAGGCGGCAAACCCCCGTTATGATATGGAGCGGTTTGGGATGGCGCCGCGTGGCACGCCGCGTCAGTCAGACTTGATGATCGTGGCGGGAACGCTGACGAATAAAATGGCGCCTGCCATGCGCAAAGTTTACGACCAGATGGCGGAGCCTCGTTATGTGGTTTCGATGGGGTCTTGTGCAAATGGTGGTGGGTACTACCACTATTCTTATTCAGTCGTTCGCGGATGTGATCGCATTGTGCCTGTCGATGTTTATATTCCAGGATGCCCTCCAACAGCTGAAGCGCTGATGTACGGACTTCTTCAGTTGCAGAAAAAGATCCGGAGAGAAGGGACGATAGACCGATGAGTACGTCCTACATCAACATGTCTGCTCTAGAAGATTTGGCGGGACATATCGAAGAAGTTCAACCGCATTCTGTGAAATCAGCGATGGTGGTTGGTCATGAACTCGTTGTCACAGCGGTTAGAGATCAGATAGCAGCATTATCTCGATTTTTGCGCGATGATCCGCAATGCAAGTTTGAGACGTTGGTTGATGTTTGTGCAGTGGACTATCCGGCACGATCAGAGCGGTTCGAAGTCGTTTATCATTTTCTGTCCATGCGCCTTAATCAGCGTTTAAGAGTCAAAATTTCGACAGATGACGAAACGCCCGTTCCAAGTCTTGTTGAGCTGTTTCCATCGGCAAACTGGTTTGAGCGCGAGGCGTTTGACATGTATGGCGTGCTGTTCTCAGGGCATCCGGATCTGCGGCGTATTCTAACAGACTATGGTTTTGAAGGTTTTCCCCTGCGAAAAGACTTTCCTTTAACCGGTCACGTTGAGGTGCGGTATGACGAAGTGGAAAAGCGCGTCGTTTATCAGCCGGTTAAGTTGGTGCAGGAATACAGAAATTTCGACTTTTTATCACCGTGGGAAGGCATGCAGGCTGTCATTCCTGGCGATGAGAAGGCAGAAGAAGGCGGTAAATAATGGCTGATGGAGCGCAATCACCGTCTGAGAAAGACGACCGCAAATTCACTATCAACTTCGGTCCGCAGCATCCGGCAGCTCACGGTGTGTTGCGTATGGTGCTGGAGTTGGATGGAGAAATTGTTGAGCGAGTTGATCCGCATATCGGACTTTTGCATCGCGGCACTGAAAAACTGATCGAATACAAGACCTACCTTCAGGCGCTGCCGTATTTCGACCGTTTGGATTATTGTGCGCCGATGAACCAGGAGCACGCTTGGTGTTTGGCTATTGAGCAATTGGCTGGCATCGAAGTTCCGCGTCGCGCCCAGTTTATTCGCGTATTGTATTCAGAAATTGGCCGTCTTCAGTCTCACATCCTGAATGTAACCACACAAGCCATGGATGTTGGCGCTTTAACTCCGATCACTTGGGGGTTTGAAGAGCGCGAGAAGTTGATGGTTTTTTATGAACGCGCTTCTGGTGGTCGGATGCATGCTGCATATTTCCGCCCTGGTGGTGTTCACCAGGATCTTCCGCCGGAGTTGATGGAAGACATTTACGATTTTTGTGATCCGTTCTTGGAGGTCCTGAACGATATTGAAGGGCTGCTTTCTGGAAGTCGTATCTTCAAACAACGCAATGTGGATATTGGTGTTGTTTCAAAACAGGAAGTCTTTGACTGGGGTTTTTCCGGCGTGATGGCGCGTGGATCGGGAATGGCTTGGGACCTTCGCCGTTCGCAGCCCTATGAAGTTTATTCGGAACTAGAGTTCGATATCCCTGTGGGCAAGCATGGCGATTGTTATGATCGCTATGTGTGCCGCATGGAAGAGATGCGCCAATCTGTGCGTATTATCAAACAATGTATCGATATGATGCCGCAAGGGTCTGTGCTTCCTGAAAAATCCAAGTATGCGCCACCACGTCGTGGAGAGATGAAAGGTTCGATGGAGGCGCTTATCCATCACTTCAAGCTCTACACTGAAGGCTTCCACGTTCCAGCTGGCGAGGTCTATGCGACCGTTGAAGCGCCCAAAGGGGAGTTTGGCGTTTATTTGGTGTCCGATGGCACAAACAAACCATATCGCGCCAAGATCAGAGCGCCTGGATATGCGCACCTAGCGGCGATGGATCATTTGTGCAAAGGACACCAATTGGCTGACGCATCCGCGATTTTGGGTTCTTTGGATATCGTATTTGGGGAGATTGACCGATGAGCAGCATTCGTCGATTTGATCTCGAAGCTGGAGGCGATAGCTTTAGTTTCAAAGCAGAAACTGAAGAGAAAATTGCGTTCTGGCTTTCAAAATATCCAGACGACCGCAAGCGTTCAGCAGTCATTCCGCTTCTTTGGTTAGCTCAAAAGGACAACAAGGGCTGGCTTTCTGAGCCAGCAATGCGTGCTGTCGCGGATCGCTTGGGTATGTCTTATATCCGCGTGTACGAAGTGGCGACCTTCTACACCATGTTCCGCATGCGTCCAGTTGGAGAGCATCATATTCAGGTATGCGGCACCACACCGTGTATGCTCCGCGGTTCTGAAGGTCTCATGGAGATCTGTAAAAAGAAGATCGGCCCTAAAGGACATGTCGGTGCGGCCGGAAAATTGTCTTGGGAAGAAGTTGAATGTCTTGGCGCCTGTGTGAATGCACCGATGGCGCAAGTGAATGATTATTATTTTGAAGACTTGGATAGTGAGTCTTTTGAGCAGCTGTTGGACGATTTGGTGACCGGCAAAGACCCTGCGCCAGGTACACGTAAAGACCGTATAACAAGCGCTCCAGAAGGTGGTTTGACCACACTTTTGGATGATGTGCTTTACGATGGATCACGGGCTGAGCCCTTGGCGCGTATCCCCGGGGCTCCTGAGCCAGAAGCTGCAGCTGAAGTCGTTTCGACACCAGGTAAGCCGGTAGAGCCTGAGCCCACTCCGCCTAACAAGGTGGAAGCCACAAAAGCGGCTGTCGCAGTTCAATCCAATCCAGAGAAGCCTGAAGCATCGTTTGGGGCGACACAGTCTTTTGTAAAAACAGAAACAGCGCCACAGCCAAGTCTTGATAGTGATGCGCGCCCATCTGCAATCGAAAATCCATCTCAAAGCGAAAAAGATGACCTGAAACTCATTTCAGGCGTCGGTCCGAAGATTGAAGGCATTCTCAACGAAATTGGTATTTATAACTTCGCTCAGATAGCTCAATGGACAGTAGAAAACGTTGAATGGGTCGACGCTTATTTAAGTTTCAAAGGGCGTATCGACCGAGAGAATTGGATCGCTCAAGCCAAGACGCTTGCAACTGGCGGTGAAACTGAGTTTTCAAAGCGCCAGTCTTCTGTGAACGAAGGGGAGTAAGCAAGAGTGCCTAACTCAACGCACAACCCTGAAAAAATTAAGGCGCTGTTGTTCGCAGCGGTCGCCGAGACTATGTGTGTCGGCGCTGGGATAGCCGCTTGGTTGCTGACGGACAAACTGATCTGGTTAGTTATTGGGATCGTTGCTGGCGCTGGTTTCTCTATACCTGCTGTCATTAAATTTGCTCGATCCAACAAGGAGGAGCAAAACTGATGCTGCTCGATAAAGACCGCATTTTCACTAATCTTTACGGTCATCACGACTGGAGCCTGGAAGCGGCTAAGAAGCGTGGCGCCTGGAATTCCACTAAAGAGCTAATGCAATTTGGCCCTGAATGGGTTTGCGAACAGGTCAAAGCATCCGGATTGCGTGGGCGCGGCGGAGCAGGCTTTCCAACCGGGTTAAAATGGACGTTCATGCCAAAGGAAGTGCGTGAAAGACCTCACTATTTGGTTGTGAACGCAGATGAATCCGAGCCTGGAACCTGTAAAGACCGTGACATCATGCGGCATGATCCGCACTTGCTTATCGAAGGATGTCTGATCGCTTCTTACGCCATGCGCGCTAATAAATGTTACATCTACCTGCGTGGTGAGTACATCTTTGAGCGCGAGAGACTGCAAGAAGCCGTCAACGAAGCTTACGCGGCTGGTTTGATTGGTAAAAACGCTTGCGGATCAGGTTGGGATTTTGACCTGTATCTTCACCACGGCGCTGGCGCTTACATTTGCGGTGAAGAAACCGCGTTATTGGAAAGCCTTGAAGGCAAGAAGGGCCAACCGCGCTTAAAGCCTCCTTTCCCGGCAAATGCGGGCCTTTATGGCTGTCCAACCACTGTGAACAATGTTGAATCGATTGCTGTGGCGCCTACTATTCTTCGTCGAGGCGCGGGGTGGTTTAAGAAGTTTGGGCGCGACAACAACGCGGGTACAAAAGTTTTTGCCATTTCAGGACATGTAAATCGGCCTTGTAACGTCGAAGAAGAGATGTCCATTCCGCTCAAAACACTACTCGAAACCCATTGTGGCGGCGTGCGTGGCGGATGGGAGAACCTTAAGGCGGTCATTCCTGGCGGATCGTCAGTGCCGATGATCCCAAAGGACATTTGCGATGATGTCCTAATGGATTTTGATGCGCTGCGGGAAGTTAAATCCGGGCTCGGAACAGCTGCTGTCATTGTAATGGACAAGAGCACCAATGTTGTAAAAGCGATCGCTCGATTAGCTTATTTCTACAAGCATGAAAGCTGTGGTCAGTGTACGCCGTGCCGTGAGGGCACCGGATGGATGTGGCGTGTGCTAGAGCGCATGGTAAAAGGTGAGGCTGAAGCTTCTGAAATCGATATGTTGCTGGATGTTTCCTACCAGATAGAAGGTCACACTATCTGTGCGTTGGGAGATGCGGCAGCCTGGCCAGTTCAAGGCCTTATCAGGCATTTCCGCTCTGAGATAGAAGAGCGTATCACGAGTTACCGAATCGGCAGACCTCATGTGCCGGGCGCTAGCGTAAAAGCGGCGGAGTAGCAGATGGATCTGTTCAAAAGCATTATATCTGCATTGTTTTGCGCAATTGTAATTGCGATCGGTTCCCTTTTTGGAATAGCTCCGTTCACGCCAATTGATTGGTCTGCATTTGGCGGAGCGCAGCAAATGTTGTGGTTTGCTGGTGTGATCGGCTGGGCCATCGGCCTGAGTGGTCTGATTGCGCTTGGATATATCAAAGCGCTTTGGGTTTCTGTGGGCGGGTTCATTCTGTGGTCAACGGTCATTTTATGGTTCGTGGTCGTTAATCTGAGCTCAGACTATGTCGGTGCGTTTGCCTTAATGGGTGGTGCTGGGATTGTGATTTGCTTGCTGTTTTCCGCTGCTAGCTACGCCGTAATCCGCTGGAATAATGTCAATGAAAACGGAAGTATTTCCGTTCAACAACTTCAATCTGAGGGAGCGCTGTAATGTCAGATACTGCTAAGGTTGTTGTTGATGGAGTGGAAGTCGAAGTTCCACGGAACTATTCGCTGTTGCAAGCTTGTGAAGAATCTGGTGCGGAAATTCCACGGTTTTGTTATCATGAGAGGCTATCCATTGCCGGCAATTGCCGTATGTGCCTTGTTGATTGGGTCGGCGCTCCAAAACCGATTGCATCCTGTGCGCAAGCAGTAGGAGATATGCGTCCCAACCCGGACGGGTCACCTCCGCAGATTTCAACAAAATCTGAGCGCGCTGTAAAAGCGCGTAACGGCGTAATGGAATTCTTATTGATCAATCACCCGCTAGATTGTCCGATATGCGACCAAGGTGGTGAATGTGATCTTCAGGATCAGGCTATGGGGTTTGGCCGCGCGGCTAGCCGATATGAAGAACCAAAACGTGCCGTAGACGACAAATATATGGGGCCATTGGTCAAGACGATTATGACCCGCTGTATTCAATGTACGCGGTGCGTTCGTTTTGCTGCGGAAGTTGCTGGCGTTGACGAGATTGGGCTTATCAGTCGTGGGGAAGACGCTCAGATAACAACGTACTTGGAAGAATCTCTGACTTCTGAACTTTCTGGTAACGTCATAGACCTTTGCCCGGTCGGCGCACTGACTTCACGCCCTTACGCGTTCAATGCACGACCTTGGGAGTTACGCAAAACTGAATCAATTGATGTGATGGATGCGCTGGGCTCTTCCATCCGTATTGATGCGCGTGGCGCAGCAGTCATGAGGATTTTGCCGCGTATAAATGAAGAGATCAACGAAGAATGGATCTCCGATAAAACGCGGTTTGTGTGGGATGGTTTAGGGCGTCAACGTCTGGACAAACCATACATTCGCAAAGACGGAAAGCTAACCGCATCAAGCTGGTCGGAAGCTTTGGCGCTTGCATCCGACAAACTGACAGGAGACCCATCTCGCATAGCTGCGCTTTCAGGTGACCTAGCTGACGTTGAAAGCATGAAGGCGCTTCTTGATCTGATGCGCTCAATAGGTGTGAATTCTACGGATTGCCGCCAGGATGGCGCGCATATCGGAATGGATGCCAACGGTGAGCGTATGGCACGAGAAAGCTATCTCTTTAATTCGACCATTATGGGTCTGGATGAAGCTGACGCGTTATTGTTGATAGGTACGGACCCACGTAAAGAGGCGGCGGTTCTGAATGCGCGTATTCGTAAGAACTGGTTGCATCGTGAGATGCCCGTAGCGCTCATTGGTGAAGCGGTGGAGCTTACTTATGAGTACGACCATTTGGGTGACGGTGTTTCAGCACTCAAATTACTGACGCCAGGTGATGACACTTACGAACGGTTAAAGTCAGCAAACCGCCCAATGATTGTTTTAGGACAGGGTGCGTTGAATGGAGAAGATGGCGCGGCTGTGTTGAATGCAGTTTCGCAATTAGCAGCAGATGTAGGTTGCTTTGCTTCAGGTAATGATGAAGAAGCCGCTTGGAACGGTTTCAACATTCTTCACACTGCAGCAGGACGCGTTGGCGGTCTGGATGTTGGATTTTTGCCCGAGCAGGGCGGAATGAACACCTCTGCTATTTTAGCAGCGGCACAAGCAGGAGATGTTGACACCATCATTTCCATGGGAGCGGATGAAATTTCCGCACAAGAGTTTGGCAATGCGTTTGTCATTTATATTGGAACGCATGGCGATGAAGGCGCTCACCGCGCAGACATCATCCTGCCTGCTGCGACATACACAGAAAAATCCGCTACTTTCGTCAACACAGAAGGTCGTGTTCAGCGCACTCAACGGGCTGTTGGCCTTAAAGGCGAAGCGCGAGAGGACTGGTCTATCATTCGTGCGTTGTCGGGTGTGATGGGAAAACAACTCCCGTATGACAGTCTCGAGGCGCTACGTAAAAAGCTAGGTGAAGACAACCCCGTTTTCCTTGGGCTTGACTATGCGCCCGAACCCGGCGAGGACAGCGTTCCACCACCTTATGGCGTTCCGGGGGAATTAAGTTCGGCGTCGTTCGACTACCCTGTTCGGACTTATTATCTGACCAATCCAATTGCGCGCGCTTCTAAGGTGATGGCGGAGTGTGAAGAGCTTGTAGTCGGTCGAAATACGGCTATTGCGGCAGAATAGGACGAAGGCGTCATGGAAACTTTTCTGCTTTGGACAAATGGCAATCACTTGCTTGCGGTGCTGTTGGCGGCCGCTCAGGTGCTGGGGTTTATGGTGATACTGCTGTTGGGCATCGCCATGTTGCTCTGGATGGACCGAAAGGTCCTTGCCGGTTCAATGTTGCGCAAAGGGCCAAACGTTGTGGGTCCGTTTGGGCTGCTTCAATCATTTGCTGACTTTGGTAAGTTTCTTCTCAAAGAAATCATCATCCCTGCAGGCGCGAACAAAACAGTTTTTATTCTTGCGCCGATTATTTCAACGGTCACAGCGTTGATGGCGTGGGCTGTGATTCCTGTGGCTCCAGGTTGGGTGCCAGCTGACCTCAATATCGGGATTTTGTACTTGTTCGCTGTGTCATCACTTGGTGTTTACGGCATCATAATGGGCGGGTGGGCGTCTAACTCGAAATATCCGTTTCTTGGCGGCCTTCGCTCCGCGGCACAGATGGTATCTTACGAGGTTTCGATTGGTTTCGTAATCGTCACCGTTCTCATGTTAGCCGGGTCATTGAACCTGACAACCATCGTCGAAGCGCAGTCAGGAGGTTTTTGGAACTGGGGTGCGTTTGGGCTAGGTAAATTGCCATTGATTGTGATCATGTTTCCGATGTTTGTGATCTTCTTCGTATCAGCTCTTGCGGAAACAAATCGCGCGCCTTTCGACTTGCCAGAAGCTGAATCTGAGTTAGTCGCTGGTTATCAGGTGGAGTACTCTTCTACGCCATTTCTGCTGTATTACCTCGCCGAGCAGGTCGCTATTGTTCTCATGTGCGCCTTGATGACAATACTCTTTCTCGGTGGTTGGCATCTTCCTTTACTTGCTCTTCCGGACGCTTTGCCTGGCTGGTTGAGTAGCGCAGTTTATTTCGGTGTTTTCGCGGTCAAAGTTACATTCATGTTTTTCATGTTTGCGATCGTGCGCGCCATCGTGCCGCGTTATCGGTATGACCAATTGATGCGATTAGGGTGGAAGATCTTTTTACCTGCGTCTTTGTTCGCTGTGATTGCAGTGTCGGCTTACATCGTATTTACAGGCGATGCGTCGACGGTCAGTTCGTCTTAAAGGAGGCTTGATAAATGGCACGTGTCTTACAAGCCGTTCGGGCCGCTATGATGCTGGACATCATATCTGCTCTTACACTGGCAATGCGTTATATTTTCAAGCGCAAATCGACGATCAACTACCCGTTTGAAAAAGGGCCATTAAGCCCACGATTTCGTGGGGAACACGCATTACGCCGTTACGCCAATGGGGAAGAGCGCTGTATTGCCTGTAAGCTTTGTGAGGCAGTCTGCCCGGCGCAAGCCATCACCATCGAAGCTGAGCCTCGTGAAGATGGTTCGCGGCGCACGACACGTTACGACATAGACATGACGAAGTGCATTTATTGCGGGTTCTGTCAGGAAGCGTGTCCAGTCGACGCGATTGTTGAAGGTCCCAATTTTGAATTTTCGACCGAAACTCGGGAAGAGTTGTTCTACGACAAGGATCGCTTGTTGGCGAACGGAGATCGTTGGGAGCGTCAGATCGCTCGCAATCTGGAGCTAGACGCACGCTACCGCTAAGGCGTGCTTGGTATTAATGGCCGGGTTTTCCGGTGTGATGGTTAGAGTTTGACCATCTGGACAGCAAAAGGACGATGAGGGCGCGTGCAACTGATCGCTTTTTATATTTTATCGACTGTCGTCGTGCTGTCAGCGATTTTCGTGATCGCAGCACGCAACCCAGTTCATTCTGTTTTGTGGCTTATACTGTCGTTTTTTACAGCTGCAGGACTACTCGTGCTTATCGGAGCGGAGTTCCTGGCAATGTTGCTGGTGGTCGTTTACGTCGGCGCGGTTGCAGTGTTGTTCCTATTCGTTGTCATGATGCTGGATGTGGATTTCACAGAACTAAAAAAGGGCTTTGCTGATTATTTGGTTGTCGGCGGTCTGGTTGGTGTGGCGCTGATTGCAGAAATTGGCGTAGTCGCTGCGTCTGCAGTGTTTCAGGACGGTCGAGAATTAGACCCATCACCAGGTGCAGAAACCAACGCTGAGGCTTTGTCTGCGGTGCTCTACACCCAATACAATTTACTGTTTCAGATGGCTGGTATCGTGCTTTTGGTCGCGATGATTGGCGCAATCGTACTCACGCTACGTCATCGCCCCGATGTAAAACGTCAGAAAGTGGAAGTGCAGACCGGACGCACGCGCGAAGAAGCGGTTGAGTTGGTTGATGTTCAGCCAGGAAAAGGGATCTAGCAGATTATGGAACTGACCCTATCACATTATGTAGCGCTTTCGGCTGCGCTGTTTACCATCGGGGTATTCGGTATTTTCGTGAACCGAAAGAACATCATCGTCATTTTGATGGCGATCGAACTCATTTTGTTGTCTGTAAACATAAATCTTGCCGCGTTTTCAGTATTCAACGGAGACATTGCCGGTCAGGTGTTTGCCATGCTTGTGTTAACAGTGGCCGCCG
Organism: uncultured Hyphomonadaceae bacterium; assembly: GCA_964342355.1. GTDB lineage: Bacteria > Pseudomonadota > Alphaproteobacteria > Caulobacterales > Hyphomonadaceae > Hirschia. The sequence continues at coordinate 87,477 of CAYFFG010000010.1, forward strand.
CAGAGGCAGCAATTGGGCTTGCAATTCTAGTCGTCTATTTCCGTAACCGCGGTCAGATCGCCGTGGATGACGTGAACATGATGCACGGTTGATTGGTTTAAGGAGACCGGGGCATGGGCTGGCAACTACTGGCGGTGATTGTTGTGTTTGCACCGTTAATCGGTGCGATCATTGGAGGCGTGATGAACTTGTTCACGCCTGTAAACAAGGAATACGCAACACCGCACTCATCTGACGGTGATGGTCATGATCATCACGCACACATTGAACCAGCGCGCGCGCGCTGGGACAAAGTCTCAATGATTGCAACAACCGGACTCACCGGTTTTGCCGGGTTATGTGCTGCAATCTTGTTTTTCGGTCGCTTCTTAGCGGGAGGTGAAGGCGTTCCTCAAACAGAGGTGCTTACGCTCGCTAGATGGCTTGATATCGGATCGCTACAGGCAAACTGGGCAATACGGTTTGATACCCTGTCTATTGTGATGATGTTCGTTGTAACGAGCGTGTCGTCACTTGTGCACATTTATTCGTGGGGCTACATGTCCCATGATCAGGGACGCGCGCGTTTTTTCTCTTACCTGTCTTTGTTCACATTCGCCATGTTGATGTTGGTGACGGCTGACAACTTCCTTCAACTATTCTTCGGTTGGGAGGGCGTAGGGCTGGCATCATATCTGTTGATCGGCTTTTGGTATCACAAGCCATCTGCAAATTCCGCTTCTATCAAGGCATTTGTAACGAACCGAGTCGGGGACGTCGGTTTTGCTTTGGGCATAATGGCCGTTTATCTCGTGTTCCATTCCATTGAGTTCGATGTGATTTTCGAAAGCATCAAGTCAAACGCGGTTGTAACGCCGTTTGCTTTTGGTGAAGCTGGTCATGTTCGCGACATCTCACTCAATGTTCTCGGTGTTACAGCGCCAGCAATGGAAATTATTGGTGTCCTGCTATTCATCGGCGCAATGGGTAAGTCCGCACAATTACTTTTGCATGTGTGGCTACCCGATGCGATGGAAGGGCCAACGCCTGTTTCCGCACTGATCCATGCAGCGACCATGGTAACCGCTGGTGTCGTGCTTGTGGTGTTGTGTTCTCCAATCTATGAGCAAACCACTTACGCTTCAGGTTTGATAACATTTATCGGCGCGACGACAGCTATATTCGCAGCGACAGTTGGCCTTGCACAAAATGATATTAAGCGTGTCATCGCGTACTCGACCTGTTCCCAGCTTGGTTACATGTTCTTTGCTGCCGGTGTCGGCGCCTATTCCGCTGCAATGTTCCACTTGTTTACTCACGCCTTCTTCAAAGCGATGTTGTTCCTAACAGCGGGAGCGGTCATTCATGGTCTGGGCGACGAGCAGGACATGCGAAAAATGGGCGGTTTGCGCTCAAAGATGCCGATCGCCTGGGGGATGATGTTAATCGGCACGCTCGCGATTACAGGTGTTGGTATTCCAGGTACTCAGCTTGGTTTTGCAGGGTTCTTCTCTAAAGATGCTATTCTGGAAGAAGCCTTCCTATCAGATGGCATGTTTGCTCAATACGCATTCTGGTGCGGTATCGGCGCCGCTGTTCTGACGAGCTTTTATTCTTGGCGTCTGATGATTATGACTTTTCACGGTCCTACACGCGCCAACAAGCATGACTATGAACATGCACACGATGCGCCTGCTGTTATGACCGTGCCGTTGTACACGCTTGCTGTGGGCGCGGTGTTTGCGGGTGTTGTATTTTATGGCGCGTTCATCAATCAGTTAGGGAGCGTAAACAAACCTTTCTGGGGAGAGGCAATATTCCACGAGGAAGCAGCCTCTCTAGGCGAACATGGCCCAACAGATTCCGAGCACAAGGGTGTTGAACATATTGTTCACGCAAACGACCATCATGAGCCTGCAGGCCATGGTGAAGAAGAGCACGCATCAAACAATGGTCATACTCAATCACCCGAACAAGCAGGACATCATGAAACGGGAGACCACCATGGACATCACCCACCAACATGGGTGCTGTGGGCTCCCTTCACGGCATGGGTAAGTGGCTTGATAATTGCGTTGATTTTTTACGGCGCTTTCCCGTTCATACCGCGAAAAATCGGCGAAAAATCTGGACCGCTCCACGCGTTTCTCGCGAACAAATGGTTCTTCGATGAGATCTACGACTTTGTATTCGTGAAAAGCGCGAAAGGGATTGGTGATCTGTTTTGGAAAGTCGGTGACCGGCGTCTAATTGATGGTTTAGGACCAAACGGCGTTGCGGGTTTAACCAAGCTCACTTCAGGCGGACTTTCTAAGCTTCACACTGGATATCTGTTTCATTACGCCTTCATCATCCTGATCGCTGCAGTGGTGTTTGGCGCCGTGGCCTTGCTTGGCCAATCAGGAGCAAACTGATGGCTGCGTTTCCAATTCTTTCGATGATCACCTTCCTGCCACTGGTCGGAGCGATGATCATACTGCTTGCACGCTCAGTTGTTGGCGAACAGTCTCGCGAAACCGTCCGTCTGGCAGCTCTCGTTGTGACATTAGCGACGTTTGTGTTGTCTTTGTGGGCGATGTCTGAGTTCAATCCGTCATTACCGGATTATCAACTCATAGAAGATCATCAATGGTTCGGTGAAATATCATACAAGTTGGGAGTAGATGGACTCTCCATGCTCCTCATCTTGTTGACGACCTTCCTCATGCCGCTGTGTGTGTTGGCAAGTTGGGAGAGCATCAAGCATCGTTTTGCTGAATACATGATTGCGTTTCTCGTGCTTGAAACACTTATGATTGGTGTGTTCTGCTCGCTCGATCTGGTCTTGTTCTACATCTTCTTTGAGGGCGGGCTGATCCCAATGTTTATCATTATTGGGATATGGGGCGGACAAAACCGATTGTACGCAGCATTTAAGTTCTTCCTCTATACCCTGCTGGGCTCGCTCGCGCTGCTGGCTGCATTGGTTTACATTTATATTACAGTAGGTACTTCCGACATCGAAGTTCTACAAAACACAGCTTTTGCTCCAGATGCGCAGACTTGGCTGTGGTTAGCGTTCTTTGCGTCTTTTGCTGTAAAACTTCCAATGTGGCCGGTTCACACCTGGCTTCCCGACGCTCACGTTGAGGCTCCGACAGCTGGTTCAGTGATATTGGCTGGTGTCCTGCTGAAAATGGGCGGATATGGCATGTTGCGGTTTTCGCTGCCAATGTTTCCTGACGCTTCAGCGTTGTTCCAACCGGTCGTGTTCGCATTATCAGTGATTGCGGTAATTTATGCGTCACTTGTTGCCTTCAGACAGACTGACATAAAGAAACTCATTGCGTACTCGTCTGTCGCCCATATGGGGTTGGTCACACTTGGTATCTTTGCATTCAACGAAGAGGGTATCCAAGGCGCGATTTTCCAGATGTTTTCACACGGGTTGATATCTGGTGCGCTCTTTTTGTGTGTGGGTGTTATCTATGATCGCATGCACACACGCGAGATCGCTTTTTATGGCGGCCTTGTGCACAGAATGCCGATTTACGCAGCTATCTTTCTGTTTTTCTCGATGGCGAATGTTGGTCTTCCTGGAACGTCGGGCTTCATCGGTGAAATTACATCAATGATTGGTGGTTTCCTGGCGAACCCTTGGGCGGCTGCAGGGGCTGCGCTGGGGATGATCTTGTCAGCGATGTATATGCTCAACCTGTTTCGCGAAACCGTCTTTGGTGTGGTGAGCAATGATAAGCTTTCAGCCATTAGCGATGTGAATGTGCGTGAGGCAATGATATTACTCATTCTAGCAGCAGGGACGCTTCTGCTCGGCGTCTTTCCATCACTGGTGTTTGATATTTCTGAAGCCTCAGCGCTTCAGGTCATCGAGTTGATGAACAAATAAGCGGAAGTGCGGGACTTATGGATATTCTAAACGACATTCAGATCGCCGCACCTGAAGCGCTCTTGCTGGCCGTGGGTCTAGCAAGCGTTCTGTTCGGTGCGATGTTCAAAGAGAATTTTAACGGGATTTCTCGCTTTGTTGGGTCTCTTGCGCTGCTGGGCGCTGCCGCGCTTTCCTTTGCGCAAAAAGATGCAGCTGACCTGGTAATGGTTGCATTCAACGACCTTTATGCAGTGACACCTTATACGTCTCTCGTGAAGGCGGTTGCATACCTCACAGCGGCGATCGCACTGATAGTTGCTGGCGGTTACCTTCACCGTGAGGGAATGAACAAGTTTGAGTACACCATCCTTATTGTACTAGGTACCGCAGGGATGGGGGTAATGTTGTCAGCGAACAACCTTATGACCCTTTATATGGGCATAGAGACGCTTTCGCTTTCTTCTTATGTGCTAGCAGCGTTTAATCGCGAAAGCCGTCGTTCTGCTGAAGCTGGACTAAAATATTTTGTTCTTGGTGCGCTGGCTTCCGGTCTTTTGCTATTCGGATCAGCATTGGTTTACGGGTTCACAGGGCACGCAGACTTTGCATCCATCGCAAGCGCTGAAATGAGCGTTGGGCTTTCTTTTGGATTGACCATGATACTCATAGCTCTTGCGTTTAAAGCGTCAGCAGCGCCATTCCATATTTGGACGCCGGATGTGTATGAAGGTGCGCCGACACCTGTCGTGACCTATTTTTCCACCGCGCCAAAGATTGCTGCTGTTTGTCTGTTATCTTCAATCATGTTCAAAGTGTTTGGCGTTTATGAGCAGAACTGGTCGCTTATCATAGCAATCATTTCAGCTGCTTCCATGCTGGTTGGCGCCCTTGGAGGCCTTAAACAGAACAATATCAAACGGTTGCTCGCGTATTCATCAATCGCCAATGTCGGATTTGCATTGATGGCAGTCGCAGCCGGTGAATTGTACGGGGAAGCGCCCGTTCTGACATATATGACAATATACGTGCTTACGACATTGGGCGTTTTTGGTGTTGTTCTGGCGATGCGACGCCGGGATGGTCAAGTTGAACAGGTATCTGACCTTAATGGTTTATCACAAACGCGCCCAATGCTCGCTATTGCAATGACCGTGCTTATTTTCTCAGTCGCTGGTATTCCTCCTATGGCTGGCTTCTTTGGCAAATGGGTCGTCTTTGAAGCAGCGTTAAATGCTGAGCTATATTGGTTGGTAGCTGTCGGTGTTGTCGCTTCTGTTATTTCTCTTGGCTATTACCTACGTGTTATCTGGGCGATGTGGGCAAAAGAAAAAGCTGATGAACCATTACTGCAGGCAGATGGGGCGGTGGCAATGTCGATTTACGGCGCGACAGCCCTCGCTCTCCCTGTTCTCGTAATCTACATTGGATGGCTGAGTAACATGATCAGCGCCGCCGCAGCGGCTGGCTAATGGGGCGGCTATTAAGTGTCTGCCTTCAGCATAATTGGCCGGTCCAATGGCTTGATGAGCTTGATTCAACAAATCTCGAAGCGCATCGAAGGGCTGTGTGTGAAGAGTATGGTCCGGTCTGGATAGCGGCTAAACGCCAGAGCGCCGGACGTGGTCGACTTGGACGGGAGTGGCATTCGCCTGAGGGAAACCTTGCTGCCACAGCATTATTCCCGTTTGATTCTGACATCAAACTTGCGCCTCTTGTCTGTTTTGTTGCAGGGATGGCGATTATTGATGCTTCAGAAGAACTAGGCGTCCCCTCCGGCGAGCTTAAGCTGAAATGGCCCAACGACGTACGCTATGAAGGTTCTAAACTGAGTGGGATTTTGATTGAAACTGGCGCTATGCGCCATGATGGCCTGTGGATGGCCGTTGGGATCGGCGTCAATATTTCGACTGCGCCAAACATTGACCAGAACACAACCTGCCTTGAGGACATAGTCTCAGGTTCTCCAATTGCCGGTGAAACGTTTTTGGATGCGCTCTCTCAGGCCTTTTCCCGAAGACTTAAGGTTTTGATTACAAGCGGGTTTGATAGCCTGCGCGCGGAGTGGTTGGCAAAATCAGAAGGTTTAAACAATCTTGTCACCGTTAGATCAGGCGATCGTGTTGTTTCTGGAATTATGACAGGCATGGACGAAAGTGGTGCGCTTGTGCTCCAAGAGACTTCAGGCGCAATAAGGAAAGTAACCGCAGGCGATGTTGAAATCGTGAAGTCTGGATCGCGGTCGTAAGAATATAGGACGAATTAGCATGTTACTCGCTGTTGATACGGGGAACACCAACACGTTGTTTGCCATTCATGATGGTAAGGAGTGGCGAGCTCAATGGCGAAGCGCCACTGATTCAACGAAAACAGCGGATGATTATGCTGTTTGGCTTTCTCAATTGATGAAAATGAGTGGTCTGGATCTAAATCAGATTACTGATTGCATAATTTCGACAGTTGTGCCGCAGGGACTCTTCAATCTTCGCAATCTGTCTCGCCGTTATTTGGGCGTGGAACCGTTCGTCATTGGAGAAAATGTCGAACTCGGCGTAGAAGTGCGGATACCAAAACCAAGTGAGGTTGGAGCGGACAGATTAGTCAATGCCGTGGGCGCGTGCGCCACGTTTAAAGGACCAATGATAGTTATCGATTCTGGCACAGCCACAACGTTTGACATCATTGCGGAAGATGGCGCTTTTGAAGGTGGTGTAATCGCCCCCGGTATAAATCTTTCCATGCGCGCTCTGCATGATGCTTCTGCGAAGCTTCCACGTGTTGCTATTCAAAAGCCCGAACAAGGTAGGGTAATCGGCGTAGACACAGTATCCGCGATGCAGTCAGGGGTATTCTGGGGGTACATGGAATTGATCGACGGTCTGGTGCGCCGGATTAAACAAGAATACGCAAAACCGATGACAGTGGTAGCAACTGGTGGTGTTGCATCATTGTTTGAAGAAGCGGCACATTCCATTGATCATTTCGATCAGGATCTCACCATCCGAGGTCTTCACGCCCTCTATATTAAAAATAAACCAAAGGGCGAAAAGTAGAACATATGTCTCAAACAGAAGAACTGCTCTTTCTTCCCGTCGGCGGCTGTCGGGAAATAGGCATGAATTTGAATGCTTATGCATATGGAAATAGTCAAAACAGAAAATGGCTGCTAGTCGATGTGGGCGTTACATTCGGTGACGACACAACGCCAGGTGTCGATCTAATTATGCCTGATGTGACATTTCTTGAGACCCAAAGAGACAAAATAGAGGGCATTGTATTAACCCACGCGCACGAAGATCATATTGGCGCCATTGCGCATTTATGGCCACGACTGCGCGCACCTTTGTATGCGACGCCATTCACAGCCGCGTTAATAAGAGAAAAGCTGCGCGAACAAGGTCTGGATCGTGACGTTTTGCTGCATGAAGTTTCGCTCAATGATAAGCGTCAAATAGGCATATTCGATATCGAATTTGTTACGCTGACACACTCCATTCCAGAACCCAATGGTTTGGCAATTCGTACTCCGGCAGGTCTGATTTTTCATACAGGAGACTGGAAATTAGATCCCAATCCAATGTTGGGGGATAACTTTGACGAACCAAAGATCAAAGCAATGGGTGAAGAAGGTGTTCTGGCTATTGTTTGTGACTCGACTAATGTGTTTGAGGAAGGTGAGTCAGGTTCAGAAAAGACAGTTCGGGAAAATTTAATCCGCGTTGTTGGTGAACAGACAGGACGAGTCGCGATTACCACTTTTGCGTCAAATGTTGCCCGACTAGAAAGTTGCTGCATTGCTGCAATGGAGAATGAACGCTCCGTTGTGCTGGTGGGACGGTCCATGTTCCGCATAACCGATGCGGCTAAGTCTGTGGGCTTGCTCAAAGGCGTGAACTTTGTAGATGCAGAAGATGCAGAACATTTGCCTCCCGAAAATGTTCTTTATCTTTGTACTGGCTCTCAAGGAGAACCAAGAGCGGCTTTATCTCGCATCTCTCAAGGGTCCCATCCGCAGGTTAGTTTGGGTGAAGGTGATGTTGTGTTGTTTTCGTCTCGGGTCATTCCGGGTAATGAAAAGGGTATTTTTGAACTTCAGAACAATCTCGCAGATAGAGGCGTGAAACTTATCACAGACCGCCAAGAGATGATTCACGTTTCAGGGCATCCATGTCGGGATGAGTTAAGTCAAATGTATACATGGGCGCGACCAAAGATTGCGGTGCCTGTGCACGGTGAGCGTCGTCACATTATTGAGCACGCTAGATTTGCAAAGTCCCTACAAGTTCCAGAGGCCGTCACGCCGGACAATGGTCAGATTATTAGACTTGCTCCAGGACCTGCCGAAGTAGTCGATGAGGTGCCAACCGGTCGTTTGTATCTGGATGGCAATCGTCTAACTCCAGAATTGGCGGCCGGAATGCAGGAACGGCGTCGTTTGTCGTGGTCTGGATATATCAGCGTAGCTGTCGCAATTGACGAAAAAGGTCGCGTGAAGGATGGTCCGTTTGTTACTGCAAGAGGACTATCTGAAGAAGATGGCAGCGCGGCTGATGAGAGCCTGGAGATGTTGGATGAAGCGGCAGAAACTGCTGTTGAAGCGCTAAGCTTCAAAGACATTCAAGATGATGACGTGTTAGAAAAACGACTGTTACGTGCTGTTCGAAAAGCTGCGGATGAGGTGTTCGGAAAACGCCCACTGATAGATGTAATCGTGCTGCGCGTTTAATAAGGGACAAGAAGAGGGCGATCTTATGAAAATTGGAAAATTGAACCACGTCGGTGTTGCAGTTCCAAACCTTGAAGAAGCTATGGAAACTTATCGCACGCTTTATGGTGCGACAGAGTTTGTCGAACCATTTGAAATGGAAGCACAAGGGGTGAAGGTAGCCTTTGTGAACCTGCCTAACTCTCAAATTGAACTTATTGAGCCGCTAGGTGAAAAGTCGCCAATCCGTAATTTTCTAAATAAAAACCCTAAAGGTGGTCAACACCATGTGTGTTTCGAAGTGGACGATGTGCATGCGGCAATTGAAGATGCAAAATCAGAAGGCGCGTCCATCCTTGGCGAGCCGCGCATTGGCGCCCATGACACTTTGATGATTTTCATTCACCCAAAAAATTCGAATGGTGTTCTTATCGAGCTTATGGAGCCTCCTAAGCACTAAGTTCTTGTTTTCATGGCCAAGCTAACAACGATTTTGTTCGATGCTGATGACACGCTCTGGCATAATGAGAGAATGTTCCATTTCTCTCATGAGCGATTTGTCGAACTGCTTTCTCAATTCGCTAACAAGGAGACCGTTGAAAAGCGTTTGTTAGAAACGGAGCGCCGAAATTTGCGCGTGTATGGTTATGGCGCAAAAGGGTTCACGCTCTCAATGATTGAGACGGCGCTCGAGATTACCGATCATCGAATCGATGGTCGAGCTGTAAGCCAAATTGTATCGTGGGGAAGAGAACTACTCACGTATGATGTAGAGCCTTTGCCCGGCGTGATGGACACGCTAAAATCTTTAAAAGACGACTATCAGCTTTATCTCGTGACTAAGGGTGATTTGTTCGATCAGGAACGAAAAATTGCTGATTCTGGTTTGGCAGATTACTTTGCAGATATTGAGATCGTTTCCGAAAAAGATGAACAGACATATCACTCAATATTCGAGCGTCACAGTGTGCGACCAGTTGAGGCGATGATGGTTGGTAATTCTGTCAAGTCAGACGTATTGCCAGCTTTGGCGTGCGGAGCGTATGCCGCTTACATTCCCTATGAAGTTACGTGGGAATTAGAAAAAGCCCGAGAACCTTCCGATCACCCTCGGTTTTATCAGTTGGGTAGCATGAATATGCTTGTGGACTTGATTATATCCATTGAAACTGGAGAGTCATGATGGGTTGGGTTGAAGCGTCTATTGTTTGGTTTATTTCATCCTGGCTTGTCTTCTTTCCGCTGGCTTCTCGCGGTGTAGTGACGCAAGAAGAAGCAGGAGAGGTTGTCGACGGTAGCGAGCCTTCTGCTCCGACTAAGCCTGACATAATGAAAAAAGCTTTATGGGCGTGTGTTGGCGGAACGGTTATAACATTTTTATTCTGGCTCGGTATGGTGACCGGCTTGTTTTCATCATTGATCGATATGATTGATTACACCGACCTTTAAGTCATGTGAGAGAGTTGTTGCGCCCTCGTCATTGGACGTCTATCCAGTGATTTGTCTTTGTTCACCATAATGGAGTAGGCGAGCACATGCGTCTGTCGCGATTTTTCCTGCCAGTTCTAAAAGAGACACCAGCGGAAGCTCAGATCGTTTCTCACCAGTTAATGTTGCGTGCAGGAATGATCCGACAAAATGGCGCGGGCATTTATTCCTGGCTGCCATTGGGACTACGCGTTCTGCGGAAAATTGAGAAAATTGTTCGTGAAGAACAAAACCGCGCCGGGGCTGTTGAATTGCTTATGCCGACGATTCAACCGGCAGATTTATGGAAAGAAAGCGGCCGATACGACGCATATGGCAAAGAGATGCTGCGCATCCAAGACAGGCATGATCGGGAAATGCTATTTGGGCCGACGAACGAAGAAATGGTGACCGATATTTTCCGGTCGTATGTTCGTTCCTACAAACAATTGCCGCTGAACCTATATCACATTCAATGGAAATTTCGCGACGAAATAAGACCTCGGTTCGGCGTGATGCGAGGCCGTGAGTTCCTTATGAAGGATGCATATTCCTTCGATATTGATGCAGATGCAGCACGTAAAGCATACTATAAAATGTTCTGTGCTTACCTGAATACTTTTTCGCGTATGGGGCTCAAAGCGATACCGATGCGCGCCGACACCGGACCCATCGGAGGGGATCTCTCTCACGAATTCATCATTCTTGCCGAGACTGGTGAAAGCGCCGTGTTCTGCGATGAAGAACTCGTCAACATGTCCCCACCTGGAGCTGACCTGGATTTTGAAGGTGATTTGCTGCCAGAGGTCGAGAAACGCACTCGGTATTATGCGGCGACCGAAGAAATGCATGATCAGGCTAAATTTGAGGCCGAAGTACCTGAAGAACGCCGTCTTGCTGCGCGTGGAATTGAAGTCGGTCACATCTTCAACTTTGGTACAAAATACTCAGAACCAATGAAGGCTGTTGTAATGGGGCCTGATGGAAAAGAAGTTCCTGTACAAATGGGATCTTATGGTATCGGAGTTTCCAGGCTGTTGGGCGGTATCATTGAAGCCAGTCATGATGAAAACGGCGTGATCTGGCCAGATGAAGTTGCACCCTTTGGTGCGGCTGTTATCAATCTTCGCCAAGGCGATGAGGCATGTGACGCAGCATGTGAAAATGCCTATGATGTATTGGCAAACGCGAATTTGGATCCGGTCTATGATGACCGCGACGAGCGCCCAGGATCTAAACTTTCAACCTATGAACTAATTGGCGTGCCTTATGCGATCGTCATTGGTCCGCGCGGCCTTAAAAATGGCTTAGTTGAACTTAAAACCCGGGTAACCGGCGTTACTGAGGAACTCAGTCTTGAAGATGCGCTTAATAAGCTAACGGCGAAAGCAAGGTAACGAATGCCTCAGTCCGCTATTGATCCTGCTCTTACTGAGGGCGCGAAGGGTACTCAACCTTTTGGTCCGTTTGAGCGCATGCTCGCTCTCCGATATATCAGAACGAAGCGCGAAAATGGCGGTCTGGCGCTCATCTCAATCGTATCTGTGATTGGGGTAACATTGGCGGTTTGGGCGTTGATTTCCATCATGTCTATCATGAATGGGTTTCGTCTTGAGTTGCTATCTAAAGTCGTTGGGTTTGAGCCTCATGTTTACGTTAATGTTGTCGATATGCCTACGGCTGAGGCTGATGAACTAGCTCGAAAAATCTCTGAACGATCAGGCGTCGTTAATGTCGCTCCGGTGATTGAGGAAGTTGTATTGGCGGATTCGGGCGGTCGGAAAGAGGGAGTATCCGTCAAGGCTATCCATCCGCACGACCTGCAAGCAATAGATCTCATTATCAGTAAATTGAGCGCCAATAGTCGACTAAATGAATTTGGATTTGAGGGTGAAAAGTCTGACACAATTATTATCGGTGAGGGCCTAGCGCGCGCACTCAGTGTTGGCATTGGATCTCGCGTGAAGATACTTTCTCCCAATGGGCCTAGTACTATTGTCGGTAAGGTCCCTCGGTCGAAAACATATCGTGTGGTGGGCATTTATAACGTTGGTAATGAAATCTACGACCGACGCACTGTCATCATGCCAATGGATCATGGTCGTCTGTTTTTCTCTTATGGGGACAGCTACCAATATCTGGGTGTTCGACTGGAGAATCCCGATCAGGCAGATTTTTTTCAATCGGCTTTGAGACGTGAGGGGATCACAAACCGTTATATGCGGGATTGGAAGTCACTGAACGCGCAGCTGGTTTCTGCGCTCGTCGTTGAGCGTAATGTCATGCGGCTCATCATGATGATCGTTGTGATGATTACAGCACTGAATATTATCACCGGCGTTCTTATGCTCGTCAAAAACAAGGCGCGGGATATTGCAATCCTTAGGACGATTGGAGCGACCCGCAGCGGCGTGACGCGTATTTTTTTGATGACAGGCTCTCTGCTCGGTGGTGTTGGGGTGTTTGTGGGGTTGATGTTAGGGGTGTTGTTTGTGCTCAATATCGGCGCCATTCAGCATGGTGTTGAGTTTGTCTGCGGATGCGAGGTGTTTCCGAAAGAGATTTACCAACTTAACGCTATCCCAGCGAAGTTGCAGTGGTCGGAAGTCGCGATTGTAACTGGTTGGGCGTTTTTAATGACCGTCCTGACGACTTTAATTCCATCAATGTGGGCGTCTCGCCTTGATCCGGTTGAGGCGCTTAGAAACCAATGACGAAAACCACGCCTTTATCTGAAAGAAAGCCGGTGTTGAGGCTCAGTGATATATCACGAACCTATCGAACTGGTGACGGCGAGTTGAATGTCCTTAATGGAGTAGACTTGGATTTGCGGCCCGGTGAGATGGTTGGTTTGGTGGGACCATCCGGTTCAGGTAAGTCTACCATGCTCCACACGGCAGGCTTGCTCGAAAAACCAGATTCCGGTGAGGTTGAGATTGAGGGCCAAACAACCAGTAAACTGTCTGACCGTGAATTAACGCGATTGCGTCGTACGAAACTTGGATTTGTATATCAGTTTCATCACTTGTTACCTGAGCTGAGCGCACTTGATAACGTAGCTGCGCCATTGATGATAAATGGTGTTAAGCGAAGCCTCGCAAAAGAACGCGCAAAGGAGCTGCTGAATTCCATGCAGCTGTTTGATCGTGGTCATCACCAGCCTGGCCAGTTGTCTGGCGGTGAACAACAACGCGTTGCCATAGCGCGCTCATTGGCTAACCGTCCACGTGTGCTGATAGCTGACGAGCCGACAGGAAATCTGGACCCTTCCACAACGTCTGCAGTTTTCCAGAGTTTATTTGATACCGCACGCGTTGAGCAGGTAGCGGTTTTGGTTGCAACGCATAACATGGAGCTGACGAGCTACATGGATCGTGTATTGACCTTACAGGACGGGAAATTAGCTCCGTTCGCCGGTTAAGGATACGAGCGAATCATGGGCTGGTATTGTCTACCGTTTTGATACCCGTGGAGCGCTTTGATGTCAGATGAAATAAAACATCAGGGAAAATTCGTTCATCTACGGGTGCGCTCAGCTTTATCGTTGCTGGGCTCCATGATCACAGTGAAGCAGCTTGCAAAGTGGTCTTGCGAAAACGGTTTTCCTGCAGTCGCGGTGACTGACGACAACAATATGTTCGCAGCCCTTGAGCTTTCTGAAACGTTGGCTCCAATGGGAGTGCAACCGATCGTTGCTCTTTCTCTCGATATCTACGATCCAGCTGATCCTCTTGCTGAACCCTCTGAACTGGGATTGTTTGCCCAGAACGAGGTTGGTTATCTCAATCTGATGGAGTTGACGTCAAAGGGATTCCTGGAGGCCCCAGAAGGGGGCGTAGGCGTATTTCTAGAAGATGTTATCAAAAAATCTGAAGGGGTGATCTGTACGACAGGTGGTTGTAATGGACTAGCAACGCGCCTGTGCGCCAGTGGGCACACTGAAGACGCAAGACAACTTCTTGTTAAACTAAGTGCTGCGTTTGCCGACCGTTTGTATGTTGAGGTACAGCGTCACAAACGTCGAATGGAAGATTTGGGCGAAGAAGCGCTCGTTGAGTTGGCGTATGAGCTGAATCTCCCACTCGTGGCAACGAATGAAGCCCGCTTCATGAAGCGCTCGCAACACAAGGCACATGATGCGCTAATGTGTATTGCGCATTCATCCTATCTTACAAAAGACGACAGACCCAAAGCTTCGCCTGAACAATACCTTAAAACGGCTGAAGAAATGGTCGAACTGTTCAAAGACATTCCTGAAGCAATAGAAAATACGCTGGAGATCGCTCAGAGGTGTGCTTATCGCCCCACATGGCGAAAACCAATTCTCCCTAATTTTACGGGAGAAGAGGGAGGAGATGAAAGCGTAGAACTGGACCGGCAAGCCAGAGAAGGTCTCAAACAGCGTTTGTCTGTCGGTAAAAAGTATGCAGACGAAAGTGTTTACTGGGAACGGCTAGAGTTTGAGCTCAACATCATCAAGCAGATGGGATTTCCGGGATATTTCCTAATCGTTTCGGACTTTATCAAATGGGCGAAAGCTCATGACATTCCTGTGGGCCCTGGTCGGGGGTCTGGTGCGGGGTCTCTTGTCGCATGGGTGCTGACGATCACCGACTTGGATCCGCTTCGGTTTGGATTGTTGTTTGAGCGTTTTTTGAACCCAGAACGTGTTTCAATGCCAGACTTCGATGTTGACTTCTGTCAAGAAAGACGTGGGGAAGTGATCGACTACACCATGCGTAAGTACGGCGCAGATCGGGTAGCTCAGATTATCACTTACGGAACGCTTCAGGCGAAAGCGGTTTTGCGCGATGTCGGACGGGTCATGCAGCTCCCGTTTGGTCAGGTGGACCGGTTGTCCAAACTAGTGCCTTTCAATCCAGCAAATCCGCCGACCTTACAGGAAGCAATTGATAACGAGCCCAAGTTCAAACAGGAGATGCGTGACAAGGAAGAAGTCAAAGAACTGGTTGAAACAGCGCTTGAGCTCGAAGGACTTTACAGGAACGCATCCACCCACGCAGCAGGTGTTGTTATTGGCGATCGGCCATTAGTCCAATTAGCTCCGCTTTATAAGGACCCTAAGTCAGAAATACCCGCCACTCAGTTCAATATGAAATGGGCTGAACACAACGGTCTTGTGAAATTTGACTTTCTTGGCCTTAAAACGCTGACAGTCATTCAACGCGCTCTGAAGTTCGTGGAAAAAGAAGGAAGAGAGCTGACAGACGCATGGTATACTTTTGATGATCCTGAAAGTTACAAGCTTTTAGCTTCGGGACAAACATTGGGTGTATTCCAGCTCGAAAGTCAGGGGATGCGGGATACGCTGCGGAAGGTGAAACCTGACTGTATTGAGGATATTATTGCACTCATTTCTCTTTATCGTCCGGGCCCGATGAAGAACATTGATACTTATGTGGCGCGTAAGGAGGGGCGGGAGGAAATCGACTATCTACACCCAGATCTGAAGCCTGTCCTTGAAGAAACCTATGGCGTGATCGTTTACCAAGAGCAGGTCATGCTGATTGCGCAAATTCTGGCCGGGTACTCACTCGGCGAAGCAGACCTTCTGCGACGCGCGATGGGGAAGAAAAAACCCGAAGAAATGGCAAAACAGAAAGTTCGTTTCTTAGAGGGCGCCGCTCAAAAAGGAGTGTCAAAAGAACGTGCTGAGTTTATTTTTGAACTTGTGAATGAGTTTGCTGGTTACGGTTTTAACAAATCTCACGCCGCAGCTTATGCTGTTATTGCCTATCAGACGGCATATCTGAAGGCTAATCACGCGGTAGAGTTCCTAGCTGGTTCGATGAGTTTGGATCTCACGAATACTGAAAAATTAGCCTCATTTTTCCAGGAAACAAAACGACTGAAGGTTGAGGTTGTTTCACCTGATGTCACTCAATCCTCTGCGGATTTCGATGTCCGTGATCAGAAGATTTATTACGCACTCGGCGCTATTAAAGGTGTAGGTAAAGAGGCAATGCTTACTGTAGAGCGCGCTCGTTCGGAAAAACAGTTTGAGGACCTTCATGATTTTGCTGAACGAATTGATCCGCGACAAATTAATAAACGGGTCTTGCAAGCCCTAGCTCGGGCTGGCGGTTTTGACAGTTTGGAAAAGAACCGTGCTAAAGCATTTGCATCTGCTGAAACTCTGGCGGCGGCTGCCAACACAGCTCATTCCGAGCGCAACTCCAACCAGGATAGCTTGTTTGGTGAGGAGCCGGCTCTTCGACCGCCATTGCCTAAAGCTGCTCCCTGGAGTGAAGAGACACGTCTGGACAACGAGTTAGCGAGCGTCGGTTTTTATCTATCCGGGCACCCACTGGATGATGTTTTAGAAGGTCCCGCGCGGGAGCGAATAGTCCTGGCATCCCAGATGATGGAATTAGGCAAAGAACGCGCAGCATTAGAAATGATCGGAGTTGTAAAGGCGCGTGTGGAAAAACCGTCCATGAATGGGGGCGGGAAGTTTGCATATGTAACTTTGTCTGATCCCTCAGGAAATTACGAAGTCTTTGTTGCGCCGGAAATTTTGGCGGAAACGCGAGATTATCTGGAAGTTGGTCAGCGAGTGAATATTCGTGTCAAGGTGCGCCGCAAAGACGATGAGTTGAGATTTTCTGTCGACGGGGTGCGTCCGTTGGAGAAAGCCGCTCTTGGTGCGCCTTCAGCATTATGTGTTCGCGTTAATGACCTCGTAGACTTGTCCCAGTTGTCAAAAATAGCGGAAAACCTCTCGTCAGTAGAGGCTGCTGCTCGTGGAATTGTGCAAATAGAAATAGTTCTGGAGAGTCAGCAGGTTGTGACTATTGAATTGGAAGGGCGTTATCCTATGGACTATGCAGCTATGGCGGCGCTAAAATCTGCTGCTGGCGTTGAGCAAGTCCGTCCAATAGCTGCATAAGCTGAAACTCCTTAATACAGTGGGTTGCGCCATAATAAAAATGGCGTATAAGCGCCGCATATTCCGACACGCAGGTCATTTTCCGGTGCCGAACAGTTCGGCCTACCTGCGGCGGCTAACCGGATAGGAGAATCCACATGGCGCTGCCTGAGTTCAGCATGCGTCAGCTTTTGGAAGCTGGCGTTCACTTTGGTCACCAAGAACACCGTTGGAACCCCAAGATGAAACAGTTCATCTTTGGCGCGCGTTCCGGCATCCATATTTTGGACCTTTCGCAAACAGTACCTTTGCTTCACCAAGCGCTCGTGCAAGTGCGTGATACTGTTGCAAAAGGTGGCCGTGTGCTTTTTGTTGGCACCAAACGTCAAGCATCAGAGGTGATTGCTGAGGGCGCTGAGCGTTGTGCGCAATACTTTATGAACGACCGTTGGCTCGGTGGCACGCTGACTAACTGGGAAACAGTTTCTAACTCGATTAAACGTCTTCGCGATTTGGATGATTTGTTGTCTCAAGGTGACGGCACAGGTCTGACAAAAAAAGAGATCCTTAAACTTACACGTGAACAAGAGAAACTTCAGCGTACGCTCGGCGGTATTCGCAATATGGGCGGATTGCCAAGTCTGATGATCGTGATCGACACGAACAAAGAAGCGATCGCGGTGAAGGAAGCTCGCAAACTGGGAATTCCAGTTGTGGCAATCGTTGACACAAATTGTGACCCGGACGAGGTCGACTTCCCTATTCCAGGGAACGACGATGCGACCCGCGCAATTCAATTATATGTAAACCTGTTCGCTGACGCGGTGCTTGATGGTCTTGCTGAATCATCAGTGGCACTCGGCGTCGATCTTGGCGAGTCGGATGAACTTCTCGAGATGGCGCTGGAAGAAGGCGTTGTTGAAGGTGAGGGAGAAGTGGAAGAAGCTGAAGAAACTTCAGTTAAAGAAACTGCCGAAACCTCAGAAGAAACTAGCAACTAACCAAACACGCAACCCTAAGAGGTATTGGACATGGCCGCAATTACCGCTGCTCTCGTCAAGGACCTGCGCGAAAAAACTGGCGCTGGTATGATGGACTGCAAAAAAGCGTTAGCTGAAAGTGATGGCGACGTACAAGCTGCTGTCGATTGGCTTCGCGCAAAAGGCCTGTCCAAGGCCGCTAAAAAGGCTGATCGCGTTGCTGCTGACGGTCTTGTCGGTGTGGCGACAAACGAGACCGTTGGCGCATTAGTTGAGGTCAACGCTGAAACAGATTTCGTTGCACGTAACGAGCTGTTTCAAGAAGCCGTTAAAGGTATCGCCAATGCTGCGCTTGAGGCTGGCGGAGATCGTGAAAAACTCGCTGGCATGCCAGCTGTTGATGGCGGTGAAGGCAATATCGATGACCAACTGAAGCGTATGGTTGGCACTATCGGTGAAAACATGTTTTTGCGTCGCACAGCTGCGATCTCCGTGGATCAAGGTGTCGTAGCTTCTTACATGCACTCGGTAACCGCTGAAGGTCTTGGAAAGATCGGTGTGCTTGTCGCTCTAGAATCTGAGGGTGACAAAGCTGTTCTCACAGATGTAGGTCGTAAGGTTGCTATGCATATTGCCGCTATCAACCCTTTGGCTGCAACGAAAGAAGAGCTCGATCCTGAGGCTGTGGAACGCGAGCGTCAGGTGCTGACGGAGCAAGCGCGTGAATCCGGCAAGCCTGACAGCGTGATTGAAAAAATGATCGAAGGCCGTCTTCGGAAGTTTTATCAAGAAGTTGTGCTGGTCGAGCAGGCTTTCGTCATGGATCCGGACCTAACAGTTGGCAAATTTATCGAAAACGCCAAAACGGAAGCAGGTGCGCCTGTTGCGCTTAAGGGCTTCGCAATGATGCGTCTTGGTGACGGAATTGAGAAAGCTGAAGAAGACTTTGCTGCTGAAGTGGCTGCAGCGACAAAGGGAAGTTAACTCAACAAAGTTTGAGTTTAAACTTGAATTGAGACGGGGGTAGGAGATAAGTGTCCTGCCCCCGTTTTTTGTGGGCTGAAGACAAAAAAATCAAAATGGATTCGTGCTCATGTCAGACACATCTTTAGCTCCAAAATATAAACGCGTGCTCCTCAAGATTTCTGGTGAAGTTTTAATGGGGGACGGCGACTACGGCATTGATATTGATGCATGTTTGCCGATTGCCAATGAAATTAAGCAGGCAATTGAGCAGGGTACGGAAATTTGTCTGGTTATTGGCGGCGGAAACATCTTCAGAGGCCTTAAGAACGTATCGAAAGCTTTGGAGCGCTCACAAGCTGATTCTATGGGAATGCTTGCCACAGTGATGAACGCGCTGGCGATGCAGGGTGCTTTGGAGTCAATCGGTGTACACTCACGTGTTCAAAGCGCCATTGAAATGCCTAAAATATGTGAGCCGTTTATTCGCCGGCGTGCGATGAGGCACATGGAGAAGGGGCGGGTCGTTATTTTTGCTGCTGGTACTGGAAACCCATATTTCACAACTGACACAGGTGCTGCTCTTCGTGCTGCTGAGATGGGCTGTGACGCTATGTTGAAGGGGACACAGGTCGATGGGGTTTATACCGCAGATCCAAAACTAGACCCCGACGCTACACGCTATGATCACTTAGAATATATGGAGGTCCTGAATAAGGACCTTCGCGTTATGGATGCAACTGCAGTAAGCTTGATGAAAGAGAATCAGATCCCGATCGTTGTGTTCTCAATTCACGAGCCAGGTTCGCTTGCGGATGTTCTCGCTGGCAACGGCACCTGTACTGTCATTGAAAATGCTCAGTAACCACATGGATCGGGAACGACAATATAAAGGATTAGACAATGTCTGACGGTGAAAGTGATGTTGATCTTAAGGGTCTCGAGCGTCGTATGGAGGGCGCGATCGGGTCACTTAAAAGCGAATTCTCGGGCCTTAGGACTGGGCGCGCATCGGTCCATTTACTGGATACGGTCGTTGTTCCTGCTTACGGATCTGCAACCCCGCTAACACAAGTGGGGAACGTTTCTGCGCCTGAACCGCGTATGTTGACTGTCAGTATCTGGGACAAAAGTGTTGTTGGCGCTGCAGACAAGGCAATTCGTGAAGCAGGACTGGGACTTAACCCAGTAGTTGATGGTCAAACGCTGCGAATACCAATCCCTCCACTAAATGAGGAGCGCCGCGCAGAACTTGCCAAACTTGCTGGACGGTATGCGGAGACAGCCAGGGTCGCAGTGCGAAACGTGCGTCGTGACGGAATGGATACCATCAAGAAGTTAGAAAAGGATGGTGACATATCAAAAGATGACCAAAAGGCTTTTGAAGAAGATGTTCAGAAACTAACGGACAGGATGATTTCTAAAATTGATGAAAGCCTAAAAACCAAAGAAGAAGAAATTATGCAGGTCTGATTTGGCGGGTTCGACAATCACATCAACCACACCTTTGGAAGCTCATCAGGTTGTTGGAGGTGAGGGAGCTGGTCCTAAACACGTTGCAGTCATTATGGACGGCAACGGCAGATGGGCGAATGCACGTGGTGAAAAACGCGTAGCAGGGCACAAGGCTGGCGTTGAAGCGCTCCGTGATACGGTTGAAAACTGTCGAACTCTGGGTATCGAGCACTTAACAGTATTTTCGTTTTCAACTGAAAATTGGCGACGCCCGCCGGCTGAAATTGAGGCGTTGTTTGGTCTGTTGCGCCTCTATGTCCATCGGGACTTAGGTCGGCTAAACAAAGAGGGTGTGCGAATTCGTATATTTGGTTCAGTAGAAGGCCTATCTGACGATATTGTCCGGCTGATCCATGAATGCGAAGCTAAAACTCGAAGTAACACAAAGTTCAATCTCAACATCGCATTCAACTATGGTGGAAGAGCTGAAATTGTGGAAGCTGCCAAGCACATAGCCTCTGAGGTGCAAGCAGGTGTGTTGGAGCCGGATAGTGTGGATGAGGCGGTGCTACATAATCGCATGTGGACAAGCGATCTACCCGACGTTGATCTTTTGATCCGCACGAGTGGCGAAATGAGAGTGTCAAACTTTCTACTTTGGTCAATTGCCTATTCAGAGCTGATCTTTATGGACGTGCTATGGCCAGATTTTGGTCGTGCTGAGATGGAGCAAGCAATTGATGTCTTCAAACGTCGCAATAGACGATTTGGTGGCGTTGAGTCCGACGTCTCAGATGGCTAATCAAGATAACAACCCAAAGCCTCATAAAACTTTGCCCAACATCCTTGTCCGTATTCTCACCGCTGCGGTGATTGCGCCTGTTGGTGTCTGGGTTGTTGCTGAAGGTGGTGTGGCGCTAGTAACTGCGACAGTTATATGTTCTGTGGTCGCTGGCTTTGAGTGGGTATTTATGGCCGCTAGGCTTGTTGCAAGGCCACTTCGTTTCTTATTAGCAATTCCCTTAGCTATCGCTTGTGTAATTGCGGTTTTGTTTGCTGCTCCAGATTTGGCGTTGGTAGTGCTGCTTGGCGCAGCGACATCGGTTGTATTGGCTGGAATTGGGATTGTCTTAAAGTCGAATTGGCTGTCACTCGGCTTTGGGGCCTTTTATGTGACGTTGCCTTTTGGCTCTTTTATATACCTTCGTGATTTTCATGAGCAGTCGCTTTATCTCATGATTGCGGTAATGGTGACTGTTTGGATGACAGACACTGCTGGATATCTCGCTGGTAAAGGGTTTGGGGGACCTCAGCTATCTCCTGCGAACAGTCCCAACAAAACATGGACGGGGGCGATTGCAGGCGTTATCTGCGCGCTCCTGATAGGGGTGGCGGCAGCAAATCTGACCAATGGACCTATGTTAACCTGGCTTATTTTTACCGGTAGCGTTTCTGCTGTGGGACAATTTGGAGATTTGTGTGAGTCTTACTTCAAGCGTAGATTCGGTGTGAAAGATTCTTCCAAAATCATCCCTGGCCATGGTGGAGTTTTGGATCGATTGGACGGCTTGATGGCAGCAAGCGCGCTGTCCGGATTGATATTTTTTCTCGCGCCAGGAATTGCCCCATTGTTGTTAGGGAGCGCGTAAGCAGTGTCTCATCTTAAAAAAGTTTCTGTATTGGGGGCAACAGGGTCTATTGGAGAGTCAACTGTCAACCTTCTCGGACAACAGACTGATGATACGCTAGAGTTCAAAACAGTCGCTCTAACGGCATCTACCAATGTAGCTAGGTTAGCTGAACAAGCAAAACACCTTAATGCTGAAATTGCGGTTATTCGGGACGAAAACCTCTATTCAGATCTGAAGTCGCTACTGAGTGGTACTTCCATAGAAGTGGCAGCTGGGGATGGCGCCATTGTTGAGGCTGCGGCTTTGGACGCCGAAATTGTTGTGAGTGCTATAACGGGAGCGGCAGCGCTTAGTCCTACGTTAGCGGCTGTTCGTCAGGGGGCAAACATCGCTTTAGCCAACAAGGAGAGCATAGTTTGTGCTGGTCGCTTGCTGTTGGATGAAGCGCGATCTCATAACTCAAACATTCTTCCTGTCGATTCAGAGCATAACGCAATTTTTCAGGTGCTCGATAACAAACGTCGCGTGGAAAAGCTGGTGTTAACAGCTTCTGGCGGTCCTTTCAGGTCCGCATCAATAGAGATGATGAGAAATGCCACGCCAGAGCAAGCAGTAGCGCATCCAAACTGGTCTATGGGAGCAAAGATTTCAATCGATAGCGCAACCATGACAAACAAAGCGTTGGAGCTCATAGAAGCATGCTATTTGTTTGATATGTCTCAAGACCGTGTTGACGTGCTGGTGCATCCACAATCCATTATTCACAGCATGGTAAGTTACGATGACGGGTCAGTGCTGGCGCAATTAGGAATGCCAGATATGCGTACTCCCATCTCTTATGCGCTTGCATGGCCCAACAGAATGCCAGTCCCTAACGTTGAGCGTCTTGATCTGGCCAAAATCGGTTGTTTGAACTTTGAAGCAGTGGATGACGCGCGATTTCCGGCCATTAGCCTCGCCCGAAAAGCGATAGAGATAGGCGCATGGGCTACAAATGTGTTCAATGCGACAAATGAAGTTGCTGTTGATGCATTTGTGAACGGCAGGATAGGGTTTTTAGACATATCCGCTCTCAACAAGACTATCTTGGAGGGATTCTTGAATGGACAATTCGGCAACGTCGAAGATCCGAAATGTTTTGAAGGCGTATTTGATCTAGATCAACGGGCGCGTGTTGCTGCTCATAACACACTTTCAGCAACAGTCTGAAACTGAACAAGAATAACATATAGGGTACCGGATTATAGATGGACGCACTAAGCTCAATGATTGGCCAATCCTTTTCGCTGGTTGGTTCAGTTGTTCCTTTTTTTATTTTGTTAGGTGTTGTCGTCACCGTTCATGAATTCGGCCATTATGCAGCGGGACGAGCATTTGGAGCCGCTGTCGAATCTTTTGCGTTTGGTTTTGGCAATTCAATCTTTGAACGCACGGATAAACGAGGCACGCGTTGGCGCTTGAACTGGTTGCCATTGGGCGGTTTCGTGAAGTTTGTAGGCGAAGCTCAGGCCCCCGGTGATGTAGGCAAATTTGAACAGGGCCCTATCGGGAAGCCGTTTCCAGAGTTGTTAGCTTGGCAGCGGGTCATAGTGTCGCTTGCTGGGCCTGTAACAAATTTTATTTTGGCAATTCTCATTATCGCATGCCTTGCGATGGCGAACGGTAAAAACATTGTCGACAGAGTTCAGGTAGCAGAAATTGAAAAAAATGGACCTGCAGATCAAGCGGGCTTCAGAGTGGGAGATTATCTCCTGGAAGCCAACTCTAGAAAGATAATTTCTTCAAGAGATGTTCTTGTTGAAGTTGCATACAACGCTGATTCTGAAGTGACGTTTCTTGTTGAAAGAGACGGAAAACCAGTTGAGCTAACGGTGATTCCCGAACGCGTAATCGAGCAAAACTCACTGACTGGTGAAGAAGAAATCGGTAGAATAAAAATAAAGATGGCAGCTCCAATTATAGGCCATGAGCCTATAGGGCTGGTGGAGGGGCTAGCATATGGTGCTGATATGACAGCAGATATTGTGCGCCAGACAATAACAGTTTTAGGTCGTTTGATTACCTTAAAGGATGATTTTGGCAAAATGAGAGGCCCCCTTGGGATGGGGGACTTTGCTGACAAAGTTGTAGATAGCCATCTAAAGAAGACAGATGTGGCGCTGTTAACACGGATTCAATCTGTGGTTCAGGAAATGGCGTGGCTGATTGCGCTGTTTTCTGTAAGTATTGGTTTTTTCAACTTACTTCCAATTCCTATGCTGGATGGATATTCAGCATTACTGGGACTGTACGAAACGGTCGTGGGATCGGAAATTTCTGGACGAGTTCAAGGATATTTACTGCAAGGCGGGCTTGCAGCGATTGGACTTTTCTTTATCGCTGTAACCGTGAACGACTTAAAACGCCTTGGTGTGTTTGACGTCTTCACCAGCCTGTTGTCTTAGTGCGCCGAATAGGGCAAGCCATGGCGTTGAACGACGTGTAGAGGAAACGAGTATGCGGTCTTTGTTTGCAGGCGCACTGGCGCTCACCACTTCGGCAGGCGCTTACTTCACTATTGTTGAAGCAACACACATAGGTGTGGCGGAAGCGCAAGCACCTGAAGCAGGGGTGCAGCAGCAGACGCAGGCAATCTCACGGATACTGGTGGATGGTAACCAACGCATAGAAACGCGTACCATTCTCTCATACTTGCTGGTGGAACCAGGCGATCCATTCGATCCGTATCGCATTGACCTTTCACTTAAAACATTGTTCGCAACGCAATTGTTTGCAGACGTTTTGATCGAACGCGAAGGCAATGAACTCATCGTTCGAGTAAGTGAGAACCCAATCATCAACCAGGTGATTTTTGAGGGCAACTCCGCTATTCGGGACGACAAACTCGAAGAAGAAACAGAAGCGGCGCCGCGTGAAGTGTTTACACAAGCGCGCGTTCAACAAGATGTTCAGAGAATTCTGGAAGCTTATCGTTTGTCTGGGCGGTTTGCGGCCACGGTTACGCCGACATACAAACCTCTCGCTCAAAATCGTGTAGACTTGATTTTTGAAATCAAGGAAGGCCCGAAAACAGGTGTCCGCTCCATTAACTTCATCGGAAACGAAGAGTTTAAAGACTCTCGCCTGAGGTCTGAAATTGTTACACGCCAATCAAGATGGTGGCGTTTCTTTGAATCCAATGACAACTATGACCCAAACCGTTTAGAATATGACCGAGAGGTACTCCGTCAGTTCTACACTAATGAGGGATTTGCGGATTTTAGGGTGACTTCCTCTGTTGCCGAACTGACGCCCGATCAGGAAGATTTTTACATCACTTTCACAATTGATGAGGGTCCAAAATACGATTTTGGAAAGATTTCAGTTGAAACAACACTGGAAAAGCTTTCAACGAGCGGGCTGAAGGCCATTCTGCCAATGCGTGAAGGGACGCTTTATCGCGCAGACAGAATAGAAGACGCCATCGATTCGATCACGTTCGCAGCTGGTACAGCTGGCTATGCGTCAGTGGATGTGAACCCTCAGATTGTACGTAATCGTGACACGCAGACGGTAGATAT
>CAYFFG010000011.1:0-86633 GCA_964342355.1 uncultured Hyphomonadaceae bacterium
CGTCGAGCCATTCCGAAAAACGGTCAACGTGAGGCCGGAGCCATTGGTTAGAACCTGCATTCTGCAAATAACGAAAACTTTCACCGGGTAGGGTGTGGCCTAACAGAACAGCGGAAGCGTCATAAGGCAGACCGGCGCGCGCTGTAGCTTCTTTATAATAAGAACGAATTTTGTGAGGCGAGGGAATGCCTTTGCGCTTAGGCTCGGTGATGTGTCCGGCTTCGGAGGTTGGAGAAGGCCAAAGCCAACCGTTTTGCAAATGAGTTTCGCCCGCCTGAACAAGTTTAGCGCCGCGCTCCAATTTTCTTTCGTCGTCTTCTTCTGACCCAAGATCAATCAATCGAAGCCCGTCTGAAATCATCTGGCTTGCGTCATCTTCCATACGTGCTTGCAGAATGTCCCTTAGCTTTCGGCTGATTGGGATCGTATGAGCGTCGTCCTTGCCCTTCATATGGTCGAAGGTGATTTCTCTGCCTCTAAGGTTCACGTCAGAGCATCGGACTTGAAGCAGCGATGCCCGGCGCGCGCCTGTCAGGAAGAAAGTGCGATACATATCCCGATATTGCGGGTTTAGCGTATCGAACGAGTGCCATAACTCTGCATAGTCTACAGGCGGTAGCTTCCTCTTGTTCGAAGCCGGGATATGCAGCGCCTCAACCGGATTTTCTGTTATCGTCCGATCTGCTTTCCGCGCGGCGTTGAACAGTGTTCGGAGCGTTGTGAAAACTGCATTTGCGGTTGGTTCGCCGTAGTCCTTAGCGGCTGGTTCTCCCGTGCGTTCCAGATAGTCCCGTTGACAGTTTGCAACGATCTTGGCGCGCCGCGATATTACTTCATCGGTCGTGATTGAACTTAGCGGGCGGTCGCGCCAATCTGATAAGTAACGGTGAACATGGTGACGGTAGTTATCGGCTGTTGCAGGCGAGGGGTGCTTATTGGAAATATGAAACTCCAAAGCGTGTTCTAGTGTCCAAGAACCGTACTTTCGTCCAGCATCTTCCCGGCGTTCATGATCCGGGTCTTGCCCCTGCTTGATTGAATTGATGATCGCCGCCGCAGTGTTCCTTGCTTCGCGTGCTGACATGCCGTCAGGGCCTGCTTGGCCTATCTTGGTTTCAACGGTTCGGACCCGTTTTCCGCCCCGTCGCAAGTCGCATTTCACGCCGTAAGTCTTCGCCAACTTGCCGCAACGGACGTAAAACCCGTTCAATTCGCTGTCAAAATGAACGCCGCTGTCAAATGCTAGGCGAGCAACGGTGCTTTCTATCAATTTGATTTTGTTCGTTTTCACGGTGGGCATCCAAATTTGAGCAATAAAACGAGAGGGTCAAAATTTTCACGGTTTTTTTCACGGTGTTTTTCTATATTCCATGCAAACGAAAGGCCATGACGTTCGATCAAGAAAATCATGGAAACGTTATAATTTGTTGATATTAAAGAGTTATTGCGCAAATAACGCGACTACCGAAAAACTCGAAAAATGCTGACCCACATATTTACACCGAGAGGGTCAGCGGTTCGAACCCGTTACCGCCCACCATTTTGTTACCTATTTGTCCCATCGCATGCGGTCGTCTGAATCTCTGGATGTGGTATCAATCCAGTTCTCCGCACCAGTAGTGTCGATTTCTCTTTTCCAGAAAACCGCATCAGTTTTCAGTCTGTCCATTACATAGTCGGCTGCTTGAAAGGCTTCTCGTCTATGAAGGCTTGCGACGCACACCAAAACTATTGTCTCACCAGGATACACTGATCCGCAACGGTGCTCAGCGAACAGGCCGGTTACATCGAAGCGTTCATCAGCGTCTTTGAGGATTTCTTCGATAGATTTCAATGTGAGTGCTGGGTGCCAGTCCAGATGTAGCGTGGCTACTTCTTGCCCAGTCTTTGAAATCGGTCGCATGACGCCTTTGAATGTGACGACTGCGCCATGACCGCTTTGCTTAGACAAAAAGCTACGTTCAGATTTGACTGGATTAAACGGCGTTTCTGATAAAACTGCTGCGATTGTCATTTTCATCACCCACCGGAAAATGGGCTCATCACACATAAGATCTGATCTGCCTTGACGATCGCAGTGTCAGGCACAATCTCTTCATCAAGAGCAAAACGAAGATTAGCTGTTTTGATGGTTTCAGCCCCTGTCTCGGACGCAAGCATGTCAACAATCTGCTGAACGCTCATTCCATCAGCCGCAACGCTAATCTCTCGTTGCGGACCAAACTGGTCAGAGATTTTGCCATAAAATTCAATTTTGAGCATGAAAGTCTCTTTGCTTTTCTGACTGGACATAAACATTGGATTTAAGAGCTGTCTATCCGGCTAAGGCATCTCATAAGATCGTCAATCGGTTAAAATCTGATCAGGCGGCTCTCTTATACCTGCTATGCGAGTACGTTCGTTGATTGAAGCGATGAATAGGCGTACTCGGTAAGGTACTGCGTCGTTTCGTTTTACGTGTTCACAAGAACGTCTTAGGAAGTGAAGATGCCTGTTCATTCCACAATTAAAGCCGTAACAGACCGCATTAAAGAGCGCTCAAGAGCGTCACGTGCAAGCTATCTTGAACTCATTCGCAACAAACGGCCACGTAAAGCCGCTCGTAGTAATCTTACAGACGGTAATCTTGCGCACGCGGCTGCTGCATGTCCGATACATGATAAAACAGCTATGCTTGGCGCAGATTGGCCGAATATTGGGATAGTTACAGCTTACAATGATATGCTGAGCGCTCATCAGCCTTTTGAGTGCTTTCCTGAGATCATAAAGGCGGCTGCAAGAGAAGTCGGTGCAACAGCGCAAGTGGCAGGTGGTACGCCAGCAATGTGCGATGGCGTCACGCAAGGACAAGATGGCATGGAAATGTCGCTTTTCTCTCGTGATGTCATTGCCATGTCCACAGCAATCGCATTGTCTCATGATGTATTTGATGCGGCTTTATATCTTGGCGTGTGCGATAAAATTGTGCCCGGGCTGATGATTGGCGCGCTAAGGTTTGGTTGGCTTCCAGCATTGTTTGTTCCTGCTGGCCCAATGCCATCTGGGCTACCTAATCCGGAAAAGCAGCGTATCCGACAACAGTTTGCAGCAGGTGAAGTGGATAGAGCTGCACTGCTTCAGGCGGAGAGTGAAAGTTACCATGCGCCAGGAACATGCACGTTCTATGGAACAGCGAATACGAACCAGATGCTGATGGAAATGATGGGGTTACATCTTCCTGGAGCAGCATTTGTGAATCCTAACACTCCATTGCGAGACGCGCTGACAAGCGCCGCTGCTAAATGTGTAGCGGAGCTGACCGAGCTCAAGGGCGGATATAGACCAATTGGTGAAATCATTGACGAAAAAGCAATCGTCAATGGAATTGTAGGATTGATGGCGACTGGCGGTTCTACAAACCATGTTCTTCATATTCCGGCGATCGCGCGTGCTGCTGGAATTATCGTGAATTATGAAGACTTTGCAGATATCGCAAGCGTCGTACCTTTGATCTGTCGCATTTACCCAAATGGCCCTGCTGATGTGAATCACTTTCATGCAGCCGGTGGGATGGGTCTCGTTGTTAAAGAGCTTCTGAAGCACGGGTTGGCGCACGAAGATGTTAAAACAGTAGCCGGCGAGGGCGGATTATCCCGCTATGCGCAAGAACCATGGCTCGCAAACGGCAAGACGCTTGATTGGCGTGTAAGTCCTGACGTGTCAGGCAACACAGACATCATTCGAACAGTGGATAACCCATTCTCTGTTGATGGTGGTCTACGGGTGATTAAAGGCTCCTTGGGCCGCGGCGTTATGAAGGTATCCGCCGTTAAACCTGAAAACAGAAAAATCACCGCAGCGGTCCGTGTTTTCGATGACCAGGAACAGGTGCAACGTGCATTTAAAAATGGGGAACTGAACACGGATGTTGTGATTGTGGTCCGTTTCCAGGGGCCACGGGCAAATGGTATGCCAGAATTACATGGCCTGTCTCCGATCCTGGGTGGATTGCAGGACAAAGGACACAAAGTCGCTTTGGTAACCGATGGGCGTATGTCCGGTGCATCTGGCAAGTTTCCTGCTGTTATCCATCTTTGCCCGGAAGCTTTATCAGGCGGGGCATTGTCCAAATTGAAAGATGGCGATGAAGTGACACTTGATGCAGACGCAGGCGAACTGGTTGTCTCACCGGACACTTTCACACAGCGCGATGCGGTGAGCCGTAATCGTGATCCAGGCTATGGACTGGGGCGTGAACTTTTTGCACCTTTCCGTGCAACTGCAGAAGACGCCGAACATGGTGGCAGTGTTTTCGGTATTTTTGAGCATTGAGACGCGGGAGCCCAAAGAAGGTGATCTTGCTGTCGTCCTTACCGTGGATAGAAAACGCAGCTCCCAACAAAGCGCATAATAAGCATTATGTGTAATATGGAGCAGGTAATATTTTGTTAGTGAGAGAATTGTATTTGCATACCGTCAAACGCTGGTGACACGTTCCTGGGCAATTCGGCCTTGAGTTTGTTATAATCTAAATCGATGTGAAGATTTGTCAGGATAGCTTTTTCGGGCGCTACCCTTTCTATCCAACTAAGCGCCTGATCTAGGTGAGCGTGCGTTGGATGTGGTTCGTAGCGAAGGGTATCCAGAATAAGCGTGGTGACGCCCTTAAGCGCTTCAAATGTTTCCTCTGGTAACCGGACGACATCATTACAATATGCGAGATCACCAAAACGAAAGCCCAATGAGCGGATAAACCCGTGATCTTGCTCCATTACCATGGCTTCAATTGCGCCACTTGGTCCGTGTATTATTGTGCTTTCACCGGGTTCCAGGTCGATGCGAGCATCCAAAATTGCCGGATACCCTCCCTTACCCTCGAAACAATATCCAAACCGCGCGCTCAATGACTTATAAGTGGGCTTATCTAAGTGCACTTTTACCTGTTTGCGAGCCGCATAAGCAAATGAGCGCAAGTCGTCGATGCCATGCGTTTGGTCGGCGTGGTCATGCGTATAGAGAACAGCATCCAGATGTCTGACATTTGCACTTATAAGCTGCTGACGCATATCTGGAGACGTATCTACCAGTACATTGGTTGGAACATCGCTTTGTGATGCCCACCGCTGGATAAGCAAGGAGCATCGCGTGCGCCGATTTTCGGGAACAGAAGGGTCACAGACACCCCAGTCGCCGTTGGTGCGGGGAACTCCCCCAGATGACCCACAACCAAGTATGGTAGCGACGCATTTGCCTCCATCATCGCTCATCTAGCTTGTCCTTCCGAATAATCTGAGGCAGTTTTCTGTCGTTACAGTGGCCATTTCTTCGAGGCTTAGGCCATATAGTTGTGAGGCTATTCGGCAGACTTCAACCAAATATGCCGGCTCATTACGTCGACCACGGTGCGGCGTTGGCGCAAGATACGGACAGTCTGTTTCAAGGATAATTTTGTCGAGTGGAACCTGCTGAATAACCTCTCTAACGTCACTTGCCTTTTTAAAGGTCGCGATGCCGGACACTGAAAAATAAGCTCCCAACTCAATAGCGCGTTCGGCAAGTCTTTGTCCCGAGGTATAGCAATGCATAAGTGGCTGGAAGGCATGCGTGGACATTTCTTCTTCCAAAATGTCACCCATTAGATCGTCAGCCTCGCGTGTATGGATGACAAGTGGAAGCTGGGTGGATTGGGCAGCCAATATATGTTGCTTAAAAACAGACACTTGGTCTTCTAGCGGACTATATCCGTAATGCAGATCCAATCCGGTTTCACCTATTCCACAGACTGTCTTATCTTGCGCTAGATCAACAAGCGTGCTTGCCGACAGATCAAGGTAGTCCTTGGCATGATGAGGATGCACACCCACCGTGCACCACATGTTGGCGTTTGCATTAGCTATAGCTCGAACTTTATCAAAATTTGCCAGCTCGTCGCAAATTCCGATCATACGACTTACGCCAGCCTCTCGAGCGCGGAATATGACATCACTTCGATCTTCTTCATAGATCTCTCCATGAAGGTTTACATGACTGTCGAAGAGATTGAGCGTCATTAATTAAGGACCCTGAGAGCTGTTTGGACGGTGGAGATTGCTTTTGAAACGGCTTGCGATCTGTCTTGCTTCAATCGCTTTGTTTCCATCTCAGTCTGCGCAACAGATGCGTACACCTTGGCCCAAAGTCCTGCAACAATGCCATCTTGCGCATTTATCGCGCTTTTTTCCACTTTACTGTAAACTGACATAAATGCAGCTTCAAAAGCTTCCTCGGATCTGGAAGCCGATGTAAGTAGATCCGCCAATGCTTTGGTATCGGTCATTTCTTTGCGTTCAATCAATCTAGCAACAGCTGTGGCGGCGGATAGTGCGTCAGCCGTCATTAGGTCTTTAGCCTTTCCTGGGCGGCCTGGAACAAGTCCCAGTGAGTTGTCTGCCTCCGCGCGTGAGCAATCTGTGTCCCGCATTAAAATTGCAGCAGCTTCCTCATTTGGAAGTTTAGAGAAACATAGTTTCTGGCACCTTGAACGGATCGTTGAGAGCAAACTCGTCTCACCATGAGAGATGACAATCAATATAGCTTTTTCTGGTGGCTCCTCTAACGTTTTCAGTAAAGCATTAGAAGCGTTTTTATTCATTTCATCAATTGAATCGATGATCGCTACACGCCATCCCCCCATAGCCGGTCGGAGTGCAAAAAAGGCGCTTAATTCTCTAGCAGAAACCACCGGGATTTCGCTTTTGCGCTTACCTTTGTCATCTATAGGTCTTTGAATGACCCTCAAGTCTGGATGGGATCCATTCATGAGAAGATGCGCTATGTGGTCTTGTGGATTGATCTGCATTCTGTCTGCGTTGGCCCCTAAGAGGAGCGCCGCAAAATGCATTGCTGTTTTAAACTTTCCGATACCGCGTGGCCCGGAAAACATCCAGCCGTGATGCAACTGCCTACTTTTAAAAGCGCTCAATAATGTGTTCTGAGCTTTCTCGTGGCCGATTAATGCAGAAAACTGAAATGACGCTTCAGACGCGATCATAAAAACCTCGCCTTTATTTCTTTGAAGGCGGTGTCCTCAAGCTGTTCGTTATCAACGCTAGCGTCTAAAACCACACATCGTTCTGGAAAATCAGCTGCTATCTGCAAAAAAGCCCGTCTGACGCGATCATGGAATTGTTCGGATTTCTTTTCAAAAAAGTCCGTTTCTTCTCCCCGTTGAAGGCGTCTTTGTAATGCGACTTCATATTCCAAATCGAGGATAAATGTCAGGTCCGGCTGGCTATCACCAACAGCTATCTGATCCAGTACATCGATTGTCTGATTTTCAAGACCACTTCCTGCTGCCTGATAAGCTCGCGTAGAGTCTGTAAAGCGATCGCATATGACCCAAGCTCCTTTTTGCAAGGATGGTAAGATCACCGTTTTTAGGTGATCTGCTCGGGCTGCAAAGAATAACATTGCTTGTGATAAGGATGACCACTCAGTGCCTGCTGGGGGGGTAAGTACAAGTGATCGTATTGCCTCAGCGCCTGGTGAGCCTCCGGGTTCTCGTGTCAAAACAACATTTTTGCCATAAGTCTGGATTTTGTGAGCCAGTGCTTTTGCCAGCGTTGATTTGCCAACGCCTTCACCGCCTTCTAGCGTTATGAACCGACCTTTATTCAAAGATCTAACCCCCGACCGAGGCCGAGGCCAACCATTGCGCGGGCAAACAATCCCTTTTTATGCACAGTGTTGGCGGCAATTAGCGGACTTTCGAGTGTTGAGGTCCCTGGTGCGCTAATAATCAATTTCCCAACGGTGTCTCCTTTTTGAACTGGCGCTTTAAGAGGCCCATTGAAGACTACTTCCACGCGCATATCTTTTATCGTGTCAGCGTGAAGTGTGATTTGAATGGGTTCAACTGTGCTAAGGCCGACTGTCGAAGTTTCACCAAGCCAAACTGGAGCTTGTCCAACCACATTGCCAGCATCAGACACCTTAATCGTTTTAAAATCTAAAAATGCTGCACGCATGATTCGTCTAGCTTCGCTCGCGCGATCAGCGATGCTATCGAGGCCGTTCAGAACGATTATTCTACGTTCGCCATTTCTAACAGCGGACCCTACCAACCCGTATCCTGAAATTTCCAAGTGACCCGTTTTTAGTCCATCAGCGCCTTCGACTTCGCCCAGAAGAGGGTTTCTATTCGGTTGGCGAATACCATTCCATGTAAATTCAGTTTCGTTGTAAATGCTGTAGAACTCTGGAAACTCTTGAATGGTTAGAAAAGCGAGTTTAGCAAGATCTGCAGCGCTTATTCGATGTTCATCGTGATAAAGCCCTGTGGCATTTTTAAAGCTTGCACTCGACAATCCCAGATCATTAGCTCTGCGGGTCATCTCTTCGGCAAACGCTTCTTCGGAGCCTGAGATTCCTTCTGCTAGAACAATGCAAGCGTCATTTCCAGATTGAATTATCACTCCCTTCAATAAGTTTTCGACACTCACATTCGATCCCAATTCGAGAAACATGGTTGAGCCGCCTGAAGCAGCGCCTCCAGTTCTCCAAGCGTTTTCAGACACTTTAAATTCATCATTGAGCGACAAGCGACCGTCGCGCAAACGTTCGAAAACTACAAAAGTAGTCATGATCTTAGTCATTGACGCCGGTATGAAGGCGACGTCACCATCTTTGGAATAGAGTGCTGAGCCTGTTTCAGCATCAAGAATGTAGGCGTAATCAGCTTTTGTGGTGAGTGGGTCTGCATTGGCAACAGAGTGAAGTGCGCTGAATGCGACCAGAATAGAGACTACAAGTGTTTTGCGCATGTCGATACCTTTCCCATAGCGGGCGAAATCCGGCATGCAAACAAAAAATGTTTCGGCCACCCACGTCAATGCGAATGGCCGAAGTAGTTGTTGGTGAAGATGGTTTTATTTTGTCGAAACGACGATCGAACGCTTCCCAGTTCGCTGCAGTTTGTACTGGAGACGGCGCGCTTCATCGACGTTTGAAAATTCTCCGACAAAAACCCGGTAGACTTTTTGTCCATTCGATTCTGCTTCGACAATTTTACTCGGACCAAAAATGCTCAACGATGCGCGCGCCATGTTTGCATTTTTGATATCAGCGAATGCCCCAACCTGTAATGCTAAATGGCCATAAAGCGCTTTGTGGGGGCGGTCTTTCTGCCTAGATGAAACCTTTTTCGGTTTTGGGGAAGAAGGCACGCCAGCGAGACGGTCCGCGTGGGCTTGGTGTTCATAAGGTACGCTGTTATGGCCCTCTGGCGCTAAGCCAATGTATTGAACGCGAACTTTCGCAGTACCATTAGATTGATAATCCAGTGCTCTTGCTGCGTGCTTAGACAAATCTATAATACGATCATCCACAAATGGACCGCGGTCATTGATCCGCACTACTACAGTTCTGCCGTTCTCAAGGTTCGTGACTCTTGCGAGGCTTGGGATGGGTAGAGTTGGATGGGCCGCAGTAAGCGCGTTTTGATCAAAAATTTCACCGGTTGCAGAGGGCGTTCCGTGAAAGTTCGGACCATACCAAGACCCGATACCGACTTCGTCATAGTCCGGTTCAGCAAAGGGTACGTACCATTTTCCGGCTATCTGGTAGGGGGAGCCGATTTTCTGTTTCGCAAAACCATTCGGCACAGGTTGTGCGTGAACATTGGTTTTTGAGGTCCGATAAGAGACCTTCTGCGCATTCGACTGAGTTTTGTGATTCCGTGAGGAACGGTGCGTGGCAATCACACTTTTTATAGGAGCTGAAGCCAATTGAACACGTTCATTTGGATTTGCGCCATGGTATTCTATTGGCGCAGGCTCTGCGTGAGTGTCCGCACCCTTAAGTCCTGATGCACTGAATGCGCACAGCACAAGCGTAATAAAACCGTACCGTCCAATGCTGGACGCACGAAAGTTGGCTAAAGCCATTGGTCTGGTCTTCCCTTTTTAAAAAGGCATGTCCGGCTTTCCCGAACCACCCCGCTCTTTTTGGCGGTGTATGATTAGACAATAGCGTCCCCACTTCGACTTTCAGTTAATATTGTAGGGGAATTTCTTTTCAAAACAGGTTATTGGCCCATTTACCTTAATGTAATTGAAGAAAATTATATGGAATCCGTTTTACGGTTTTGCGGATTCAACTGTCGATCAGATGGTAGTTGTTAACGCCAATACCAATCGCAGAAAAACTCACCTAAAATTTATAAATAAAAATATTTGCACTGCTCGTGAATTTCTGTATGACAGGCGGCTCGGATGAGTGGCAGAGCGGTTGAATGCGGCGGTCTTGAAAACCGTTGAACCTTCACGGGTTCCGGGGGTTCGAATCCCTCCTCATCCGCCAGAAGTCTAAATATCTTCTAAAATACAGAAGCTCCGCGCTTTGCCTGATTTCATATTCATTTTAGTCATAACGAAAAAGCCCCGTCACGCGATGGCGACGGGGCTCTGATTGTGAGTCTCTTACTTGCTATTATGCAGGCAAGAAGCCAACATCGCTTTGCGAGAAGTTAGCTAGATTTGGCAACATTGCGTTGATTTGGGCGTCAGGGAGCCCGTACCAACGTGAAAGCGTTGCTGCGAATTGATCGACAGAGACTGCCGGGATCATGCGTCCACTTCTTGCTGTGTAACTGTCCAATCCCAAGTCAAAAGCCGGAATATCCCCATACAGGTTACCACCGTTGACTGCGCCGCCGAATACGAACTGGTGCCCCCCCCAGCCATGGTCTGTGCCATCACCGTTTTCGATGATCGTGCGCCCAAACTCGGACGCAGTGAAGGTTACAACGTTATCCATGACGCCAAGGGCTTCCAATACATTGATAAACGCGGATATGGAGTTGGCGATATCACCTTGGAGTCTTGGAAGATCAAGTGCAGTGTTGCTGTGGGAGTCGAACCCACCAATTTGAGCAAAAAACACCTGACGCTGCGCGCCAAACGCGTTTCTGTTGGCGATTGTTTCAGCAATTGTCCTTAACTGACCGCCAAGTGGGGATGATGGGAATGAGAACTGATCACCAACTGGAAGCGTCGGTGTTGATCGGTCTGCCTCCAAGTAGCGTTCTGTGTTGTCGATCGCCCGGTCTGCTGCGATTGCGACGTCTTGATCTAGGAAGTTCTCACTTCTGGTAGCAAGGTTTTCATAATACTGGCCCATCAGTTGACGAAATTGTCGCCGTTCAGCTGTATTTCCGAAAGCTTCCGAACGACTGACTGCAGCTAGTTGTGCAACTCCTGCAGGCCCAATCATAAATGGACGTGTACTCTGTCCCGCAAGGAATAAAGGGTTCCCAGCCGTTGAGACAGATGTAAATATAGGATCTGCGCCATTTGCAGATGACATTGCGTCAGCAATGCGCCCTCCCCAACCCAATTGAGAGCCTTCTACTGAGAGCGATTGCCAAGTTGATTGCTGGTCATTGTGAGAAAATAATCGTTGCGGTAATGGAACGGACCGGTTCTCAAATTGGTTCCGTGTAGTGGGCTGTATCAGAGGACCGATATTTCCCAATATCGCTCCTTTTCCTTGATGGATGAGCTCGTGAAGTGGTGCCATTACTTGAGGTAGAGCATATTCTCGACCTCCGAACGAAGAGCCGTTTCTTAGCTGAAGCGGAAGCAGGTTTTCGCGTAGACGAGGTGAGCCCGCGCCGTTGCGATATCGGTTCTCATAGTCTCCAAAAATACCCGGGCGCAAATTGCGAAACGCGTTATAATTCGCCTCATCATAGGGCAACACTGTATCAACAGTGTCCAATCCACCTGCGAGGAAAATACAGACTATGGCTTTGTAGTCTCCAGCAGATTGAGCCCATGCATTTGATGTTCCAATAGCACTTAGCAAACTAGTTGTACCGACGATGGAAGCAGCGCTTCCCAGGAAGTTACGTCTGTTTATATTTGTCATGTTAGAGGTCTCCTAGCGCCAGACGATGAATTCTGGACGCGCAATGATGGCCAAAATTGCTGCTTCTACGCGTGTTAGCCGGTCGTCTGAGTCGGGTGCGTCAGTGATTTCGATATTGCCGATGAGTTCAGAGATTTCCGCCTTCGTTTCATCGGTAAGGCGGCCACTAACAAGTAGCAGATTAAGGTGATCAACTAGTGCGGCGGCATCATCTGCCAATTCTATCTCTGTGCTGTAGTCAGCAATCCAGTTATCAAACGGTCGATTAAATCGTGACTGAGCCACAAAGTTCATCATTAAGTTTGCAACTGGAATGTATGACCCTTCATTGAAAATTTGGAATTCTGGCACTGTTAGGCCGCGATTACCCGTCTCGGTGCCTGGAGCGATATATCCAGGTCTGTAGAAGTTAAAGACAGACGGCGCTCTAAAGAGTGCCTGTGAAAAACCATTGAAATCGGTTTGAACAAAAAAAGATCGACCTGGCTCTGATGCCCCGTCCACCGGAAGCGCAGTTCCTTCTATGTTAAACGCGCGCGCCCAGTGGAACATATGAAGAATAGGTTCGCGGACTTTACCACGGTCCAGTCCCCACTGCGCCCGACCATTAAAAAGATCTTGGTCAAGCAAGATAGCCGCAAGTGTCGCCTCAAAGTCGCCTCGCTGCCCGCTCCCAAACCTTCGCCCGTTTGCCGCTATGTAAGTGCCGGTATCGAATGCTTCTGCAACGATGTGAACATAGTTTGGTGGTGGGTTACTGTCGGTAAAGCGCTGAATAAGCTGACGACTTATAAATGGACCGACATTTTTGTGATTTGCGATGTGATCAAGTGCTAAATTTAGCGTCTCTTCTATGCCCGTGCCTGCGGGAATAGTTAGCCCAAGAAAGCTCTTTTCCAACTGATCGTGAAAATTATCATGTAATCCAAGAGGTAGAGTGCGGTCCAACTGAAACCGGAAGTCGGTTTGCCCACCAATCCCGGTAAATACACGAGCTAGTCCTGAAATATCTTCGTTAGTGTAAAGCTCGATCGGTTGTCCGTCTGCGCCTAATACCGGTGTTCCATCGTTCTCAAGTTCGAATAGGCCGACTGAAAACAGTTGAAGAATCTCCCGCGCGTAGTTTTCATCTGGCACGCGACCCGTTTCCAAGTCAGTTGGGAGATTACGCAGATAAGTTAGATACTCTCCCATGTTGGGCGTTAGGGTAATATCCTCCAATAGGTCACGATAGTTTCCAAACGCATTTTCCGAAAGGCGGTCAACATAATAGGCCATTCCAGGCGAGTTGTTGCTGACATTGCTTGACACAACAAATATCTGCGACAAGGCAAATACCATTCTTTGACGAAGTTGATCGTCTCCAAAGATCGCACTGTTTTGAAATTCCGACGCTGCGATCCGAGAACGATCTCGACCCGCTGCATCAACAAAGTCTTGAACTGTCTGCAGGATATAAGTGGGGTCTTTTGCAAACTCTTCAGCAAGAATATCAGCTGCATCGCGCCCGACTGCAGCGTTAATGTCCTCAATAGAGGCGCCAAACGTCATCGTATTGAGAAAGCGGGCCGCCTGCTCTTTTGTTTGAAGCAGCGTGACGCTTTGATTGGCAGGCGCCTCCGAGCCGGTCGCTGTCTCAGATCCTTCTGATGTGCCAGTTGGTGCCTGTGTTTCAGCTGATGTGGATGGTGTAGACAGC
The DNA here is from genome assembly GCA_964342355.1 of uncultured Hyphomonadaceae bacterium. Classification (GTDB taxonomy): domain Bacteria; phylum Pseudomonadota; class Alphaproteobacteria; order Caulobacterales; family Hyphomonadaceae; genus Hirschia. The sequence continues at coordinate 13,586 of CAYFFG010000011.1, forward strand.
CCTGCTGCGCCTGTCGACGCTCCATCACTACAACCATATGCGAATACTAATGCGGAAATAATTGGGAAAACCCATTTTCCTTTGTGCGTCTGTACGCTCATGCAAACCCTCCAGATGCATTCATGGGGCGACGCATCACCTGCTGTAAGAAGGAAATGGTCGCACGCTGAATTGGGCAGGATTTTCCAAACTAGACGAATAATATAATTTTGAACCAAATATCGCGCTTAACGCGCATTAACGCGCTATATGTATGTAATTAAACGATTATATATTCCATTACTTGCTCTCTTTTAGTTGATTGCCATGGTGGTTTGATATAACATTTATTTGTTTCTCATATTAAATAATTGTTTATTGTTATTAACATCGACGGAAACAGATATTTACGCACAAAAAAGCCCCCAATACAGTATTGGGGGGCTTTTGAATAAATGGTTATATGAAATTAAACTGATAAGAAGCCTACGTCTTGTTCGGAGAAGTTTGACAGATTCGGTAGGACAGAATTGATTTGATCCTCAGGCAATCCAAACCATCTGGATAGTGTTGCGGCGAACTGATCAACAGCAACTGTGGGTATTAAGCGGCCACTTCTAGCCGTATATGACTGCTGACCTAAATCAAATGACGGAATGTCGCCATATATTCGACCACCATTTACTGGTCCGCCAAAGACAAGCTGGTGGCCACCCCAGCCATGATCTGTTCCGTCCCCGTTTTCGATAATTGTGCGACCGAATTCGGATGCCGTAAACGTAACAACTTCGTCTTGCATTCCGAATGCCTCCAGCACGTTTAAAAATGCTGAGATAGATTGAGAAATATCCCTTTGGAGCGAAGGTAAGTCTCGAGCGCTGTTTGAGTGCGTGTCGAAACCACCTATTTGTGCGAAAAGGACCTGTCTATTGACCCCGAGTGCGCCGTGATTAGCTATTGTTTCGGCGATCGTTCTCAGTTGTCCGCCTAAACGTGTATCCGGAAATGTGAAAGCACCGCCTGTTGGAAGTGTCGGTATCGACTCAGAAGCAAGCAAATATCGTTCATTATTCTCGATTGCGCGGTTTGAAGCGCTGACAACATCCTGATCCAAAAGGCTGGAATTGGTTGTGGCTAGATTTTCGAAATATTCGGCCATTCGCTGGCGCAAGGCGTCTCGATCTCGAGCATTTCCAAACGCTTCTCTTCGCGTCGTCGCACTTAAACGGCTTACCCCGTTTGAGTCGATCATAAACGGGCGTGTGTTCTCGCCAGCAAGGAACAAAGGGTTTCCGGACACAGATATAGATGAGAATACTGCATCTTGTCCGGTTAATGTCAGGGCGGCGTCAGACATTCGCCCTCCCCATCCCAATTGAGCGCCTTCAATAGACAAAGACTGCCATGTCGATTGCTGATCATTATGTGAAAACAAGCGCTGGGGAAGTGGCACAGAGCGCGATTCAAATTCGTTACGTGTAGTCGGTCGAATGATCGGACCAACATTACCTATAATTGCGCCGTTCCCGTTGTTGAATATATCCCGCAATTCGCTCATTTGACGTGGTAAAGCGAATTGCCTGCCACCAAAATCAACACTGTTCTGAACATTTAAAGGAAGAAGGTTTTCTCTTGAGCGAGAAGATCCGCTAGCCCCGCCCTCAAAACTTTCATAATCAGCAAAAATGCCCTGACGCGAATTTCTAAAGGCGTCATATGAAGCTTGATCATACGGAAGCACCGTATCAGCGCTATCTAAGCCGCCTGCTAAGAAAATACAGACGATTGCTTTGTAATCGTTTGCCGTTTGAGCCCACGCATTGCCAGATCCGATAGCGCTTAGCAGGCTGGTTGTTCCGACAATTGATGCTGCACTACCAAGGAAGCCGCGGCGATTAATATAAGTCATCGATATCTCCTTAGTTCCAAACGACAAATTCAGGGCGAGCTATAATTGCGAGAATCGCCGCCTCAACTCGTGTAAGTCTGGCTTCGTTTTCTGTTTCGGCATCTGTCGCATCAGATATTTCGACTAAAGAAATAATTTCTGCGATCTCTGCTTTTACATCATCAGGCAAACGGCCTGCTGTCAGAAGTAAGTCCAGTCGATCAACCAAAGCTTCTGGTTGGTCGGCGAGTTCGATCTCGTCGCTATAGTCAGCCAGATAGTTTTGATAATCGCGATTAAACAACGATTGCGTGACATAACTTGTCATGTAGTTCATCGCTGGAATGAAAGATCCCTCATTGTAGATCTGTAGCTCGGGAACGGTTAGGTTATTTTCACCTGAGAGCGTTCCTGGTGCGACATACCCAGGACGATAGAAATTGAAGACCGACGGTGAGCGGAAAAACGCTTGGGAAAAACGTCCATTATCACTTTGCGTGATAAAAGATCGTCCTGGGAAGCCTGCTTCACCTGGGCGAAGAGCGTCAACCTCAACATCGAAAGCGCGAGCCCAATGAATAAGGTGTAACAAAGGTTCTCGGACTTTACCTCGTTCGTCATTCGAACGGGCGTTTCCATTGAATAGATCTGGCTCTAGAAGGATAGCGGCGAGCGTAGCCTCGAAGTTGCCGCGCTGTGAACTACCAAACTGCCTCCCATTGTCGGCCACATAAATTCCGGTGTTAAACGCCGTCGCGACGCGGCCTACATATTCTGGCGGTGGATTGCTTTCAGTAAAGCGTTGTATCAATTGGCGGGCGATAAAAGGGCCTACGTTGTCATGATTTGAAATATGATCTAGCGCCAGTGAAACACTTTCGTCACCGTTTGTTCCTTCCGGAATAGTAAGTCCTAGAAAACTTTTTTCTAGTTGCGAATGATTGCGGTCAAAGATGTTCATCGGCTGCGCGCGGTCGATATCAAAAAGATTGGTTACTCCGCCAAATCCCGTAAACACGCGTGCTAGTCCAGATATGTCTTCGTTAGTGTAAAGTTCAATTGGTTCGCCATCACCTCCTAACACAGGCGTACCATCATTGTTGAGCTCAAAGAGGCCGATAGAGAAAAGTTGTAGTATCTCTCGAGCATAGTTTTCGTCTGGCACACGTCCTGTTTCTGGGTCGCCTGGTAGGTTTCTTAAGTATGTCAGAAACTCCCCCATATTCGGTGTGTAGGTGATGTCTTCAATCAGCTCTCGATAAGTGCCAAAGGCATTCTCTGACAAACGGTCTACGTAATAAGCCATTCCTGTAGAGCTGTTACTGACATTGCTTGAGACGACAAATATCTGAGAAAGCGCGAACACCATTCTTTGTCGTAGCTGATCATCGCCAGTTACAACGCTATTGTGAAAAGCTGCAGCTGCGCCACGCGACCTATCAGTGCCCTCGGCCTCAATAAATGCCTGAACCGTCGGCAAAATGAGTGTTGGTGATTTGGAAAATTCTGCTGCAAGCAGATCTGCTGCATCTCTTCCGACCGCCGCGTCAATTTCTTCTATAGATGCGCCGTAAGACATCGTTGCAAGGAAACGAGCCGCTTCTTCTCTGGAATTCAACATTGTTACGCTGGTTGACGTCTGAGGCGGTGTTGGTGTTGGCGTTGGTGTTCCCCCAGGTGTTGGACTCGAGATGGGAGCACTGTCTTCACCTGAAGATCCGCCACTACAGCCAGCTATGAACACCATTGCGGATATTAAGGAAATTTTCCACTTTCCCTTGTCAGTCCGGTCGCCCATTTACACCCTCCGAATTTGCACCACGCGTCACTGAAGACACCGCCATCGTACTGAATGCGGGACTTCAGAATTGATAAAATGCTCATCAAAAGGCGTGCTCAGCGAATGATATTTTTGTGAGCTTAATTAGCGAGCTGAGTAACTGAAAATAACCTAGTACTTGAATATTAAACATAAAAAGCACGACCTAACCGAAGGCCGTGCTTTCTCATAATGTCTGTATTTTAATGTTAAGCGCTGCTCTTTTTTTATCTTTGTTGGGTGATGTTTTTTGTTTTGTAGGTCCATTCAGGATCTACACAGAGCTCGCAATCATCACCTATGAAGACTTTTGCTGCTGCAGAGTCGGATTTTAACTGCCAATCCAACCAATCTGTTATGACTTCTGCAAATCGGCCGCCATTCTTGTCCTTGTGTGTTGCGAAGTGACCAGCGTCGTTCATTGAGCCATAGAAAACAGGAACATGATTGATACGTTCAACGTCATCCGTTGCATTTTCATATGCAGCATCTCTTGCGCCACCGTCTATGTAAAGAACTGGTGTGTGAATGGATTTGAGCGTCTCTTTAGTAGCTGTAGATAATGACAGTCCGCCCGGCCCTACGAAGACGCCGCTATTGATTACGGCAATCGTATCTATGCGCTGATCATAGGCGGCTTCAATCGTCATAAGGCCACCGCAAGACTGCCCCATCACAGCTATCTTACTGGAATCAATTTTATATGGAGAGACTTCATTGACAGCAGTGTGTGCTTCTGCCCAGTCAATCGCTTCAATAAGGTGTTTTCCTTTTGTCGGATTTTGATGAGAAGGGTCAAATTCGCCAGCTGCTATAACGACATATCCATGAGAAGCCACTTTTGTAAGTGTTTTTTCAAACATGCGCCCATCGTTACGGCATGCTCCGTTTCCCCAAACCACAAGAGGCATAGGACTATTAACATCGGTGGGATAAAATACCGTGTGGGAGCCTAGCCCTGGTACGGGCTCTATATTTACGTTGGTGTGCGGGCCTAGCGCAGTGCCCGGACCTTCCGGCTCAGGCGCTTCGGATAAAAGCTTCGACATATCTCGTTGGATAGTCTGCCTCATCGCTGCTTGCTCAATTTCAGAATTCATTTGGTTCTGAAGGGGAATAACTGGAAGCTCTACATAGGAAGCGTGTTCGCCTCCCGTGAGAATATTGACAAACTTGTTTGTGTTTCCTTTTGCGCTTTCAGGATCTGTGACTGCAATTTCTAGTTTGATTTGATGCCCTTCTTCAAAAACATAGGAAATAGGCAACATTTCAAACGAGAGCTTAACGGGCTGATCTGTAGGTAGAGAGCTCGCATCTTCAGAAAGATGGGTTCTCCAGGGTAGTCCAAGTGTGTCATATGGCGCTGTAGAAGTTGTGCGATGGGATGCACGCAGACGTCCCAGCATCTGGTATGAGCGCTCTTCACCATCAGGCGCAACATCGACCAGAGTAGCAGTGATGTCGGCATCTGACTCTTGGGAGCTGATCCACACATTTATCACCGGATGACCGGTGATCTGTAGCGGCGCCTCCAAGGGTTCTGTTAAAAAAGCCGTCGCTGTTTTATTTCGAGATATAGTAACAGTCTGTGAGAGCGGTCGATCAGAAAAAGAGACTGCAATTTTGCCTTCTTCGTCAAATTTGTTTCCCACAAGCAAATTGGCTGAAGACAGGTAAAGTGGTTGTCTCTCCTCTTCGGCTAGCGGCCAGCTTTTGCTTGTTTTCCATTCGTTTTCAGACGCTGCGTTATAAGTGTAATAAGTGACAGGATCCTCATCCATAACACCATTGTCGATGTCCTTGAGCCAGTAATCAAAGAAGCGGAGCTCCTCCACGACCAGATCAAAACCGGTTTCTGATTTCACTGTCGACCAGTCACAATGCTGAGCAGGGCCCACCAGAAGCTTTGTAGTGTCTGGATTCAGGTTGTTAAATGTTAGGAATGATCCATGTTTGGTTCCGGCCTCATCCCAGTTAACAACTGCCATCACACCAGTATCTGCCTTTAGAAGTTGATCGTGATAGTTGTGAGGACTTGAAACAAACCACCACTCAAGACCGGTCTTTTCCGATACGCTATCTTTAAAGGGAACAATGCCTACGGAATCGATGTTATTCGCATGTTCGGCTTTTGCTGCCTCCAAAAGCTGTTCTCCCTTGGGGCCATCAACAGGTATTGCCATCATGTCTCTTCTAGCGACAATATCTTCAATGTTGGCTTGGCCAGGAGGCGCAATAGGCCTTAGTGGAGCCACACCGCCAAGTGTTGTAAATTGATACGCATCAAACTCAGCGCTCATGGGTATGATCGCTTTGAGGGACGGTGGGCGCGTTGTTAGAGCTTGCATTTGGCTTCCGCCAGTTGCTGAACACCCCCACATTTCTACCTTTCCATTGCTCCACGGTTGGTCGGCGAACCATTCTGTGAGGTCGTAAGCGTCCCACTTGGCTGCCTCAACCCATTCGCCACGGTTATAGCCGATGTTGGTTCCAAAGCTGGCAAATACGCCGCGAAAATCTGCGATAGCGACGTTGTAACCGTATTGCACAAGGTTAAGAGCGTATCCGGGATAGTGGGACGCAGCAGGTTGACCGCGAAAGTCTCTACGGTTGTAGGGAGAATGCATCCAAACAACAGGTAGCTCATCGGTTGCTAACTCGCCATTGTTTGTTGGGCGAAACAGATCAACAGCCAGCTTTGTTCCATCTCTCACTTCGACATAAAAGGATTGCCGCTCGTGACCATCATAAGCAACCTCGGAGTAGCCTTCATAACGGCCGGGTTGAGACACCTTGGCGCTCTCTGATACTGCCTGTGATGTGCTGATTGTGTCTGATGTATCCTTTGCGGCATTGTTGTTCACACAGCCGGTCACAAGGACCAAACTGATGGTCATTGAGATACTAATAGTTTTCATTCGCTTGTGATCCATTTTTTCCTCCCCTTAATGCAAGCGCTTGCAAGTCGTGCTAGATATCTAACCCGATTTCTGAACAGGTAAAATGTATTTTGGAAAAGGATTGCCTCAGCGAATGAAATATGGCGAATCCATTTTATGATTCTACAGCCGTAGAATGAGGTCGTTAGATTTCTTTCAGTAGGGAAGCCAACATCTGTTTTTGAAATTCCTTCAGGAGCTCAACTGAATCCGACGCCCCTACCCTTGACCCTTTGCGAAGTGAATCAATTGCCAAGCCGCGTAGACATGCCGCATACAATTGCACAAAAGCGAACACTTTGGTTTTGTGATGCTCTGTTCGTAACCCCATGTCTTGAGCAAGCTGCCAGACACGCTCTTTATGGCGACGATCAAGGTCGTCATTGATTTCTTCAAATCGGTCCGCAAGCTCTGGGTCGCTTCTGGTGCTCAATACCAATTCGATTCGCGCAATACCTGAGGGGGACAACATTGCCTCCCAAAGCACATCCACAAGCCGCAAAAACACCTCTTTGGGTGATTCCAGCTTGGCCAATTTTGAGCGGTGCAGCTGTCCTCTCATGACAGTCATTTCTTCTGCGACCGCGATCATCAGATCGGCTTTTGTTGGGAAGTGGTGCAACATAGCGCCGCGACTTACGCAGGCACGCTTCGCGACCATAGTAGTGGTAGTCTGATGATAACCAAACTGATGGAGACAATCGATAGTGGCCTCAATCAACTTTGAGCGTGTTTGAGCGCTGCGTTGGGCATTTGGAATGCGTGTTGATTTCGTGATGGAGGCTTGCTCGTTGTTTTCAGTCATATCACTAAATGAGGCTCAGTATTAAAGCATAGCGTTCGTTAGTGAAGCGATTTTGCCTGATACTCAAGGCATTATTAAGGACTGATAGATTCTTCGATTAGGCGAGGCAAACTCCTTAAGCTCCATTCGAAACACTACTTTTATATTTTTGATCTCTCAAATGTTAGCATCAGTTTGAGGCAATACGAGGTCAACTATTGAGCAAGTAAGTCCGCTTCGTACATAATTTACAAAACCAACTTCAGACCATTTGACGAAAGCGTAAGCGACACCCTTTGATCGCATCAAACGCCAGCCACTGAAGGCGGCTAGAAGACACTGATGCCCGATGATGGGCCACTTTCTCGCGATGAAGCAGCTTTCGAAACCGCATTTTTGCGTGATCGAACTATTTCTGTTTCAACCGCCGAATGACAAATCCACCGCATCATTTCGGCTTCTTCAAAGAGCAAAAAAATGAAAACGCTTTTCTCGACTAAGTCCTACCTACTGTCCTCATCACTTCTCGCAGCTTGTTTAATTACACCAGCGAATGCGGAAGAAGTAGAAACCGCGAGCCCCCTAGCACAAGCAGTTTCCGAAACGACGCCTATTTTCAATTTCAGGCTTCGTTATGAAGGTGTTGAGCAAGACGGTTTCGCCAATGAAGCTGACGCTCTTACATACCGCATCCGCGCGGGGTTTGAGACAGGTGCGCTTAATAACACCAAACTATTGGTCGAGTTTGATCACATCGACGACTTGGTCGATGATTATAACTCGACGATCAATGGCAAGGGCGCCTATCCAGTTGTGGCAGACCCTCAAACCACTGAACTTAACCGCTTCCAGCTAACGAATACATCTCTTCCAGACACAACTGTAACTCTTGGTCGCCAGCGCATTATTTTGGACGATTCACGATTTGTTGGGAACGTTGGGTGGCGCCAGAATGAGCAAACGTTTGACGCACTGCGTGTCACGAATACTGGGTTCGGTGACCTAAAAATTGATGCCGCTTACGTCAATCAAGCCAATCGTATTTTTGGTGATGACTCTCCGGCCGGACGTTGGACTGGTGATAGTTACTTGTTTAATGTTAGCCACCCAACACCAATTGGTAGCCTTACTGGTTTTGCTTATTTGATTGATGCGGATGAAGCTGGCGCTGCTTCCTCCCAAACATTCGGCGCTCGACTAAAAGGCGGAACGCCAGTGGGGCCTGGTAAATTAAAATATACCTTTTCGCTCGCGCAGCAGTCTGATTATGGTTCGTCAAACCTAGATTATGAAGCAGATTACTATCTAATTGATGCCGCATATGTTGTTGATAAGATTAAGTTTGGCGGCGGATATGAGGTGCTTGGCGGAGATGACGCTCGCGGTTTCCAAACACCGTTTGCTACACTGCACAAGTTCCAGGGTTTTGCTGACAAATTCTTAGTCACTCCTGCCACAGGTATAGAAGATTTGTACGTTTCCGCTGGCTATACTCCCGGTGATCTGGGACCTTTCGCGAAAGTCAAATTCGGAATCACTTATCACGACTTTTCAGCGGAAAGCAGTTCCGGTGATTACGGGTCTGAGGTCGACTTTGTAGCTGGAGCGAAGTGGAACGTTCTAGCATTCACTCTGAAGTATGCGGACTATAGCGCGGATGGTTTCTCGACAGACACTCAAAAACTCTGGTTCCAAGTTGACTACGCGTTCTGATATGAAGACCGCCAAGGTCAAAACAGAACAAGCAAATCAGGCGGAGCAATCAGCTCCGCCTGCCGTGCCTTTGCGTGTGCTCGTGATTGATGACAATCCCGAGCGGGCTAACCTCGTTGAACGGGGGTTGGAAAAAAACGCTATTGTACACACCGCAAGCCAACTTCAGGGAAAACAGCTTTTAGATCTGATTGCTGAAATTCTTCCAGACGTAATCATAATGGACTGTGAATCCCCAAACCGGGACTCAATTGAGAGTTTGCGAACCGTCGTTCAAAATAATCCCAAACCCATTGTGATGTTCGTTGAAGAAGAAAATGACACAGCGCAAAGAGCAGCCATCGAAGCTGGCGTTAGCGCTTATGTTGTTGATGGGCTTACTCCCAAGCGCGTACGCCCAGTTATAGACGTGGCCATTGCGCGGTTTCAGGTAATGGATGGTTTGCGGAGCGAACTTAAGAAAACGAAGGAAGATTTGGCCGCGCGAAAGGTCATAGAGCGCGCTAAAGGCTTATTAATGAAAACTAGAAATATGACAGAGGAAGAGGCTTACGCAGCAATGCGAACGATGTCCCAGGAACGTGGACTGCCTTTAAAAGAGATTGCTGAAACGGTCATTTCAGTGATGAGCCTCCTGTCAGGCCCCAAACAGGAATAACCCTCATGACGTCGACAGATTTGACGATAGGTTTTGCTCGACTATCCGACTGCGCTTCGCTTGTTGCAGCAAAAGAACGTGGAGAGTTCGAGAAGCAAGGTCTAAACGTTACTTTAAAACGTTACGCCTCTTGGGCAGCCATGCGCGATGCTTTGGCGCACGGTGTTATTGATGCGGCCCAGATGTTGGCTCCAATGGTAGTTGGGTCGGCGGCAGGCCTTGGTCCCTATCCAGGCGCTTTTTCAACAAGCTTCTCCATCAATTTAAATGGTAACGCTATAACCGTTTCAAATACGCTTTATGAAACGATCAAGGCGTTGGACCCGAACAGCCTTATTCAGCGTCCGTTACTACCCTCTGCATTAAAAACAATCGCTGCAAAGAGAAGAGAATGCGGTGAAGACCCTTTGACCTTTGCGCATGTGTATCATTATTCAATGCACGGGTATGAACTGCGGTATTGGCTTGCTGCCGCTGGTTTGGAGCCAGATTCAGACGTTAAACTGGTTGTCGTTGCGCCAGAACAAATGGTGACGTCACTCGAAAATGGACTTATCGACGGATATTGCGTCGGGGAACCTTGGAACAGTGCTGCAATAGATGCGAACTTGGGGAAAACCCTCATCACTTCTTCTGAAATTTGGAGTAACGCTCCAGAGAAAGTTCTGGCCGTTAGAAAAAACTGGTCTCAGCAGAACGTTGAAACGCATGTAGCAATTATAAAAGCGATGCTAAAAGCTTCCCAGTGGATAGACAGACCAGACAACAGACTGACAGCTGCGCAGATTGTTAGCCGTCCTGAATACGTAGATATGCCTTTAGATATAGTACAGCCGTCCCTTACGGGCAAAGGGGTGCATACTGGCGGTGACCTCATAGAAAACATGCCCGATTTCAATGTATTTCATCGTTACTCTGCAAATTATCCATGGCGCTCTCATGCTAAATGGATATTCAGCCAAATGGTACGGTGGGGTGAAGCTTTAAGCGGAACCGACGCTGACGGTGTTGCAGAAGCTGCATATAACCCTGAGCTTTACCGAACAGCCGCAGACGAACTTGGCATAGCCTACCCAAATGTGGACGAAAAACTTGAAGGCGCACATACGCATGCCTGGCTTCAGGAGAATGCTTCTTCTCCCATTGCTATGGGCCCCGATACTTTTATGGACGGTAAAATCTTTAACCCGTCCATATCGGGGCAAACCGGAGAAAAAATCCAGGTGATGTCAGATTTTGTTTCAGCAAAACGCGCAGGCTAGAAGAACACGTTTCAAAGGAAATAATTCCAGAGGGCGGTGTGATAACAATCACACTGCCCTTTTTACAAAAAAACGCACCATGAAATAGAAATTCATGGTGCGTAGCGGTGACATTCATCAGGAGAGGACGAATGTAGAGTTGGGGAAACCTTAAGCTGCGTCTTCCTTTTCATCAGAAGCAATCATTGCCTCTTCTTCGGGAGGCGTCGGATTTGCGCCTCCCTCATAATCTTCAAGGAATTGCAAAACCTCTTGGCGGTAATGGTAATAGTCCGGGTGAGCCAACAACGCTTTACGCGAACGCGGACGTGGAATGTCCACACGCATATCCTTACCGATGCGAGCGTTGGGACCGTTTGTCATCATAACTACTCGATCACCAAGAAGGATCGCTTCGTCTACGTCGTGCGTCACACACATGGCCGTAACCTGCGTTTTTTGCCAAACATCCATAAGGACTTCCTGCAGCTCCCAGCGAGTCAAACTGTCGAGCATACCAAACGGCTCATCCAAAAGCAGAAGTTTGGGGCTCAAGGCGAAAGCGCGCGCAATACCCACACGCTGCTTCATTCCATTCGATAAGTCCGACGCCATTTTATCCATGGCGTCCTTCAAACCCACGCGATACAAATAGTATTCAACCACCTGTTCACGCTCAGCTTGAGATGCGTCTGGATAGACTTTATCCACGCCAATAGCGACGTTTTGTTTCGCTGTCAGCCATGGAAACAATGACGGAGACTGAAATACAACCGCTCTGTCAGGACCTGCAGATGATACTTCTTTACGGTCTAGGATAATTCCGCCACGCGACACATCATTCAGACCGGCAGCCATTGTCAGGACGGTAGACTTACCACAACCGGAGTGTCCGATAATTGATATGAACTCTCCTTTTTTTACATCGGTAGTAAATCTATCGACGACGGTTAACGGACCTTTGGGCGTTGGATAAACTTTACACACGTCTTGGAATTGGAGGTATTGCTCCCCCAATTGCGCTTTTGTTTGGGACGCTTCCTCATAAGCTTTTGGCGGTCGCTGTGTTATTGGCGTTATAGATGGTAAAGGCGGCTCCACCCCTTCAGCTTTCGCAGCCGCTCCGACTTTCATTAGATAATCGGTTATTTCCAAACGCAAGCGTTTGAAGGTGTCGCTTGAGTTCATCTGCGTTCTGTCGCGTGGGCGTGGGATATCCACTTTAAAATCTGGACCTAAAGTGGCTTCAGGACCCGGGTTCAATGGGATAATCCTATCTGCAAGCAAGATGGCTTCATCAACGTCGTTTGTGATGAGAATTACGGTCTTTTTGTCCTGCTCCCAGATTTCTGTGATCTCATCCTGAAGTTTTGAGCGCGTTAGCGCATCAAGCGCAGAAAGCGGTTCATCCAAAAGCAATATCTCCGGATTCATGGCTAACGCTCGGGCTACAGACACTCGTTGCCGCATTCCACCAGAAAGTTCAGCGGGACGACGATCAGCAGCATGCCCCAATCCCACCATTTCTATGTACTTTAAAGTGCGGGCTTCGCGATCGTTTTTACTTTCGTCTTTAAAAACAGAATCAACCGCAAGCGCCACGTTTTCTTTCACAGTCATCCAAGGCATGAGGGAGTAGCTTTGAAAAACAAGGCCACGATCTGGGCCGGGGCCTTCGATTGTCTCTCCTTTACAGAGGACTTCTCCTTTATCGGGGAACTCAAGTCCCGCCATGTGATTAATCAGTGTCGTCTTTCCAGACCCGGAGAAGCCTAGGATCGCAACAAACTCGCCATCCTCCACATGTAAACTAATGTTCTTTAGGATCTCGGCTCTGTCTGGTCCGTCTCCATATCCTTTAGAGACGTTGTTCAACTCAAGAATTGGCATGTTGTCACCTTCCTAACGTGTGGCTGAGTGTGAGAACATCGCCTGAAGAGCGGCCATAAAGCGGTCTAGAATGAAACCGATTATACCAATCGTCAGAACAGCAACCATGATTTTGGCTAGTGATTGCGACGATCCATTCTGGAATTCATCCCAAACAAACTTACCTAATCCGGGGTTTTGCGCCAACATTTCAGCGGCGATCAAAACCATCCAGCCCACCCCTAAAGACAGACGCATTCCTGTAAATATCAGCGGCAAGGCCGAGGGAAGGACGAGTTTTGTCACCTTCGTCCATGCATCTAGTTTCAAGACTTTACCGACGTTGACCAGATCTTTGTCGATAGAAGCCACACCGACCGCAGTGTTTATCAATGTGGGCCATAGCGAACAGAGCGTTACGGTTATAGCCGATGTAACAAAGCTCTTTGATAACCCGCCATCAGAGGTAGCCATCGTTGCAGACACAACCATGGTCACAATCGGTAGCCATGCTAACGGAGATACCGGTTTAAAGATCTGGATTAGCGGATTGAAGGCTGCGTTCATGGTGGGAGACATGCCGCAAATAATGCCCAATGGAGCCGCGATCACTGTACCGATTAAGAACCCAAAGAACACTGTTTGCAAACTCGTCCAGATTTGCTGGTAATAAGTTTGTTTACCGGTGTATTCACGTTCACGAACCTGGTCGGCTCTGCCAGCGGCTATCAAACGGTCATTTCGCGCATCTTGGCGCGCTTTAAACTCTGCTGCTTTTTGTTTTTCAGCAACATGATCGTTGTGCAGAACAACTGCTTGTTCCCAAACTGCTCCAGGACCGGGTATCGCCCCGAGGGACGTTTTTACAGTTGGAGCCAGCTGAGCCCACGCAAACATGAAGACAAGAACAGCAAGGACTGGAACACCTAAGCGATTCCATAATATTTTACCCTGTTCTTTTGGGCTATCACCGGCCGCCATCATCAAAATTGGCGTAATCCAAGACAAACCAACAGCGTCAAGGAATTTTGACGCTCTGTTTATTGTCGAGAAGACCTTTTCTTTACGCTCCTGTTTCGCGGCTTGCTTATCTACTTCCGGCGCTGGCTCAGATTCCTTGAGCGGCACGACTTTTGGGGCTGCTGCAGTGCTCATAACTAAATTCCATAAACTTGTGTTTAGGCGTTGCGGGCGAAGTTTTTGTGCAGAAACTTCGCCCGCGGTCGCCAAGCGAATGAAGGGGTTCGCTTATTCGACGACGTCATTACCCTCGATGCGCTGGGCGCCTTTTAGGCCAATCGTTAGGCTGTCGAGGTAGGCGTTTGGTTGCTTTCCGTCGTAGGAAACACCATCAATGAAGTGCTCCGCAGGAACTGGTGGTTTGTAGCCGTCGCTTTCCCATGGGAAATCTGCTTCATCAGCTTTACCGTCCTCCACTAGTAGCTTTGCCGCTTCGATGTAGATGTCTGGTTTGTAAACCTTTTTGGCGACCTCATCGTACCAGGCATCGTCTTTAGCGTCCGCAATCTGACCCCAACGACGCATCTGAGTGAGATACCAAACAGCATCAGAGTAGAAAGGATATGTCGCGTTGTAACGGAAGAATACGTTGAAGTCCGGAACGTCGCGCTTGTCCCCTTTTTCATATTCAAATGTACCGGTCATTGAGTTCGCGATAACTTCAGCATCAGCACCGACGTATTCTGGTCTTGACAGAATTTCCACCGCCTCTGGGCGGTTACCGTTATCATTTGCGTCAAGCCACATTGCTGCCCGAATAAGCGCCTTGGTCAGAGCAAGAGTTGTGTTTGGGTTTTCTTCTGCAAATTCAGCAGTGATACCAAATACTTTTTCTGGATTATCTTTCCAGATTTCATAGTCGGTGATCACGGGTACGCCGATACCTTTAAACACAGCTTGCTGGTTCCAAGGTTCGCCAACGCAATAGCCGTAAATAGTGCCAGCTTCCAGTGTGGCTGGCATTTGCGGTGGAGGTGTCACTGATAAGAAGGCGTCGGCTTGGATTTGCCCAGAAACATCGTCAGGAGAATAATACCCGGGATGAATGCCACCTGCTGCCAACCAGTAACGTAGCTCATAGTTGTGTGTAGAGACAGGGAAAACCATACCCATGTTAAACGGCTTACCTTCAGCGTTGTATCGGTCTACGACCGGCTTGAGGTAATCCGCTTTAATTGGGTGCACTGGACGTCCATCGTCCATTTTGGGAATGTTTGGTTTCATTTCTTCCCAAACTTCGTTGGAAACAGTGATCCCGTTTCCGTTCAAGTCCATCGAGAAGGGTGTGATGACGTGGGCTTCTGTTCCGAAACCGATGGTTGCGGCTAACGGTTGTCCTGCAAGCATGTGTGCGCCGTCCAACTCACCGTCAATTACGCGGTCAAGAAGAACTTTCCAGTTAGCTTGAGGCTCTAGAGTGACGAACAGTCCTTCATCCTCAAAAAAGCCCTTTTCATAGGCAATCGCGAGCGGCGCCATGTCGGTCAGTTTGATAAAACCGAATTTAAGGTCTGTCTTTTCAAGGTCGAGCGTTGGTATGGAAATGTCGACTTCAGGTTCAGTTGTTTCTGTTTGAGTTTTCGGCTCACCGCCGCCACAAGCACTCAACAAAAATGCGCATACAGCTGATACGCCAATGGCGAATTTGCGACGTGTGGAAGATATGGCAGGCTGTTCGTCCTGGAATTTAAACGGATTCATTTCGTGTTCCCCATTGGGTCTTCGCATGATGTTCAGAGGCGATCGGACATAGGATTTTAAAAGGCAAAGCGACTGAAGTTCGCGAAGTAGCTGACAGTCGCTACTTTCGACACGTCCTACGCCGGACGTCGAAATGGGCGCGGCTTCGTCACCGCGTGTGTTTATCCGGATATCTGCGTCTGCTTGAGGCAACAATGGCTGGATCTAATATCTGCCAGATAAACCAACCTTCATGGAAGCAATGCACAAATTGACGGCGCCATTAGTCATCTTTGATCGTAAGCCGAGCGTATTCGGAGTTGGTTTGGAGCAATAAGGAAGTCACACCGTCGAAAATAAATATAGCGGACAGGCCAAAACAGGCGACTTCTGACCAGCTCATCGCCTATAAATAGGTAAATCAAAAGATCAGTAGGATTCGAAATCAATTGGATGAGGCCAGGCAAATGCAGTCTTTAGAAATGGACGATAACGTAACCGATCCTATTCATCGTCCGCGTGTATGGGATTTGAGCGTTCGCCTAACTCATTTAGGATACATTCTAGCTATTCCCGTATTGTGGTGGACGGGTGAAAACAGGATGTTTGCAATCCATATACCTGTAGCAATTATTCTCTGCGCAGTCCTAGCTTATCGCATTTACTGGGGAATATTTGGATCGACAACGGCAAAATTTGCGACATTCATCAAGTCACCATGGACAGTACTCAGATATGCTCAGGATTTATTCAGTAAAAATAGTCCCACATCTATCGGCCACAATCCAATTGGAGGATGGTCGGTAGCTCTTATTTTATCGACCTTAGTTTTTCAGATTTTTACGGGTTTGTTTACAGTAGATACAGATGGATTAAACTCTGGCGGTTTTGCTCGTTTCATATCCTTCAGTGACGGACGATACGCTTCTGATCTACATGAAAACGGCTTTAATGCCCTTGTAGCCTTGCTCATCCTACACCTCTCTGCCGCGGTATTTTATAGAT
Source organism: uncultured Hyphomonadaceae bacterium (assembly GCA_964342355.1). Lineage (GTDB taxonomy): Bacteria > Pseudomonadota > Alphaproteobacteria > Caulobacterales > Hyphomonadaceae > Hirschia. The sequence continues at coordinate 30,181 of CAYFFG010000011.1, forward strand.
TGGTAAAAAAGCAAAACCTCATTGGTCCAATGATAACGGGCTATTCAAAGGATATAATGAAACCCACGCAAAACGAGGCATCACTGTCCAGTTCCGAGTGGGTTTCTAAGTTTGTTGGATTTTGTATTGCGTTATCACTTGCCGCGATACTCACCTACTTTCAGTACTTCGCTTAAATCAAGTCACCGCTGGATGAATTCAAGCGTGTTTCCGAATGGGTCGGTCGTGATAGCTATAATAAGTGATCCGGCATTGGGGACGGGAATAGCTTCACGTTGTACGTCTCCGCCGGCCTGCTTGAGCGCTTCCACACGCGCTTTAGCATCTTGAGTATTAAAAACGATGCGAACAGGCCCTAGTTCTGATTTATCGGTCAGATCCTCAATGAGGACCAAACGAGCTGAAGTTGAGTCCTGAAGTCCGAATATAGACTCATTATATTTTTCTGTGTTGGAGCGGCGGACCAACACAGCGCCAAGTGTTTCCTCGTAAAAAGTCTCAGCAGCCTGTATGTTGTCCACCGGGACCACAACAGCAGCCACAGAGAGCTCCGTTGTTGAGGTGTTTTTTGCTTCCTCGCCCTCCTCATGTGCATGCGCACATGCAACGTTTGAAAAGGAAAGTAGCATTGCAGAGCAAGTTATAGCGAACAATCGCGAAGTCTTTTTCATAAAACTTTCCCCTAGTCCTCTAAACGAAATACGTCGTGACAAGACTTGCATGTACCACCTGCCCGCGCGAAGTTTGCTCCCAGTTTGTTAGTGTCCGCTTTTTCGGCAGACAGTGTTGAGATGGCTGCTTCAAAGTTCGAAACAGCTTCTGCAAATTCTTCTGGTTTTTCCCAAATTTTGGCTGATGCTTCTGTTTTTACGCCCAGCTCTGGGCCAGAGCCTTCAGGGAACCAGTTATGTACGTTCTGTGCATATGTATTGAGGTTTCTGATTGAGAAATCCACTGTGGCACTGTCTAATCTGCCTGCCTTCATTTCATCGCTGATGGCTTTGAAAGAAGCGCCAATGTCCTGGAAGCCAGCTTGTCTTGACTTTACAATGTCTGCGAGCTGCAGCTCCTCTGGAGACAGCACCTTCTCTTTGCTGCCTTCTCCGCATGAGGCGAGCGCGATAGTGATCGCGCTCGCTAGCATGCTCAACGCAACACGTTGAACCTTTTTCGAATTCATAATTGCCTTATCCCTCTAGGCTAAAATTTGTGACACTGGTGTGTCTGTTTCCATGCTACCCTGTCCCCAGGAGGTGACTGGAACTCCGAACAGTTGCTGCATAGTCAATCCCACACGTGTGATCGGATCGCCGTTTGCCGATATAACTTGTCCGTTCCTAACAGCTCCACCAGCTTTACCCGCTGTCATCATTGGAAGGCCTTGAACTGCATGAATTTTTGCCCAGGAAGTATCTGAGTGCGCCAAGACCAGACAGTTGTCGAGCAATGTCCCATCACCTTCAGGTGTGTTTGCAAGTATCTCAACAAAGTCTGACCAGCCTTTCATGTTCTCGACAACGAATTTGCTGGTTTCAACTTGATAACCAAGATCGGAGTCTGTGAACTCTTCATGAGTGTAAAGGTGATGACTACTCGCTTCGCCTGACCGATGCAGTGAAGATGCTGAGTTGGAGAAAAGCACGTTGAAAGAGCGTGATTGATCACACGCCAGCGCCATAGCCAATAGTTTCGTCATTACGCGATGGTTTGCGTTAACATTAGCAACATCATAGTTCGCAGCCATCTCGCCTGGATTTTCCGGCGCATAGCAATTCGCTGAAACAGTAGGTTCACTTGTTTGAAGTTCTAACTGTTGTTCAACTTCACGCACGGAGGTAAAGTATTGATCAAGGCGTTGTTTGTCTTCACTGCCGAGTCTTTGCTCAAGTGATTTTCGCTGATCAGACACAAATGATAATACGCTACGACGGCGCAGATCGTGGGGATCGGGTACGAATTCGCCGCCTCCCGCAGTACTAAAACCTGCACCGAACAGACGTTGATATAACGCCTCAGCGCTAGTTTCTGGAGCGTTTCTCACACGAGCCGAGCGATAACTATATGAATCGGCGGGGTTTCCTGTCGCAGCAAAGTCGATTGTTCTAAATCGTGTTCGTGCGCCAATTTTGTCGGCAATAGTGGTTTCAAAGGTGGGTCCTTCTATAACGCCAAAATTTTGAGGCGCTATACCGGAACGCAGACTGAATGTGCCGCTTACATGAACGTGGTTTGGCTTCCCATCTAGGATCGCATCAAACCCAGTTAAGAAGTTCAAGTGCTGCTTTATCCGTTCCAGTGGAGCAGATTCTGGCTTTAGAACAAACTGTCCGTCTTCAACGATCGGATCCCAGCGCCCTGGCGTAACGCCGCACCCCCAAAACCAAGTGCCAAAACGCACCGGCGGACGTGCAGAGGTTGTTTCAGCCATTGCTTCCAGCCAAGGCAATCCTACTGCAAGCGCAGAACCATGCATGGCACCCCTCAACATGGTACGGCGTGACAATTTGTTCTTACCTAAAATTCTCATGACTTATTCCCTTGCTCTTCAAGGTTCACAGTTTGCGTTTCAGTGGATGTTTTGGGAGCGGCTACGGCGAAGAATTCCTCACTCAGCGCAACGTCAGATAGGAGTGCTCTCAAGTTTTGTTTTTTCTTGGAGAATTTTTTTTCCAATCGGATTCTCCATGCCCGGTCGATTTGTCCCGGTTTGCGACCGATCGCAAATTTCTGCATTTTCTCAACCAAACACGGTGCAGTTGCCGGATGCTCAGCTAATGAAAACTGCATCTCTTCCAGATTGGAGAATTCATTTGCATCCAACACTCCGCTTGCGTCGATGGCTTCACCATTTTCTGCAATACGGAATTGACCCGCACCGTCAAAGTTTTCCAACGCCAATCCAATTGGGTCTATGAATTCATGACAACTGCGACATGCATCGTCGGTACGGTGTTGAGTCAAACGCGCACGCGCTGTTTTAAAATCCGGATTGTCCGTTTCTTGCACAACTGTAAAATTAACAGCAGCCGGGGCTGGCGCGACCGGTTGGCACAATAGCAATTCCCTTACGGCGATACCACGCAAAGTTGCGGAGCTGCGGCCTGGATGGGAATGAAGCGCAGTAAAACCAACATGAGACAACAAACCAGCGCGCGGATCAGATTCTGAAAAAGTGTACTTTTCCCATTGCTCTCTAGAGCTCACCGGTACGCGATACAGCATGCCCAGCGGACGGGTCATGAACGTTTCTTTGGCAGTGAAAATCGAAGAGTAAGGAGCCTCTTTTTCCAGCAAATGATAAGTCAGGAATTTTTGTACCTGTTTCTTAGCATCGACAGCAACCTGTTTGTTGAAGGCCGGATAGATTAGCTTATCCTTGTTCAATGTATCGAAAGCGTCCAGGTCGAGAAAATCCTCGAAAAAGGCTTCTACCCCAACCTCAAGCTTCTCGGAAGATATCATCCGAGCAACCTGCTCCTGAAGAACTTTCTTATCGTGAAGCGCGCCACTTTGTGCTTGAGCCAAAAGCTCTTCGTCAGGCACCGAGTTCCACAAAAAATAACTAAGGCGATGTGCTTTTGCGTGCGCTGTTAGTCGCACATTTCCTTTTTCGTCGGTTTCTGTGTGATCAATAAGAAAGAGAAACTCCGGAGACGCTAAAAATCCCTCAACGACAAGCGTCATTGCGTCTTGAAAACTTCCTAATTCTTGAGTCGATGCTTCCGCTAAGGATAACCATCCCTGGACTTCCTCATTTGATAAAGGACGCCTAAGTAACTTCTCCCCTAGGTTATTAATTGCATTTTTAGCGCACTCAACATCAAACTGAGCAGAGGAATCTTTGCTGCAATCGATTATGCGGTCCCAATTTCCATCGGAGGTAGCTTGAGCAGCGATTTGCGTCGCCATTGCGTAGTAACGCTCATAACCGCGTGAACTAATAGAAACTTCGGTTGCGCCTAAAGCGGCCATACCCTCGACTTCTGGTGCGTGCTCAAAGCGTCCAACAACCTTAATGTCCTGGCCAAGTAAATCGGATACGGTATTACGATACTGACTTTCAGAAATTAGCTTCATCTGAGGAGGCGGTAGTGGTCCATCGCCAATCTTAGATGACTGCCCACATCCCGATAGAATAATCAGCGCAACTGACCCTAACAGTGTCAGCGATTTTCGAACTAACGCTTTTGCCGCCTTTTCCGAATTTGTTTTAAATGCGTGCGGCATTAGTTATCGTCCTTATATTCTTTGTCGTCCTGGCTCAGTCTCTGAGGACCAATCTTTTCGTTTAACGGACGTGGAGTTGCGCCCTCTACCGCTATTTCCGCGAGTTCCACACCGTAATATTCTCTTGTGTCGAGAAAGTAGTTTTGAAGTTGCTCTTTAGGCTGATGCAGAACAAATGTTGGAACAGCTTTAATGGACATTGCTGTTGAAATTGCCGTGCATTGTCCTGTTTCTGGGTCTGGGTATCCATCCGAATACTTCATCAGCGCATCATGTACGGCAGGACAGGTAAAACCATTTGCAACTTCCAGCGCCCCGCGATCATTATGAAAATTGTGCCAGTAAGCGTGTTTGGTATCGAAATAGCCCGCAAGATCCCCCGAAGCACTGCCATCTTCGTTTAGTGTGAGGTGAATGCGCGAACCTTTAATGACGTATTCAGCGGGACGACCAGACCAACCAAATTTCAGGCGAAGGTCAAATGTGTCGGATATTAGCTCACCGTCAACAATCCGACCCTTGACTTCATTATGCCAAAGCAAATTGTCCGTTACTGTCAAACTACCGTAGGGCACACCATTCTTTTCGGCGTCAAATGGCGTGGGCTCGTGACTTGAATAGATGCCAATTGTAACTTCATCGTCATTTAAGCGGTCATCGACACCTGTAATTTCCATGAGTGTCGTTGTTTCACCATCGCGATATGAACCGATGTGATAGTCTTCCATGGCGCCGCCAGCAAATTCCGCATCCCGCCGAAAGCTATCAATGCAACCCATGACCCTATAAAGCTGGTTATCCACTCCAGTGCGTCCATCGGGGCTCGTAAAGTCAACACCACCGCAGGATTCAGTATCTGCACCGTCTGAGTTCACACCATCCAAATCTCGACCATAAGACACAGGACTTTGAACCACTTTATGAATAGGATCGTCGTAGGAGTCAGGAATATTGCAAATCGATTTTCCGCCTTGCTCAGCCATCCTGACTGCGGACAGCCTATATCCCATTTTGTAGTAATCAGATCTGTTTTCAGGCTGCAGTAAATAAGACTGGCGATCTTTAGGAAGGTTCATGATCGCAACATCTCGCAACGCCATCGCGAAACCTTCCGGGCAATCCTGAGGCGTTTCGTTAACCGCAAACCAGAAATAATCAAAAGCAAATCCGAGAGTCTCAGATCCGTCTTCGGCTAGCAAAGATGCACCCTGACCAGGTGTGACCGCCGCTACCGCGCCGACAGCGCCCGAGCTCTCAGAACGCACCAATTGTGCATCAGTAACCGTTTGTTGGGTGCATGCCGTAGAAAGCGCCACTAACGATGTCGCAAGAAACAATTTCCTAAACATTTTCACTCCCCCCTGAATTGGGACTATTGTTTTGTTTAATTTTTAGGGAGGCTTCTTTTGCCGCCCAAGAGATGCAAAAAACTGCAGGATTAGCGGGAAGGCTGTCTATTGCACACGTTCCACACCCCTCCCCAATGGTTTGGAAAAACGTGCAATTGGCGCATGATTTATTGGGCGTCTTAGAGTTCTCGACATATTGCCTACCATTGCGCGCCGCCAACTCGCCTGTCGTCAACGTTTTGGATGTCGCACAAGTCAGGCCTGATTCTTTTGAACAGCCCGCAGCAGCCATAGCTGCGCCCGCCATTGATATCTGCATCACTCGGCGGCGATTTACCGGGTTAATCATCTCTTTCTCACTATTATAATTTTGCCATCCGGACCGCCCCTCGGGAATAGGCGATCAAAAGCTGGCAACCTCCCTAGTTTGTAAATATATTCTCAGGGTCGCAGTGCAGTCAATGACAATCTCACCAACAAAAAACGTATTTTTCAGAAAATATAAGTTGCCAAGCGTTGAAGACGCGGGAATCTATTCGAGAATGACAGAAACAAGCACAACGAATCGTAGCGAAGCCGTCACTCGTTTGATCGAATCGGCGGATTTGGTTTTTCGGAATTCAGGGGCGATTCCGATATCAGTTGCTGAGGTCGCCTGCTCAGCAGGCGTCAGTCGCGCTCTTGTGTATGCGCATTTCCCAAATGGCGAAGACCTAATAAATGCTATTCTCGATGATGCAGTTGACTACTTTAGTACAGCTAACGTTATTTCGATTGCTGGCGCTGTGAACTTTGAAAAAGTCACTCTCGAGCTTTTAGACGTATATTTTGAGTTTCTTCAAAAACACAGCAACTTAGTTCATATGGTCAACATTGACAGCTTTATGGCTGGAAAATTATCGCGCAATTACAGAATGTTGCGAGATGGTGTCCTAAAGCGTGTAGCAAGATTGGCTCGGACAGAAAAATCTCTTCCGCTCAATGTGTCTCTATCTCTAGTCGTGCTGCTTGCATCACTTGCAGATGAAAGTGCGCGTCAAGTTCGTGCTGGGTCTAGCGTAGAGATGACGCACGCGACAATGCGCGCCATAGCAACATCTATGATCGAAGGCATAAGCAAGTACGATTAATGGAAAGTCTAATCTGACCGCAATTGTGTTGCAGCTTTGATGATAGGAGGAAGAATTAAAGTCTGAGCCTCCAATTTCGACAATTTTCCATTGGATACCAATCCGCCGGCCCGTAAGGTCAGATTGTTAAAAAGCGCGACACGTACTAGTGCTTCATCAAATGAAAATCGCCTATCCTCAACGAGGTTATTGACTTGTTTTTTTCTAATTTCTTGAGTGATTTCTGAGCGTTTGAGCTCTATCTCCTTTCGAACATCCGACAAAGCCATTAGATTGGTAACCAATGAGCCGCGCTCAGACGCTTCCTCCAGGTAAGCAAGCGTCGACATGATAACTTTGCTAAGACGATTATTTCCGCGTGATACAACTTCCGCACGTTTCACAGCAAAAGTGTCAAGTTCGCGAGTGGCGATCTCCACAAGCAGAACGTGGCGGGTTTCGAAACAATTATAAGCCTGCGCTTCGCTGATGCCTAATTCGCGCGCTATACGGCGCAGAGAAACAAAGTGGGCGCCTTCTTTCGATATTATGTTGCGAGCAGATTCCATTATTTGCTCTTGGCGCTGCTCACGCGTCATCCGCGATTGTGAACGACGCGCACCACGTTTCCTGCCTCCAATCTCAATGACAAGATCTGGATCTGAGATTGAGTTTGGATGTGGTTTTGTACGCTGAGAATACGGATTCGCCCAATACCCTTTAGGTGGACGATCTATATCCACCCGGTCACAGATTTTTGCTAGACCGTTAGCGCTCATTCCAAAATCTTTAGCGAGCGACGTCATCGGCTTTTCCCAAACCAATTTAAACAACTCTGCTTTTGTGAGTGTGTATTCCGCCAAAGCCCTAATCCAACTAAACTAACTAAACTGATTATATTCTCTTGAATTTGAACCTACATATCAATTGGCGCCTCCCCCAACAAATTTCCCAAAAAACATTTTTATGGTGCGCTGCAGCGATTGTTTTTATGAGGACTCTTCATTCTCACCAAATACTGCGTATACAGGAAACAGTACTAAGCAATACGCTCTAACAGGTCAGGAAACTTCTCATGAAAACGCGCTTCACAGAACTTTTTGGTATTGAGCATCCAATAGCTATGGGCGGCATGCAATGGGTCGGACGAGCAGAGCTTGTCGCAGCGGTTGCAAATGCTGGCGCACTAGGCTTTTTGACTGCGCTCACTCAACCCACTCCCGAAGATTTAGAAAAAGAAATCCAGCGTGTAAAAGACATGACGGATAAACCGTTCGGCGTGAATATTACGATATTACCGACCACGAAGGCACCTCCATACGACGAATACCGTCGCGCAATCATCGAGTCAGGTGTCAAAATCGTGGAAACTGCAGGCAGCCGTCCTCATGAGCACGTTGCGGACCTAAAAGCGAACGGTGTTAAAGTCATTCACAAATGTACGGCAGTTAGGCACGCGCTATCAGCAGAAAAGATGGGTGCTGATGCCATTTCTATTGATGGTTTCGAGTGCGCAGGTCATCCAGGCGAGGACGACATTCCCGGACTTATTTTGATTCCCGCAGCGGCGAACAAAGTAACAGTTCCAATGATCGCTAGCGGCGGTTTTGGAGACGGCCGCGGTCTTGCTGCAGCGCTTGCTCTAGGTGCTGATGGCATCAATATGGGAACGCGCTTCTGCGCAACCAAAGAAGCCCCAATTCACCAAAACGTAAAACAGAAAATTGTTGAAAGCGAAGAGCGGGACACAAACCTAATTTTCCGCAAACTCCGCAATACAGCGCGGGTCGGAAAGAATGTGATTTCTGATGAGGTCGTCGAAATTCTCAATAAGCCCGAAACGAGCTTCCAGGATGTAGCTCACTTGGTTGCCGGGGCTCGCGGACGCGAAGTTATGGAAAATGGAAATCTCGCAAATGGCTTGTACTGGGCTGGGCAAGTGCAAGGCCTCATCAATGACATCCCAACTGTCGAAGAATTGGTAAACCGTATAATAGATGACGCGACGTCTATTATAAACGGTCGCCTGCAGAGCTTCGTAAGTTCATAGAAATTTGGGAGAGCCGGACATGACTAGCGTAGACTCTTTCCAATCTAACTTGGAAGAAAGAGACGGAAAAATTATCGGTCCTTGGCGTCAACCGCGCCAAATGTTGGCAGAGCAAACCTATGAAGGACATGCCTCAATCCATGATGACGCCACGGCTCAAAAGCTTGGCTTTAGTGGAGGCACGATTGAAGGTCCTACTCATTTCAGTCAATTTGTTCCTCTAGGCGTTGCTGCCTTTGGTCCAGAGTTCTTATCTAAGGGTTGCCTTTCCGCACACTATAGAGCGCCGGTTTTTGAGGGGGAACGTGTTCGAGCAATCTTACAAAAATCAGATTCAGGTGATCATGCCGAAATCCGAATGGAACGAGATGATGAAACTGAAATCCTTGTAGGGTCAGCTTCCATGCATGGGACATCAACGCCTACAGCTTTGGAAGCTCGGTTAGAAACGCTGCGTCCGTTAGAGCAACCTGTGATTCTTCGGGATGTGAAAGTGGGGGATAAATCAAGCCGTATAACAGTTCGAATGGATATGGATCAGCATATGGGCGATCTCTATCCTTTTTCGCTGGCGACAAAACTAAAAGTAATTACAGAACCCTCTCCCCTCTACCAGAATGAGAATGCAATAATTCCCTTCGAAATGATTAGCGTCTTGTTAAATCATGTCGCGAGAGAAGGCGCTTATAGAACACGTGGTCCTGCTGTTGGTTTATTCGCAGATCAGGAAATAAAAGTTTATGATGGCCCGCTGTTAGTCGGACATGACTACGAAATTGAACGTGAAATCATTGCTTTCAGCGGAAGTCGGCGCACTGAAAGCATGTGGGTAAAAACGCGCGTGTTTGAACCTGGCAGTAACGATGTGATCGCACATATGCTATTGAACACAGCAACACTTAAAGCCTCTTATGAGGCTTACGAACAAGAGTTTGCCGAACTTTATGGCAACCAGGGAGAATAACTTTGACAGACATCAAATTCGATACTCTAGAACTTTCGATCGAAGATGGAATCGCTATTGCGACCTTCTCTCGTCCCGATGTTATGAACACCTTCAATCAGGCTATGCGTCGCGACTTGATCACTCTTCTTGATCACACAGATACTAATGATGAAGTGCGTGCGGTAATTCTAACGGGATCAGGGCGAGCCTTCTGTGCAGGAGCAGACCTGGGACGCGGCGGCGATACCTTTAAATACAATCCTGATGCGCCTTCAGACGAGATCACTGTCAATGATGTTCGCCGCGATGGTGGTGGTCGCGTTACTTTACGTATCTATGAAAGCGTTAAACCAATAATAGCTGCTGTAAATGGTGCTGCTGTTGGTATTGGCGCAACTATGCAACTGCCCATGGATGCGCGAATTGCGTCTAAATCCGCAAAGTTTGGCTTTGTCTTTTCCAGGCGCGGCATTACGCCAGAAGCCTGTTCATCTTGGTTTCTTCCACGCCTGGTTGGCATTCCGACTGCTCTTGAGTGGTTTTATTCTGGCCGGGTTTTTACTGCGGAAGAAGCATTGCAAAAAGGTTTAGTGCAATCCCTTCATGAGCCGGAAGAGCTTCTGGACGCAGCAAAAGAACTAGCAAAACAGATGACAGAAAAATCTGCGCCAGTATCTGTTGCTTTGAGCCGTCAACTTGTTTGGCGCATGCTGGGCGCTAATCACCCTATGGAAGCACATATGGTAGATAGTCGCTCGATCCAATCTAGAGGTCGAAGCAATGATGTTAAAGAAGGTGTGTCATCGTTCTTAGAAAAGCGCGAAGCTAATTACACGGACAGCGTTGCCAAAGATATGCCAGAGCTGCCATTCGCAGATGTACCTGAATTTAAGTAAGAAATAATAGGTGTGATCTTTGTTCAAGCCCGCAGTTCAGATTGAATTGCGGGCTTTTAGTTTGGTAACACCGACCATAAATAAAGATGATAGAAATTCCTAAAGTTTCGCTATTTGATCGAATGAGAGCGGTATGAGCAAAACATTTAAGTATTCAGGAAATTCGATTCAGGATTTGATCTACCTAATGGAGCGTTTGAGAGATCCAGACAATGGCTGCCCTTGGGATTTGGAACAAGATTTTGCGACGATCGCGCCATATACGATCGAGGAATCTTATGAGGTCGCAGATGCCATTGAACATGGTACGACGGATGATTTGATCGAGGAACTCGGAGACCTTTTTCTTCAAGTCGTTTTTCAATCACAAATAGGTAAAGACAAAGGCCTATTTGACATAAACGAAGTAGCTAGACGCATCACCGAAAAAATGGTCCGCAGACATCCACATGTTTTTGGAGATCAATCCGTTGGAACAGCTGACGCTCAGACTGAAAACTGGGAAAATATAAAAGAGAAAGAACGTGCGCTCAAATCAGGTAAAAAAGCTGATGTCGAAAGCGCGCTTGATGGCGTGGCAATTGCGCTACCAGCATTAATCCGATCGGGAAAACTCATGAAACGAGCTGCCCGTACTGGATTTGATTGGCCCGATATAAAAGACGCTTTCGACAAAGTAGAAGAGGAATTACGTGAAATTAAAGACGCTCATGAAACGGGTGATACAAATGCAATAAAAGAGGAAGTTGGCGATCTTCTAATTGCTGCTGCAAACCTATCTAGAAAATTGGAAATCGATCCAGAAGAAGCGTTAAGGGCTTCAAATTTTAAATTCGAAAAACGTTTTCGGACTATGGAATTGTTAGCTACAAACAAGGGTAAGACTCTAAAGGACTTCGACGTTCAAGGCATGCTTAACCTGTGGGCTGATGCAAAAAAATCGTAGTGTATTATATTATTCGAGAAGAATTCAAAATAACGTCATCTGGATCAATGTCAGGATGATTATGAACGAACTTTGCTAGTTCTATCTCGTTCAACTGCACAGAAATTAGACTAGCGCCTCGGTCGTCATACTCTTCAGAATCTACTTCACAATTTTCATGCAACCACGCCCGCGCCTTTCCATGTTGTGGTGCAAGTCGCAGTTGAAACATTCGGCGTGACGCAAAAGCCTTAGATTGTATTCTTGTTAATAATGCTTCGATGCCGTCGCCGTTCAGTGAAGAGATAACTGTAACATCATTGTCTTTAGTTGCATTGGACTTAATTACTTCAAGCACACTATCAGACAGCAAATCAGACTTATTCCATACCTCTATAATTGGCGGTCGATCTATTTTTGTTTTTGCCTCCAACTGCGACAGAATCTCCTCCACATCATCAGCCTGTCGTTCACTATCCTCATGGCTGATATCTCTCACATGCAACAATAGATCCGCTTCAATTGCTTCTTCAATTGTCGCTCGAAAGCTTTCGATCAGGTGTGTGGGAAGGTCTGTGATAAATCCTACCGTATCGATAAATGTCACTTCTTGTCCGGAAGGTAGTTCAATATCTCTGGCCGTTGGATCAAGCGTTGCAAAAGGCATATCAGCAGCGAGCACTGAAGCAGAGGTCAGCCGGTTGAACAAAGTAGATTTGCCTGCGTTCGTGTACCCTACTAAAGCGATAATTGGCTTGCCGCGACGTTTACGACCTGTCCGCTGCAACCGACGTGTGCGGCGGACATTTTCGAGGTCCGCCTTAAGGCGAGCTATTCGCCGATCCAACATACGCCTGTCTGCTTCTAGTTGGCTTTCTCCAGGCCCCGCGAGAAACCCCTGGCCTCCTCGTTGACGTTCCAAGTGTGTCCAGGTTCGCACAAGCCGAGACCGCTCATAAAGCTGTCTTGCCATTTCGACTTGTAATCGCCCCTCAGCAGACCGCGCTCTAACGCCGAATATCTCTAATATAAGCCCGGTTCTGTCGACTATCTTAACATTTAAAACACGTTCTAAATTACGTTGTTGGATTGGCGAAAGAGCACAATCGACGACTAGAATAGTCACATCTTGAGCATTAATTTGCTCACCAATAAGCTCCAACTGTCCCCCGCCAAATAGTCGACCGGCGTTTGGTTCTCTAACCCGCAGCTCTACTAGAAATCCGTTAGAGATACCCAGAGCCTCCACGAGGCCGAGCGTTTCTTCGGATCGGGATGCATGGAAGGGCGATGCATCCCCGATTGTGGGAATAACAATCCCCGCATTTTGTCGAGCAGGCGTGCGATCTATAGAACGGTTATTCACTCGTCCTCGGTGGATGCTTCATCAGATTCAAAAAGTTTTACTGGACTGTTGGGCGCAATAGTCGAAATCGCATGCTTGTAAACGAGCTGTGGGGGGCGACCATCACCTTTCAACAGCACACAAAAGTTATCGAACCAAGTTACTATCCCCTGCAGCTTAACGCCATTTACGAGAAAAATAGTAAGTGGCGTTTTTCCTTTGCGTACGGCGTTCAGGAACGTATCTTGGAGGTTTTGTTTTTTTTCTGACGACATTTTTATCAGCCTCTTTGTCGGACTTTGTTATTTGCGATCTTCGTCTTTGATCTTCATTTACAATATTATCTGCCCATCAAGCACCCGAATCGGCATCGAGACACACAAACACTCTCATTATCTGCGCCAAAAATCTAATGTGAACAATGGCGCCAATGCAAGAACTTCGACTCTCCCGAGAATACACCCCACTGACAGAAGGAATAGTGTCAGATTAGACGGCGCTTGATCCAGTACAGCAGTGTCCACTAGCGTGCCAGTGTTTGAAATTGCTCCTATGGCCGTACGGAAACATTCCTCGATGCTTAATCCAGCAAGCGCTAAGAGCATCCCGAGAAATACTGTGGCTGAGATGTAAGCTATGAGATACACCCAAACCCCCACAACAATATTGTCTTTACGCGACTGCCCCTGAAATCTTAAAGTGGCTTTTGAGTTGGCAAATGACAGCCTTCGAAATTCAGCGTCTGCGCGGCTCATCAGAACCGTCACGCGCGATATTTTAAGCCCTCCGGCTGTTGAGAGAGCAGAGCCCCCTACAAAAGCTATAATATCCGGTATGGGCTGAGGCAGGACTTTGGTCACTCCATTTACACCGGTTATATTCATTCCGGACGTCGACACGAAAGAAAGAGCTTCTGCGAAGTACCTGAAATCTACACTCTGAATGACGAGCCAGATACCAATTGTGAGAATGATGACTGCAGCCAATAAAGCAAAGCCTTCTCCATCTTTGTAATACATTCTCCAACCGCCGCGACGCAGGATGTCACTATGAATTGCAACGTTGGTGGCTCCAAAAAACAAAAGAAAACTGATTATAATTATTGAGCTATTAGAATAGTCAAAGACACCCCCAGTGTCAGATAAAGTCGTACTCGTCGTCACAGCTGCAATCGTACGGGTTACAGAATCTAGTAATCCCGCCCCCGATAAAACTAATCCGAATGTGCCGACCAAAAAAGCAACGCCATATACAATACCAATTGTAAGGGCGATGCGTTCAATTCTTCCAAACAAGTCGTCTTTAGGTAGAGTTAGCAAATGACTACGGTGAATGCCTGGTCCCGTCAAATTAAGTGCGGCAAGAACGACGACCGATATTATAACTCCTGTCACTCCACCGATAAATTGCAACATTGCGCGCCATAATCTAATCGCATCGGGTTGGATACCATTTCCCGATGTCGCTCCGGTCGTTGTCAAATTCGATGTTGACTCAAAAAAAGCTTGAATCCATCCGTCCGCTACCCCCGAGGAAATAAAGGGCGGAGCGGCAATAAACGGTGTCACTATCCAAAAAAGTATTACGAATAAAAGACCTTCCCGCGCCCCTGTTTTTGATGGAGCATCCCGGAGCGCAACTAGTAATGCGCCACCTATGAATAGGCCAAATATGCCTGTCATTAATAAGCCACGAGCGCTGGCTGCATCCCCCATCACTCTAGCAAAAAGCACGCAAGCAAATGCAAGAGCGCCGGTAAGCGCACTCGTGAGTCCGATTTGGCGAAGGACGCTTGATGCGTTCAAAGATAACTCTCTTTAATAGAACTCAGGCTTAACTCTGTACAGTTGATCAACTTTTCGCGCCATTTCTCGCTCTGCGAACAGTATAACTGTATCACCAACCCTAACACGCTCATTCAGTTCTATCAGCTCACCATCTCGGACAATGGCGCCGGGAGCTAGGCCTTCCGGAAGGTCGCCAGACAGCAATTCCATGCCAACAAGAGAAGAAGTCTCGCGCACGATACCTTCTACTACCTCCGCGGCGCCATTCTCTAGTGTCTGTAACCCTGAAAGCCGACCGTGGCGGAGCTGAAGAAGAATTCGTGAAACAGTGACGCCTCTAGGATCTATCAAAGCGTCAACGCCAATATTGGAGCGAATGTTGATTAAATCAGTTTCATTGATAAGTGACACCACCTTTTTGGCGCCTAGGTCTTTCGCAAGTGGCCCTAACAATAAATTTGTTTTGTCATCGCTCGTCAGGCCGATAACCAAATCTGCTTGACCCGCTCCAGCTTCTTCTAGAACGGCTGGGTCCAGGCCATCCCCTTGAATAACAATCGCTCGATTTAGTTTTTCTGCAGCTCGTTCAGCAACATTTTCATTTTTCTCGATCAAACGAACCCGCATATGGTTCTGTTTTTCCAATTTTCGTGCGACGTTCAACCCAATATTCCCAGCTCCAACGATCGTCACCAACCGACCTGAGTTGTCTAAAAGTTCCATAATTGTGAACATGTGTTCAATGTTGGATTTTGGAGCAATCCAATAAATCCGATCGCCTGTGATCAGCGTCTCGTCCAATTTTGCGGCAAATATATTTTTATCTCGTGCAATCGCAACGATCCGCGCCTTCGTGTCAGGAAGTAGCGAATACACGTCTTCTATGCTTGCGTCGACCAAAGGTGATTTTTCAGGGACTTCAACGCCAACAAGATTTACCAGCCCATTTGCGAAATTAGCTGTAAGAAACGCCCCGGGAGTTTCAAGACGTTTCAGGATGGATTCGCTTACCTCCACTTCAGGCGATATATGTAAATCAATTGGAATATTGTCTTGAGAAAACAGGCTTTTGTATTGAGGCTTTAGATATTCCTGACTTCTGATGCGTGCGATTTTATTCGTCACCTTGAAGAGTGAATGCGCCACCTGGCAGGTGATCATATTTACTTCGTCCGAATAGGTAACTGCGATAATCATCTCGGCACCGTCAGCGCCGGCCTTTTTGAGAACATTCGGGTGAGCTGCGTGCCCGGTGATCCCACGCACCTCGTATAGCTGAGTGATTCTCTCAACGAGTTGTGAGTCTTCGTCGATAACCGTGACCGTATGTTCTATCGCCAAACGTTCAGCAATACCCTGCCCCACACGGCCGGCGCCACATATAATGATACGCATACTAACGATCCATGTCGTTTTTTATAGGCTTATTCTCGCCCAGAGGACGCAGTGTCTACACCCAAAGCTTTAAGTTTTCGATGTAAAGCAGACCTTTCCATTCCGATAAAGGCTGCTGTTCGTGAAATATTGCCACCAAACCGCGTGATTTGAAGCGCTAAATACTCACGTTCAAATTTTTCGCGCGCGTCACGTAAAGGCATCGATATGGTATCAACAGAGGCCTTACCTGCACCATCTGACTCTTGTTCCTTAGGCAAGTGATCAGGGGTAATTTCTTGAGATGGATCACCATTTGCAAGAATGAGGATGCGCTCAACGATGTTTCTCAATTGACGAACATTTCCTGGCCAATCAGCCGACTGTAAAACTGCAATGGCTTCTTCCGAAAACTTTCGGACAGGTAGTCCAGAAGATTCTGCTACCAATTTTGTAAAGTGCTTGATTAAAGGACCTATGTCGTCACGACGCTGCTCCAAAGCTGGAATACTCAAAGGAACAACACTTAATCGATAAAATAGGTCTTCTCTAAACCTTCCAGCTTGTATTTCTTGAGATAAGTCTCTGGACGTGGACGAAATCACGCGCACATCAACACTTACATCTGAATTACCATTTATGCGTTGGAAGCGTTGATCAACCAGCACCCTCAATATTTTCGATTGGGTGCCTGCAGGCATATCCGCGATTTCATCAAGTAGTAAGGTTCCGTTATGCGCCTGTTCAAAAAGGCCTATCTTCTTAGGACGACCATTCTGATCCTCCTCACCAAAAAGCTCCAATTCCATGTTGCCTGGCGATATGGAAGCGGCGCTAACAACCACGAACGGTCCTGTCGCGCGGTGCGAATGCTTATGTATAAGCCGTGCTAATAGCTCTTTACCAACGCCTGGAGGCCCCGATATCAAGACACGTGAATTTGCTGGCGCTACTTTTGTAACAGTTGTTCTTATCTGTTGTGTCGCGTGACTTACCCCAACCAACTCGTCACTCGCTGCTGAACGCGCTCTTAGCTTGGAGTTCTCTCGTTTCAATTCAGAAGCTTCCAACGCCCTTTGAACAAGTAACAAGAGCTTGTCTGAGTTAAATGGTTTTTCCAAAAAATCATACGCACCGCGTCGTATCGCTGTAACCGCAGTTTCAACAGTGCCGTGTCCGGAAATAATGATAACTGGCATTAGAGGGTCTAACTCTTTGATCATGGTCAAAATTTCAAGACCATCAAATTCTGATCCTTTGAGCCAGACATCCAATACAACCAGATTCGGTGCTCTTTTCCGAATCGCATCCAGTGCTTGCTCGGCGTCTCCAGCTGTTCGAACAGCATAACCTTCGTCTTCTAGAATGCCCCCAACGAGTTCACGGATGTCCGTTTCGTCATCAACAACAAGAATTTCCTGGGCCATTACTCTACTCCCTCATGCGCACTTTCCCCATGCGCGTCGACGCCTATTTGATTGATTGGCAACATGATATCGACACAGGCTCCGTGACCTGCTTCATCGTTATCGCCCAATGTTATGTGACCGCCATGATCTTCAATAATACGGGTAACAATAGCCAGCCCCAGCCCAACACCCGATTCACGCGTAGTTACATAAGGTTCCAGGAAACGTGCTCGATCTTCAACGGGAAACCCAACGCCCGTATCGAGAATACGTATTCTCGCGTTATCGCCGATCTGTTCAACGGAAACGTTCACTGACCCGGATTTAATCTCACCTGATTGGACGTGTCTTTCAACGGATTCGCACGCGTTCTTAACGACGTTCGTTAGCGCTTGACCCAACATTCTTTCATCGCCGAAGATATTGATTTCACGGGAAAACGTATTGACAGTTACTGATACGGAAGGGGCAGCTAGCCGTTGCGCAAATCCGACACTTTTAACGAGCTCTCGTAAATCAAATGGGGCAAGTGTCGGCTTGGGCATTCTGGCAAACGAAGAAAACTCTTCCACCATGCGCCCAATATCATCCACCTGCCGCAGAATTGTCGAAACACAACGGTCAAACGTTTCAGTCTCTGTTTTGATTTGCTTGCCAAAACGTCTTTTTAAACGCTCTGCCGATAGCTGAATCGGTGTAAGGGGATTTCTAATCTCATGTGCAATTCTGCGGGCAACATCTCTCCAGGCAGCTTGACGTTGAGCTGCAACAAGGCGGGTCGTGTCATGAAATGTTATGATATAGCCATCCCTCTCTGTTTCTGGAGAGATACGCACGTGAATGTCCAATTCGCCTTCTTCTACTGTTCGTTTGATATTAGCGCCTACAGCGTTATCTAAAGCGATTGCTTGCCGAAGTGGCGCTAGAAATTCTGGCGCTATAGACTGTAGGGAGGCGTTCTCGACTTCACAATATGGTAAACCGATCAGCCGAGCGGCAGACGCATTCGCCAGCGTGATATTAAACGAGGCATCCACCCGCAATACGCCAGCTTCCACTCCAGAAAGCACTGTCTCAATAAATGCTGAGCGCGTGACAGCCTCTGTCCTAGAAGTTTCTAAGTCTTTTGTCTGTCGGGCCAGGCGCATAGTCATCTGATTGAATGCTTCCGTAAGATCATCGACCTCATCGTGCGCCTTCGGGCGATCCAGTCTCACAGTTAGGTCACCATCTCGAACCGCCCTCGCAGCGCCAGCAAGCGCGCCAATAGGCGCAGCAATTAGGCCAGCGGCGTGCATCCCTAACCAAGCCGTACCCAGCAACACAAGAAGAGCCGCTTCCAAGTATGCCAAGATGAAAACGGTTCTAAGCGCATTTTTTCGAGCGTCAGCTTCTTTATAGCCAGTAATTGCTGTTTGCGTTTTCTGGAGTTGAGCTGCAACTGCTTTAGGACCTTGTTTCGCGGCATACAGGAATATGTCATCATATGCAGAAAGCTTGATCATCGCTCGAATAGAAAAATCTTCGGAAACATCAACGGCAATCTGCCCATTTTGCGAAGCAATCCAATTCAGCTCAGACATTTCAATGTAAACAGGTGATTGATCACCAGACACATGAAAACGAACTTTTCGGTTTCTATCGAGTATAACAAGTGTTGGTAACGCTCTTAAATCTGCCTCAGCGGATAGAAACTGTTTAAACTGTTCAGGCGCCGTTTCAAACAGAGCCGCAACAGGCTCATCGTTCAAATCAGTTGCAGTCTCCCGTAGGCTTTTTACTACATCCGCGACAACAGATTCTTGGGCGGCACCTGCAGCCTCAGCAGCATTACCAATGACGGAGTACACTCTCTCCGAAAACCAGTTTTCAACGCTGCGATTAATCAATGTGCCCATAAAGGCGGCGACAACTACTGTCGGCACCATGGCGGCAAGACCAAAGAGCGCAATAATCCTTAGGCGTAAGCGCGCGCCGCCGCCTGTTTCTTGGTTTTCTTTTACAAGGCGCCAAATGCGTGCCGTTAGTGCTGCAGCCAAGAATAATATAACAACAAGATTTGCAACCAATAACCAAAACATAAGCGGGCTACCGGTTGTCGATGTGTTGCCAACATCAGACACTGAGAGATAAGTCGCAAATGTTGCGATTATAGCCGCTAGTGCAAACAATACCCGTAGCACCGCCGCGCCAGCAGGACCAAAACTCCTTGGGGATTTCCAACTTAGACTAGGCTTGCGCATACACTACTCACTCTGCGATCTGTGACCAGAAGATCACAGAGCGACAATAATGCAACAATATTTTGTAGTTAACTGTTAAGCAATTTTCAAACTCAATCAGAATCACCCAGCCCGAGGCTATTTATCTTCGAACGCAAGGTGTTGCGGTTTAAGCCCAAAAGAGAAGCCGCTCGCACCTTATTACTGCCTGTTGCGGCGAGTGCCAATTTGATTAGTGGCCGTTCAACTTGCTCTATCACTGTGGGATAGACTGTTCCTTCTCCGTCCCCAGACATAGATAGTTTCGCCATGAAATGCCGGGATAACAAAGCTTCAACTTCAGATTCAAATGCTTCCGTTTCTTGTTCAACATTCGCGCCTGACCGCATTTCACGTTCTATTTCGCGGGCGCTGATAACAGGTTCAGGACTAAGCGCAGCTAATCTACGAATGAGGTTTTCTAGTTCTCTGACATTTCCAGGCCAATCATAGGCAGCAAGTAGATCATATGCTGATTTATCGAGCTGCTTTTCCGGAAGCCCCTCTTTCTTAGCCCTCACAAGAAAGGCGGAAGCTAACTCTAGTATGTCTTCTTTACGTTCCCGTAGTGGCGGAATGGCTAACGTCACGACATTCAATCGATAATACAGATCCTCTCGAAACTTGCCTTGTTCAACAAGTGACCGGAGATCGTGTTTTGTGGATGCTATTATCCGCACGTCTGATTGCTGAGTCGGGCCACCTCCATGAGGAGAATACTTTCCGTCTTGGAGAAAGCGCAGGAGCCCCGTTTGTGCCTCAAGTGGCATGTCGCCAACTTCGTCCAAATAAAGTGTACCACCATCTGCTTCACCAACCCGCCCAGTTTTTGTGACGTTTTGACTGCCGCTTAGGCCAAAAAGTTCCGCCTCTACTTGCTCTTTGTGTAACGCGGCAAGGCTCACAGCGACAAACGGCCCAGTTTTACGCTTACCAAGGTCGTGAATAGCTTTCGCACAGAGGTCTTTCCCCGTTCCGCTTTCACCTTCCACAAGCACAGTCAGTTCAGTATTCATCACACGTGCAATTATGCGATATACTGCCTGCATAGGCGCAGACCGCCCGATGAGCGGTAAAGACTCATCTTTTTCTGCTTTGCGACTAGCTGGCTCAATACCCTTAAGTGTTCGCTTTTGAAGAGCGCGTTTTACCGAATCTGCCAACGCATCTATATCGAACGGTTTGGGTTGATAATCATAAACACCATGATCTGAAGCCATAGTCGCTGTTAGCACGGTGCTCTGTCCGCTAATGACGATTATCGGCAGTTCAGGACGTTCTCTGCGAATTTGAGGCATAATGTCAAAAATGGATTCATCCGGCATATAAACATCCGTGATCAAAAGATCACCTTCACCCGCCTCAATCCACTTCCATAGAGTCGACGCTGTGTTGGTCGCTCTGACATGATAACCTTCCTGAGCCAGCGCCTGACTGATTACGAGACGAACGCTAGAATCATCATCTGCTACAAGTATGGTTGGGCCGGACGCGCTCATCATTTTGTTCCTTGTTTTATTTGTTAGTTTTTTTCTCGGGAGAATCTATCTGAAGCAATATTTTGAAACATGCTCCATCAGATGTGTTCTGCATTTCCAAGTATCCACCATGCGCAGTTACAATCTCGGCAACCACTGAAAGGCCAATGCCCGCTCCACTCTCCTTGGTTGTGAAAAATGGAGTAAAAATCTTGTCTGCTACTTTTTTAGGAACGCCAGGACCATTGTCGATTATAGAAATTTCCAGCGCACCGGACCGACCTGTTTTCGAAGCATAAGCTGATGGGCGTAATTTCACACCGTGTCGGTAGCGTGTCTCAATACGGATCCGTCCATCTGATCGGTATCCACGAACTGCTTCAGCGGCATTCTTCACGATGTTCAAACATGCTTCATGCAGATGATCCGGGTCTGCGGACACTTCCGGTAAAGAAGGATCAAACCCCACTTGCAAATCAAGATCGGATGCAAAGCTCGTTTCAGCAATCTCAAGCACACGTGTCAGCACTTCGTGCACGTTTGTGGACGAGAATCTTGGCCGGAAAAACGTCTCAAAAGCAGCAAACCTGTCGACTAACCGCCCTATGCGCGCTCCCTCTTCTCGGATGAGCGTCAACATGGCTTGCTGATCATCGCGGGCTTGACGCGCTAGGAGTTGGGCCGCACCAACCATACCGGCTAAGGGGTTTTTAACCTCATGACCAAGAATTCTGGCAACTTCCGCCATAGTCGCGGACTTGCTCATTTCTTCCAAATCACTACCAGCATTATTGGGGAGCAAACTAACTGTAGCAAACTCCCTATCACTCGACAGCGCGGCACTGATGTCTAACGTGACTTTAGATATAGTTGGACCGCTAATCAGAACCTGTCTTGCAACAACGGCGGCATCCTCCCGCCAGACCTTTTCCAAGAGGGGGAATATTTCACAATCTCTATCTATTAGTGCGTCGACCTTTTGGCCTTGCAATAAGGCCGCGGAGCGCCCCAAGATTGTTTCAGCCACAGGGTTCGCGAATAGAACAACACCTTCTACAGACAGACTAAAAACACCCAAAGGAAGTGAGTCCAAAACCTCTGCTTCTTTGATTGCATCAATAGAGCCTAACACGCAAATTGCTCCGCTTCTCTGGACGATACCTGCAAGTTCAACAAATCAAGAAGTCGCTCATGCAGAGAGTGCGCACTATCAATTCTGCACATTTCACGTCGCAAGACTCGTCTATCTGTTGATGCATTACTTCCCCACTCTAGGCGGTCGATGTATGCGGCAAGATGTTTTCTAAATGTTTTCACTCCCACAAATTCTCCGTATAGGTCCACGCTATCGGTAAGCTGTTGTATTAATGAATGTATCTGAGTTTCTGCGGAAGGTTGTTCAAAACGTTTCCCTGAAAGTTCTGTAGCAATTTGACCTATTAACCAAGATCTGCCCATCGCAGCGCGACCTATCATTACACCAGCGGCTCCAGATACTGCTAGCGCTTCTCTGGCAGAATGGGTGCTGGAGATATCTCCATTTACGATGACTGGAAGGAAGGTCGACTCGCAAACTTTCCTTACAGCTTCCCAATCTGCCTCACCATTGTAGAATTGACATCTGGTGCGGCCGTGAACAGTAACCATTACGCACCCTTCTTCCTGCGCTATTTGAGCAAGTTCTGGAGCGTTTTGGTTTTCTTCATCCCATCCTAACCGCATTTTTACAGTTACAGGGCCCTCAGCCCCTTCCACAGTCGCCCGTATCAGCCGTCTAGCCAGATTTAAATCGCGCATAAGCGCAGAACCAGATTGCCCCCCCGTTACGTGACGAGAGGGACACCCCATATTTATATCTATTACATCAGCGCCGGCTCCGCGAACTAAGCGTGCGCTTTCCCGCATCCAGTTCTCATCTCGACCAGCAAGTTGCACTACAAAGAGCTGTGATTCATCATGCATGGCCAAACGCCTCACCATGTCTTTGCGTCCGCGAGCTAGCTCCTCGCCTGCTATCATCTCGGTTACAACTACAGGCGCTCCAAACCTTGACGCCTGCCGCCGAAACGGCGCATCCGTAGAACCAGACATTGGCGCTAAAAATACCGGGATTTCAATTTTGACATCGCCCAGCGAAATCATATTGGCACTCTGAGTTTGGACTTATCGCCTAAGATTTAAGCAGCGTACGCACGAATACCGCGATGACAAGCGGGATTTTTTACTCATGCGACTAATTTAAAGGCAGTCACAAATATGTCTCAGGTAGCAGCGATCATCGTAGCAGCTGGGAAAGGTACACGCTCCGGACTTTCTATGCCTAAACAGTTCAGCCCTTTTCTAGGTAAACAGGTATTACGATGGTCGGCAGAAGCTTTCAGTAGAGATGCCAGATTCGGAAATATTGTGGTCGCTGTTTCTCCCGGCCAAGAAGCTTTGGCAGCGTCGATTTTAGAAGGATTGCCTAAGTGTGAGATTGTTAGAGGCGGCAAAGAACGCGCGGACACAGTTAGAGCTGCTTTAAAACATCTCATAGAAGTCAATCCGACGGGCCTTTCTCAAGTGTTCATCCACGATGCCGCGCGTCCGGGTTTATCTCAACTTGTGATAAATGACCTCTTTGAGGCGCTAAAAACACATATTTGCGCAGCACCTGCATTACCCATCGCAGACGCGCTAAAAGTAAGACGGACTGAAAATCGATTTGATAGTGTCAACAGAGACCACTTATGGCGAGTCCAAACCCCTCAAGCTTTTCGATTTAAAGAAATCAACTCCGCTCATACAAACAGTCAGGTAAACTTCGTAGATGATCTCGAAGCTGCAGCGCAGGCTGGTTACTCAATAGCTTTGACAGCTGGCGATCGTCGATTGATGAAACTTACCTACCCTGATGATTTTGATACTCTCGAAAGACTTTTGATGGACCATGCATTCCCTCGTATCGGACAAGGCTTCGATGTTCACGCATTTGAGCCAGGCGTTCAGGTCACCTTATGTGGCGTGCACATTCCTTGTTCCCGAAAGTTAAAGGGGCACTCAGATGCGGATGTTGCTTGGCACGCACTAACTGATGCGATTTACGGGGCACTAGGAGCGGGTGATATTGGGTTCCACTTTCCACCAACCGAAGATAAATGGCGAAACATATCTTCTGATGTTTTTCTAAAGCACGCCGTTGAACTCGCGAGCACTCAAGGTTTTATGGTTGGAAATGCTGATATCACCATCATTTGTGAGCAGCCCAAAATTTCACCGCATGTTTTTGCAATGAAGCAGGCAACAGCCAAGGTTCTTTCGACCAATGAGAGGCATGTTAGCATAAAAGCGACCACTACAGAGAAACTGGGATTTACCGGGCGTGAAGAGGGAATTGCAGCGCAGGCCTGCGTCCTGTTGGCACCATTTAAACAAGCAATGACTGGGGGATGAACAATGTTCGATGAAATACTTTTAAGTAAAGCAAGAGCGTTTCTCGATGCAGCTCAATCCAAGTCTCTAACACTAACAACTGCCGAAAGTTGCACAGGGGGGCTTATCGCTGGTCTGTTAACTGAAGTGCCCGGCTCCTCCAGAACTCTAGAACGCGGTTTCGTTGTTTATTCAAACCGAGCCAAGCAAGATATGCTCGATGTGCCTGGTGAAATGCTAGCAGATTACGGCGCGGTTTCTGAGCCAGTCTCACGCGCAATGGCAGAAGGAGCAATCGCTCATTCTCGTGCCGATCTAGCCATCGCTGTAACTGGCATCGCTGGACCAAGCGGAGATACGCCGATGAAACCAGTTGGTCTCGTGCATATTGCCGTATTAAAGCGTGACAAACACATGCTTCATCAAATGTTTGAATTCGGAAATGTTGGGCGGCAAAAAGTAAGGGAACTGACGGTTTTAGAGTCTCTTAAAATGCTGCACGAACTAATTAGTTAAAGCCGTCGTGAGCAAAGCGTCTGTTAGCTTCGTCTAAAAATGCAGTCATCAGCCTTTTGACGGCTAACTCAAAGTTTGCCTCTAACAGCTTGTTGAGAATAAAATTAGAGAATTCAAAATCTATATCGAATTCTATCCTACATCCTTCTGCCATCGGATGAAATCGCCAGTCGTTTTTTAGCTTTCGAAACGGGCCTCTTACGAGTGTCACGTCAATGTCGTTAGTAGCCTTATCTACTGTGACATCGGTTGTGAAACGCTCTGAAAATCCCTTAAAACCAACCCCCGCCAAAGCCCGACCGGTCCAAACATCTCCGTCAGCAGATTCCGTTTCAACACGCAGAAACCGGATCCATTTAATAAAATCCGGATATGATCTGATGTCAGCAACAAGTTCCCTCATTTGCTCAGCCCTATAAGGCACCGAGATCGTTTTATGCAATTTGACCATTCTGATCTATTTAGCCAATTGAGCATTGCGCGCTTGTCTAAGTTTCTCGAAGTCTTCCCCTGCATGATATGAGGATCGTGTCAGAGGGCTTGCTGACACCATCAAAAAACCTTTAGCCCGCGCTATAGTTTCATATGCTGCAAATTCATCCGGCGTCACATAACGATCAATAGCAGCATGTTTACGTGTAGGTTGGAGATATTGCCCAATGGTCAGGAAATCAACACCAGCAGAGCGCATGTCATCCATGACCTGCATGACCTCTTCTTTGCTCTCTCCGAGTCCGACCATCAAACCTGATTTGGTAAACTGCTCGGGGTCTCGCTCTTTGACACGTTCGAGTAGACGCAATGAATGATAATAACGAGATCCTGGACGTATGCTGAGATATAGACGCGGCACGGTTTCAATGTTGTGATTAAAAACATCTGGCTTGGCATCAATTACGATATCTGCTGAATGGCCTTTTCTAAGAAAATCAGGCGTTAAAATTTCAATTGTCGCATTCGGCGCTTCACGCCGAATAGACTTTACAGTCTGAGCAAAGTGTTCCGCCCCACCATCTTTTAGGTCATCGCGGTCTACGGAAGTAATAACCACATGCTCAAGCTGCATTTGAGCGACTGCATCGGCCACACGTTGCGGTTCTCCGATATCCAAATCCGCAGGAAGTCCAGTACGCACATTACAAAAAGCACACGCACGCGTACAGGTATCTCCCATGATCATCATTGTAGCGTGTTTTTTATCCCAGCATTCACCAATGTTGGGACAGCCTGCTTCTTCACAAACGGTGTGCAAGTTTGATGATTTTACAATCTCACGCGTTTTTGCGTATCCCTTGCTCACGGGCGCTTTCACACGAATCCACTTCGGTTTTTCCAATACTGGAGTGTCCGGATTATTTCGTTTCTCCGGATGCCGTAACTCTGCTTCGTCACGACCTGCTCGTTTGTGTGTATTGATCAGTTCAGCCATATGTAGAAAATGTACGTGAAATTGATTTCATTCAAGCGCCCGCTGTAAAGAGTAAATTACAGAAGGCAGATGAAATCCGGTTTAGGACCAGAACACCGCAATGTCACCACACTCGGTACGCATTCTGCGATATAACAGATAAAAAACCACCCATAAGTCGGTGGTGTAAGGTTTGGGAGTGAAAAGTGGACGTACAAACGGAAGCATTCAATGCTTTGCGCGCTCAGAAAAGTTTGTTTGCAGCGTTTCTTGAAGCGCGCAGCCGTTTTGGCGGAAAAAAAATCGCCATCGTTGATGTAGATGACAATGAACTAGACTACACTAGCGTCACCCAAGCGGCATTCGCCTTGGGATCAGCTTTGAAACGGATCACCTCCAATGAGAAGAACGTAGGCGTACTTCTTCCGACTGGCGCTGGCGCGGTCATTTCACTCTTGGCCCTCAGCGCTTATGGAAAAACACCATGCATGCTGAACTTCACAGCTGGAGAGAACAATTTGCATTCGGCGATTAAAATCGCAGAACTAAAAACTATTGTAACAGCTAGAAAATTTGTGGAAATGGGCGGCTTTGAAGGGTTGATAGAGAGTCTTTCAGCTAAAGCCGACATTATCTACCTAGAAGATGTGAAAGAAGAGCTAGATCTAATCGACAAGGGCCGAGCAGGTTTAGGAACAATCGCTCCTTGGCTGATTCGATCTAAGCCTCACTGGAATTCGCCATCTGTAATATTGTTTACCTCTGGAACAGAAGGCACCCCTAAAGGTGTAGCCTTATCGCACAAGAACGTCGTGTCTAATGTATTGCAGATCTTGCAGCATGTACCGGACGTTCTCACCCCTGATGACATCATCTTTAACCCGCTACCAACATTTCATTGTTTCGGTTTGACTGCTGGTGCTATTCTTCCCTTATTGGGCGGAATGAAAGTTGTGTTTCATCCCTCACCGCTTCAGGTTAAAGAAATCCCTAAAAGAATAAGTCAAACAAGATCGACTATTCTTTTCGCGACCGACACGTTTTTAAATCAATATGCGCGCGCCTCTGGTGAAGGGGAATTGACTTGTTTAAGGTACGCGGTGTGCGGCGCAGAGCGCGTACGGGACGAAACCAGGTCTCTCGTAGAAAAAAATTCGCTCTGGAAATACTTGAAGGTTACGGCGCAACAGAAGCCGCGCCCGTTATTGCCGTCAATCAGCCTGGTTATAATCATCATGGTAGTGTTGGACGCCCTTTACCTGGGATGGGCGTCCGTTTTGAGCCTGTTGAAGGCATCTCACATGCCGGCCGAATGCGCGTTAAAGGTCCGAACGTCACGTCAGGATATATGTTATTGGATCAGCCTGGAAAAATTCAGCCACCCGAAGCGGGGTGGCATGATACAGGCGACATCGTGTCGCTTGATGAAGAAGGCACTTTAACTATCCGTGGAAGGCAGAAGCGTTTTGCAAAGATTGGAGGCGAAATGATTTCTCTCGCAGTCGTAGAAAACTGCGCAAATGCGGTCTGGCAGGATCATGATAATGCTGCAGCTGTTCTTCCGGATACTAGAAAGGGAGAACAGATCATTTTGCTCACCACCAATCCCAAATCCGATAAGTCCAGCTTGCTTCACTGGCTACAGAGCCATGGCGTCCCCGAATTGGCAATGCCGCGAAAGGTCTTCACGGTCTCACACATTCCATTACTCGGCACAGGAAAGATGGATATCGGCGGCGTTCAAAAACTCGCCGAAGATTGCATGATGGCAGCGAACGAGAAATCCGCTTTAACTAAACAGGTATAGTCTCTGGCTCTTCTTCTTCACTAATTGGCGGCGTTTCTATGGACCTCCAAGCGTTGTAAGAGAAGCGCCAAGTGTTTGTAGCCCACCTAATTTGTTTTTCTAACTTATGCTCTGGCGAACTGACAAGAAATCGGACACCGCCATTTGATAGGGTCGCTAATTGCCAAGCGGCAATCCTCACATTGGGAATGTTTACTTCACCAGTGTCATGCCCCCATTGGAGCAGGTTTTCAATTGGTTGAAGAAGCTTGTTATCAATTGAAAGCATAGTGTCGGCTAACTGTGGAAAACGGCGTTTTTCCGCAAGCACTAATCTTAAGCTTTCCAAATAATCGTTCGATGTCATTGAGCGATGCATAGAAAATATTATACCAAAGAGCGCTTCTTTAAAGGTATTTGCCTTCTTAATAGCTTGCTCGTTTATTTTTCCACGCGCCTTTTCTATCGACTCTTCAGCAACCGTCCAAAACAAAGTTTCTTTGTTCCCGAACTGACGATACAGCGTCACTTTCCCAGCCTTAGCGCGCTTTGCAATTTCTTCCACAGTTGCCGCCGCGAAACCTTTTTCTAAGAAGACCTCACGTGCAGCATTGAGACAAATGTGACGCACTTCTGCGGCCATTTCTTGAGGTGGGCGACCTGGTGAACGTGGCTCAACCTTACTTGATCCAGTAGCGTGTGGCTGTTCGGCCATCTATATCTCCAAAACTGGTGACTTATTTACGCGTGGAGTTTTTTCCGCGCAAAAATAAGCAGCCAACATGTCGCTTAAATTAACGACATCAACACAGCCCCGCAGCGATTCCCCATTGTATGTTTATGGCATATTATAGCTGGAGCAGGAATGCTCAACGGGGGGACAAAGATTCGTAAAATCCATTCAGTTAAAAAAAGGCCGCGACTCAGTAATTAGAGCCGCGGCGAAAGTGGGAGAATTAAACGGTAATGAACCGTACCGTTTCTTATTTCCTTTTTTGTAATGTCGTCAAGCATTATAGCTAGTAACCATTGATTACTCACAGAAATTGCATTGATTTTTAGCATTCTAGAGGCAGCATTTTATCGTCCCATCTAGTTGCGTCAAAACGCACCATTGATGTTCTGCACTTCCCATCGCATTGATAAAAACCGGAAGATAAATGTGGGTTTTCCGAGAACGACTCGCTCATAACGGGAAAAAGGGGCAAACAAGTGTCGAGCCTACCGCGACAGGCTACTGGGCCTGATTTTAGTGTCGTAAGTGTGGGGCTGTTTACAGCCCTTCTTGCAATAATATCTCTGTTCATCTCTTCTCGCGCGCTGGATGCGAGCATGGCGTTTCATGCTGGATTAATGGCCGCTGGTTTTGTTCTAGGGCTTGTTGTTCTTGTTTTTTGGTATTCTGGACTGCATGGCGCGGATCCATTTGACCAATCACGTTATGAGGATGGGCTGGTAAAAGCTGGTGTGTTTGCCTCAATGTTTTGGGGCATTGCCGGTCTACTTGTAGGCGTTGTCATCGCTCTTCAGCTCACCTACCCTAACATCTTTTACTTTCCAGAATTGGGCTGGACCAATTTCGGACGGCTAAGACCATTACACACTTCCGCTGTAATCTTTGCATTTGGCGGTAACGTGCTTCTGGCCTCCTCCTTTTATGTTGTTCAGCGCACGTGTCGCACCCGATTAGGCGGCGGTCTTTGGCCTTGGTTTGTCTTTTGGGGGTACCAGCTATTTATCGTCGTTGCGGCGACCGGTTACCTCATGGGCGTTACACAATCAAAAGAATATGCTGAGCCTGAGTGGTATTCAGATCTTTGGCTAACGATTGTCTGGGTTGCTTATTTACTGACTTTCCTTGGAACAATTTGGAAGCGCAAAGAACCCCACATTTACGTGGCTAACTGGTTCTATCTGTCATTCATCGTGACAATCGCAATGCTTCACATTGTGAACAATCTGACCATTCCGATCAGCATGTTCAGCTCCAAAAGCTACATCTTGATGAGTGGCGTGCAAGACGCTCTAACTCAGTGGTGGTATGGTCACAACGCGGTTGGCTTTTTCCTGACAACCGGCTTCCTCGCCATTATGTACTACTTCATTCCCAAACGCGTGAACCGCCCGGTGTATTCCTATAGGCTGTCGATTGTTCACTTCTGGTCCCTGATCTTCATCTACATCTGGGCTGGGCCTCACCACTTACACTACACAGCACTGCCGCAGTGGGCCCAAACGCTTGGGATGACTTTCTCTATCATGTTGTGGATGCCGTCTTGGGGCGGGATGATCAATGGACTCATGACTCTGTCTGGCGCTTGGGACAAACTCCGTACTGATCCAGTAGTGCGAATGATGGTGCTTTCGCTCGCCTTCTACGGGATGTCCACTTTTGAAGGACCTCTGATGTCCGTCAGAGCAGTCAACTCTCTTTCGCATTACACAGAATGGGGAATTGGCCACGTTCATTCCGGTGCGCTTGGATGGGTGGGCTTCATTTCGTTCGGTGCACTCTACTGCATGACGCAATGGCTGTGGAAGCGTGAGCGTCTCTATTCAAACGCCCTGGTGGAATGGCATTTCTGGTCAGCTACCCTTGGTATTGTACTGTACATCACCTCCATGTGGGTTGCTGGTATCATGGAAGGCCTAATGTGGCGCTCTTACAACGAGTTCGGCTTCCTTGAGTACTCTTTCATAGAAACTGTCGAAGCAAAGTTTATTGCGTACAACATTCGGGCCTTAGGCGGACTGCTGTACTTCATTGGCGCCGGCATCATGGCCTACAATTTATGGCGTACCGCTCGCGGCGATGTCCGCACTTCGGAACTTACTCCTGCAGAAAAAGCTGAACATGAAACAGCCGCAGCAGGCGTTTCAGCTCAGCCTGCAGAATAAGGAGTTTGATCAATGTCTTTGTTTGACAAACACGACTTCTTCGAGAAGCACTCACTCGCTCTAACAGTCGGTATTTTAATAGTTGTCGCAATTGGCGGTATCATTGAAATAGCACCACTGTTTTATCTCAAAAACACGATCGAGAAGGTCGAGGGTATGCGCCCGTATACTCCTCTCGAACTGGCTGGTCGAAACATTTACATTCGAGAGGGGTGTTATGTCTGCCACTCACAAATGATTCGTCCGCTACGCGATGAAGTTGAGCGTTACGGTCATTATTCACTGGCGGCTGAGTCCATGTATGACCACCCTTTCCAATGGGGTTCTAAACGTACAGGACCGGATCTTGCGCGAGTTGGTGGCAAATATGCAGACTCCTGGCATTTAGATCACTTGATTGACCCACGGTCTGTGGTTCCTGAATCCATCATGCCTCCTTATGCGTTTTTGCTCGATAACAAGCTTGATTACGACAACATCAATCTGGATCTGAAGATACTTCGTATGGAAGGTGTTCCATACACTGACGAGATGATCGAAAGCGCTGCCGCTGACCTTGTCGCCCAAACGGACCCAAATGCAGACTGGGAAGACATGGTTGCACGTTACGATGCTTTGTCCGGTCGTGACGGCACGGTTCAGGTACGCGCATTCGATGGTAATCCGTCCGATGTCACAGAAATGGACGCGCTCATCGCTTATATGCAGATGCTTGGCACTCTAGTCGACTTCAGCACTTACGAAGCTGAAGACCTGCAAAACCGGAGGTAAGCGATTATGTCCTACTCATTACTTTCCAGCTTTGCTCAGACTTGGGGGCTGCTCTACTTCGTAATTATGTTCGGAGCCGCGCTCGCATACGCCCTTTGGCCTTCTAACAAAGACACTTTTAAGGCTGCTGCCTCAATTCCACTACAAGATCGGGAGCCCTCCGATGAGTGATCAATCACAAAAGGATATAGACTCACATTCCGGTGTTGAAACAACCGGGCATGAATGGGATGGCATCAAGGAACTGAACAATCCGCTACCCCGTTGGTGGCTCTACATATTTTATGCGAGTATTGCCTTTTCAGTGCTCTGGTGGGTGTTGATGCCAGCTTGGCCCGCTCTACCGGGGGGCTCAGGAAATACGGCAGGTGTCTGGAATCAATCAGACCGCTCAGAGGTTGTTGACGATCTTGCCGCCCTCAGTTCGGCGCGAGCGGAAAATACGAAACAGCTTCTTGAAGCTTCACTCGAGGAAATTGAAGGATCACAAAACCTCCAGCAATTTGCTCTTGCCATGGGAGAAAGCGTGTTTGGTGACAATTGCGCGACCTGTCATGGAGCTGGCGGACGTGGCGCAAAGGGATACCCTTCCCTCGCTGATGATGTTTGGCTTTGGGGAGGTTCTCTTGATGACATTCAACAAACCATCACCTACGGCATTCGCACAGAACACGCCGACACAAGATATTCTGAAATGCCTGCCTTCGGTACGGACGGTTTCCTATCCGAAGCCGAAATAGACGATCTTGTACAAAAGGTTCTGAGCTTGTCTGGCCAAGAGCACGACGCCTCAGCCGTTTCAAGAGCTAATGAAGTCTACGAACTTAACTGTTCTTCTTGTCATGGTCTTGAAGGTGAAGGTGAGCGGGTATTTGGCGCGCCCGATCTAACCGACAATGAATGGCTGTATGGCGGATCACCAACAGCAATACGTGAAACCATTTACAAGGCTCGGAATAGCGTCATGCCGTATTGGGAAGATCGTTTAGATCAAGCCACCATTAAAGCTCTCGCTGTTTATGTGCACACCTTAGGGGGTGGAGAATAGTAGGGTTTAAAGCGTAGTCAGCGATATGAAACACGAACTCATCGGAGAACCGCCTCCGCCAGGCCAAAGCCCACTTTATACTAAGCGAGAGGCCATTTACCCCAAGCTGGTGTCTGGCAAGTTTCGAAACTTTAAATGGTCGTTTTTGGTCTTGTCGCTGGCAGTTTATTACATCTTGCCATGGTTGCGTTGGGACAGAGGTCCTAACGCACCAAGCCAGGCCGTACTGGCGGATTTCGCTGAGGGAAAATTCTACTTCTTCTTTCTCGAAATCTGGCCCCAAGAAGTTTATTACATCACTGGACTACTCATTCTTGCGTCGCTAGGCCTCTTTCTGGTGACGTCCCTTTTTGGACGTGTCTGGTGTGGTTATGCTTGCCCACAGACTGTCTGGACAGACCTTTACATTGCCGTTGAGCGTTTGTTTGAGGGAGACAGAAATGCGCGTATAAAGTTGGACCGTGCGCCTTTTTCATTCAACAAGGCCTGGCGTAAAACCGCAAAACACATCGTTTGGATCTTAATCGCAGCGGTCACAGGCGGTGCGTTCGTTTTATACTGGCATGATGCGCCAACGTTATTAGCAAACTTCTTTCAAGGCACAGCCCAAACGTCTGCATACGTTTTCGTCCTTATCCTGACCGGAACAACCTACGCGCTAGCCGGTACGATGCGCGAACAAGTTTGCACCTATTTGTGTCCATGGCCTCGTATACAGGCCGCTCTCACCGACGAACACGCGCTTAACGTCACGTACAGGTGGGACAGAGGCGAACCTCGAGGCCCTCACAAGAAGGGGGATACATGGGAAGGTCGTGGCGATTGTATCGATTGCAACGCGTGCGTAGTCGCTTGCCCTGTTGGAATCGACATCAGACATGGGCCACAATTGGAATGCATTCATTGCGCCCTTTGTATTGATGCCTGTGATACGATTATGAAGCGAGTCGACAGACCTACTGGCCTAATTGGATACGACACCGATACTAATGTGGCTAAGCGCGCAAAAGGAGAAAAATCGACATACAACCTGTTGCGACCACGGGTGATTGTCTACGCTGTTCTCATTGTGGCTGTAAGTCTTATAATGTTCGTTGGGCTGATTTCGCGAACAACTTTTGATATCAACATTTTAAAAGACCGATCGCCTCCTTATGTTGAACTTTCTAACGGCGATATCCGCAATGGATACACTCTTAAACTGATCAACAAGCGAAACTGGGATCGCGAAATACTGGTAGAGATTTCCGGATCTAGTAACATGGAAGTCGATATTCCCGGTTTGAGCGGTGAAAACGACCTAGTCGTCATGAGCGCTGGTGAGGTAAATCGATATCGGCTGTTGGTAACTGTGCCAGAAAATGAGTTGGACACCTTCTCCGGTAAGCTCTCAATAAAAGTAATCGATGTAAAAACTGGCTCAAGCCAGGTTAACTCGGCTCCTTTTTCCGTTCCAAGAGATAGATAAGATGGTGAAAGAAATTACCGCCAAACATGTGCTGTTTGGGTTAATTGGGTTCTTCGCAATTATCTTCGCAGTCAACGGAGTTTTCCTGACCCACGCTATCCAGAGTTTCCCCGGAGAAGCTGAAGAAAAATCCTATCTGCAAGGTATTAACTTCAATGAAAAATTGTCTCAAAAGAAGGCACAAGCGTCGTTGGAATGGAGATCCGAAATTGGCTTGATTGAGGCCGGATCCCCAGGCAATTCTATAATCGAAGCGCGTTTCTTTGATGCCCAAAACATGCCTATAAACATGTTGAATGTTTCAGCAACTCTATCCCAGCATGATGACGACCATCAGCAGATGCACCTTTCATTCAAAGGTATTGGTGACGGGCGTTATCAGGCCGACGTTTCAGCATTAACTGCCGGTCGTGTGACAATCGAAATCATGGCTGTCCAGGAAAATGCAACGTC
Organism: uncultured Hyphomonadaceae bacterium; assembly: GCA_964342355.1. Classification (GTDB taxonomy): domain Bacteria; phylum Pseudomonadota; class Alphaproteobacteria; order Caulobacterales; family Hyphomonadaceae; genus Hirschia. The sequence continues at coordinate 65,096 of CAYFFG010000011.1, forward strand.
TTTCAATGCTACCAAAACGATACAGATAAGATGAGCATCGCTTCTGAGTTTGATGATGTTTTAAAAGGCTGCCCTAGCGGTATGGGACCGCCTGAAACAGACTCCTCTATGAGATCTCTGGACCCTGCTGCTTTCGTAAAATCTGGAAAAGAAGGCAATTTTGTCGATATTCTTGTTCGGGGTGCTAAATGCGGTGCTTGTTTATCCAAAATTGAAAATGCAGTTGAGAACCTTCCCGAGGTAACTTCAGCACGGCTTAATCTAACGACAGGTAAATTACACACTGTCTGGCAGACAACCAGTTTTGACCCTCTGAACATTATCAAGAAGCTAAATGAACTTGGTTATGGCGCCGCGCCATTTGATCCTGACGAGATCTCCTCTCACCATAACAAAAAAGAACGCCAATTACTCTTATGCTTAGCAGTCGCAGGGTTTGCCGCAGCTAACATCATGCTTCTGTCTGTTTCCGTATGGGCTGACGTAGGAGAAATGGGCAGTGTCACCAAGAGCTTCATGCATTGGGTGTCGGCTGCTATAGCGTTTCCAGCGGTGGCCTTTTCTGGGCGTCCATTTTTCGGATCCGCTGTAAGAGCGATAAAGGGGGGGCACGTCAACATGGACGTGCCTATATCACTGGCGGTTTTACTCGCTCTTGGGATGAGTTTGTACGAAACTATCAATCACGGTGTTCATACCTATTTTGACGCCGCAGTGATGTTGCTGTTCTTTCTCCTCATCGGCAAATTTCTTGATGCAAGACTACAACGGCGTGCGCACTCTGCAGCAGAAGATTTAGCAGCCATGCAGGCTGTATCGGTCACTCGGATAGACGATGACGGTACAGCTCGTGCGGTTAAAGCGTCGGATCTTTTGCCCGGTCAAACTATTCAAATCGCACCAGGCGAACGGTTTGCTGTGGATGTAGAGATTTTTTCCGGGATATCAGATCTCGACACACGACTCGTTACTGGTGAGACCCGTCCAGTTCACGCTGATGTCGGCGCTAGAGTGTATGCAGGGACTATTAACGTCACGAACAGTCTATTCGGCAAAGTGCTCGCAACGACCGAAGATTCAATGCTTGCAGAGATTTCTAAGCTGTTGGACGCCGGCGAGCAAAAGCGGTCAACATATCGAAAAATCGCGGACACAGCCGCACGCATATATGTTCCACTTGTCCACACGCTAGCGGCACTCACATTTCTTGGATGGTATGCATACGCAGGCGACCTTAAACAGGCGATATTTACTGCAATAGCTGTTTTGATCATTACATGTCCCTGCGCCCTCGCGCTTGCCGCTCCGGTTGTGCAAGTTGTGGCTGTTGGCGCACTTTTCAAAAGACATGTGTATTTAAAGTCTGGCGACGCGCTTGAACGTATAGCAACTTGCCAGCACGTCATTTTGGATAAAACCGGAACCCTTACCGAACCTGTCCCCGTTTTAAATGAAGGAGACTACTCCAGCCCTGCGCTCTTATCTGCGGCGCAATTAGCAAGAAGCAGCCGACATCCCTACTCTCGCGCAATCGTCACAGCAGCGGGCGCGGGACCTCTCGCTAAAGAGGTCACTGAAGTGCCGGGAAAAGGCGTTTTTGGTCTTGTTGACGGACGTTATGCAAAATTAGGAACCCCAACTTGGGTAGTAGGCGAGAATGTTATTGAAAAAGACGCTCTTTGCTTCTCATTTGAGGAAGAGCAACCAGTATTTTTCTCTTTCAGTGAACGCCCAGTTCAAGGCGCACATACGATTGCCTCCGAACTTAAAAAAAGAGGAATTACTTCTGAAGTGCTTTCGGGGGATTCCGAAGAACGCGTTGCAAGATTAGCAAAAAATCTGGGGCTGCACCTTTGGACTGCGAAGGTGTCGCCAGTAGCTAAAGCCTTACGTTTGGAAGAGCTGGAAAATCAGGGCATTTCAACTCTGATGGTTGGAGATGGTCTTAATGACGCCGGCGCAATTGCACAAGCAAAAGCTTCGCTGACCCCTGGCGGCGCAGTAGACATTAGTCGCTCTGCCAGCGATGGCGTTTTTTCATCCAACGATATCTCTGTCATACCAGAGGTGATTGATATTGCACGTTCTGCGCGCTTGAGAATGCTGGAAAATTTCGGGTTTGCCGCTCTATATAATGCCGTTGCAATACCCCTCGCTGTTCTGGGTCATGTTACACCACTTGTAGCAGCCATAGCGATGTCGGGCTCTTCTCTCGTTGTCACCCTTAACGCGCTGAGACTAACCTTTAACAGTAAGAGATAATCAACATGAACATCCTGCTGATACTCATACCCCTTGCCATCACGATGGGATTGATCGGATTGGCTGGTTTCTTCTGGTCCTTAAAATCTGGTCAGTATGACGATCCTCAAGGAGCCGCCCAACGTATTTTGGACGACCCAGACACACCGCTTTAATATTTAAACATCTTTTCTATTCATACGGTTCATTATCAGATCATCAACGACCTCTGGTTCAGCCAATGTTGATGTGTCTCCAAGGTTGGAAAAGTCATCTTCAGCAATCTTGCGTAAGATCCTTCGCATGATTTTGCCAGAGCGCGTTTTAGGAAGTCCCGGAGCAAATTGTACAAGATCTGGCGATGCAATGGGACCAATTTCATGCCTCACCCACGTTACCAGATCAGTTCGAAGCTTTTCACTCTGGTCATGTCCTGCCGTTAATGAAACATAGGCGTATATACCCTGGCCCTTGATGTCGTGCGGATATCCGACAACCGCCGCCTCTGACACGGCTTCATGCGCAACCAGTGCGCTTTCTACTTCAGCAGTCCCCATTCGATGACCTGACACGTTGATTACGTCGTCCACACGGCCGGTAATCCAGTAATATCCATCGGCGTCCCGCCTACAGCCGTCACCTGTAAAGTATTTGCCCGGATAGGTGGAAAAATAGGTCTCGTAAAAACGCTGATGGTCGCCATAAACTGTGCGCATCTGCCCTGGCCAAGAGGCTGTGATAACCAGATTCCCTTCGGCTTCTCCCTCCAATACCAAGCCCTCTGCATCAACGATTTGTGCTTGAACGCCAAACAATGGTTTTGTTGCAGAACCCGGCTTAAGGGCAGTCGCCCCAGGAAGCGGTGATATCATCACGCCACCCGTTTCAGTTTGCCACCACGTATCTACAATTGGACATCGTCCTTCACCCACAACACGATGATACCATTCCCATGCTTCGGGATTGATAGGCTCTCCAACAGATCCCAACAGTCTCAATGACTGTCGGGAGGTTGTCTCAACAAACTCCTCGCCTTTTCCCATAAGAGCGCGAATAGCTGTCGGAGCGGTGTAGAATATGTTGACGTTATATTTGTCTACAATCTGCCAGAAACGGGAAGCATCTGGATAAGTCGGCACCCCTTCAAACATTAGGGTAGTGGCCCCATTAGCCAGCGGACCGTAGATTATATAACTGTGACCTGTGACCCAGCCGACATCTGCCGAACACCAGTAAATTTCACCCGGTTTATAATCGAATACATATTGGTGCGTCATTGAAGCCCAGACGAGGTATCCGCCTGTCGTGTGCAATACGCCTTTGGGTTTTCCTGTAGAGCCTGATGTGTATAGAATGAAGAGCGGGTCTTCAGCATTCATCGGTTCTGGCGCACAGTCTGAAGAGACATTCTTATCCACTTCATGTAGCCAGTGATCCTGCTCTTCATTGAAAGCAACTTCGCCGCCTGTGTGCTTAACAACCAGAACGCCAACATTGTGATCAACATGAGCTAACGCCTTGTCAACGTTGGACTTCAGAGGAATTTTTCGCCCTCCTCTGACGCCTTCATCCGCCGTGATAACGAACGAGCTCTCACAATCGTTGATACGCCCCGCTAGAGCTTCTGGAGAAAAACCGGCAAATACAATTGAGTGAACAGCCCCGATACGCGCACATGCTAGCATGGCGTAAGCTGCTTCAAGAATCATAGGTAAATAGAGTGTAACCCGGTCACCCTTTTTAACGCCGATCTCTTTTAAGACATTTGCAAATCGGCAGACGTGTTTAAATAATTCACCATAGGTGATTTTGCAGTCTGTACCCGGTTCGTCGCCCTCCCAGATGATGGCGACTTCATCCCGTTTGGCGTCTACGTGTCTATCCACACAATTGTATGAAACGTTCAATTCGCCATCTTCAAACCAGCGAACGTGAAGGTCGTCTTTGCTCCAGGACACATCTTTTATTTTCGTAAAAGGCTTGCTCCAGTGCAGTCGTTTGCCTTGCTCCGTCCAGAATGCCTCGGGATCTTCAATAGATGCCCGGTACATCTGCTGAAATTCAGCCTCATTGATGAGCGCTTTGTCCGCCACTTTAATTGGCACAGGATAGATTTTTGCTTGCTCGCTCATACTGCCTCCCAAAAGCACTCGACGCTGGTATGTATCTAAGTTCCAGCTATTTTTCCTGAGCGTATAGGACAATATAGCAGCCTTTTTGGCCACCGGTTTTAGTAATTTGTCACTTAACGTTTCGCGATGATAATGCTCGAATCCACCCGTATAATACTCAGTTGAGGTTCACACATGCCGATGTCTTCCGAAACCGTACTCTTGAAAGAGGCATCTGGAATTGGCGAAATCATCCTTAATAGGCCGAAACAGAGAAATGCGCTAAACGAGGAAATGTGGAAGGCCTTACCGGCCGCTATCAACCATCATAATGAAAATTCTAAAATTAGTGTGATTGTGATTCATGGTGGTGAAAACGGACATTTTGCGGCTGGAGCCGACATCAAGGAATTCACTCGCGTTTATGCAAACCATGAAAATGGCTCAAAGTACCATAAGCTCATCGCTTATTGTCTTGATACTATTTATGAAAGCAAAAAGCCGACAATCGCAGCAATCAGCGGATCTTGTGTTGGCGGAGGTGTCGCTTTGGCCACGGCGTGCGACATCCGTATCGCAGACCAATCTGCTAAATTCGCGGTTACCCCAGCAAAACTTGGATTTGTTTACCCACCAGATGAAACAGAAAAATTGATCAACGTCATTGGTCCTTCACGCGCGAAAATGATGATTTTTTCAGGCGCACTTTATGATGTGGATTTTGCTTTTCGAATTGGTCTCGTCGATGAAATCGCTACAGAAAGAGCATATCAATCTGCTGTGGAATTAGCTTCAGTGCTGGTAACCAACTCTCAATGGTCGCTGCAGCACACCAAGCTCATGGTGCACAGCTTTATAGGCTCAAAAGATCAGTCCACAACGCGGCAAGCCATCTTCAAAGACACAATAGAAAACAGCGATTTCAAAGAGGGCGTCAACGCTTTCATCCAAAAGCGTTCGCCAGTTTTTAAAGCACTCAAATAACTAGATGTGAAGCGCGCGCCCGAATGCGTCGAGCGTGCTTTCATGCATCATTTCTGACAACGTTGGGTGCGGGAAAATCGTTTCCATAATTTCTGCTTCAGTCAGCTCACCCTGGCGAGCGATCGCGAAGCCTTGTATCAGCTCCGTCACTTCCGCGCCAGCCATGTGAGCACCGAGCAAGGCTCCTGTTTTCTCATCAAAAACCGTTTTAATGAGTCCTTCCTGCTCGCCCAACGCGATCGCTTTGCCATTCCCTATAAATGGGAACCGACCGACTTTGACTTTATGACCTTTTTGTCTGGCAGCTTCTTCAGTGAGACCCACAGAGGCAACCTGTGGATGACAATAGGTACAACCTGGTATGTTGTCCGTTTTGAACGGATGCGGATTTTTGCCCGCAATTTGTTCTACACAGACCACACCTTCATGACTTGCTTTGTGAGCAAGCCATGGCGGGCCTGTTAGGTCACCAATTGCATAAAGACCAGGAACGCCTGTACGCCCAAAAGCATCCACCGTTACATGCGTGCGATCAATTTCTACGCCCAATTGTTCAAGACCTAAACCTTCAACATTCCCTACAATCCCAACAGCAACAATAACGTGGTCAAATTCAGCAGATTCTGCTTTGCCGTTCGCTAACTTGAAATTTGCTGTGACGCTGGTTCCGGCTTTGTTGAGCGATGAGACCTGCGCACCTTTAATAAACTTCATCCCCTGCTTGGAGAGCTGTTTCTCAACAAAAGCCGAAATCTCTTCGTCTTCGACGGGTAAGATGCGGTTCATCGCTTCAACAACAGTTGTTTCAGCCCCTAGCGTGTTAAAGAAACTGGCAAACTCAATCCCGATAGCCCCAGAGCCCACCACAAGCAATTTCTTGGGCATTGTTTTCGGGACCAGAGCCTCTCGGTAAGTCCAAATTCGATCGCCATCTGGTTCAAGTCCAGCTTGAGGTATTGTCCTTGCGCGCGCGCCAGTTGCAAGAATGACGTGCTTGGCTGTGTAAACACCTTCGCTTTTCCCATCCTTAACCACAACACTTGGTGCAGGTTTACCGGGTTTAAGGCTACCAGTTCCTTCAAGAACAGTGATTTTGTGTTTCTTCATCAGGAAGCCCACGCCAGTTGTGAGCTGTTTTGCAACACCTCTGGACCGTTCCACGATTTTGCCTAGGTCTGCCTTTAGCCCATCTACTTTCAAACCAAACGCCTCGGCATGATTTGCAAGATGATAGATTTCTGACGATCGCAATAACGCCTTGGTTGGAATACAGCCCCAGTTGAGACAAATACCACCAAGTTGATCGCGCTCAACAATAGCGGTCTTTAATCCTAGTTGAGCACCCCGAATGGCGGTAACGTACCCACCTGGCCCAGATCCAACGACAATCAAGTCAAAACTATCTTTTGCGTTCGCCACTGCGTCGCTCCTTAAAGGTAGATTGTGTTCTTTTAGTTGTAACGCTTAGAGAAGCATTGCTTCAGGCGTTTCTACGTATTTTTTGAACGCTTGCAGCCACTTCGCTCCTTCAGCGCCACCAATTACTCTATGGTCGCACGACAGTGTCACCGTCATCACCGTTGCCGCAGCCAACTGTCCATTGTCGGCAATCACCGGCCGCTTTTCACCGGCGCCGACTGAAAGGATCATTCCCTCTGGCGGGTTGATGATTGAGCCAAAGGTTTTAATGCCAAACATGCCAAGGTTAGAGATTGAAAAAGTGCCTCCCATGTACTCTTGAGGGGCCAGCTTTCTGTCGCGCGCCCGCACAGCCAAATCTTTCATTTCTTCGGAGATGACAGAGAGCCCCTTTGACTGAGCATCTCTGATCACAGGAGTGATAAGTCCGCCATCAATTGCGACCGCCACCGAAATATGCGCCGATTTATGATAAGCAATTCCCTTGTCAGAGTAGCTTGCGTTACAATCTGGTTCATCCATTAAGGCCAAAGCAGATGCTTTGATAAGCATGTCGTTTACTGAGACTTTTACGCCTTCAGGAGCTGCAGCGTTAAGCCCAGCTCTTGCAGCCAACAGTTTGTCCAACTGTATGTCTACAGTTAGAGGGAAATGCGGAACCTGCATGAAACTTTCTGTCAGACGACGCGCAACAGTTTTCCGCATGCCGTCCAGTGGAACCAATTCATAACTGTCTGGTGCGTAGACACGGTCATCTAACACCTGAGGCATGATTAACCCATCAGGCGCGCTGCCAGCTTTGGCTGCGCCCTGAGAAGCAAACGGAGAGCCGGATTCCGCATTCTCAACATCTGACAATACAATTCGCCCACGTGGACCTGTGCCTTTAACTTCCTTAAGGTCTACGCCTTTTTGCTGCGCTACTCGTTTCGCCAACGGTGATGCAAATAATCGGTCCTCACCTGATTTGGATGATGAGATGGCAGAAGCTGACGCTGATCCATTACTCTTATTTTTTTTCGGCTCAATTTCCGTAGGTGCTGGACTGGCCTCAGAACCTTCTGTTATTTTAGTTAGTTGATCAGCGGGCCCGTTGATAGAAGCTACATCCTCGCCTTCTTCCGCTAAAACAGCGATGACGGAATTTACTTTCACACCCTCAGCGCCTTCATCAACCAGAATGACAGCTACTGTGCCTTCATCAACTGCTTCCACTTCCATAGTGGCTTTGTCGGTTTCGATCTCTGCAATGACATCTCCTGGCCCAATTTGATCGCCCGCTTTGACGTGCCACTTGGACAATATGCCCTCTTCCATAGTTGGAGACAGAGCGGGCATCGTAATATTTATCGGCATCTAGGCAGTCTCCAGCGAGATGTTCTGAATCAAGTTAAAGGCCACTAACTTCTCACACATAACAAACTTGTTTTGCTGCTTGAATGATGTCTTCCACGCCTGGAAGCGAAAGTGCTTCCAAATTACCAGCGTATGGGAGGGGAACATCTTTTTGATGAACTCGAGCGGGTGGCGCATCAAGATAATCAAAAGCGTCGCTGACGACACGAGCAGAAATTTCCGCACCAACGCCAAAATTTCCCCATCCTTCTTCACAGCAAACCACACGATTGGTTTTTTTGACGCTTTCGATAACTGTATCGATATCCAGAGGACGGATTGTGCGAAGGTCGATGACTTCCGCATCTATGCCGTTCTCGTACAAGGTGTCAGCAGCTTTCAGTGCAAACCCAACCATTCTTGAGTGCGCAACCAGCGTTACATCTTTCCCCTCACGCCGCACCTTTGCCTTACCGATCGGCAGAACATAGTCGTCCAAATCAGGGACTTCAAAGCTTTCTCCATAAAGAAGCTCGTGCTCTAAAAAGACAACTGGGTTTGGATCACGGATGGCGGCCTTAAGCAGCCCTTTTGCATCAGCCGCATCGTAAGGCGCGACCACTTTCAAACCAGGCACCTGTCCATACCAAGCTGAATAGTCCTGTGAGTGCTGCGCGCCTACACGAGCCGCTGCACCGTTCGGACCACGAAAAACAATGGGACAGCCCATCTGCCCGCCAGACATATACAATGTCTTCGCAGCTGAGTTGATTATGTGATCAATGGCCTGCATGGCGAAGTTGAAGGTCATAAACTCGACAACAGGTTTCAATCCACCGAATGCTGCCCCCACACCCAATCCTGCAAACCCATGTTCGGTAATCGGGGTATCGACCACACGCTGGTCACCAAACTCTTGTAGTAGCTCGCGTGTAACCTTATAGGCGCCCTGGTACTGAGCAACTTCTTCCCCCATCACAAACACAGCTTCGTCTCGGCGCATTTCTTCCGCCATCGCGTCTCTTAACGCATCACGAATAGTCTGCGTCTTAAAGCCTACATCATCTGGAAGGTCTGGATCTGATAGCTGTCGCAACGCAGGTGGTTGGTTGTGGCCAATGCCTGAAAATTCTGTTTCAAGCTCGTCAGATTCTACAGAGGACTGTGTCGATTGTTCAGACTGTTGAGCCGGAGCGTTTTGTGAAACGTCCTCTACGCGTTCGCCTTCTTCAGCGAGCACAGCGATTACGGCATTCACTTTGACCGCCTCGGTGCCTTCCGCCACTAGGATTTTTGCAAGCACTCCCTCGTCGACCGCTTCAACTTCCATTGTAGCTTTGTCAGTTTCAATCTCCGCGAGCACGTCACCAGGTGATATCTTATCGCCTTCAGACTTTAGCCACCGTGTTAAGGTGCCTTCTTCCATTGTTGGAGAGAGGGCAGGCATAAGGATTTCTACGGACATCTTACTCACACCTCCCGCAGCACATCTGTCCAAAGCTCAGACGGGTCTGGCTCAGGACTCGATTGTGCTAATTCAGCACTTTTGTTCACAACAGCACGAACTTCCTTGTCGATCGCTTTAAGGCTTTCTTCTGTTGCTGTTCCGTTTTCGAGCAAAGTCTTTTTCAATCCGTCAATGGGATCGTGATGTGATCGAATGTCATCAACTTCTTCGCGTTTTCGATACTTTGCCGGGTCTGACATAGAATGACCGCGATATCGGTACGTCTTCATCTCCAGAATATACGGCCCTTTGCCGGACCGGATAAACTTTACTGCATTTTCGGCAGCTTCATGGACCTTAAGGACATCCATTCCATCCACCTCTTCACCAGGTATCTCAAAGGATATACCGCGTTTATATAACTCGGTTTCCGCAGATGCCCGTGATACCGCAGTCCCCATCGCATACTGGTTGTTTTCTATTACGTAGAGGATGGGGAGTTTCCACAGCGAAGCCATGTTGAAAGCTTCATAGACCTGCCCCTGGTTGGCTGCTCCATCTCCAAAATAGGCAACTGAAATATTGTCATTACCCTTGTATTTGTTTGCGAAAGCCAAGCCAGTTCCGATCGGCACCTGGGCCCCTACAATTCCGTGTCCACCAAAGAAATTCTTTTCTTTGGAAAACATATGCATGGAACCGCCTTTTCCTCGGGAATAACCACCTTCACGTCCGGTGAGTTCGGCCATCACGCCGTCAGCGGACATTCCACAAGCCAACATATGTCCGTGGTCTCTGTAACCAGTGATCACCTGATCACCTTCTTTCAGAGCGTTTTGAACACCCACCACAACAGCTTCCTGGCCAATATATAAGTGACAGAAACCAGCGATAAGGCCCATACCGTAGAGCTGTCCCGCTTTCTCTTCGAAGCGGCGGATCAACAGCATATCCTCATAATACTTCAGCAGTTCTTCTTTTGATGCTGACGCGCCAGACGTGGTTTTTTTCTTCGTGGAAGTGGATTTATCAGAAGCCACACAGACCCTCCATGACCCGTTTGTTACGATAGAACAGTAAGAATTATCGAGACGTCCAGTCAGAGCTGCTATGCAAATGTGATGCTGCAACGCACCAAGTTATGCGTAAAAATAATTCTCTACCAACACTACTTTATTACTCAACAACGACGAGGTACTCGTCTTCACGCGCATAGGCTAACTTTTTCCGCGCAATTTCTTCAACATAATCCAAATCGAGAGTCTCAGGTCTGAGACGTTTGATTCTGTCTTTAATCTCTTGTTTTTCCGCTCGTAGTTCAAGAAGTTCGGCGCTTAACGCCTTTTCATTTTTTTGAAGCTGGGTCCAGCGAGCCAATCCTTGATCACCGACAAGCGCATGATAAGCGAAGTAACATAACACTAAACAAAGTAAGATGTTCGCCGCGGAAGAACGCATAAAAATTCGGACCCTAATTCAAATTCCACAGATAAATTGACCGAGTTATATTAATTACTGATTGATTATTTTTGATGCACCGCAAAACAAAAAAGGCCGCCAAGATATCTTCTCGGCGGCCTTACAATGGGTGTTCTTCTAAATGCGAATCGACTTGCGTCCGAGATAAGCACCCAAGTCATCCAACTCTTCTTCAATGCGAAGAAGCTGGTTATATTTTGCCAGCCTGTCTGAGCGGGCAAGAGAACCAGTTTTGATCTGTCCGCAGTTCGTAGCTACAGCAAGGTCAGCAATGGTTGCATCCTCTGTTTCACCTGAGCGGTGTGACATAACAGCAGTATAGCCATTTGAAATCGCCAGATTAACTGCATCTAGAGTTTCAGTCAGTGTTCCGATCTGATTGACTTTGATCAGTATCGAATTGGCTGCTCCCATTTCGATACCCTGAGCAAGACGCTTTGAATTCGTCACGAACAGGTCGTCACCCACCAGCTGACATTTGTTGCCAATGATCTCAGTGAGCGTTTTCCAACCATCCCAGTCATCTTCCGCCATCCCGTCTTCGATAGACACGATTGGGTATTTTGACACCAGATCAGCAAGGTAATTGGCCATGCCTTCTGAATCGAGGGATTTCCCTTCGCCGGCCAACTCATACTTACCGTTCTTGTAGAACTCAGTTGAGGCGGCATCCAGGGCAAGCACACAGTCATCACCAGGCTTATAGCCAGCCTTCTCGATAGACTTCATTATGAATGAAATTGCATCTTCTGTAGACGAAAGGTTTGGCGCAAAACCACCCTCGTCACCAACCGATGTGCTGTGACCAGCTTCTGATAGCCCTTTTTTCAGGGCGTGGAATACTTCCGTTCCCATGCGAAGCGCTTCAGAGAATGTCTCAGCGCCAACTGGCATCACCATGAATTCCTGCACGTCGATAGGGTTGTCGGCGTGCTCTCCGCCATTGATGATATTCATCATTGGCGTTGGGAGCACGTGCGCGTTTGCTCCGCCAACATAACGATAAAGCGAAAGGCTGGAGGCGTCCGCAGCCGCTTTCGCAGTCGCCATTGAAACACCAAGAATTGCATTAGCGCCTAAACGAGACTTAGTTTCAGTTCCGTCAAGTTCACACATAATGGCGTCGATGCGGCGTTGGTTCTCAGCGTCCTCACCGACTAGTGTTTCATATATTTCGGTATTTACCGCCGTAACGGCTTTCAACACACCTTTGCCACCATAACGGGATTTGTCCCCATCACGCAGCTCATGCGCTTCATACGCGCCTGTGGATGCGCCAGACGGCACAGCCGCACGCCCCATTGTGCCGTCTTCCAACGTCACATCGACTTCAACAGTCGGATTACCACGGCTGTCTAGAATTTCGCGCGCAAATACGTCGACGATTTCGGTCATGTTCGTTCCTCTTGTCCCTGGGAGAAATGAGAGGACCGCCATCACCGTTTGGCGCCGAAGGAGCGCGCGATGGCAGCCCCAAATAAAGAACTAGTCTTCTTTTGGCTCAAGAACCTGCTTGCCGCGATACATTCCTGATTTCAGGTCAATGTGGTGCGGACGGCGCAGTTCGCCTGAGTCCTGGTCTTCTACGTATGTCGCACCCTTCAGGCGGTCGTGAGCACGACGCATGCCACGCTTGGAGGGCGTTGTCTTCCGCTTGGGGACAGCCATGATCTAAGCCTCAAAATTGGAAAAGGCGGCTATGCGGCCGCCAAAATCAGCGCGTTACATACGCCGAGGAAGTTCAGGATGCAACCCCTATTCTAGCTCTAAACAAGCCGGGATTGCACCTTTGCGGCCTCTATAAAGGACGTAAACAACGGATGTGGCTCAAATGGGCGTGATTTCAGCTCTGGATGGAACTGTACGCCTATATACCAAGGGTGATTCTTCAGCTCAACAATCTCTGGCAATTCACCATCTGGAGACACTCCGGAAAATTCCAAGCCTACTTTTTCGAGTTGATCGCGATAAGCCATATTCACTTCATATCTATGGCGATGGCGGTCTTCTATCTCTGCAGAACCATATATCTTTTCGACCAGTGAGCCCGTTTTTAACATTGCTGGAAACGCGCCCAATCGCAAGGTGCCGCCTAAATCTCCATCCTTAGTACGAACTTCCTTTTCATTGCCCCGGGTCCACTCCTCCATCAGGCCAACAATTTTTTCTGTCGGTTTTCCGAATTCCGTCGTTCCCGCGCCAGCGATATCGGCTAGATGTCTTGCAGCTTCAACAACCATCATCTGCATTCCATAGCAGATGCCAAAACAGGGTATGCGTTGCTCTCGCGCATATTGCGCTGCTCGCATTTTTCCTAGAGCGCCTCGTTCGCCGAAGCCGCCCGGAAGAAGTATTGCATGAGCGCCTGACAATTCATCTTCCAAATCAGCGTCAGGGTCGTCAAACGATTCTGATGACACCCATTTGATGTTTACCTTCACTCTATTGGCCAGCCCACCATGATGTAAGGCTTCAATAACCGACTTATACGCATCGGGCAGCACGACATATTTTCCAACAATCGCAACATCCACTGAGCCGTCAGGGCTTCTAAGCGCCTTTGAAACACTGTTCCAGCGTGAGAGGTCTGGTTCGGGCGCGTCCTGGATACCAAAATGCCGGAGGACCTCCTTATCTAAGCCTCGCGCATGATAGTCTAACGGAACTTCGTAGATATGTTCGGAATCCAACGCCTCGATGACGCTATCCTGACGCACATTACAGAACAAACCAATTTTACGGCGCTCGCTCGCAGGAATCGGACGCTCTGAACGGCAGAGCAGAATATTTGGCTGAATCCCGATCGATCGTAACTCCTTCACAGAGTGCTGTGTTGGTTTGGTTTTCATCTCTCCCGCTGTTGCAATGTAAGGCAACAAAGTCAGATGCACATAGACTGCCTGGTTTGGTTCCAAGTCTTGCCCAAGCTGTCTAATCGCTTCAAAAAAGGGTAAGCCTTCAATATCGCCTACAGTTCCGCCGATCTCACACAGCACAAAATCGACATCACCAGCATCTGATAAGACAAAATCTTTTATCGTATTAGTGACATGTGGAATGACTTGTACGGTCGCGCCGAGATAATCACCACGTCTCTCTTTTTCGATAATTGTCTGATAAATACGACCGGTGGTGATGTTATCGGACTGGCGAGCTGAAACACCGGTAAAACGCTCATAGTGACCAAGATCCAAGTCGGTCTCAGCACCATCATCGGTTACAAACACCTCACCATGCTGATAAGGCGACATGGTACCTGGATCAACATTCAAGTAGGGGTCGAGTTTGCGAAGACGCACCTTGTACCCCCTCGCCTGCAACAAAGCGCCCAGCGCTGCAGACGCGATCCCTTTCCCTAAAGAAGAAACCACGCCGCCAGTTATGAAAATATATCTTGTCATGACGGGATTAGATAAACGCTCGGAATCAGAGCTGACGTCAAGTCGTGAATTTAGTCTTTTGGCGAGATTGTATCGGAAGCGCTGTCAGAATCAGCGGCGTCCGATGTATCAGTTGAGCTCTCAAGATCATTTTCAGGCTCTAACCCGGAAACAGAGTCTTCTGAAGGGACTATGTCCGAGTTTTCTGTGTCTGTTTCGGTGCTGGACGCTTCATTCAGAAGGTCAGACAAAGTGCCGCCTTCTTCAATTGTGCGCTCAACATCAGAAGCATCTTTTGTTTGGTCTGCTGTTATTCGTGTCAGCCACAAACTAGCGCAGAAAAAAATTGCCGCCAGTAACATGGTCACACGAACCAAGGTATCAGCAGCGCCGCGACCAGACATCAAGCCGCCACCGCCGCCGCCGCCCATTCCCAACGCGCCACCTTCAGATCTTTGCAGGAGGACGGCGACAATCATCGCCAGACATGAGAGGAGGCTTATGACGAGAAGAACATTTTCCATAGTCGAGCGCATTACCTGAATGAAAAAACCAAGGGCCCTCAAAAGCACTTTAAAGCGCAAAGGCCAAGCCCTTTAACGGTGTTTTTTTAACTGATCCATCACAGGATCTCACTCCTGCCACTGTATCTAAGCTTTCAAAAGTATGTTCAAGCTGAACGAATAATCGCCAAAAAGTCGTCAGCTTTTAAACTCGCTCCGCCAACCAGACCACCGTCAACATCTTTAACCGCAATGATTTCGCGCGCGTTATTCGGCTTCATCGAGCCGCCATACAATAAAGGTGTGGTGTTAGCGAGATCTCCAATAATGTCTGCTAATGTATGTCTAATGAAAGTATGCGCCTCATCGATCTGTCCGACCGTGGGCGTGTGACCTGTACCGATCGCCCAGATTGGTTCATATGCCACTACAATCGCCCTTGTTTTTGCGACTTCCGGAATACATCCGACTAATTGCTCCTTCAGCACCGCTAAAGTCTGTTCGCTTTCTCGTTCTTTGAGCGTTTCGCCAATACATATTATTGGCGTTAGATCAGCCCGAATCGCTGCTGAGGCTTTGGCGTTTACAATAGCATTATCTTCTCGATAATATTCTCTGCGCTCAGAGTGACCAACAATGACATACTTGGCGCCGAGGTCTTTCCATTTTTCGGCGCTAACGTCTCCTGTGTACGCCCCGGATGCTTCAACGTGGCAGTCCTGCCCCCCGATAAAGATCGGACGCCCCCGCATTAAGTCAGCCGCCAACGCAGCCAATGTAGCTGGCGGACAAATAGCAACATCGCCGTCAAATGGCGCTTTTTCCAGACTTTCCGCCATCAGCGAAATTTGCTGCAGGTCGGCACGCAGCCCGTTCATCTTCCAATTGCCCGCGATGAGTTTGCGTGGTTGCGTCATGTCTTGCGTCCCTTTGTTTGATGCGCTTTTGGCACCTAAAATGTTATTTTATGTGCGTCTTCAAGACCAATTGCCTTGCACGACGCTTCGCGCTCGCCTAGCAAGCTCTTTGGCAAGCGGCAAGTTTTGCAAGTTTCGTGCTGCATGAACGATCTGCTTTTGTTATAATGCTTCGTATAAAGAGTATGTGGAATGCTTTCATTCGTTCGCAGTCTGGTGCGCTCTAAATTTATGCTCATCGTGATCGGTCTATTGATCGTTGGATTGGCTTCGACCGGACTGCCAAGCGTGTTTAGTTCAACAGCCCCTCGCGGCTTGATTAGCGCGGGAGAGCGCTTCATTGTTCAAAGCGACATTGACGTAAAATTAGATGAATATGCCCAGCGTGTCCGCGAACAGACAGGGACCGTCGTTACGCGACAAGAATTAGCGCAGCGAGGTGATGCCGCACGACTAATTCAGGAACTCGTCAGCAGCACAGCAATTCTTTCTTTTGCAGATCAGAATGAAATCGCAGCAAGTCGTTTTGTCGTAACAGACCTAGTCGCAAATTCACCAGCCTTTAAAAATCAAGTAACCGGTGAATTTGATTCTGAGGTTTATCAGGATTATGTCGCACGTGTTTATGGAGACTCCCGGAAAGATTTTGAGAAACGTTTGAAAGACGATTTTACAGTCGGTTATGTCGCCGATGCGGTTTCAATGGGATTTGACACACCAGACGCAATTGCAAACGTTTTCCTTGCTGTTCAGTCTGAGGAACGCCGCTTTTCTTACGTTTCTATTCCAGCATCCGTTGCAGATGATAACCTAACTACACCTACGGAGGACGAATTACGGGCATTTTATACTGAGCGCAGTAATTTGTTCGCTCAGCCAGAACGCCGCTCGATAACCGTCTTCTCAGTATCACCGAGCGACTTCATCGATGACATAACACCATCAGATGAAGAACTTCTCACCGAATACAACAACAATCAAAGTGCTTATGCAGGGCCGGAAACTCGTACTTTTCAGCAAATCACCGCACCCGATCGACGTTCGGCTCAGGCCATTGTAGATCAATTAGCCTCAGGCCGAGAACTTGAAGAAATCATAGACAACTATCCAAACGCTGCGCACATTGAGCGTGTCGCTAAACCAGATAACATTCCAGATGAGGAACTTCGGTCCGCAGTATTCAGATCATCAATAGGCGGAATTTTTGGTCCGCTAGAAATTGATGGAAAGTGGTTGGTAACCAACGTTACAGCTATCGAACCAGGGCTTGTTCCCCCATTTGAAGATGTAAAAGCAGACATCAGACAAACTTTTACCACTTACGGTTCTGAAAGAGCATTCGAGGATGCTCTTGAGACATTGTACGACCTATTTGGCGGAGGCTTTGGCTTGGAAGAAATAAGCGATGAAATGAGCGTTCCGCTTATATCTTTTGCTCCTATAGATGCCCGTGGAAGATTTAAAAACAATCAAGCTTCAAGCTATTTTCGAAACCGGCCCGAAGCGCTTCAAACAATCAATAACTTTGTCGCAGTCGGTGAAACGAGTGAAATTTTAGAGGCCAACGACAATGAACTCTATGTTGTTCGTCTAGATGCCTTGGAACCTGAACACGTGCCTGATTTCGACGAAATCAAAGACACCGTTGAAAACGTTTTTGAGAGGGTTCAAAAGTCAGAAGCTGCCCAAAACCTCGCAGAACAAATAGCCGACCAAGTAAGACAAGGCCAAGATTTAAAGAATTTAGCTGAAACTTACAGTTTGAATTATTCATCTCCGAGCGAACCCATATCAAGACGCTCAGCCCCGGCCGGCGTGACGCGCCCTATGGGCGTAGCTATTGTAACCGCCAAGGCTGGAGACGTTGTTATTTCTGATGAAACTGATGGCGGTCGAACAGTGATCCAAATTGAAAACGTCAGCAAATTTGACCCATCTCAATTCAGCGCGCTTCTTAGTACAGGTAAGCAATCTGTTGAACAGGACATTCTGGGTGATTTAAATGCGGCCTATCTAACCGCAATCCAAGAAGATTCCAAAATTCAGTACAACGCAGACGCCCTACAACAATACCTGCAAACGCTGGCAGGCGAGCAGTAAAACATGTCACTTCCGAAACTAAAAATCCGCCGCCGTTTGGATGACATCGAAACTCCTGTTTCAGCTATGTTGAAGCTGGACCCCCACAATGCGGGTTCTTTTTTGTTTGAATCCGTATTGGGCGGCGAACAACGCGGTCGTTATTCTTTTATTGGCGTAAAGCCAGACCTGTGGTGGAAAGTTTCAGACGGTAAAGCAACCACTGCCACTGATCCGCAATTCACTGACATTCAGCACCAAAGCGACGAACCATTAGTAGACCTTCGTCGTTTTATAGATTTGTGTAAGGCAGACCTTATCGATCCGGATTTACCGCCAATGGCTGCAGGAGCTTTTGGATATCTGGGGTATGACATGATCAGGTACGTTGAGCGCCTTCCTAAGGCCCCGGAAGACGCCTTGAATGTGCCCGAAGCCGTGTTGATGCGGCCGACCGTCATTTTGATTTTTGACTCAGTAAAGCAAGAAATCATACTGACAACACCAATAAACGGGTCAGAAGTAGAGGCCGAAGAGCGTCTTGATGAAATTGAAAACAAATTAGACGCCGCTCTACCACCCAGCCGTCCGCTCAACACACCACCGACAGACTTGGAATTTAAGTCTAATACTGCGCCAGAGCGTTATCGGGCTATGGTTAGAAAAGCGCAGGAATATATTGAAGCCGGCGACATTTTTCAGGTTGTTCCAAGTCAACGGTTTACAACAAAATTCAATCATTCACCCTTTTCACTTTATCGCGCGCTCAGACGTCTAAACCCCTCGCCATTCCTGTTTTACGTCAATATCGGAAACTTCCAGGTCACTGGATCGAGCCCCGAAATTTTGGTGAGGTTAAGAGACCAAACAGTTACGGTCCGCCCTATTGCAGGCACTCTTCCAAGAGGAACCACCCCAGAAGAAGACATCAAAAACGAGAAGACACTTCTAGCGGATCCAAAGGAACGCGCAGAACACCTCATGTTACTAGATCTGGGACGAAATGACGTCGGGCGCGTCGCGGAATATGGTAGCGTGAAAGTCACTGAAAGCTTCACAATCGAGCGCTATTCACATGTGATGCACATAGTTTCAAACGTTGAAGGAAAGATCCGGAGCAACGAAGACTGTGTTTCTGCCCTGATGGGTGGATTTCCTGCAGGAACCGTTTCTGGGGCTCCTAAAATACGCGCGATGGAAATTATCAATGAGCTCGAAACCCATAAACGTGGGGTGTATGCAGGGGGCGTTGGCTATTTTGGCGCTGATGGCAATATGGACACCTGCATTGCGCTACGTACTGCTGTCATCAAAGATGGTGAGCTTCACGTTCAGGCAGGTGGCGGCGTTGTTCTCGACAGTGATCCGGAAAGTGAGTTCATGGAAACTGTTCACAAAGCTGGAGCGCTTTTCAAAGCAGCTGCTGAGGCTGGTCGATATTCAGGAACCAATCAATGACGACAGATACGTCCAAGCCTAAAATACTGGTCATTGATAATTATGACAGCTTCACCTGGAACCTCGTTCATTATCTGAACGAATTAGGCGCAGAAACATTGGTCGTTAGAAATGACGACAAAACAGTTTCTGATTTGCTCAAGCAAAATTTTGATGGCGTCGTACTTTCTCCTGGACCATGTACGCCCAACGAAGCCGGTATCTGTTTAGAGTTTATACAAAAAGCACCTGAAGACATGCCCATTTTTGGCGTTTGTCTGGGGCACCAATCCATTGCTCAGGCCTGTGGCGGCGACGTTATTCGTGCCAAAGAGATACTTCACGGGAAAACCTCTGCAATCACCCACATTGAAGGTGACATGTTTTCGGGCATTCCCCGTCAGTTCGAAGCGGTCAGATACCACTCGTTGGCAGTTAAGCGGGAAACAATTCCAAATACGATAAAGATAGAGGCAGAAACCTCTGATCATGAAGTAATGGCGGTCTCGCATGTGCATAGACCTGTATTCGGTGTCCAGTTTCATCCAGAATCTATTGGGTCAGAGCATGGCCATCGCCTGCTGGATAATTTTTTGAAAGTCGTGAAAAAGCACAAGCTAAGTAAAGAACTTGCCTAATGTCTGAAGCGGTCAAATCCATCATTTCTGAGCTAGCTGATGGTTTAACGCCAACAGGTTCTGCGCTGGAATCTGCCTTTGATGCCATATTGAGCGGAACATCCGACCCAGTCCAGATCTCAGCTTTTCTAATGGGCTTGCGAATGAAGGGGGAAACGGTAGATGACCTGCTAGCGGGAGCACGTGTTATGCGCGCGCACGCCCGTAAAGTGAAAGCTCCGCCCAACGTCGTAGACACCTGTGGAACTGGCGGACTACCTTTTATCTCTCTCAACACCTCGACCGCGGCGGCAATTGTTGCTGCGGCGGCTGGAGCTGTCGTTGCCAAACATGGCAACAGATCTGTTCCCCCCAAGACAGGCTCAGCCGATGTGCTTGAAGCGCTAGGGGTCAATTTGAACGTAAGCGAAGGCCAACTTGCTCAATGTCTTGAACAAGCCGGCATCGCATTCATGTTCGCCCAAGCTCACCATTCAGCAATGAGGCATGTGGCTCCCGTTAGAAAAACTTTGGGCATCCGGACAATATTCAACTTACTCGGACCATTATCTAACCCGGCCGGAGCAAAATTTCAGGTTATGGGCGTGTTCGATAAATCCTGGTCTGAAAAAATGGCGAGCGTATTGAACGCGCTCGGAGCTCAACATGCGTGGATTGTCCACGGTGAAGATGGCCTCGATGAGATTACGACAACCGGTGAGACATTTGTTGTCGAAATTAAAGAAGGTAACTTGAGTTCGTTTTCTGTCACGCCCGAATCTGTCGGTCTTCAGCGACACTCACTCGATACCATCAAGGGTGGAAACGTTGCTTTTAACGCTGATGCTATTAAGGCAATACTTTCAGGCGAGAAAAATGCCTTCAGAGATATCGTCGCACTTAATGCAGGCGCATCCCTATTTGTATGTGGAGTTGCTTCGTCTTACGCTGAAGGAGTTGAAATCGCGCTTGCGGCCATAGACAGTGGAAAAGCCGCTGAGACACTTGCAACTCTCATCAGAGTCTCTAACGAAGCAGCATAATATGACCACCGCTTTAGATCGCATCATTGAGTACAAACGTGAGGAAGTGAAAGCATTGCGGGCGTCTGCTCCAATGTCGGAATTGCTTGCCAAAGCGAAAGCTAACGGCACGCCCAGAGATTTCTGCGGTCGACTAAACGCAGTGGTATCTGGTGGAACAAATGCTTTAATTTGTGAAATCAAACGCAAGAGTCCTTCTGCTGGTTTGATCAAAGACCTAAAGAACCCAGTCCATACTGCAAAGGCCTACGAAGATGGCGGAGCTGCTTGCCTGTCCGTACTGACTGACGGGCCAAGTTTTGGCGGTTCACTGAAGGACTTAGTCGAAGTAAGAAAGTCAGTTACCATTCCTGTTCTGCGAAAGGATTTTATGATCGATCCTTCGCAGATATTAGAAGCTCGAATCTATAATGCCGATGCAATTCTAATCATAATGGCGGCAGTTGATGATGTGTTAGCAAAAGAACTTCATGACACTGCCACCGAGTTTGGAATGTCGGTACTCTTAGAAGCACACAATAAAGAAGAACTAGAACGTGCGCTGAA
>CAYFFG010000011.1:86733-94688 GCA_964342355.1 uncultured Hyphomonadaceae bacterium
TTACAACATCTGTTGACCTAAAACGAGAACACTTGTAGAACTTTCCGCGACTCATTAGTCATAGGCGGAAAAATCATGCTCACAAAGAAACAGCGCGAATTGCTTCTTTTTATACATCAAAAAATAAAGGAAACGGGCGTTTCCCCATCATTCGATGAGATGAAGTCTGCGTTGGATCTAGCTTCAAAATCGGGCATACACCGTCTTATTACTGCGCTGGAAGAACGTGGTTTTCTGCGTCGGCTGCCGCACCGAGCTCGTGCTATCGAAGTGCTAAAGCTACCGGAAAGCGCCACACCAACCGCGCCGCCACGCGGGCGGACTGATTTCAAACCCGCACTCGTAACACGCAATGGCGTATCTTCTCAACGCGCGCCGAAGGACACTATCCCTGTACTTGGAAGAATTGCTGCGGGTGTTCCGATAGCGGCAATTCAGAACGAAACAGACAGAGTTGTACCACCAGAAAGCGGCATGGATGCGGATCAGCATTTTGCCTTGGAAGTCCAAGGTGATTCCATGATCAATGCCGGAATTTTAGATGGTGATATCGTAATCTTGAAGAAAGATGATTCAGCAACATCTGGCGATATTGTCGTTGCGCTGATCCAAGAAGAAGAAGCCACACTGAAGCGTATTCGTAAACGGGGCGACACAATTGCTTTAGAAGCAGCGAACCCGGATTATGAAACTCGTATTTTTGGCGCTGACATGGTGCGTGTTCAAGGCCGATTAGTTGCATTGGTGAGGCGTTATCACTAACTCCTTCAATACCATGGACGTTTGCCAAACGGTTGTTGTTGAAGTGTGTAAGTTTGAAACGTTCGGCCCTTTCGGCTAACAGTCAAGCCGCCTTCGATGGTCTCCGGTGAAAGCTGGTACTCAAGATGGCTGGTATCTTGATGTTTTATAATCAAGTTCAAGCAGTAAATTTCGTGACTGCAGCTATCTAATCGCTCAAATCTGATATCCTCGCCAGTTTTCGAGTTTACATTCACTCCAATTGGCAAAGCACTTTTTTTCGTCACCTCCGCGTCAATTGATAATGGCTTTAAGGGCCGATTTTTCACTCCGTCATGTAACGGGGCGCTAATCCAGCCTAGTTTGGTATTGATATACACAACATGCTCTTTAGTGACATGTAAAATGGCTGCTGGTTTGTTTAGCCAAAAAAATAAAAGCGCCGCCATTGGAATCAAAGCTAAAGCTTTGAAGTGCCTGTCAAAAAACACTAACATACAGATGACAGCAATAGTGCTGAAAAGCGCTCCTGTCCCGATTTGGTTGTGACTGACTGGAGACATCTCAGCAAACCACCCCGCAACCATTTGGGCATAGTTCAATGCGCTTCCTAAGCTGACTAAAAAAGGATCGGCTCCACCAAAGGGTGCAGCAATCAGCGCCATTGCTGCTGAAGGAGCAGCCCAAATAGATATAGCCGGCATGACCACCAGGTTTGCTGGAATACTAAGAATGGCGACGCGTCCAAAATGGTAAGCGCCAAATGGTGCGGTGGCGATCGACGCCGCTATTGATGTCATCACCACGGAGATGACCCAAGACCATCCCCTTTGATACATTTTTGCGGATGACGTGGATCTGGACCAGTTCTCGTACATTGTAATCAAAACCGCAGTCGCGGCAAAAGACATCTGGTATCCGGGCGTAACCACTGCTTCTGGCGAGAACAATGTCACAATGAACATTGCAATCCCAAGACTTCTCAAAGTGAATGCAGGCCTATTTATCAAAATGGCGGTCAATGCGATCAAAGACATGACATAAGCGCGCTGAGTGGCGACTGAAGCTCCCGATAAGAGAAGGTAGATACTCGATCCTAGTATCGCACTCGCCGCTGCAGCTTTTTTTGCATCTATTCTAAGCGCCAGGAATTCAATTGATAACCAAAGCATTCTGGAAACAAAAAAGAAAACGCCCGCAGCTAAGCCCATATGTAAACCAGAAATTGCCAATAGGTGAGCAAGCCCAGTATTCCTTAAATTTTCAATTTGCTTAGTGCTTAGCATACTCCTATCACCGGTTATCATTGCGGCCGCCATCCCCCCTGCCTGCTCACCAGAAGCCTCAGCGACATACACGGCGACATCCCGCCTTATGGCGTTCAACCAGAGTGATATTTTTTCAAAAGCGGCCCTCTCAAAATTACTCTTTGATGTTGGCTCACACGCTCCTAGCGTAAATCCGACTCCACCCAATTGTTGGAAGTAGGCCTGACGGCGAAAGTCATACTCCCCCACTAACTGCGGGCCTGGTGGAGGCGAAATGATCGCCAAACAGGACAAGTGTCGACCTGGGACGAATTTCACCTCTGCTTTGTGACTTAATCTGACAAAGCGAGGAGTATCTTCTTTTGACAAATTGGAGATCGCACTAACGAGAAGTGTCAATCTCTGACTGCTGCTACCTCGGTCAATAGATTTAAGCTGCCCTTCAACTCTTACGATCCCCGACTGTGCATGAATACGCGGCGCGCTAACTACTTTTGACTTTAGTTGGGCGACCGCCAACCCCGCCCAAAAGGCTAACAGTAACAAAGATAACAGCGATAGCGGATACCATTTACTTGGTAACGTGATTACGTAGATAGATGCGAATGTAGCTAACGCACCTAACGGAACCCAAATTGGAGGTTCAAATTCAATGGTCAGGTACGTAGCTGCTCCAAAAGCAAAAATCACTGGCGCCAGCAACAACCATCTAAGTGCGTGCTTATCGAGAAACGAGCTAAACAATCACTCACCGCCTCTAACGCATTACTCAGTTTTTATGTTCTTGCTCGAAGGTCTTGCCCTGAAGACAGTTCTTGTGGTCTTCAATGCGCAGGATTCCATCTGCACACACTGATGCAGGCCTTTTTGAAGTTTTAAAGGTAGATATGACAGTTATCACGCGCTTTGCCCCCTCACCCACAGGCTTTCTCCATATTGGAGGCGCCCGCACAGCGTTATTTAATTGGCTATACGCAAAAGCAAAAAATGGGAAATTCCTTCTCCGTATAGAAGATACAGACCGTGAGCGTTCAACTCAGGAGGCAGTTGATGCGATTATTGACGGATTGTCCTGGCTCAATATAAAGCCAGACGAAGACACAACTTTCCAATTTTCCAGAGCTGACCGGCATCGTGAAGTTGCAGAACAAATGGTTCAATGCGGCGCAGCGTTTCGTTGTTATGTAACGCCTCAAGAACTGGCAGTGCGCCGCGAAGCGGGTGAAAAAAAACGACAAGAGGCAAAAGACGCAGCATCAAACGGCGATGAAGCGCTAGCCTTAAAACTAAAAGAGGAAGCCAATCAACTGCTTGCACCGTTTCGCTCGCCTTACAGAGACGGAGCGCTCCCCCAGACCGAGAATGCTTCCTATGTTGTGCGACTAAGAGCTCCAGATAGCGGACGCGTGACATTCAATGATGGAGTGCAAGGTATTGTCGGTGTGGATGCAAGCGCTATTGACGACCTCGTGCTCCTAAGATCGGACGGAACACCTACATATATGCTTGCTGTTGTTGTGGATGACCACGACATGGGGGTGACAGACATCATTCGTGGTGATGACCACTTGGCTAACACCTACAGACAGCTTCCTATTTTTGCTGCGATGGGCTGGGACTTACCCAACTATTCTCATGTCCCCCTCATTCATGGACAAGATGGCAAGAAACTGTCTAAACGTCATGGCGCATTAGGCGTCGATGCATACCGTGATATGGGGTTCTTACCTGAAGGCGTCGCAAATTATCTACTGAGACTAGGCTGGTCTCATGGAGACGATGAAATTATCGAACAAGCTCAGGCGATTGAATGGTTCGACATCGGCGGTCTGGGAAAAGCTCCCGCCCGACTAGATATAGAAAAGCTCAAGCACATCAACGCCCATTATATGGCAATCGCTGACGATGAAAGTCTGCTGAACCTCCTCTTTAATAGGCTGACAGCAGAATCTATATCTAAAACAGCTCAAAATCGCGTGCGAGCTGGCATTTCTTACTTAAAAACACGCGCTTCCACTTTGGAGGATCTGGAAAGTCAGGTTAAATTCCTGCTAGACATTCGACCAATTGAAATTACCGGTAAGCTTAAAAAGAAATTCGACGCTGAATCTCTCCAACGCTTGGAGCATCTGCACCAAAAGTTTCTGAGCCTTTCTGATTGGAACAATTCCTCTTTAAGCGATGAATTGTCTTCATACTGCTCAGAGGAAAACATCGGTATGGGTAAAATTGGACCAACTTTGCGGGGGGCGCTAACCGGTAGCGCACCTTCGCCGGATCTTGGTCTGGTCCTAGAGTGGCTAGGTCGTGAAGAAGCGCTGAAGCGAATTGAAGATCAGATCAACGCAGTCGACTAACGACTGGCACGAACATACAAAAAAAACTCCAACAAGGGGCTGAATGATGCAGAATAAAGTCAAACTAAATGGTACCGCAACTCTGTCTGTGGCGGGAAAATCAGCTGAGTTGCCCGTCTACACAGGCACACACGGCCCTGACGTCGTTGACATCGCTTCATTATACAAACAAACGGGTCATTTCACTTTGGACCCTGGGTTTACGTCAACAGGAAGCTGTGAAAGCCAAATCACTTTTATTGATGGCGATAACGGCATTCTTCTTCACCGCGGATACCCAATTGCGCAACTGGCTGAACAGTCTACTTTCCTGGAAGTCTGCTATCTCCTCTTGAATGGCGAACTACCCACAAGAGATGTGCTGGATGACTACACGAACACCATCACGCGTCATACAATGATCCATGCGCAGTTTGACCGGTTCTTTGAAGGTTTTCGCCGGGATGCGCACCCCATGGCGATCATGACTGGCGCAGTCGGCGCTCTGTCTGCTTTCTACCACGACTCAACAGACATAAATGATCCGAAGCACCGTTTGATTTCCGCGCACCGCATGATTGCGAAAATGCCAACTATCGCTGCCAGGGCCCACAAATATTCAATCGGTCAACCGTTTATTTCACCACGCAATGAACTGGATTACTCATCCAACTTCCTGCGTATGTGTTTTGCCGTACCGGCTGAAGATTACCAAGTTAACGAAGTCATGTCCCGCGCAATGGACAGAATCTTCATTCTACATGCTGACCACGAACAAAATGCTTCCACTTCCACTGTTCGACTAGCTGGTTCTTCTGGCGCAAACCCGTTTGCGTGTATTGCAGCTGGTATCGCCTGTCTGTGGGGCCCTTCACACGGCGGTGCGAACGAAGCAGCCCTCAACATGCTCCAGGAAATTGGCTCCGTAGACCGTATTCCTGAGTTTATTGAGCGGGCAAAAGATAAAAACGATCCATTCCGTCTGATGGGCTTTGGACACCGCGTGTACAAAAACTATGACCCACGCGCCAAGGTTATGCAGAAAACGTGTCATGAAGTTTTGGAAGCTGTCGGCATGGGCAATGACCCAATGCTTCAAGTCGCCATGGAGTTGGAAAAAATTGCGCTTGAAGACCCCTACTTCGTCGACAAGAAACTATACCCAAACATCGACTTCTACTCCGGCATCACACTAAAAGCGATGGGCTTCCCGACTGAAATGTTCACCGTTCTGTTCGCTCTGGCTCGTACTGTTGGCTGGATTGCTCAATGGCAGGAAATGATTGAGGACCCAACCCAACGAATTGGTCGTCCGCGTCAAATCTACACTGGCGCAGCAGAGCGCGATTATATTGCGATCGATAAGCGTTAGAATTATTAGCCTAAACTAATTAAAGCGCCCCGATTTTAGTCTAATCGAGGCGTTTTTTTTATGCCTGGCCTACACCTTGCTACTAGACAGCTAAAAGTCTCACAACGACGCAAAAGCTGTATTTGGATGGTGTGATCGTGCTAAGCTTCATTCGTAACCACCTCTTTTCGCTAGTAGCTTTCATAATAGCAGCCATCTCCAGCGTTGCCTTAACAATTGTTGCTTATGAGTCTGGAGTCTCTTCCAAAGTAAAAGAAGTGTTTTTTACGCCTGCTTCCACACCACCAATCGCCAGTAACACAAAAACCTATACTTGGCGCACGGTCGAAACAGGGTTGCACTCACTTGCTGTTGCTGAAATCGATTTTGGAGAAATTGACGGATTTGCCAACGGAGGAGGCATATCATCTTACAAAGGCGGTATCATATTCTCATCGCCTCAAGGCCAGCTTGGTTTTCTAGACCTAACAAACGGAAAAATAATCTACTCCAGTGCCCGCGTGCCAATGAATCTTGCTGGTTTGCAAAAAAGCAAAGCTTGGCAAGCGACCATTTTTAATCGCGGCTGGTTCCGAGTTTCTAGCATTCTGACCAAAAGCGTAGGAGAACAAGATTGGCTATTAGTCTCCCATCACTTTTACAACGACGATGAGCAGATATGCACACGCATCAGCAAAACCCAGCTCACATATCACGAAAACAGTCTTTCAATTTCTAATGACTGGCAGCTTGTTCACGATGTTAACCCATGCGTAGACCTCAAAGAAAGAAACTACGAGTTTGCTGGCCACTTGGTGGGGGGACGTCTTGAAAACGTGAAGAACGAGCCTTCCGTGCTTATGACTGTGGGCGACCATGGATACGGATACTGGGATCCGGCTAGATTCACAAATGGGCATCACAAAGAGTGGTCGTCGCTTTTGAAAATATCCCTTTTTAATAATTCAACCGAATTGGTGGTCACAGGTCTCAGAAACCCTCAAGGGTTGCACATCGATGACCGTGGCAGGCTTTGGGAAACTGAACACGGTCCTCAAGGAGGAGACGAAATCAATTTAATCAAGCCCGGTTTGAACTATGGTTGGCCAAATGTCTCATACGGTATGGAGTACGCTGACAATTTCTCTCCACGTAAACCAGTACAGAATAACATTATCCAAGGAAGTCACGAGGGATATCAAAAGCCAGTAAAAGCTTTTGTCCCATCAATCGGAATTAGCCAGATCACATCTGTTTCTAAAACCTCCAAAGTATTTCCGCTTTGGCGCGGTGACTTGCTCATGGTCAGTATGAAAGAGAAAACTCTGTACCGTATGCGTTTAGAGGAAGACAGAATTGTTTATGCTGAGCCTATATTTCTAAATCATAGAATGAGGGACATAACGCGCTTACCAGATGGTACTTTTGCTGTCCTCAGTGAACAGGGCAAAATTCTCATTCTTTCTAATGCTAAAACGTCAGATAATCCACCGATCACGATTGCGGGATATGCCCCAATAATTGAAAAGCTCTCACTGGTTAGCGAGGTTAAAGGCGTGGAATGGCAAAGAGATATGTTACGCTGGCGCTGCGGCTCATGCCATTCAGTTGACGGCACACCAAACATCGGTCCGCCTTTGAATAACATAATCGGCCGGAAAATTGGCGCTATAGAAGGCTTCCCTTACTCGGAAGCTCTACGTACCGCCAAGGGCCAGTGGACAAAAGAGAAATTACTAAAATTTGTTCAAGACCCTTCGTCAGTTGGTCTTGGAGGGTCCGCAATGCCTTCCATAGATGCGACCTTTGATGAACTACGCGGCGCAATTGACTATGCAGATACCCAATAACCGCTTTAATGCTTAGTATTTGAGGCTTTACTCAATTCTAAAATTTTCTCCGCAGCTATTTCAGCAGCACTCAATCCGCCACGTCCCATTTTGTCGAGTGCATTGTATTGGGCCTGAACCTGACTTTCTCGAGCGCTTGCATCTTCAAGCAAACGCCTAGCTGCATACAGAACCCTACGTGGCACAAAACGCGTTTGGACGAACTCGGGTATGATTTCCTTATCCACAGCGACATTCATTAATGTGATAAACTTGGATTTCATCAGAAATAGGCGTGCAATAGCCCAGGTAATCCAACCTATCTTATAACCAACCACCAATGGCACGCCCTGCATTGCTATCTCGGTCGTAACGGTACCTGAACAAGCCAATGCCAGGGTTCCTGCCCGGAAAGCATCAGACTTATCAT
>CAYFFG010000011.1:94788-97497 GCA_964342355.1 uncultured Hyphomonadaceae bacterium
AAATGATCAACATGGTCAGCAAGAACCTTTGCTCTGCCAGGCCTGGTCGCCCAAACTTGTGGCCCAATAAGTTTGATACGCGGCCCCTTATAACCAAGCTCTCTTACTCTTTTTGCAACTCGCCACATAAACCCCCATGAATCGATCAGAACAACACAATCTGGTTTTTGCTGAATTATGTTAGCGGCTGTTTCTTCGACCTTTTCTTTTACAGTCTTATAGATTTTCAGGCCTTCAACCAAACCCATCACAGCAAGTTCTGAGATATCGATTGCGCTTGATATCCCCCGTTGAGCCATCAATTTTCCGCCTACGCCGACTATCTCAACTGCCCTATCCGTCTCCCTCAACTTATCAATAACATCGGCAGCCAGCGCGTCTCCTGATGGTTCAGTCGCAACCATATAGATTTTCATAGGGGTCAGCTTTCTATTTTATCCAACTCCGATGGATCGAATGCATAAATCCAGATATCGTGCTGCTTGGCGACTTGGATAACTGCTTCAGAGTCCATTACTAACGCCGCACCAGCTTCTACCCCAATTCCGACCAATCCGGCCTTTGCAGCGCCCTCGACAGTTTTTACGCCTATAGTAGGTAAGTCGATACGACGCTCCTGATTGGGTTTAGGACGCTTCACCAAAACACCGCTTTTACTAGATGGAGTTCCACGCAGTTCTGGTGACAACTCGGCACATCTCATCAACATCAAGTCCGTACCTTCCTGAGCTTCTACACTCAGTACTAATCCGCGACATACAACAGCACCTTGCCCTATATCCAAACGTCCAATCTCGGCTGCCACTTCTGCTGCTTTTTTAAGGTCTTTCCACTCCGTTTCCGAACTGGGCCCACTTTCAGTTAGGTTGCCCTGAGGCGCGAGCAATGAACCCAGCACATCATCGGCGCCCACAACATTTAAACCAGCTTCTTCCATAACCTTCACTAGCACACTCAATAAAGCGTCATCACCTTTGGAGGCAGCCTGCACAACGCGCGGCAGAAGCATTAGGCCTTTACGGTCCACTTTAAGTGATTTGAAATCTGGTCGCCGGACGATACCAGCAAAACATACATCTGCCACATTCGCTGAGGTCAGGATCCTAAGAACTTTTCCAACTTCGCCGATGGAACAAACAGAGCTATCAAATTGTTCTAACAGTTTCTGTTCGGCGAAACCTTTTATTCCGACAACAACAACTTCGCGCCCTTCATTAGTCGCACTGCTCGCCAATCTGAAAGGTAATTCACCGCCACCGGCGATAATGCCCAATTTGGATTTCTGATTGGACATCTACTTAGGTAAGCAAAGATGCCGGCTTGCACCGGATTGGATGAATTCGACCATTTCCAATACCAGATCCTGACTTGAATAAAGCCGAGCAGCATCATCAATGCGCTCTTGAAAGGTGCCTTCAGAGGCAAAAAACAGCCTATACGCTGTCCGAAGGTCATTAATTTCCTGACGCCCAAAACCACGTCTCTTAAGGCCTACCAGATTGAGGCCAGCTAACCTGCCATGATTGTCCACCATTCCATATGGAATAACGTCTCCAGTGACGGGTGCGCCACCACCTATGAATGCGTGGCGACCAACTCTGCAATGTTGATGAACTGCGGACAATCCGCCCATTATGACGTGGTCACCGATTGTTACTGATCCGCCTAGTGTAGCGTTGTTAGCAAAGGTAACATTAGACCCAACGATACAATCATGCCCAACATGCGCGCCTACCATAAAGTAATTGTTGTCTCCAACAACGGTTTGTCCACGTCCTACGACAGTGCCCAAGTGCATGGTGACGTGTTCACGTATGGTTGTGTTTGACCCGATGATTAGTTTTGTATCTTCACCCTTATACTTAAAGTCTTGAGGAGGATAACCAAGCGCAGCGAACGGATAAATGACGCACTCAGATCCAATAGAGGTATGCCCAGCAAGTGATACTTGCGACAGCAGAACCGATCCATCACCCACAGACACATTAGTTCCAACAACGCATCCAGGCCCAACTTTTACATCGACCCCCAGCTCCGCGCCTTCTTCAACAAATGCCAATGGATGGATATCAACGGCCATTTCCAGCTCCGACGCTCTGTTTCACGCTATTTCGACTTCGTGCGCGCCGGTATCTGGCGCGCAAGCCAAGCACTTTCCCTAAGCCAGGTTTTTATCGGTTTTGCAGGAAAACCACCCCAAGTCTCACCATCAGGAATGTTGGACATCACCCCTGCTTTAGCACCAATCGTTGCCCCTGCGCCAATAATTGCGTGATCAGCCACTCCGGCAGCCCCAGCGATCACTGATCTGTCTCCGATTACCGCCGACCCAGCGATCCCGCATTGGGCAGCTATGACAACATGCGCGCCGATCTGGACATTGTGAGCGATTTGGCAAAGGTTATCGATCTTTGCATTCTCACCTATTATCGTGTCATCAAACACGCCGCGATCAATACATGTGTTCGCACCGATGGAAACATTATCCTGAACAATTACCCTACCAAAGTGGGGAACATCGACGGCGCCTGCGCTACCGAATGCAAGGCCAAACCCAGCTTGCCCCAAGCTTGCATTAGCGAGAATTTTGACCCCATCCCCAACCAAGCTGAATGCAATGGAAACATTAGCGCCGATAGCGCAACGACGTCCAAGCACCACACCTGGCCCTATAACAGTTCCTGCGCCGATGCGCGTTCCTGCACCGAT
>CAYFFG010000012.1:0-95674 GCA_964342355.1 uncultured Hyphomonadaceae bacterium
ACGGCTCGCATCACGCGCTCCGCCAGTTGCCCCTAACCCTCCAGACGGAAACGTCGTGGAGATGTTGGCGCTTGAGCGTCGCGAATGATGATGGCGCCTATTGCATGGAGAGGTCTCCAAACAACAAAGCCTTAAGCCAAGCACATCGCCTCCACCTCCCCCATCCGTGGAAGCCATGCGATGAGCAAAGAATGAATTCCGCTTAGATCTTCACCCCGAGGCGGTCGGCGACTGAGAAGACGTCTTTGTCGCCCCGGCCACACAGGTTCATGATGATCAGACCATCCGGGCCCAACTCTTTGGCTACGTCCCCCACGCGCGCCAGCGCATGCGCAGGCTCCAGCGCCGGGATAATGCCTTCAAGCCTTGTGCAGAGCTGGAAAGCTTCCAGCGCTTCTTCATCTGTACAGGTGCGGTATTCGGCGCGGCCTGTTTCTTTCAGGAAAGAGTGCTCAGGCCCGATACCCGGGTAATCAAGACCCGCAGAAATGGAGTGCGCATCTGTGATCTGACCGTCTTCGTCCTGTAGCAGATAGGTGCGGTTTCCGTGCAAAATACCCGGCTCGCCGCCATTCAGCGCAGCGGCATGCATGCCTGTCTCAACACCATGACCAGCTGCCTCAACACCAATGAGGCGCACGTCCTCATCTTCTAGGAAAGGGTGGAACAATCCGATCGCATTTGAACCGCCGCCAATACACGCCATGACCACATCAGGAAGACGCCCTTCCCGCTCCATGATCTGTTCTTTGGCTTCACGGCCGATGACAGACTGGAAGTCACGCACAAGCTGAGGATATGGGTGTGGGCCAGCCGCCGTGCCGATACAGTAAAATGTGTCGTGCACATTGGTCACCCAATCGCGCAGCGCCTCATTCATCGCGTCTTTGAGCGTGCCCGTGCCAGAGGAGACTGGCACAATCTCAGCGCCCAAAAGCTTCATACGGAACACATTTGGCTTTTGGCGTTCAACATCGGTTGCGCCCATAAACACAACACATGGCAGGCCAAAGCGCGCACAAATCGTCGCCGTCGCCACACCGTGCTGCCCGGCGCCTGTTTCTGCGATTATGCGTGTCTTGCCCATGCGCAGCGCCAGCAACACCTGACCCAGGCAATTGTTCACCTTATGCGAACCGGTGTGATTAAGCTCGTCGCGCTTGAAATAGATTTTCGCGCCGCCAAAGTGCTCCGTCAGGCGTTCAGCAAAATACATAGCGGACGGGCGTCCGACATAATCCTTCATCAACCCGCGATACTGGGTTTCAAACGCCGGATCCTGCTTTGCGGCGTTGTATTCTTTTTCAAGATCCAGGATCAGCGGCATCAATGTTTCCGCCACATAACGCCCGCCAAAGTCGCCAAAGCGACCGCTTGCATCTGGCCATTGATCCCATGTGTTGCGCTTATCCATCGCGATCATCCTGTCCTGAAGCGTCAGAGCGTAAGATAACGACTTACTTATCCGACACTGATTTGGCCGCAGCTATAAAGGCGCGAACCTTGTCCGCATCTTTTACGCCCGGAGCGCTTTCCACGCCAGATGATACGTCTACGCCTTTTGCACCTGAAAGCTCAATGGCCTGAACAACATTTTCAGGCGTTAACCCGCCCGCCAGGAGCCATGGTTTGTCCAATGTATAGGAGGTCATCACCTGCCAATCGAAAGCAACGCCATTTCCGCCAGGCAATTTGTCTTCGGGGCGCGGCTTGGCGTCGAATAACAATTGATCATAAGCAGCTACGCTATCTGCATGCGGAAGGTCGTCTTTTGTGCTGACGGAAATACCGCGCATAAGTTTAATTTCCGGCCGGGCGGATTTTAAACGTAACAAGCTGTCAGCAGAAAATGATCCGTGCACCTGTAGGCCCGCATGGCCAAGATTTATTTGGGATAGCTTAGTTAATTGCTCTGTAAACGGATTAGCCAACACGACCCAGGGCTGGATGGAAATTGGTGTTTTAGAGATTAGTTTTTCTAACTCACTCAACGTGACATGCCGGGGACTTTTTGCAAAATGCACAAACCCGACCGAGTCAGCCCCCGCACCCACGGCAGTAGCAAGCATTTCAGGGGTAGATAAGCCGCAAATTTTCACAAAAATCATTTAAAAACGGGCACTTCGCTAAAAACCGCCACCACCTCTAGCTATGGTTGCAGGAGGCGCTATTCTCGACCTCAAAATGCAAGAAAGGCGACCATTCAGGCCGCCCCTCCGCAATCTACTCATAACTCTACATGAGCTATTCTATATCACAGCTCCCCCTTATCCGCAAGGAATGAATCTTAACCATGACCCGGTTTTTATTAAGGTTTCGCCTGGTTTTAGGCTGTTGAGCGTCATGAATTTGTCATTTTCGTTTTTTCAAATCCGAAAATGACTGAGCGGTCTCAGAGATTCGCAAAACGGAAATCAGGGTTGAAAGTCGGAAAATCAAACCGGCAGACAAATAGTTCGCGCAAAACCGCTTTCTCCCGCAAAGAATACGTCAGAATGCTTTTATGGAATATGGCTCAGCTAAGAAGCCTGCTTATCTTTCTTCCGGGTCTTCGCCATTGTTCAGGCGGGCGCGAAGCTCTTTGCCAGCCTTGAAGAAAGGAACGAATTTCTCGTCTACGCTGACTGTTTCGCCTGTGCGTGGGTTGCGGCCAGTGCGGGCATTGCGCCGTCGGACTGAGAAAGCCCCAAATCCACGCAATTCAACCCGCTGTCCGGTCTCCAACGCATTGGAGATTTCATCAAACAGCACATCAACAATACGTTCCACATCACGCGGACGCATGTCGGAATACTCTTCAGAGAGTTTGGCGATGAGTTCAGAACGTAGCATGAGTTAACTCTGATGAAAAAAGACCCGGAAAGCAAGTACTTCCCGGGTCTCTTCGATTAAATTTTTCGACAATTGGTGACTTAGTCGATCGCTCGGACCTTAAATTAGTCCTTGTCTTCCTCGTCGCCACCCGCCAGGGCCGCACCAAGAATGTCACCAAGAGACGCACCAGATTCTGCTGAACCGTACTGTTCGACAGCTTCTTTCTCTTCGCGAATCTCCAGCGCCTTCACAGACAGACCGACGCGGCGGGACGCTTTGTCGAAGTTTGTGACCAGCGCATCGATTTTGTCGCCGACAGCAAAACGCTCTGGACGCTGCTCTGAACGGTCACGGGACAGGTCAGATTTACGAATGAACGCGGACATTTCAGAACCATCGTCACCGAAGCTGACTTCAATACCGCCTGTTGTGACTTCAGTCACAGTACAGGTGACAACTTTGTTCTTGCGAACGTCAGCGCTTTCGATTGGGTCAGAGCCAAGTTGTTTGATGCCAAGAGAGATGCGCTCTTTGTCAACATCAACATCAAGGACACGTGCTTTAACAATGTCGCCTTTGTTGAAGTCTTGGATTGCTTCTTCGCCTGAACGGTTCCAGTCGATGTCGTTGATGTGGACCATACCATCAAGGTCTGGGCCAAGACCGATGAACATACCAAATTCGGTAATGCCGCGAACTTCACCTTCGACATCTGTGCCAACTGGGTGTTCAGCAATGAATGCTTCCCACGGGTTGTTCATTGTCTGCTTCAGGCCAAGCGAGATACGGCGCTTGTCTGAATCGACGTCAAGAACCATCACATCCACTTCTTGGGAAGAAGAGATGATTTTGCCTGGGTGCAGGTTCTTCTTGGTCCAGGACATTTCAGACACGTGGATAAGACCTTCCACGCCGTCTTCAAGCTCAACAAACGCACCGTAGTCAGTGATGTTTGTCACACGACCGGACAGTTTCGCGCCGATTGGGTATTTTGCGCCAACGCCATCCCATGGGTCAGACATGAGCTGTTTCATGCCAAGAGAGATACGCTGGGTGTCTGGGTTGATTTTAACGATCTGGACTTCGACTTCCTGACCGACTTCAACAACTTGCGACGGGTGAGATACGCGCTTCCAGGACATGTCTGTCACGTGAAGCAGACCGTCAATACCGCCCAGATCAACGAACGCACCGTAATCTGTGATGTTCTTAACAACACCACGGCGCTTCTCGCCCTCAGCCATGTTGCCAACAATCTCTGCGCGCTGCTCAGCGCGGGACTCTTCCAGAACCGCACGACGGGAGACAACAATGTTACCACGCGGACGGTCCATTTTCAGGATCGCAAATGGTTGCTCCTGGCCCATGAGCGGGCCGACGTCACGGATAGGACGGATGTCGACTTGCGAACCAGGCAAGAAGGCGTTCACGCCGCCTAGGTCGACTGTGAAACCACCTTTTACGCGGCCAACAATGGCGCCTTTGATGGTGACCTTGTCTGCGTACTGCTTTTCAAGACGGTTCCAAGCTTCTTCGCGGCGCGCTTTGTCGCGAGACAGAACGGCGTCACCGAGCGCGTTTTCGATACGCTCAAGGTAGACTTCTGCAATTGCGCCCACTTCAGGGCGTTTTTCGTCTTGGGAAAATTCACGGACCGGAATACGGCCTTCGGTCTTCAGACCGACGTCAACAACAACAAAGTCGTTTTCAATAGCTGTGACGGTTGCAGGAACAACCCGGCCTTCAATCATCTGGTTGCCGGAAAAACTGTCCTCGAACATCGCCGCAAAATCGTCGGTGGTCGGGTTCATCGTGTCTACTGACATCGAAACTCCAAATTTATCGTCGTTACAGGCCGGCCGGTTGTCCCGGCGGTCTCGCCGCACCACGCGGCTTCACTTTTTGACTTAGTTCTCCACAGGAGAAGGCGGCGGTATCCCCGCTAGACGTGCAGAAGTCAAGGTTTATCGGGGGATTCTGCTTCATTCTTGGCCAGATTCAGCAGATTCCCTCAAGAATCTCGACGATCAAGACTCAAACACCCACGACAACTATTCATGCTTGATATGTTCAAGCGCCAGATCAAAAACTTGGTCTGGGGTCAAATTCGTCGTATCAATTTGAAGCGCATCGTCCGCTGCTTTCATAGGTGCGTTGGCGCGCCCTTTGTCACGCTCATCGCGTTCTTTTAATTCGCGCACCATATTTTCATGAGTAATCGGACGGCCCGTCTTTTCAAGTTCCAAACATCTGCGGCTGGCGCGCTCTTCCACACTTGCATCCACCCAAAACTTAAATGGCGCTTCTGGACACACGACGGTTCCTATATCTCTGCCATCCAGGACCGCTCCGCCATCCTGGAACGCAAAACTGCGCTGCAGATCAAACAGCGCTTCCCGTACTTTTGGCAGAACCGCGACTTTAGACGCTGCCTGCCCTGCTTCAGCTGTGCGAAGTTCAACATCTTTAAACAAGGACAGGTCCAGTTTTGACGCCAATGCCGCGCACGTCTGTTCGTCGTCCAAAGCGACGCCTTCGCGCAACGCGCTTACGCCCGTCGCCCGGTAAAGCGCACCGGTATCCATGTGCGGAAGTGAGAAATGCGCAGCTAACCTTTTCGCGAGTGTGCCTTTGCCAGACGCTAAAGTACCGTCAATTGCAATAATCATAATGCGGTGGCCTCTTGCTCAATATCGGCCCCTAAAGCCTGCATATGAGCAAAGAACTCAGGATAACTGGTCGCGATTGCCGATACGTCATCAACAGAAACCGGTTTTTGGGAAGCACATCCCATAACCAGCGCAGACATTGCGATACGGTGATCATGTCTTGCTTCCACAAGTCCTCCGCCAGGAACTCCGCCAGGCCCGCATCCCTTGACCAGGAATCCATCCGGACGTTCTTCTGCTTCAACGCCATTTGCCCGCAGCAAAGCAACCGTTGCTGCAATTCGATCAGATTCCTTCACACGAAGTTCTGCGGCGCCCGTGACCAACGTGTCGCCTTCGGCAAAGGCCGCCAAGACCGCAAACAAAGGAAACTCATCAATCATGGCTGGTGTCATGTCTGGTTCCGGCGATTTCGCGTGAAGTTTGGAGGGGCGAGCCCTCAATGTGACAATCGCCTCACCACCGCTTTCACCGGTCGGAACGCTTACCAGATCAGCGCCCATCGCCTGAACTGCACGCACCAGGCCGTTGCGCGTGTCATTCTCCATAACATTGAGCACATCCACATGCCCTGCGTCACATAACAATGCCGCTGCCCAAAGAAACGCCGCTGATGACGGATCGCCAGGGATGTCGATATTTGTCGCTGTCAACTTCTGGCCGCCAACCAAAGAGATACGGGAACCGCGCCCGCCTTGAATAGACTCTTCAGTCACGTCCGCCCCAAACGCGCGCAACATTCGTTCTGTGTGGTCACGGGTTCGTTTGGGCTCTTCAATAACAGTCATACCTTGTGCGCCCAACCCTGCCAGCAGCACACATGACTTAACCTGAGCAGACGCATGCGGCGGCGTGTATGAAATCGCCTTCAATGAAGCCCCTTCAAGGGTAAGCGGCAAACGCCCTTCACTCGAATCACTTTGCGCGCCCATTTCACGTAATGGATCCAAAACGCGATTCATTGGTCGTGAACGCAGGCTTTCGTCGCCATCAAATGTCGCTTTTAAGTTTTGCCCCGCCAAAAGCCCCATGAGCAATCTCGCGCCAGTGCCCGAGTTGCCCATGTCGAGTGTCTGGTCCGGATTTGAAAGTCCCTTCTCACCAACGCCCTCAACGCGCCAACGGCGTAACGCCAAACGTTCAACCTGCGCCCCACAAGCCCCCATGGCAGCAGCAGTATTAAGAACGTCTTCCCCCTCAAGAAGACCATCAATCAGGCTCACACCCTCTGCCAGACCAGCAAACATCAAAGCGCGATGCGAACAGGATTTGTCCCCTGGCGCGCGGAGCGCGCCATCTAATCTTGCAACTGGGCGCGAGGTCGCCTTCATTATGACGTCTCCGGATCATTGAGAATAAAATTAACGATCATAGCAAAAAGAGTCTTGCCATTTAGGTTGCTAACGCTTTACAGGCGCGTGCGAACATGGCAACCGCCCGCAAAAAGAATGTTGAGGGGAAATTAAGTGCCCAAAGCTGACCTCGGCCAAAAACAATCCTGCCCGGAATGTGAAGCCAAATTCTATGACTTGAACAAAAATCCCGCGATTTGTCCCAAATGCGGCCATAGCTTTGATCCAAATGAGACGACTGCGTCTCAAAAAAGGATGAAAACCAAAGCATCCAAACCACCAGCGGACGATGATGACGAAGATCTCGAAGATGAAGATCTTGAGGATGCAAAAACATCGGACAACGATGAGGACGATGAGGAAGAGCCAGACGACGTCAAGGAAGTAGATGTTGAAGACGATGACATCGAACTGACTGACGAAGACGACGATACGCCTGGCGCCAAACCTCGACTTTCAGATTCATCCGTTGATGACGAACTGGATGATGACGAATCCGGAATGTCGGTTGTTGATGAGGACGATGATCTTCCAGACCTAGACGATGATGACATCGATCTGGATGATGATACGGACGAAAATCCCCTAACCTAGACATCGGATTGGCGTCCGTTTCAAAATTTAAAACGCAGCTTTTTTGTAGGCATGCGTGAAAAATAGCTTGATCCAGCGGAGCGCGCAGTATACCTAACGCGCTCCCTTTCGCAGCGCCCGCCGCTGTGAATCCCATTTTCGGGGCCATAGCTCAGTTGGGAGAGCGCTTGAATGGCATTCAAGAGGTCGGCGGTTCGATTCCGCCTGGCTCCACCATCTCACTTAAAATTGCTTCTTTTATAGAAAATGCCTGATCACAGGGTAACTTCTGTGCATAGACTTTTTTTGCGACCCAATAAAAAAACACCGAAGCAGCAATACATCCGCTTCGGTGTTTTTGTTTATCGAACCAGGAAGTTCAGCTTAGCCAACCAGGGCTGCAGCATCGCGCTCGCCCGTACGGATACGAACAACGCCCTCAAGATCAGCAACGAAGATTTTACCGTCACCAATTTTGTTAGTGTTTGCTGCGGTTGAGACGGCTTCAACGACCTTCTCGACCAGATCAGTGCCAACGGCGATCTCAATTTTAACTTTTGGCAGAAGACGAACTTCGTATTCTGCGCCACGGTAAACTTCCGTTTTACCGTGCTGACGACCATATCCCCGGACTTCAGAAACAGTGACACCTGACGCGCCCGCTTCTGTTACAGCGTCAAGCACTGCGTCCAAACGACTTGGTTTGAAGACTGCTGTTATGAGTTTCATAGGCCTCTCTCCTTCAAGAAACTATATTTATACGATTCTTCTAACTCACGATACTTAAGGCGGGAGACTGTCATGCCGCTTCCTCCACCTTCACTTTATGACTTTCTTTTTTTACTTTCACCTGCGGCATTCTAGCTGGGTCTGCATTTGCTGGCTTCACAGAACGTAAACGCACCTTAACTGGTTCAACTCCGCCTGATTTTGGGTCTACATAGAGGCGCTTGGTCGCCTCAACCATTACAACGCCCCCAAAACTGCGCCAGCCAATCTCACCTGCCCTTTCCCACGCCTCACCGGCGGATGTAATAAAGGGCCAAGGTGTTGGCGGAGCGTAAAGCGCACGCGCCCATGCTGTGGGCTGAAACATCGCGCTTTGCAGTAAAGCGTCAAGTTGGGTTTTAGAATATGGACGTCCGTGACCGAAAGGAGTTGCTTCTGCGCGCGCCCATAAGCCACTGCGGTTAGCAACCACTAGAAGTATACGCGCCTCCGGCGCAGCGATTCGCCATAATTCTCGGAGCAATCGATCCGGCGAT
The DNA here is from genome assembly GCA_964342355.1 of uncultured Hyphomonadaceae bacterium. GTDB lineage: Bacteria > Pseudomonadota > Alphaproteobacteria > Caulobacterales > Hyphomonadaceae > Hirschia. The sequence continues at coordinate 8,674 of CAYFFG010000012.1, forward strand.
GCAGAATCTTCAATACCGTGCACGACAAGGATGCGATCAAACAAAGCATCAGTGAACGGTAGTCTGTCCTCATCCACCAATGTGGTCGCACACGGCGCATGCTCCGGCCAGGTCGAAGCCCCCTGTGCGGCAGGCGCTGCAAAAATTGCGCGGCGCGACCCGTGAGAGACATCCCCAAGGAATGCCTCACCGAATCCGAAACACAAAACATCCAAGCCGTCAGAATTATTCCAAATGGCGCTCACGCGGCGTTGAATCATTTCGCGCGCCATATGCCCCAAGGGACTGGCATAAAACGACTGCAATCGCTTCACATCTACGCGCAATGGGTATCAACCTCCCTGTTTCGTCCATATGTTAAGAAACACGCTTAGAGAATAAACGCAGATCGGGGAGACTCAAAATGGTCGTTTTATCATCAACTGCTCCAATTCTGTGCAGGTATGCATGCAGAAGCGACAATTATGGTTATTTGCTGCACGATCCACAATCCGGCGAAACAGCATGCATCGATACGCCCGATGCAAAAAAAGCTTTAGACGAAGCAGAAACAAATGGCTGGAAAATTACTCAAATCTGGAACACGCATTGGCATGACGATCATGCAGGCGGCAATGCAGAAATAAAGCAAGCAACTAACTGCAAGATCTATGGGCCTGAAGAAGTGAGATCTCGCCTAAATGCGCCTGTCGATCAGATTGTATCTGATGGCGTTGTGTTAAGCTTGGGAGATTTCGCCGTTAATGTTTTAGACACGCCCGGACACACACTGCAGCATGTCACCTATTGGCTGCCCGAAGCAGAAATAGCATTTGTCGGAGATACGCTATTTTCGCTTGGCTGTGGACGCATGTTTGAAGGCGACCCGGAGATGTTCTGGAATAGTCTGCAAAAAATCAAAGCATTACCAGATAACACTCAAATTTGTTGTGCCCATGAATACACTCTGGCCAATCTAAAATATGTCGAAAGCTTGAACGTTAACACGCCCGCGTTTGCTGATTTTTCGGCAGCGATTCAGGCAAAGCGCAGCCGAGATGAGCCGACAATTCCGACTCTTTTGAAAAAAGAGAAACAGTTTAATCCGTTTCTTCGAGCAGACGAAGTCTCACTTCAATCTGCTTTAGGAACAGGTAGAGACGCGGTTGAAACCTTTGCCGCCCTGCGCAAAGGAAAAGACAATTTCTGACTCCAGCCTATCCACGAAGCGTTAGTCGGACAGCCTCAGACGATGGTCGTCCAGCAAAACCTTCTGACGGCGCTATTTGCAAATACAGAACTTCGTCTTCCAGTTTCAAACCAGCTTTAGGCCCCATCGAAACCCTAATAGCCGATATGCGAGTGGGGCCGTGGTTTGTAGACTTGCGAACACCTATCGCGACAGTGTGTAGCGCATCCATTGTCCAATCCGGGTAATTTTCTAGCTTGTCATGCACTTTGATTTCGAGCGGCGCTTGCGTCCAATGCATTATGTCTTGCGAAACCATCTCAAGAGCCTGATTGAAATCACTGGGGTGCGGCGGCGGTGAAATCGCAGATGCTGTTCCAACAAGTGATGTTGGCGCGCCAATACGGTCATCCTTGTGGAACAAAATAACATTGTTCAACTCTTTGACACGGCCAATTTCCGTTACGCGTAGAATAAGACGGCCTGTATCAGTCCTATAAAATTCATCTCCGCGCGGACCAATTGTTGCCTTGAGAGCAAATACCTCAGGAGAGTCTTCAAACTTTAGCAGCGCATGCGGTCCTGTTCTGTCGAACAAAAATTTCCGCCCAGTTGCGCCATCCTCATAAAATGCCGGACGCATACTCGGCGCGAGCTCAGAGTTTAGCTTGGATACGAGCTCAGCCGTAATATCGCGCTGCGGGTCGTAAGCAGACGCAGGAGCCACCAAATCGACAAAGAAACATGTCGAGAGTGCGGCTGCCGCCAGCCCTAAACGCGCGCTAGATCTCATAAAACTTTTCATAATTGTCATAAAACAACTCGACTAGGGCAGATTTGGGGCGGAACCGAAATGATCTCATACGCAAACAAGCTGAAATGTGGCTTTGACAACGTCCGCAAATGGAAACACCTGAGCGTTAATCAAGAATGTAAGCGCATGAACGAAAACAGGGACGCCATGGAAAGCATCCCTGTCATTAATCAGTAAACTGTCCGGACCAATTAAGTCGGGATGTATTGACCGCCATTTGCAGCGATCGCTGCGCCAGTAACAAAGCCTGCGTCTTCTGCAGCAAGGAAAGCCACACAAGCTGCAATCTCTTCTGACTTACCTAAACGTCCGACTGGGATTGTAGAAATGATGCCTTCGAGCACTTTCTCAGGAACAGCCGCAACCATGTCAGTGTCAGTGTAACCCGGACAAACAGCGTTGACCGTGATACCTTTACGTGCGGTTTCCTGCGCCAGCGCCTTTGTGAAACCGATGAGACCTGCTTTTGCGGCTGAATAGTTTGTCTGACCCATCTGACCTTTCTGGCCGTTGATGGATGAAATGTTGATGATGCGGCCCCAACCTGCATCACGCATGTCATTGATAACTGCTTGCGAGAGGTTGAAAGCAGATGTCAGGTCTACGCGAAGGACGTCTTCCCACATTTCACGTGTCATTTTGTGAAGCATGGCGTCGCGCGTGATACCCGCATTGTTTACCAGGACAGAGATCTTACCAACTTTCTCTGTAATTTGCTCTACGCCCGCTTTACACGCGTCATAGTCACCGACGTCAAACTTGATGACTTCGATGCCCAGTTCATCTGCACATTTTGCTGCAGCTTCGTCATTGCCGGCATAGTTTGCCACAACAGTGAAACCATCTTTTTTTAGACGTTCGGAAATCGCGCGACCAATTCCGCGCGTGCCCCCAGTTACCAAAGCCACTCTTGACATGAATTCAATCTCCCGTGCCTGCCCTAGGCGTATTTTGATGTATCGTTAGCAATCAATTCGCAACCGCAACTGCCTTGAATATGTTGGCCTTTAGCGCGAACCTTATCGCTGTTTGCAATAAATTCGCTGCAATGCAACATTACAAGTCAAAAATTGGTCGTCTAATTGTATGCTTCCCCATCATACGCATGCTAGACCATACAAACACATAAAGGAGCGAGTAGAGAATAGACCGCGCTCCTAAAAATACGGAAGTTCTACTTGTGGCGTTAATTAACGCTGTAAAGTCGGATGTGAGAGGAGCTTATGGCGTCCAAAAAGGGTTCGTCTGACACAATCATAATCAAAAAGTACGCCAATCGGAGACTCTACGACACAAGCGCCAGCGCATATGTAACGCTGGACCATTTGTCGCGCCTTGTCCGAGAAGGCAAAGACTTTGTCGTTCAGGACGCAAAGTCTGGCGAAGATCTGACAAGAACGGTGCTGGCTCAGATTATTTTCGAGCAGGAAAATCAGCAGGAAGGCGTGCTACCGATCAGTTTCCTGCGGCAGATCATCCAGTTTTACGGCGAAAGTTTCCAATCAATGCTTCCGACATACCTCGAGATGTCGATGAATTCTTTTGCGATGCAGCAAGAAAAATGGCGCGAATATATGGAGAAATCACTCCAAAGCGAAACTGGCGGACCCAGCCCATTTGAAGCTCAAATTCGCCGCAACATAGCGGTTTTCGAAGAAACGATGCGTATGTTCGCATCAACTGGCAGCACACAAGCGACTGCTTCGCCACCTGAGCAATCTGAGCCAAAACCTCAACCAGCCAGACCCGCTAATGATATGGCGTCGGATGATGCGATCGTGACACTACAAAAGCAAATGGCCGACATGCAGAGAAAAATTGAAGCGTTGGCCAAAAACGTAGATTCAGATTTTGCTACAGAGGATACTGCAAAGTCTTGAGGCTCAGACTGCCAAGCAGACATTCAATGCGATAATCTGTAAATTTTCACACAGTCCGTTCACTATGGCCTGTAGTTTGCTGTGTGTCGGGTATGAAAGTCCTGCCCGTTTCACTAGTTCAGATTCCGTACGAAAGACGTAACGATGCGTCTGACCGGCGCCAATTTGAGCCAGTAAGGAACGACGAAGGGGATAAAAAGTCAGACCGCGCACGTCATGAAACACCTCAACAAGCGCACTACAGTGTAAACTCAGCGTTCGTCACACAGATGATCGCGCAGCACGCTTATCCGGCGCCCACGCCAACCCGCGCGGATATTCTTCATGCAAGTAACAGTTATATCCGGGCGAACAAGATCCAGCCCTAGCGCAAATTATCGTTTGACTTCCAAACTGGTCAGCACCATTTCCAGCAACCGCTCAATACGGTCAATCCGCTCGTGCAAACCCATGATCATGTCGCGTGTGACTGGCAATTCGCCATTTCCATTCATCGACAAAGGACCAATTTTCAAAGATTGTTCGCGGGCTGCTTCCAGTTCAAGATCCGCAACACCGCAATATTTTGCGACGATATTAGGATTAACAGACAAAGCATCTGCAAACGCATTTATTTCACTGGCGGAAATCTGACGCTTGTCTTCAAATACCATATCAACTTCATCAACTGTCATCCCCGACGCCTCTGCCAAGGCGTTACGGGAAAGTCCCAATGCGTTCAATCTGTCGTCAAACCAGTCCTGATCAAAAAAGAGCCGCATGGCGGTATAACCTCGTTATCGTCCAAAGCCCTCGCCCACAGCAAAATCACGTCTAGCAGACACAATCGTGACGACAACACCCGCAAGCACATCGAGCAGGCACATAATGCAGAGGATGAAGAAGACCGACGTCGCAAAATTCTTGATCAGCAGGAACTCAACCAACGCACCAATGAACAGCAGCATTGAAATTGCGTGATTGAAGATTGTAGCCGAACCAGTACTCGTTGACTTGAGCACTTCAGCAAACAAAAAACCAAGCCCCAAAATAAGGAGAATATCTCCTGAAGACACTGCCCAGACAGTGTTTTCAGCCACCATCGGTATTTTCCAGACTGGATGAGCAAGTAGCTCTAACATGTGCGGAGTTGAATCAAGTGGTACGGCTGCGCCGTCCACCACGGTGACGTTTGTGTCACCGTTTCCGCGTGAAAACGCCATAAGATTGTAGATAATTATCGGAATGGATAGCAGTGGAAAAATTCCAAAAAGCGCCCGCATACCGTCTCCCCTTTGCTCACCTCGTGACGATCTTCCCTGCGCCCTGTCGTCAGACCGACTAGCTGCGCTCGCCACAAACAAATGCTCCAACATTCAGTTTCCTCCCCGCCTACTGTTATGAGGAACCTGAGTTTTAATACTCGTCAACGCCCTGCGGATTGCGACGGCGCTTGCGTAACCATAGCACGCCACGCAAATCAGAGAAGGCCGCAACTAAACGCCCAAAATTTGTGTATTTTGAGACGCCTGCGCCACGCGCCTTGTGGGTAACTGGTTCTGCCTCGATCTCAAATCCTTCCGCCAACATTAGAGCCGGCATATAGCGATGCATGTGATCAAAGTAAGGGAGCAGCAGAAAAGCGTCTCGCTTGAAGGCTTTGGCGCCGCAACCTGAATCCGGGTGTCCGTCCTTTAAAAGCTTGTCTCGAACGCGATTTGCAAAGCGCGATCCAAACTTTTTCCAGGAAGTGTCCTGTCTCTTTGCGCGCACGCCCTGGACCAGAGTCAATTTTGAAGAAGCGTCCGATCTGGTAAGCTTCGCAACAAGTGCAGGAATGTCTCTTGGAGGATTTTGACCATCCCCGTCAATTGTCGCAACGATGGGCGCACGGGCTGCTAACACGCCCGTCCGAATAGCCCGGCTTTGTCCTGAGTTTTGCCTGTGTCCCAAGACCCGCAATTGCGGGTACTGATTTCTTAATTCGACGAGAGACGCGCGCGTATTATCTGTTGAAGCGTCATCAACGAAAATCATTTCGTAAGCGCGTCCATTCAACGCCGCAGCGATATCGCCAATTAGCTGTGCGACATTTCCCTCTTCGTTGTGAACAGGAACGACCACAGACAATTCTACTGGTTCAGCATTCTCTGGGGAGGAATTAACGGACGCGATCACTGGCTTCACACTTTAAAACTGGGGACAATCAAGAACAAACGCCGGTCTTCATATACGGATGTGTGACGTTTCATAACCCATAAATGCAGGATAGGAAGAAAACTCGTGAGAAAAACAGTGGCCTTCTTTGTTTGAGCGTGATCAAACAACGCTTAATCAAGGCAAACTCGCTTCGGGGCGACGACTAGTGGATTTTTGGGAGCGGGTGTCCTCATGCTCGATCTGGATAAGCTTACCATTGGCATAAGGCCATATGTGTTTCTTGCCTTTATGGTTGCAGTGATTTCATTGCCTGGTGTCTTTTCCATGCCGGTGATGGACCGCGACGAGGCGCGCTTTACACAAGCCACCTCCCAAATGCTGGAAACAGATGACTATGTTGTTATCCGCTATCATGACGGTCTGCGAAACAAAAAGCCTGTTGGCATTCACTGGCTGCAAGCTGCAGCTGTTTCGACATTCTCCGACGCCCATAAACGTGAAATCTGGGCTTACCGCATCCCGTCTTTTCTAGGGGCTGTCCTTGCCACGTGGGCGCTTTTCTGGGGCGCGACTGCAAGCCTGCCTAAACGCGCAGCTTTTCTAGGCTCTACCCTTTTAGGCGTATGTCTGCTTTTAAGTTCTGAAGCTCACATCGCCAAAACTGATGCGGCGCTTGTGGGCTTTATAACGCTGTTTATGGGCGCTTTGGCGCGGATGCGCGCACCAATCAAACAAGGCGATCGCAAAGCAGCGCTGCCACGCGACATCAGCACACCACTTGTTGGAACGCTCGGGAATTTTTACGCGCTGATTTTCTGGATCGCCATGGGTTGGGGCGTTCTGATCAAAGGCCCAGTCGCGCCAATGGTCGCAGGCCTGACAATGGCAATGCTGTTCGCCTGGGAACGTAAGATCAAATGGGCTATGCCACTGGCCTTCTGGCCCGGCCCAGTATTGTTTTTAATCCTCACAGTTCCTTGGTTCCTTGCCGTACAGGTGGCGACTGGCGGCGTCTTTCTCAATGAAGCCGTGGGCGTTGATCTTGGCCCCAAAATGGTCGGCGGCGCAGAAGGACACGCCGCGCCTCCTGGCACGCACATAACCGGCCTGCCCGCGCTTATTTGGCCAACCACTCTCTTCCTTATTCCTGGGTTGGTTTACGCGGTTCAGCAGGTCACTAAACCCTCCAAGTCAAAGTCCATCGCAGTCACACTTTCATATTGGAGGTTCGCAATCGCTTGGCTGATCCCGACTTGGCTGGTTTTTGAAATTATGCCGACCAAATTGGTTCATTACACAATGCCAGCTTATCCCCCATTGGCGTTGATGGCCGGGGCGGCGCTTGATTCGTTGATGGGTGCTGGAAAACGCATAAAACCTCCGACATGGAGTTTGTGGACGTCATTTGTCCTGTTCGTACTGGTCAGTCTGCTTCTGATCGCCATTCTGTCACCATGGGGAATCGCGTCTCTACGCGCCGAAGCTGCAAGTGATTTTGGCTACAGAGCAGACCGTGTCGCAGCAATTTGGGCCCAGGACTGGAAAGATGTTGGCGCGCCGATCTGGCCAATGCTTTTGGGGATCGTGATCATAAGCGCAACCACGTGGACTTTCATTCAAAAACGTTGGGAGCTTACTTTTCTGGCGCTAATAGGATGTTCGCTGATTGTAGGTGGCAGCCTGAGAGGCGTTGTTCTTCCCAAACAGGACTGGATTATCGCTACAAACGCAGCAATGAGTGCGCTGAGGGAAGTTTGCGGTTTCCCCGAGGGCGCCGCTCGCAGCAAAGCTATAGAGTGCGCAGAAACGCCTCCGCCTCAGCTTGTTCGCGCAATAACATTCGCTGAGCCAAGTTTCCTTTACTCTCTTAATGGGCGCGCCAGCCTGCCGCCAGATACTACTCCGGACGTTCCTCCGCTCAGCTCCGGCGACACACGACCGGTCTGGCTTATCAATATCATGAAAGAAGAAGGCCGCAGAGCTTTACGATCAATCGTCCACCAGGCTGATGAAGCAGATCGCTGTGTGCGCCTGTCCCGTCGATTTGTGAAGAACTACTCCAACAACGACCCTTCTGAACTTGTTGCTGTCGTTGTGGAGCCTGAACGTTGTAACAAGAACCGCTTTCTGGATAGCCCGAAAAATCTCGATGAAACTATCGACACACCAGCGCCCTGAGCCGATCCGGGCCTTCCGCGCTGAACACCAAACAGGCTGAGTAAGGCGCGGAATAAAACTCCCGGAGCAGCGCGCAAACCAAGTCTACATAATAAAATGCAGGTGAACGCCGGCGTCATAATGAAAGCCAGCGTTTTTTCTCTTCTGGAACTTGCGTGCTTTCTGAAATAAAGCCCAAGTCCCTTTGCTTTTTGCCATTCAACTTTCCAGGATGGCACATCGCTTGTGCCGCCATAATGGAGCGCACCCGCCAAAGGCGTATAGGCGACATCTCCCCCCAAAACCTCTCCGGCTCGACGGCAAATATCAATATCTTCAACGTGCAAGAAATAGTCTTCATCAAACCCCTGAAGACGCTCAAACCCCTGGCGCGACATATACATCAGAGCCCCAGACACCACAGGCATTGGCACCGGTCCATCAGGTTGATTGTCGCGTAGTCGGTTGAAATCCTCAAACATGGAATGCAAGGGTTCAAACAGGCTCAAACCGGTAAAAGTCACAAATGCAGACGTCATTCTTAGGATACGGCGTCGCCCACCGCGCTGCTCTTTTCCATGTTCGTCAAATACGCGTCCGCCAACAATCCATGGCTCTTTCAAACCAATCGCCGCGTCTTCAAACGCCGCAATTGATCCGCGTCTCAAAATTGCATCGGGATTGATAAAAAGGATACGTTCGCCACGAGACGCCCTGGCGCCAAGGTTTGCGCCGGCTGCAAATCCGACATTACCATGGCCGGTTATCAGTTTCACGCGCTGTTTCTGAGCATCAGCAAACCTGTTTAAAAAGCCCAAGTCTCTGGGTTTATTGCCGTTATTAACAATAACGATCTCATCTACCTGCGGGTCAGCAAGCAAAGAGAAGAGACAGTCTTTTAAAGGCGACCCTGTAAAATAACAGACAACGACGGCGCTGACAGAAGGTAAAGTCACTGGATTAGTCTGTGCCAGTTTCCATACGGTGTCTTGCGACTTTAATCCTGTCATCCCCGCACCCGATTACAACTCAACTTCCCGCCAACCTATATCTAAAATAATCAGTATGGCGATAGCTAATCCGACAACGGCCCACCACCAAACATTCCATAGGCTGAACGAGAAGCTACAGATTGTCAGACAAACAATCCATAGCCCACATGCAGCTGAAAGTGCGCCGGGACTGCATGACCCGACAGCGCGCGACAATCTACGTCCGACCAACACCAAAGCGAGAGCCACCAAAACAGCGCCCAAATAGCCGCACTCCGCCCACAGATGTAAGAACATGTTGTGCGCGTGCATAGGAACGATCAACTCGCCTTCCCATCGTCCGGTTGTAAACGTCGCATCGAATGTGCGCAGCGCATCTAACCCCCAACCAAACAGCGGTTTTTGAGAAATCTTTGAGATGACTTCGTCCCAAGCCTCAACACGCCACAAAAATGACGGCGCCAATTCGTACTTGCGATCGCCCAGAATATGAATGAACACACCACACAGAAGCGGAGCCAACAGAACCAGCAGCGCAGAAAATTGGCTAAGAACAATGAACGTGTTCCGACGGATCACATTCGGAATATACAGCGCGACGAAACCTGCGCTCATCGCGACCACGCCTGCCGAGTTCGACAACTTTCCAAGCAGTAGTATGCAACTGATGCAGACGCTGGCAGCAGCAACATGTCGGAAAATTCCAAGCGTTTTACGCGCTGATTTTAGAAATCCGGCGACAATGATCGCTACGACACATAAAATAACCCCATTCCGCGCAGCATCCTGATAAGCGGAACCATGATCAGACACATAGCCTTTGAACACCTCATAGATTTCCATCGTGAAGTTAGCGGTCGCAAAATACGCAATGAATTGTAGTAAAAAAGCGCCTATAAACAGGTAGGAAATCCAGCGCGCGCGATGGGGTGCAAGCCTGTAGGCTGCCGCTATAGCGAAAGCGGCAAAAAGGGCCACCAGACCGATCCGCACGACTGCAGCTTTGACGTTAAATACGCCTTCTGCAACATCAATCTCCATTATCGGCGTTTTATATGGCGACCATAAGGAGGACACACTGGCGAAGACCAGAGCAATCAGCAAAATCGCCATATAGGGGCGGATGGACCATTCCTTTTTTAAGAATACCCCCCACAGCCCGACAACACCAATCAGCGGAGCAAACCCCAACCCGCCCGCAAAAGCGAGTGGCGTCCACAACACCGCAGTCAATATCCAGGGAATTGCCGCCATATACTCTACTCAATCCCCCCACAACTTGCCACACACATTCAGTGTGCCCCCTTAAATGGCGGAATTATGCCCGTGTTACGATTCAGCAAAAAACTATTTTTGCAGGTCGGGAGCCATTGCTTCCTGACCTAGTGTCTTACATGCAACATCCAATTCGATAACCTCTGGACGGCCGTTTGGGTTTCCAAAACGACGCAGCGCCAGCTTGCGCTCTTCAGCTTCCTGCATGCCGACAACAGCGATGACAGGCACTTTCTGGTGAGAGCGCTCGCGAACCTTGTAGTTGATCTTTTCATTACGCAGGTCGAGTTGGACACGAATACCCTGAGCCTGAAGCGCTGCTGCAGCTTCTCTGGCGTAGTCATCTGCTTTGCCTGTGATTGTCGCAATGACCACCTGCGTTGGCGCAAGCCACATCGGGAATGCCCCAGCATAGTGCTCGATCAGGATACCCATAAACCGCTCGAAAGTTCCAAACACCGCGCGGTGCAGCATGACCGGGCGGTGACGATCGCCATCTTCTCCGATGTATGAGGCGTCAAGGCGTTCCGGGAGAACATAGTCGAGTTGCAATGTGCCGCACTGCCATGTGCGTCCGATGGCATCGGTCAGGTGGAATTCAAGCTTAGGACCGTAAAACGCGCCCTCGCCTTCTGCGTATTCAAATTCAGCGCCAGCCTGCTGTAACGCTTCAGCAAGCGCACCCTCGGCACGATCCCAAGTCGCATCATCACCTGCGCGCATTTCAGGACGTGTCGCCAGCTTATAATCAATTTGTGTGAGGCCAAAATCGTTATAAACGCGCTGGAAAAGCTTGAGGAAACGCAGCGTCTCGTCAGTTACCTGGTCATCACGACAGAATATGTGCGCATCATCCTGCGTCATCTGACGCACACGCATAATGCCGTGTAAGGCGCCGTGCGGCTCGTTGCGGTGACAACATCCAAATTCCGACATACGCAGTGGCAAGTCGCGGTAAGAACGCGTGCCTTGCTTAAAAATCTGAACATGCGCCGGACAGTTCATCGGCTTGAGCGCCATCAATTCGCCTTCGCCCGATAAGACTGGACCTTCATCCTCTGTGGAGGGGATTTCATCCGGCACAACGAACATGTTTTCGCGGAATTTCGACCAGTGGCCTGACTTTTCCCAGAAAACAGAATTCAGGAGCTGGGGCGTCTTCACTTCCACATAGCCATCTTCATCCTGACGACGGCGGATATAGGCTTCCAATTGGCGCCAGATCATGAAACCGTTTGGGTGCCAGAAGACAGAGCCCTGCGCCTCTGGCTGCAAGTGGAACAGGTCCAGCTGGTTACCGAGCTTGCGGTGATCGCGCTTTTCAGCTTCATCCAGGCGGACAAGGTAAGCTTTAAGGTCTTTTTCGTTCGCCCATGCTGTTCCGTACATACGGTGCAGCATTTCGTTGTTGTGGTCTCCGCGCCAGTACGCGCCCGCCAGCTTCATTAGCTTAAACGCTTTTGGCAATTTGCCTGTGGATGGCAAATGCGGCCCCTTACAAAGGTCAAACCACTCACCCTGACGATAGATAGTGATAACTTCGTCTTCAGGCAGCGCTTCAATCAGTTCAGCTTTGTATTCTTCACCGATCTTGCGGAACATTTCGATCGCTTCGTTGCGATCCCAGACTTCGCGGACAATCTCGTGGTTTTCATCCACGATCTTGCTCATTTCCTTTTCGATGGCCGCAAAGTCATCAGTGGAAAAGCCTTCTTTGCGCGCAAAGTCATAGTAGAAGCCATCATCAATCGCTGGGCCGATTGTGACCTGTGTACCTGGAAACAGGCGCTGAACAGCTTGGGCAAGAATGTGCGCCGCGTCATGGCGAATAAGCTCAAGACCTTCAGCGTCGTCTTTGCTCAAAAGCGCAAGTTGGGTGTCGCCTTCCAGCGGTCGCTTCAAATCCCACAATTGACCGTTAACCTTGGCGACAAGGGATTTTTTCGCCAGCGATTTGGAAATGCCTTCAGCCACATCAAAGGGGGACGAACCGTCCGCTACTTCGCGTTTCGAACCATCAGGGAGCGTAATCTGGATCATGATATTTTTTGTTTCTATTCGTATCGCGCGTGCAGTCCTAGACCAATTTTGATTGGAAGAAACCGTTTTTTCCAAAATTGCAGACGAGTGACTTACACCGCATTGTTCTCAGGATTATGACCGGCGCGCTTTGATGTTGGATAAAACGAGGAAAACAGCGCCGCAACTAGGTTTGAGATTGTGTCGGGCGCTCGCCGGTCTTCCAGTCGCCATATCGCCATGGCGTCCAGGGGCGCGCGCCCTCATTAGTTCGCGTGGGTGTTGGGTCATAGCCCATCGTGCCGCCCGGACGGCACCGGCAAAAACGCGCTAGGGTCATCCAGCCGCCAGCCCACAGCCCATGGCGGGAGACAGCTTCGGCGCTGTATTCAGAACAAGTTGGCTGATGGCGACAATGAATTCCGCACGCCTGAAACGCAGGCGACAAAGTCGCCTTGTAGGCTTTCAGCACGGCCCCGGCGACGGGTGCGTATCTGAATGGCGCGCGCGCGGACATAATCAATTCTGCCTCTTGCTAATCTGACGTCTCCATGACATGCGCTCGCCCGACATGCAACCTCATCTGATATACCAACCGCCAACAGAACCATGGCTGGACGTCATCCATCAGGACGACGAGATATTGGTGTTGAACAAGCCATCAGGCTTGCTGTCCGTTCCGGGCAAAGCTGACACCCACAAGGATTGCCTAGAGGCCCGCGCTCAGGAAGCCTACCCTGAGGCGCGCACCGTGCATCGGCTGGATATGGCGACGTCTGGTGTTTGCGTGATGGCGATGAATGCGAAAGCCCACCGCCACCTTGGTTTACAGTTTGAGCGACGCCACACCGAAAAAATCTATGTGGCGCGTGTGGCTGGCATTCTGCAACAGGATAAGGGCGAAGTTGACGCACCGCTCATCTGTGACTGGCCGAACCGTCCTAAGCAAATGGTGGATTGGGAGAACGGCAAATCAGCTCTCACCCGCTGGGAAGTTGCAACACGCGAAGCTGATGCGACGCGAGTAAAGTTGTTTCCTCACACCGGCCGGTCGCATCAATTGCGCGTTCACATGCTACATATTGGGCACCCAATCCTGGGTGATGAATTTTACGCACCGCCTGAGTTGCGCGAACAGGCGGACCGCTTACAGCTGCATGCGCTGTCGTTGACCCTGCACCACCCTGATGGCGGTGAGAGGGTCACATTCACCGCGCCCTGCCCGTTTTAGGGCCGGGTTAGTCGCGTTTGATACCTGCTGGAGGCTCTCCGCCCGGCCAGACACGCAGAATGCAGGACTGACTGGCTGTGGCCATCAAGGTGCCATCTTCAGCGAACAGGTGTGCGCGGCCATGCACGAAACCATCATGCACCGCATAGATCTTCAAACAGCACATCACCCACTCGGTTTCAACATCGGTACGGACAATCCTGATTGTGTTATCAAGGCTGTTTGCGCCCGCTTTCATACCAAGCGCCGGACCTGAAGCGCCAGGCACATAATCGGCGATGATGCAGAGCATGCTCTGGTCGATCTTTTTGCCGCTACGCGCCCGCGCCCAAAGGGTGATTTCCCCATCAGGCGAGGCTTCATTCGTGGCGTTGCGCCAGCCCCAGATACCTTTTGCGACACGGGTGTCGAGCTGGGTGTGAAGGTCTTTTGAATTATTGGCGCCGGGAAACTCAAGCGGCTTACAATCTTCTGGTTTGGGCACGACCTGCGCGCTGGCCCACTGACCCTCTATCTCCATGCCACGCTCGCCAAGCGCAGCGTTCGTCGTGAAGATCTCGCGCTCGCCGACGCGCGCAATCACGCGCGCCTGTGTAACGCTTTTGCCAATTTTCGGCGCAATGACTTCGATGTCGACCGCACTGCCAGGCTGAGCGTAGGATATGTATTGGGTTGTCGCCCACAAAAGCGGCCGTTGCAGCGCCCGCTCCAACGACGCTACCGACGACGCCATGCCAACACCGCCAAACAAAAACTTGCTGTCAGGCGGTCCCACACAAATGCGCGGTTCGACCTGAAGCTGGAATTTATAGGGCTCGCTTGTCGAATCCAGTGTGAATAATTCAGGTTCGGCCACCTGTTGTCTCCCCATGTAACTTACCGGCGGTCTTAGTGTGACTCTTCCGGTGAATATTCTGGTTAGTGTTCTGGTCGTTTTAATGCCTGTTCCATCGCCGTAATAACAGCCTCAAAAGCTAAAAGCGTTGACGTATGGCGCTGAGGGTAGTCCCTAACCCCTTGTAAATGCCGCAATTCCCAAAAATCCCCCTCTGGCGGTGGTGCGCCCTCTTTCAGCATTGCGCGAAATTCATCACGCACTTTGACGATATCTTCGAGCGATTTTCCAATTGCATGCGCAGAAAGGACAGACGTTGACGTTTGACCCAGCACGCAGGCCTTGGGATCAAAACCGATTTCCGCAATCCGTCCCGCATCATCAAGTATGACATCGACATCAATGGTCGAGCCACACACGCGCGATACTTTATGCGCTGTGCCGTCCGGGTTGGATAAGCGTTTTACATTCGGAATGTTCGCCGCCAGCTCCAGGACGCGATTATGGTAGATCTCGTCAAACATTAGAACTTATGTCGGCTGCGCGTGACGGCGCGTCAAGACATTATGCAAGGCCAAACGCCCCTGCCACACGGTCTGCGATCCGAACAAGGACAGCGCAGCCAGCGCCAAAAGCAATAAAAGACAGTAAAAGAAAAGCGCCATCGCGTGCAGCGATGCCTAGCCCGAACAGCAACACTGCCAGTCCGGGCAATAAGGGTCCAAATGGCACCAAGCCTAATGGAAATGTCAGCAAAGAGGCCGCCACACAGACCACCGCAGCAATATTGACGAACGGAAAAGCTGTTAGAACAGGCAAACGCGGCTTGGTCAGCTGGTCAGCGGTATAAGCCCATTTCTTACCGACTTCAGACGCCTGAAGCAGCAGTTTACGGGGAAATTTTGCATCCAGCGCCGGTTTGGGCACCCATGGGTGGGAGAGTCCCAACACAATCTGAACAGAAAACACCAGCGTCACCAGCGCAACCAGCCAGTTAGCGCCAGGGACAATAGTCAGCGGAGACACCGCAACGAACCCTAAAAGAAGCAGGACAGGCCCATATGATCTGCGGCCGACAATATCGAGCAGTTCGCGCACCGAAACAGTGTCACCGGAAGTCCGGTTCACGAGTTCAGCAAGCAATTCCTGGAATGACAGGGCTTTTTGCATGATATTGCCTTTGTTACGCGCGCCAGCCCATGATAACGCACGCGCCTCATGAAAGTTCACAGACTAATCGAGATCTTTCACACGCGCGAAGAAGGGTTCGACCCGGTCCAGGAAATCAAACTGACGTGTGATCGTGCTGTGTCCTGCTTTTTTGAACTCGATATAGGTGACATCAAGATCGCGCTTTTTCAACGCTTTGCGCAGGTCACGCGCCAGTTCAACCGGCAGGGTTTTGTCTTTTCTTGCGCCCAGCACCAGAATTGGCCCAGGGAAAAAGCTCAATGCGCGGGCGTTGTCATAGTCTTTCAAGCTTTCTTTGATGTCGATCTTGATAAAAGACACATACCAAGGACGCCATTCCTTGGAGACCTCAAACACATTAAGAGCTGTGGCTTCCAATACCATGGCGTCGACTTCCTGCGAGGCTGTCGCCAGTTCGGAGCAGACAAAACCGCCTAATGAATGCCCCCAGAAAATGAGCGGTCGACCCTTGGCCACTTCGTCAATGTAACGACCCAGTTCAAGTTGCATTTCCTGCATGTCGCGGGTGGTCGCCTCACCAGTGGAGTCGCCATAGCCAGGATAATCAAACAGGAAGACATCACCCCATGCCAATTCCTGCTCAGCGCGAAACACGCCACGACGTTTGCGGTCGGACGTATTGCCAAAACAGTGGACAATAAGCGGACGTTTTTCCTGAGCAGATTGCGTTGTCACAGATTCAATCAGTGACCAGGCAAGCCGGTTTTCGTTGGGAAGGTCTAAAAATCCATGCGTGATATTGGCTGGCAGGTGAGAAGCAAATCCACGCGCCTCGATGAGGTCCTTTGGCGACGGGTCAAGCAGACGCTCTTCGTCATCCAAAGACATAGCCGCAATAGAGGCTGCTTTTTCATCTACCGGTTCGGGCGCAAAAACCGCACTTTCATCGACCTTGATGCTGAGACAGCTCGCCAGAACGGTTAGCATGCAACCCAGCACAATTGCGCAGCCGATTTTAGAACGCAGGATCATCACTTCCCTCCCCTAGAAAGATGGTTACCACTGATAAGCGGTTTCAAACCCGTCGCCAAGTCGAACCTTGCGGATTGTCCATGATCTCGATGCCGTCCGCAGCCAGCGTGTCGCGAATGCGATCAGCTTCAGCCCAATCCTTGTTCTTGCGTGCGTCGATGCGCGCCTGGACCAATGCGTCGATGCGTGCAGTGTCATCATCATCGTCGCCCTTTTCCCATTCATCGGGTGTGAATTGGAGAAGTCCGAGCAGATCGCCTGCGAACAAAAGGTCCGATTTCGCCTGCGCCATGGCCGCATTGTCGCCGGCGTCGGCAGCCTTGTTGGCCTCACCAGACAGGCGAGATAGCTCGGCCAGCGCCTGCGGGGAGTTAAGGTCATCCGCCAGCGCTTTTAAAGCGCCTTTGTCTTTGACATAGACAGGCTCTTCATCCCACACGCGACGCAGCGCACCATAGGCGCGGTCGAGCGTGGTCTTGCTCTGCTCCAACAGGGCCTCCGTCCAATCGAGCGGCTGACGATAATGCGCCGACAATAACGCCAGGCGCAGAACTTCACCGGGATGCGTTTTCAGCATTTCGTGAGGGATTTTCACGTTCCCAAGGCTTTTGGACATTTTTTCAGATTCAATGTCGAGGAAACCGTTGTGCATCCAATAGCGCGCCAATGGTTCGCCATGCGCGCATTCAGACTGGGCGATTTCATTTTCATGGTGGGGGAATTGCAGATCGTGCCCGCCGCCATGAATGTCGATTGTCTTGCCCAGAACCGCTTCGATCATGGCAGAACATTCAATATGCCAGCCGGGACGCCCTTTGCCCCATGGACTGTCGAACTGCGCATCTTCCGGCTCATCCGGCTTTGCTTTTTTCCAGAGTGTAAAATCCGCCGGATCGCGCTTGCCTTCGGCCACGTCCACGCGCGCACCAGCAATCATATCGTCGCGATTGCGCTTGGAAAGTTTCCCATAGTCATCCATCTGCGCGACAGAAAAGAGCAGACTGTCGTCCGTCTCATACGCATAGCCCTTGCGCTGGAGCTTTTCCATCATGGCGATCATCTGCGGAATGTGCGCGATCGCAGTCGGACGGATTGTAGGCTCCAGGATGTTTAGCGCCGCAGAGTCTTCTTTATAGGCGGCAGAAAACTTTTTCGTGATCGCCGACATAGGTTCGCCGGTGTCTTTAGACGCTTTGATGATCTTATCATCGACATCGGTGAAGTTGGTCGCATAAACCACATTGTCCTCGCCATAGACATGACGCAGCAACCGAAAGAGGACATCAAAAGCCACAGCCGGACGAAAATTTCCAATGTGCGCATAGGAGTACACAGTCGGACCACACACATACATTGTGACCCGGTTTGGATCTTCCGGTTCAAAAACCTCTTTTTTTCGACTGAGTGTATTGGTCAGTTTGATCTGCACGAAGACTTCATCCGTATTAGTTCTTAGCGGGTTGAGGCGTGTCTATCCAACGCCTCAACGTGTTTGACAATCATAGATTGGATACTATTTGTACATCTAACCCTGAGGGTAGTAACTCGGGCGGGCGTTAAGTCCGGGCTTTTTAAGGTCGATGCAAGACGCCTGATACGTCCTGTCCGACAGCCCCGGCTCGACCCTCGTCCCTCAGACAAAGAAAGGTCCACCACATATGGACGCCGTTGTAAAAGGGAAGGCGACGAGCCTGACAAATGAATTGAAGCGCCCATCTCGTGAAGAGGCTGAAGAGGCGGTAAGAACGCTACTCGCATGGACGGGCGACGACCCGCAGCGCGAGGGCCTGATTGATACGCCTAAGCGTGTTGTTAAAGCATACGAAGAATGGTTTTCAGGCTATCGCGAAGACCCGATTAAATACCTTTCAAGGACATTTGAAGACGTGCAAGGCTATGATGACATCGTCATGCTCCGCGACATAGACGTCGAGAGCCACTGCGAACACCACATGGCGCCCTTTATGGGCAAAGCCTATGTCGCCTATATGCCAACTAATGCAGTTGTCGGGATCTCCAAATTGGCGCGCGTTGTAGAAATTTACGCAAAACGCCTGCAGACACAGGAAACAATGACGTCGCAAATCTGTGATGCGATTACCGAGAGCCTCCAGCCTGCTGGGGTGGCGGTCATGATTGATGCAAAACACATGTGTATGACCACACGCGGCGTTCACCACCCGAATGTGTCAACCATCACGACTCAGTTCACGGGTGTCTTTAAAACCGACCGCGAACTGCGCGACCGATTCTTAAGGCTCTGCGAGCGTTAATAGATTTTCTCAAAAACAACTGCTGTTGTTGGCAAAAATAACCCGCTGAATCGCTTCAGCGGGTTTATTTTTTCGCACACATTTGGTTAACCCGCACATTTGCGCGTATAAGCTAAAAAAGTAAATGATTTCTGGGCAGAAGCTAACCAATATTAATCGAATTTAGTGGAAAATTAACCTAGGCACACCTTTAGGTTTCATAAAGCTGCCGAGTGTTTATAAAAATTTACGCTCTGTTAACCAACTTAAACGTATCTTTAATCCTGCCGAGGGGACGAACTAGAACTGGCGGCTGGACATGCAAATACTGAACAGACATGACACGGCGTTTTCAACGTCGAAAGAATTGTACGACCAACCCAGACCAAGCGCGATGAAAGAAACATCGTGCAATAAGAACAAGCTGCGGATCGCATGCGTCGATGATAATCCTGACGATCTGCTGCTGCTTTCATACATGCTGCGCAAATCAGACACTGGCTATGAGACAATAGACAAATACCAGTCTTTGGAGGAGCTGTTAGCAAACGATGCGCCCTCACCCAGCGTGGTCATATTGGACCGCAATCTGAGTGATGTGACCCTGACCGAGAACAGAATTCGTGAGATCTGCTCACGACACAAGAACTGTGCGGTTATTTTATATACTGGTTTCATCACACCATCGCTTCGGTCAACCGCCGCCCATGAAGGCGCGTTCGCCGTTGTCGAAAAAGGGACGCTGGATGTGGAAGCCTTAAACGCGCTGATATCTGCGGCGGCAATCGTTGGGCCGCAAATCGGACACGAGAGACATCACTAAACAGCCCCTCAAACGACAATCGCACACGCATGATAGCTGAAGCTTTTACATGCGTGCGCGCCTTATCTCTTTATTATATGGCTATTCTTGCATATGACCTGTCGCAGCAAGCACGCGCTTACTGCGGTTTTTTGTGTTCGGGACGCTTTTTCCATGACTGACTCAGTTTTTCTTTCGCCGCTCACTGGCAAGGAGCAGGATGAAACACTGGAGCTGCGTCCGAAGTTTGATGCAAACGGACTGATCGCTGCAATTGCGCAAGACTCTACTTCTCGTGAAGTGCTGATGTTTGCGTGGATGAATGCGGAGGCCTTGCGCCTGACGATTGAAACCGGGCGCGCTGTCTATTTTTCCCGCTCGCGGAACACTTTATGGCGCAAAGGCGATACGTCGGGCGCGCATCAGTATGTTGAAGAGCTGCTGATTGATTGCGACCAGGATGCTATCATCCTCAAAGTCCGCCAGACAGATGGCGCTTGCCACACAGGCCGAACATCCTGTTTTTACCGTAAAATCAATGATGTAAATAACCTCACTAAATCCAGCTAGTGCGACAAACGCCTGTGCGCGCGTGTTACATTCTAAGGCTTGTCCCACCCTCTGCGCCGTGCGACTAATATCAAAGTAAGAGCATGGTTAACGCTGCGATGAATAATCGGAAATTGTCGCCTTGGGGGTCACATGGCTAACGTGTTTGAAAAAGCGCTTGCTCATGTTTTTGCATGGGAAGGCGGATATGTGGACCATATCCACGATCCAGGCGGGGCGACCAATTTTGGCATAACGCGAAACACGTTGGCGCAATGGCGCGGAAAGTCTTCTATCCCCAAAGACGACGTCAAAAACCTCTCGCGGGAAGAAGCCGCTCAGATTTATCGCGTCAACTATTGGAACAAAGTCATGGCGGACGACTTACCGCCATCCATTGCATTCCTGGTGTTTGACGCGGCCGTAAATTCAGGTCCCGGCAATGCGATCAAAGCCTTGCAACGTTCCGTCAGCGCGCTTGGCGAACCTGTCCGCATTGACGGCGCGATTGGTCCTGTGACGTTAAAAGCTGTTCGCGCAGTAGACGAAGAAAAACTGCTCAACGAATATGTGGTTCGTCGCGGCGTGTTTTATGGCGGCCTGCGCACGTTTACGACATTTGGCCTTGGATGGGCGCGCCGCCTTGTTGCAGGCGCACGCACCGCAAACTCGATTTTGCTGGAAGCGCGCAAAGGTATTGGCTTTGTGCCTCCTGCCAGCGCGCCGTCCCTTAAACAGCCTCAGGCAGACAAAGACCGCCTGCCTGATGAGCTCGACATCAGCCGCTATTTCTTCAATGAACGCGGCATTCAGGCCTACGGGACTTTCTTCCGGGTTTGGGGCGGCTGGATGACAGCAGGTCACATCCTGACCCAGATGTTGCGCACGTCCCCGCCTTTTGCAAAGGGTGATCAGGTGATCAAACCCGGCAATCTGGACGTCGCTCTGATCGGCTGCATACGCCCGGAAAAACAACCAATAGCGCCACAAGCCGGGCAGAAAATCATTGTTGGCGGTTTCCCATCGGGCGCTCAAACCATGTCTTTGCGCTATGGCGAAGTGTTTCTGCAACGACCCGCGTCAAACAACTGGATCGCCACCATTAATTGGCCGCACGAGCCAGTTGTGACAGGCATGTCCGGAGGTCCGGTGTGTGATGCGGACACGGGCGCGGTATTAGGCGTTCTGGTGACGCGCAACGCGCCAGAAGATCTGGATGCAGACGGCGTGCTCGATCAGAATTTTGATTTCATCGCTCTGCACGACATATGGACAGCCGTAAAACCCGCAACGGTTTCTGTTTAAACGCATCAATTTGCGAAGGTGTTTGACATGCGCGCGGACTGAGCGCATTTGACCTGCATGTCAGACAATTTCGCACAAGATAATCATGCCCGCCGGGTTCTGGAGGTTGACCACGCATTTTCCGGCGAACGCTTGGACAAATGGATCGCAACCATTGCGCCTGAACTATCGCGATCACGCGCCAAGCAGTTGATCGAAGCCGGTGATGTCCTGTGCAATTCAACACCGGTAAAAAGCGCTAAACACAAAGTGTCAGCTGGCGATGTCATCGAAATCGTCATGCCGCCGCCAGAGGATGCGGACCCTCAGCCCGAAGATATTCCGCTGGATGTTTTGTTTGAAGACGAGCATCTGATCATTATCAACAAGCCTGCAGGGCTGGTCGTCCACCCTGCGCCCGGCGCGACATCCGGTACGCTGGTCAATGCGCTTTTGCATCACTGCGCAGGTCAGTTATCTGGAATTGGCGGCGTCAAACGTCCCGGTATTGTGCACAGACTGGATAAAGAGACATCCGGTGTGATGGTGGCGGCAAAAACAGAATATGCGCACACAGGGCTGTCTTCCTTGTTTGAAGCGCACTTTGTTGAGCGCGCCTATCTGGCGGTGACACGCAGCGCCCCTCGCCCGCTGGTTGGGAAAATCGAAACTTATATTGCCCGCTCAACAGCCGACCGTAAGAAAATGGCAGTGGTGCGCGAATCCAAGCTATCGCCATCTGCTTCCTGGCATGGCGAGGATGAAGAAGATTACACCCCGCGCGGCAAACACGCGATCACCAACTATCATGTCAAAGAACAGTTTGGCCGCTTAGACGCCACATCGGGCCTGCCGGCGGCGACCCTGACGGAGTGCCGACTGGAGACAGGTCGCACACACCAGATCAGGGTGCACATGGCGCATATCGGCGCCCCACTTTTAGGTGATCAGACCTATGGACGCTATCGCGGATTAAAGGCGCACGGCTCTGGTCCGGCGTTGGATCACGCTGTTGAGCTTGCAAAAGACTTCAAACGCCAGGCGCTTCACGCGGCTGTTCTCGGGTTCGAACATCCGATCACTGGTGAAAATTTGCGTTTTGAAACAACGCCTCCTGAAGACATGCAGTCGCTTATTTCCGCTTTACGCCAACTTCCTCAGTAGACGGAGCTGTGGCGCCTCTGCCACGCTTCTCCACAGGTTGACGCAAAGGGGATAGCGGCGTGCGCCAAGAGTCACTATATTCATAATCTGTTAACTTTTGCTGCCGTGAAGGTTGGCCTGTTCGGGGGGACGGCCTGATTTTATGAACACGATACGTCCAATATCCCGGCGACATTTAATGTCGCTTCTTTCTGGTGCGACACTGGCAGGTGTTGCAGCTTGCCACGCACCGCGCGGCTCACAGACGGAGTCCGCACGTAACGCGCACCCTATCGGCGTCAATACGCGCACTGTTGGACGCATGTTTTCCAACGATCCAAACATGACTGTCCGCACATTGGCAGGAATGGGGTTTGAAACGATCGAACTTGGCGGACCGGGTTTTTTCGCCATCAATCACGCCAAGCTGCGCCGAACGATGGACGCTGAAGGTGTGACTGCGCCGTCTTTGCATGTGGATATGGACGATGTGTTGCGTCGTCCGGATCGTGTTGTCGCTGTGGCAAATCAGCTGGGATGCAAGCATATTGTGTTACCGCCAGCAGCGCGCGCGCTACGCACGCCTGAAGGTTGGCGACATTTAAGCGCTCTGCTCAATGTGTTTGGTATGCGCGCGCAGGTGTCGGGGCTGACCTGCGCTTATCTGCACAGCGAAGAAGATCTGCAACCGGTTGTCGGAGACGGCCTCTCCCATCGAACCTGGCTCGACATTCTGATGGAAGACACAGAACCGAATTACGTCTCCCTGGAACTGGACCTGCCTACGGTTTTGCGCGCGAATCACAACACTGAAGAGACCGCGCCTGATCATGTATTGGCGCGCACGCGCCTCATTCACCTTGGCGCCCTTGACGAAAACGTCACTCGTGACCTGCACACAAAAGTCTCCGTGAATGATGTGGCGCCCATGCTGAAGCGTCACTTGAAGGGGTCGTTGGACGGCCTTTTCATCAGCCGCGCGCCCGCCGCGAGACCTCTGCCTTCTCTGGCGCGCAGCCTAAATGCGGTTAAAACACTGCAGGTCTAGAAAGACCTGTGTCCAAATAAGTGAAATCACGCAGAATTATAACCTCACAAATTGTTTATATTCATTGCAACTAGCTATTTTAAAACGCCTAATCAGGAACTATTCGCATATACGCGCAACGGGCGAAACAAACCCATTTCTTTATTTAATGAAAAACTGAATATTGTGAAATTATCTATTATTTTTCAGTGTCTTAGGAAAATTTCTTCGGATTAGAAAATTTATGTCCGATTGCCACAAAATGGTCAATTCCTAAAGCCAGAGTCAGCTAATAGGTTATCTCGCACACCAGTTGATATTCTGTGTTTGTTCTGTTATTATAATTGTGGGCTATGGGCCATATAGCGCTCAAACGGGCTGACTAGTAATCCGTTTGCCTGCATCTTACGTAACATAAGACGCAAGAGGGGGCGGGATAACGCACGCCCAATCGTTGAACCAGGAGGCCACAATGGCGCAAATGTCGACATCAATCGCGCTGTCACCGGAACAGGGGCTGTCGCGTTACCTTAGTGAGATCCGTAAGTTTCCACTCCTGGAAAAACAGCAGGAGTTTATGCTCGCCCAACGCTGGCGCGAACATGAAGACCCGGACGCAGCTGAACAACTTGTGACGTCCCACCTGCGCCTCGTGGCCAAAATCGCCATGGGTTATCGCGGCTATGGACTGCCGATGGGCGAAGTTATTTCCGAAGGCAATGTCGGCCTGATGCAGGCGGTCAAGAAGTTTGACCCCGACAAAGGCTTCCGCCTCGCCACTTACGCTATGTGGTGGATCCGCGCGTCCATTCAAGAGTACATACTGCGCTCGTGGTCGCTGGTGAAGCTCGGGACGACGGCTGCTCAGAAGAAGCTCTTCTTCAACCTGCGCCGCCTGAAAGGTGAAATCCAGGCGATGGAAGATGGCGATCTGCGTCCGGAAAATGTCGCTGAAATCGCTCGACGTCTGGATGTGACGGAAGAAGAAGTCATTTCCATGAACCGCCGTATGAATGGTGGCGACGCCTCACTGAACGCGCCAATCGGCGGTGTGGACGGCGATGGCGAATGGATGGACTGGCTGTCTGACGACGAGCAGAAAGACCAAGCGGAAGCATATGCGGACAATGACGAATTTTCCACACGCATGCAGTTGTTAGAGCGTGCGATGGAAGGCCTGAATGAGCGTGAAAAGCACATCATCGCCGAGCGTCGCCTGAAAGACGACCCAACAACGTTGGAAGAACTTTCAAGCGTATACAATGTGTCTCGCGAGCGTATTCGCCAAATTGAGGTCCGCGCCTTTGAAAAGCTGCAAAAAGCCATGCGCGAAGCAGCGCAGGAAAGCGGCGTTGTCTGATCGCAAACTCAGACCCGCACGCCATATCGCCTCTAACATCCTTAAAGGATGGATATAGAGCCGTAATCGTTGGAGCTTCCGGCGGTGTCGGCGGCGCTTTATTGACGCGGGTAATAGAAGATCCAAGATGTGTGGGCGTCGCGGCAATGTCGCGACGCCCGTTGCACATATCGGACCCAAAACTCTTGCAGCTAACCATTGATCTGACTTCTGAACAGTCAATGAAAACAGCCTGCGAAAACGCTTTTCCCGACGACACGATTGACCTCGTCATTGTCGCAAGCGGCGTACTGCATGCTGATGGGATCAAACCTGAAAAAACATGGCGGCGCCTCAACGCTGAAACCATGATGCAAGTCTTCGCAGTCAATACAATCGGCCCGGCAGTTATCGCTAGGTATCTGCTAGACAGAATGGAAAAACAGTCAAAATCCGTATTCGCTGCCCTTTCCGCACGGGTCGGATCCATATCAGACAATGGGCTTGGCGGCTGGCATTCCTATCGTGCGTCCAAAGCCGCTCTGAATATGCTGATCAGAAACTTCGCAATAGAGCTCAAACACCGCAATCCTGGCGCTTTTGCGATCGGTCTGCATCCGGGGACTGTCGACACACCCCTGTCCGAACCTTTTCAGCCCAATGTGCCTAGAAAGCAGCTTTTCACAGCTGACGTGAGCGCCGATCATTTGCTGAAAGTGATCGACACATTGGCGCCTGACGCCTCCGGCAATCTCTTCGCGTGGGATGGCGCGATCATCAATTCATGAAATTTTCTTGCTGACGTTAACGTTTTACCCATGATCTCCTTCGAGCATGCGGTGTCATTTATATACGGCATGTCGAACAAAAAATGCGCATCATGATTTCAGGCGGCGCCGGTTTTGTCGGCTCAGCGGTCGCCCGCCGAGCGACAAGCCTAGGCCACACCGTCTTTAACATCGACAGGAAGAATGAAGCTTCAGTTGCCCCGCAGCTGAAGCAAGCGCAGCTATCTGGCCGTTACTCACAAGTCATCGCAAATGTTAGCGACGCCACCATGCTTGCGGCGCTGATGCGGGAGTATAAACCCGATGCTGTCATTCATTGCGCTGGCGGAGCAAGTCTTGAAAAAGGCGAGTTATCAACTGGCGGGTTAGCAGCAACCCTTGGCGTTCTGGAAGCTGTGTCCATGTATCTTGGCAGCGCCGGTGCCGAGATAAAAGATAAATTCCGGCTGGTGCTCCCCTTCCGCGCAAGTGCGCTTGGCGGCCTTGAAGCTGATGAAGACGCATTCGATGAAACCATGATGTTGTCCCCGACCTGCCGCGAAGGCGCGCTGGAGGCAGCCGGCCTTACCATGGCGCAGGGCTGGCAAGATGAGTTTGACCTGCCGACGGTTTATGCTGGCGCATCCATTCTATATGGTCCGTGGCAGAACAAAGACGCTCTGATCCCAGCATTGACGCGAACGGCATTGTCTGGCGCGCCGATCGCTCCGGCCTTTCCAAACGAAACACAAGACTGGCTGCACGTGGATGATTTTGCCTCTGGCCTGATTGCTGCGGCAGAGCTTGGCGATGTGCGTGAAAACTTTTTGTTCTCCGCAAGCGGTGTTCGACGCAATTTTGAAATTGCGCAAATGGTCTGCAAAATCCTTGACGGCAAACGCCCGCGCGCAGATGGCGGCTCATATGCCGACCAGGTGCGTTTTAACAAAGATGAGACGCAAGCGCTTAAATGTGCGCTCTCCCCTGCGGCCGCGGAAAACAGGCTTGGCTGGGCGCCAGAACATCAATTGCTGATGGGATTAGCCACGACAGTTGGCTGGCTGCTCGACAATATGCCGCCACAGCCAAGAGCCAACGCACCTGTCGCTGCTGAATAATCCGACCTAAGCTTCGAACGGGTCACGCATCAAAATAACATCATCGCGTTCTGGCGAGGTGGATAGAAGCGCCACAGGCTTGCCAACCAGCTCTTCGAGACGACGGACATATTTGACGGCTTCGCCCGGCAACTGCGTCCAGGAACGTGCGCCCTTTGTGGAGCCTTCCCAGCCTTTGACTGTCTCGTAAATCGGTTCAACCGCAGCCTGATCCGTCATACCTGCTGGGAAATAGTCAATCACTTCGCCATCTAGCTTGTAGCCCGTACAGATTTTGATCTCTTCAAAACCATCCAGTACGTCCAGCTTGGTCAGCGCAATACCGTTCACACCTGAAGTGGCGCATGCCTGGCGCACCATGACAGCGTCAAACCAGCCACAACGTCGCGCGCGACCTGTGTTCACACCAACTTCGCCGCCAACACGACCAAGGGTTTGACCAATTTCATTGTCCTGCTCTGTTGGGAACGGCCCTGATCCCACGCGCGTGGTGTATGCTTTTGCAAGACCCAGCACATAGCTGATCGCGCCTGGACCGACACCTGCGCCTGCAGACGCGTTGCCCGCCACCACGGAAGACGATGTCACAAACGGATATGTGCCGTGGTCTACATCCAGCATAACGCCCTGAGCGCCTTCAAACAGGATACGGCGGCCAAGTTTCACGCTTTCATCGAGGCGTTTCCAGACAGGTTGCGCGTAAGGCAGCACCTGATCAGCGATGTCGAGCAGGTCCTGTTTCAGCTTGGCGCCATCTGGCTCTGGAAGGTCCAGACCTGTGCGCAATGGGCGGTGGTGCGCCAAGAGACGCTCAATTTTCAGATCCAACGCAGCCGGATCGCGAAGATCAGCCACACGGATCGCACGGCGACCGACACGGTCTTCATAGGCTGGGCCAATACCACGCTTTGTGGTGCCGATCTGACCAGCGCCAAGCGCGCCTTCACGCGCGGCGTCAATATCTTTGTGCCATGGCAGGATCAGAGATGCATTGTCAGCCAGAATGAGATTGTCAGGTGAAATCTCAACGCCCTGTGCGCGAATGCCTGCAATCTCTTCCATCATGTGCCATGGATCAACCACGACACCATTACCGATGACTGACAGCTTGCCGCCGCGCACAAGGCCAGACGGTAGCAACGCCAGCTTGAAGACCTTGCCATCAATGACCAGCGTGTGTCCCGCATTGTGTCCGCCCTGGAAACGCACAACGACGTCGGCGCGGCTTGACAGCCAGTCGACGATTTTGCCTTTGCCTTCGTCACCCCACTGGGCGCCGACTACGACCACTCCGGACATTCACGTCGCTCCGTTTGATTACATCCCGATAACAGTTTCGCGCGCAAAGGACATGAAACTGTCATCTATGGCAAGAGGTCATCCGGAAAGAGCGGCGGTTTTAGAAGTTTCGCGCGATACGGAAGCCGAATTCATCTAGTCCCTGATTGCGGCCATTACCCAGAATCTGGCCATGAGACAGGTGCTCAAACACAAGCTGAACAGCCCAATCCTCATTGATATCGCGCGTGAGGATAAAGCTGGTGCGGAACAGGTCGCGCGACCCTAAAAGCACGTGTTGTGAACCAAACTCGGCGCGCTCTGCAGCAGTGGCGCCCTCACCTTCCAGTTCGCCATTGTGGATCGTATAACCAACGCCCGGCTCAAAATGCCAGCCATCCAGAAACTCAAAGTCCCATTCAAGCCCCACCGCGCCATAAGACGTCTCGCCCGCAGTATTAACGGACGCCATGACAAATGGATATGGCGACCAAGTCTCACCTAAAAAATCAAACTGCGAGAACCGGATCTCACCATTGATATTCACGCCGTCTTCCTTGTCAGCGTTCTTTCCGTCGATCACTTTGATGTTGTGATCCATGACACCCAGACGGACGCTGTCGACAATCTCTGCTGTTGCAACAGGCGAAGCAGCGACAAACGCCGCTGTAAGGGCTAGAATTTTCATGAGAGCTCCCCAGCTTTAAGTTAACCATAATTTAGTGTGGTGCGCACGCATAAGCAATTGCTGTAAGCACGAAACCTGTTGCGCAAAGAGCGCAGCAGTTCATCTTTTGTTTTGCATTCACAGTTCAATTAATCATAGAATCGAATCGTTCCTGCAGACCTTCTAAGAGACGACATATGCCAAGAGACGGCGACATCACTGATCCAACGCGTCTGCCGGATGAAGCGCCTGACCGGGCGCTGCGCCCGCTTTCCTTTGATGACTTCACTGGACAGGAGGCTGCGAAAGCCAATTTGCGCGTCTTTGTTCAGGCCGCAAGAAATCGGGGCGATGCGCTGGACCATGTTCTTCTTTTTGGTCCGCCCGGTCTTGGAAAAACCACGCTAGCCCAGATTGTCGCCCGCGAAATGGGCGTCGGTTTTCGCTCCACATCCGGCCCGGTCGTCGCCAAAGCGGGAGATCTGGCCGCCCTCCTGACCAATCTGGAAGCAAACGATGTGCTCTTCATTGATGAGATCCATCGTTTGTCGCCTGCGGTTGAAGAAGTGCTTTATCCTGCGATGGAAGATCATTGCCTCGACATCATGATTGGCGAAGGTCCCTCAGCCCGGTCTGTAAAGATCGACCTGCCGCCTTTCACACTGGTTGGCGCCACAACGCGCGCCGGACTTTTGTCCACACCGCTGCGCGATCGTTTTGGCATTCCGGTCAGGCTTGAGTTTTACACCGCCGAGCAGCTCGGCGGCATTGTTCTGCGCGCTGGCCAAAAAATGGGCGCAGACATCACAACGGACGGTGCGGTTGAAATTGCCGGACGGGCCCGCGGCACACCGCGGATAGCCATGCGTCTGTTACGCCGTGTGCGCGATTTTGCCGAAGCTGAAGGCAACACAATTGACAAAGGCGCCGCCTCACGCGGTCTTGCGCGCCTGGAAGTCGACGAAGACGGTCTGGATGCGCTGGACAGACGCTATCTCAACGCGCTCGTCAAAACATACGCAGGCGGACCCGTGGGCGCTGATACGCTGGCTGCGGCTTTATCTGAAGCGCGTGATGCGATTGAAGAAGTCATTGAGCCTTACCTCATGCAACGCGGACTTGTTGCGCGCACACCGCGCGGACGTGTCGCCGCGCCGGGCGCCTATGAACGCCTTGGCCTAAACGCGCCGAAAACCATTCAATCTGAAATGTTCGACAATGACTGAACACCCCACGTCAGGCCGACTAATTGGGCCCGAGCATGAACTGCCTGTGCGGGTGTATTATGAAGACACAGATTTTTCCGGTGTGGTTTATCACGCCAATTATCTGAAATTCTTTGAACGCGGACGGTCCGAATACCTGCGGCTTGTGTCCAACAACAGCCATCGCGAACTGCATGCGCGCGAAAAACCAAATGCGTTTGTTGTCTCCCGTATGGAAATTGATTTTAAACGCCCCGCCCGGATCGATGACGCGCTTGTGGTAAAGACCGAACTTGTACGTATAAAAGGTCCGCGCATCATCTTTTCTCAGCGAGTTGAAAAAGACGGCGAACTGCTGGCCAGCGCAGATGTGACTGTCGCCCAGATTGACGAAAACGGCCGCCCTGTTCGCCCTGAATTAAACATAGAGAATTAAATCCTAATCCCTTAACCAAAAGCGGATTGACAGCCCGTCATTGTAGTGGCTTAGCTTTTTCATCCTTATTTTTAGGACGCTTGGCCAAATGAGCCTCCAGGACAATCCATCCCCCTCGGCCGCGTTAGTCGCTGGCCGGCTTGACTCTGCGCCCGAGAGCGCCAAGGCGCGCATATCCTATATCGACGGCGCACGCGGTTATCTATTGTCCATGATGTATCTGGCGCACACGCATTACACGCTGGAAAATTCGTTTTTCAAACTTCACCACGGCAATTTCATTCCAGCGATGGATGCGGAATTCTTTGTCCTCATCTCTGGATTTGTGTGTGCGTTGGCTTATTCCGGCAAACACAAAACATCCGGTATGACAGGGACACTCTTAGCCGTCCTCTCGCGCCTTAAATGGGTTTACCTGTTCCAGGTTATGGTCGCGGTGTTGATGATCCTGTTGTTCAGGATGTTTGGATCCACAATCGTTGATCCGACCTATACAGCTGATTTTACAACACCTCTGACCGCGCAGATATTTGCAGCTGTCAGATTTGTCTATCAGCCGCCATATCTGGATATTTTAATGCTTTATATCGCGCTGATGTTGTTCATCCCGCTCGCCACACTTTTGTTGAGCAAAAACCGTGTGATCAGCTATTTCGCTATCATTGCCGGATTGTGGTTGTTCGTTGAAACCGGACTGGCGGCGCAGTCAGATCAAATTGTGAAATCTATCTTTGCTTATGACCGAGCCTTTGCATTGAGAGGGTATTTCCAGCCGCTTTCATATGCGGCGTTGTTTTATGTCGGGTTTTATTTTGGTTTCATCCAGAAGAACAAAGCCACTCTTCCTGGCGCATCTCTTTTAAAGAAACCGCCCGTCGTCCTGTTTTGGGCGTCCTTAGGCATCATATTAGTTGCGATTGTCTCTTGTCTTATCTGGCTGAAAACAGGCCATTTAGAATGGCTCGCCGCACCTGAGCGTCAATCCATTTCAGTTCCCGGCTTTCTGACAACGCTTTCTGTGACGTATGTGGTTTTCTTTCTTATGGCGCGCACCGGATATGCCAAACTCACAGATATGGCGGGAAATGCCCTGCAAAGCGCACTCAGCCTGCCCTTTCTGACCTTACTTGGGCGAAACTCGCTGTTCACATATGCAATCCATGCATTGATTATTTTTATTGTTTCCTATGCGATCATCACTACCGGACACGCAGACAGCATTGTTTGGAAGGCATCAGGATTGGTCGCCGGATACCTGCTCATTCTCTTGTTTTCCCAGTGGAAACAAAGGCATTTGCCATTCCTGCCCTGATAGCAGAAGCCTCGATTTGTGCTGAAAATTTTGGCTAGATTACAAACAATCAACTGTTTTTCGCAGTCTTCTCCTTCATCTTGCCCAATTTGCGATACAAGCAAGCTGAGTTAAAGGACCCCCATCGACGTCGGCGGGGATACCGACGTCAATTGATTGGTCATATCAACAAGAGGCCCTGATGCTGTCTGTAGATTTAGTTATTGCTGACGGACTGAACACTCTGTCCGCCATGCCCTTCCTTCAAGTCACAACTGGCGAAGCGGGCGCGCTGGAAGGCGCAGAGGATTTCTCCTTTATTTCTTTGATTATGCAGGCTGGTCCGGTCGTTAAGATCGTGATGGCCGTCCTGGTGATCATGTCTATCTGGTCATGGATGGTGACCATTGATCGCTGGTTGGGGATCACAGCGACCAAGAAAAAAGGCAAACAGTTCGAGCAGGCCTTCTGGTCAGGCCAACCATTAGACGAAATGGATGACCGCGTTGGCGACAAACCTTCTGACGCGTTAGCGCGGGTTTATTCAGCCGGCTCACGCGAATGGCGCGAAGCGCGCCGCATTCGTACGCTGACCGATTCTGTCGCGACGTCGATGATCCAGCGCGCACGCTCGCAAATGATGGTGACGGTCAATCGTGAAGCTGCCCGTATGGAAAGCGGCTTGTCTTCACTGGCGATCATTGGATCTTCCGCTCCCTTTATCGGCCTCTTCGGAACCGTCTGGGGGATTATGACCGCCTTCCGTGATATTGGCGCATCTGGTGAGACAAACCTTGCGGTGGTCGCGCCTGGTATGGCCGAAGCCCTGTTTGCAACAGCACTTGGGCTGTTAGCGGCAATCCCGGCAATGATCTTCTATAACAAGTTTTCCGGCGACGTGAACAAGTTCGCTGAGCACATGGAAAGCTTCGCTGAAGAATTTGTTGTGCGCATTTCCCGCCGTTTAGCTGAACGACTGGACGATTAATTCCATGGCCATGATGTCCTCTTCCGGCGGTGGTCGCGGACGCCGCCGCTCACAGAACGCAGATATCAACGTCACACCCCTGGTGGATGTGATGCTGGTGCTTCTCGTTATCTTTATGGTGACGGCGCCAATGGTGGTGACCGGCGAACCAGTGAACCTGGCAAAAACATCGTCCAAACCATTGCCGCCCTCTGAAAACCAGTCACTGGCGCTGACGGTCAATGCAAACGGCCAACTGTTTATTGGGGGCAATCTGGAACCGATTGAACCGGCGCAATTGGGCGAACAACTCATCGCTATCGCCAAGAATGGTTACGAAGATCGCGTGCTGGTGCGCGGCGACAAGGACGCCAACTATGGTGATGTCCTGAATGCTTTGTCGCTTGTGCGCGCCGCTGGATTTACAAATGTCGGCCTTGTGACAGACCCGTCAAAAACAGGCCGTGCAAAAGGCAAGGAAAGCTGAGGCGTGCGCCCAGGACTTCCACTCTCCATACTCCTTCATGCCGGCATAGTTGCGTCAGCCTATGTTGCGTTTCCGCACACGTTTGAGGAAATAGACGAAGAGCTGATCATTGTGCCGATTGATCTGGTGGTGATTGACGACACGACAAACCTTGCCTTGTCAAAACCGGATGAGCCTGAAGATGTGCCCGAGCCTGAAAAGGTTGAGGAGCCAGAGCCTGAAGACACACCAGAACCATTAGATGAAGGCGAAATAGAAGAAGATCCGGACCCGCGCGCGGAAGACGATTTAGGCGAAGCAGAACCGATTCCGGAAGATGAACCCGAGCCGGAACCAGAACCGGAAGAAGCAGAGCCAACGCCCACACCGACTCCAACACCTAAACCCACCCCAACACCGACCCCTACGCCGGCGCCGCCAGAACCAACGCCAACAACAAAAAAACCAGACAATTCATTTCTCGACCGCGCGCTTCAATCCACACAGCAAGCCAAGAAGACGCGTGAACGCGAAATCAAAGAATTACCTGACCTGAAAGAAGTGAAAAACGCTCGCGAAAGCACACGCTCGGCCGGCGACCGCCAACGCGACACAGCAACGTGGACTGCTTTGCTAAAAACAAAGCTGACAAAATGTTTTGCAGACTTTGCAGACTTTGCAGAAGCGGACCGATTGCGGACCTCTTACCAGATCAATCTCAACAAGGACGGCACACTATTGCGCCCGCCGCGCAGAATCGCTCCTGCTCAAATACCGCTCGGTGACCAACAATTACGCGTTTTTGATATCAACGCCCAGCGTGCGATTAAGAAATGCGAACCCTACGATGACATTTTCCCGCCGGAACTCTATGAGGAGTGGAAGGATTTCACTTTCAATTTCGGTAAGTAACAAGACCCTAAGAATTAGGAGAGCCTCCCCATGAAGTCTGTCGTCAGCTGTTTAGCCGCGCTTATAGTCGCTGCGACCGCGCTGCCACTCGCTCTTACAGCGTCGGCGCAGGATAATGTTGTTAACATCACCGAGGGCACTTTCCAGCCCATGCCAACGGCGATTCCAGACTTTTCTGGCGATACGCCTGAAGAGGCGACTTTGGCGACTGATATCTCCGAAGTCATTCGCAACGACCTCGCCGGCTCCGGTCTTTTCCGCATGATTGACCCAGCCGCATTTGTTGAAAGAAACCTTGATATTTCAGTCCTGCCTCGTTTTGCAGACTGGAAAGTCATCAGCGCTGAAGCGCTCCTTGTGGGTAAGACCACGATCGACACCTCCGGGCAGATGTCGACACAGTTCCGACTGTTTGATGTCTTCACTGGTCGCCAGCTGTATTCACAGGAATACATCTCATCTCGTGAGAACTGGCGCCGTATCGGTCACATCATCGCAGACGATATTTACGAACAACTCACCCCGGATGGCGGATATTTTGACAGCCGCATCGTTTATGTCGCCGAAAGCGGCCCCAAAACAAAGCGCACGCGTCGCCTTGCGATCATGGACCAGGATGGGGCAAACCCGGAATACCTGACCGAAGGTCGTGTAGAAGTTCAAACACCACGTTTTGATCCATCTTCTCAGACAATTATTTACACCGCACTGGTGCCGGACGCGCGCAACCCGCTGATCGAACGTCGCCGCATCTACCTTTTCAACATTGAAACAGGCCGTGAAGAAGTCATCGGTGACTTTGGCGCGACGTCATTTGCTGCGCGTTTCTCTCCTGACGGTGAAAACATCGCTATGTCGATTGCTGAAAACGGTAACTCAGACATCTACATTCTCAACACAGCCAATCGCCAGCGGACGCGTCTGACAACCAACCCTGCAATTGACACCTCCCCGTCTTATTCTCCAGACGGAAGCCAGATTGTGTTCACCTCTGACCGTGGCGGCTCGCAGCAGCTCTACATCATGAATGCCGATGGCACAGACCTGAACTGTCCGACAGGCGGTCGCGACAAAGCATGTCGCATTACCTTCGGTCAGGGTCTTTACTCAACGCCGGTCTGGTCTCCACGGGGTGACTTGGTCGCCTTCACAAAGCAAACACAGGGCCGTTTTGAAATCGGCGTGATTAAAACAGACGGAACAGGCGAGCGTTCGCTGACATCTGATTATCTGGTGGAAGGTCCAACCTGGTCGCCAAACGGTCGCGTCATCATCTTCTTCAAAGAATCCCGCGGCGGACGCCCTGGCCTTTGGAGTGTTGATCTCACAGGCCGGAACCTGAAGCGTGTGCCAACACCAGGCGACGCTTCCGACCCAGCCTGGTCGCCAGTTCTGCAATAATCGGGACGCATTAAGCAATAAAAGCAGGCTGTTTCATCAGCCTGCTTTTTTATTTTTGCCTCATCATGGTCAAATTATTCGGTCAGTTTGATCTTAAACTACCTAAAAACCGTGCACATTACGGTTGAAAAAGAAAATTCAAGCCAAATTTTGTGATTTTCGACCATGAAATTCGCGTTAGACCTGCATTGTTGGTGTTGCAGTTTTCGAAAACCGCGTCTTAAGGTGAGTCCCGCGTTCGATGTCCGTGCAACCGTTTCGCGCAACGGTCACAAAAGATCGTTATGCATTCGTTGTATCTAGTGCACGCTCAGTGTGAGCGTGAGCGACATTAGGGGAGTCTGGAAGACAATGAGTTACAAAATTAGTTTCGCCGCACTGACATTTACGGTCGCTGCTTTTGCGTCCGGTTGTGCAACCCAACCTGAGCCGGCTCCTGCGCCGACTCCAACACCAACACCGGTTGTCACACCGACACCGACACCTACGCCAACACCGACACCAACTGGCCCAATCGCTGGTTCTCTGGAAGACTTCCAGACAAACGTCGCTGGCAAAGTGTTCTTCGATGTTGATCAGTACAACCTGGACGACGCTGACCGTGCTGCTCTTGCTGAGCAGGCTGCATGGTTGAACACATACCAGAACGTCACAATCCAGATTGCTGGTAACTGTGACGAGCGCGGCACACGTGAGTACAACATCGCGCTGGGCGAGCGTCGTGCGAACGCTGCAAAAGAATACCTGATCAGCCTGGGTGTTGCAGGATCCCGTATTTCCACAGTGTCTTACGGTAAGGACCGCCCAACAGACCCACGCTCCACGCCAGAAGCATGGAACGTGAACCGTAACGCGACTACAAAAATTGTTGGCGGCGTCAGCAGCTAATTAATATCACTCGGCGTCACCGCGTCGCCATAATTTCGGCGCGGTGACGTTTTAGCTGTGTGAGTATGATGAAGAAGCGCGCTATTTCAAACTTAGCCGCCGCAGCTCTTTCGACTGCGGCTTTTGTGTTGATTACAGGCCCAGCGACCGCGCAATCTGCGCCTGATCCGCTGGTCTCCCGCATGCAAACGCGGATTGATGCGATCGAGGAAAGCGTTCAACGCGCGACAGGTCGCGTAGAGCAATCCGGTTTTCAAGTCAGCCAATTGCGCAAGACCATCGACTTGCAAGCCAATGAAATCTCTCAGCTCAAACAGGCGCTCGCCGCGCAAAATGAGCGTATCAAGAAATTAGAAGCCCTCGTCAACGCGCCAGCAAACGCTGCAGCGTCCGCGGCGTCCGGTCCGGCTGAGACAGTTGTGCCGCTGGTTGGACCAACTGATCCCGCAACCAAGCAAGCGATCGCCGCTCAACGCGATCAGGCTGATGAGAGTATTGCGAACAAAGTCGCGCCGACACAATCCTTGTCTGATGACCCGGCCATGTTGTTCAAGCAGGCTAAGACTTTGTTGCTGGAGGGTGACTTCCCTGCTGCGGAGACAGCCTTCTCAACATTTGTCGACAATCACAGCGAAGCGCCAGAAGCTGGCGAAGCGCAATACTGGCTTGGTGAATCACGCCTTATTCAGGAAGCTTACCCAGAAGCTGCTGAGGCCTACATCACTTTGATCAGCCAATACCCAAACACAGCAAAAGCGCCCGACGGGCTGGTCAAGCTTGCACGTTCTTTGCGTATGATGGGCGAAGCCGAACAAGCGTGTGGCGCATTGAATGAAATTCCGGTTCGCTATCCCGACGCGAACGCCGTGACGCGCAGCCTGGCCGCATCAGAGCGCTCTCGCGCCAAGTGCGACACGAACTAGCGCCATGAGCGGGCGCGCGATATCCGTTTGGGTTTTCAGCGTCGCTACCGCAGCGTTGTTGCTAAAGCCTTTGGCGCTCAGCGCCGCTGCGCAATCAGCTCCTGCATCCGCTGAACGTGTGCGCGGCGGTATTTTGGACGCATCTGACGCAAATCGCCTTTCACGCTTCATGACGTCGCTGGGATATCGCGCGGACCTATCGACCGACGCCAGTGGCGATCCGGCAATTGAGGGCCGCATTTCATCTACGGATTACGCTATCCAGTTTTATGAATGCGAGAATGGCGAGTTCTGTAATTCCGTCCAGTTTATTGCTGATACGCCACTTCCAATCGGCAAATCGGTTGAAGATGTGAATGCGTTCAACATGCGCTGGCGCTATGTGCGCGCCTCAATTAGCGAAAATATTGTCCGCCTCCAAATGGATGTAAATTTGGATGGCGGCGTCACTGCTGGTAATATCGAAGACACACTGGATATCTGGCGGCGTCTCGTTGAAACCTTCGAAAAAGAATTCTCTTCCAAAAGCCCAGGCCAATAAGATTTTGTCTTTTGTGGCTAAGACGCATGCTGAATGCGGTTTCTATTCCCAGTTTGAAGCCGCCATGAATGTTTTGCATGACGCGATTGGGCGCCCATCCGACTATGGAATTGCAGTCTCGGGCGGTTCAGACAGTCTATCAATGCTTTACCTTGCATCCGCCTGGGCAAAAGACGCTAACGTCCGGTTTCACGCCGTGACTGTTGATCACGGCCTGCGAGAAGAAGCGGCTGCGGAGGCTGAATGGGTTAGTCAGACCGCCAACGCGCTCGGCGTTCCTCACGACACTCTGACCTGGCGCCCCTCTGTGGCCGCCAGTCAGGCTGATGCGCGGACGGCCCGCCACTCTCTGATCGCAGCGTGGAGCAAGAATAAATCCATATCCAATATTCTACTCGGTCATACGCTGAATGACCGGATTGAAACCATGATGATGCGCGCGCGTCAGGGGTCAGGCTGGTATGGCATGGCGGCACTGCCTGCTGCTTCAGCCTCCCCCATTTGGCCTGACGGACGACATTTGACACATCTTCGGCCACTCACCCTGTTCACGCGATCACAATTGCGCACCTGGCTAAGCAGTCACGATCTTTCCTGGATAGACGATCCTTCTAACGATAATGACAAATATGAGCGTGTGCGCACGCGCAGCGTTCTGGAAGGCGTATCCGATATTGCTTTGCGATCGGCGCAGACAAGCCTTGATCGCCTCTCTGATCTGCGTACGGCCATAAACGACAGTATTATCGCGTTTTGCGACGCCGATGTGGATTGGCGCCAGGATGGCTCAGCTCAAGCAAATATTGCGGCGCTACAAGAATATGTCCCCGCAATTCGCACGCGTACGCTTTTACACATCGCAAGCTGTGTCACAGGGCGTGACTGCTCATCTGCATTAGCGCAATTTGAAAAACTCAGTGAGCGGTTGAATGAAGGTCCGCTCGATAAAACGCTCATCTGCAGTGAGGCAGCCTTCAGCAGCGATGACAATCAAATATTCATCGCCATGCGACCCCGAAAATCAGGCAAGTCAACCGGTGCGCCGTCGCCGAGCGCTAGCTCTGTTGTCATTGATCAAATTTTCGACAATCGCTTCAAAATCCAGCGCTCCATGGCCGACGCGCAACTGATGACATGGGATGAGGCGCAGGCAACAGGCCGACAATTATCCCATCTAAGCCGTGTTGCGCCTGTCATAGCCCGCCGGTCGGCGCCGGTGTTTTTACCTGATGATCCGACGCAAAATGCGAGCTGGGCATGGCCCGAAGCGAAACACTCAATGGAAGACGCAACCGTCCTTGCACTGCATAAAACCCGCAGTGACGCATTAAAAAATACACTGTTTTGGGGCCAACTCCTTCAAACTGACCCGAATAAGTGCCATTAAATAACATTCATTTCATAACGGCGTGCGGTTTGCATCTCGTTTTTGGAATCATTCTTACCTATGTTGTTAGTCAACATTCAATCTGAACCGCTGAAAGGCTTGTCGCATGAATATGCGCAATCTGGCGCTGCTAGGCGTCGTATTGATTCTTCTTATTGCTCTGATTTCCATCATGCAGGGCGAACGTTCCGGTGCGGGCGTTCAGGAAATTTCCTACACCGAATTCCTGAAACAGGCTGAATCCGGCGAAATTCGCACAGCGGAATTTAAGTCCGACAAGATCAGCGGGAAAACACAAGACGGCAACACATACGTTACCTTTGTTCCCGGTCTGGAAATGAACATTGGTGAAAAACTGGCTAGCCAATACGGCGTCGACGTGTCCGCTGAACAAGTCAGCCGCGGCGGCGGCCTTATGGGCGCGTTGCTCGGATACTTGCCGCTAATCGTTATTATCGCGCTGTGGTTCCTGGTCTGGCGTCAGATGCAGGGCGGCGGCGGTCGCGCCATGTCATTTGGCAAATCCAAAGCGCGCTTGCTGACTGAGCGTCAGGGCCGTGTGACATTTGATGATGTTGCGGGCGTGGACGAAGCCAAAGAAGAACTTCAGGAAATTGTTGAATTCCTGAAAGACCCGGCAAAATTCCAGCGCCTCGGCGGTAAAATTCCAAAGGGCGCACTGCTTGTTGGCCCTCCAGGTACTGGTAAAACACTGATTGCGCGCGCCGTTGCTGGCGAAGCAAATGTGCCATTCTTCACCATTTCCGGTTCTGATTTCGTGGAAATGTTCGTCGGTGTGGGTGCGTCCCGCGTGCGCGACATGTTCGAGCAAGCTAAAAAGAATGCGCCGTGTATCATCTTTATTGACGAGATCGACGCAGTGGGTCGCTCACGTGGCGCAGGTCTTGGCGGCGGTAACGACGAACGCGAACAGACTTTGAACCAGCTTCTTGTGGAGATGGACGGGTTTGAAGCGAATGAAGGCATCATCCTGATCGCAGCCACCAACCGTCCGGACGTTCTGGACCCTGCGCTCTTGCGTCCCGGCCGTTTCGACCGTCAGGTCATGGTGGGCAACCCGGACATTATTGGCCGTGAAAAAATCCTCAAAGTGCACATGCGCAACGTGCCGGTCGCAAAAGACGTTGACCCGAAGGTGGTTGCGCGCGGCACGCCGGGCTTTTCAGGCGCTGACCTTGCCAACCTGGTCAACGAAGCCGCTCTGTTGGCTGCGCGTCGTGGCAAGCGTGTGGTGGCGATGCGAGAGTTTGAAGACGCCAAAGACAAGGTCATGATGGGACCAGAGCGTCGCTCTATGGTTATGTCCGAAAAGGAAAAAACACTGACAGCTTATCACGAGAGCGGACATGCTATCGTGGCGCTGAACGTGCCTGCGGCAGACCCTGTGCACAAAGCAACCATTATCCCACGCGGCCGTGCGCTTGGTATGGTCATGCAGTTGCCTGAAGACGACAAACTGTCCATGTCCAAGATCGAAATGATCTCACGCCTGGCGATCATGATGGGTGGTCGGGTCGCTGAAGAACTCAAGTTCGGCGAAGATCACGTGACAGCGGGCGCTGCGTCCGACATTCAGCAAGCCACACGTCTAGCGCGCGCGATGGTGACTCGCTGGGGGCTATCTGACGCAATCGGTCCAGTGGACTATGCAGAAGACCAGGGTGAAGTCTTCCTTGGTCAGCAATTGGTCCGCTCTTCTCACGTCTCTGAAGAGACGTCCAAAAAGATCGAGGAAGAGGTGCGTAAGCTTGTTCAGGGCGGCATGGATTCAGCTCGCAAAATCCTGACTGAAAAACGCGAGGACTGGGTCGCTCTTTCTGAAGGCCTTTTAGAGTACGAAACGTTGTCAGGTCAGGAAATCAAGGACCTGCTAAACGGCAAGCCTCCTGAACGCCCAGATGATTTTGACCCGGGCCCGACATCAGCTGTGCCGGTTATTAAATCCAAGAAGAAACCTGGCGGCGAATTTGGTGGTGACCCAGAACCTTCTGAGGTTTAAACCGCGCTCCTAGCTAGAATGAAATAGCGCGCTGGCATTCCGCTGGCGCGCTTTTTTGTGAGATAACATTCGCACGCCTCCCCATCGACAAAGCCGCCAAACATCGCCAATACCCTCCTCTCTCGCAGTCTTGTTAGGAGAATATGTGATGAGCCTACCTGCTCAGATCATGGGGATCGTCAATGTCACGCCAGATTCTTTTTCTGATGGCGGACGCTATGATTCAGCAGATCTGGCGATTGAACACGGCCTGAAACTCGTTTCAGACGGCGCAGACTGGCTCGACATTGGCGGAGAATCGACACGGCCCGGCGCTATTCCCGTAAGTGCTGACGAAGAAATCGCGCGGGTGTTGCCTGTCATTAAAGGTCTGCGCGCGAATACCGACGTCTTGATCTCCATTGACACAATGAAACCGGAAGTCGCCATCGCAGCCATTCAGGCTGGCGCAGATATGTGGAACGATGTCACTGGCGGCACGTTTGCAGAAGACTCCTTTGAAGTCGCTGGACAGTTAGGCTGTAAACTGTGCTTGATGCATATGCAGGGCAAACCACGCACCATGCAGCAGGCGCCCGTTTATAATGATGTTGTTTTAGAGGTTAAAACCGAGCTTGGCAGGCGCGCTCAACTCGCCATCGAGGAAGGTGTGAAACCATCTAACATCTGGATCGACCCAGGCATTGGATTTGGCAAACGCCTGGAGCACAATCTGGCGCTCATACGTGACCTCAACCAGTTCAGTCTAGGACAGGATTTCCCAATCCTGTTTGGCGCGTCACGCAAGAGCTTTATCCGGGAAATCGACCCGCGCGCGGAATTAGCGACAGACCGGCTGGGCGGATCTATCGCCGCCGCAGTCGCCGCCGCCCAGCACGGCGCCAAAATTCTTCGGGTACACGATGTGCGTGAAA
Organism: uncultured Hyphomonadaceae bacterium; assembly: GCA_964342355.1. Taxonomy (GTDB): domain Bacteria; phylum Pseudomonadota; class Alphaproteobacteria; order Caulobacterales; family Hyphomonadaceae; genus Hirschia. Next base: position 50,945 of record CAYFFG010000012.1, read on the forward strand.
CCCGCCAGGCGCTCTTGGTGGACACGGCAATCAACGCGCCTGAATAGCGTTAGTCATCAAACCCAACAAAAACGGTTGCCTCCTCCACGGACTTGCGTTTGGACACAACCGCATTTGCAGGAAAACTATCGTCCGGATATCCCATTGCAGCACACATCATAATGACCTGATCATCAGGGATTCCAGCGTATTCGCGTACGACAGGCGATTGCATGATGCCCTGAGAGTTGATCACACAGCCCAGACCACGCGACCAGGCGGCGTTGACGATCCCATTCATCACCGCGCCGCAATCAAATGTTGTGATGTCATTGCCCTCAACGGCTTTATCGAACGTCACCACAACAGAGACAGGCGCGTCGAACTGGCGGAACCCACGCAACACCCAGTCCATGCGCTTTTCCTTGTCATGACGCTCAATGCCCATGGCTTCAAACAATTGCACAGCAATTTCAATCTGACGCTCACGGTGAACACCCTGATATTTGTCCCCGCCCCTGAACTCTCTTGAATCCGGAACGCCCGCCACATTGCGTTCGACATTGCCTTTGCGAATTTTATCCAGCGTCTCACCTGTGAGCACATAAAAATGCCAAGGCTGCGTATTCATGGACGATGGTGCGCGAATCGCCAATTCAAGTATCTCTTGGATCACCGCTTTGGGCACTGGCTTATCAAGATAACCGCGGATGCTGCGACGGGACTTGATGACCTCATCGTATTCCATACCGTTTCTCCCCTTATGTGTTTTTCTGTTTATTTATGTAAATTGCGCCCAGCTAAGACCAAACTGTCAAGGATAACATCTTCCCCTATTAGCAAGTGTTTGGCATTGTCCCCGCGACTTGGGGGCTAGTCGGTTTAAGGGATACGACGTGGCGGATATTTTTATTTCGTACAAAAAAGAAGATGCAGGCCGCGTCGTCCGCATCGTCGAAGGCTTGCGCACGGAAGGTTTCACTGTCTGGTGGGACCATGGCATCGCGCCCGGTTCCCAATGGGATCAGACGATCCAAAGGGAGCTGAATGAAGCCAAGCTGGTCATCGCAGTGTGGTCTGAGCTGTCGGTCAACGCTCCCTGGGTGAAGGAAGAAGCCAGCGTCGGGAAATCCAAAGGCGTTTTATTGCCCGTCCGTATTGATGACATTGAACCGCCACTCGGTTTTGGCCTCATCCAGACGGCCAATCTTTTTGACTGGGACGGTGATGTTGATGATCCTCATTGGGATCACTTTATAGCAGCCGTTCGCGCCATCATGTCTGGCAAACCAGTTGAAGGACTAGAAAAGCCAGTTCGTAAAAAGAACTCCATTTCTAAAGTGCTTCCAGTTCTGTTTGGCATGCTGCTGATCGCCGGCGCAGGCTGGTTCGTTTCCACACAAACCAATTTGATATCCAGACTGGATGATCAACCCGGCATAGCATCCTCTAGCAATACCGCAGTCACACCGGCGACAGCCAATCAACCTTCGGATGCTGAACGAGCCATGTTTGAAAAGGCGCAGTCTTCAGCACTAAAGGCTGATTATCTCGACTATTTGCGTGCTTACAATCAGGGCTATTACGCAGACAAAATTCGCAATGAAGTCCTGCCATTCTGTTCATTTCAACAAAAGGACAAATGGGTGCCGCAATCGGTGCAGCAGACTTTGCGCGGCGTTTCCAGCGGCACGGAAGTCGGCAATGAAGATAAAGTTTTCGAGACGGAGGTGGCGGCCTGTGAAGCAGCAAAAGCGGATGTTTCGAAACGCGCGGAGCAAACCTGCCGCCTGATCGTCAACAATTCCAGCGGCCGCAATCCAAATATGCAATTGGAATGGAACCCGTGTGATTGTAAATTTGTTGTCGACTCATGGATCTGCAGCGTCGATCCGGTCTATTCCTGTGCTTGGGAATTGAAGAGTTTTGAGAACATCGAGATCTGTACTTGAGCAAACCTGACAAAGACAAAAAACACCTAGGCCGGGTCCTTATTGTCGCTGGATCAGATTCTGGCGGCGGAGCCGGCGTTCAGGCCGACATCAAAACTGTCACCATGCTTGGCGGATATGCCGCCACAGCCATTACAGCGCTGACAGTTCAAAACACACAGGGCGTTTCCGGCGTCATACCCGCACCACCACAGGGAGTCGCTGCCCAAATGCGCGCGGTTTTATCTGACATTGGCGCGGACACAATCAAAACCGGCATGCTTGGCGACAAAGTGCTGATCGAAACGGTTGCAAAAACCATTCATGACACTGCCCCTAACACGCCCCGTATAATCGACCCCGTCATGGTTGCCACATCGGGTGACATGCTTATTCCACGCGCCGCCGCAGATAGCATTTTGTCCCTTCTTGTGCCCGGATCAATCGTGACACCGAACGCTCATGAAGCTGAAGTCCTGACAGGCAAAGACGTCCAGTCACTGGACGGTCAACGCCGAGCTGCTGAGAAACTGCTGGAAAAAGGCGCCGCCGCAGCCATCATAAAAGGCGGCCATGTTGAAGGTGATGCGATCGTTGATCTTGTCGCCACGCCAGCAAAAGAGATGTTCTTTGAACAGGAGCGCATCCAGTCGACATCCACCCACGGGACTGGCTGCACCTTAGCCTCCGCCCTCGCCTGTTCGCTAGCCCAAGGCCTGGATCTGGAAAAAGCTTTCAAACGGGCGCAAGCGTATGTGGCGAAAGCGATCCGTCATGCGCCCGGATTTGGGAACGGGAACGGTCCGCTTGATCATGCCTGGCCGGTCCGGTTTCCAGACAAAGCCGCGCGCCTGTTAGCGCCTCTTGCTAAGGACGAATAATCAACCACACTCCAGCGACAAGCGCACCGACACCAGCTAGTTTTGACAAGGTAATCTGACGCACTTCCTGCCCAAACGCGCCAATATGGTCGAACGCGACAGACGCCAGCATTTGTCCGGCAATCACAGCAGCCAACCAGGCTGTTGAGCCAACACGCGGCACGCCGAAAGCAGTGGACGACACCATATAAAAACCCGCAACACCGCCCAAGAAAGCCCACCATGGCGCTGCCGAGAGTTTCTCAAATGACGGCAGTCCATGCCCCAGAATAAAACTGAGCGCCAACAGGATCAGCCAACCGCCTGTAAATGAAATGAGCGCAGCCTGAATTGGGCTCTCCAGCACCTGATTGAGCCGGCCATTCACCATTCCCTGCGCAGACACCAGGACGCCTGCGAGCACTGCAAGCGCAATGATCAGGACATGTGGAATATGAGTCGCCGGCATTATGCTTCTCCTGAATAAACGCAATCAGGCGCCGGTTTGGATGGCAGCACTTGCTCACGGAGTAATCTTTGTTCAAGCAATGCGCGAGTTCTTTTAAAGGTTCAAGCACATGACCAGACGCATCCCACTTTATCAAATTGACGCCTTTGCAAACGCGCCTCTAAAAGGAAATCCAGCAGCTGTGATGCCCGTGGACGCTTTCCTTCCCGATGACGTCATGCAGGCAATCGCTGCTGAGAACAATCTCGCTGAAACAGCGTTCATTGTGCAAACCTCTGAGAATTCATGGGATCTGCGTTGGTTCACGCCGGAAATTGAGGTGCCATTATGCGGACATGCAACCCTTGCATCCGCCCACGCCCTCTTTGAGCACATCGGCTTTAGTGGCGATGTTATCCATTTTGACACCAAATCCGGTCGACTGAGCGTCAGCCGTCTTGAAGATGGCCAGCTAGAGATGGACTTTCCATCCTCACCGCCACAGCCAGTCGACATGCCTCAGGGACTTGTTGAAGCGTTAGACGCCACTCCGCTTGAAGTCTGGGCGTCAGGTTTTATCCTCGCGGTGTTTGAGAACGCAGATCAGATCCGAGCCCTCTCCCCAGATATTCCCGCGCTCAAAAATGTCAGCTCCGGCCTGCCCGGCGACAGAGGCAATGTCATTTGCGCTGCAACAGGTGACAATGGATATGACGTGGTGTCGCGTGTGTTCGCTCCTGGTTCCGGCATACCAGAAGACCCTGCCACTGGCTCAGCCCATTGCATCATCGCCCCACTGTTTGCAAACAAACTGGGGCGAAACAAACTGAAATGTTTTCAGGCTTATCCGGGGCGTGGCGGCGACATTGAAACGGAAGTTGTCGGTGACCGCGTCAAGCTGCGCGGCAACGCTGTGACCATTATGGAAGGCGTGTTCTTCCAAGCCTAAGCGCATCAAGTCCGCATTAGTAATTCGGTCACAAAGATCACGATTTACCATGCGATGAAGTTTCCATTTGACGTTGACCCGGTGTTGAGAGATACCCGCGTCGGGCCAGCTCTCCCCAACGAGAGTCAGCCTATCTGTAAGGATAGGAGACAAAACAGATGACGACTGTCGCTAAACCGGACGTGCGCCCTGCATGCCCGCACTTTTCATCGGGTCCGACTGCAAAGCGCCCGGGATTTTCGCTCCAAGCATTGGAAACTGCTGAACTTGGCCGCTCGCACCGCGCGAAAGGGCCAAAAGCCAAGCTTGCTGAAGCAATTGAACGCACCAAACAAATTCTGAACCTGCCTGAAGGTTACCGCGTTGGCATCGTGCCCGCCTCAGACACAGGCGCAGTTGAGATGTGCATGTGGTCCATGCTCGGCGCCAAGCCAGTGGACGTATTCGCATGGGAAAGCTTCGGTAGTGACTGGGTAACCGACGCCACGAAACAGCTGAAGTTGGAAAACTGTGAAACTTACACAGCTGACTATGGCCAGCTGCCGGACTTCACAAAAGCACGCGACGATGCTGACATCATCTTCACATGGAACGGTACGACTTCCGGCGTGCGCACACCAAACGCTGACTGGATCAAGCCAAACGCTGACCGTGTGGTAATCTGTGACGCAACATCAGCTGTGTTTGCACAAGACATCCCGTTTGAAAAACTCGATGTCGTCACTTTCTCCTGGCAGAAAGTACTCGGCGGCGAAGCTGCTCACGGCATGCTGATCCTGTCGCCAAACGCAGTGAAACGCCTTGAGACATTCACGCCTGATCGCCCACTTCCAAAGCTTTTCCGCATGACCAAAAAAGGAAAGCTCAACGAAGGCATTTTCGAAGGCGCAACCATCAACACACCCTCCATGTTGTGTGTTGAAGACTACCTTCAGGCGCTGGACTGGGCTGAAAGCCTTGGCGGGGCTGCTGGTCTGAAAGCCCGTTCTGACGAGAGCCTTAAAATCCTTGAAGACTGGGTTGCTAAGACAGACTGGATTGGCTTCCTGTGTGAAGACGCGACGACCCGCTCTAACACTGGTGTCTGCTTTAAAGTGACTGACCCGCGTGTCGCCTCACTTGAGCCTGACGCACAGGCAGCATTTGTGAAAAAGCTGGTCGGTCTCGTGGAGAAAGAAGGCGTCGCCTTTGATTTCAACGGCTACCGCGACGCACCTCCAGGTCTTCGCATCTGGGTTGGCGCAACGGTTGAGCCATCAGACGTGTCCAAGCTCCTGCCTTGGCTCGACTGGGCGCTCGCAGAAGCAGCTCAAGAGCTTTAACAACACCAACTACAGGTGATCGCCATGACGCGTGAAACCAGCAAAACCATTCTCAAATGGGGTGATGAAACCTTTGGCGAGGTGAGCAATCCCCTCGCCCTGATCAATCGCGCCCGCATGGAAATGGACGAGCTGGAAGAAGCGCTGACCGATAACGACAAAGAAGAAGCAGCGAAAGAGGCTGCTGACGTTGTCATCCTGCTCCACCGTCTAGTGGGCCTGATGGGCAAGGAATTGTCTGAAGAGGTCGACAAGAAAATGGCGATCAACCGTAACCGCACTTGGAAGACCGCCGGTGACGGAACCGGCGGACATATCTGACCCCAATTCTCGCGCTTAAACAAAAAGCGCTCAGGAGATAAACATGACGATTAAAGTTCTCATCTCAGACGACCTCGCTGAAGGCGCAGTCGACATCTTTAAAAACCGCGGCATCGAAGTTGATGTTAAGGTCGGCCTTTCCAAAGAAGAACTGATTGAAATCATTCCTCAATATGACGGTCTGGCTGTACGCTCCGCGACTAAGCCAAACGCTGACGTCATCGCAGCCGCAACCAATCTGAAAGTCATCGGCCGCGCCGGTATCGGTGTTGATAATGTCGACATCCCAGCAGCCACGGCAAATGGTGTGGTTGTGATGAATACGCCGTTTGGCAACGCCATTACAACTGCTGAGCACGCGATCGCAATGATGTTCGCCGCCGCCCGTCAGATCCCAGCCGCTTCCGCCCGCACGCTAAACGGCGAATGGCCGAAAAAAGACTATGTCGGAACCGAGCTTTTCAGCAAAACACTCGGCCTGATTGGCGCTGGTAACATCGGCTCTATCGTGGCTGACCGCGCACAAGGTCTGCGTATGAAAGTTGTCGCTTACGACCCGTTCCTGACCGAGGAACGCGCCGTTGAGATGGGTGTTGAGAAAGTCGAACTGGACGCTTTGCTAAAGCGTGCGGACGTTATCACGCTCCACACACCACTGACTGACCAAACACGAAACATCCTGTCTGCTGATGCGCTAAACAAAACCAAAAAAGGCGTTATCATTGTCAACTGCGCCCGTGGTGGCCTGGTGGATGAAGCTGCATTACGCGCAGCACTTGATTCTGGTCATGTCGGCGCAGCTGCCTTTGACGTCTTTGTTGAAGAACCAGCTAAAGACAACATCCTGTTCGGCGCACCGAACTTTGTCGCCACACCACACCTTGGCGCATCCACAATGGAAGCTCAGGACAATGTAGCATTCCAAGTGGCAGAGCAGATGGCTGATTACCTTTTGACAGGCGCTGTGACCAACGCATTGAACCTGCCATCCATCACAGCTGAAGAAGCGCCTCGCCTGAAGCCATTTGCGGCGTTGACTGAAAAGCTCGGCGAGTTTGCCGGTCAAGTTGCGGACGAAGGTTTCGATGCTGTTGAAATCGAATATGAAGGTGAAGTTTGCGAACTGAACCGCAAACCGCTGACGGCTGCAGCCCTTGCTGGCCTTCTGCGCGCATCCATGAAGGACGTAAACATGGTGTCTGCGCCTGCTATCCTGCAGGAGCGCGGCATTGACCTTAAAGAGTCCACAACATGCGACAGCCCGACATTTGATAGCCTAATCCGCATCAAAGTGCGTGTTGAGGGCAAATGGCGCACAATCGCAGGTACGCTGCTAAACGGCGCACCGCGTATTGTCGAAGTCAAAGGCATGCCGCTGGATGCAAAATTCCGCCCATTCATCCTGTTTGTGAACAATACAGACCAGCCTGGCTTTATTGGAGACCTTGGTTCTGCTCTGGGCGAAGCTGGCGTCAACATCGCGACCTTTAACCTTGGTCGTGAAGAAGCTGGCGGCGATGCGATTGCAATGGTCGGTATCGATCAGGATGTGCCTGCTGACACGCTCAACAAAATCCGCGCACTCCCACAAGTGCGCTACGCGAAGGTTCTGAAGTTCTAAGCCTCGCTCAAATATGAGCACTTCAAGGGTCGCAAATTTCATTGCGGCCCTTTTTTATGTGTTGGCGGCGTCGAACGCTTCACGCGCTTCCTGGATGCGGTGCATATTGTCTATGCCCCAGTCAGAAAGCGCCATTACGGGCACACATAGATCCTGGCCCAGCTCAGTCAGGCGATAATCCACGCGCGGCGGGATTTCCTGATAATCGATCCTTTGCACGACACCATCGCGCTCTAACGACCTTAAAGTCTCTGTCAGCATTTTTTGAGAAATGCCTTCCAAAGACCGCCTCAACTCGCCGTTACGCATGACGTCATTCATGCGCGATGCATGAATGACCAATAATTTCCAGCGATTAGCCAGTAATTCCAGCACCTGCCTTGAGGGACAGGACGTACAGATTTTCAGTTCTTCTTCGCGCTCTGACAGTGTTTTTTTCAGTTGCTGGTCCATGTCAGCTCACTTTTTTGGGCAGTTACGAAAAGGTACGTACTACAAAATAGATAACCGCCCTCTCAGTTTCTAGTCATCAACGAGATTTCAACCGATGGAGACTGACATTATGGCAAAAATCGCAATCGTTTATCATTCTGGCTATGGCCACACCAAAAAACTGGCTGAAGTCATTCAGGATGGCGCAATCAAAGCTGGCGCGGACGCTGAACTTTACAACGCAGACGACCTAGCCTCCCCGGAAACAGGACCATGGGACGAGTTGGCGAAAGCTGACGCTATTGTTTTTGGCGCGCCTACTTACATGGGGTCAGCATCAGCTGGCTTTAAAGCGTTTGCTGACGCCTCATCTAAGGCTTGGTTCACAGGCCAGTGGAAAGACAAGCTGGCGGGCGGTTTTACAACATCCGGTTCTCCATCTGGCGATAAGTCAAACACGCTTGCGCAAATGGCGACCCTTGCTTCTCAGCATGGCATGATCTGGGTCTCAACAGGCATGATGCCCGGATTTGGCATGGCGGATTCAGATTATGACACAGCCATCAACCGCCAGGGCTTTTTCCTTGGCGTGGGTGTTCAGGCCAAGAACGGCCTCCCACCAGAACAAGCGCCAGATGCAGCTGAATTAGAAACCGGCCGCCAGTATGGCGCACGTATCGCACATGCAGCTGCGCGTTGGACCCGCGGCGCAGCATAAACACCCTCAAGAGTGCGCTCTGCTATCGTGGTGGGGCGCACCATAATGCGCTATCCGGGCCGTCGAACATTATGGTGACAAAGCCCAACCCCACGACCATCAGACCAATTACAACCTTCGTCGTGTCTGACCGGATCAATCTTGGAAGAAATGCTGCCCCCATCGCAGATGCGGTGACTGATGGAACAACACCCAGCGCAAATCCGAACATAACGCTAGCCGCATTTACAGCGTGGCCTGTGAACATGGCTGAAAAGAGCGCGGCATAGACCATCCCGCACGGTACAAATCCCCACAACATGCCGGCCGTCAGCGCCCCACCCCATTTGCCAAATGAGGCTGTGCGCGCCGCGCCAAAGGATGCGACCTTGTGCAAACCAATACTGACCGGCATCGATAGGCGCGCAATGCCTGCCATTAAGGGAACAATGCCCGTCATGGAAAAGCCAATTGCGATCAAAGTCATTGCCGAAAGATACTGAAGGATGCGGAACGCGACATCCCGATCCATGAAGGAATATGCCTGGGACCCAAGAACACCGACCGCCACGCCTGCAGCAACATATGAAACAGATTTTCCAAGCTGGGCGATCAACAATAACTTAGCTTGTTCGGCGGCAGTTTTGCCTTTTGCCACACCCAATATGTAAGAGGATGCTATCGGACCACACATCAGAGCGCAGTGCGGGGACGAAGCTAGCCCCAACAATAAGCCGCCGATGAAAGTGAGATTGTCCAACATCAGCCGTTTTTGCTCCGCGACGAACACATCCGGCGTACTATCGCGCCATCAATCCCAGACATTCAATGCGGTGATTTGTCAGCTCGGCGCGAGCGCTTTTAACGCCGCTTTGATAAGTGCGCCCTCGTTGGCGTCCTCTCCAAGATCGCGCGCCGCCGACGCCACCGCCTTCTGCGCCTCGGCGGACGGATATCCTAGATTTGTCAGTGCTGAGACAGCCGCTTCACGTGTCGCTGTATCACTTCCCGCAACGGGCGCAGCAACCTGCTCAGGCGTTGGCAAATTCATTGAGAACACACCACCTGGCGGTGGCTTGCCTTTAAATTCAGACACAACGCGTTCGGCCAGTTTCTTACCCACACCATGCGCACGCTGTACGCTGGCGGCGTCACCCAGCGCGATGGCGTCCATCAATTGCGCTGGTGTTAGCGCGTCCAGAATGGAAAGTGCTGCTTTTGCGCCAACGCCTGGCGCATCTTGAAGGCGGCCAAACCAGGCACGGTCTTCTGGTGTTGCAAATCCAAAAAGCTTGATCGCATTTTCAGACATCTGGGTCTCAACAAACAACTCCCCCGCTTCGCCCAATCGAAGGTGAGAGAGCGTTCGTGAGCTGCAGTTAAGGAGATACCCAACACCATTTACATCAAGTACGACCTGACCGTCGCCAATCGCTGAAACTGTTCCGCGTAGTCGTGCGATCATGCGGAAATTTTCATTGTGCGTTGTGGGCGGTGATGCGCAGTCGTGATGGCGATCGCCAGCGCGTCAGCTTCATCTTCAGTCATGGCCGGCGCCTTAGGCAGCAGTTTTTTCATCATGTAGCCGACCTGTGACTTGTCTGCAGAACCGGTTCCGACAACACACTGCTTGACCGCGCGCGGTGCAAATTCCGCTACACTCAGACCTGCCATCGCCATCCCAGCCATTGCCGCGCCGCGCGCCTGACCCAACAACAGGGTCGAGCGTGGGTTTACATTGACGAATGTTTCTTCAAGGCCCGCTTCATCCGGACGAAACTCTTCGATGACCGCGTGAAGTCCGCAAACAATCGTGCGCAAGCGTTCGGACATGGGCGCGTCAGTGTCGGGTTTGATGACGCCGTGGCCCACCCAGGCCATGCGTGTGCCGTGCATCTGAATGACACCCCAGCCGGTATTCCTAAGTCCCGGATCAACGCCGAGAATGCGAATCGCTTCAGTCATAAGGGCCACCCTAACCTGTCCTGGAGCGAGATTGAAACAATCTCATTCGCACCATGCGCCAGTCCCGCGCGCATATGACAGGAAAGTCATGTACCTCCCGTTAATATGCTTGGGGCATGGTAGGGTTAATAGCAAATATTGTTTGAGACGTCTTCATGTCAGGCAAAACAGAAAAGAAAGAGCACCTCTTCGCACGCCGAAGTGTGATGACAGCCCTTGGCGGATTGGTATTCACTCCAACCGCATTTGCTCTTGCGCCGCCGATGCTGCGCCTGCCAGCGTCTTTTCTTTATGTTCGCGTCGATAAGTTTGGCGAAGCCGGTATTGGTCAGGTTGATCATCAAGCCTGGCGCATGTTCGCCTCTCGTCTTGGCGGATTAGTCACCCGGATCGAGCCTATCGCACCGACCAAGCTTTTAATGTCACATGCGCCTGAATTTGATGGCGGCGGCGCTGCTGTTCTCTCTGCTCGCACAATCGGCGCACAGGCCGGCTATGATTACATTATTATTTACGGGCATACGAACGCATCAGAAATCCAGCCTGAAAAGTCCGTCGTGGATGCTGAACCAAATGCATATGCCCGTCAGACCCGTTCCAAGTCTGGCGTCAAATGGATCATGAGCAAATTTTCCAAAGACAAACCCAAACCAACCAAAACCATATTTGGAGAAGCGCACCTTTTTGATGTGCGTGGCGGCGGCAGCCCTTTGGCCTCTAGTTGGGTAGAAGCGGACAATCGTCCGTCTTGGGGTATTTTGCGCGAAAAAACGCAGGCGCGCAAAGACATCGTTACCGAGCTGGCTTTGGATATGGAGCAGCAGGTGCAATTACTGGCGCGCAGAAATTTCCGCGCACTGAGCACTATCGTCAACTAATCTAATGCTGCCTTAAAACTCCGTATCGTCATCCCATTCGACGATCCAGTTGACTTCATCGCCCTCGATTATGACGTCTTCACTGATGGTCTTGCCAAGGACTGACCGCCCTTCCTTATGGACACGATTGCGGTCTCCGCAGACGAGGTGGTGCCATTCCGGCAGGTCTTTTCCCTCAGCCAACAAGCGGTATGCGCATGTGGATGGCATCCACTTCAGCGCCGAGACGTTTTCTGGACTTAAAATCACACAATCAGGAACAATTGCTTTGCGGTTTTCATAGTCCGCGCATCGGCATGTCGCCGCTTCAAACAACTTACAATGAAGCCGCGTATAGGCAATCTCACCTGAGTCTTCGTCTTCAAGCTTTAAAAGACAGCATTTGCCGCAGCCGTCGCACACGCTCTCCCATTCATGTTGTGACATGTCGGAGAGAGATTTCGTTTTCCAGAATGGCGCAATATCAGTCATTGCGCCTATGTCGACCTAGTCGAACAGTGCGTCAATTGCAGATTGGTCTTCGCTGGACGCGTCATCCTCGACCGCAACACCATGTTGCCCAAACCCATTGGGATTGATAACGCCGCCAACCTTGGAGATCATGGAATAAAGCTGCGCCGCTTCGCCGGACGGATCTTGAACAGCGTCCACCCCCTGTTCAAGCTTAGTCTGAACATTTGCGATGCCAGCTTCAACCTCCTTGCATGCGGCGTCGAACTGCGCGCGAATGCATGGATCGCAATTTTCAAACGCATGGATGGCAAGTTCTTTGGCTCGAAAACCTGTTACAAGAAAATGCTCGGCATATGTGATCGGGCGCCATTCAAGGATTTCTTCGGCCATGTCCGGCATTGAGCCCAACATGTCGACCAACATAGCGACTTCATTGTAATGATTAAGGTAATCGGTCGCCAAACCGGTTTCCGGATTAATGTTGGCCGCCGCCAATTCATCCTTATCCAGTGTGACTGAGTCCATTGTCCCGATGTTTCCTCGTATATTAATTTCAGAACAAATTAGTTTAAGAAAATTACCAACCACTTACCAAATCATATGAGACGTCTATGCGTTGACGTCTGCATCAGCACCTCGCATGAACATGAGTGAGCTGCTAGAAACACGCTTTGCACACTGTCGGAACAGGGTAAAATTCAACAATGTCAGACCGGGTTTTCTTCCCTTTTATGTTTTTGGTCGGTTGCTTGCTAACTTTTTTGGCGATCTCCCCCTTTTCCACGCGTCTGCCTACAGGTGCGTTCAGCGCAGCAGGACGTGAAAATGTTCGGGATATGACCGTGAAGGGTATGGACCTCCACCGAATGGCCGGCGGACCAGTTGGGACAATTTATCCGATCGGCGAAGGCGAAAACCTGACACTCGAAATCGCTCTGGAAGAAAAAGACGCCTACAATGAGCCGCTTTACGGACCTTACCTGACGCTGGAAGCGGATATTGAGAACATCTATTCTGACAAAAAACTGCGGGTGATCATAACCGCGCGAACAGCGAACACAAAGCCAGCTGTGGAGTTTCAGACCGCCTATGTGTCAGATGCCGGAACGGATTCCGGCTGGAAGACTTATGTTCTCTCCCAAGACTTTCAAGAATACGCTTTTGAATACCACACCCCTCCGACCGGTCTTAACGTTGGCTATGATTATATCGCGATCAGACCCGTTGCCGAAACCAAAGAAAGACGGGTGGAAATACAATCAATCCGGCTTCAAATGCTCAACTAACAGCATTGAAATCAAAGTTTTGTAAAACAGCAATAAAACAGCAACGAGTTTGCGACCAATTTGGGCGCCGACACATTGCTACCGTGATCAGTTGATTGGCTCATTGTCAGTCAGATTGCGTCACGTTAGGAAGTTTGTGGGCTGCATTGTTATCAATGCAACCGGGGACACACACTGAGGATGGTATAGATGCCTATGAAACCGCGCGCCGATTTAAAGGCGAACACCTATGAGTTTGAAACAACGCCGTTAGTCAAACCGACAGGGTTTAGAGAATATGACGCGCGATGGTGGTTCGGTATTGAGGGCGCTGAAAAAGCCCCAGAGCTCAACTATATGGGTGTTCAGGCGCTCGGGCTTGGCCTGGGGACAGTCATCCGCCGTATGGGCGTTGAACCGAAAATCGTCGTCGGACACGACTACCGTTCCTACTCTATCGCGATCAAACAAGCCCTTATCGTTGGTCTGATCGAAGCCGGCATGGAAGTGCACGACATCGGCCTCGCGCTGTCTCCGACAGCTTATTATTCTCAGTTCGCGCTCGATATTCCGTGTGTGGCGATGGTGACAGCCTCTCACAATGAAAACGGTTGGACCGGTGTGAAGATGGGCGCGAACAAGCCCCTCACCTTTGGTCCTGACGAAATGGGCATGCTGCGCGAAGTCGTCCTAAATGGCGACTTTGACCCACAAGGCGGCGGTAAGGTCGTTCGTGTTGAGGGCATGCGCGACAAATACATCGAAAGCGTTTCCAAGGACATCGAGATCAAACGTCCTTTGAAAGTGATTGCAGCCTGCGGCAACGGCACAGCCGGCGCATTTGCGCCTGAAGCGCTACGCAAAATGGGCGTAGAGGTCATCGAGTTGGAATGTGATCTTGACCACTCATTCCCAAACTACAACGCCAACCCGGAAGATGCCGAAATGCTGCACGCGATGGCGGCGGCAGTAAAAGAACATGGCGCAGACGTCGCGCTGGGTTTTGATGGCGATGGGGACCGCTGCGGCGTTGTCGACAACACGGGCGAAGAAATCTTTGCTGACAAAATCGGTCTGATGCTGGCGCGTGACCTCTCCAAGAATTTTGAGAACGCCAAATTCGTCGTCGATGTAAAATCCACCGGCCTTTACAAGACAGACCCTGTCCTCAAAGAAAACGGCGCAGAAGTAGACTATTTCAAAACAGGTCACTCCTACATCAAACGCCGCACAACCGACCTTGGCGCGCTAGCTGGCTTTGAGAAATCAGGCCACTTCTTCTTCCGCGAACCGCTTGGCTTTGGATATGATGATGGTCTGGTCGCCGCCGCTGAGGTCTTGAGAATGCTTGACCGCAACCCGGACAAGACCATGGCGGACCTTAAAAACGAGCTCGGCGTGGCATACACCTCTTTGACCATGGCGGCGCACTGTGACGACGAAATCAAATATGGTGTCGTTGACAAAGTTGTGGCGGCTTACGAGCAACTCGGCAAAGAGGGCGCATCCATTCTTGGTCGCAAAATCACCGACGTAAACACCGTCAACGGCGCACGGGTCACGCTGGAAGATGGGTCATGGGTGCTTGTGCGCGCGTCATCCAACAAGCCTGAACTGGTTGTGGTGGTTGAGAGCATGGAATCTGACGAAGACATGCGCAAACTCTTCCGCGAGGAAGTCAAACCACGCCTTGCCGCATTCGATGAAGTTGGCGGCTATAACCAGGAAATCTAACGCGCCAGGGGCGAAGCCGACGAGAAATCGCCATGTTTCGTGCGCCACATTACCTTAGCTTCGCCCTCTCTTGGCCGCATTCGGTTACCATTATTGAAACTGTCGAAGGCAAAGGTGATTACGCAGTCGACAGGCCCGGTGACATACCCAACAGCCCCCCAGCCCCATGTCGCCGGGCCGCATTGTTTCCCCAAGAGACGAGAAAGAGCGTTGTTTCCCGACAGCGCTCTTTTCTTTTATGCATCGTGTTTTGAAACAGCTTGCATCAAAATGTGACGCGACTGGCGCCTTCCCAAGCCTTTGAATATGTTCAAACACACATCTAGCCGACTCATCTTTGTCGGCATTCGTTTTCCAGTCTGAGCGAGGCTCCCATATGTGCGGTATTATCGGAATTTTAGGGTCACAGACAGCAGCCCCGCGCGTCATTGAATCTTTAAGACGGCTCGAATATCGCGGATATGACTCTGCTGGCGTTGCAACACTGGAAGCCGGGAAGCTTGAACGCCGCCGCGCAGCAGGAAAACTGGTCAATCTCGAACACGAGCTAACCACATCCCCGCTTTCAGGAAAAAGCGCCATTGGACATACACGTTGGGCCACACATGGGGCCGCCACCGTCGACAACGCACACCCGCATATTTCAGGCCGCGTGGCTGTCGTGCACAACGGCATTATCGAGAATTTCCGCGAATTGCGCGAGCTTCTGGAAAGCGAGGGTCGGTCTTTCTCAACTGAAACCGATACCGAAACCATCGCACATCTGGTCGACCGTGAGCTTGAGAAGGGGCTTTCTCCGGTTGAAGCCGTATCAAAGTCGCTCAAGGCGCTACGCGGCGCCTTTGGTCTGGCCATCATGTTTGAAGGTGAGGAAAACCTGATGATCGGCGCCCGCAGAGGGTCTCCTCTCGTTGTGGGTGTCGGCGAAAATGAAATGTTCCTCGGCTCCGACGCAATGGCGGTGTCCCCCTTTACGAACCGGGTCATTTACCTGGATGAAGGCGACTGGTGCGTGCTTAACCGGGACGGTGTTGAGATATTCAACGAAGACGACCAGCCGGTCACACATCCAGTTCACATCGTCCAGGGCATCGGCGCAGCGGCGGAAAAGGGAAACTACCGCCACTTTATGCAAAAAGAGATCTACGAACAGCCTGACTCAACCGCGCGCACCATTGGCGCTTATGTTGACGCCCTCCACCAGCGTGTCGCCCTGCCTGCCGATATGACAAAAGCTAGCAAGATCGGCTTTGATTTCGCTAAATTCGGCAAAGTGCACATGATTGCATGCGGCACCGCTTATTATTCAGCATGCGTGGCCGAATACTGGTTTGAACAGATCGCTAAACTACCTGTTGAAACCGACATCGCATCAGAATTTCGCTATCGCGAAGCAGCCCTCAACAAGGACGACCTGGCAATCTTCATCTCACAATCCGGGGAAACCGCCGACACACTGGCGGCGCTGCGATACTGTAAGGAAAACGGGCTGACAACGGCGGCGCTCGTGAATGTGCCAACATCGACCATAGCGCGTGAAGCAGACATTGTTCTGCCAACCCTCGCCGGACCAGAAATTGGCGTGGCGTCGACCAAAGCGTTTACAGCTCAACTATGTGGTCTGGCCGCTATCGCGCTCGCCGCAGCACGACAGCGCGGCGTTCTGTCCGAAGCAGAAGAAGCTGACCTTACCAAACAGCTCCAGGAAACACCGCGCCTGATTTCAGAGGCTTTAAAACACAATGATGAGGTCAAAGACCTTGCAGTTGAAATCGCAAAAGCCCGCGATGTTCTCTATTTGGGACGCGGCGCTCTTTACCCAATCGCTTTGGAAGGCGCGCTCAAACTCAAGGAAATCTCTTATATCCACGCCGAGGGCTATGCGGCGGGCGAATTAAAACACGGGCCTATTGCCCTGATCGACGAGCACACGCCGGTCGTTGTGATCGCGCCAAATGACAAACTGTTGGAAAAAACCATTTCCAACATGCAGGAAGTGGCTGCGCGGCATGGCCGGGTTCTCCTCATTACCGACGACATTGGCGCGAAAGCAGCTGGAGACACACCTTGGGCGGTGCTGAAAACACCGAGCTGTTCGCCCTTCATTGCGCCTATACTTTACTCAATTCCCGTACAGATGCTCGCCTATCACGCAGCAGTCGAAAAAGGCACGGATGTTGACCAGCCAAGGAACCTCGCCAAGTCGGTGACCGTTGAATAATATGTGTCTAAGCTGAATGTCGTTCAAAAATGTCATCAGTCTTGCATAAGTTTGATTGGAGTGTCTTTAGAAGACACGTTTGACACGACATACGCCAAACAAGAGGGACCTTCTTTATGGCTATCAAACCGGTTCGCAAAGCCGTTCTACCCGTTGCAGGTTTCGGGACTCGCGTCCTTCCGGCAACAAAGGCGATTCCAAAAGAGATGATGCCGGTGTTCGATCGCCCGGCGATCCACCACGTTGTAGACGAAGCTTTGGAAGCTGGCATCGAGCACATTGTATTTGTGACCGGCCGTAACAAAGGCGAGATCGAAGACTATTTCGACATTGCCTACGAGCTTGAAGAAGCCCTGAAAGCAAAAGGCAAGCTGGATGTCCTTGAACAGGTCCAGTCCAGCCTTCCACGCGCAGGCGCATTCAGCTTCACCCGTCAGCAATCCGCAAAGGGCCTTGGCCACGCCGTCCTTTGTGCGCGCGACATCATTGGCGACGAACCATTTGCCGTTCTGCTTCCAGACGTTCTCATCGATTCAGACGTCTCCTGCCTGAAGCAGATGATGAATGAGTATGACAAAGTCGGCGGCAACATTATCGCTGTTGACGAAGTGCCCGTAGAACGCGTCCACAAATATGGTGTGATCCGTCCTGCTGATGGCGCTAAGCCAACTGACCGCCTGATCCAGATGACGGGCATGGTTGAAAAGCCAAAAACGGAAGATGCGCCATCTAACCTCAAAATCACTGGCCGCTACATTTTGCAGCCGGAAATCTGGGACATTCTGGAAAACCAGGCGCCAGGCGCCGGCAACGAAATCCAGCTGACAGATGCGATGGAAACCCTGATGCAGAAACAGGAATTCTTCGCAGCGCGTTTTGATGGCGCAGACTATGACTGTGGCGACAAAATGCTGTACTTACAGGCGACAGCCGCCTTTGCCCTCTCCAACAAAGAACACGGCGCCAAGGCCCGCGAAATCCTGGAAGACCTGCTCGCCAAGTTCAAGTAATCGCGTCAGACATCCAGACTCAATCAAGGCCGTTGCGACACCCCGCAGCGGCCTTTTTTGCGGACCAGACACGACATTAATCTATTCGATCCGGTCACCCACAGGCAAAAATTGGCCCATTGCAGCCGTTGGCAACCTTATTGAGAAGGTAAGCTCTGCCGTAAATAGACAAAAGCGTGCTCAACGTAATCTGCTTTTCCTAGTTCAATGCCTTTTGAACGCAAAATGCTATATGCTGTCATGATGTGAAAATAAAATTGTGGGATAGCCCAGTCTCTAATGTATTGTTCTCCAATCATATCGAAAATTCGACCATCCGGTAATTCAAGTTCGATTTCTAAATCTATACCCGAATCCAACTCACTTGGCTCGATAGTGCCTAAAAACGCTATAGTTTCATTGATTCTTAATTGAGCATCATTGATCGATCCGGGATTGTCACCACCATTTCGGCCTTCTTCAAGAAGTGTATGCCAGACTGGAGGAAACTCTTCTCCTCGCAATCGGGCGACACCCTCATACACTTGGAGACAGGAAAACCGAATCTGTGTTGTAAGAGGAAACATGTCTGGCGCAAGTTGAGCAGATAATATGCCGTTCTCGTCGCCTGCTTTACCTAGCCATTTGAACAGTGCTTGCAACATTTGAGTATAGGTAGTTAAAAGAATGTGTTCGTGTGCCATAATATTCCTCCCCCTGTATTATGTTCTACAAGTATGTAAGCCCGACATAGCCAATCGTCAATGACCGCTTACGGCGAAAAACACCCCCTCACCCGCACAACGCCGCATCAAATTTTCAAACATCACCACGCCCTGATTTAACTGGGCGATCTCGATAAATTCGTTGGGCTGTTGGGCCTGTTCGATGGATCCGGGGCCGCAAATGATGGTCGACATGCTCGCGCGCTGAAACTGACCCGCCTCAGTCAAAGAGCAAAATCCACCCTACGCGGCTATGCTTTCTTTTAATTGGCGCGAAGCGGACAGTCTCTGTTATTATCGCGAATGGCGATTATTAGCCCATAGCGGAGGGTGGATGCATCGCATCATCCTTTGCAGCGCTTGAGTTATCTGTATGAATCTATTACTTCGAGTTCGCTGTTGCGATCACGAGTTCCGGTTAGGGGGATGAGGCCGTGAAACGTCTTGAGCTATGCATTGCCGTTGCTGCCTTGGCGATAGGCGCGCCAGCGTCGGCCGCAGATCTGAACGGGCCAGCACGATTTTGCGGGTACTCGCCGATCATTGACCTACGCAAAGACGAAAGCGTGACCGTATTGGAGGGGGGCATTCACGCCGGAAGTTTTCTCTGGGAGGGGGAGTTTGGTTCTCTTGAAGTAACCGGTATCGGATGGGCGAGCCGCCCTCTAGGCCGAGTAGTGTCGCAACAGTCAGGTCAAAGGCCTGCGCGTTTCGCAGAACGACGAACCGAGGGAAGCTATGAAATTGCAATTTGGAATGGGGAGCATGGAGCGGCCTACTTCCGCTCGGACAGGCCTTTCACCAAACTACAAGTCGAAGCCATAATGCGCGTACGACTCTACAATGAAGGAGAGAATCCGGAAGGCTGCAATCTGCGAACGGTTTTCTCGTGGGAATAGTTCCGCAAGACCTGAATGCGTGCCTCAAACTGCGCAGCATCTCCGGTGTCGCCTTTTGGCGAAGAATGTCCCCTCATCACCCCCCCAACGCCGCAATCAAATTTTCAAACATCGCCACGCCCTGTTTTAACTGGGCGATCTCGATGAATTCGTTGGGCTGGTGGGCCTGCTCGATGGAGCCGGGGCCGCAAATGATGGTCGACATGCCCGCGCGCTGAAACTGCCCCGCCTCCGCACAATAAGATGCGGTGCGCACCATATTATCGCCTGTCACCTGCCGTGCGAGCTGTTCAATGAAACCTTCGTCTTCTGGCCCAAGCGCGGGCGCATCAGCGATTTTCTCCACCACAATCCCGCACGCAGGCGATACCGTCTTTAAGAGCGCATCAGCCTTGGCCACAGCTTCAAAAAATGGCGCCAACGCCTCATCAGGATCAACGCCCGGCGGCGAGCGCAGATCAAACTCAAACCCACATTCGCGCGCGATGATATTGCCTGCCGTACCGCCTTTCACCACGCCAATGGTAAGCGTCGCATAAGGCGGTTCAAACGGGCTGTCTTCTGGTGGCGACGCTTCCAGCGCAATCGCCGTATCCCTCAGGATAGACATGAGATCGACTGCCACATGCACAGCAGACGCGCCCGTGTGCGGCAAGCTCGAATGCGCCTCCAGCCCGGTGATGTTCACAGTGTAACAGCGAATGCCTTTATGGCCGGTCACAACACCCCAAAGCGTCGGCTCCCCCACCCAACACGCCTTGGGCGCAGATGTAGCGCCAGCGACCACCTCAATCATGCTTTCAACGCCCGCACAGCCGATTTCTTCATCATACGACATGACAAAATGAATGGGTCGCTCCGGCTTGCTGGCCGCCATTTGCGGCGCAAACGCCATCATCAGCGCCAGGAATGACTTCATGTCGCTCGTCCCGCGTCCATAAAGCTTTCCGTCCAACTCGGTCAGGGTCCATGGGTCCGTCTTCCATGGCTGGCCATCAACGGGCACGACATCCGTGTGACCTGACAAAACAATTCCGCCAGGCACGTCTGGGCCAATCCGCACCCACAAATTCGCCTTGTCGCCCTCTTCATTGGTTGTGCGGGTCATTGCATCCGCATAGGGCCCAAGTTCGCGTTCAACCCACTCAATGAGTTCAAGGTTTGAATTTCGGGATGTTGTGTCAAAACTGATCAGCTTGGCCAGCGTGCGTTCGACAGTTTGATAGTCGCTCATAAATGACCGTTCTTGAAAAAGAAGAAATAGCGCCCCTGCCAGCACTTTTATTACCAGCGAAAATCCTGCAAGGGAATTTAGCTGATTTGGGCCAGAAGGACGCTTGGAATGTATGTATTTTATACAGCGACATCGCCGGAATGCCATGCTGTTGCGATCATGTTGGAAGTGTGTGGCCTTGAATATCGCACTGTCGCGCTTGGCGAAGGTGAGAACATTCCCCAACTGAAACCAGCAGAAAGCGGCGCGATAATAGAAGGCGCGCTGACGATCGCTGATCATATCCACAATCAGGTTTCCAGATACGCGCCCAAATCGCCGATTGAGTTTCCTGACACACTTTATTCCCTGAGCGCTGACGAGCGGAATACGCTTTTCCAAACGCTGAATGCGCGTTTACAGGACCAGACCTACCTTGCTGGCGATCAGTTTTCGTTTGACGACATGCTCGCATGGCCGCTTTTCCATACGGCTTGTCAGCAAAATGCGTCCATCGAAAAGCACTGGCCTGCCCTTGCGCGATGGCGACACGACCTTGCCAACCGCCCCGCCATTGGACGCGCGCTGACCATCAAAGCGGCTTTTTGAAATTGAATGATGTAATCGCCAGACCCTGGCGAAAATAAAATCGGTGCGCCCGCTCGCGTTGCACGCCGCTGTCCAGGATCAACATCGTCGCATTATTCGCTTTCGCGTCCTGCTCAATCCAATCAAGCAAGGCCGCTCCCACCCCGCTTGACCGTTTGTCATCACGGGTCACCAGATCATCCACATACACAATGTCACCGAATGTCAGTCGAAATTGCGGACGGAAAACCGCACACCCCAGACATTCCTCACCATCAAAAGCTGCGATCAGACGCGCGCCATCGTCATCCAGCCTGTCCATTGCGGTCAAATAGTCTGCTTTTTCCAGATGCGGGCGCAATTGTTGCATGACCTCAAAGGTCGCCATCATCTTGTCCGGCGTGACACACTCAATTATCTTCATTTGTGTTCCAAATCATAACAGAACGCGGCGTCCGAATATTGCGGAACGCATAGTCTCGATAATTTAATAGTTCTAATTAGGTACTTATAAACCTACTTCCCGAGCACACAAGCATCCGCCTGAACGTAAGCTATCTCACGCATATTCGCTTGGATCACTGCCGTGCGTTTTGTGACATAGTCTCCTGCCGGGCGCGCCGACCATTTCTTCGGAGAAGGCAAAATCGCCGCTAACCGCGCCGCTTCATGTGGGGACAGGTCTTTTGCGCTTTTGCCAAACCAATACCATGCGCCACGCTCTATCCCATATTGAGCCGGACCAAACTCAGCTACGTTGAGATAGGCTTCCATGATGCGCTTCTTCGACCAGAATGTCTCGATCAGGATTGTGAACCAGGCTTCAGCGCCTTTTCTGGGCCACCCCCCGCCATTCCAAAGAAAGACATTCTTTGCAGTCTGCTGGGAAATCGTCGACGCTCCCCGCAGATAACCCCGCTCCTTTTTTTCAGAAAGGGCTTTGTCTATCGCCTTGAAATCGAACCCTGAGTGCTGGCAAAAACGCGAATCTTCAGCTGCGATCACAGCCTGAATGACATGCGGCGGCAAGTCTTCGATCCTGATAGTGCTCCAGCGCGCATCACCATGCGCCATATCCCGGAACGCCATATTCAAGGTTCCAAACGGGCCGCCAAATCGAAACGCAATCGCCAGAATAATTGTAAAAGCGACCATCCCGACCAGCCCGAGTCCAATCCAGCCCAAAATGCCGCGCGCTGTTATCGTGTTTTCCGGTCGTGGCTTTTTAAAAAGCCCTGTCGGCAGATCATCGTCATCAACTGGCGTTGTAATAGATGCAAGCGGGTTTGATGCAGCCACGCCAGAGGTCTTCTCAGCTGGCTTGGGCGTCTGCTCATCTTCATCAAACAGCTTGTCAAACACGCTGTCATTTTCGTCAGCTTGCTTTCCATCCTGTTCTGAAAACAGAAAGTCGTCATCATCTTTTGGAAAGTTAGGCATACATGCCCCCCAACGTTTCCGCGTCTTAAAAATCCAGCTGGGAGTAGTGGGCCGCAGGCGCAACGCCTTGCAAGTTATCTTTCAGCAAGCTTCTGAAACTGCGACGGCTCTTCATGCGCATATACCATTCTCTGGTATTGGCGAAGGCGTCCCACGGCACATCTCCGAAATAGTCCAGACAGGATAAGTGCGCTGCTGCGCATACATCTGCTAAAGTAAAATTTTCGCCGGCTAAATAAGGTCTTACAGCGAATATTGCCTCTAAATGGCGCATGTATCCCTTTAATGCCAAGGCCCCATCACGCAGCGCGCCCATGTCAGTTCTACCAGCACGCAAATACCGCTGAACGATCCGCTCCTTCAACAAAGTTTGATTAACGTCTGAGTCAAATCCGCGCTCAAGCCACCCCATCGCCCATCGCGCCTCAGCCCGATCCAGCGGCGCATCAGGCATAAGGTCTGTCTCTGCGTAGACTTCATCCAGATATTCAAGAATGGCGCGCGGTTCAGATACGATGACACGTCCCGCCTCAACCACATCAACGAGAACCGGCAAACCGCCAATGGGGTTTAAGTCCAGTGATGCGCCGCCTGCCTCAAACGGCGATTCTTCAATCAACGCATACTCCAGTCGCTTTTCCTCTAGCGCTATGCGGACGCATCTTGAAAACGGATCTAATGGCCAGTGATAAAGGCATCTGCCCCTTACAGTCGCTTTCACCGGCGTTTCTGGCAGATCGCTCATAAGCTTTTATCCGTCCAAGATCACTTCGACACCTGGTCCAACGCCTCACCACGTCCGGACTCTTCAGCGGATTTTTCCTTAAAAAACCCGCCGCCATGGGGCTTTGCGCCACGCGGATCGGGATGGATGAGAATGTCCGCCCCCGGAAACTCATCCAAAATACGTCGCTCACACGCCACCATTTGTTCATGCGCTTCAATAAGCGACAACGTGTTCGGCATTTCTAAATGAAACTGGATGTGGATGATTGGCCCTGACGCGCGTGTGCGCAGGCTGTGTACGATGATGTCATCTGCCTCCGCCAGCGCTGTGATGCGCGCACGCGCCTCATCATCTAATTCTCTATCCATCAACTGATCGACAGCATCGCGCGCGACGCCAAATGCACCCCACGCAAGCCATGCCGCAACACCCAGTCCAATAATCGGGTCCGCCAGCGGCATGTTCAGGAAAGCTGCGCCAATCACGCCTGCGATAACAGCGACATTTGCCGCCAGGTCGGCAGTGTAATGGGCCATATCCCCTTTGGTCGCAACCGATCCTGTCTTGGCGACAGCGCGTGACTGAAACCAGATCAAGGTTGCCGTCATGATGATGGAAAAAACCATCACCCCAATGGACAAGCCGCCATTTTCAATACTGCGCGGCGCGAAAAACCGCTCAATTGCCTCACGCGCAATCAACGCGGCGGACGCCCCGACTAAAGCAGCCTGCATTAAAGCAGCAAAACCTTCCGCCTTGCCATGCCCAAAGCGATGCTCTTCATCCGGCGGTTCAGCCGCATAAATCACCGCCCACAAAGTCATCAGCGAGGCGGCTAGGTCCAGACTGGAATCGGCCAACGACGACAGGATAGAAACCGACCCTGACGCAACCCACGCCCATACCTTCACGGCGATCAACACAGTCGCTGTGGAAATTGACAGAAAGACTGTCCGACGTGTGATCTTTGCCGCTTCAGGGGGCGCCATGCGGCCTACAGGCATAGAATCGTGAGGCATTAGGTGGCTTTCAGTTCAAGCAGCGCGCGATACGACTGAGTCGCAACGCAACGCCATTGTTGCTTGAAGCAATGTCACTGACAACTCGCACCTGGCAAGTTGGTTATGTCCAAACGCCTTTAATTGACCGGACGCTCAATCGTTGGTCCGACATTGCGGACAACTTCACGGGCGTCAAATGCACGGTCAGCATCTTCTGGTTTCTCGCCCAGCCCTAAACGGATCTCTGCAGAGATTTCGTATTGTGTTGCTTCTGAATAGGTCGGCGCATTCCAGAATGGGTCGTACGAATAGCGCCAGCCAACGCGTGGGTGGTAAAAGCTGTACCCAAAACCATACCGGCTCGGCCCGAACGAACTTGGGTAAAAACGGCTCTTTGTGTCGGATTCTTTTTCGATCACCGTGAAATAGTCATAACCCGCGTTCAGCGTCACTTCGGCTGCGCGCAACAGCAGAGAGCTTTCCACCTTGTCACGGGGCGAGGACGTCGACCCACGGAAAGTGACCAGATAGCGGTCTGATTCAATAATCTGTTCGGAATATCCAACACCGTTCGGCGAGGATGACGGACGATAGTCCGGCGTCGTCGCACACGCCGCCACGCCTAGCCCAGCTAGCGCGAGTACGGCAATCCTTGCTCTCTTCATCCTTGCTAATCCTGATTTTTGTTTCGCCAGTTTGGCCCAGCTTAGCAGAACCGGGCCGATGACACAGCCTGTTCCTTACAAGATGAACAACAGCCGAACAGCTTTTCAACTAACTGTGCCGGGCGCGTGAAGCATTTCACACGCCCGGTCAAAATTTAACGCTTATTCAGCGCCGTAACCCATGACAGACTTCACTTCGAGGAAGTCTTCAAGTCCGTGCACACCCCATTCGCGCCCGTTACCGGATTGCTTGTATCCGCCAAACGGCGCGTTGAGGTCTCCGCCAGCGCCATTGAGGTGAACCATACCAGTGCGGATCTGACGCGCCACTGCGCGCGCTTCGTCCACTGGACCCTGAACATAACCAGAGAGGCCGTAAACAGTGTCGTTCGCCATTTCAACAGCGTGTTCGACGCTGTCGTAAGGGATCATGGTGAGAACCGGACCAAAAATCTCTTCACGCGCAATGGTCATGTCGTTGTTACAGTCGCCAAAGACCGTCGGACGCACATAGAAACCCTTGTTCATGCCTTCAGGACGCCCAAGACCACCTGCAACCATTGTCGCGCCCTCTTCGATACCTTTCTGGATCAAGCCCTGGATCTTGTCGAACTGAACGTCAGACGCGACCGGACCGATTGCGCCTTTTTCAGCCTCCGCAGGCGCCTGAACCTTGATGGCTTCTGCTGTTGCCTTGGCAATCGCTTTAGCTTCGTCGTTCTTTTCGCGCGGGACAAACATACGCGAAGGCGCGTTACAGGACTGGCCTGAGTTGTTCATCATGTTGAAAACGCCGCTAGAAACGGCTTTTTGCAAGTCTGCGCCCGGCAGAACGATGTTGGGCGACTTACCGCCCAACTCCAGAGCGACGCGCTTAACAGTTGGCGCAGCGGCCTGAGAAATCATCACACCCGCACGCGTAGAGCCGGTAAATGACACCATGTCCACATCAGGGTGGGATGTCATCGGCGCGCCAACACCTGGTCCGTCACCGTTTACGAGGTTGAACACACCTTTTGGCACGCCAGCTTCATGCATAATCTCTGCAAGAATGACCGCGTCCAGCGGCGCAACTTCAGAAGGCTTCAGGATCATAGTACAGCCAGCCGCAATCGCTGGAGCAACCTTACAAGCGATCTGGTTTGCCGGCCAGTTCCATGGCGTGATCAGCGAACACACACCGACTGGCTCATGCGTGATCAGCGTGTTGCCCTGGACCTTATCAAACTCATAGCTGGAGAGAATTTTCATGGCAGTCATGAAGTGACCTAGCCCTGAACCAGCCTGCGCCGGACCGGAGAGCCACATCGGCGCGCCCATTTCCAGTGAAATCGCTTCAGCAATGTCGCCCATGCGCGCTTTGAAAACACCTACGATTTTCTGAAGCAGCTCAACACGCTCTTCGCGGCTAGTTGCAGAGAAAGATGGGAATGCTGCGCGCGCCGCAGCAACCGCGCGATCAACATCAGCGGCGGAACCAGCAGAGATACGCGCAAATGGCTCTTCCGTTGCAGGGTTGATGACGTCCAGTGTCTTTGGCTCAACTGGATCGATCCACTCGCCATTGATGTAAAATTGCAGGTGCTCACGCATTGTATTCTCCCGGAAAGCTTAGTGCTTGTTTTATGAGTGAAGACTTAGAGACTTGAGCGCCCGCACGCAACGCGGTAGCCACGTTAATTATAGGAATTGATCATCAACCCCGTTAAACAACGCGGCTAAACGCATGGTGACCTAACGTCTGCGTCCGCCAAATACGCCGCGCAGCACATATTTGGTCAACTCGCGCGCCGCGGTACGGAAGAAAGTCTTGGTTGCCGCCTCAGTCGCCGTCTGGCGTCCGGAAGATCGTCTGGAAGATTTACGCGCCTTGGTCTGGCGCGCTTGTTCGCGTTCTTCCTGTTCTTTTAGCTCAGCCTCTTCCTTGGCGGCCTTTGCTTCGCGCTCCTCTAAATGCTCATACGCACTTTGCCGGTCGAGCGCGTCCTCGTATTTTCCAAACACCGGACTGTCATCCAGCACAGATTTGCGCTCCGCATCGGTCGCCGGGCCTAGCCTTGAGGACGGCGGACGGATCAATGTGCGCTGGACCACTGAGGGCGCCCCCTTTTCATTCAGTGTGGAAACCAGCGCTTCCCCCACACCCAGTTCAGTGATGACAGTTTCTGTGTCCAGTTCGGGGTTTTCGCGAAATGAGTCAGCCGCTGCGCGAATAGCCTTGCGTTCAGCAGGCGTATAAGCGCGCAATGCGTGCTGAACCCGTGTGCCCAGTTGCGCAAGAACACTGTCAGGAAGGTCGCGCGGGTTCTGCGTGACGAAAAACACCCCCACACCTTTGGATCGGATGAGGCGCACAACTTGCTCAATTTTATCGATCAAAGCTTTCGGGGCGTCGTCAAACAAAAGGTGCGCTTCATCAAAAAAGAACACCAGCTTGGGTTTGTCAGGATCCCCCACTTCAGGCAGTTGTTCAAAGAGTTCCGCCAACAGCCATAACAGGAAGGTGGAATAGAGCTTTGGCGAGTTGATCAGTGTCGTCGCGTCCAGAATAGACACCACACCGCGCCCATCGCGCGTGGTGCGCATGAAGTCACTTAGCTCCAGCGCAGGTTCGCCAAAAAACTGTTCGGCTCCTTCTCGCTCCAGCACCAATAGTCGCCGCATGATCGCCCCAACAGACGCCGGCGAGATATTCCCATACTCCTTTTGAACTTCCGCCCGAACATCGGTCAGATGGGCGAGTAGTTTTCGCAGATCCTTAAGGTCCAACAGTAGAAGATCATTGTCGTCGGCGTATTCAAACGCAATGAACAGAACACCTTCCTGAATCTCATTAAGATCCATCAGCCTCGCCAAAAGCGAAGGCCCCATCTCTGTGATCGTCGCGCGGATCGGATGACCCTTCTTACCATAAAGGTCCCAGAAAATAGTCGGGATGGCGTCGTAGTCATAATCATCAAAGCCGATCTTTTCGGCGCGCGAAATCAGCTTGTCATGGAGTTTGTGTTCAGGGTCTCCTGATTGAGATAAGCCCGACAAATCGCCTTTGACGTCAGCGCAAAAAACAGGAACGCCCTGTGCGGAAAACCCCTCCGCCATGATTTGCAACGTCACCGTCTTGCCGGTGCCGGTCGCGCCAGCCACAAGCCCGTGCCGGTTTGCGCGCGACAGCAACAATTCCTGATCCAGGTCATGCGTTGCGCCACCGCCGCCCAGAAAGATCGCCTTGTCACTCATCAACGCCCTCATCAATTTTCTGTCTATGATTCGTGTGGTGTTAGAATTTAGGTTATTGCGCAAGGGCGCACATCGCAATCTGCGAGGCAGGACAAGGACCGGGGACTTATGAAATATCTCACAGCAGGTGTTTGGGTGATCGCCACAGGCGTGATTGTCTATGGATTGAACGTGGGCGCGGACATATTCGCCCCCTTTGCTCTGGCTGTCTTCCTGTGGCTGGTTATCGAAGGGTTTGCCCGTCTTTTAACTGAACGGGTCAAAAAGCTTCCGCAATGGGCAGCCCAGGCCGCCGCCGTCTTATCGGTCCTTGGCGCGAGTGTGGCGGTGATCACCATTTTTGTTGATGGACTGAATGAATTTGCCAAGAATGCCGGCGCATATGAGCAGCGCATTAACGAGGTCATCAACGAGGCCTATGCCCTCTTCAACATCCAGTCCGTCAACCCGCCAGATTTGTCCGCGCTACTGTTTAATCAGGAAAACACGAAATTCGTTCAGCCCATCCTGGATTCCGTTCAGGGCCTAGCGTCGTCATTTGTCCTGATCCTGATCTATATCGCATTCTTGTTTCTGGCTGAGACCACTTGGTCGGCCAAGTTGGACAACATTTTCCAAACCACCGGCAGTCGCGAGCAGGCGCGCCGGGTGGGACACGACATTCGAAAATCTATGGAAGAATATCTATGGGTCCAAACTATCATCTCAGCCATAATTACTGTTCTGACCTACATAACCCTCACGATACTGGGTTTGAACAATGCGCTTTTCTGGGCGTTTATCGTTTTCTTCTTGAATTATATTCCAACGATTGGCTCAATTGTCGCCGCCTTCCTGCCAGGTCTGTTCGCGCTCGCCCAGTCTGAATGGCCGGCTTATTTGCCTGCTGATCCGACCATTAACGCAATCATCGTTTTTGCCGCCGTCAGCTGCTGGCAGTTTGTCATTGGCAACTTCATTCAGCCGCGCATGATGGGCGAAACACTCAACCTGTCTGCGCTGGTCGTGTTGGTGTCATTGTCAGTCTGGGGCGCCATTTGGGGGATCCCCGGAATGTTTCTTTCGGCGCCGCTTACAGTGTTAATGATGATAATTTTAGCGCAAATTCCCGGCGCCCAATGGTTGGCGGTTTTGCTATCAGCGGACGGCAAACCCATCAAACCGGTCGAACCTGTGGATACGCCCTTAACCAAAGAAGAAACCGCCGATACGTCACCCTAAAGCGGTGAATGCAAGCGAACGACATTTTTGTCATAAAAAATTCGTAAATATCACATTAAACCATTGCAAAGACGATACGATTCGGTGTGTATACAAATTATCAAATCGCCAGTCTAACTGGCGAGAGATTAGGTTCTGCTGTATGCGTCCCCCCCACCCAGCTGGCAGCGGAACTGAAGTCAAGCGGCCGAGCGCGTCCCCGCTCGGCCGCACCTACTTTCAGTCTCCGAAAAATGAAATTTATCCCGCCGTGAAATGAGCCTGATTGGGCCTTATTTTATCCCCATGCGACCTTCATCATCTACGATATGGATCGTCGCTTTTTTCTTATTACTTGCGCTAGTTACTTGGCACTTGGATGTAATAATCCCAACGAGCCGAAAAGTGCTTTAAAAACAGCCACAAGCCAACAAGCTCCCTCTAAAAAACCACCAGAAGACGCACCAGAACTCCCACCCGAACAATCACCGGATCTACCACCAGGACTCATCCCGGATCACATCCGGCTTGCTCACGCCGCCGAGGCGCGCACACAACAACACGTGATCTACGATCCGGCCTATGTCGCTCTTGCCTACCCGATGGGCGACCCGCCAAACGACAGAGGCGTGTGTTCTGACGTGGTTATTCGTTCATACCGCGAGGTTGGAATCGACCTGCAGGTCAAAGTCCACGAAGACATGAAAGCTAATTTTTCCGCTTATCCCAACCGTTGGGGCCTGGCCCGTCCAGACCGGAATATCGACCACCGCCGCGTGCCCAATCTGGAAACCTATTTTCATCGTCTGGGCGCACAACTGTCTGTAAATACGCCCATTTCCCGGCTCGAACCCGGAGACCTTGTGACTTGGATGATCGATGGCCGTCTGCCGCACATTGGTGTTGTAACGACAAAAAAATCGCCATCAGGCAATCTGCTTATCGCTCACAATATCGGTCGCGGCCCTGAACTTGAGGACTGCTATGACAACTGGTCGCGAAAGAATGTTTTTCGCCACCGCCCGTGGGATACGTAAGCTCTTCGGAAATATCTGGATAATTCTTTGATTTATTAAGCCTAACATCACGCCACCTTTCGCCTCTTGCGGGAATTTGCAAACCATCCGACAAGTAGGAAGTTCTGCGATAAAAGAGATGGCGATATGACGTTTCAGGCCTCCCAATCCAGCATGGCGTTCGCGCTTGAGGAAATTCAATCCGCATCAAAACAGATTACTAGCCAGTACAATATTCAGGATTTCGACAAGTCCCTGAACGACTATCTCAGGCAGTACTGCAACACCGCCTCGATGGATGAATTTGCACAGTTTTCAGCTGAAGACGCCGCTCACACTGCGATTTCATTTTGGGCATGGGCTCAGCAACAATCCAAAACGGAGCGCTCTTTTCAGGTGCGGCCATGCTATGGCGCTGAAAACCGCGACATGGAACGGGTTCTGTTTGAGATTGCCGGACCTGACCTGCCCTTCCTTGTCGATAGCGCAGTGTCTGTTTTTGCTGAATGCGCGATTGAGCTGGCCGCTGTCGTACATCCAGTCGTGGATGGTCAGTCCCTCATTCAGATCCACACCAAACAGTTGAGCCCAGAGCAAATCGATAAAGCTCAGGCCATGCTGATCGAAACGTTCAAGGACGTTGAGATCTCAAACCAAGATCACATGGCGATGCGCAAAGCGATGCGCGACGCCGCCGACAGCATTGAAGCAATGCCAGTTGTCGAAGGACGTAGCGCCGAAGACATTGCCGAAGCTTCCCTCTTTTTAAAATGGCTCGAGAGTGAGCATTTCTTCTTCCTCGGTGCGCGCGAATATCGGTACTTGCGCAATAAAGAAGGCGAATACACCGAACACGAGCCTGAAATTGTGCAGGACACCGCACTTGGCATTTTAAGGGATCCGGACCGGCACATCCTCTCCCATGGCGCAGGACCTGCTGTGCTAACCCCTCGCATCCTGAATTTCCTGAATGAACCCTCCCCTCTGATCGTCGCTAAATCCAATGTGCGATCAAATGTCCACCGCCGCGTTTATGCAGACTATGTGGGTGTCAAACGCCTGGATGAGGACGGTCACGTCATCGGCGAGTTACGGTTTGCCGGCCTCTTCACATCCGCCGCTTACACGCGCATGGCCCGTGATGTGCCCTTGATCCGCCGCAAAGTGGCAAAAGTTGTCGAAATCCTTGATGTCGGCGTCTCCGGGTATTCGACTAATGCGCTAAACAATGTGCTTGAGACCTACCCGCGGGATGAGCTGTTCCAGATCGACGAAAATGATCTGGCCCGCATTGCTTACAATATTCTCGCATTACAACAGCGCCCACGCACACGGCTATTCATCCGTCGGGACCGTTTTGACCGTTATGTGTCCGCCCTGCTTTTCACACCGCGCGAGAACTATTCTCCAGAGTTGAGGCGTAAAGCCCACGACCGGATCGCAGCAGCATTTGAAGGGCGCACATCAGCCTACTATCCGAGTTTTAACGACGGACCGCTTGCGCGTGTCCATTACATCATCGGTCTGAATAGCGGACATCCGGACCCAGACATTGACGCGCTGGACCTTGAACTTCGTCAGATGGCGGAATCCTGGGAAGACGCCCTGCAGCGTGCGAGCAATATCGCTGAACTCGAATTCGTCGGGCGGCCAATGCCGCAATTCAACCTTGCGTACAAAGAAGCGTTTACAGCCGATGAAGCTGTTGAAGATTTGCGCGCCCTTCTCTCCATCCCTTCTGACGAAGACCTTCGCGTACGCGCCACAGGACATTCAGAAGACGGCGAAGAACCCTTTGTCGAATGTAAAATCTACCACCGGCAAAAAGCGCTTGCCCTATCAGATATGGTGCCCGTGCTTGAAAACATGGGCATGCGTGTCCTTGAAGAAACCGGCTTTCCCGTCAGGCTCAACGAAGGTGAAGTTATTTGGATTCACTCTGTAAAACTTCAGCAACCCGCTTTGGCCGACCAACTCAGCGTGAAATTTGAAGACGCATTCAAAGCCGTATGGACCAATCACACAGAAAATGACGGGTTCAACCAACTGGTTGTGTTGATGGATTTAAGTTGGCGGGAGGCAGCTCTCCTACGCACGCTTTGTCGCTATCGACTGCAAAGCGGACTTGATCCCTCAGAAGCTGTACAGATCAACGCCCTAACCAAACACCCCGATATTACCGCTGCTTTGTTGGCCCTGTTTAAGCACCGGTTGGATCCAGCCGGGGCGCATGAATGCAAAGAAGAATTTGAAGAGCGTGAAGCACGCCAAAAAGTGGCCGTGGATGCGATTGTCAAAGCTTTGGACACAGTCCCATCTCTTGACGATGACCGCGTCTTGCGTCGCCTGATGCGTCTCATTTGCTCAATTCAAAGAACCAATTTCTATCAAGTCGATAAAAACGGCGCGCCGCCTCCGTACATCTCAATAAAAATCGCCAGCCAGATGCTTGAAAATCTGCCTGCCCCTAAACCGTTCCGTGAGATTTTTGTCTGGTCGCCCCAGGTTGAAGGCGTTCACTTAAGGTTTGGACCTGTCGCACGTGGCGGCCTTAGGTGGTCAGATCGTAGAGACGACTTCAGAACCGAAGTTCTTGGTCTGGTAAAAGCCCAACAAGTGAAAAACGCTGTAATTGTTCCCGTTGGCTCCAAAGGCGGTTTCTTCCCAAAGCAATTGCCTGAAACAGGAACACGCGAAGACTTCCTCAACGCAGGCATAGCCGCCTACAAAACCTTCATATCCAGTATTTTACAGCTGACGGACAATATTATAGACGGCGCCCCAAAACGGCCAGAAAACACATTTTCCTGGGATGGCGATGACCCATATCTTGTGGTCGCCGCTGACAAGGGCACCGCCACGTTCTCTGATATTGCCAACGGTCTTTCTCAGGATCACGCGTTCTGGCTAGACGACGCTTTCGCATCGGGTGGCTCGGCTGGATATGACCACAAGAAAATGGGCATAACCGCCCGTGGCGCATGGGAGGCGGTCAAACGGCATTTCCGCGAGATCGGCAAAAACATACAGACGGAACCTTTTACCTGCATTGGTGTCGGTGACATGTCAGGTGACGTCTTCGGCAACGGCATGTTGTTGTCCGACCAGACTTGCCTGCTGGCGGCGTTCAATCACATGCATATTTTTGTCGACCCGACCCCAGATCCGGCAAATAGCTTTACCGAACGCAGACGATTGTTCGATCTTGGACGATCGACGTGGGAAGATTACGACAAATCCCTGATTTCAAAAGGCGGTGGCATATTCTCCCGCCAGGCAAAGTCCATTTCGCTCACACCGCAAATGAAATCTTTGACCGGCCTGACCGATGACAGCGTGACACCAGACGAATTCATTCGTGCGCTATTAAAATCAGAAGCTGAGCTTTTATGGTTTGGCGGAATCGGCACCTACATCAAAGCCAGCAATGAAGTGAATTCTGACGCAGGCGACAAAGCCAATGACGCCCTACGCATCAATGGCGCAGACCTTAACGTCAAAATCATCGGCGAAGGCGCAAACCTTGGCATGACGCAAGCTGGGCGTATTGAATTTGCACGCAATGGCGGACGGTTGAACACAGACGCCATAGACAATTCGGCAGGCGTGGATTCTTCAGACCATGAAGTGAACATCAAAATCCTGCTGAAAGAAGCCATCCTTTCTGGAGAACTCAAATCCAAAGCCCGGAATGATCTCTTGGCGTCAATGACAGACGCAGTGGCCAAACACGTCCTGCACAACAATTACGAGCAGACTGGCGCGCTTTCCCAACTTGAAGCCACCTCAGAAGACGACAATGACGCATATGTGCAGCTGATGTCGACATTGGAAAGCGAAGACAAGCTGAACCGTGAAGTTGAGGGCTTGCCGGACGCAGAAGACATGAAACGGCTCAAAGATAATGGGTTGGGCCTTACGCGTCCTGAATTAGCCGTCCTGATGGCGTATGCAAAGAACGATATTTTTGCATTGCTGGTAAACTCCAGCGCACCGGATGACGCTGCTTTTGAGTGGATATTGAAAGCCTATTTCCCCGATCGACTGGACGAATATGAAGGCCCACGCAGTCGTCACCGTCTAAAAAGAGAGATTATTGCAACGCGACTGGCGAACCGCTTGGTTGATCTAGCCGGCCCCGCCTACCCTTATGAGATGCGCGACGCCGCCTCCGTTGACGTGGCGATACTCGCACGCGCCATGGAAGCTGCGCGTCAGATTTTCGGCATAGACACACTCATCAGCCGCATAAACGCGCTGGACAATGACGTCCCAGCTGAAGCGCAGATTAAAATGCGACTTGAGCTCTCTGGAACGCTCAAACAACTTACAGGCACTTTAATATTACCGCTGACGCGCGGCGCGGATTTGTCCAACCTTATCCGGCGATACGAACCAGGCGTCGCCGAACTAAAGGCGAGCCTGGACACATGTCTTTCCACCTTTGTGAAACAACGCATCACAACGCGCGCTTCATCTTTTATGAGTATCGGCGCACCACAGGACCTGGCAATGGATGTGTCTTTGTTACGCATTCTTGCAACAGCGAAGGAAACCATTGACTGCGCGGAAGAAACCGACTGGCCTCTGAAGAGCGTTGCTCTCATCCAACACGCGATTGACGATCTTATGGGACTTGACCGCCTTCGCGCGGCGATGCGTGACATCGGACTGGACGGCCATTGGGAACGATTAGCGCTCAGACGTATGTCAGACGCTCTTCCATCGCATCAGGCAACCCTGACGAAACTCGCGGTCAAACACGCCCAAAAAGACGGCTGCAAACCAGACAAGCTGGATGTCGCAAGCGCCAGTGAAGCCGTCAGCACTTGGCTTGCGCCTTACAGTGACGCCGCCAACCGCTTTACTGCCCCCATCAACCAGTTCGATTCGGCCGAATCATGGACATTGGCAAAACTTGCGCTTGCGGGTGACGCGTTGCGAGAGTTCGTGCACAATATATCTTGAGCCTTGATCATCCGGTAACCAGATGATTTTAAAGCTCTTCATTATCTGACCAGGACTTGGGGCGACGTGAAAAGCGTATCTTTGAACTTTCGGGACGC
The DNA here is from genome assembly GCA_964342355.1 of uncultured Hyphomonadaceae bacterium. Classification (GTDB taxonomy): domain Bacteria; phylum Pseudomonadota; class Alphaproteobacteria; order Caulobacterales; family Hyphomonadaceae; genus Hirschia. Next base: position 86,787 of record CAYFFG010000012.1, read on the forward strand.
TGGTCCTAATGACGCGGCTGACGTCTCAGCGATCGGACGTGAGACCTTCGTTGAGACTTTCGGCATGCTTTACAAGTTGGAAGACTTGAAGAGTTTTCTGGACACAAATTTCAACCCCGATATTCAGCTTGAAGAAATTGGAGATCCCAATACGGACATTCGACTTGCGTTCTCAGGGAAGAAAGCAATCGCATATGCCAAATTGGGAGCGGTCAAGCTGCCGATTGAGCATGACCCAACATCATCTCTGGAACTGCACCGTCTTTATGTTCGTGGCGCACGTCAGGGCGTCGGTGTGGGGCGTATCCTGCTCACCTGGGCGATTGAGCAAGCCCGTCAGCGAGGCGCAAAACATCTGTTTCTAGGCGTCTGGGAAAACAACCAGCGCGCCATATCAGTATATGAAGGCCGTGGTTTCAAAATTGTTGGTCGCTACAAATTTCCAGTCGGCAACACTATGGATGATGAAGTGATCATGCGGCTCGACCTTTAAAACGTCCAGAAAGCCCTTGGAGAAAGCATAAACGTGTCTTTGCGCGCCACCCTTTACAGAGCTTTTGAGCCTTCGGCGCGCGATAAAGGCATTTCCGCGATCAATGTCATGATCGTATTTCTGGTGCTGGCTAGCTTTTTGGCTTTTTCTCTGGAAACAGAACCCACTATAGACGTCGACGTGCGCAATCAGTTCGCCCAGTTCAACGCCGCTATAGTTGTCATTTTTGCTATCGAATACCTCATTCGACTTTGGCTCGCGGGTGAAAATCCAAAATACAAAGGTTTGACGGGGCGAATACGCTTCATCTTTACCCCCTTTGCGCTAGCCGACCTGATCGCCTTTCTCCCTGAACTTGTTGTGATGATCGTTCCTGTCGGCGATCCTCACGCAGCCTCCGCACTTAAGGCGCTTAGACTTTTCAGATTGCTGAAACTTGCTCGCTTTGTGCCTGCCTTTGGCATGTTAGGCGCCGCGTTCAAACGCTCTGGCGGACAATTAGCTGTGGCTTTGGCGTTGGCTTTGGCGTTGATCTATGTGTCAGCTATAGCGCTATATTTCATCGAAGGCGGTATCCAACCTGAAGCGTTCGGATCAATTCCACGCGCAACTTGGTGGGCTGTCGCAACACTTACTACAGTTGGCTATGGTGACGCGTACCCTGTTACGGCATTTGGCAAAATGGTCGCCGCCGTCATTGCCCTTGCTGGAATTGGCGTTGTCGCACTGCCTGCCGGTATTTTCGCCAGCGCGGTTTCAGACGAAATGGACGCAAGACGTGAAAAAGCGCGCCAACGAAAAAGCAAAACTCAAAATCCGCCCAATCGCGAATAACGTACGACCTTTGACCGAATTTCCCAATTGTCGAGGCGGACAGCTGGTGCTAAGTCGCTTCGATGGCAAACACACCTACTCCCCGTGATAAAATTCGCAACTTCTCCATCGTCGCGCACATCGACCATGGCAAGTCTACGCTCGCCGACCGTCTCATCCAGGTGACTGGCGGTCTAACAGACCGTGAAATGAAGGAACAGGTGCTCGACAATATGGACATCGAGCGCGAGCGCGGGATCACGATCAAAGCCCAGACCGTACGCCTGGACTACACAGCTCAAGACGGTGAAAACTACATCCTGAACCTGATGGACACTCCCGGACACGTCGACTTCACCTATGAAGTTTCCCGCTGTCTTCAGGCGTGTGAAGGGTCACTTTTGGTGGTCGACGCCGCACAAGGTGTTGAAGCGCAAACCCTTGCTAACGTCTATCAGGCCATTGACGCGGATCACGAGATTGTGCCGGTCCTTAACAAAGTCGACCTGCCAGCTGCAGAACCTGACCGTATAAAAGAACAGATCGAAGACGTGATCGGCATTGAAGCGCATGACGCGGTGTTGATCTCCGCCAAGACGGGTCTTGGTGTTGAGGACGTTCTGGAAGCGATTGTGAAACGCCTTCCCCCTCCTCACGAGGGCGATCCAAACAAACCACTCAAAGCCTCGCTTGTTGACGCATATTACGACCCATATATGGGCGTCGTTGTGATCGTGCGCATTGTCGATGGCGTGATGAAGAAGCGCCAGAAGGTCAAAATGATGAAGACGGGCGCAACGTATGAACTTGACCGGGTGGGCCATTTCCGCCCGGGAAAACTGTCTGACGCAGAAGCACTTTACCCTGGCGAGGTCGGCTATTTGATCGCGTCGATCAAGGAAGTTGCTGACTGTGCGGTCGGTGACACCATCACCGAAGACAAAAAACCGTGCGAAACAGCGCTTCCTGGCTTTAAAGAAGTTCAGCCTGTTGTGTTTTGTGGTTTGTTCCCTGTTGACGCAGCAGATTTTGAAGACCTGCGCGCCGCCATGGGTAAGCTTCGCCTCAATGATGCTAGCTTTTCTTGGGAGATGGAAACCTCCGCCGCGCTCGGGTTTGGTTTCCGCTGCGGCTTCCTTGGGCTATTGCACCTTGAGATTATTCAAGAACGTCTTTCCCGCGAATTTGACCTCGATCTTATCGCGACCGCTCCTAGCGTTGTCTATGAAATGCAGATGACGGACGGTTCCGAGATAGAATTGCACAACCCGGCTGACATGCCCGATATCGTGAAAGTGTCTGAAATCCGCGAACCATGGATTGAAGCAACCATCATGACACCAGACGAATATCTGGGCGGCATCCTGAAACTTTGTCAGGAGCGACGCGGTCTGCAAAAAGAACTGTCTTATGTTGGTTCACGCGCCATGGCGAAATACGAATTACCGCTCAACGAAGTCGTCTTTGACTTTTACGACCGCTTGAAATCAATCTCCAAAGGCTATGCGTCTTTCGACTATCAACTCATCGGCCACCGTGCCGAAGATCTTGTGAAAATGTCGATACTGGTCAATGAAGAGCCGGTCGATGCGCTGGCGATGTTGGTGCACCGCGCACGCGCTGAAGGTCGTGGTCGCGCCATGTGCGAAAAGCTCAAAGACTTGATCCCGCGCCACCAATTCAAAATCCCAATCCAGGCGGCAATTGGCGGTAAGGTCATCGCACGCGAAACAATCTCTGCCATGCGCAAGGATGTGACGGCCAAATGTTACGGCGGTGACGCCTCCCGTAAGCGTAAATTGCTGGACAAACAAAAAGCCGGTAAGAAACGGATGCGTCAGTTCGGTAAGGTGGAAATCCCGCAGGAAGCCTTTGTGGCGGCTCTTAAAATGGATGGCGATTAAAGCCAGCCTGAAAACGCTCCGCATACCCCAAGGTGACAATTGACCGCTCCGCTGAAGAGGGCAGACTGTGTTTGCAATCTCACACAGGAAGTTTTCGCCATGCCATCAGTGATTACGCCTCAAGAGGCCAACGCCTTTCTTGGATCCATATTCAATCCGGACGGCGGCACTAAGAGCATCCCTCCGCACACAATGCGTGTTGTCGAGTTGGGCGAAGGCACATCCAAGATCCAGCTCGATCCTGGTCCAACTCACTTACGGCCGGGCGGCTTTGTCTCTGGTCCGACGCAAATGGGCATGGCGGATCTGGCCATTTGGATGGCAATCTTCTCAAAAGTTGGCATCACACCGATGGCAATGACCGTAACGCTTAATTTTACCTTCCTTCGCCCTTGCAAAGGCGATTTAATCATTGCTACTGGCGAATTGACGCGTTTGGGACGCACAATGGCTATGGGTGAAGTTGATATCCGCGCAGAAGGCGCGGAGGGGGCAAGCTGTCGCGCCTCAGGGACGTTCGCACTGCCGCAGCCCACCTGACGTCATCTGTAAGCGCTGCGCAGTCTTTGCGCCAACCGGGAACTCATTTATGCCAAAATCAGCCGCAGCCTTCTGGGACAAAATTGCCGTTAAATACGCAAAACGGCCGATTGATGACGAAACCTCCTACCAACGCAAACTGGAGATGACCCAAGAACGTTTTCGTCCTGACATGCAAATTTTTGAGTACGGTTGCGGAACTGGTTCCACCGCCCTAACCCACGCACCTCACGTCCAGCACATTCTCGCGACAGACATTGCACCCTCAATGATCGAAATCGCCCGCGAAAAGGCAATTGAGCAAGGCGTTACAAACGTCACTTTCGAAGTCGGCACCCTAGAAGATACTGCACAAAAAGGCGGCCAATTCGACATGGTGCTCGGTCTGAACATCCTGCATCTGCTCGAAGATCCCAAAAGCGCCATCAAATCCAGCTTTGATCTCCTCAAACCAGGCGGGTATTTCATGTCGAGTTCTGGCTGCTTGAAAGAATTTCCGCTGTTGATGCGCATCGCCATCCCAATCGCGCAGACGTTGGGAGCTGCGCCTTTTATCAAATTTTTCTCGCGTGCGGAGCTAGAAAAAGATATGGTAGAAGCTGGCTTTGAGTTGGAAGACACCTTCCAGCCAGCCAAAGACAAAGCGGTGTTTATTGTTGCGCGCAAGCCAGTCTGAGCTACACAAATAAATAACTGGCGATCACCGCAAATACTGATAAAAGCGCGTCCAAAATAGCTTTACGTCAAAGGTGCCCCCATTGTCCGAAGAACATCGTTTCACACTCGGTTGGGAAGAGTGGCTTGCATTACCAGACCTCGGATTGCCTGCCATCAAGGCCAAGATAGATACTGGTGCGCGGACATCAGCGCTGCATGCGACCGCTCTGGAGCCATTTGGGTCAACCAGCAATCCGCAGATCCGCTTCACGATCCATCCAAATCCAAACGACCCGGAATTGGAGGTTGTTTGCGCCGCCCCTATCGTGGACCGCCGGGAAGTGACGTCTTCGAACGGCGAAACAGAACTTCGTTTTGTTATTTCAACGCCCGTGCAATTTGGTGACAGGTCATGGCCCATCGAAATGACGCTCACCAACAGGGAAACCATGGCGTATCGCATGCTGTTTGGCCGAACAGCAATTGCCGAAAACATGGTTGTGTCCCCTTCCGACAGCTTCATTCAGCCTGAACTGGGCTATGACCTTTACAAAAACATTCCGCGTAAAAAACCGATCAAGCGCCCGCTGCGCATCGCACTTCTCACGCGAGAGCCGGATAATTATTCATCGCGCAGATTAAAAGAAGCTGCCGAAGTGCGCGGCCACCATATGGAAATGGTCGATACCAAGCGGTGTTATATGAACATCAACGCCGTCCAACCTGAAGTGCATTACGATGGCGCGCCCCTGCCCCAATATGACGCCGTCGTACCACGCATTGGCGCCTCTATGACGTTTTACGGCATGGCGGTCCTGCGCCAGTTTGAAATGATGGGCGCTTATTGCCTTAACTCGGCGCAAGCCATTGGCGCTTCCCGTGATAAACTCTACGCGCACCAGCTTCTGGCCCGTCACCGTCTAGGCATGCCGGCGACAGCTTTCGCCTCCAGTCCGAAAGACACAAAAGATCTGATCGCACTTGTCGGAACCAACCCACTGGTTGTGAAACTGCTTGAATCCACCCAAGGCAAAGGTGTGGTCTTGGCAGAAACAAAGAAAGCGGCTGAAAGCCTTGTCGACGCCTTCAGAGGCCTGGACGCAGACTTTCTCGTACAGGAATTCGTCAAGGAAGCTGGCGGCGCTGATGTGCGCTGTTTCGTCGTTGGATCCAAAATTGTTGGCGCCATCAAACGCCAAGCGCCTGAAGGTGAGTTCCGCTCCAACCTTCACCGCGGCGGCTCAGCCCAGCAAGTCCGCTTATCTGTTGAAGAACGCAAGGCCGCCATCAAGGCGACCCGGGTCATGGGACTGGCGGTCGCCGGTGTTGACATTCTTCAATCGACAACTGGACCAAAAATCCTTGAGGTTAATTCCTCTCCAGGCCTTGAGGGCATTGAGAACACGACAGGCAAAGATGTCGCCGGGCGCATTATCGAACATATCGAAAAGCACGCCCCCGTTCTCAATACGGCCATCCGCGCAAAAACAGCTTAGTTAGGCAACGCAGACCTAATACTATCCCACACGATTTTGGCGACTGCTGGATTTTTCCAATATTCCAAATGAGACAGAGTGTTCCACCTGGTCAGCAAGCTGCCTGCATTGACTTCAATATCCTTGAGTTGTCCGGTCTCCGCCAACCAACGGTACCCCTGCCCGGATTGCGATAATGGAAAACCCAACAAATCGTCACGATCATAAATATTGATCCACCACGGAAATGACCACGAAGAACCGACGGGAATTGGCGGTGAAACCGCGCTGTAATGCTGACCAAGATGAAACAGTGGAATATTGCAGCCCAGCGTGACAAACGCTGACAGTGTTTCAAGCCGTGTGAACGATGTTGGCTTTGCGCTGGCGGAACGCATATAGTCGGCCATAACCTGCCCGCCCAGCGAATGCGCGACAACAATTAAAGCAGCCCCTTCTGCGCACTGTTGCTCAAGCTTGCTTAGCGCGCCATGCACGCTCGCCTGCACAGCATCAAAGGCTGTCCCTTCCGTTCGTCCTGCTGATCCGTAAGACGCCGCATCTCCAAAGTTTTCAATAACCAGACGGCGGGCATGGGAACGTTCAACACTTTGTCCCAACCTTTTATAATATTGCGCCTGTGAGGCATTGAAAACGCTGGCATAATCAATTTCTAGCCATGTGACCAGCGCTTCCAGATCTACGCCAATTTCTTGGTCACATTGTTTTCTAACCGCGTTAAAAAGCTCCTTTGAAAACACCGGTCGCCCAGCGCGCTGCTCCTGACGATGAAACTGGCGTCCAATCCCATGCAGAACAGCAATAGCAACATTTGATTTTTGCTTGTCGCCCAAACTTTTTCTCCTCTGGCCTTTGAGCAGACAGAATGGGGCTTTGGATAAACAGTGGGATAAGTCGCTTAGATACGCGCAATTCCACACACTATGTTAACGAATTGGCAAGATATCTTACCAAGACGATGTCTGTGGAAAATGATAGTATGGGTGTATGATGGCGCCAGCGCCAATTGCGTCCACCGGTCAATCAGGCATAAAAGAACAAATCCTCGAACCAGGATAGGTTTCCGCAACACATGAATAACTCGCCAAGTTCAGTATTGGATCAACTCCTCAGCCTTTGGGCGCAAGCAGAGAATTGGATTCTTGCACAGCAGGAATTGGCGACGCTCGGTGTAGTCATTGGACTAGCCGCTTGCCTGACATTTGTCGTAGTTTGCCTGCGCGGATTGTGGATGGCGGCAAGCGCCGCTCATGTGGCCGGAACCGCGGCGCAAGTTCGTCGTGGCTCGGACATTGGCGCACGCGTACTGATCTCACGCGGTTATGGGAAACGCGGTGGCGCAGCCAGCGAGTTTTTAAGCGAGGCGGCGCGCACGCATCTCAAGCGCTTTATGTTTGGCGGTCCATTTGACGTAATCGACTTTCCCGCCACCGTACGCTCAGAAGCTCAGGCGCAGGCGCTGTTAAAACAGGCCGGCGCCGACCTCGTCATGTGGGGTGACGGCTCCAACCGCAAACAGACTGTCGCCCGTATTGCCCGCCGTGTGGAAGACCGCTCCAACTCCTCATACCAACATCGGACATTACAGCTGCCCAAGAGCAAAGAAGAATGGAATTCAGCGCTTTCTGAAGCCATGGCTTATGCTGCGGCGCGCGAGTTACGCCCATCACTGTCACGCCCCCAGGATTTCCGTGCAGAGCGTCTGGCGCCGGTCGTCGCGACTCTGGAAGGCGTCTTGAAAGATGCGACACATATGGATGCGTATTTAGCAGGCGACATCGCAGATGATTTTGCGGCCGGCGTTGTCCAGCTGACCATTGCCAAACTCGGCTATTGGCCAGAGCGCTCAGTTGAATTGCTTAGAGATACGCTAGACAAGATCGATCGGTCCAAAACGCCTGACCGTTGGGTAAAGGCCAAGATTAATCTTGGCCGTGGGCTAAAACTGCAGTGCGAACGTCAGTTTGACCCGATCGTCCTTCAGGAAGGCGTGGGTCACTTAACAGACGCCCTTGAGGCTTTGCGATCGGAACAGAAGTTCAAAACGGCTGAAACAGCTGCTCAAACCATTTCAGAGTGTCAGAAAATGCTGGGTACCCGCCGCCGTTTTTCGATCACACGCGGCGGGATCTAATTTAAGCTTCGCTTTGGTCGACTGACACACCCGAGCCTGTTTGGCAGGCCACGCCCGTGCCGTTAAGACCACAATAGCCACCCGGGTTCTTTTCTAGGTATTGTTGGTGGTAGTCTTCGGCATAGTAAAAGGTCTTTGCAATCGCGATCTCAGTCGTAATGCTCCCAAGGCCTGCTTGTGCTAAAGCCGCCTGATACGCTGCTTTGGAGGCGGTTACGGTCTTCATCTGTTCTTCTGTCGTCGTGTAGATGGCGGAGCGGTATTGCGTTCCAATATCATTCCCCTGCCGCATCCCCTGTGTCGGGTCATGCGCTTCCCAGAACACCTTCAGTAACTCTTCCAGTATGATGACATCTGGATCATAAACCACTTTGACGATCTCCGTATGCCCGGTCTTGGCCGTGCAGACTTCTTCGTAAGTCGGATTATTTGTAAAACCACCCTGATATCCGACTGCAGTGGCGACCACACCCTTGGTTTGCCAGAAACGCCGCTCCGCGCCCCAAAAACATCCCATTGCGAGATAGATCGTTTCCAGGCCATCCGCAAAAGGCCCCTTCAGAGGTTGACCCGTCACAATATTTGTCTCAGCTGTGCGAATTGACGCGTCACGGCCAGGCAGCGCCGTGTCCGCCGTCACCATTTCCGTTTTTGACTTTGAAAAGAACATATTGCGCCTCCTAAAGGGCTGATCAGCATTCTGATTCAACATAGAATGTAGGTTGGCTCTGCGCTATCCGCCACCTTTGTCAAAATCATGTGATTTTCAGCTTGCACTCAGCGATCTTCACGCTATTGTCGCGCGCTCTTACGGTGAGGTGGCCGAGTGGTCGAAGGCGCACGCCTGGAAC